>JAXLYZ010000047.1:0-76127 GCA_046351155.1 Myxococcota bacterium
GCCAACCCGTCATGGTCACGCCTGGCCTCTACGAGTGGTCGCCGCCAGGCGCACCTGCGACCTCGTCTTCGCGCGCCGCTTACGGAGTCCGTGCCACCTGTGCTCCGGGCCGCAGCCTCTTCTTGTCGCACTGCGATCGCGACCTCTGAGTCGAAGAGCCCTCGGCGGCCCCACCACTGTCTGAGGGTCTCCCTCACCCGCTCGCCCCACCGAGTCGGTGCGATGACTGTGTCTCTCGTCTCCGCGCGAGGCTTCGAACCGACGTTTCGCGAGCCCTCCGCGGCCGCATCGGCCCCTCCGGGGCACACGCACCGAACCCGAGGAATCCCATGCGACTGATGATTGCCCTGCTCGCCACGCTCGGCCTCGCTGCCAACGCCTGCGGCGAGAAGGCCGCGGCGCCCGCCGAGCCGACCGCCTCCACGACCACCACCGCGCCGACCAAGGCGCCGGCTCCGACGCGGGCGCCGGAGCCTGCGAAGAGCGCGTCCGCCGCCGATGCCGCGGCCGCGCCCGCCGTCGACCGGCTGGCCGAGATCACGAAGGCGCTCGCGGCGTACTCGGCCGGCGACTACGAGCAGGCGTTCGCGGCGATGGCCGACAGCGTCGTGTGGACCGAGCTCGGGAACCCGCTCGTCGAGGAGCCGATCCGCGGCAAGGCGGCCCTCATCCAGTTCCACCACGGGATCGAGAGGGGCATGCAGCACGTCGCGTTCAAGGCGTCGCGCGTCGTCGACATGGGCGTGCTCGTCGCCGTCGAGGCGACCTGGAGCGCGACCGCGGGCGTCATCGAGAACCACCAGCCGGTGGACAAGGCGGTCGCGGTCGACTGCGCCTTCCTCCTCCACTACGGCGCCGACGGCAAGGTCGACCAGGCGTGGAGCGTCTTCGACGCCGCGTCGCTCTTGACCCAGCTGAACCTCGTGCCCGGCACGTCGCGGCCCGCGGTCCTCGCCGAGACGACCGAGCTCGTGAAGGGCCCCCTCGACCCGGCGAACGCCGAGCTCTACAAGACCCACACCGAGAAGCTCGACGCGACGACGGTCGAGGCGTTCTTCGACGCCGTGGCCGCCGACGACCTCGCGCGGGTCGACGGGTCGACCGGCCAGACCCTCCAGGGCAAGCCCGCCAACGTCGCCGCGATGCGGAAGGAGCTCGGCGACATGGGCGCCTTCACGATCACCGTCGACGAGCTCGCCGGCGCGGGCGACTGGATCGTCGCGGTCCAGACCGTGAGCTTCACGCAGGGCGGCATGGGCGACATCCCGGGGGAGCAGCGGAAGGTCACGCTGCCGACGATCGCGTTCGCGCGCTTCGAGGGCGGCAAGATGAAGCGCTACCGCGACTACGCCGACAACCTCGGCCGGCTCGAGCAGCTCGGCGCGGTGCCGGGCGGCGCGGCGCCGAAGCCGGAGGGTCCCGCCACGGCGCCATGAGCGGCGCGCGCCGGTCACGGCGCGGACGCCTCGCACGAGCCTCGTCGGCGCGACCGGCCCCGCAGGCAGCATCTCCGGCATCACGGGTCTGAGCTTCATGAACGTCGACGGCTCGCGCCACCTCAAGGCGAGCTGGGTCATGCTCGAGCCGTACGCGCGCGTCCTGGTGAAGCCGGCGGGCGCGTTGGTGCAGGTCACGCTCAACGTGAAGGCGCCGCAGGGCTACACGGCTCCGTTCAACCTCTGCTACTCGACCACCGCGACCGGCGTCGGCATCCCCATCAAGGACGCGGTCGGCACGAACATCGAGGTCAACGTCACGCTCGTCGCCAACGTCGAGCGCAGCGTGACCCTGAGCGGCCTCGTGCAGCCGACCAGCACCAACAACTGGTGGGTGGGCGCCTGCGCCGACCTGCCCAACGACCTCTACGTCTACAGCGGCCTCGGCTCGATCATCGCGCAGTGAGCGCGCGAGCCTTCGCCTCTCGAGAGCCATCCTCGGCGCCGCCCTGACGGCGCGAGCACAGCGACGCCATCGAGGTCCCCGCGCCCGCCCCCTGCGGGTGCCGCCGCGTCAGCGCGCGCCGAATGGCGTAGGCGCCCCACCCTCGGGCGCGAGCACGTACAGACCGGCGCTGGTCGGACCGGCGCCTCGCGCTCGGCTCGGAGTCGTCGCTCTCGAGCGACACCATGGTCCGCGGGCCGGGCTCGGTCATGGTCCCGCGCTGCCACTGATGCTGCGTGCGTCCAGCAAGAGCTTCATCGCCTGGACCACGTCGCCGTCGAAGCGGACGGCGAGGCGAGCGCCATCCCGCTCGTAGGTCGCGGACCCGCTCGCCGTCGCGACGGGCTCGCCGAGATAGGCCGCGAGCGCGCGCGAGTGGCTCAGCTCGGGGTGGCCGAAGAGGGTCGCGAGGATGGGCTTGTGGCGGCGCAACATGTCGAACGGGACGTCGTCGAGCTGCGGGCAGCTCAGGAGCCCATAGTAGCAGTGCGGCTCACCCGCGCAGAAGAAGGTGTCGCAGCCGAGCGCCCCGACCGCGGCGGTGACGTATCGGGCTTGTGCGTCGAGCGCGGCTGGCCTACAGCGCATCCCATGCTTTCCACTGAGCGAATGGTCGTCGTCGCGCTCTCGTCCGCGCTCGTCAGCGCGTGCTCGCCGGGACCCAGACCCAGCCCCAACTGCCTCGCGGTGCTCTCCAGCGCCGACGCGCGGCTCGCGTCGCCGGATCTGTCCGACGACATCAAGGCCGAGCTGCGGCAGACGCTGGCGAAGCTCGGCACGCTGAAGACCCAGGCCGACTGGGACGCCGCCAACGATCTCTGCATCGCGGAGAACGCGCGCAGCGAGACCATCGCCGACGACGGCCAGAGGCTCGAGCTCGGCCCGGAGTGCAAGCGCATGAAGCAGCTCATCGCGACCGTCTGCGCGAAGCCCCTCGAAGGCATCGCCCGAGACGACTGTGACAGCCTGAAGAAGTCCGCCGCGGGCGCGGTCCCGTTCGGCGCCAGGGATCCGAGCAGCGCGGAGGGCCCGTGCAAGTCCGCCGCCGACATCCTCGACCTGGAGCGCGCGACACCCTGACGACGTGGCGCTCGCGGGGGAGCGCTGACCGCTCTCCGGGCGGCGGCGCCGGTCCCGGCTACTCGGGCTGCTCCAACGCCTTGCGGAAGGGCGCCATGCAGTCCTCGTAGGCGTCCACGGCGTCGTCGCGCGGGGCCCAGCGGTAGGTGCTCAGCCGGCCGGTGTCGTCGAGCCAGAGCCGCGCGGCGCGCGCCAGGCACACCCGCTCGTCGCCGTCCTTGATGGCGTAGCGAGCGGGGGCGTCGCCGGCGCCCCGGTCGCCCTGGAGGAGGCCGCCATAGCCCAAGGTGTCGAGGTCGGCGTGCTGGTACTGCCAGCCGCCCTCGACGCGCTTCGCGCTCGCGTCGAGGAGCAGCGTGTAGACGGCGTCGAAGCCCTTCCCGGCCTTGTCGGCGAGGCGCGTCTCGAGGCGATAGCAGCGCGTCCCGTCGTCGCTGCGCTCGCAGTCCTGGGCCAGCGTGCCGGTGCCGGTCTGCACCTCGTCGGGCGCGAACATCTTGCCGCCGATGCCGCGCTTCTCGAGCCTGGCAGTGAGCGCGCAACCGTCGCCGAGCTTCACGTCGAGCACGTAGTGGCCCTGCGCGCCGAGCGCCTTCGCGTCCTTGGCCCGGTACACCCGGGTCGTGAAGCGCCAGGTCCCGACGACCTCGGCCTCGTGGATGCAGCGCGCCGGATGGAGCCCCGGCTCGACGGCGTCGAGCGTGCTGGCGGCCTGACACGAGGTCTGCCCCATCTCGACCGACGAGCCGCTGATCGAAAGCGGGCCCACGGCCAGCGATCGGCAGATCTCGTTCTCCGCCTCTTTCGACATGCCGTTCTCGTGTTGCTTGGCACAGGCGACGCCCTTGGCCTGGTCGATCGTCGTCGCGTTCTCGGGGTCGGGGACGTCGCCCTCCGGCTTCGGCTGCAGCAGGTCGGCCGGCAGCTCGAGCACGCCGCCCGCCTTCTCCGGAGCCGCCATGGCCGCCGCCACCTCGGCGCCCGTCGGACACGCATCGAAGTACCAGAGGCCGGTCTTCCTCGCGAGGTAACAACCGGTCGGATGCCACTGCTCGGCGACGCTCGTCGTCGCGCAGTGGTAGGTGTCGCGCATGCACCAGTCGACCGTGGTCGGGTCCGGCGTGCACGTGACGTCGAAGTCGTCGCGCCGCCGGCAGCCCCGCGCCGGTGGCCGGCACGCGACGCCGGTGCCGTCGACGTCATATTGGATCGTGACCGGCAGCGGCCGGAGCTCCGGCGAGCACGACGCCGGCCTCGCTCGGCTCGGGCGCGGGCGCGGCAGAGTCGGCGGCGGGCGGCGGCGCGGCGGCGTCGGCGGCGGGTGCGGCGCGGCGGCGTCGGCGGCGGGCGCGCGCGGGCGCGGCGGCGTCGGCGGCGGCGCGGGCGCGGCGGCGTCGGCGGCGGGTGTGCGGGCGCGGCGGCGTCGGGTGCCGCTGCCGGCGCCGCGGCGTCGGCGGCGGGCGCGGGCGTGGGCGCGGCAGCGTCGGCGGCGGGCGCAGGGGACACGGGCGCCGGCGCGGGGTCCGGCTTTCTGGTGCGCCGCACGCGGCGAGGGCCGCGAGCGCCAGGCACGAGAGCGCGGAAGGGCGCATGGTCGTCCGGCCGCGCCGTGGGTGGCGCGGCGCGCTCAGGCTAGCACAACCGACGCCGCCATGAAGGTGGGGGCGCGCGACGGGGCGCCACGCGCACGAGCTTGCCGGCGCTCTGGAGGCGCCTCGCGCGTGCCGCTCTCGAGCAGGTGTGCCTGCGACAGCGCCGCGCCCTCCGAGCAGGCGCGATAGGCGGCGCGCAGCACCGCGTTCTTGATCTGCCCGCCGGAGAGGTCGAGCGCGTCGCCGAGCGCGTCGAAGTCGATGGGGCCCGCCACGTCGGCCTCGCGCGGCAGGAGCGTCCGCCAGATGCGCGCGCGCTCGACCGGGCCCGGCGCCGGGAAGTCGATGCGGAACAGAGCGGCGCGCTGGAACGCCTTGTCCGTTGCTGGCCTCGAGGCTGTCGTCAACCAGATGCCCTCGAAGCGCTCGACCTCCTGCAGGAGCAAGGCGTTCACCTGCCATTCTGGAAGTGGTCCTGCGAGCGCTCGACCGCCACCCGCTTCGTGAAGAGCGAGTCGGCCTCGTCGAAGAGCAACACCGCGTGGTGCGCGCGCTCTTGGAACACCGATCGGATGTTCTGCTCCGTCTCGCCGACCCACTTGCTGACGATCTTGGGGATGGCCACCTGGCGTGCAGGCTCTGGCGCCGAGCTCGGTCGCGAGGATCTCCGCCGTCAGCGCCTTGCCCGTGCCGGCCTCACCCGCGAACAGCGCCACCAGCCCCTTGCCCGTCGCCAGGCGGCGCGCGAAGCCCCAGCGATCCATGACGCGCATGCGCGCCCGGCACGCCCCGAGCAGCTCGCGCACCTGCGCCATCGGCTCGGGCGCCAGCACCAGATCGTCGAGCCCGAGGCGCGCGCGCGTGGCGTCGGTGAGGTCGCCCAGCCGACCGCGCAGCTGCGTGCGCGCGCCGCTCGTCAGATCGACCTGGCGCACCACCGCCGAGCGCTGGCTGCCGGCCAGGTGCCGCGCCCAGTCGATGGCGTGGGCGATCTGCCCGCCGACCAGGTCGTGGGCCATGGCCAGCTCGCCCGGCGCCACGTCGGGCGCGGTGGCGACCTCGCCCAGCAGCGTGCGCCAGATGGCCGCGCGCTCGTCGACGCCCGGGCGCTCGAGGTCGAGCACGACGTGCACCGCCGACACCCAACCGGGCGGGAGCTCGCCCGGCTGATCGCACTCGAGCACCACCAGACCGGGGTGCTCGCGCAGCACCGCCTCGACCGCCCCGCGCAGCTCGGCGCGACGCGCCAGCGTCACCTCGGGCTTGTCGAAGAGCAGCACGGCGCGGTCGAAGGCCGCGACGTCGGCGGCGTGGCGCACCAGCAGCGCGGCCTCGCCGTCCCGCGGCAAGCGCTCGAGATCGATGCGCAGCAGCGGGCGCGCCAGCGCCGCCGCCAGCGCCCCGCACAGCGCGCTGCGACCGGCCTGGCGCGGACCGGTGGTGAGCGCGACCCAGGGGCGCTCGGGCGCCTGGGTCGCGGCCGCCAAGAGCGCGTGGACGACGCCGGTCAGGCGCCCGGCCAGCACCAGGTCGTGCAGCCGGCGCGCCGGCGCCACGCGGCGACAGAAGCCGGCCAGGCGCTGGTCGAGCGCGTCGCGCCCGCACACGAACGCGGCCACGTGGTCGCCCCCGCGCAGCGTCCACTGCAGGAAGCCGGCGAGCGCGCCGCCGTCGCTCGGCGGCTCGACGCGCACCAGGCGGTGAGCGACGAGCGGCGCCTCGGGCGCGAGCAGCTGGCGCGCGCTCAGGCGATCGGCCGCCGGCGCCACCAGCTCGAGCGCCAGCCCGAGCTCGACGTGCGGCTTGAGCACCGTGCCCTGCGCGTGGAGCAGGAGGCTCGTCACGCGCTGCGACAGGTGCGGCGCCAGCGCCAGCATGAGGAGATCCTCGTCGGCCGGCCCGAGGCCGCAGCGCCGCACCAGCGCCTCGAACGGCAGCGCCACGCCGTCCGCCGCCGCGTCGGCCCGGGCCGCGCGCAGCAAGAGCCGCTCCTCGGCCAGCGCGCGCGCCGGCACCAGGTAGTCGACGCGCCCGTCGCGCGCGGCGAGCCAGGCCTCGACGCGACGCTCGACGCGCTGCATCTCGAAGGCGAGGTAGCGCGCGGGATCGCCGACCGCCGCCGCGATCGGGCCCGCGCTCGTCACTTCGAGCCCATGTGCCGGCTCCACGGCGCCGAGTCGATCTGGCCGCGATCGACCTGGTTCATGATGGCGTCCATGTGGTGCTGCGGCACCACCGACACCTGGCTGGCGCGCGCGAAGAAGGCGTCGAAGGACGCGGCCAGGCGGTCGACGTCGGCGCCGGCCGAGAGATCGAAGCCGTCGTCGCCGTAGGCGAACTTCACGAGCTCGTAGTCGCCGCCCGGCTTGTACTCGTAGCTGCCGCCGAAGGTGCCGGTCCAGCCGCTCGGCAGGTAGTCCTTCGAGATGTTGACCTGCGCCTTCACGCCGCACACGATGGCGGCCTTGATGGCGCCGCTCAGGCCGGCCACGTCCCACTGCTTGGTGGCCTCGTCGTAGCTCACGGTGACGCCCACCAGCGAGGCCGACAGCGTGGCGCCACCGTAGAGCGCGATGACCCCGACGCCGGTGGGCGGCGTGCCGAGGTTGAGCGTCACCGTGCCCTCGAGCTTGCCGCCGAGGCTGCCCTCGTAGCGACCCTTCGCGCCCTTGCCGCGCTGCAGCACGCGACGCCCGGAGCCGCTCAGCGAGGCGCTGATGGCGACCTGGCCGTAGACGAGGGGCGAGATGGGCAGCGGCATCTCCTTCTCGAGCGAGGCGCCGAGCTCCATCTCGGTGGTCAGCGTGTCGCCGACGCCGCTGCCCTTGGCGACGAAGAACACCTTCACGCCGTTCCGGTCGAGCTTCACCTCGGGCAGCTTCACCTCGTGCCCGCTCGGTCGGCCGGGCGCCGCCTTGCCGCCCGCGCCGGCGCCGCTCGGGCGCTCCAGGGCGCGCTGCGACTCGGCCGCGCGCGCGCCGCTCGCGAGCACCGCGCCGGCGGCGTCGGCCATGCTGTCGGGCGGCCGCACCACGGGGTGGTCGAAGATGTCGTCGCGGAGGCGCGCCTCGACCGACGCCCCGCGCAGCTCGGGCCAGGCCGACCGGGGCGTGGTGCGCGGGCCGGGAGGCCGCGCCGTGAGCGCCGGCGCTGCCATGTCGCCGCCCGACTGGGCCGCCTGGGTCATGAGCGCCAGCGCCGTGGCCTCGGCGCGCTCGTGCGCCAGTGCCGCGTTGCGCGCCTCGCTGCCCTCGGGCGACACCGTGCCCTCGACGGCGCTGATCATCTTCCACCACGGCGTCGGCCCGGGCGGGAGCTGGTCGGCGGCGCGCGGGTCCTTCTTCAGCGTCTCCTCGCTGCGCTCGCGCAGGATGCCGATGCCGCGCCGGTGCTCGGCGCTCAGCACCGCCGACCCCTGCGCGAAGCCGGTGAGGTGCAGGTCGAGCGGGCCATCGAAGCGGTAGCCGGCCGGCGCCGCCTCGCCGTCGTCGAGCGCGGCCTGGCCGCCGTCGGGACACGGCACCTCGACCTGGATCTCGCCCCCGGCGTAGCACGCGCCCGCGGCGTCGCCGTAGCGCGGCGGCTTCGGCGGCGTCGTGGCGCCGGCGTCACCGGACGCGACCGCGCGCATCGCGCCCGCCGTCCCCCCGGCCTCGCCCTCGCCCTCGCGCTCACCGTCGACGCGCGTCTCGTTGGCGCCTTCCTGGCTCAGTCGGTCGCCCATTCGCCACCCCGCTCGTGTGTCGTTCGAGGCGAGGTTACCCGGACGCGCCGGCGCGCACACTAGTACTTTTGCTTCACCCGGCGCCCGACAGCAGGCGCGCGAGCTCGGAGCGCGAGCGGCCGCCGAGCCGCGCCGACAGCGTCGCGAGCCGGTTGCGCACCGTGTGCGGCGAGACCGCCAGGCGCTCGCCGATGGCGCGGTTCGAGAGCCCCTCGGCCACCAGCGCCAACAGCTCGCGCTGGCCCGGCGCGAGCGCCGCCAGCTCGGGGGGCGCGTCGGCGCGCGGCGCGTCCGGCGCCGCCACCAGCGGGACCGCGGCGTAGCCGAGCGCGCGCGTGGTGAGGTCGGCCTGGCTCGACGGCACGCCCTGCGAGCGCGCGGCCAGCGTCTGCAGCTCGGTCCGGTTGCGCACGTGCAGCTTGCGCATGGCGCGCGTCAGCTGGCCCGAGAAGCCGCCCAGCGACAGGCCCATGGCGTAGGCCGCGACCTTGTTGGAGGCGCCGTCGAGGACCCAGCGCACCACCGCCTGCTCGCGCGCCGAGAGCGCGAACGGCGACGGACCGCCGACCTCGTTGGGCAGCGCCAGCACGAAGCGGCGCCCGTCGCGCTCGACGCGATCGACCAGGCTGAAGCGTCCGGCCGTGAGCGCCTGCCACAGGTCGAGCGAGCGCTCCGCGTCGGCGCGCTCGGAGCCGCGCGCGCGCTCGCTCTGGCGCACGCCGTCGGCCAGGCGCGCGCGCACGTCGCGGCGTGCGGCGACGACGCCGGTGGCGTGGACCACGCGTCCGTCGGGCGTGAGGATGGCCGCCGGATCGACCCCGCCGTGGCGCGCGAAGGCGCCGCGCAGGCGCACGGCGGCCGCCAGGTGGGCGCCGGTGCGGGCCCAGTAGCCGAAGCCGCGCGGCGCGACGACGGCGCGCGTCGGCCAGCACAGCACGAGCACGAAGCCGGTCTCGGGGTGGGTGGCGCCGATGCCCCAGAGGTCGTCGATGCCGATGCGCCCCAGCGCGGCGAAGAAGGCGTCGCGCGCCGCGGGGTGGCGCTCGCCGATGATGGCCCTCAGGCTGCCGACGGTGACCATGCGCTGCGCGAACAGGTCGGCGATGGGCTGCGAGTGGGGACTGACCTCGGCCAGGAAGCGCTGGAGCTCGGGGTTGCCCTGCGAGCGGAAGCCGAGCCGCTGGCGGCCGCCGGCGTCGAAGCGCTCGTAGGCGGCGAAGACGCCGAGGCCCTGATCGAACGCGCGCGCCGCGCCGACGACCTGGTCGAGCCAGGTCTCGGGCGCCAGGCTCGGTCGGTACGCGGTCTCGATCAGCCCGACGACGTGCTGACGATGGCCGATGGGTGACATGGCGTGTCCGGGTTCGGGGACGGCCGCTCGACCATGCCACCGACCGTGACCGCGCTCAACCGGCGCGGCGCGGCGGCGCGGCCGGATGGCGGACCCGCACCACCAGCTTGCCGACCGCGGCGTTGGTCTCCATGGCCGCGTGCGCCTCGCGGACGTGCTCGAGCCCGTCGAACACGCGGCCGACCGGCGCCGCGAGGCGACCGGCGGCGATGGCCGAGAGGTAGCGCGCGAGGACCTCGGCCGGCAGATCGGACGCGTCGCCCCCGTACGCGGTGAGGCGCACGCCCGTCGGGATGTAGGCGATGGGGTAGAAGTCGCGGACGAGCCACTCGTTCGAGAGCATGCCGGTGAAGCACACCGTCCCGTGGACGCGCACCGAGCGCAGCGTGTCGGGGAGCGTCGACGTGCCGACCAGCTCGAGCGCGGCGTCGACGCCGCCCGGCACCAGCTCGCGGACGCGCGGCGCGATGCGGCCGTCGTCGACGACGGCGTGGTCGACGCCCTGGCGCAGGAGCTCGGCGACGCGGTCGGCGCGGCGCGTCGTGGCCAGCACGGTGGCGCCGAGGTCCTTGGCGAGGACGGCCGTGGCGAGGCCGACCGAGGAGGTGCCGCCGCGGATGAGGAGCGTCTGGCCGCGCGCGAGGTCGAGCCCGGTCGTCAGCGAGCCGTGCGCCGTCTGGAGCATCTCGGGCAGCGCGCCGACGACCTCCCACGGCAGCGCCGTGTCGATGGCGACGACCTGCGCGCGCGGGACCGAGGTGTACTCGGCGTAGCCGCCGTCGAAGGCGCGCCCCATCCCGCCCATCATCGCGACGACCTTCTGCCCGACGGCGAGGCCGCTGCCGGGCGGCGCCGCGTCGACGACGCCGGCGCACTCGATGCCGGGCACGCGCGGGAAGGTGACGCCCTCGGCCAGGCCGAGGCGCATGTGCAGCTCGGAGCGGTTGAGGCCGAAGGCCTCGACGCGGATGCGCACCCAGCCGTCGCGCTCGGGAGGCAGCGGCAGGTCTTCGAGCTGGAGGTTCTCGACCGGGCCCGGGCTCGTCATGACGATGGCGCGCATGGCTGCATGATGACCGAGGCGCGGTCGCGCGACCACCCCGAGCCCGCGGTCGCGTCCGCGCGGCGGCCCCGGCCGGACTTCGGCCTTGTCGCGGCGGCCGGCGCCCGTACCGTGACGCGTCGCCCGGGCCCGCCCCGACCCACCACGGCCGGCCCACGGAGGAGCATCATGAGTCGCCTGAACACCGCGCTCTCGCGCGCCGCGCCCTATGGCTACCTGGCGCTCCGCGTCGTCGCCGGCCTCCTCTTCGCGTGCCACGGCATGCAGAAGCTCTTCGGCATCTGGACCACGCAGCCCATGCCGGCGGTCGGCACCGAGATCTGGTTCGCCGGCCTCATCGAGCTCGTCTGCGGCCTCCTCGTCGCGGTCGGGCTCTTCACGCGCATCGCCGCGTTCCTCGCCTCGGGCGAGATGGCGGTCGCCTACTTCCAGGGCCACTTCAAGGGCGACTTCGCCGATTGGCACTGGGTCCCGGTCGTGAACCAGGGCGAGCTCGCCGTCCTCTACTGCTTCATCTTCCTCGCCTTCGCGCTCGGCGGCGCGGGCATCTTCGCGCTCGACGGGCTCTTCCACCGACGCGCCGGTCCGCGACCGCCGGACCCGGAGCCGAGGCGCTGAGGCCTCCAGGCCCCAGCTGAGGGCGCCGATCGGCCCTCGCGGGGGGCGTTTCGACCGGGCCTGGGGTCTGCAGACCCGGCGCCGTGTCGCTCAAGTGCCCGTAAATGCGTTGGGCCTCGTGGACACCATGTTGCAGCCAAGGCGGCGCGACGCCGGGCGTTCGATGCCCTGGCCAGCTCGCCTTGGAGTCCCGATGAATCGCTTGTCTCGTATCGTCCTTGTCGCCCCCTTCGCGCTCGCCGGCGCGCTCTCCGTCATGGCCCTCGGAGCCTGCGACGAATCGAAGGGCGCCCCCGACGAGAAGGTCGTCGACAAGGCCACCGAAGGGAAGGCCGACCAGTGGAGCGCGGCCGACAACCCGGCCATCTTCACGCCCGACCTGAAGCTCACCCTGGCCGACCTGCCGCTCGAGGGCGAGGCCGCCAACATCCCCTGGGCCGCGTCCTACTGGCCGGTCTACGAGGACTCGATCGCCTACCGCTGGGACGGCCCCACCAGCGACTCGCCCGCCGCCAAGTACGGCAAGGCCTTCAACGTCGTCGACGCCGAGCTCAAGGTCTCGAAGAACCACGGCATCGAGAAGTACTCGACGCGCAAGGCGTGCAAGCTCGACAGCGAGTGTGACGCCAATATCGGCGAGGGCTGCGCCAAGCGCCCGGGCAAGGACAGCGGCTACTGCATCCCGACCTGGTGGGGCATCTGCCATGCGTGGGGCCCGGCGTCGATCCTCGAGCCCGAGCCGCAGCACGCCGTCACCAAGAATGGCGTCACTTTCAAGGTGAACGACATCAAGGCGCTGGTCGAGCTGAGCTACGACAAGTCGACCTCGAAGTTCGTGTCGCTGCGCTGCGAGAAGGACGAGGGCCAGAACAAGATCACCTACGACGCCTACGGCCGCCCCATCGCCAGCGACTCGGCCTGCAAGGACACGAACCCCGGCACCTACCACGTGCTGCTCACCAACTACCTCGGGCTGCGCGCGCAGGCCTTCGTCGAGGACCGCACCTTCGACGACGAGGTGTGGAACCAGCCGCTGCGCGGCTACCGCATCACCCAGCAGCTCGAGGTCAGCGCCCAGGACGCCAATCGCCTGGTCGGCGTCACCGCGCCGCCGAGCGAGCTCGACGTGAAGACGTTCAGCGGCACCGACCTCGCCGCCGGCGCGTGGCTCCACCAGCCGGCCTACACCGTCATCCCCGGCACCACCGTCAAGGTGGAGATGACCGGCGACGCGCACGATGTCGACCTCTACGTGAAGGCCGGCGCCCAGCCGACCGACGCCGTCTACGACTGCCGCCCCTACACCGGCACCTCGACCGAGACCTGCGAGGTGCTCGTGCCGGCCGGCGTGACCCAGCTCTTCGTGTCGGCCATGGCCTACAGCGGCCCGGCCAAGTTCGACGTCAAGGTGTCGATCCCCAAGACCGCGACCAGCATCCCGACCAAGTACCTCTTCAATGACAAGGCGGCCAAGCTCTTCCACGTGAAGCTCGAGGTCGACTACATCTCGGAGGCCAGCTCGGAGACCGACGGCAACCTCGCCGCCAATATCGATCACTACACGCGCACCGACCGCTACGAGTACATCCTCGAGGTCGACAAGGACGGCAAGGTCAACGGCGGCGAGTGGATCGGCGCCGCCAAGCGCGCCCACCCCGACTTCCTGTGGCTGCCGACCGGCCGCTCCACGACGACCGTCGCCGGCGGCGCCATCAGCTACGCCAACGTGAAGGCGCTGCTCGACGCGTCGGTCGCCCCCGAGAACCCGACCGGCGGCAACCCGAACGACAACGCGCTGGTCGAGGCGCAGGTCACGGTGGCCGCCAACGAGTGGAAGCACCTCGGCCCGTACACCGACGTCGGCTCGGGCTTCTCGGTGGTCATGACCGGCACCGGCGACGCCGACCTCTACGTCAAGATGGGCGCCCAGCCGACGACGTCGGCCTACGACTGCCGCCCCTACGCCGGCTCGAGCGAGGAGACCTGCACCGCCACCGCGGCCGGCAGCTACTACGTGTCGGTCCACGGCTACAAGGCGAGCAACGTCAAGCTCACCATCCGCTACACCAAGGTCGGCGCGGCGCCGCCCACCACGCCGCCGGTGGCCATCAAGCACCTCGACGTGACGGGCTCGGTGGCGCTCGGCGCCATGGTCGACTACACCCTCGACGTGAAGGGCGGGAAGCCGGTCGTCGTGCGCACCACCGCGCCGGCCGACATCGACCTCTACGTGCGCATGACGCTGCCGCCGACCACCTCGGTCTACGACCAGCGCGGCTACACCAGCAGCGGCAACGAGACCGTGACGCTGGTGCCGGCCAACGACGGCGTGCTGCACATCACCGTGCACGGCTACAAGGCCGCGACCTACACGCTGAAGACCGCCGACCAGTGACGACGTGAAGCCCCGACGCCGGTTCGCGCTCTGGCGTGGACCGGCGTCGCTGCGTCAGGGGTCCGTCGCGGTCGCCAGGGGGCGGTCAGCGGTCGGGCAGGACGAGCGCGCCGAGCTGGGCGCGCGACGACAGCCCGAGCTTCTGCAGCACGGCGGCGATCTGGTTGGCGATGGTGCGCAGCGAGCGGCCGCGGCGCAGCGCGATGTCGCGGTTGGAGAGGCCGCTCGCGGCCAGGCGGGCGACCTCGAGCTCGGACGGCGTGAGCGGCAGCGGGCGCGCGCGGTCGGGCGCCGACACCACGAGGAGCTCGTCGTCGCCGTGGCGGAAGCGATGCACGCGCCGCTCGTTCACGGCTCGCCCTCGCCGTCGCTCAGGAGCTGGTAGGCGCGGACGAGGTCGGCGACGTTGCTCATGCCGAGCTTGGTGAGGGCGCCTGCGAGGCGCCGGCTCACCATCGGCTGCGACATGCCGAGCGTGTAGGCGACGAGCTTCGAGCTCTGGCCCATGGCGCGGAGGCGCGCGACGGCGGACTCTTCGGGCGTGAGCGCCAGGTGTCGGCCGAGCTCGGGGGCGTTGCGGCGCGCGATCACGAAGCGGCGCCCGTCGGCGTCGAAGCGGTCCATGATGGTCCAGCGGCCCTCGACCAGCGCGCTCCAGAGCTCGAGCGTCGCGGCCTCGTCGCCTTGGCGGGCGCGGGCGCGGTCGAGCTGCTTCACGAACTCGCGCAGCGAGTCGCGCGCGGTGACCGCCTCGCCGACGGCGTCGAGCAGCCGCCCGCCGGGGTCGAGCCAGGCCTCGTCGCGCGTCGCGCCGCGGCGGCGCGCGCGGAAGGCGGTGCCCATGTGGATGCCGCGCAGGCGCAGGTGGCGCGCGCGCGCGCGCGACTCGCTGCGCCGCTGCGTGCAGGCGGCACGTAGGCACCGAGGATCTCGTCGCGGTCGATGATGCCGAAGGTGGCGAGGAGGTCGTCGAGGCCGAACGACGCGATGCCCCGGCGGTAGGCCTCGTAGTCGGCGGGCGACAGGATGCGCGACATGGTGCGGCCACTCTGGGCGAGGTCGAAGGCCACCCCGAACTGGTGCTCGGGCAGGCGCCAGATGGCGGCCTCGAGCCAGCGCTGGTAGTCGGGCGGCGCCGTGCCGAAGACCTCGCAGTGGGTGATGGCCTGGCCGGCGCGGCCGAAGCTCATGAGCGCGATGCCTTGGTCGTCGGCCAGCGGCGCGAGCGACGCGACGACGCGCGCGCGCCACTCGGCGTCGCTCACGTCGGCGAGGTAGAGCTCGTCGAGAGCGCGGGTGAGTGCTCGGGTCATGCAACCCTCCGGTCCGGGCCCGGCAGTCTACCCCATCGCGGCGAGCCGGGGAGCGGCGGCGGCGCGCGTGAAAGAAATGACCAGGCCGGCGGCGGGCTCGGTCCCGAGGTCGCCTGGCGACCTGGGCATCGCCGGGATCGGCGACGCCCCCCGCCGGGTCAGAACGTCGCCAGCACCTTGGTGAGGCCGGCGGGCACGTCGATGGTGCTGCCGAGCTTCATGGCGGCGCAGACGTAGCGGCTGCCGCTGCGGGCGCACTGACCGGCGCCGGCGTCGTCGATGACGAGCACGTCGACGACCGGCTGCGCGCCGTCGGCGGCCTTGCACTTCACCGCCGCGGCGTAGACGCGCGTGCTGGCGAGGTCCTCGAAGACCGCGCCGGTCGTGAGCTTCTCGCCCTCGAGCAGGCTCGTGAGGTCGGCCGCGCCGGTGGGCTTGGCGGCCTCGACCTTGGCGGCCAGCGCCTGCGCCGCGGCCGCCGGCAGGCCGGCGACGCCGACGGCGAGGCGGTCGCCGGTGACGACGCCGGGCAGCCCGGCGTAGTCGCGCGCGCTCACCACGATGTGCTCGCGACCGCGACGCGCCTCGAGCACGAAGCCCTTGGGTCCGTCGCCGCCGAGCGGCTGCACGTCGGGGCGCACGAGGTAGCCGAGGCCCGCCAGCGCCGCGGCGATGCGGCCGGCCTCGGCGGGCTCGAGCGGCGGCGGCGTGAGCGCCGTCGCCGGCAGCTCCTGGGCGTTGCGCGGCTCGATGGGCTCGGCCGGCGCATCGCCCGGCGTCAGCGCCAGCAGCCAGTCGGTCGCCGCCTGGTTCTCGAAGACGGGCAGGCTGCCGGTGTCGGAGTCGATGCTGGCGGGGCACTCGCTCATCGGTCCTTGGAAGTGGCGCTGGCCGAGCTTCTTGCCGCTCCTCCGATCGTAGGCGCTGAAGGTGGCGTCGGCGGCGTGCGGGTAGAGCGTGCGGTGGTCGGCCTTGTCCTCGCTCGCGTAGTGGCAGGCGGCGCCGTCGCGGATGCTCGTCTCCTGCACGACGATGACGTCGGTCTGGACCAGCATCGGCGCCGAGGCTCCCTTCTGATCCGCCGACCACGCCAGCTCCGGCTTGGCGTCGAAGTAGACGGCGCGGGCGGGCTTCGGCGGCGCGGGCGGCTCGCCCGGGAGCACGAAGCCGCCCTGGCCGCGCGCCACGCGCAGGAGGCCGTCGCTCACGATCTTGCTCGTGAGGCCGAGGTCGCCGGACGCGAACGAGCCGTCGGGCGCCGTGACCGTGACGTCGACCAGCGCCGGGCCGGCGGCGCTGTCGAGGTTCAGGAGGAGCAGCGTCGAGAGCAGGTCGATGCGCGTGTCGACGGGCTCGTCGCCGAGCACGACCCAGGCGCGCTGCAGGCTCACGATGGTCCCCTTCGGGCCGGAGACGCGCACCGGCACCATGCCGTCGGGCCCGAGCGCGAAGGCGCCGGCGCACTTCACGAGCCCCGCCCCGCAGTGCTCGGCGGTCGGCGACTCGGGCGATAGCCCGGTCACCGTCACGCTCTCGCCGAGCTTGTCGGACGCGGCGGCGGGCCACTCGGTCGCTCGGCGCGGAGCGGGGTCCACGCCTTCTCGGCGGGCGCGCCAGGCAAGGCACCGCTCTCGGTCGTCGCGCCCGCGGCCGGCGACCCGGCGTCCGGCGAGGCCGCGTCGGGCGCTCCGCCCTTGCCGCAAGCCGAGAGCGCCAGTGCGACAATGCACCAATGGATTCGAGCCATCGCGTCCCCCTCGCGTGAGGTCGCGGACTATGTTGGAGGTGCCTCCGCCCGTCAAGGCGCGCCCTGGGCGAAGAGCGAGCGGCGTCCAGCGATCGGTCGCCGGGTTGTAGGATCGCCGCCGTCGCGCGCGTGCACGGCAACGGCCCCGAGGTCGCCCGCCTGCGCGACTTCTTCGCCCGCGTGCGCGGCGCCGGCCGCGCGCAGCGCAGCGAGGTCCTCGACATGGCGCGCCGCCTGCGGCCCGAGCTCGCCGACCGCGAGGCCGTGCCCGACGGCGCGGTGCTCGCCTACCTGCGCTCGCGCGAGGGCTTCATCTCCGAGCCGACCTCGACCCCGGGCAACGTCAACCCGACGCCGAACCCGCGCGACCGGCGCCACGCCGACGTGCCGCGCCGCTGATGGCCGCGCCGCTCAGAACGGGTTCGGCGCGAAGCGGATCTCGTGGCCTATCTCGAGCTCGCTCCAGTCGCTCTCGCGATGGTCGTCCTTCTTCTTGATCGACGTGTAGAGGTTGCTGGCGCGGCCGTCGTGCCACAGCTGCAGGACCTTGCCCTGGCCCTTGTAGATGGCCACGTGCTCGTTGTGTCCGTAGAACAGGATGTCGCCCTCGCGCGGCTCGCGTCGGCCCGGCTTGGCCTCGGCCGAGATGCCGTAGCCGAGGAGGTTCATGAGCGCCGAGTCGGGGTCCTTCTGCGCGCGGCAGTGCTTGTACATCTCGATGATGCCCTCCTTGCCGATGAGCCCGGCCTTGAAGGCGGCGAAGATGACGCCCTCCCAGCAGTTCATGAACGACCCGAAGGATGGCTCGGGCGCGGGCTTGCCGCTGTAGCTCGGGTCGTAGGCGCGGTCGCAGCGGATCCAGCGCGTGAAGGCGTTGTCGACCACCTCGTCGCTCGACTTCATCACCTGGCGCCCGCGCGGGTCGCCCCTGCCGACCTTGTCGGAGGGCGGCGTCACGCCGTGGTCGCGGTACCACTCGAGGTCGGTCGCCGACAGCTTGCCGCCCTCGAACCCCGACGCGCACCAGCGGAGCTCGCCGTGCAGCGACTGCGCTCCCTTCACCAGCATGGCCGATCGCTCGCGCTGACGATCGTCGCGCAGCGACTCCTGAGCCTTGGCGCGCTTGTCTTCGACGAGGTCGTTCTCCTCCTCGCGCCGCCGCCGGTCCTCCTCCTCCTTCAGGCGCTGCAGCTGCTGCACGCGCGCGCCGTCGGGGTCGACCGACTCCGGCACCGTCGCCTCGGGGTGGAGGCCGAGCATGAGCGCCGAGATGTGCGGCCGCGACTTGGCGCCGAGCTCGGCGACGCGCTCGGCCAGGTCGCGGTAGGTCCGGGCGACATCGAGGATGCGCGAGTTGGCCTGGCGATAGGCGTCGATGACGGCGACGACGTCTTCCACCCAGGCCGACGGCCCGTCTTCGAGCTCCACCAGGAGCTCGTCGGCGACCCACTGGCGCCGCTGCGCCTCGAAGCGCTTGACGGCTTGGCGCTGGCGCTCGAGCTGCTCCTCGCGGCGCTCGGCCTGGAGCCGCTGCGCCTTGGGGAAGGCGTCGGGGACGGTGAGCGCCGCGTCGACGTCCTGCTCGAGGATGGTGGTGACGACGTCGTCGGCGGAGGTCGGCGCGTCCGACGCGATGCGGCGGCCGAGGTAGTACCTCGGTTGCCACGTCGGGTTGAGCTTCAGGAAGGCCGCGACGACCGGCGCCACCAACTTGACGACGGGCGTGGCGTCGACCTCCTCGTCGTCGAGCATCAGCCCGTCGACGAAGTCCTCGTCGAGCTCGGCCCCGAGCCGGAGCGCCATCGCCACGAGCTGGCGCGCGCTCGGCACGGTGCCGACCGAGCTCTCGCCCGAGTGCTCGTCGTCCTTCGGCGTCAGCTTCTGCTCGAGCCCGCCCGACGGCTTCAGGTGCTCCACCTGCGCCTCGAACGAGCCGAGCCCGGTGAGCTCGCGCGAGCTCCGCCGCTCCGGCACCTCGTAGCTGGACGACGCTCGAGGCATGTCGCGGGACTTCGAGGGGTCGGTGAGCATGCGCACTCCGTGGTGGGCGATCGCGCCACGCGACCTCCACATCGATTCCACGCAACGCCGCGACCGACCCCGCCACGGTCCCGCGCCCGCGACGATTGCGCTGGCCGCGGCCCGAGCGTTACGGTCCGCGCGTGCGCACCTCGAGGTCACCGTCGCCCCGCTTCCGCTCCTTTATCTGGACGCTGGCTGCGCCCCTCGCCGCCTCGCTCGCCGCCTGCGACTCGGACGGCGCGGCGCGGACGCCGGTTGCGGTCCGCTTCGCCGCGCGCATCGGCGACGCCGCCGTCGCCTGCGGCCCGACCTACCCCGACGTCGGCAGCTCGCACACGAGCTTCACGCTCGAGGACCTGCGCTTCTACGTCCACGACCTGCGGCTCGTCGCGAGCGACGGCGCCGAGACGCCGGTGACGCTCGCCGCGGACGGCAAGTGGCAGGGCTCGGGCGTGGCGCTCCTCGACTTCGAGGACAAGACCGGCGCCTGCCAGAACGGCACCCCCGACACGAACGACCGCGTCGTCGGCACGGCACCGCCCGGCGACTACGTCGGCCTGCGCTTCGCCCTCGGCGTGCCGCCCGCGCTCGACCACCTCGACACCGCGACGGCGGTCCCGCCGCTCGATCTCGGCGGCATGTTCTGGGGCTGGACGCTCGGCTACAAGTTCTTCCGCCTCGACGGCAAGACCGCCTCCGGCGCGGGCTGGAGCGTGCACCTCGGCAGCATCGGCTGCACGCGCGAGGGCGCCGGCGCCATCACCTGCAGCGACGACAACGTGGCCGCGATCGACCTCCCCGCCTTCGACCCGGCGCGCGACGTCGTCGTGGTCGACGTCGGCGCGCTGCTCGCCGCGAGCGACCTCGAGGCCAACCAGCCGCCGTCGGCCGGCTGCATGTCCGACCTCGACGACGCCGACTGCCCGACCACCTTCGCGCGCTTCGGCCTGCCCTTCGACGGCGTGGCCGCGCCGGGGCCGCAGGTCGTCTTCGTGAAGGGGGCGCCGTGAGCCCGCTCAGCGCCGCCAGCGCGCGCGCCGTCCTGCTCGTCGTCGGCCTCGCCGCACCGCTCGCCCCGGCCTGCGACGACGGCGGCGCCGCGCCCGACCCGTGGCTGTGGGACCTGCCGCCCGGCTTCCCCGAGCCGTTCGTGCCCGCCGACAACCCGATGAACGCCGACAAGGTCGAGCTCGGCCGGCGCCTCTTCTACGACAAGCGCCTTTCGGGCAACGGCACGCAGGCCTGCGCCAGCTGCCACATCCAGGCCCACGGCTTCGCCGAGCCGAAGGCGGTGAGCGTCGGCTCGACCGGCGAGGCCCACTTCCGGAACGCCATGGGCCTCACCAACGCCGCCTACAACTCGGTGCAGACCTGGGCCAACCCGCTGCACGTCTTCCTCGAGGAGCAGGCCACGCCCCCCATGTTCGGCGAGACGCCGGTCGAGCTCGGCCTGGCCGGCAAGGAGGTCGAGGTCGTCCAGCGCTTCCAGTCCGACCCCGACTACGCCGAGCGCTTCGCCCTGGCCTTCCCGGACGGCGACGGCCGCGTCACCATCGACCGCATCACCATGGCCATCGGCGCCTTCGAGCGCACGCTCATCTCGGGCCAGTCGGCCTACGACAAGTTCTGGTACCAGCACGACCCGAGCGCCATGTCGGAGTCGGCGCTCCGCGGCATGGACCTCTTCTTCAGCGAGCGGCTCGAGTGCTTCCACTGCCACGCCGGCTTCGACTTCGCGAGCTCGGTGACGTCGGCCGGCAAGCCCTTCGCCGAGATCGCCTACCACAACACCGGCCTCTACAACCTCGACGGCCAGGGCGCCTACCCGGCCATCGACCAGGGCCTCTACAAGGTGACCCACGACCCGGCCGACATGGGCCGCTTCAAGGCGCCGACGCTCCGCAACATCATGGTCACGGCGCCCTACATGCACGACGGCAGCATCGCCGACATCGACGGCGTCCTCGACCACTACGCCGCCGGCGGGCGCACCATCGCCGACGGGCCCGACGCCGGCGTCGGCTCGGCGAGCCCGCTCAAGAAAGCCTTCGTCAAGGGCTTCAGCCTGACGCCCGACGAGCGCGCCGACCTGAAGGCCTTCCTGGCCGCGCTCACCGACGAGGCGTTCCTCGCCGACCCGCGCTTCGCCGATCCGTTCGCCGCCGCGCCGTGAAGGCGCGCTGCGACGATTTGCCGCATGCCATCCGGCGCGCCGCCGCATAGGATGCGCCGCGCCGTGAGCCACGGCCACAGCCTGCTGGAGCGCTTCATCATGCGACGCACCCGACTCGCCCTCTCCCTCACCTCGACCCTGGCCGGCCTCGCCCTCGCCCTCGTCAGCGCCTGCAGCGACGAGGCCGAGCCCGACCCCAACGGCGACTGCCCCGAGCCGGCCTACGGCGGCAAGGCCAGCGACGAGGCCTGGCGCGCCATCCTCGACGCGCTGCCCACGGCCGAGGTCGGCAGCCCGCACGCGGTGACGCTGACGAGCCCGACCGAGGGCGCCGTGCTCTCCGCCGACGGCGGCCCGCCGACCTTCGCCTGGACCTCGCCCATCGCGCTCGACATCGCCCCGAGCGGGCGCGTGCCGCGCCACCTGCCGCCCATCACCGACGACATCTACTACGTGCAGATCGGCGTCGCCGGTGAGGACTGCGCCATCGAGGCGCTGACGACCGAGCTCGGCTGGACCCCCGACGCGGCCGCCTGGGCCAAGCTCCAGGCCGCCGCCGGCAAGGCGCTGACGCTGACCGTGACCAGCGCCTACCTGCAGGAGAACGTCGTCGCCGAGGGGCCGTACCAGCTGGCCGCGCCGCTCCACTTCAGCCTCGAGTGAGCGGCGGCGGCGGCCGCCGTCAGCGTCGCACCGGCAGCTTGCCGAGCTTCCGCTGCAGCGAGCGGCGGTGGACGCCGAGCAGGCGCGCCGCCAGCGACACGTTGCCGTCGCAGTCGTGGAGCACGCGCTGGATGTGCTCCCACTCGACGCGCGCCAAGCTCGGCACGGCGTCGGCGTCCATCGGCGGCGCGGCCGCGGGCGCGCCGTTGCCGCGCTCGAGCGCGCGCAGGATCTCGTCGGCGGTGGTGGGCTTGCCGAGGTAGTGCACGGCGCCGAGGCGGATGGCCTCGATGGCGGTGGCGATGCCGCCGTAGCCGGTGAGCACCACGACGCGCGTGGCCGGGTCGATGGCGAGCAGCTCGCGCACCACCTCGAGGCCGCTCGGGCCCGGCATCTTGAGGTCGACCACCGCCAGCTCGGGGCTCTCGACGCGCGCCCGCGCCAGCGCCTCGTGGCCGTCGGCGGCGCCGGCGGCGTCGAAGCCGCGGTCGCGGAAGGCGCGCACCAGGCGCTCGCGCAGCACCTGGTCGTCGTCGACCACGAGCAGGCTCTGCGCGGCGCTCGGCGCGCTGCCGTCGACGCTCACGCGCCCACCGCCGGCGCCACCACGTCCAGCGGGATGACCAGCGCCACCACGCTGCCCGGCCCGGGGCTCGCCGCGCGCACCTCGAGCCGACCGCCGGTGGCGTCGGCCACGCGCCGCGCGATGTGCAGCCCGAGGCCGAGGCCCTCGCCTGGCCGCGTCGACACGAACGGCGTGCCGAGCTCGGCCCGCACCTCGGGCGCGAAGCCGGGCCCGTCGTCGGCGACGGCGAGCGCGACGAAGCCGCCGCGGCGCTCGGCGGCCAGGCGCACGCGGCCGGCCGGCGTCGCCTGGAGCGCGTTCCGGACCAGGTTCCCGAGCGCCTGCAGGAGCGGCCCGCGCGGCACCACCAGCGCCTGATCGTCCGGCGCCACGTCGAGGCGCGCGCGGCTCCTGGCGTCGAGCTTCTCGGCCAGCGCGGCGAAGACGGCCGCGACGGTGGTCGGCTCGGGCGCCTCGCCGGCGAGGTTGCCGCCGCGCTGCCCGAGCTCGAGCAGGATGTTCCGACAGCGCAGCGCCTCCTGGCGGATGAGCGCGGCGTCCTCGCGCAAGGCCGGCGCGGCGCCCTCGGCGGCGCGCTCGAGCTCGGCCGCGGCCACGGCGATGGTGGCCAGCGGGCTCCCCAGCTCGTGGGCGGCGGCGGTGGCGAAGGTGGCCAGCGCCAGCGCGCGCTCGTTCTTCTCGGCGCGGGCGCGGAGCTCGGCCAGCTCCGCCTCGCGGCGCCGCAGCGCGCGCGCCACGCCGGCCACGAAGTAGGCCACGAAGGCGGCCGCGAGCAGATACGCCACGCCCATGCCGTAGAGGTGGAGCGGGGAGGCGTGCATGTGCTGCGAGTGCAGATCCATCGGCCCGCTCGGCAGGATGAACAGCACCGCGAAGCCGAGCGTGGTGAGGCCGGCCAGCGCCCAGGCGCCGCGCGGCCCGAGCAGCACGCCGGCCAGCGCCACGCTGACGAGGTAGAAGACCGAGAACGGGTTCATCGGGCCGCCGGCCGCGAGCAGGAGCCCGGTCAGCAGCACGACGTCGCCGGCCAGCACCGCGAACACCACGCGCGGGGTCGCCGGGCCGCGCCGCGCGCGGAAGTGCAGCACCACGTTCGAGAGCGCCGACACCGCCACCAGCGTGAAGAGCGCGTGCAGCTCGAGCGGCACGTCGGTGAGCGCCATGGCGCCGGCGATCGACGCCAGCTGCCCGACGATGGCGAACCAGCGCAGTCGCACCAGCCACACCAGCGTCGCCTCTCCGTTCCGCGCCATGGCCGGCATGTCACGTCACCGGAAGTCGCAGGTCAAGCCGGCCTGCAGCGCGACGCCCTCGGCGTGGACGCCGTCGAACGCCTCGAGCAGCGGCACGCGCACGCCGAGCGTGAAGGTCACGTCGCCGACCGGCGCCAGCAGCACGTCGCCGCCGCCGACCAGGATGGCCCCGCGCGCCTCGGGCACGGCGCGGCCCTGGTCGAACGCCAGGCCGGTGAGGCGCAGCTCGAGCGCGGCGCGCAGCGCGACGCGCGCCCCGAGCTGGCGCTGGAGGCTCGTCGCCGTCAGCGCGCGGCTCGCGCGCGTGCCGCCGCGCGCTCGAGGTCCAGGCGCCGGCCACGCCGAGGTGGAAGGACCAGGGCGCGAGGAAGGCGTCCCAGGCCACGCCGCCCAGCAGCTCCAGCGCGCCGGCGCCCGGCTGCTGCTCGGGGATCATCGGCGCGCCGCTCGGGTAGCGCCGGGTCGGCTGCGCCAGCGGCAGTGACAGCCCGGCCGACAGCGAGACGAGGTGGCGCGCGCGGAAGGGCCGGTCGGTGAAGACGACCGCGAACCCTTGACGGTCGGGTCGCCGAGCGCCGTGACGTCGTCCGTGCCGGCGGCGCCGAAGTCGAGGTCGCGCACGACGAGCGGCGCGGACAGCGCCAGCGCGAAGCGATCGCTCGGGGCCCAGCCGAGGCCGGCCTCGATGCGCCACTCGTCGACGCCGACGTGGGCGCCCGGGCCGCCGCTCTGGACGCTGGCGTGGCTCGGCGCAGGCGAGCCGCGCAGGCGGCCGGCGTAGGGCTTCTCGCCGCCCATCACCGTCAGCGTCGCGTCGCCGCTGGCGCAGGTCGAGCAGGCGCGCGCCGCGCCGACCCGAGCCCCAGGGGACCGGCGAGCGCGAAGGCGAGGACGAGGGCGATGGCGAGCCGCACCGCGCCACCATCGGCCGGCGCACCCGCCGACGTCGATGCGGCAAATCGTCGCGGTCCGTTCGCGGCCCGTTCGCGGCCCGTCGCGACCGTGCCCGTGGCCGGCCTGCCGCCTCCGCTGGCGTAACCGGGGCTCGCGCTACTTCCGCCGCCGCGCCAGCGGGTACTTCTCGATGAGCGTGACCAGCTCCTCGGTGAGCGCGCCGCTGGCGGGGTCGGCCGGCCGCTCGCTCACCGCGCGATGGATGACCGCGTGGGCGGCGGTGCGCACGACCCAGCTCACGCGCTCCTCGTCGTCCCACTGGTAGCGCGAGGCGGCCATGAACGCCTGGCGCGCTCCGAGCGTGGGATCGTCGACCGACGCGCCGCGCGCGCTGCCGCGGATGCGCGGCATCTCGTCCTCGAAGACGCGGTGCAGCTCCGGCTCGACGCCGTGCGCGGCCACGCCCGACGCGACCAGCGCGCGGATGGTGGCGCGCAGCGACGAGCCCTGCTGCTGGGCCATGATCTCGGCGGCGCGCGCGCAGGCCGGCGACGTGGCGCCGCTGCAGCTCGGCCACGATGGCGTCCTTGTTGGGGAAGTACTGATAGAGCGAGGCGATGTTGACGCCGGCGCGCTCGGCGATGCGGTTGGTGGTCAGCCTGGCGTAGCCCGAGCGCACGAGAATGTAAGCAGTGGCTTGCAATATCGCCTCGACCGTCGCCTGCGCGCGCTCCTGGGTGGGCTGCTTCCTCGGGGCGACGGTGGGCCGACGCCGCGGCTTGGCGGCGGGTTTCGGCGCCTTGGCAGCGCGTGGGCGGGCGAGCTTCACGACTGAGCATCGGCCAATGCAAGCTGACAAAGCAAGCAATGGCTTACATCGTGCCGTGTCGCTGCCACGGAGATGACCATGCAGACCGCGCTCGTCCACGACTTCAGCCGCCCGCCTTCGCCGACTTCGCCGACCCGACCCCCGCGCCCGGCGAGGTGCTGGTCGAGGTGCGCGCCGCCGGCGTGCACCACATCGTCCGCGCGCTGGCCGCCGGCGAGGCCTACGCCCTCGACGCGCAGCCGCCGTTCGTGCCCGGCGTCGACGGCGTCAGCGTCACGCCCGACGGCCAGCGCGTCTACTTCGGCGGCGTGCGGCCGCCGTACGGCACGCTGGCGCCGCAGGCCCCGGTCGCGAGCGGCCGCTGGCTGCCGCTGCCGGACGGCATCGACGACGCCACCGCGCGGCGCCTCTTCAACCCGGCCGGCTCGTCGTTCCTGGCGCTTCCAGCGCGCCGGGCTCGCCGCCGGCGAGACGGTGGTCGTGCTCGGCGCGACCGGCGTGTCGGGCCAGCTCGCGGTGCAGGTGGCGCGCGCGCGCGGGGCCGGCCGCATCGTCGCCGTCGGCGCAACCGGGCCGTGCTGGCCGGCCTCGGCGCGCTCGGCGCCGACGCCGTCGGTGGCGCTCGGCGATGCCCCCGCGCCTCCGGCAATTCGGCGCCGCGCTGCGCGACGCCGCCGCCAGCCCGATCGACGTCGTCGTCGACTACCTCCTGGGGCGCGCCGGCGGCCGGCCGGCGTATCGCCGCCGGCAGCGCGCCGCGCCGCGACGCGCGGCGCGTGCGCCCTGGTCAGGTCGGCCAGGCGGCCGTCCCCACACCCCGAGCTCGACGGCGCCCTCCTCCGCAGCTCGGGCCTCGAGCTCCTCGGCAGCCCGGCCTCGGCAGCGTCTCGCTCACGCAGGCCATCGCCGCCATGGGCGGGGTGCTCGGGCTCTACCTCGGCGGCGCGCTCAGCATCGCCGTCGACGCGCGCCCGCTGTCCGAGGTCGCCCGCGCCTGGACCTCGTCGCTCCCGGGCAAGCGCCTCGTGCTCGTGCCGTGAGAGGCGGCCGGAGCGAGGCCATCCGATCCGCCCGCTCCGGCCGCTCGCGCAGAAAGCCGTTGACGGCTGGGGCCGCCACGCCCTAAGACGTCCTCGGAATGTTGAAAGTCGTTATCAAGAACGCCCCCAAGCTCCTCGCCCCGCTCCTCCTCCTGGCGCTGGCGCCCGCCGCCCAGGCCCACGAGCGCAAGTCCCGCCGCGCGCTCGGCGCCGAGGTCGACGCCGCCGGCCACGTCGAGCCGCCGCTCGCCTGGCAGCTCGGCGTCCGCGGCTTCGCCGACCTGCAGGCGGCCTGGTTCGACTACGGCGAGGACCAGAACCGCCCCGGCGGAGCGCCGGCC
Source organism: Myxococcota bacterium (assembly GCA_046351155.1). Taxonomy (GTDB): domain Bacteria; phylum Myxococcota_A; class UBA9042; order PHBI01; family PHBI01; genus JAXLYZ01. The sequence goes on from JAXLYZ010000047.1 coordinate 26,626, forward strand.
GACTCGCGCGTCGTCCTCGACACGACGCGCTTCGTGCTCGAGGTCGAGGGCCTCCTCCCGGGCCAGCTCGAGTTCGAGGCCGAGGTCGAGTTCGAGCACCACGGCGCCGGCGCCGCCATGGAGCTCGAGTACGAGGAGTTCGGCGAGTTCGAGCAGGAGGTCGAGTCGGGCGGCGAGGTCATGCTCGAAGAGCTCAACCTCCGGAAGCAGCTCGGCCCGGTCGCGCTGCGCATCGGCCGCTTCTACCTCGGCGTCGGCCTCCTCTCGGAGATCTACCGCCCGACCGAGTACCTCGCCTCGACCCAGCCCGAGTCCGAGGTCGCCGTCATCCCCGCCGTGTGGGACGAGATCGGCCTCGAGCTCTCGGCCCGCCTCGGCACCCTCCTCGTCACCGCCCAGCTCGTGAACGGCCTCGACTCGACCGGCTTCTCGTCGCAGCGCTGGATCGCGTCCGGCCACCAGCAGCGCTTCGAGCTCACCCAAGCCAGCTCACCCGCCGCCGTCCTCCGCCTCGACTGGTTCCCGAGCGACGGCGTCCAGCTCGGCGCGTCGGCCTACTACGGCGGCACCACCTCGAACCGCCCGAAGCGCGACCTCGACGTGTCAGCCGACGTGCTGCTCCTCGACGCCCACGCCGTGCTCGATCTCGCGCCGTGGTCCTTCCGCGCCTGCGTCCTCTGGGGCCACCTCTCGAACGCCGAGGCCGTCTCCGAGCGCACCGCGCGCCTCTCGACCGCCATCAACGTGCTGAGGAGCGCCGTCGCCGACCAGGCCTTCTTCGCCTGGGCCGAGCTCGGCCTCGACCTCGGCGACGCGCTGGCCCTGCCGCGCGGCCACCACCTCGAGCCGTATCTGCGCGTCGAGTACTACGACACCATGTTCGCCGTGTCGGGCGACACCTTCGACAACCCGCGCTTCGGCCGCTTCGTCACCCCCGCCGGCCTCGGCTGGGGCTACGGCGCGCTGCTCTTCGCCAAGCTCGACGTCACCCACCGCGACCTCGCCGCCTTCGCCTCCTCCGACCTGCGCGACGAGACCTCCGTCCGCCTGTCGACCGGCTTCACCTTCTGACCCTGCTCACGCCACCGGGAGTTCCGCATGCGCCTCTCCATCGCCTCGCTCCTCATCGCCCCCGCGCTCGCGGCGCCCGCCTGCGACGCGTCGGGCGGCGCCTCGCCGCCGGCCTTCGACGACCCGCAGGTGCTGGTCGCGTACGCCGACGCCGTGGTCATCCCGACCTACGATCGCCTGGCCGCGCAGGCGGTGGCGCTCGACCAGGCCATCGCCGCGCTGGCCGCGACGCCCGACGAGGCGCACCTCGCCCTGGCGCAGTCGGCCTGGGTCGCGGCGCGCGTGCCGTGGGAGCAGTCGGAGGCCTTCCTCTTCGGGCCGGTCGAGACCTTCGGCATCGACCCGTCGATCGACACCTGGCCGCTCAACCAGACCGACCTCGACGCCGTGCTCGCCAGCGGCGACGCGCTCAGCCAGGGCTACGTCGCCAACCTGCCGCCGACGCAGAAGGGCTTCCACACGCTCGAGTACCTGCTCTTCGGCCAGGACAAGGGCCGCACCGCCGCGTCGCTGACGGCGCGCGAGCTCGAGTACCTCCAGGCCATCGCCGCCGAGTTCGAGGACGAGACCGCGCGCCTGGCCGACGCCTGGGAGACCGGCGAGGCCGGCGCCCCGCCCTTCCGGACGACGTTCACGACCGCCGGCCAGGCCGGCAACAGCGCCTACCCGTCGCTCGCCGCCGCCGGCCAGGAGGTCGTCAACGGCATGATCGGCATCTGCGACGAGGTCGCCAACGGCAAGATCGCCGACCCGTTCGACGCGCGCGACCCGCTGCTCGAGGAGAGCCAGTTCAGCCACAACTCGCTCCAGGACTTCCAGGACAACATCCGCTCGGTGCGGAACGGCTACCTCGGCGGCCTCGACCTCACCGCCCCGGCGGCGACGTCCCTGTCCGCCTGGGTCGCCGCCCGCGACGCGGCGCTCGACGCCGACCTGCGCGCCCAGATCGAGCAGGCCATCGCCGGCATCGGCGCCATCCCGGCGCCGTTCTCGGCGGCCATCGTCAGCGCCGGCGACAGCGCCAGCATCGAGTCGGCGCAGGCCCACATCCGCACGCTCCAGGCGACGCTGGAGACGCGGCTGCTGCCGCACTTCCAATGACCGCCGCGCGCTCCATCGCCATCGCCGGCGCGCTCGCGCTCGGCGCCTGCGACGCCGCCGACGGCGCGCCGGCGCAGCAGCTCCCGGGCGGCGATCTCACCGTCTTCGATCGCTCGTCGAACGCCTTCCGCATGCCCGGCCCGAGCCTCGACGCCGACGAGCTCGCGCGCCACCTCGACGGCGACGCGACCTTCGAGGCGAGCTTCGTCACCGCGCCGGCGCCGGTGCACGGCGGCCTCGGCCCGGTCTTCAACCACTTCTCGTGCAGCGGCTGCCACCCGCGCGACGGCCGCGGCCAGGCGCTGGCCGGCGGGCCGCCGCTCTTCTCGCCGCTGCTCGTACGCGTGAGCCTGCCGGCCGCGATGGGCGCGCCGCTCGAGCCGGGCGGCGCGGTGCCGCTGCCCGGCATCGGCACGCAGATCCGCGATCACGCCGTCTTCGGCGCGACGCCCGACGCCACCGTCGTCCTGACCTGGGTCGAGCTGTCCGCGCCGGGCACGTTCGGCGACGGCATGCCCTACGCGCTGCGCCAGCCGCACCTCGCCATCCGCCGGCCCGACGGCTCCGGGCTGCCGCCCGAGGCCATGGTCTCGGCGCGCGTGGCGCCGCCGGTCTTCGGGCTCGGCCTGCTCGAGGCGGTGCCCGACGCGAGCATCGAGGCGCTGGCCGACCCCGACGACGAGGACGGCGACGGCATCTCCGGGCGCGCCAACCACGCCTACGACGCGCGCGTCGGCCGCGCCGTCCTCGGGCGCTTCGGCTGGAAGGCCAACACGCCCGACCTCGAGCTGCAGACGGCGGCGGCCTACGTCAACGACATGGGCGTGACCAACCCGCTCCACCCCGCGCCCGACGGTTCCGTCGAGGTCGACGCCGACACGCTGGCCGCGACGACCTTCTACGTGCGCACGCTCGGCGTGCCGGCGCCGGCCGACCCCGCCCGCGGCGACGCCGACCGCGTGGTCCGCGGCCAGCGCCTCTTCGCGAGCATGGGCTGTGGCGGCTGCCACGTCGAGACGCTGACCACGGCGCCCGCCGCCGCGCTGCCGCCCGAGCGCCGCGCGCTGGGCGATCAGGTCATCCACCCGTACACCGACCTGCTCGTCCACGACATGGGCCCGGGCCTGGCCGACGGCCGCCCCGACTGGGAGGCCAGCGGCTCGGAGTGGCGCACGGCGCCGCTCTGGGGCATCGGCCTCACCGAGACGGTGCTGCCCGGCGCGAGCTACCTCCACGACGGCCGCGCGCGGACGCTGGCGGAGGCGATCCTGTGGCACGGCGGCGAGGCCGAGGCGGCGCGCGAGGCCTTTCGCACCGCGACCGCCGCCGAGCGCGAGGCGCTCCTCGCCTTCCTCCGCGCGCGCTGAAGGAGGCCAGCTCGGGCGTGACGGAGCGAGCCTAGAGCTGCGCCCGATCGACCACGACGACGAAGGACCAGCCGAGCGCCTGGACCCGATGCCAGGCGACCAGGAGGTCCTTGCCGCCGGTCTCGACCTCGATCCAGTCGGACGGCGCCGCGAGCTTCGGCGCGAGCTCGGCCAGCACCGGCTGGAGGTCGAGCGGAGCGGCGCCGTGGACGACGTGCCCGGCGATCTCGCCGTCCGGTCGCAGCAGCAGCGTCTCCAGCACCGAGCCGGCGGCGGGGACGTCGAGGTCGTCGTGCAGCGAGTCGGTGCCGACCTCGACCTCGACGGCGCCGATGACGCCGACCCCCGACACGCGGACCGGCGTCGTGTAGCGCGCCACGAAGCGCGTGCCGGCGCCGCTCGCGGCCCAGCCCGCGGCCTCCGGGATGGCCAGCGTCAGCGCCTCGGCGGGCGGGGCCGACGGCGACGCCGACGCGAGCGCGAGCTGGCCCGACACGTCGCGCGCGCGGATGCGGGCGATGTGGCGCGAGCTCCGGCCGCGGAGGCCTTCCGACCCGATGAGCGCCGCCAGGTGGCGCTCGAGGCGCGCGCGCGCCGCGGGCTCGCCGAGCTCCGCGGCGAGGACCGACATGGCGCCGGCCACGTCGCTGGCGACGCCCTCGTACCAGTAGAGCTCGGCGTCGAGCTCGGCCGCGCGCACGGCGACCTCGGACGTGAGCGCGGTCAGGCTCTCCTCGCGCTGGTGGAGCGCCTCGACCTTGGCGTCGTGGAGCAGGAGGCCGGTGATCACGCCGCCCAGCGGGATGACGATGACGGTCATGAACAGCGCGACCATCGCCTTCATCCGGTTCTTGGCGATCCAGCGCGCCACGCGCCGGGGCAGCGAGTCGGGCGCCGCCGAGACCGCGTCGCCGCGGATGTGGCGCCGCACGTCCTCGGCCAGCGCGTCGACGGTCGCGTAGCGCTCGGCCGGGTCGACCGCCGCGGCCTTCTCGATGATGGCCCGGAGCTCGCGCGCCACGGGCCGGCCGGCGACGTGCTCGATGGGCCGGCGCGTCGCCTCGATGGCGCCGAGCAGGACCTCGACCACGGTCTCGCCGTCGCGCGCGCGCTGGAGCGTCACGACCTCCTGAAGGATGAGCCCGAGCGTGAAGACGTCGCTCCTCGCGTCGAGCTGATCGTTCCGCCCCATGGCCTGCTCGGGCGACATGTAGAGCGGCGTGCCGAGCGCCTGGCCGATGCGCGTGCGCGGGCGTCGGCCGCCTGCTGCTCCTCGGCCGATGCCACCGCCGCCGCGTCGTTGCGATCCTGGCCCGCGCCGCGCTCGCCGAGCAGGCGCGCGATGCCCCAGTCGACGACGTACACGGCGCCGTGGCGCCCGACCATGATGTTGGCCGGCTTCAGGTCGCGGTGCAGGACGCCCTTCTCGTGCGCGAACGCCATCGCGTCGCACACCTTGACGAAGATCTCGAGGCGAGCGGCGAGGTCTAGGCCGGGCGGGAGCGCCTGGCCGGCGCGCTCGGCGGCGGCGGCGTCGCGCAGGAGGTCGGCCAGCTCGACGCCGTCGATCATCTTCATGGCGTAGGCGAGCAGCCGCCCTCGTTCACCTCGAGGCCGTAGATGGGCACGACGTTCGGGTGATCGAGCTGCGAGGTGATCTGCGCCTCGCAGAGGAAGCGCGCCAGCACGCGCGGGTTGGCGGCGGCCTCGGGCAGGAGCTTCTTGAAGGCCACCAGCCGGCGCAGGCGCTTGTCGCGCGCGGCGAGCACCTCGCCCATGCCGCCGGCGCCGAGCGTGCCGACGAACTCGTAGCGCGCCGCCGCGGTGGCCTGCGGCTCGGCCGGCGCCGCGCCGTCGGCCGGCGCCTCGTCCGCGTCGAAGAGGAGGGTCGCCGCGCTCCGGTCCGCCCGCTCGGGCATGAGCGTGACGGCGACGGTCTCGCCGAGGAGCGCGTGAACGGGATGCGAGCGTAGGGTGGTCGCCGTCATGGGATGCTCCGCGGTGGCCGTGAGGCCGCCTCTTCGCATCAACGCACGCCTCCGCCCGTTCCTGAAGCCGACGCGATCCTTCGGCGCAGGCCGAGCGGGGTCAGACCTCGTGTCGCCCGGGCGTCCCGTCGTTGGTGATGGGCTCGCCGGCGGCGCGCGCGATGGCGCGGCGCAGGCGCTCCTGCTCCTTGAGGCGCCACTGGCCCGCCGGGTAGTTCCGGACGAAGGCCTCGACGAACTCGACCGGGTCGTCGCCGACGACGGCGACGACCGGCGTGCCGCTGGCGGCGCTCTGCTCGAAGAGCTCGAGCAGGTCCTCGAGCATGGTGGTCGCGCCGGCGCCGTCGCCGCCGCCGGCATACATGAGGTAGCGCTCGATGCCCTCGACGGCCGTGCGGTAGCTCGGCGGCAGCTTGCGCGTCTGGGCCTTGTAGCGGCGCCAGCGCGCCTTCTCGCCGACCACCTTCGAGACCAGCTTCGAAATGGACATATCAACGCTCTCCTTGCTGCAGCTCGTGCAGCCGCTCCGTGAGGAAGCCCCACGTCTTCCAGAACTCGGCGAGGTAGGCGCGGCCCTCGGCGTTGAGGGAGTAGACCTTGCGCGGCGGCCCCTTCTCGGACGGGACCTTCTCGACGTCGACGAGGCCGCGCTGCTCGATGCGGATGAGCAGCGCGTAGACCGTCCCCTCGGCGATGTCGGCGAAGCCCTTCTCGCGGAGCCACGCCGTGATCTCGTAGCCGTACGCCGCGCGCGCCGACAGGATCGCCAGGACGATCCCCTCGAGCGTGCCCTTCAGCATCTCCGTCATCTGCTTGCCCACGCCCCACCTCGCTCCCGACGCTACTCAGCGTCAGTGACTACCGCTATGTAGTGCCGCTGAGTAGCCGTGTCAAGCGTCGCGTTCCACGCGCTCGCGGCGGGCGCGCGCGCGATCGTCGACGCTCCGCGCGCCGCGCCGGGAGCTCCGCGCGCCGCCGCCGGCGCCGGGCCGTCGCGCTCCGGACGGCCTCAGCGGCCGACGCGCGCCCCCACGCCGGCGTGGGCGGCGACCGGGCCGGCGCGCGACGGAGCCGGTGGGCGAGGCGACCGAATCTCTGGCGGCCTTATGGATGGCCGTCCCGAGCGATTCGCGAAGGCCGTTCAGTCGGCGCGCGGAGCTCTGGCGACGGCGCGCAGAGCTCCGCGGCGGCGAGGTCAGGCGGTGGCGATGGGAGGGGTGGTGGCGGGCGGCCTGGTCGTCGGATCGGCAGGCTCGCGCCGCTCGGCGATGCCCAGCGAGATCTTGTAGTCGCGGCGGGAGATGGCCTCGTGGGCGATGGCGCGCCACTCGTCGTACCACTCCCACAGCGCCACGAGCTGGGGCCGGAGCCGGTCCACGCGCGAGTGCAGCTCGGCGGCGCCTGCCCGCGCGGCCTCCTCGTCGAACGACACGGCGATGGCGACCTGGCCCGCGAGGCGCTGGCGCACCGCCGTCCCGAGGTTCCTCCGCTCGAGCTTGGCCACGGCGCCGAGGTCCTGCTCGCGGGCCTCGGCGGGGCGGCCTTCGCCGCTCTCGAGCCTGGCGATGCGCTCGAGGACGAGGCGCACGTTGCTCACCGCGGCGGCGCCCTCGGCGGGCGCCAGGCCCTCCAGGATGAAGTCGCGCTGCGCCGTGAAGTCGTGGCGCAGGATGGCGCCGACCTTGCGGATGAGCGGGCCGTCGATCTCGTCGAGCGCGGCGAAGGCTTCGGCGACGTCCTTGCTGGCCGGGACGACCGGCGCGCCGAAGCCGGACACGGCGTGGAGTAGCTTCCAGCCGAGGTCGTGGTCCTCTTGCCGGTAGCCCTCGATGGCCATGCGCGCGGCGATGCCGCGATTGCCGGCGATGGCCCGGAGGAAGCGGCCCACCTGGTGCGGGACGTCCTCGAGCTGGCGGTCACTGGGTTGGTCGGACATGCGGTGTCTCCTTGGAAACGTGCCACGGCCTCTGCGGGTGAGGGTCGCCGCTCGAGCTTCGAGCGCTATGTCGGGCCGTGGATGCGCCGACTCTGCGACCACTCGGCGCGCGTCGTCAATCGCAGTCCGGGGCCTCAACCGACCTTGACCGCGGACAGCGCGAGGACTGCGGCGAGCAGCGCGGCGATGCCGAGATCGGAGACCATGGCGACGTCCTGGTCGCGGTCGCGCGGCGTGTGCCGGAGGTGCTGGAGACCGGCCAGCGCGTAGAAGACGGCACCGCTCGCGGCGGCCGCGAGCACCCAGCCGGGCACGGCCAGGCTGGCGATGGCGACGAGGCCGATGCCGAGGTTGGCGAAGCCGAGCTCACGGATGACGAGGTGGGCGTCGTCGTGCGCGATGCCGAGCATGCGCGCGGTGAGCTCCGGCCTGGCGATCTGGCGCACGCCGGCGATGCCGAGGCGCAGGCCGACGCCCCAGAACACGAACCACTTCGCGACGAGCGCCACCGCCGCGAGCGGCGTCCCGAGCAGCGCCTCGATCAGCACGGACAGCGACGGCAGGACGAGCATCAGCAGCGTGACGACGGCGATGTACATGGCACCTCCGGGCCGCGACGATGGAGCACGACGGCGCCGGCTGTCCACCGCTCACCGCGGCCTGCCACGGGGGCGCGCGCCTCATCATGTCTCCAGCAGCTCGAAGCGTTGCCGGCGCCCTTCGCCGCGGCTCCCCCGGCCCGTCGAGCGGGCAGCACTGCCCGACCGGGTCTGCGAGCCATTCTGCGAGGCGGACTTCGCGGGCACACGCGGCGGCGGGTGGTCGGCTGGACCGGGCCTGGCGCTGATCGCCCAGCCGGCGCGTCGCGCCGGCCGGGTCGACCGCCGGCGCTTTGTGCGCGGGCTGTGCGGCTTGTGCGCGCGGCGGTCTGCCTGGGGTCCGCGGATTGTGCGCGCACAAAGCCAGGGAGCCCGTTGACGGTCCTTGCGGCGAGCGTCGAGCTTGATGGCTCCTTCGCGAGCGCGGATGGGTCACCCCGACGGCGTCCCCGGCGTCCGCGAGCTGCCGACGAGCCCCCTATGACCACGTCCGAAGGTGCCAAGCTCCTGGTCCCCTGTCTCGCGACGGCCATGCTGGCCGCTTGCGGCGACGCTGCGACGACACCGAAGGCGGAGACGTTCGTGAGCGGCGGCTGCACCAATGGCGTCGACGACGACGAGGATGGCGTCAGCGATTGCCGCGACACGGAGTGCGCCGTCGTGCTGGGCTGCCGCGAGAGCGCGTGCGACGACGGCGTGGACAACGACGGTGACGGCGCCAGCGACTGCGCGGATTCCGACTGCGCGCAATCCCCTCTCAGCGAGGTCTGCAGCTGCCTCGACCAGGTCGACAACGACCTCGATCGCGCCGTCGACTGCCTCGACAGCGACTGCGCGGCGAAGCCCGAGTGCGCGGCTCCGCCGGGGATGGTGCGCCTCTCGGGCGGAACGTACACGCGCGGCTGCGACGACGTCGCGTCGGCGGCTCCCGAGCACGAGGCGGAGATCCCGGCGTTCGACATCGATGTCGACCTCGCGGGGGTCGCCGACTACGTCGCATGCATCGACGCCGGCGCATGCACCGCGCCACCGACCTACGAGGACCACTCCTACTGCACCTACGGCCCGCACCCCGACCTGACCCAGCCCATCCGCTGCGTCACCTGGACCCAGCAGGAAGCGTTCTGCGCGTGGCGCGGCGCGCGCCTGTGCACCGAAGCCGAGTGGGACTTCGCGTTCCGCCCGGGCGGCCCGGACGGCAAGCTGAAGGTGCGCATCATCTCCGCGGTCGGCAGCGCGAGCGAGCTGGTGCAGGACTGCTGGCGAGCCAACTTCGGCAAGAAGCACCCCGACGGGACGCTGGAGCTCGCGGGGCCGACCGACGGCTCGGCGTATCTCACCCCGGGCTGCACCCAGCGCGTCGGCAAGGGCCTCTCGAGCTTCGATGACCGGTGGCCCTGCCTGCGTGGCGCCATCGAGCCCGACAAGCTCTACACCGACACCTTCGTGCGCTGCTGTGCGGACGCCGACGCGCCGGCGGGCAGCCCGTGAGCCGGGCGTCGATGGCGCTACTGGGGGCGGCGCTCGGCGCGTGTGGGGGCGAGAGCGCGGGCGCCGACGCGGCCGCGGACGCGACCGTGGACGCGGGCGCCGAGGTCGCGAGCGACACCGCCGACGCGGACGTCGATGACGCGACGGACGGAAGCGACGCGGCCGACGCGACCGACGCCGCGCCCGAGGTGATCCAGCCGACCTGCTTCGTCGACTTCCCGTGCGAGCCCCTCCACCTCATCGCGAGCTGCGACGCGCACGGCGACGCCATCACGCGCTTCCACACCGTCGGCTGCGAGGCCGAGTGCGGCGACGAGCCGTGCAGCGGCGGGTCGTGTAGGGCGGCGCCGGCCGAGGCCTGCCCCGATGGGACGGCGTGCGTCGAGCCCGTCCTCCACGCGGCCACGTGTCGGCCGCTGGCCGAGACCTGCGGCGGGCCCGCCCACGCGGCCTGCGGCGACGGCGAGCGCTGCATCCGCCGGAGCAGCAGCGAGGCGAGCGAGCGCGTGTGCGCGGTGAGCGACGCCGTCGACGACGTCGGCTTCTGCGCGAGCGACGACGGCAGCCCGCTCGAGGACTGCGCTGCGGCTCAGTGAGCGGGCGGCGCCTCGACCGGCGTCCACGCCCCGCCCGGCTCGCGCCGCTCGACCGTCCACGCGAAGGCGTAGTCGGCCGTGCCGCGCAGCGTGGCGCGACCGACCGCCGGCTCGGGCTCGTCGCCGTCACCGCTCGGGCTCGTGTCGCTCGCACCGACCGCGGCGTCGTAGCCCAGCCGATAGGCGACGACCGTCAGCGGGTCGCGCGTGACGCCGCCCGACTCGCCCGTCAGCGGGTCGACCACGCTGGCCACGCTCTCGCTGTCGAAGCCCGGCGGGAAGGCCGCCAGCGTCTCGAGCGCCTGGCCGACCGCCCACGCCTCGAGGCTCGGCGCGTCGTAGAGCGCGACGCCGCGGGCCCAGCGCGAAAACGCCGCCACGCCGCCCGGCGCCACGCGCTCGGCGCCGACCCACGCGCCGCGGAACACGTCCGAGCCGTGCGGCACGCCGCCGCCCGAGAGCACCACGCGCCAGAGCCCGGGCAGGAGCTCGCGGCAATCCTCGACCGCGGCCGCCGGGAAGCCGAACGTCGCCGCCGCGTCGTCGCACCTGAATGCCGCCATCGCCGCTCCCTCCCCCGCCCGCTCGGCGCCCGCCGAGCCGCACGCACCCATCAGCGCCATCGCGACGAGCCCCGCCGCCGACGGCCCGGCCCTCACGCGCCCGCCTCGGCAAGCAGGCTCCGGTGCACCCAGGGACCGCTCAGCCAGCCGCTCTGCACCAGCAGCGCGCGGCGCGCGGCGAGGTCGTCGTAGACCTCGCGCTTGGTGAGGAGCAGCGGCCGCTCCTCGCTGGCGATGCGCGCGCCGACCTCGGCGAAGGCCAGCCGATCGGGCTCGACCTCCACCAGCACCAGGTCCTCGACGCCCTCCAGCGCGGCGCGCGGGAGGCCGGTCAGCAGCACGTGCTTCAGCGCCTCGAGCACGCGGTCGTCGAGCCCGTGATCGTTGGCCAGCACCTTCTCGCGCAAGGCCTCCCAGCCGAACACCAGGCGCGGCTCGAGGTGGCCCAGCATGCGCGCCACGACCGGCGGCGCCTCGCTGAGGACGGCGCGCCGGAACACCTCGCGCGCCAGCGCCGCCAGGCGGCGATGATGCGCGGCCTCCTGGCGCGGGAAGACCAGCACGAAGAGGCCGTGATCGAGGTCGGTGTAGAGGAGCTCGCGCTCGACCGTCGTGAGCGCACCGCAGCGCTCGCACACGAAGCGCATGAAGCTCCGCTCGAGGACCTCCTGGCGATAGGCCGGCCGGCGCGCGACGTTGGCGCTCTCGGGCAGCACCACCGCCTGCTCGGCCCGGCACGCGCCGCACGCGACCGGCGTCGAAGCGTAGGTCGACATGGCTCAGCCGCCGAGGCGCGAGGCCGGGTTGCTGAAGTCGGGGGGCTTGGTCGGGGCCTGCCCGAGCGTGGCCGGCGCGGGCGTGCCGCCGGCCGGCGGAGCGCCGCCCGGACCGCTGGCCTTGGTCGGCGTCGGCGCGTCGGGGGCGCCGCCGCCCGAGCGCGCGCCCGACGGCATGAGCATCGAGTCGGAGCTGGCCTCGAGCTGCTGGAAGAAGGCCGCCGGGTCCTTGCCGTTCACCGGGCCGGGCAGGACGCCGCTCGTGTACTTGAGCGTGTAGATCTCGGCGAACATCTCCTTGTGGCTCGACATGCTGTACCAGCCATGCGTCGCCTTGAGCTGGTCGTGGGCCGCCTTGGAGAAGCTCCAGAAGCCGGCCGGCGACTCGCGCGAGCTCCAGATGTTGACCGGGTCGGGCGGCGTGAAGCCGGGCTGGCGGAAGCCGCGCTCCTTCAGGCGCGCGACGTCCTTGCCCGAGGCCTCGAAGACCGCCACGACGTAGCCCACCAGGCTCTGCGCGCCGAGGCTGCTGGCCTTGATGATGTCGATCTTGGCGGCGATGGCGCCGGTCGCCTGGCTCACCTTGTTGCCCGGCGGCTCGCGCCCGTCGGCGATGAGCGCCACCAGCCAGTCGCGCACCTCGCTGGCCGCGAAGTCCTTCTCGCCCTGCGGCGGGAAGGTCAGCTTCACCTCGCCGCCGGCGTTCCACATGGCCGACGCGAAGCCGTCGCGCGTCAGCGCGGTCCAGCCGCCCCAGGCCAGCGCGAAGTTGTCGCCGGTCTCGGTCATGCCTTGAAAGGTGCGGTTGCCGACGGCGTGGCCGACCTCGTGGCGCGCGTGGTTCAGGAAGTAGGTGAGCGCCGGCGCGCCGGGCGTGGTCTGGCCGCCGACGCCGGTGCCGGTGCCGTCGCTCGTGTGCTGCTGGACCTGGTCGAGCCGACCCGGGCTGCCGCTGCCGTCGACGCCCATGACGACGGTGTTGCTCTCGCCGAGGTAGTAGGACGTCGTCACCGGGCTCTGGCCGCCGCTGCGCGTCCAGTCGTTCGGGTTCGGGCTCGTGCGCCGGGCGTACTTGGCGACCGTGGCCGAGAACGCGATGTTGGCGGAGTTGACCTGGCCCTGCGGCAGCGTCTTGGCGCCGACCATGAAGACCTTGATGGCGCGATCGTTGGGCGCCACCGGCTCGTAGACCCAGCGCCACTCGAAGGCGCTGCCGTTCTCGCTCGAGGTGCCGCGCCCCGACCACGCGTCGACCGAGCCGACCGGCAGGATCTTCGAGGTGAAGAGCGCCTTGAAGGTGACGCGCGCGCAGTCGCCGCTGCGCGCCTCGCCGTCGCCGTAGAGGCGCCACACCGTGTCGTAGACCGCCTGGCCCGTCACCGGCTGGGCCAGGAGGCCGATGAAGCGCAGGTACTGCGCGTCGTCCATGGCCGCGGCCCAGTCGGCGCTGGCGATGGCGCCCGACGCCACGAGGTCGGCGGCCTTGCTCTGGGCGATGGCCTCGGCCACCGCGTCCTTCTTGCCCTCGGGCGTGCCGACCAGGCCGGCGACCGGCTTCCCCTGGCGCAGCGCGACGGCGATGGCCGGGCGGCGCCAGAGCGCCGCGGCCGGGCCGGTGCCCAGCGTCTGCAGCGCCTCGAAGTGGGCGGCGGCGAGCTGCTCGGCCACCGTCGCGACCTCGCCCGGCGCGGTGACGAGCGTCGCCAGCGCGGCGGCGTTGCCGCTCTTCACGGCCTCTTCGACCTGCTGCTCGTGGCTGGCCACGCTGCTGGCCGCGGGCGCGGGCGCGTCGGCGGCGGGGGTGGCCGGCGTGGCGGCGGGCTCGGGCGCGGGCGCGCCGGGTGCGGGCGCGGGCGCGCCGGGACCGGCTCCGCCGCGCGCCGCCACGACGCCGTTCCCGCCCGCGTCCTGCGCCACGTCGGGGGTCGTGTCGCCGCTCTGCGGCGCCGACGCGGGCGTGCCGCCCGTCGGACCGGGCCGCTGCCTCGTTCGCTCCATGACCATGAGGGGGACCTTGCGCTGGGAAGCGATGACGTGCCGCTATAGGCTCGACGTCGAGTGGTACCATCGCCGCCCGGGGCGATCCAGCACCATCCTGTACGACCCCGACCTCCGCCCGAGGAAACCCGCTCCCGCCATGCCGCCCATGGAAGACTTCGCGCGCGCCCACCTGCGGGCCGAGCTCGACTGGCTCTGGACCTACCTCGAAGGCCACCTGCGCCGCCTGCAGGCGGCCGGCGTGCTGCCGTCCGACGCCGAGCCCTACCCCGGGACCTCCATCGCGCCGACCGAGATCGAGGCGCGCCTCGCCGCGCGCCGCCTGGCCGCCGTGCCGACGCCGCTGCCCGGCAGCGCGGCGCTCGACGCGCTGGCCGCGCGCTCGCGCGAGCTGGTCGAGCGCGCGCCCGAGCGGGCGTGGCTGCCGCTCCTCCGGCTGCGCCAGGCCTTCGGCCTCGACGACCTCGACGGCCTCCTTCTATTGATGGCGCTGGCGCACGAGCTCGAGCCCGGCTTCGCGCGCCTCTTCGCCTTCATCCAGAACCACTTCGCGCGCCAGTACCCGACGGCGGCGCTGGTGATGGAGCTCGTGCCGGCCGAGGCGCGCCTCGACGTGCGCGCGCGGCTGGCGCCCGACGCGCCGCTCGTGCGCCACGGCCTGGTGCTGGTCGACGGGCGCGACCCGGCGCTGCCGCTGGCCTTCCGCGCCTTCCGCGCCCACCCGCGCATCGTGCGCCTGGCCGAGGGCTGGCGCGGGCTCGACCCGGCGCTGGCCGAGGTGGCGCGCTGGGATCCGCTCGATCTGCGCGCCGAGCAGCCGACCATCGACTGGCCCGAGCTGGCGCTGGCGACCGAGCGCTGCCACCGCTTCGCGGCCACCACCAAGGACGGCGGCAGCGCGCTCCTGGTGCTGCGCGGCGAGGCCGGCGCGGGCAAGTCGCGGCTGGCCGGCGAGGTGGCGGCGGTGCTGGGCGGTGGCCTCCTCACCGTGTCGCTGCCGGCCTTGGCCAACAGCGCCGGCGGCCTGCAGGAGGGGCTCGGCGCGGCCTTCCGCGAGGCGCGGCTCCTGCGCGCGACGCTGCTCCTCGACGGCCTCGACGACCTGGCCGGGCTGGGCGGGCACGGTGCTCAGCCGGGCGGCGCCGAGCGCGAGGCGGAGCGGCCGAGCGACCTGGCCGAGCGCGTGGCGCGCCTCCTCGGGCCGTGCGTCGGCGGGCACGTCGGGCTGGTGGTGCTGGCGGTGCGCGAGCTCGGCACGGCGCTGCCGCCGCTCCGGCCGGCGCCGCCGGTCATCGATCTGCCGCGCCCCGACGCGCGCGCGGCCGAGGCCTTCTGGCGCCGCTTCCTGCCGGCCGATCAGCGCGGCCCGGGCGCCGAGCCCGAGCGCCTGGCGCGCGCCCACCCCATCGCGCCGGGGCTCGTGCGCGGCGCGGTCGAGCACGCGCGGCGGCTGGCGTCGGTGGCGAGCGATGTCGTGAAGCCGCTCTCCGCGCGCGAGCTGGCGGTGGCGGTGAAGCGCCAGCTCCAGCATCGCCTGGGCGACGCGGCGCTGCTCGTCGAGCCGCGCCACCGCATGGACGACCTCGTGGTGTCGCCCGAGGTGAAGCTCCAGCTCGAGGAGATCATCGAGCGCCACCGCCAGCGCGTGCGCGTGCTCGAGGACTGGGGCCTCGGGGGCAAGGTCGGGCGCGACGTCGGCATGCCGGTCCTCTTCGACGGCCCGCCCGGCACCGGCAAGTCGATGTCGGCGAGCATCATCGCCGGCGTGCTCGAGCTCGACCTGTACCAGGTCGACCTGTCGCGCATGGTCAGCAAGTGGATCGGCGAGACCGAGAAGAACCTGGCGCGCCTCTTCGACGAGGCCGAGCGCTCGGGGGCCATCCTGCTCTTCGACGAGGCCGACAGCCTCTTCGCCAAGCGCACCGGCGTCGAGTCGTCGAACGACCGCTACGCCAACCTGGAAGTGAACTTCCTCCTCCAGCGCGTCGAGCGCTTCAGCGGCATCGCCATCCTGACGACCAACTTCCCCGAGTCGATCGACGAGGCCTTCAAGCGCCGCATCACGCTGCGCGTGACCTTCGAGCGGCCCGGCCCGCGCGAGCGCGAGGCGCTGTGGAAGAGCCTGCTCGGCGGCCCGCGCGTGCCGCTCGGGGCCGACGTCGACTTCGCCGAGCTGGCCAAGGCCTTCGAGCTCACCGGCGGCCTCATCCGGAACGCCGTCCTGCGCGCCGCCTTCATCGCCGCCTCGCGCACGGGCGTCATCGACATGGACGCGCTCGAGTCCTCGGCGCGGGTCGAGCTGCGCAAGCACGGCGCGGTGGTGCGCGGCCGGACTGCTTAGGGGGGAATGGCGGCTCGCGCGGCAGCTCGGAGCGCGCGGGCGCCTCGCCGAAGCGCGGGCCTCGACGAAGGAATTATTGCGCGGCGGCCGCCCCCGCTCTAGCCTGCGCCGATGGACAAGGCGTTCCTCGTCGAGCAGTTGACCACGAAGATCCGCGAGAGCTTGGGCGTGGCCGAGCGCGAGATGACCGTCGCCGCCGACGCGGCGCGCGACGGCGAGGACGCCAAGGAGCGGCGCGAGGACACGCGCATGGCCATCGAGTACTCGGCGCTGGCCAAGGGCCAGGAGCGCCGGGCGCAGGCGGCGCACATGGCGCTGTCGCAGCTCGAGACCTTCCGGCCCGGGCCCATCGCCAAGGGCGGCAAGGTCGAGATGGGCGCGCTCATCGAGATCGAGGAGGAGGAGTCGGGCGAGGGCCGGACGCTGTTCCTGGCGCCGGTCGGCGCCGGCATCGAGCTCACCGGGCCCGACGGCGACGGCTTCCTGTCGGTGGTCACGCCGAGCTCGCCCATCGGGCGCGCCGCCTGGGGCCGGAAGCTCGGCGACTCGATCGACGTCACCGTCGAGGGCAACACGCGCACCTGGGAGATCACCTGGGTCGGCTGACGTATTGACCGCGGCCAGGTGAAAAGTCGCGGCGCCTGTGGCAGAACCGTGGGGCCGATGCTCCGCCGAGCCCCAGCCCTCTTCGTCGCGATGCTGGTCGCGGCGTGCTCGGGCCCCGACCTCGGCGGCACCTGGGACAAGGTGAAGGCGCGCGGCGAGCTGGTGTGGGGCGCCGACGTGCAGGGCGGCGAGCCGTACGTCTTCGAGAAGCCGGGCGACCCGAGCGTCCACATCGGCTTCGAGGTCGACATCATGGAGGCGCTCGCCAAGCGCCTCGGCGTGCGCCAGCGCATGGTGCAGTTCAACTGGTCGAACCTCATCCAGTCGCTCGAGCGCGGCGACTTCGACATGACCATGAACGGCATCGAGGCCACGCCCGAGCGCGCGGCCCACGTGCTCCTGTCGCGCCCCTACTACGTCTACGGCGAGACGCTGGCCGTGCGCGCCGGCAGCCGCTTCCACTCCCTGGCCGACCTCAGCGGGCGCCCGGTGGCGACTCTCAACCAGAGCGTGGCCTACGACATCCTGCGCGCCAACCCGGTCGAGCTGCGCATCTACGAGGGCGTCGAGGAGCCCTACGCCGACCTCCTCACCGGCCGCGTCGACGGCGTGCTGCTCGACGACGTCATCGCCGACCGCTACGGCTGCAACAAGCCGGGCATCAGCTGTCTCCCGGGCGACCTGGCGCGCGGCGTCTACGTGGCGTGCGTGCGGCGCGAGGACCCCGAGCTGCGCGACGCCATCGACAAGGCGCTCGCGGCCATGCAGCAGGACGGCGAGCTCGAGCGGATCCTGCGACGCTGGGACCTCTGGAACCATCGCCAGAGCGAGCCGCCGCCGCCCATGCCGAAGCAGCTGCGCGTCTTCGACGGCGAGCAGATGGTGCTCTTCCTGGAGGCCGCCTGGGTCACCCTGCAGGTGTCGCTCCTGGCCTTCCTGCTGGCCGTGCCGCTCGGGCTCATGCTGGCCATCGGCCGCGTCTACGGCGGCCTGCCGGTGCGCATCGCCACGCGCGTCTATATCGAGCTCTTCCGCGGCACGCCGGTCCTGCTCCAGCTCTTCGTCCTCTACTACGGGCTGGCGCCGTACTGGGACCTCGACCCCATGGCGGCGGCGGTGCTCGGGCTCGGGCTGAACTACGCGGCCTACGAGGCCGAGGTCTACCGCGGCGCCATCCTGGCCATCCCGCGCGGCCAGACCGAGGCCTCGAAGGCGCTCGGGCTCGGGCCGTGGCAGTCGCTGTGGTACGTGCTCATCCCGCAGGCGGTGACCATCGCGCTGCCGCCCATGACCAACGACTTCGTGTCGCTCCTCAAGGACAGCTCGCTCATCAGCGTCATCACCGTCATCGAGCTCACGAAGCGCATGACCATCGCCGCGGTCGATCTGCAGGGCTGGCTCGTGCCGGGGCTGGCGTGCGCGGCGCTCTACCTGGCGCTGTCGTTCCCGCTCAGCGAGCTCGGCCGGCGCCTCGAGCGCAAGCTGTCGCGCGACCAGCGCCCGAGGACCCTGTGATCGAGCTGCGCGGGCTGTCGAAGCGGCACGGCGAGCGCGTCGTCTTGGCCGGCGTCGACGCCGAGGTCGACAAGGGCGAGGTCATCGCCATCGTCGGGCCGTCGGGCGCCGGCAAGAGCACGCTGCTCCGCTGCATGAACTACCTCGAGGCCTTCGACGCCGGGCGCATCCGCATCGCCGGCTTCGAGCTGCGACCGGGCATGGGCGCCGCCGAGCGGCACACGCTGCAGCGCATGCGCGCCAAGGTCGGCATGGTGTTCCAGCAGTTCAACCTCTTCCCGCACCTGACGGCGCTGGCCAACGTCGTGCTGGCGCCGCGCGTGGTGCGGAAGATCGAGCGCGAGCGCGCCGAGGCCAAGGCCCGCGAGCTGCTCACGCGCGTCGGCCTCGGCGACCGCGGCGACGCCTACCCGCACGAGCTCTCGGGCGGCCAGCAGCAGCGCGTCGCCATCGCGCGCGCGCTGGCGCAGGAGCCCGAGGTGATGCTCTTCGACGAGCCGACGAGCGCGCTCGATCCCGAGATGCGCGGCGAGGTCATGGAGGTCATCAAGGGGCTCGCGCTGGGCGGCATGACCATGCTGGTCGTGACCCACGAGATGCGCTTCGCCGAGGACGTGGCCACGCGCCGCTGGGTCATCGACCGCGGCACCATCGTGTCGGACGGGCGGCGATGAGCGCCCTCGCGCGCGCCACGCGGCTCCTTCATGTCGACCGCGTGCCGGCGCTGGTGGGGCTCGTCTTGCTCCTGACGTCGCTGGCCATCACCGCGGTCGGGCTCGGCGCGCCCGTCGACGTGCCGAGCTGCGCCTTCACGAAGGCGGTCCTGTGCGCCGAGCTGCCGGCGTCGGGGAGCGAGCTCGCGCGCGTCTTGGCCAGCGCGCCGAACACGCCCGGCGACTGGGCGCTGACGACCTGGATCGACATGCTGCTCTTGGCGGCCTACGGCGCGCTGCTGGTGCTCGGGGCGCGGCGGCTCGGCGGCGCGCGGCCGGGGCTCGCGCGCGCGGTCGTGGCGCTGGCCGTGGTCGGCGCGGCGCTCGACGTGCTCGAGAACAGCGGCACGCTGGTGGCCGTCGGCCGTGTGGTCGACGGCGCCGGCGCGCAGGTCGGCGACGGCCTGGCCGCGCTGGTGGCGTTCGCGGCGCGCGCCAAGTTCACGGCGCTCGGCCTGGCCTGCGCCGGCATCGCCGTCCTGGCCTGGCCGCTCCGCCGCCGCCACGTCGTCGTGGTCGGGCTGCTGGCGCTGGGCGGCGCGGTGGCGCTCGGCGCGTCGCTCGTCGGCTGGGCTGGCCGCGCCTCATCGAGCTCGGCGGCACCGGCATCGCCGTGACGCTGCTCGGGCTGTGGCTGGCCGCGCTCGGCGGCGCGCTCCTGCGTGCCCGTCAGGGCGAGGTCTTCGTGCCCATGCTGGCGGCGTCGAACCAGACCACGCGGTCGCGGCCCTGACGCTTGGCCAGGTAGAGCGCGACGTCGGCCTGCTTCAGCGCCTCCTCGATGCTGGCGCGCGCGCCGGCTTGACGGTGGTGCCGCCGACCGAGGCGGTCACGAGCAGCGAGCGCCGATCGGGCAGCATCACCGAGCGCGAGCGCACCAGCAGGCGCAGGCGCTCGGCGGCGAACTGGGCCTGCTGCGCCGTCGAGCCGGTGATGACGATGGCGAACTCCTCGCCGCCCATGCGGCCGATGAAGTCCTCGGCGCGGAGGCCCTTGGCGAGGCGCGAGGCGACGTCCTTCAGCACGGCGTCGCCGGCGTCGTGGCCGTGGCTGTCGTTCACCTGCTTGAAGAGGTCGAGGTCGATCATCAGCACGCTGACGGCGGCGCGCCCCTCGGAGGCGGCGTCGAGCGCGGCGTCGAGGCGGCGGCACAGCTCGCGGCGGTTGGCCACGTTGGTGAGGCCGTCGGTCGTGGCCAGGCGCTCGAGCTCCTTGTTCTTGTTCTCGAGCTCCTTGGCGAGCTGGGCCTGCTGCGCCAGCATCGTCTCGAGCCGGCGCGTCTCCTCCTCGTAGCCGGTGCTGACCTTGGTGACGGCCTGCTGCGCGGCGCGCGTCAGCTCCTCCCAGGTCGGCTGGCGGCGGATGCGGATCTGCAGCGCGTCGGACATCTCGCGCATGCCCTTGGCCGTCTCGGCCACCAGCAGCTCGAGCGAGAAGCGGCGCGCCGACTTGGTGTTGTCGAGCAGGCGGCGCGCGAGGCCCATGGCCTCGACCGACAGGCCGGCCTGCGACACGTCGGCCAGCGCGTCGCCGAGCCGGAGGATCTCGGCCAGCGCCTGGCCGCGGCGGTCGGGCACGGTGATGATCTCGGCGTGGTGGTCGCCGATGGCGCGGATCATGTCGGCGGGGACGCCCCACTCGCCGGCGATGGGGCCGAAGATCTGGTCGTGGGTGGTGCCGGTGAGCGCGCGCTCCTCGGCGCGGCGCGCGCTGCCGGGCATGCTCATGGTGGCGCTGATGCGCTTGCCGAGGGCCGGCCACTGGACGGCCATCATGAGCAGGCCGAGGTCCTGGATGAGGCCGGCCGTGAAGGCCTCGCCCGGGTCGTCGAAGCGCAGGCGCTGGGCCATGACGTGGGCGGCCGAGGCGCGGCGCAGCGAGTGCTCCCAGAAGAGGGTCTGGTCGAACTCGCCGGCGCCGAGGCCGAGGCTCACGCTGCGCACGATGTGGCTCAGCGTCATGTTGCGGACGGTGCGCGAGCCGAGCAGCACGGTGGCCTGGCTCACCGAGCCGACGGCGCGGCCGACGCCGTAGGCCGCGCTGTTGGAGAGGCGCAGGATGTGGGTGGCCAGGCCCGGCTCGCGGTTGACGAGCCAGCCCAGGCGGGCGAGCGACGTCTCTTCGTTGTCGGCGGCCTCGAGCACGAGGGCCAGGCCGAGCGGGGCCGAGGGGAGCGTGAGCTCGCCGGCGCTGAAGCGGGGTTGGACGGGATTGCGCGATGCTGCGGGGCCCTCGGACACGCGGACCTCCTGCCTTGGACAACGGGCGGGCTCGGGCAAAGCTTGAGCGCGGCGCGGGCGGTTACGCGATCGCCGCGGCGCATGGCCATTGCGCGCCGCGGCCCGGGTTTGGTACCCCTCCCCGCCATGCGTCGTGCGTCCTCGGTCGCGGTCTCCCTCGCGCGCTTCGTCGCGGTCTTCGTCCCGGTCGCGGTCGCGCTCGCCGCGCTCGCGCTGCCGGTCGGCCGGGTCCGCGCCGCCGAGCCGACGGCCTGCGCCGCCACCTTCACCGCGCCGAGCGGGCTCACGCCGGCCGGCGAGGCGGTGCGGCGCTGGGTCGAGCGGGCGCCGCTCCACGGCGTCGACGTGGCGCTCGACCCGGCCGCGCTGGCGCCGCGAGCGCCGGGCGACGCGGCGGCGCGGGCGGCCGCCGAGCAGGCGTGGGCCGACGCGCTCGAGCGCCTCGTGGCCGAGCTGCCGGCGCGACCGCGCCAGGTGCCCATCCTGCAGGAGCTGCCGGCCCATCATTATCTGTCGCCCGACGTGCTGTGGCGCGACGCGCCGCCGCCGGTGGCGGCGCCCGAGGCGGTGGCGGCGGCCTGCAGCGCGGCGGCCGAGGGACAGCTCGACGCCTGGCTGGCGGCGCGGCTGCCGGCGCATCCGCAGTACGCGCGGCTCGTGGCCGCGGCCGAGGCCTACGCCGCCGTGTGCGCGCCGGGCGAGTGGGCGCCGGTGGTGCTGCCCAAGGACGCGAAGGCCTTCGACGGGCCCGAGGTGGCGACGGCCATCCAGGCGCGGCTCGCGCGCGAGGGCTTCTACGCCGGCCAGCCGACCGGCGCGTGGGACGACGCGGCGCGCGCGGCGGTGGCGGCCTATCGCGCGGCGCGCCAGCTGCCCCCCGCGAAGACCGGCGTGGTCGACGCCGACCTGGTGGCGGCGCTGAACGTGCCCTGCCGCGACCGGCTGGCGCAGATCGAGCTCAACGCGCGGCGCTGGCGCGTGTCGGCCTGGCGCGGCGAGGCGACGTCGGTGCAGGTGAACCTGGCCGCGCAGGAGCTCCGCTACTTCCGCGACGGCGCGCTGGCCATGACGCAGCGCACGGTGGTGGGCAGCACCAAGTACTGGTTCGACCCCAAGCGCCGGCAGAAGGTGTTCATCCAGTCGACGCCCATCCTGGCCGACTCCATCTCGCGCATCATCCTGAACCCGGAGTGGGCGGTGCCGGCGCGCATCGCGCGGAACGAGCTCGACGCCGAGGTCGTCAAGGACCCTGACTATGTCGCCAAGCACCACTTCCGGCTGGTCGACGGGCCGACCGGCAAGACCTACATCCAGGCGTCGGGGCCGTGGAACGCGCTCGGGCAGATCAAGATCCTCTTCCCCAACGAGGAGAGCGTCTACCTCCACGACACGCCGGGCAAGAAGGCCTTCGACCTGACGGTGCGCGCCCTGTCGCACGGCTGCGTGCGCGTGCAGAACGCCGTCGACTTCGGCTTCGCGCTGCTGGCGGGCGACGCGGCGACGGGCGGCGCGCCCTTCGACGAGGCGGCCATGCGCGAGCGGCTGAAGTGGGTCGGCGGCTACGTCATCGACCTGAAGACCGAGGTGCCGGTCTTCCTCGAGTACTACACCGTGTCGGTCGGCGAGGACGGCGCGCTGCGCTTCCACCCCGACATCTACGGCTACGACGCCGAGTCGCTGCCGCGCCTCGTGCGCTAGTCTCGGCCACCGTCTGCCTCGCGACGGCGGGCGCAGAGCGCGCGCGGATCAGGTCCGGCGGCGCGTGAGCCAGAGCCCGCCGGCCGCGGCCACGACGCCGGCGCCGGCCAGCGCGAGGCCGCCGAGGAGCCCGCCGCCGGCGCAGCCGCCGTCGTCGTCCGAGTCGTTGCTGGTGGCGGCGACGCAGCTGCCGGCCGAGCAGGTGCCGGTGGCGCCGCTGCCGAGCGTGCACGAGGTCCCGTCGGGGAGCTCGGCGCAGGTGGGCGGGGTGACGTCGGCGTGGGCCGGGGCGATGCCGGCGACGCCGAGGAGGCAGGTGGCGAGGGCGCAGAGGGCGGACTTCATGCCGCGAGCCTGCGGGGAGGTCACGGCGGCGTCAAGAGGCGAAGCCGCCCGCGGCGCGGGCCGCGCGACCCGAAGCGGCGCGGCGCACATGGCGCCGGACCGCATGGCAGGCGGGGTGTGCGCTGGCATCCGAGTTGCGTACGTAGACCGTCGGTCCGCGCGCGCTCGCGGGCGGGCGCGGCCGGGAGGTGAGCTATGCGTCGCGCCCCAATGTTGGCAGCGGCGATGGTGCTCGGCGCGCTCGGCGCCTTCGCGGGTACGAGCCACGCGCTGACCATCGACCGTGTGTCGAGCCCTGTGATCTTCATCGATGGCGCCCAGCGCGCCAACTACGCCGGCTATCGCGTGACCAACGACGACGCCGTGGACTACCCCGCCCTCTGGGTCCAGCTGGGCGAGTGGTGGGCCAACCCCAACGTCCGGCTGGCCCCGCTCGAGGACGGCGTCGTGGCCGTCGGGCCGCTGGCCCGCGGTGAGTCGCGGGTCGTCTACTTCTACCTGGCTGCCGACCACGCCTCGTGGACCGGCGAGCGCCACGCGGTGCTCGTCTACGACGCGTGGCCCAACGGCCACCGCCTGGCGCGGCACGCCTTCGACACCACCGTCGAGGACACCGAGATCGCCAAGGCCGTGGTCGTGACGGGCGTCGAGGTGGTGCCGTCGCTGCCGTCGCTCGGCGGCGAGGTGGCCATCAGCGTGAACGCCACCCTGCCCCCGCTCTACGACACGCGCCAGCTCGTCTACACGCCGGCGGCGCGGCTCGACTGGCCGGCGCAGGCGCTGCAGCTGACCGGCGTGCACCTCGCCATCCCGGGCGAGGCCGACGTCGACGGAGCGCTCATGTGGACGGCGCCGAAGTGCGCCGAGCACGTGCGCCACGCCACCATCACCTACACCTTCCGCGTCGCGTGCGTCGCGCCGAGCGCCAGTGCCAGCCCGCTGTGCTTCACCGATCCGGGCTGCGAGCGCCAGCACAACGACCCGGCGCTGACCCCGCTGGCGCCGATCGGCCCGGCCCAGACCACCCCGCTCGTGCTCGCGCGCACGCCCGTCCGGGCGGCCATCGGCGCGGGTGCGACCGTGGTGCACACGCTGACGGTCGAGAACACCGGCGCCGAGCCGGCGACCTTCGACGACCTTTCGACCTGCTCGTGCCCGGAGCCGACCCGATGGGCCGCTACCTGCCCGGCTCGAGCATGCTCGACGGCGTCGCGTTCGCCGATCCGCTGGTGAGCGGCGGCCTGCTGCATTGGACAAGCCGCTTTCACGTCGCGGCGGGAGCGAGCCTGGAGCTGACCTTCGCGGTGAGCTACCCGACCGCGGCCGGCGTCTACGAGCACCGCGCCTGGGGCGAGGTGTCGCACCCGGCCACGGACATCGCCTGCGGCGATCCGACCCCGAGCCGCATCGACACGACCCCGGCGCTCGACGACTTCGCGCCGGCCATCGCCGAGATCGGCGTCGACGTGCTGCGGCTGGCGGGCGACCACGTCGCCGCCGCCGAGGGCACGCCGCTGACCATCGACGCCGCGACGCTGCTCGCCAACGACGACGGCGCGGCCGCGGCCTCGTTCGCGCTGGTGGCCGACCACAGCCAGGGCGGCGCGGCGCTGGCGTGGGACCCGGTGGCACGCAGCATCGCCTACACCGCGCCGAGCGGCATCGTCGCCGACGCGTTCAGCTACCGCGCCTGCAGCGAGCTCGACAGCGGCGCGTGCGCCACGGCGCGCGTCGACATCGCCGTCAACCGCCGCCCGGTCCTGGCGCCGGCGACCCTGCACGCGTCGGTCGGCACCGAGCAGGTCGTGCTCGACCTGGCCCAGGTCTACAGCGACGCCGACGGCGACAGCCTGGGCGCGCTGAGCGTGGACGCGGTGAGCGGCGGCCGGGTCGTGCTGGAGCCGACGGCGCTGGCCTTCGTGCCGTTCGACCGCTGGCAGCCCGCGCGCTGGAACATCGCCTACAGCGCCTGCGACGACGGCACGCCGGTGGCGTGCACGCACGGCAGCGTGCTCATCGTCTACAACGACCCGCCGGTGCTGGCCGGTCAGTCGCTGGTGCTGCCGTTCGGAGCGTCGCACCTGGTGCCGCTGCGCGGGTACCTGCGCAGCCTCGGCCTCATCGTCGACGACGACCCGAGCGACGGCGACATCGACGGCCTCGGGCCCATCGTCGTGACCTCGGGCGCGGCCGCGAGCTGCAGCCTCGAAGCCAATGGCGACGTCATCGTCACCACCGGCCAGCTGGTCGGCACCGACCAGTGCAGCATCCTCGTCTGCGAGGAGCTGCCGAGCGGCGACCCCGGCGTGTGCTCGACCACGCGCTTCGACGTGCGCGTGGCCCAGTGCCTGGCCGACAACGACTGCGCGCCGACGGCGCTGTGCGTCGGTGAGCAGTGCGTCGACCGCGACGTGGTGGACGCCCGCGACGACAGCTACGTCGTCATGACCGGCTGCGCGCTGATGGTGTCGAACCCGGTGTTCGGCCTCATGGCCAACGACGTCGTGCCTCAGCCGGCGCGCGCCAGCGTGACGCTGGCGGCCTCGACGCGGCCCGACCCGACGCTGGTCGGCACGCTCTACGTCTACCCGGACGGCACGTTCACGTTCAGGCCGGTCGCCGGCTTCCTCGGGCCCGTGACGTTCGACTACCTGCTCGACACCGAGCTCGGCGGCCACGACCGCGCGACGGTGCACATCCTCGTGAACGGCGCGCCCGTCGCCCGCGACGACGCGGTGACGACCGCCGAGGACACGCCGGTCGTGGCCTCCGTCCTGGCGAACGACAGCGATCCCAACGGCGAGCCGCTGGCGCTGACGCGCATCGCGGCGGCTCCGCACTTCGGCCACGCGACCATCGTCGACGACGGCATCCGCTATGCGCCCGACGCCGACTGGTCGGGCAGCGACGGGCTCGTCTACGAGGCGTGCGACCCGCACGGCGCGTGCGCCATCGCCATGCTGAGCATCACCGTCGTGCCGGTGCAGGACCCGCCGTTCGCCATCGACGACTGGGCCGTGACGCCGGAGGACACGGCGGTGCTCGTGAACGTGCTGGCCAACGACCGCGCGGTCGCCGGCGCGAGCCGCGACGGCGAGGCGCTGGCGCTGCACGTGACGCGGGTCATGCCGGGCAAGGCCGAGAGCGCGACGGCGGGGCGGCCCGAGCTGCAGCCGGACGACACGGTGCTGTTCACGCCGGGCAAGGACCGGACGGGTCCGGTCTTCTTCGGCTACGAGGTGTGCGACAGCGACGGCGTGTGCGCCACGGCCGTGGCGCGCATCGAGGTGCTGCCGCGGAACGACGCGCCGGTGGCGCTGGACGACACGTTCGTCGTGCGGCCGCGCGTGCCGACGCAGCTGCCGGTGCTGGCGAACGACATCGACCCGGACGGCGACGCCGCGCATCGCCGACCTGGTGCGGGCGCCGCGTCACGGTGACGCGTACCTGCGCGACGGTGTCCTCTACTACACGCCGGTGGACGGCGAGACGGCCGACATCGTGCGCTATCGCGTGTGCGACGCGCTCGGCGCCTGCGACGAGGGCGCGGCCAACATCATCATCACCTCGGGGCATGCGGGGCCGAGCCTGGTCGACGACCGCGCCGACAGCGACGGCAGCGCGCCGGTGGTGATCGACGTGCTCGACAACGACAACCTGCGCGGCGGCGCTCCGCTGCACCTGCGCTCGGTGAGCCAGCCGGCGGTGCCGCACGGCACGGCGACCCTCCGCGACGGCATGGTGGTCTACACGCCGGATCGCCCCGGAGCGGCCACCGACCGCTTCGTCTACACGGCGTGCGACGACCTCTTGGTCTGCTCCAGCGCCAGCGTGACGGTCGAGCTCATCCGCGACGGCGTGGCGCCGCTGCCCATCGATGATGTGGTGTCGACGGCGCGCGGGCATCTGCTCGAGGTGATGCCGCTCGCGAACGACGTCGACGTCGACGGCGACGCGCTGTCGCTGCTCGGGGTCGAGCCGCCGCGGCACGGGCTCGCGACGGTGCTGGCGCTCGGCGCCGGGCCGGTGCGCATCGGCTACCAGCCGGTCCGCGGCTTCGCCGGCATCGACGTCTTCCACCTGACGGTGGGCGACGGCACCGGCCTCGCGGCCGACTCGCTGCTGGTGGTGCACGTGGTGCCGACGGCCAATCGCAGGCCGGTGGCGGTCGACGACTTCCGGCATGCCGCCATGGTGCCGCCGACCGATCCGATGGGCGACTACCGCACCGAGATCGCGGTGCGCGACAACGACAGCGACGCCGACGGCGACGCGCTGACAGTGGTGGTGGTGGTGATGCCGCGCTTCGGCCAGGTGCGCCTGGCCGAGAACGGCAACCCGGTGTACGCGCCGAACGTCGGCTATCACGGGGCCGACCGCTTCACCTACGCCATCGAGGACGAGCACGGGGCTCGCGCCGAGGCGGTGGTGGATCTGATGGTCGGTGACCGCGACCTCGATCGGCTGAGCGACTTCGACGAGACGGTCCTCATCCTGACGGACCCGGACGACGCCGACACCGACGGCGACGGGCTCGACGACTGGACCGAGATCGACCAGGGCCGTCACGGCCTCTACGACCCGGGCACCGACACCGATCCGCTCGACGCCGACACGGACGACGACGGCCTCGGCGACGGCACCGAGGTGCGCGGCGACGGTCCGCTGGCGGGCATCGGCGCGACCGATCCGCTCGACGCGGACACGGACGGCGACGGGCTCCGCGACGGCCTCGAGGTGGGCGTGGTGGTGCCGGTGACGGTCGGCGTGAGCACGGGCGGCCTGGCCTACGCGGGCACCGACATGGCGCTGTGGCGGCCCGACCGCGACCCGACGACGATGACGGATCCGCTCGACGACGACAGCGACGACGACGGCATCCGCGACGGCAGCGAGGACGCGGACCATGACGGCGCGTGGGTGGGCGCCATCGGCGCGACCGGCACGTTCGGGCTCGGCGAGACCGACCCCGGCGTGGCCGACACCGACGGCGACGGCCTGCAGGACGGCACCGAGCTCGGCGTGGTGACGCCGCGGGGCGTCGACACCGACCTCACGCTGTTCCAGCCCGACCTCGACCCGCTGACCACGACCGATCCGCGCGACATCGACAGCGACGACGGCTCGGTGAGCGACGGCATCGAGGACGCGAACCACAACGGCCGCATCGACGCCGGTGAGATCAACCCGAACTGGTGGGCCGACGACGTGCCGAAGGTGGTCTCGGGCGGCGCCACCGGTTGCTCGAGCGACGGCGGCGCGACCACGGGCCTGGTGCTCGCGGCCATCGTGCTCGCCTTCGCGGTCTCGCTGGGCATGGGTCAGAAGCGCCGCCGCAACGAGCGGCCGCGCCGCTGACCTCCCTCCTGGCCCCCGGGGGGAGTCGCCACCGCGCTTCCTCCCGGGCCTCCCCCCTGGGGGTCGGGACTACTTCTTTCTCATTTTCCGGCCCCTCCCGGGGTCAGACCACTTTTTCCCAGCCTTTCCGCGCGCGGAAAATGACAGAAAAGAAGTAGTCCTGACCCCACCTGGGGACACCGGCGGATCAGGGATCAGGGCGCCGGCGCGAAGCGGATGCCGTCGAGGTAGAGCTCCTGCACCGAGTGGAGCGGGTAGTCGCCCGGCCCGTAGATGGCCATGAAGGCCAGGTGCGTGCGCGTGACCCAGCCCTTCACACCGCCCAGTGGTCGCCGTCCTTGTCGACCCAGAAGTCGATGACGCCGCGCGCCTCCGGCTCGCTGTCGAGCCGATGCCCGAGCCCGTAGCCCGCGGCCCCGGTGATGCCGAACGTCGTCTTGAGGTAGTCCATGTAGCTCGTCAGCACGCCCTTGAGGTCGTCGCCCTCGGCCATCGGCTCCTTGAAGCGCACGCCGATGCCATCATCACACGCGAACGACCAGCGCCCGACCGCCATGTCGGCGCTCTGCACCGTCGAGCCGTCCGGCGAGTCCTGCGCCGTGAACGCGCCGGAAGCCCTTCGGCAGGTATGCCGAGAGGCCCGAGGTCCCGACGTTGACGCGCTCGAGCCGCGCACCGGCTCCTTCGCGCCCGCGTCCCCCGCGTCACCACCGTCGCTCGCGCTCGGCGCCCCGTCGCTCGCGCCCGCCACCCCGCCTTCGTCACGATCCCCGCCGGCGCCGGGCTGCGCGCGCACGCACCGCCGAGCACCACACCGAGGGTCGCGCACAACACGCCGATCGATCGCCGCATGCAGGCCTCCGCGGTCTTCGTCACCGCTGCGGTGAGACGGTCACCGCACGCGACCTCGAAGCCCCCGCATCGAAACACACCGGCGACGCCCGCACCAGCTCGACCCACCGCGCGGCCTAGGGCTCGGCGCTCCTCGCCCGCCGGCACGCGCACGCTCGAGCCCTGCACCAGCGCCACGTACAGCGCCTTGTTGGCGTCCGACGCGCCGAGCTTCATCGACACGGGCGCGTAGTCCGGCAGCAGCACCTCGACCAGCGGCTTGCGGTCGGGTCGTCCACGTCACCTGCGTCGGCGTCGTGCCGATGACCCGCCCGTTGACCCGCACCGTCGCCGCCTTCGGCTCGCTGATGATGCGCGTCACCACCTCGGCCACGGCCAATGGCTCTCGGGCGCGGGTTCCTCGTCCGGCGCCGCGCTCTCCTCGTCCGAATCGCCGGCCGGCTCGAGCGCCTCGCGGCAGCTCTTCGGCGCGGCCTTCTTCTCGGGCCGCTCGGCCACCTCGGCCGGCCCGCCGATGAGGTCGCCCAGCGTCGCCTGCGCGGACCCGCGTCGGGCGCCCTTCGGCTTCGGCTTGCTCGGCAGCTCGGCCGCCGCCGCGAACGACAGCGCCGGCGACGCCCCCGCGCTCGCCGCGACGCGACCGCGCGGCGCCGCCTTGCCGCCGCCGCCGCGACCTCGCTCGCGGCCGGAGCGGCCTGCGACGCTTCGGGCGCCGCGGCCGCCGGCGCCTCCGCCGGCGCGACCTCGATCGTCGGCTTCGCCGGCACCTCGAGCGCGCCCAGCGTCTGGGCCACGAGCCCCTTCGCCGGCACTGGCCCCGAGTGGCGCGTGGCCAGCTTCACGACCAGCAGCAGCGCCAGCATGCCGATGACGATGAGCAGCCCGTACGGCGGCTTCTTCGCCACGACCACATCGTCGTCCTCGTCGTAGTCGGCGACGACCTGCATCGGCGGCGCGATCGGCGCCGGCAACGGCCGCACCGCCGACAGCGAGCGCAACGCCGGCTGCGGGCGTTCGATCCTGAGCGAGCGCGGCGCGGTATCCGGTCGCTCGAACGGCACCCGGCGGGTCGGGGCCTCAGATGGTGCACGTCTTTGGAGAGTCATGTTCCGTCCTCACCCGGACAACGGTGGCCCGCGTCGATTCCTTTAGCGCCCCGTCGCCACGGCACCCGCGCCGGCCTATGGTGCGCGCATGACGCTGACCATCGACATCGTCTCCGACGTCGTGTGCCCCTGGTGCTACATCGGCGCGAGCCGCCTCGAGGCCGTCCTCGCCGAGACCGGCGCGAGCGACGCCGTGGTGCGCTACCACCCCTTCTTCCTCGACCCGAGCGTGCCGCCCGAGGGCCGCGACATCGTCGCCTGGCTGCGCTCCCGCTACGGCCGCGACCCGACCCCGATGTTCGCGCGCGTCGAGGCCGAGGCCCGGAAGGGCGGCCTCGCCCTCGACCTCTCGCGCCAGCGCATGACCTACCGCACCGAGCGCGCCCACGCGCTGCTCGCCGCCGCCGACGAGCGCGGCACCCAGCGCGCGCTGGCCAAGGCCCTCTTCGCCGCGCACTTCGACCAGGCCCTGAACATCTCCGACCCCGAGGTGCTGGCCGACATCGGCGTCGGCCACGGCTGCACCCGCGACGAGGCGCTCGCCATCGTCACCGAGCCGTCGGTGCTCGACGACGTGCGCCGCGCCGCCGAGCACGCCTCGGCGCAGGGCATCAGCGGCGTCCCGTTCTTCGTCATGAGCGGGCCGAGCGACCGCTTCGCGCTGTCGGGCGCCCAGCCCCTCGACGTCTTCCGGCAGGCCCTGCGCCAGCTTGATTCGGGCTCGCCGGGCGTGTCATAGACCGAGCGCCTCCCTGCCGGGTGGCGCTGGAGGAAGGTCATGCGTCCCCACGTCGCGCTCGCGTCCGCGCTCGTCTTCGCCTCGCTCGCGGGCACCGGCTGCGGCGACGACACCTCGGGCGTGAGCGGCGACGGCCGCGGCGACGCGAGCATCTCCGACATCGCCTTCGGGGACGGCGCCACGGCACCCGACACCGGCACGACCTCGACCTCGAGCGGCGACACCGGCACGACCTCGACCTCGAGCGGCGACACCGGCACGACCTCGACCTCGAGCGGCGACACCGGCGCGACCTCGACCTCGAGCGGCGATACCGGCACGACCTCGACCTCGACCGGCGACACCAGCGTCGGCGACGCGCAGACCTTCACGCCGAGCCTCTTCGTCGACCCGACCCACTACACCTTCAGCTACATCGCGCCGCTCGCGGCCTCGATGACCAAGCAGCTGACGCTCTTCAACACCGGCTCGGCGCCGCTCGACATCACCGCCATCGAGTGGGCCCCGGGCAGCTCGGCCGACTTCGACATCGTGCTCATCCCCGCCCTGCCGAAGCGCCTCGCCCCCGGCAAGGACGCGCTCCTGACGGTGCGCTTCCGCGACATCGAGGGCGGCGTCGGCACGCTGCGCATCACCAGCACCGACCCGGTGAACCCGGTCACCACCCTCACCTTCGACAGCTACCTGAAGGCGACCAGCGCCACCCCCGAGCCATGCGTCGCGCTGGTGCCGAACCGCCTCGATTTTGGCACTCTCCAGCGCGGCCAGCAATTGACAAAATCGGCGACGCTCAGCAACTGCGGCCAGACCCAGCCGCTCGTGCTGAAGGCCGTCACGCGCTCCCAGTTCTTCTTCATCCAGCTGTCGCAGGCCTTCCAGATCACCAACCTGCCGCCGCTGCCGCTGACGCTCCAGCCCGGCGCCTCGCTGCCCATCGACGTGCAGTACGCCCCCACGCTGGCCGGCATCGACGGCGGCTACTTCGCCTTCGAGACCGACGACCCGAACCAGCCCAAGGCCCAGCTCGACGTCTCCGGCGTCGGCACCCAGCCGCCGCTCGGCGAGCTCGGCCTGCACATCAAGATCGCCTGGAACACCGACGACACCGACGAGGACAGCCACCTCATCATGCCCGGCGGCACCTTCTTCGACTGCTTCTCGGACTGCTATTTCGGCAATCCCTCGCCCGACTGGGGCACGACCGGCGACTGGCACGACGACCCGTTCCTCGACGTGGACGACGTCGACGGCTACGGCCCGGAGAACATCAACATCTCGACGCCGCAACCCGGCACCTACACCTTCAAGGTCCACTACTACGCCGACTCGCACCAGGGCGGCTCGAAGCCCTCGGACACGACCGTCGAGATCTGGAGCTACGGCACGCTGCTCCAGAGCTTCGGCCCGACCAGCACCGCCAGCACCGGCTGGACCTGGGACGTCTTCACCATCGACTGGCCGTCGGGCCACATCACGACGCTCGGCAACCTGTGGCAGGTCGGCTCGGGCGTCGTGCAGTCGTGCGGCTTCCACTTCCCCTGAGCGAGGCGCGCGCATGCCCGTACCCTGGCTCGAGATCGCCCTCGCGGCCGCCACCGTCTTCGGCGGCCTCGTGTTCGCGCGCGGCAGCGACTACCGCAACCGGGAAGCCGACCGCGGCCCGAGCCGCGTCGGCGTCAACCCGGCGGTGACGGCCAAGCGGCGGCGCGAGCGCCAGAGCTCGCTCGTCGCCAACGGCTGGATCGAGCAGCCCGGCGCGCCCTGGCAGCGCATCTTCGTCGGCACCAGCGTCGGCCTGCGCTGGCTCGACGACGACGACGCGCTCACCATCATCATCCCGCACGCCTTCGCCGGCCAGGGCGCGGCCCTCGGCTTCCACGCGCGCTCGAGCAGCGGCGTCGGCATCGGCGACCCGGCCTTCGATGCCGTCGTGGTCGTGAGCGACCCCGAGCGCGGCGGCCTCTCGCGCGCCGTCATCTGGCTCGACCCGGCCACGCGCGACACGGTGCGGAAGCTGGTCCTCGCCGGCTGGACCTCGACGCCGGCCGGCTGGGAGCAGCGCTTCGGGCGCAGCGCCAACACGCTGCCTCCCGGCCTCCACGACAGCATCAAGCAGGTGCTGCCGCTCACCGAGTCCCTGCGCTCGCCGCCGCCCTCGCCCAGCGCGGCGCTCCTGGTCGAGCGCGCCCTGCACGACCCGGCCCGCGGCGTGCGCGTGACGGCGCTCGAGATCCTCTACGAGCGCTGGCAGAGCGCGCCCGCCACCGCCGAGCTGCTCGCGCGCCTGGTCGCCGCGCCGCCGCGCGAGGCCGACGAGCACCGCGCCTTCATCGACCTCCTGGCCCACGCGCCGGTGCCGGGCAGCGAGCCCGTGCTCATCGCCTGCATCGACGGCGACGACGAGGCGCTGCGCCGCACCGCCGCCGATGCGCTGGCGCGCGTCGGCACCCCGCTGGCCGTCCCGGCGCTCCGACGCCGCGGCCTCGACTGGGCCATCGAGGCCATCCAGGCCCGCGTCGGCGGCGGCGCCGAGGGCGGCCTCAGCCTCTCCGACCCGAACGCCGCCGGCGGCCTCGCGCTGGCCGGGCCCGAGCCCGACTGACCGCGCGCGGCGCCACCCGTCCGAGACCGCGTCCGATTCGAAGTGAGCCGGTCGCCAGGCAAGGAGCGAGTGAAGTGAGCGACGAGGCGTACTCAGGTACGCCGCAGGAGCGAACGAGCGAGCGACGCCGCATGGCGGCCGGATCACGAAGAAGCGGACGCGGTCTAGCGGTTGCCCCAGGCGATGAACATATCCGGCGCGCCGCCCAGGTAGTAGCGCCCGCTCTGCACCTGCGAGCGCCTGAGCGCCGCGTGCGTCGCCTCGTCCTCCATGTGGCGCTTGAGCTCGTCGGGGTGCATGCCGCCCGCCGTCGCCAGGCGCAGGATGGCGAGCCGCCCCGCCGGCGACAAGAGCGCCTCGATGTTGGCGTCGAGGTAGGCGAGCAGCGACTTCTGCTCGGCCGTGTCGTAGGGCGGCGCCAGCCCGCGCACGCGGTCGTTCATCACCACGCGCACGCCCTCGAGCCCCGCCTTCTGCATGAGCGGCGCCAGGCGCTCGCCGACGTCGAAGTCGGGGTCGCCGAGGCGCGCGCGCCCGAGCCGGCACGCCAGCCAGAGGCGCATGCGCCGCGCCTGCGTCTCGAGCCCGAGGCCGAGCGCCGCCGAGTCCAGCTCGAGCACGTTCCGGAAGTTGGCCGGCTCGGCCACGCACACGACGCCGCCCGGCCGCGTCACGCGCACCATCTCGCGCAGCGCCACCTCGGCGTCCGCCACGTGCATGAGCACCGTCTGGCATGTGACAAAATCGAAGAGGTCGTCCGGGAACGGCAGCTCGAGCGCGTCGGCGTCGGCGCCCTCGACCTTGAACGTGTGCGGACCGTAGCGCTCGGCGAAGTGCTTCTGCGCGTCGCGCGCCCAGATGTCCTCGACGTCGCTCGCCACCACGCGCTCGAGGTTCGGGAACCAGCGCGCGGTGATGGCCGTCCAGTGGCACTTGCCCGCGCCGACGTCGAGCATGGTCTTCACCTCGCCATGCACGGCGTTGCGCATGCGCTGCCCGAGCAGCGCCAGGAAGTCGTTGTTCCACCAGTGCTCGCGCTGCGCCCCGAGGTGCGCGCTCGAGTGCGGGGATCCCTTCTGACGCTTGTCACGCTCGCTCACTCGGACCTCTCTCGAACTGTCTCGCCGACCTCGCTCCGCGCGGGGTCGCCCGGCTCAGACGAAGACCACCGCACCGCGCCCGACCAGGCGCTCGATCTTGCCGAGCACCTCGTCGTCCATCGTCAGGCGATATTCGTCGCCGAGCCGGAGCGTCGCCTCGCCCTTGCCCGGCACGCTCACGATCATGTCGACGCCGACGCCCTCGGTCCGACCTTTGAGGAGGTCGCCCAGGTGCTTCAAGTGCGCCGGCGTCACCTCGTTGGCCGGCAGCCGGATGCGCGCGCGGCGCGTGCTCTGCGCGCGGACATCTCGCAAGAGCCGCGCCGAGTCGGCCTTGAACTTCACCTGCACCGCGCCCTCGTCCTCGCCCTCGCGCTGCACGCGCCCGGTCACGAGCAGCGGCTCGTCGCCCGACAGGTACGGCTCGAACGACGGGAAGGCCTTGGTGAAGACCTGGATCTCGATGCGCCCGGTGAGGTCCTCGAACTGGATGAACGCCATGCGGCCATTGCCGCTCTTGGTCATGCGCTCGCGCACCTCGCCGATGACGCCGGCGATGGTGACCTCCTTCCGGTCGTCGAGGTCGTCGAGCCCGGCGATGGGCATGAGGCCCAGGCGCTGGAGATCGCCGGCGTAGCGCTGCAGCGGGTGCCCCGAGACGTAGAAGCCGAGGCACTCCTTCTCATATGACAATTTCAATTTGTCGGGCCACTCTTCCTTCGACATGAGCTGCTCGAGCGTGCTCTCGACCTTGGCCACGACCTTCTTCGGCGTCTCCAGCGCGCCGAAGAGCGAGAACTGCCCGGCCAGCCGATCGCGCTGCGCCGTCTGGCCGCGCTCGATGGCGCGGTCGAGCTCGTCCCAGAGGCCGCGCCGCGTCTGGCCGAGCTCGTCGAAGGCGCCGCACTTCACGAGCGCCTCCATGACGCGCTTGTTCACGCGCTTCAAGTCGGCGCGCTCGGTGAAGTCGTAGAGGTCCTTGAACGGCCCGCCGTCGGCGCGCGCCGCCAGCACCGCCTCGACCGCGCCCTCGCCGACGCCCTTCACGGCGCCGAGGCCGAAGCGGATGGCGCCCTCGGCCGTGGTGAAGTCGAGGTCCGACTTGTTCACCGACGGCGGCAGCACGGTGAGCCCCATCGAGCGGGCCTCGGCGATGAGGCGGACGACCTTCTCGGTGGAGTCGCCGTCCGAGGTCAGCATCGCGGCCATGAACTCGGACGGGTAGTGCGTCTTCAGCCACGCCGTCTGGTAGCTGATGATGCCGTAGGCCGCCGAGTGGGACTTGTTGAAGCCGTAGCCCGCGAACTTCTCGATGGTGTCGAAGATGTCGCTGGCCTGCTTCTCGTCGACCTGGTTCTTGGCCGCGCCGGCCGCGAAGACGGCGCGCTGCTTCTGCATCTCCTCGGCTTTCTTCTTGCCCATGGCGCGGCGCAGGATGTCGGCCTGGCCGAGCGAGAAGCCGGCGAGCGCGCTCGCCGACAGCCTGACCTGCGCCTGGTAGACCAAGACGCCGTATGTATGTTTGAGCACCTGGGCGAGCAGCGGGTGCGGGTACTCGACCCGCTCCTGGCCGTGCTTCCGGCGGATGAACGAGTCGACCATGCCCGACTGCAGCGGGCCCGGGCGATAGAGCGCCACCGCGGCGATGATGTCCTCGATGGTGTCGGGCTTGAGCTTCCTGAGCAGCTCCTTGAAGCCCGACGACTCCAGCTGGAAGACGCCGGTGGTGTTGCCGCTCGACATGAGGTCGAAGGTCGGCTTGTCGGCGAGATCGATGGCGCTGATGTCGAGCGGCTCGTACTTGCCCTTGGTCTCCTTGGCCACGCGCTGGCGCGCCTGGTTCACGAGCCGCACGGCGTGGTCGACGACGGTCAGCGTCTTCAGACCCAGGAAGTCGAACTTGACGAGGCCGGCCTCCTCGACCTCATTTTTGGCAAATTGGGTGATGCGCGTGACGCGACCGTTCTCGTCGTGCACGGCGTAGAGCGGCACGTACTCCCACAGCGGCCGGTCGCCGATGACGACGCCGGCGGCGTGCATGCCCGGCTGCCGGTTCATGCCCTCGAGCTTGCGAGCGATCTCGAAGAGGCGGCCGTAGCGCTCGTCCTCGACCACCAGCTCGGTCAGCCGCTTCTCGACCTCGAAGGCCTTGTCGAGCGTCATGCCCAGGTCTTCGGGGATGAGCTTGGCGGCGCGGTCGGCCTCGGCGAACGACAGGCCGAGCACGCGCGCCACGTCGCGCACCACGGCCTTGGCCTTCATCGTGCCGTAGGTGATGATCTGCCCGACCTGATCCTCGCCGTACTTCTGAGTGACATATTGGATCACCCGATCGCGCTTGTTCATGCAGAAGTCGATGTCGAAGTCCGGCATCGACACGCGCTCGGGATTCAGGAAGCGCTCGAACAGCAGCGTATAGCGGATGGGATCGATGTCGGTGATGTCGAGGCAGTAGGCGACGAGCGAGCCGGCGCCCGAGCCGCGGCCCGGACCGACCGGGATGTCGTGGGTCTTGGCGTAGTGGATGAAGTCCCAGACGATGAGGAAATAGCCCGGGAAGCCCATCTGCGCGATGCAGGCGATCTCCAGCTCGAGGCGCGGGCGATAGACGGCCTCGTCGGGCGTCTGGCCCAGCGCGCGCATCTTGGCCAGGCGCTTGTCGAGGCCCTCGCGCGCCAGGTGCGCCATGTAGCTCGCGGCGTCGAAGCCGTCGGGCACCTTGTAGGTCGGCAGGAA
This sequence comes from Myxococcota bacterium, assembly GCA_046351155.1. Classification (GTDB taxonomy): domain Bacteria; phylum Myxococcota_A; class UBA9042; order PHBI01; family PHBI01; genus JAXLYZ01. Next base: position 64,063 of record JAXLYZ010000047.1, read on the forward strand.
GGTCTTGCCGAGTGGCACTTCGACATTGCACAATTCGGCAATCTTGACGGTGTTCTCGATGGCCTCGGGCAGATCGGCGAAGCGCGCCTTCATGACCTCGGCCGAGCCGAGGTAGAGGTCGTCGGTGATGCGCGCCTTGGTGTCGAGCGACGGCAGCGATTTGCCGAGCTGGATGCACATCAGGATCTCGTGGGCGCCGGCGTCGTCCTTCTCGAGGTAGTGGGCGTCGGCCGCCGCCACGATGGGGATCTCCAGCTCCTCGGAGATGCGGATGAGCCCCTCGTTGACGCGCTCCTGCTCCTTGATGCCGTTCCTGATGATCTCGAGGTAGAAGCCGTCCTTGCCGAAGACGCCCTGGTAGTGGCGCGCCAGCTCCTTGGCCTCGTCCATCTGGCCGCGCAGGACCAGCTGCGGGATCTCGCCGGAGAGGCTTCCCGAGAGCGCCAGGAGCCCTTCGGAGTGGGCCTCGAGCAGCGGCCGATCGATGCGCGGCCGGCCGACCTTGGGCGCCGTGTCCATGTAGGCGCGCGACAGCAGGAAGCACAGGTTGCGGTAGCCGACCAGCGTCCGGCACAGCAGGACGATGGTCATGCTGCGCGTGGCGTTGGGGTCCATGCGGTCGTCTTTGACGAGCGAGGTCTCGGCCCCGAGGATGGGCTTCACGCCCGCCTTCTTGCAGGCCTTGAAGAAGTCGACCGCGCCGAACATGTTGTCGTGATCGGTGAGCGCGATGGCGGGGGCGCCGTCGGCCTTCGCGCGCGCCGCCACCTGCGGCTCGCGGATGGTCGAGTCGAGCATCGAGAATTCGGAATGGACGTGCAGATGGACGAACGACACGCGCGACCTTGGCCGTGGGCGCAGCGGACCGAGCCAGCGCGCACCGGGGCGGCGGAATCCTCCCGCGAACGGGCGAGACACGCAACCTGACACGCACCCGGGCTTGACCCGACGCCCCGGTCGCGGTCTCGTCGCGGGGCGCGGCCCGCCGACCGGCCCGCGCCCGGAGCCCGATGTCGACCGCCGGCCCCCTCTGCATCCTGGCCGTGGCGCTCGCCGCCTGCGCGGACGACCGCGGCGCGCGGCCGGGCTTCTGCGACTGCGACGACGGCGATCCGTGCACCGACGACTTCTGCAACGGGTCGAAGTGCAGCCACCTGCCGGCCGGCGTCGTGGCGGCCTGCGAGTTCGACAGCCACTGCCAGGACGACGACGCCTGCACCGTCGACCACTGCGTGCCGAACGAGGCCTGCGGCTTCTCGCGCTGCGAGCACGTGCGCATCGACAGCGCCTGCGTGTCGTGCCGCACCACGCTCGACTGCGGCACGCCCTGCGCGCTGACCGAGTGCGTCGACGGCCGCTGCCAGTTCGGCGAGGAGGACCCGCTGTGCGACGTGCGCTGCTTCGACCCGCTCGCGCAGGCGCCGGGCAACGTCGCCTTCGCCAGCGTCGGCAGCGCGGTCACGCTGCGCGGGCTGGCCGCCGCGGTCGGCCAGGAGGCCTGCGACACGCTCGTGTGCGGCTGCGACGAGGGCCTGGTGCTGCGCGGCGAGGACGGCTTCGACATGGCGCTGGCCGGCGACGACCTCGCCGCCTACGGCACCTGCCAGGCCGACCAGTGCGTGGGGACCGAGCGCTGCCGGCCGCTCGCGCGCGGCCACGGCTACGTCCTCTGGGGCGTGACGCTCGGCGCCCCGCCGACCAGCGCCGCGCCCGCCGCGCACGCGGTCGCGGTGCGGCCGCTGCAGTCGCTGGCGGTGCAGGTCGCCGGCCGCTGCGTCTCGACCGCGACCGCGCGCATGCAGGGGCGCTGGGGCGGCACCTTCACGCTCGGCGACGCCGCGGTCGTCTTCGCCGCCGCCGTCGGCAGCTCGAACCCGGTCGGCCAGACGCGCTTCAACATCACCGACGCGGCGACCGCCGGCGCCGTGACGGTGTCGGCGCAGAGCTTCGTCGTCCCCGACAGCGCGCTGCGCCTGCCGGTGACGATCGAGACGTCGGCCGGGAGCTTCTCGGGGATCCTCGAGGTCGGCGAGTCGTCGCTCTCCGGCGCCGTCCTGGGCCCGAGCGGCGAGCCCGCGACGCTGGCGCTCACGCCCGTCGACTGAAGCGACGGCCGTGTCGATCGCGCTCGTCAGCCGCGCGCGAGCGCGCTAGCGTCCGCGCCCATGAAGCTCTTCACCAGCCTGCTCTTCATCCTGCTCGGCGCCTGCGCGTCGGGCTCGCACACCACCATCGACGCGACGCACGACCCGGTCGTGGCCAGCCCGACCGTCGACGCGGTCCGCGCCGCCGTCGACGCGCCCGACCGCAGCGACGCCGACCGCGCCCTCGACGAGGGGCGGAAGCCCTACGAGCTGCTCACGCTCTTCGGCGTGAAGCCGGGCATGCACGTGGTCGAGCTCGCGGCCGGCGGCGGCTACACGGCCGAGCTGCTGGCGCGCATCGTCGGTCCGACCGGCTCGGTCATCGGCATGAACTCGCCCTTCATCCTGCAGAAGTTCGCCGAGAAGCCGTGGTCGGAGCGCCTGACGAAGCCGATCATGGCCAACGTCACGCGCTGGGACGGCAACTTCGAGACGCCGTTCCCGCCCGGCACTAAGGACCTCGACCTGGTCGTCAATCACCTTTTCTATCACGACACGGTGTGGCTCGGCACCGACCGCGCCGCGATGAACCGCGCCATCTTCGACGGCCTGCGCTCGGGCGGCGTCTACGCCGTGGTCGACCACAGCGCGCTCGCCGGCCACGGCGTGGCCGACGCGCAGACGCTCCACCGCATCGAGGAGGACGTGGTCGTGAAGGAGGTCACCGCCGCTGGCTTCGTCCTGGCCAAGCGCTCGGACCTGCTGCGCCACGCCGCCGACACGCGCGACTGGAGCACGTCGCCCAGCGCGGCGGGCGAGAAGCGCGGCACCAGCGACCGCTTCATCCTGCTCTTCGCCAAGCCCTGACGCGCTCGCTCAGAAGATGCGGCAGCCGCTGCCTGCATTGAAGAGCAGATCCATCTCGGCGGCCGACAGCGCGCGTGACCAGACCGCGACCTCATCCATCGCGCCGGCGAAGTGCGGCGCGGTGGAGGTGCCGCCGTGCGGGTTGGCGCCGAGGGTCATGTCCTCGAGGCGGGTGTCGACGAGGTCGGTCGCCTCGAAGCTCGCCGAGGTGCCGTTGGCGTAGACGAGCAGCGTCTTCGTCGGCTCGGCCCAGGCGAAGCAGACGAGGCTCCAGGCGCCGGGCACGACGCCGCCCGGCCCGACCAGGCAGCCGTCGGCGTCGGCGTACGGCGACGAGGCGCGGCTCGCGCCGCAGGTCCCGGTGGCGGCGGTCGCGGCCGAGATGCCGAACCAGTCGACGTTCTTGCCGGGGCCGGCGTGCGCGGCGTCCGCGTCCTTTGGATGGACGCGGCTCACGACGAAGGGCTGGCCGAGCCCGGCGGTCACGTTGGGGCGGATCCAGGCGCACATGCTGCGCGCGTGCTCGACCTTCAGGTCGCCGCTCAGCGCGATGACCGACGCGACGCCGTCGAAGGCCGCGCCCTGGCCGAGCCGGCCCCTCGGCGTCGGCGACGTCGGTGGCGATCCCGTCGCGGCCGTGACCGCTGCCGTCGGTGGCGAGCTCGGCGCCGTCCTCGAACGCGAAGTAGACCTCGAGCTGCGCGTGCAGCGACGGCGCGCACAGGCCGCAGGCCGCGCCGCTGCACGCGTCGGGCGCGACGGTGGCGTCGCCTGCGTCGCCGGTGTCTCCGGGCGCGCCGGTATCGCCGGTCCCGATCGCGTCGGCGACCGCGGTCGCGTCGGCGACCTCGCTCGCGTCCCCAGCCTCGCCCGAGTCGACGGCCGCGCTCGAGTCGATGGCCGCGCTCGAGTCCACGGCGGCGCTCGAGTCGACGGCGGCAGCCGCGTCGTCGACCTCGCTCGCGTCGGTCGCGCTCGCGTCGGCGCCGCCGCGGCCCGGCTCGCGCGGCATGTCGACGATGCAGGCCGAGGCCAGCAACGCGGCGACGGAGAGGCTGACGGCAGGCGCTCGCGCGTTCATCATGAGCGCATGCAAGGCAAGTCTCGCGCCACGCGCCGCCGACGGTGGCCGCGCGACGCCGTCCTCGGCGAGCGCCGCGCCGAGGCCGAAGCGCGCCCATCGTCTTGATGGGAGACGCGCTCGATTCGATGGCCCCGCCGCGCGGGCGTGCGTCGGCGGCTGCGACTCGCCGCGCCCGGCCGCGTGGCACGAGGCTTGCGACTGCCAGCGCGACGCCTCCCGAGCCCCCTACCTCGGACCGTCGAAGGTCCCGCCATGGAAGTCCAGAAAGGTCTCGTCAGCATGAAGAACCGGCTCGCCAACCAGCTCGGCCAGGCGCTCCACGACGTGAAGCTCGAGCACGTCCTCGCGGCGGTCGGGCTCCAGGCCAGCCGACCGCGCCGTGGCATGGTGCTGCCGCTGCTCACCGCGTTCGGTGCCGGCATGGCCGCGGGCGCGCTCCTCACGCCCATGAACGGCAAGACCTTGCGTGCCGGCATCGGCGCCTTCGTCACCCGGCTGCAGGCCAAGGCGAGCGCCAGGAAGAAGCTCACCGGCGACGCCGCCGCGCCCGACAGTGACGGTATGGAGTCGCCGTACGACAAGGCGTCGAAGGCGCAGCGCGACGGCAACGGCGAGAAGAAGAACGCCCGCGTCGGCGAGGGTCCCGTCCCGACTTGACCCACCCGCCCCGAGGCGCATCGCCGCGCCGGGGGCAATTTTCCCAGTCGCCCCAGCAGGGCGCGCGGTCCCACCACACGCAACCTCGTGAGACCGCGCGTCCTGCTTTTCTTCCTTCGCCGCACGGCCCCGCCGTCCCATGAGAGACCACCATGGCATCGTCCACGTTCCTGGAGCGCGCCTCCGTCGCTCGCCGTCCGCTCGTCGCCTCCTTGATGTGCGCCGGCATGGCGCTCGGCGCCTGCGGCAAGACCGAAGCCGGCCCGGCCGCGCCCATCGCCCAGGTGAGCCGCGCCGAGCCCGCCGCCCCGGCCCAGCCCGCCGCGCCGAGCGCGCCCGACAACGCCCGCGCGCCAGAGAGCCCGGCGCTGCGCCGCGGCCCGGCCGACCGCACCGAGGCCATCCAGGCGACGCTCGCGCTCATGCAGCAGGGCGACTTCGGGCAGGCCTTCAAGTACCTGGCCGACCCCGTCCTGTGGACCGAGGTCGGCCTGCCCGACGGCGAGCTCGACTCGATCGGCAAGATCATCGACTTCCAGCGGAACGCCCGCGCCGGCTTCTCCGACTTCCACATGAAAGCGCGCCGCATCATCGAGTCGGCCGACTATCAGGTCGTCGAGCTGGTCTGGTCGGCGCGCCACAGCGGCGCCTTCGCCGACGGCACGGCCGCCACCGACAAGGTCGTGACGCTGCCCGAGGCGATGCTCATCCGCTACCAGGAGGACGGCCTCATCGATCGCGTGTGGGTCTTCCAGGACTGGCCGAACGCCCTCCAGCAGCTCGGGCTCGCCCCCGGACTGCCGTCCGACTTCAAGCCGTTCATGCTGCCCGAGAAGACCGAGGTCGTGACCGGCGCCTTCGACCCGCTGCTGCACAAGGGCTACGACGACTTCGTGGCGCGCCTGGGCGGCGACGCCTACAGCGCCATGCTGACCGAGCGCGCGGCCGACGACTTCAGCTGGCTCGACCTCGCCTCGGGCCAGGCCATCAGCGGCCGCGACGCCACCGCCAGCTACCTCGGCGCGCGCCTGAAGAGCTTCGCGCTCACCTCGACCCACATCGAGTCGGCCATCGGCGCCGGCCCGTACTTCGCGGCCTACAAGACGAGCGAGCTCGTCTACAAGGGCGGCTTCGCCAGCGTCGCCGCGAGCGATCAGAAGATCACCACCCACACGCTCGACATCGTCCTCTTCGACGCGGCGACCATGCGCATGCAGAGCCTGGCAAGCTACGGCAACTCGTACGAGACGCTGTTCGCGCTGGGCATCGGCGGCGGTGGCGCCGCCTGGCCGCGGCTCGCGGTCTTCGGCATCGACCGCTGCGACAGCTACGTCGCCAAGGTCCGCGCATGCACGGCCAGCCTCGACGGCGTCCCGCGCCAGGCGATGCGCGACGCGCTCGACAAGCAGGTCGCCGTCTGGACCAACGACGTGGCACCCATCGGCCGCGCCGAGCGCCTCGGCCAGTCGTGCGACGCGGCGCTGGTGGTGGCCAAGGCCACGCTGGCCGCGTCGTGCCCGCGCGTGGCCTGGAACTGACGATGCGATGAACGCGGCCGCAGCGAGGCCGCCACCCGAGGAGTCTGCGATGCTCACCGAGTCCATGCGTCCGAGCCAGTGGTTCGCCCTCTCCCGCTACACGCCCGGGCGCCGCGCCTGGATGGTCGCGCAGATCCGCGCGAGCGCCGACATGCTCGGCTTCGGCCCGGTGGTGGCGCGCTGCGACGAGCACCTGACGCTCGAGCGCCGGGTGTGGTCCGAGCTCGTACGCTGGGCGGCGGCGGCGACGCACTCGGACGGGGCGACCATCGCGCGCCTCCTGCAGGCCACCGACCAGGAGCGCGAGCGCGGCCTCGACGCGCTGGTGTGCGCGCTGGAGCTGCAGTCGATGCAGGCCGATCGGGCCGAGGGCGAGGCGGCGCGCCAGATCCTGGCGCGCGCGCTGCCCGACGGCGCCGACGGCATCACGCGGCTGTCGTGCCGCGACGAGACCCTGCAGCTCGTGGCGCTGGTGAGCCGGCTCCGCGGCGAGCTGCGCGAGCCGGCGCGCGCGGCCCACCTCGGCGCGTGGCTGGCGCTCATCGACGAGGCGAACGCCAGCTTCGCGCACCAGTACGAGGACCTGCCGCTGGCGCGCCGGGTCGCCTGGGACGCGCTGCGCGCCGCCGACGCCAACGCCCACGAGCGCTTCCTCGAGCTGCTGTCGTATCTCCTCGACGTGGCGCGCGGCGACGACCAGGCCGACCTGCGCGACGAGCTGCTGGCGCCGGTGCGCACCCAGCAGCGCGAGATCCGCGAGCTGGTGCGGCGCTTCCACGCCGTGCCCGACGTCGACCCGGAGCGCGGCACGCCGCTGCGCGAGCCCCGCCCCCAGGTCGCGGCCTGACATGAGCCGCCCGCCGCTCGCGCGCGTGTGCCCCCAGTGCGGCACGGCCACCGACCTCGCCAGCTGCGATCGCGACGGCTGGTCGACGGTGCCGCTGCGCCGCGCGACCGCGATCGAGCCGGCGCGCCGCGTGCTCGGGCGCTGGGTGGCGGGCGGCGTGCTCGGGCAGGACGGACCGTTCACGACCTGGTCCGGCGTCGAGCTGACCGGCGCCCCGGCGCGCATCGTCTTCGTCGCGCTGGCGCCCGACCTCGAGCTGGCCGAGGTCGCGCGCATGCAGCGCCGCGCGCGTCTGCTCGAGGACCTCGCCCACCCCGGCCTGGCCAGGACGCTGGCGACCGGCATCGACGGCGAGGGCTCGCTCGTGGTCGTGAGCACGCAGCTTGCGGGCCCGACGCTCGCCCACGCGCTCGCCGACGGGCCGCTCGACCCGAGCGCAGCGCGCGCGCCTCGGCGCGCAGCTCTTCGACGCGCTCGACGCGCTGCACACGACCGGCGTCGTCCACCACGACCTCGCCCCCGACCGCATCCGCGTCGCGCGACGCGCACGGCGACGAGCGCCTCGTCATCGAGGACGCCGGCCTCGGCAGCCTCGTGCGACGGACCGACGGCGCCCACGACGCCGCGCTCGTGCTGCACGCGCGCCCGGGCACGGCCGCCTACCAGGCGCCTGAGACCCGCGCGCAACCGCGCCGTGACGCGGCACGCCGACCTCTACGCGGCCGGCGCCATCCTCTACGAGATGCTCACCGGCCGCACCGTCTTCGTCGAGCGCACGCCGGCCGACCTCATGGTCGCGCACCTGACCAAGGCCCCGCCGAGCCCGATCGTCGACGGCACGGCGCGCGAGGGTCCGCTGGTCGACCTCATCCTGTGCTGCCTGCAGAAGAAGCCGTGGGACCGCCCCGAGTCGGCCGCCCTCGTGCGCGACCGGCTGACGGCCGCGGCGCTCGACCCCAAGCGCCTGGCGCGACCGCGCCGCAGCGTGGCCGAGCGCATCGTGCGCCGCTCGAAGGTGGCAGCCGCGAGCGCGCTGGGGCGCCGCCTGGCGATGACGACGCCGCTCGTGCCGACGCGCCCGCCGGCCGCCATCGCGAGCCGGCCGCGTCGGCGCTGGTGGCTCGCCGGCGCCTCGGCCGTGGCCATCGTCGTGGCCTTCCTGTCGGCCGGCTCGACGCCGACCTCATGGCCGACGCGGCCACCCGGCGCGACGCCGTCGTCGAGCGCAGCGCGCTCGTGCGCCGCGACCGCGACGCGCGCGCCGCCACGACGCGGCTCGTCGGCCACCCCGTCGCGCGCACCCTGCTGGTCCTGGCGACCGGAGGCCGCGCGCCTCGACCGCACGCGCCGCGACTCGGCGTCACCGGTCGGGCTCATGCGCGCGCGCAGCGACTGACGCGGACCCCGCGCGCCCCGATCAGGGCGTCGCGCAGGTGCCGCCGCAGTCGTAGACGTCGACCAGGTAGCTGCCGGCATGCGCCGAGGCCTTGCCGTCGACGACCACGTCGATGACGTCGCCGGCCGCCAGCGTCAGGCGCAGCTCGTCGATGTCGGCCACCCCGCCGCTGTCGTCGAAGTCCTTGCACTCGCTGCCGCAGGCGCCGTCGGCGAAGACGTAGAGGATGACGTCGATATTGGTGTCGGCCAGCGCCGAGACGACGTACTCGCCGCTGGTCGGCGCCACGAATCGCCACACCTCGTCGCGCTGCCCGGCGCCGGTGGTCGACGCGCTGGTCTCGCCGCAGGCCGTGGCGTCGTAGTCGTCGGCGAGCCCGCTGGTGGCGCCCACGCTGCCGAGGGCGTCGAAGTGGTGGTCGCCGTCGCCATCGGCCAGCGCCACCGCGTTGTCGCAGCTCTCGCCGGCCTTGGGCTGGCTCGTGTCGGGCGCCACCGCGGTGTCGGCGACGGTGGTGTCGGCCGGGCTCGAGTCGGGCGCGACGGTGGTGTCGGGCGCGACGCTGGTGTCGGCGGACGTCACCGTGTCGGCGGGAGTCACCGTGTCGTCGGGCGTCGCCGTGTCGGCGTCGGTCCCGCCCGTCGCGCTGTCGGCGGCGGTCGCATCGGAGGCGACCGTGTCGGGCGGCACGAACAGCACGTCGGCGGCGGTGTCATGGGTCGTCTTCACGGCCTCGTCGCCGCAGGCCGCGCCACCGGCGAGCAGCAGCACGCAGGCGGCGCGGCGCGAATATGACAAAATCGGAGCCATGATTCCGAGCGAGGCCACAGCGATATTAGTTTTGCGCATCAGCCAAACAGCGGCAGGTCGTCTCCGGCCAGCGGGAATCGCGTGGCTCCGGCGCTCCCCTCGACGCCGAGGAGCTTCCGCAAGCTCCGATGGATGACGGCCGGCGTCAACATGACACCGCTGTCGGCGGTATCCAGCGTGCCGGCGACGAGCTTCTTGGCGCGCACGTCGTCCGTGGTCGCGCCGATGACGCGGTTGCCGTAGGCCGCGGCCTGGGCCGGCGGCACGATCACCAGTGCGGACGTCGAGGCCCAGTGGTCCTTGCCGGCGCCCTGCCCGTCGCCGTTGTAGTACGGGCCGCGCCCGAAGTCGGAGCCGACGACGATGTAGAGGCGCTGGCTCAAGCCCTGGCGCTCGGCCTCGGCGACGACGAAGTCGATGGCCGAGAGCAGCTTGCTCAGCCGCACGACGTGGTCGCGGTCGTGGTTGCCGTGGGTGTCGAAGCCGCTGTAGCTGAGGCTCGCGGCCAGCGTGAGCCCCGACTTCATCGACGCCAGCGCGAGCTGCGTCGTCTGCATCAGCGCCTGCACGTCCTCGAGGTTGTTGCCGGGGATGTCGATGAGCGGCGGGATCTCCAGCGCCGCCAGCTCGCCCATCGAGGCGCGCCCGGCCGCCAGCTCGGCCAGCGCGCGCCGCGTCGTCGGCAGCGTGGCCTGGCCCGACTGGGCCGCGAGCCGCGCCGCCTGCGCCTTCTGGATGGCGTCCCAGGCGAAGCCCGCGTGATAGCCCGCGTCTTCCGGTTTGTTGGGATCCATCGCGTTCGGATACATGAGCTTGCGCATGGCGCCGCTCGAGCTGGCGCGCGACAGCGGCACCAGCCCGGCCGGATCGTCGAAGCCGCCGCTCGACAGGAAGGCCAGGGGCGGCGTGTCGCCGTGCTCGGTGGCCATGGCCGCGACCAGCGCGCCGAGCGCCGGGAAGCCGGGGTCGCTCTTGCCGCTCCAGGTGAAGCGCGTGCCCGTGTCGTGGCTGTTGGTGCGCGTGTCGACGCCGTTGAAGACGGTCGTGCGCGCGCCGTGGCGCTCGAAGAAGGTGCGGTTCGACAAGAGGAGCGCCGCGTACTGCTCGGTGTAGGCGACGTCGTAGCCGAAGGCGACCGGGTCGACGGCGTGGTCCGAGAAGTGGAACGGGCCGATGTTGCCGACCGCCTGCGAGACGCGGTTCAGCGCCGGGTCGGGCTTCGGGTCGCAGAAGAAGATCGGATCCCAGCCGCCGCTGGCGTGGATGCTGACCAGCAGCGGACCGGCGTAGGTCGTGGCCGCGCGTTGCCGCGGCGCCGGGAAGAGGCGGGCCGCCACCGCGCCGGCCGACAGGCCGATGACCATCCGAGGAACGAACGACGTGAGAGGTTCGCGTGTTCGGCTCACTCGTAGAGGAAGCGGTAGTCGGAGAGGGTGAGGTAGGTCACCACCGCCATCCAGCCGCGCACCGTGTAGCCCGGGTCGCGATCGACGCGCTGCGCTTCGGGGAGGTCGAGGCCGGTCAGCGGATCCTTCTGGTGTTGCAGCGCAGCCAGTCGACCTCGGTCTTGTCGATGACGGCCTGGCGGCCGGCCTCGACCACGGCCTTGAAGACGCCGAAGGTGCGGTCGACCTCGGCCTCGCTCGGCGTCTCGCCGAGGAGCCGCTGGTGCAGGTGGACGATGGTGGCGCGGATGCGCGCGATGGCCGCCGGCACGTCGTCGCCGCCGAGCGTGGTCGGCGCGTCGTCGATGGAGACGGTCGGGAACAGCAGCCGATCGGCCTGGGCCTTGGTGAAGTCCCACGGCGTCACCTGGCACGCGACCTCGTTGGCCATGCGCGCCTGCACCGCGGCGATGACGCCGTTCGGCACGGTCAGGCGATCGGTCACGCGGTCCGAGTCGATGCCGCCATAGAGGATCTCGAAGTCGGTCATGAGCCAGTGCTGCGTGTCCCAGCCGCGCGCCCAGGGCAGCCCGGTGGTGGCCATGATCTTCTGATCGAGGAGCTCGGGCGTCAGGAGGCGCGCCGTGCCGACGTCGGCGAGCTCGCTCGCGCGCTCGTCGGAGACTGCCTCGCCGTCCACGCCGGCCAGGTCGGCGGCGCGGAAGTACTTGCTCGTCACCAGCGCCACGATGAGCGCGCGATAGTCCTGATCGGCGGCGGCGAAGGCCTGGCTGGCGTCGGTCATCAGCCGATCGAAGTCGGCCCACGCCGCCTCGCGCGTGGCGTAGTCGGCCGCGTCGGCGTCGCGCGGGTGCTCGATGGGCTTCCGCCCGGTGAGCATGGTGTAGGTCAGCCGCGTCACCGCCAGCGGGAAGCGCTCGTCGCGCACCACCTTCTCGGCCAGCCAGTGGAGCGGCCCGCCGGCCGGGTCGGGCGGCATGGCGACCTCGCCGAAGCCCGGGTCGAAGACGTTGGCCGGCGGCGCCTTGTCGGGCATGAAGCGCTCTTGATCGTTGGCATCGAACTTCGACCAGGCGCCGGCGATGGGATCGAGCACCGCGTGGCACACGACGCACTGGCTGTCCTGGCGCCACGGGTAGTCGAAGCGCGAGGCCTTGTCGGGGTCGACCGGGCGGCTCGCGACGGTCAGCAGATCGGTGGCGAGGAACGTCTTCAGCAGCCACCACGCGCGGTGCCGGTTGAGGTTGGTGGCGGTCGTCGGCACGCGGTTCAGCCACATCGGCGACGACAGGATGCCGGCGTGCGGCCAGGCCAGCGTCTGCCCGTCGCGCGTCACCGTCATCTTGCCGGGGCGCCACTCGTTCGGGTCGTCGCTC
>JAXLYZ010000048.1:0-74743 GCA_046351155.1 Myxococcota bacterium
GACGTGGCCCACACGCGGCCGCTGCTGCCGCCCGATCTGCTGCGCATGCAGGCCGTCGCGCAGGGCCTCACGCCGCCCGGTGGAGCGCTGCCGGTCGGACCGTCGCCGCGGCTGGCGCTCGGCACGGTGACGGTCGATCGGCCGACCGCCAACGGCGACATCGAGCTGCGACTCACCCGCACCGACGGCGACGTCGCGTGGGGCGTGCGGCTCGAGTACGACCTCGCCGCCGCGGTCCTTGCGCCCACGTCGATGATGCCGGTCCCGGGCGCGCCCGCGAGCATCCCGGTGATGGCGCACCACACGCACGGGGGCGCGCACGTCGACGACCGCATGGCACTCGACGCGCTCGGCCTCACCAGCCCCGAGCTGGTCGTGACGCCCGAGTGTGTGACCACCTGCCCGGCCGCGCGCACGCTGAAGCTGACGCTCGACGATCACGGCTGGGCCACGGCCGAGGTGCCGGTCGAGGACGGCGTCGAGCGCTATCGCTTCGAGGCGCGCTTCGCCAGCGCGACCGCCGACCTGCGCTCGCCGCCCGCCTCGACCGCGGTCAGCCGCAGCGCGACGACGGTCGCCACGCCGCTCCCGTCGACCCCGACCGCGACGCCCATCCCGCCGACCACGCCTCCGGCCCCCGCGCCTCCGGCCCCCGCGCCCGCGCCCGCGCCGACCGTCGCGTCGACGCCGACGCCGGCTCCGGCTCCGGCCCCGACCCCGACGACGCGCATCACCAACTGGATCCCGCCGGTCCTCGATCTCCCCGACTACCAGATCGAGGACACCGAGCTCGGCTACGCGCTGACCGTCGTGTCGTTCGGCGGCAAGACGCTCACGGGCGCGGAGATCCTGGCCGAGAAGCTCGGCGCCGCGCTCGTCGTCGACGGCCGCGAGCTGCCGATGACCTTGAACGGCGACCGCTTCGAGGTGCGCTTCCCGGTCGGCTCACCCGGCGCGCGCGACGTGCGCGTGCGGCTCATCACGCCGGAGGGCCCGCTCGACTCGAACACCGATCGCATGGACGTCCTCCCCGACGCGCGCGTGCGCTGGCACCCGCCACCGACGAGGGCGTGGTCGAGGCCGGCTGCGGCGCGACCGACGCTGCCGCGAGCTCGACTGGTCGGGCTCGCAGCGCCTCGACGGCCTCGCGCTGACGGCCACGCGGCGCGCCGGCACCTGGCCCGACGCGCGCGTGACATTGCGCCGCGGCGACGACGCCGGGCCCTCGAGCGCGACGTCGCGGTGACCATGCCCGGCCCGAACGGCCTCATGAGCGTGTGCATCGCGCCTCCGGGCTGCGTCGACGCACCCGCCGATCCGCACGAGCTCGTCGACCTCGGCCCCGCCGATCCGCGCCTCGCGACCGCCGACCGCACGAGCCGCACGCGCGTCATCGCGACCGTCGAGCCGTCGTCGTGGCTCGAGTGCAACCTCTGGTGGGTGGTGCTCGTCACGACCGGGCTCCTCATCGGCTTCATCGTCTACGGCTACGTCCGCCCGCGCGCCTTCCCGCTCGGCGCCGTCGTCCACGTCGCCAGCGGCGGCGAGGGCGAGCGCCGCCTGGCCCGCGACCCGGGCCGCCCGCTGCGCGCCGTGCCGCATGGGCGCAAGGGCTTCTACCGCACCGCCACCTGCGCCTTCGACGGCTCGGGCTTCACGGTCAAGAAGTCGAAGTCGCACGTCGTCATGCTGCGCGCCGAGCGCGGCAGCCAGATCGCCCTCGTCGCCCGCGGCGCCCAGGTCGAGCGCCGCGCGCGCGGCGCCTGGGTCCCCATCGATCGCCAGGCCGAGCGCTACCTGCTCTCGGGCGCCACCTATCGCATCAACGGCTCTTTCTTCTTCAAGGTCCTCGCCTGAGGAGGCTCGCATGTTGCTCGGAACGGACCCCGCCCAGAAGCTCCACCCCACCTTCTTCATCGGCCTCGGCGGCTCGGGCGGGCGCGTCGTCGACGTGCTCGCGCGGCGCCTCGCGGCCGAGCCGTCGTTCGCGCGCTACGAGGACCTCGTCCACTTCCTCGTGGTCGACACCGATCAGAACGACCTCGCGCGCCTGCATGGCCGCATCCTGAAGTCGAACATCTCGACCGCGCACAAGCCGCGCCGCATCGCGCTCCACCGCGGCGAGGCGGCCGGCACCGCCGAGGACCGGCGCGTCACCTCGTGGGTCCACCCGTGGTACCGCTTCCGCGAGCACAGCAACGCCGGCGCCGGGCAGATCCGCCTCGAGGCGCGCTACTCGCTGCACTGCCAGCTGGCCGAGCAGTCGCCGCAGAACCTCGAGCAGCTCCTGCGCAAGACCCTCGGTCGGGCGCTGCGCGCGCAGCTCCCGAACCGCGGCAGCGAGCGCGTGCGCGTCCACGTGTTCGCGTCGACGGCCGGCGGCACCGGCTCGGGCGCGTCGCTCGTGACCGCATACCTGGCGCGGAAGCTGGCCCACGACCTCGGCGCCGAGTGCGAGGTCTTCGGCCACTTCTTCCTGCCGTCGCTCTTCCGCGACAAGGTCGCGCCGCCGCTGGTGCCGAAGATCGACGCCAATGGCTATGCCGCGCTGAAGGAGATCGAGCGCGCGCAGGAGCTCCGCTACGAGGGCGGCCCCGAAGCCATGGAGCTGGTGTTCCACCCGGGCGCGAGCTTCGGCAAGAGCGTCGCGCCGGGCGAGGACGCCGTGCGCAGCGCGGCCTTCGACTGGTCTACGTGCTCGACAAGCCGGAGGCCATGACCATCGAGGAGATCTACGCCGCGGCCGGCGAGGCCTACCTCCAGCTCCCCGCCCATCCTCGGCTACCAGGAGCGCGAGGCCGACAACTTCCGGCAGCTCCAGACGCGGCTCGCGGCCGGCTACTTCGCGCTCCAGAATGGCTCCATCGGCGCCTCGGTCATCGAGCTGCCGCGCCGCGGCGCCTGGTCCGCTACTTCGCGCGCAAGTGGGCCATCGGCGCGCTCGAGCGCTTCGTGGTCGCGGGCGGATCCGACGTCGCGAAGGGGGACGGGAGCAGCCCGCATCTCGGCCGAGGCTCGCGACGCTGTCCGACACCGAGCAGGGGCGGCGGCTCGACCGCGGCTTCACCGGCTTCGTCGCGGCCGAGGCCCGCCGCGAGGAGCAGGGACAAGCCCGGCCTCTTCAGCAGATCGCGCGCTTCGAGGCGCAGGGCACGAACGTGCTCACGGCCTTGCGGAAGGCGCTCGAGGTCGAGCTCCACACGGCCGAGGACGCGGTCACCATCGACAGCATCAACGCCGCCTTCGCGGCCTTCCGGAGAGCTACTCGCTGAACGCGGCGCGCGACAGCATGGCGCGCGACTTCCAGCGCTCGCGCCAGGCGCTCTCGCAGCACGCCACCGCGCTCGAGCGCGGCCTCGCCAGCGGCCAGTGGCTGCCGCTTCTTCGAGGGCCACCGGGCGTCGCCGCTCTTGCAGCGGCGCATCTTGATCGAGGTCGACCGGCTGGCCCGCGAGGAGCGCGCGCCGACCTCCGGACCCGACGAACAGGACGCCATGGTCAGTGGGTGCTCTCGCCGTACGAGGACCCCGAGGCCGCGCGCCACCTCGCGCTGAAGCCGCTGACCGAAGCCAGCTACCGCGTCGACACGCCGAAGTTGCGAAAGCAGATCGAGACGCTCGAGGCCGGCCTCGGCGACGCGGCGCGGAAGGTCTTCAGGAAGGACCAGGCCTTCGCCGAGCGGCGCCAGGTCGCCGTCGCGTTCTTCAACCAGCTCCGCGACCAGGCGCGCGACGCGCTCGTCATCGAGCTGTGGCAGCGCGTCATGCGCGCGCTGCAGGCGCAGGTGCAGCAGCGGCTCGAGGTGTTCCGGGTGATCGCGCGGCAGGGCATGGCGCTCACCGCGCACCTCCGCGCCGAGGCCGAGCGCTGCCGTGAGCTTGGGCTCGAGGTGCCCGACACCGGCCTGGTCGGCGGGTCCGCGGCGGGCGGCCCGGGCGCCGCGGCCGACGCGACCAGCGAGTTCCACCTCGGCTCGGAGGTCTTCCACGACGAGCGCCGCGGCGTGCGCTCGTGGGACGCGGTGTGGGCCTCGGTCTACGCGCCCGGCTTCCACATCGCCACGGCCGACGTGCTGGCCATCGTCAACACCCACCTCCAGGCGAGCTCGACCGAGGACGCTCGCAAGGCCGGCGGCATCGACCAGGTGCTCGGCCGCATCGCGCGCGACATCGACAACCTCGGGCGCGCGCGCGTCGAGCGGCTGCTGTCGGTCGATCGGCCGCTGGGCCTGGCCGACGGGCTCGTGCTCGAGGCGCGCCTCGCGGCGCTCGGGCATCGCGCCGTCGACGAGGATCGCCTGCGCGCGGTGCCCGCCGCCGAGGTCGTCGAGTACCTGCGCGAGAAGCTCCAGCGCGTCGCCGGCATGTCGCGGCCGCTGGGCCGCTTCGACGAGCCGGTCCTGGCCGGGAAGGAGTTCTCGCCGTACCGGCCGCGCTTCGCCGGCGTGGCGCCCGAGCACCTGCGCGCCGAGCCCATGCTGGGCGACGCGCTGGCCATGGCCGCGCCCGGCTTCGAGCGGCTCGAGGACTGGAGCTCGCCCGACGCGCTCTCCTTCTATCAGGCGTGCCTCGGCGTGCCGCTGTACGCCTGGCTCGAGGTGCAGGGGCCGCTGGCGCGCGCGTACGACCACCAGAGCGCCGACCCGACGCGGCACGAGCCGCTACACATCGACCACCGCTGGGAGGCCGAGGGCTTCCACGACGCGCCCGGCCCCGGTCTGCCCGGCCTCGACCCGGTGCGGCGCCGGCAGTGGGAGGCGGCTCAGTCGGAGCGGCGCGACCAGGCGCTCGGCGCCTTCGCGGCCGCCTTCGCGGCGGGCGTCGTCGAGCGCGCCGGCGACCGCTGGCAGTGGGTGTTCCGGCAGAAGACCTTGGCGACCTCGGCGGCCTGCTCGGCGCGGCGCTCGGCGCCTGGGGCGGCCTCGCCGAGGCGCTGCGCGGGCCGCTCGCCGAGGCCTCGCCGCGGCGCTGGCGGCCGACGGCGGGCGCTGGCGCGCGGCCGCCAAGGTCGCCGCCGGCTGGCGCTTCGACGCCGAGGCCGACGGGCACGCCAGCGAGGCGCGCGCGCTCGGACGGCTCGTGGCCGCGCTCGAGGCCGAGGAGAAGCTCGCCGCATGACGCTGCCGCTCCAGGTCGTCATCGCCGACCCCGCCCTGCGCCCGACCGTCGAGGCCGTGCTGGCGCGGCGCGCCGGTCGCGCCGACGGCGCGGTCGTGGCGCTGGTCTGGGACGACCACGCTGGCCCCGCCGAGGCCGCGGCCAAGGTCGCGCGCCAGGCCAAGGCGCTGCTCGAGGCCACCGGCGCGCGCGGCGAGGGCGGCTTCGCGCGGCTCGTGGTGGGCGACGTCGCGATGACCGACGGCCCGTCGCCGACGGTCGTGCTGAGGGTCGTCGCGGGCGCGGCGTCGTCGGGGTCGATGGGCGCGATGCAGGTCCCGGAGGCCATCGGGCCGCGGCTCCTCGGGGCGCGCGAGCGGCTCGAGGCGGTGGCGCACCTGGTCGGGTTGGTGGTGGACGTGGCCGTGGTCGAGCGCGCGCGCGAGGCGCTCGCGACCTTGTCCGAGGCGGTCGGGGAGGGCGCGCTGGCGATGGCCGGCGCGGCCCGCTTCGAGGCCGCCGCGCTGCGCGATGCGCTCGCCGCGCGGCTCGTGCGCGCGGTGGCGACCAAGGTCGACGAGGCCTATCGCGCGGGGCGCGCGGCGCCGGTCGAGGCCGCGCCGGCGTTTCCCGACGGCGTGACGGTCGACGCCAAGGTCGCCGAGCCGCTCGCGGCGCGCATCGCCGAGGACGGGCCGGAGCTCGTGCGGCGGCTCGCCGCCGACGCGCTCGAGGCCGCGCAGGCGCATGCGACGCGGCTCCGGCGCGAGGTCGATCAAGCGCTGTCGACCTCGGGCTTCCGCGCCATCGAGCCCATGCGCGCGCGGGTCGACGAGGTCCTGCGCGACGTCGAGGCGCGGCTCGCGCGCCTCCCGACGGCGCCCATCGCGCCGCTCACTGCACCGTCGCGGGCCGCTCTGGAGGCGGCCGAGCGGGCCATGGCCGAGGTCGCGCCACCCGTGCGCGGGGCCTGGCCGCTCGAGGCGGCCGGCGGCGCTCGGCGGCGGCACCGTGGCGGCGGTCGCGGTCGGGCCATTCCTGCCCGTGCCTGCCGTCGTGCCGGGCGGCGGTGCGACCGTCGCGGCCGGCGCGGCGCTGGCCCTGTGGGGTCTGACGGCGGTGCTCGCGCGCGGCCCAGGCGGTCTGCGGCGGCGCGCGCGGCACGCGCTGACCCACGCCGAGGCGGCGTACGCGGACGCCTGGCGCGCCGCGGCGCGCGCCTGGATGGAGCCGGTCGCGACCCTCGCCACGCGGCGCGCGCTGGCGCGGCTGGCGGCCGAGCTCGGCGAGGATCGGGCGCGGCCCGCGCCTGGCCGCGGCGGTCGACGCGCTGGTCGCACGCGGCATGCTGCCTTCGCCCGAGGCCGGACCGGCGCGCGGGTTCGACGTCGCGGTCGACCTCGGGCCGGCGCGCGATGTCCTGGCCGAGCCGCCCGAGCCGCTGTATCGGCGCGTCGAGGCCGAGCTCGGCACGGGCGCGCTCATGACGCCCGGCGCGCTGGCCGACGCCGCGCGCGCGACCTACGCCGGGCTGGCCGACGGGCTGCCGCTCGCGGCGCGCAGCGATCTCGCGGCGGCGCTCCGCGCTCGACGCGCGGCCATGACGGCCTTGCGCGACGAGCTCGCGCGCTGGCTGCCCGACGGCGCGCCGGCACGGCGCTTCGTGGCCCTGCCGGCGGCGCTGGCCGACGCCGCGCCCGACAGCGCGCGCCTCGACGACCGCCTGCCGTCGTCGGGCGACGGCCGGGTGCTGGCGCTCTGGAGGTCCGCATGAGCGCGCTCGTCGCGGTGATCGCCATCGCCCTCGTGCTGGCCGTGCTCGGGCTCGCGCGCGCGGCCACACGCGTCGGCGCGCTCTTGCTCCGGCCGGCGCACGCGCCGCTGTGGCTGCCCGCCGGCGTGCTGCTCGCGGCCGCCTGGGGCGCGGTCCTTGCGCTCGTCCCACATCCCGCCGAGGCGCTCGCCGCGCGCCTCCACGTCGCGGCCCAGGGGCCGGGCGCGCGCGTGACCCACCTGGCGCTGGCGCTGGCCGCGCTGCTGGTCGCGGGCGCCGTCGTTCGCTTGGCGTTCGCGGTGCTCCGGCGGCGACGGCTCGACCGCCGGCCGGTGCCGTCGTGGTTCCTCCTGGCCGGCATCGGGCCCGACGGCGAGCCGCTCCGGGCTGCGCGCGCGCGTCTTCGCGGCGGTCACGGCACTGGCCGTGGTGGTCGCGGCGGCCGGAGCCTTCGCGCCGTTCGCGCTCGACACGACGACCTGGGCGGTGGCCACGAGCGTGCTCGTCGCGGGCGCGCTGGCGTTCCTTCCCGATCGGCGCGCGGCCGCACCGGTGGCGGTCGCGAGCCCGGTCGGCGCGGCCCTCGAGCGCGCCGAGCCCGACCCGCTACCCGGCATCCTCGCGAGCCTCGGCCACCCGCCGCTCGCCGAGCGCCGCCCGGCGGTCACGGGCGCCGCCGCGTTCCCGGCCCGCGTGGCGCTGGCCGCGCTGAGCGGCGACGCCGTCGCGGCCGCCGCGCCGAGCGGCACGGGCAAGACCGGCGCCGGGCTCGAGGTGGCGCTGACGCGCGCGCTGGCCGGCGTCGAGACCTGGTGGATCGCCCCTGACGCGACGACCGCCGAGGCCGCGCGCGACCGCTTCGCACGCGCCCCCGAGGCCATCGTGCTGGCGCCGTTCCGGACCTTCACGCCGGCCGAGCTCACGGCCGCCGAGGCCGGCGCCGACCTCGGCGGTCCGAGCGTCCAGGTCATCATCGACGACGCCGACCTCCTGACCGGCGCCGAGCTCGCGGCCATCCGCCAGGCGCTCGTGCGGCTCGCGCCGCGGGCGCGGCTGCTGATCCTCGGCGCGCTGCCGGCGCCGGCCATGGACGCGGTGGCGCAGGCCCTCACCGCCCGCGCGCTGACGGTGCTGGCGCCGCGGCCGCACGAGCTCCTGCCCACCGCGGCCGTCGAGCGCTGGCTCGTCGAGCGCCTGCCCGATCCGCTCCCGACGGCACCGCGGGCCATCTTCCGCGTGCTCGGCGCGCGCGACGCGCAGCGCTTCCTCGGCGCGCGACCGCGCTACGCGACGCCCATGCGCGAGGTGCTGGCGCTGGATGGCCACGCGGCGCGGCGTCGCAAGTTCGCGCCCGAGGCGCCGCGCGCGCTGGCGCCGTCGCCGCTGAACGACGCGGCCCGAGCCGCGCTGCACCGCGCGGTGGCGGCTGGCGTGCGCGACCCCGAGCGGCGCATGCCGGCCGTCGGCGCGGCCCTGGTCGAGCGCGAGCTGGCCGCGCTCAGCGCCGCGCGCGTGCCGCACGCGCTGTCGTCGCCCGCGACCGGCGCCGCTCCGACCACGCCCGCGCCGGCCTGGCCCGGCACGCCCATCCGCACGACGCGCGTGCGCCTGGTCGGACCCGACGCGCGCACGCGCCATCGCTTCCTCGGGCCGGCCGAGGTCGAGCTGGTGACGACGCGCGTCGAGCTCACCCGCACCGCGCACGGCCACCGCGAGCACGGCCCCGATCAGCAGCGCGCCCACACCCGCACCGTCCTCGCCGAGGCGCTGCCGCCGCTGGTCGTCGAGGCGCGGCTCCTGGTCCTGCCGACCGCCGACGCGACCGTCCTCCACACGCTGGCGCACGTCGTCCGCGACCTCGCGCCGTGGTTCTTCCGCGGCGCCGACGACCTCCTCGGCGTCACCACCGCGACCGCGGCCGAGCTCGGTCCGTCGCTGGGCTCCGACCGCGGCGCGCTGGTCGTCCACGATCTCGACCCGCACGGACCGGGCGCGGTCCACGACCTCCAGCCCGCCGACTGGCAGGCGCTGCTCCAGGCCGCGCACGCGCTGCTCGCCGACTGCGACTGCGCCGCCCACTGCGCGCGCTGCTGCGAGAGCACCAGCTGCACCGCCACGCCGCACAACGTCGAGCTCGATCGCGTGCGCACGCTGGCCGTCCTCGAAGGCGTGCTGCGGCCGCTCCGGCAGGTCGCATGACGGTCGACGCCTCGGCTTTGACCTTCGACGCCGCGCCGCTCGCGGTCGGCCGCGACTTCGTCGTGTACGGCGCCACGCTCGACGGTCGCAAGGTCGCGGTGAAGGCCGGGCTCCCGCAGCGCGAGCGCGCGCCGGCCGAGGTGGCGCTCCGCCGCGAGCACGACGCGCTCGTCGCAGTCGCCCGGAACTCCCCGAAGAATGCGCCCGCGGTGGTGCCGGCGACGCTCGGGCTGACCACGCTCGGCGACGGCCGCCTGGCCCTGGGCACGGCGTTTGTCGAGGGCCTGCCGCTGTCGCAGGTCATCGAGCGCGCGCTGGTGCGCCGCCGCTACCAGGGCGCGCGCCGCTGGAACGCCGCCACGCGCGAGCTCTTCGCGGCGCTGGCCGGAGCGCTCGGCGCGGTGCATCGCGCCGGCCTCGTCCACAACGATCTGAAGCCCGAGAACATCCTCGTCCGCGACAGCGGCCACGGCCTCGACGTCGTGCTGCTCGACTTCGCGCTGGCCGCGCCGGACGGCCGCGGCGGCCCGGGCGGGACCGTGGCCTACGCGGCTCCCGAGCGCCTGGAAGGCCGCCCCGGCACCATCGCCTCCGACGTCTGGGCGCTGGCCGCCATCCTCTACGAGCTGCTCGCCGGCACGCGCCCGTACCCGACCGACCTGCCCGCCGACGCCATCGAGGCGCGCAAGCACCCGGTCGATCGGCTGCCGCGCGAGAGCGCCGCGCGCGCCTGGATGACGCTGCCGCCCGAGGTCCAGGCGACGCTCGTCGCCGGCCTCGCCGCCGACCCCAAGCGCCGCCCGCGCTCGGTTCGCGCGTTGGTCAAGCGCCTTGACGTTCGCGCCCGCGCTTCCGCCGCGACCGCTTCCGTCGCGCCCGCGCGCCCGTCGACCCCGGCCTCGACCTCCACCTGGCGCCTGGTGGTCGGCGGTCTGCTCGTGCTCATCGGCGGCGCCCTCGGCGTGGGCCTCGGCCTGGTCGCGACGCACCACGCCACCGCGGCGGCGCCGGCGCCCATGTGCCTCGACGGGCACGGCGTCGACGCCTGCCGCGCCGCGCTCACCAACACCACCTTCGCCAAGGTCCTCGGCGTGCCGGTTGCGGTGTGGGCGGCCGCGCTCCACGCGGTGCTGCTGGCGGCGGCCGGCGTGCGGCTCCTGGCCAAGCGCGGCAACCTCGCGCTGCTCGCGCTGGTCGTCATCCTGCTCGCCGGCACGACCGCCTACCTGGTCATCGGGCTCGTCATCGTCGACGTGCGCTGCACGCTGTGCCTGGCCTTGCATGCGGCTGCGCTGGGGGTCGGCGCAGGCGGCCTGCTGGTCGTGCGCGACATCCGGCCGGCGCTGCGCGAGCCGCGCGCCTGGGCCGGCGTCTTCGGCGCGCTGGCCGGCTGGGTCGCGCTGGCGCTGCTCATCGCGACCATCGTCCGTCCGCGCCCGGCCCAGGCGGCCGAGCGCGATCCGACCGCGACCGCCGAGCGCGCCTCGACGCGCGCCGCCCAGTGCCCGGCGGCGGTGACGCACACCTTCTATGATCTGCCGCCCGATGACGCGTCGGTGGTCCTCGCCGATCCGCCCGATGCGGCGCCCGGCTCGCCCGGGTCGGCCGCCTCGCCGCGGCCGGTGCTGGTCGAGGTGCTCGACCTCGAGTGCGACGCCTGCCGCGCCGCCCACGCCACGCTCGCGCCGCTCTATCGCGAGCTGGCCCAGACCCAGCGCGCCGGCCTCCGCCTGGTGCTGCTCACCGATCGCCCGACGCTCGTCGCCCGCGCCGCGCCGGCCGCGCTCATCTGCGCCGAGCGCCACGGCGGCGCGCTGGCGGCGCTCGACTTCGTCGACTGGGAGCTGCGCGCGAGCCCCGGCTACTACACCCCCGAGGACCGCCGCCGCTGGCTCGCCACGCGCCTCGACGCCACCGCCGCGCGCTGCCTCGACGCCGAGCTGGCGGCCGGCGCTCACGGCACGCTGGCGGCCCACGCCAGCTGGGTCGCCGACATGAAGCGCCTGGCCGCGGCGCGCCCCGAGTGCGACGACGCCGCCGCCCGCAACGCCTGGTGGTGCTGGGTCGGCACGCCGTCCTTCGGCGTCTTCCGCGCCGATGAGCGCCCGCCGCGCGGCCGCCCCCGGCCCCGGACCGGATGGCCTCTCGACCGCATCGGAGGCCGCCCGGAACGCCGTCCTCGAGCAGTGCCTGGAGTGACGCCGATGACGCCCACGACCTCCGCCGGGACTCCCACCACCGCCACGCGCCTGCGCCAGCTCGCGCTGCTGCTGCTCCTGCTCCTGCTCGGCGTCGGCGGCCTCGGCTGGGTCGCCAGCCTGTCCGAGCCCTGCGGCGACGGCCTGTGCGCCGCCGGCGAGAGCTGCCCGCGCGACTGCGCGCACCTCGTCGCGGCCGCCCCGGCCGCGCTCGCGCTCGGCCCCGGCCCGCGCCTCGACCCGGCCGCGCCGCCCCCGACCCCGGCCCCAGCCCCAGCCCCGAGCCCGAGCCCGAGCACGAGCACGAGCACGAACTCGCCCCCGCCGACCCGCTCCGCGCCGACCCCGGCCCCGGCCCCCGCACCCCCGGAGGACCTCGGCCGCTGCGCCGAGCCGAGCTTCAAGGCCATGGCCCTGTCGGTCGTGAAGAGCTGCGAGCGCGCTTGCAAGAAGGACCAGAGCCCGCTCGTGGCGCTGACCGAGCCCGAGCTCGAGGGCCTCTTCGCGCGCCCCGACGACGCCGGCGTGGCCACCCACTTCGCGGTCTTCGGGTGCAACCGCTACACCGCCGACGGCCAGGCCTGCCGCGGCTTCGACTCGTCGGTGGCCGACCCGGCCCTGTGCCCGCCCGGCAACGACGCCTGCGTGCGCTATGCGACCGCGCTCTCGCGCGAGCTCCGCGCCTTCCTCGATCGCAACCGCGACGCCCACACGGTCCTGCTCTTGGGCACGGCCAGCGCGACCGGGAACGACGTCGGCGCCATGAGCGACGCCAACGCCAAGCTGGCCGAAGAGCGCGCGCTGGCGGTGGGCGAGGTGGTGCATGGCTGGCGCCGCGACGTCGGCGGCAAGGCGCGCGACATGCGCGTCTACTCGGTGGTGCTCGACAACACGCGCACCGACTGGTGGCGCTCGCCGGCCTTCCGCGCCGTGCTCGAGGCCCAGGTCGAGAAGCTGCGCAAGCTCGGCACGTCCGCGGCGGAGCGCGGCTTCGAGCCGCTCGCGCCCGACGCGGCCAATCGCTCCGTGATGGTCGTGGCCATCCGCTGCCCGCTCGACGCCGCCGATCTTTCGCCGTAATCTCTCGTCCGGCTGACGCGGGGAACGAATGGCCGGTGAGAATCTCAAGAACCTGCAGGCGAGCGCGAGCGACGCTGTCGCGAAGGCTGGACTCGAAGGTGTCCGCGCCGAGGTCGTGCTGGTGCTCGACGTCTCGCGCTCGATGTTTCCCATCTACCGCGCCAAGATCGTGCAGGAGCTGGTGCCCCAGTTCTGCGCGGTCGCGCTGAACTTCGACGACGACGGCATCATCCCGGCCTACGCCTTCGGCGACGGCTGTCGCCACCTGCGCGACCTGCGCGCGACGGACTTCTCGGGCTGGGTCGATCGCGAGGTCATCCGCACCGGCTCGGACTACCAGACGCACTGCCGCTACGCCCCGGTCATCCACGAGGTGTGCCGCTACTACTTCCCCGAGGACTGGGATCGGCCGGCCCTCAAGGAGAGCGTCGGGCGCCTGTTCAAGAAGGAGCAGGTCGTCTACCCGATGCTGTCGGCGCCGCGCGCCTACCCGATCTTCTGCATGTTCGTGACGGGCGGCGACTGCGAGGACGAGGAGGAGACGGCGGATGCCATCCGGCGCTCGTCGCGGCTGCCGATCTTCTGGCAGTTCATCGGGCTCTCGCCGCCCGGCCGGCTCACGCAGTTCCGCTTCCTGAAGCGGCTCGACAAGCTCGGCAACACGCACGTCGACAACTGCGGCTTCTTCGAGGTCAGCGACACCCGGAACGACAAGCTCCTCTTCGATGGCATGGCGCGCGAGTTCCCGAGCTACCTCGAGAAGCCCGAGGTGGCGCGCATGCTGCGCCCGGCCGAGAAGGGCGGCCGCACCACCAAGGGCGTGCGCGGCGCGAGCCACGACGACGAGGATCGCAAGGCCACGCAGCTGACGGCGATGCCGGCCGAGCAGGAGGAGCCCTCGGTCATCATCGACGCGATGCTGGAGGAGGAGGAGCCCGACCCGCACCGCGACATCGAGAAGCTGAAGGCCAAGTTCGCGGGCGTCGAGTGGGCCGAGGGCACGCACGGCGGCGGCGGTGCGGTGCGCGCGGCGGCGCCGCCCGGAAGGAGCCGGAGGCCCCGGCCGAGTCGAGCTTCTCGCGGCGGCGCCTGCGCCCGAGCGAGCAGGCGGCGCTGGAAGAAGGCCCGAGCGCCGCGACCCCGAAGGAGGACTCGAAGGCGCGCGTGCAGCAGCGCCTGGCGAGCCTCAAGTCGAAGCTCAGCGACATCGCCGAGCCGGCGCCGGCGCCGGCACCGACCCTCCCGTCGCGCCCGGCGCCGCCCCGGCCGCGCCCGACCCCGGCGGCCGCGCGCCTGCAGCCGCCTGCGCCGCGCCCGCAGCCGGCCTCGCGTCCGCCGCCCCAGCCCGAGCCGGCGACCGCCAAGGTGGAGGCCCTGCGCGCGCCTGTCGTCGCTCGGCGAGGACAGCGGCACCGTCGCCGCGACCGGCGACGTCGTCGATCAAGAGGGCCTGCCGCCCGCCCCGCCGGCGCGTCCGCAGCCTCCCCCGCGCAGCCCCTCGGCCACGGGCCGGCCGCAGCCGCCGCCCCGCCGCCCGAGCAAGTAGGTCGCGTCGAAACGACGCTCTTGCTCCGAGGCACCCACGCTCGTGCGCGCGACCCTCTCGCTCCTGCTCCTCGGCGGTGTCTCGTGCGCATCGGACGCCGCTCGCCCGCCGGCCGATGCCGACGGCGACGCCCTCGACGCGGTGTCGGCTGACAGCGACGCGCCGAGCGACACCGTCGACATCGCTGTGGCCTCGACCTGTGCGACGACCTGCGCCGAGCTCTCCACCGACTGCGGCTATGGCCGGTGCGATCATGGCGTTTGCGTTGTGGCGTCGCTCCACGGCTACCCGTGCGACGACGGTCGCGCCGACACACGCGACGATCGGTGCGACTGGGACAACCTGTGTCATGGGGTTCCTGACCCGACCGTCACACCCCCGCCCGACCTCGCCAGCGATCCCAAGAACTGCGGCGCGCTCGGGCAGGTCTGCCCCGGCGCCGACGCCACCTGCACCGACGGACACTGCACGCGCTGCGTGCTCGACGCCGGCGGCTTCGCGGACCTCAACCCAGTGGCGCTCGTCTGCCCCGACATGCCGGGTGGAGTCGTCGTCCGCGGCGCCCTCGAAGGTCCGGGTGGCGTCGGACCGGCGCTCGTCAGCATCCCCACCGGGCGCACTGAGCTCTGGCTCCAGTGGTATCAGTCCGGAGAGGTCGATCTCTCCTGCCAAACCGACGCGCGCTGCGCGACGGAGCCGTCGTGCGGCGAGCCCGACGGGTGCGTGGAGGTCCTCGACAGCGGCGCCGGACCGGCCCCGGCCGAGCTCGTCCGCGAGCGCCTGGCCTGGGCGCCGGCCACTCACACCCTGGGCGTCTTCGCCGCGGCTCTCTTCGGTCAGGAGCAGGTCGTCGGCCTGAGCGCCGGCCGGCTCGTGCTCGAGGTCGAGCCATGAGCCGACCGTGCGCTCGCCGCGTCGCGTTCGCTGTCGCGGTGGGTGTCGCCATGACGCTGGCAGCGGCGAGCTGCCCGTCCGACGGGCTCGACGACGTCATCTGGAGCTGCCTCACCTCGGACGAGTGCGGCGCCGGGCAGCGCTGCAGCGACCACCGCTGCCGCGCCCTCGATCCGCGCGAGCCGGTCGACAGCTGCCCGATGGTGCTGCCCGCCGGCCGCGTCACGGCCGACCTCCACCACGACCCCGATGGCGGTGCGTTCCTGCGCCTCACCTTCGACGGTCAGAGCAGCAAGTTCCGCCTCCCTGCAGACGTGCGTGCGGTCTCCCTGCCGAGCTGCTGTCAGCACGTCTGCTGCGCGGAGCGCGGCCGGTGATCACCGCCGCGCTCGCCACGGTCGTGGCCAACGCCCTCGCGGCCGCCCCCTGGCCGAGCCCGGCTCCCATCATCCTGTCGGGCCGCGTCGCAGTCGGCATCGGCGACGTCGACGGCGACGGTCGCGGCGACGTCGCCGTCGCCGACCCCGAGCGAGACGACGGCACCGGCCTCGTCACGGTCTACGCCATCGACGCCGGGGGCGCCGCGCGCCATCGCCAGCGAGGCCGGGTCGCACCCTGGCGCGCGCTGGGGCGCAACGCTGGCCGCGCTCGGCGACGTCGACGGCGATGGCGCCCCGGATTGGCTCATCGGCTCGCCCGACGGCGACGTCACCGCTTCCGAGCGAGGCGTGGTCGCGGTCCACTTCGGCACACCGCCGCTCGCGCCGGGCACCGCCCGGACCGCGGCGCCTGCGACGAAGGCCCCGTTCGCCTGGACCGGCTCGGCCGATCAGCGCCTCGGCGCTGGCGCGGCGGCGGCGGGGGACGTCAACGGCGACCACCTCGCCGACCTGCTCGTGAGCGATGCCCGCGGCGCCCTCGACCTCTACCTCGGTCCGCCCTCGTACCCCGTCCCGGTTGGTGCCTGGTCCGAGCCGGCCACCGGTCCGCTCGTGGGCTTCGGCGCGGCGGGCGACGCCAATGGGGACGGCTTCGGTGACGTATGGACGCTGCGCGACGGCAAGCTCAGGATCTACCTCGGCCCCGATCTCAGCACCGTTCTCGGCCCCCCGGGAGGCACGACCGCGTCGCCGGCCACGGCCTGGATCGGCGACGTCGACGGTCGCGGCCGATCCCAGGTGGTGTCGCTCGCCGACGCGCTCGCTCTGGCCGCGGCGGGCGACATGAACGGCGACGGCTTCGCCGACGCCATCGTGCGCTGGCCTGACGCGCTCGCCCTCGATCTCGGCGGGCCGGCGGGACTGCGCGAGGTGGCGCGCCTCCGTGGCGGGACGCCGTCGCTCCGGCCGGCGACATCGACGGCGACGGCTTCGGCGACGTGCTGGCGCTGCAGGCCGCCGCGGCCTACGTCGTTCGGGGCCGCGGCGCCGGGCTCGGGCCGCCCGAGGCTCCCTTGCGCCGGACGGCCATGGCCGCAGCGGCTTCTGGCAGGGCTGGTGGTCGCCGGCGTCGGCGACTTCGATGGCAATGGGCTCGATGATGTCCTCCGCGGCGATCCCGGGGAAGGACGCATCCGCGTCTACCTGAACGACGGTGAGCGCGGCTATCGCCAGTCTGGCGACACCGATCCCGAGCTGGGCGCGCTCGGGGCCTTCGCCGCGGCCGTCGGCGACGTCGACGGCAACGGCGTGAGCGACGTCGTCGTCGGCGCGCCGGGCCATCGCCACCTGAAGGTCCCCGAGGTGGGGCGGGTCCGAATCCTGTACGCGCACTCCGACGGCGAGACGATCCCGCTCGAGAAGACCGACTGGACCGCCGAAGGCCTCGCCGCCCAGGACCACTTCGGCCGCAGTGTAGCGGCCGCCGGCGACATGAACGGCGACGGCTACGCCGACTTCATCGCCGGCGCGCCCGACGCGCAACCGGCCTACGCCGTCGTGTTCCTCGGCGACCCCGATCTGCCCCGCGAGGCCCTGCGGGTCGAGGTCGGGGTCCGCGCCGACGCCGAGGCCGGCTGGGTGGGCGCCGCCGGCGACTTCAACTTCGACAGCTACTCCGACGTCGTCATCGGCGCCCCTGGCGACGCGCGCATGACCGTCGTGTGGGGCGCTCGCCAAGGGCCGCGGCTCGACGCCGAGCCCGGCGTGTTCTCGGGCATCGTCGGCTGGGGCGCCACCGATCCGCGCCTTCGCGCCGGTCGCGTCCTGGCCGCCCTCGCGCCGAGCGCGCTCAACCCGTTCGCCCAGCTCGTGACGTCGGCGAGCGCCTGCACGGAAATCGAGCACAGCCCCCGCCACCTCTTCGGGTTCACCGAGGGGCGCGTGCGCTGCTTCGGACGCCTGGACTCGCGCGAGACCGACAACGACCCCCTGACAGTCGGAGGCGACACGCTGACGCCGTCGCCTTGGTCGCCGGAGCTCGGTTGCTTCGGCGCCGCGCTGGCCGCCGTCGGCGACACCGACGGCGACGGCGCCGGTGACCTCGTCGTCGCCGCGCCCGGCGCCGACGACGGCGTGCCCGACCGCGACCTCGGCCGCCTCGTCGCCTATCGGGGCTCGCCCGCGGGCTGCGTCCTACCGGCGCCGGTCGACACCTGGGTGGGCGACCGACCCGACGAGCGCCTCGGCCAGTCGCTGGCAGGCGCTGGCGACCTCGATGGCGACGGCTTCGCCGACGTCGTGGCCAGCGCCGAGACCCTCGCGCCGCCGTCGCCCAATGCGGAGCTCGGCGGCCTCTTCGTGCTGCGCGGCAACGGCGCCTTCGGGCCGGCCGCGTTCCCGTCGCGGATTCACGCCTGGCGCATCGCCGAGCCCACGCCGATCCCGCCGGGTGGACGCACGGGGAGGGCCGGCTCGGTCGTGCCGGGCGCCGCGGTCGACCCGCGCACGAGCTTCCTCGTGACGGGGCGCGGCCGCTCGCCGTTCGGCCCGATGCGCGTGCGCCTCGAGGTCGAGGTGAAGCCCTGGAACCTCGCGTTCGACGGGCAGGTGATCCACGGCGACTGGGTCGCCGGCGAGCTCGCGGCCAGGGAGCGCGCGCTGAGCCAGGTGGTCTCCGGTCTCCTGCCCGGCCAGGGCTACCACTGGCGCGCGCGCATCGCCTACGACCCGAGCACGGCGGCCCCCCAGCCGGCGTCGCCATGGACGTCGGGTGGCCACGCCATGCTCGCGTCCACCGTCGAGGTGCGGGCGCTCGAGAACCTGCCGCCGGTAGCGCTGCCGCAGACCTTCGACGCCGACGGTGGCCTCGTGCTGCTGGCGCGGCCCGGCTTGCTCGCCGACAGCTTTGTCTCCGACCCGGACGACGCCCAGGCGAGCCTGCGCGTGGTGACGTCGCAGCCCGAGCACGGCGAGGCCCACCAGAGCGACGAGGGCGCCTTCGTCTACGAGGCCGACCCCGGCTTCTTCGGGACCGACCGCTTCACGTACACAGTCCGAGACCCGTGGGGCCAGGAAGCCGAAGGCAACGTCACCGTGAACGTGACGCCGATCGAATGCCTCGACACGAGCTTCGCGCAGTGCGACCGCGGCGACTTCCGCGTGGTCGTCGAGCTCGCCGACGGCACGCTGAAGAGCGCACGCTGCTGGATCACCGACGCTTTCGAGGTCGACTGCGACACGACGCCGGACGGCGCGCTCGCGCTCGGACCGCCGTCGTGTGGGCTCGTCACGCGCGAGGCGCCCTGAGCGCGCGGGAGCGGGTCGCTCATGGCGTCGTGCAGTCCTTGAGGATGCGGCTCGGTCGCGCCGAGGTCGTCTCGATGAAGATGCCAGCCGAGATCTTGTCCGGCACCTGATCGCCGTCGACGTCGATGTCGGGGCTGAACGCGCTGATGATGGTCGGGCACAGCACATCATCGGTCATCGCGCTGCAGAAGACGTCGTCGCAGTCGTTGCTGAGCGGCGGGTTGCAGGTGCGCGAAGCGACGTCGATGGCCAGCTCCTCATCGGGCCAGGTGGCGCAGTCGCAAGAGAAGTCGACCTCGTTGTTCAGCGTCCGGAGCAGCGCCGCCTCGTCGATGAGGCCGCCCATGGTGGCGTGGATCGCGAGGCCGTTGCCATCGGGGCCGAGCGCCACGGAGCCCTCGAAGCGGAAGCGCTCGAACGGCAGCTCGACCACGCCGTCCTTGTCGGGCAGCGCGAAGAAGAAGGACCAGGTGCCTTGGTCCATGATGATGCGCCCGTCCTCCACGCGACCGTCGACATGGAGTCGCGGTATGCGCGTGCCGTCGAGCCACGAGCGCTCCTTCACCATGAACTGGCCATGCCCGGAGGTGGTGGGATCGGTCTGCGGGATGTTGTCCTCGGGCAGAGACTCGTACACGAGGAGCTGGAAGCCGTCGTCGTTCACCAGATCGTCGAGGCCGCGCACGTCGAAGAGCAGGTTGAACTGGCCGCCGGCGATCTGACCCGCGAAGTACGGGTTGATGTCGATGAGGGCGCCGCGCAGGCTCCGGAAGACGTTGCCGAGCTTGTCGTCCACCTTGCCGTCGCCGGTGAAGTCGAGGCAGCAGGCATCGGTCGACTGGCCGGTGGCCGGGTTGATGGCGTTGTCCTGGTCCCCGACGCGGAGACTGTTCAGGATGCTGATGCGCGGCCCGAACTGCCAATCACACAGCGTGGCGAAGTCGCGACACTCACCATCGAGACAGACCCCGGTCGTCGGCGAGCACGCATTCAGCGTGGCGTCCGGATAGCCGCAGGTCGCGCCGTCGTCGCCGCCGCAGGTGCCTTGCGTGGCGGCGATGGTCTGCGCGCCGAGGTCGGTCGTGCAGCCGACCCGAGCCGGGCGCTGACAGTCGCTGTCGACGCACACGGCAGTGTCGGGCGGGTCCGCGTCGCAGCCGGCGAGGATGGCCGCGATGAGGCCGAGGGGAGCGACGCCAGGTCGAAGGCGGTGAGCGTTCATGCGGTCCTGCTCGCGATTCTCCGCGGGAGGATCGGCCTCCCAACGGGTGGGGCGGGCGATTCTCCCGCGGAGATTCGCCCGGTCGCCCGGTCGGCGGTCGATGCTTCCGATGGAGCATCGGTCGGCGACCGGTGTCACCCCCGACTCACCGCCGGCGAGTCGGGCACGCGCCGGTCGGCGGAGCGATCCTCCCGCGGAAGATCGGCCTGATCGACCGGTCGCTGCGGTGTCACGCCGGCTTCGGCTCCGAGCCGCTCGCATCGGCATCGACGCCACCGACGAGGCCGTGCGGCCGGGGCTGCGACCCGAGGGGCGCACGGTGGCGGCCAGCTCGGACAGGCCGGCCACGCGGAGGCCCTGCTCCATGAACGGCGCCGCCATGCCGAACGACTCGTCGTAGGCCGCGATCTTCTCGTCCTTGGCGATCTGCGTCGCGTTCAGCTCGCTGCTCTCGCGCGCCACGTCACCGAGCGCCGCCACCAGATCGGCCAGGCGCCGACGCAGCGCCGCCAGCGTCTTCACTTTGTCGAACGCCAGCAGGTCGTCGTCGTCCTCGGCCACCGGCAACAGCACGAGCCGCTCCACGGCGTCGATGAACTTGGGCGCGAAGTTGACGAGCGCGGCCGCGTCGGTGGGGGTCGCGCCGCTGACGCCGAGCTTGGCACCAAAGTCCTGGCCGATACGGTCGGACAGGGCGGCCCGCGTCGTGGTGATGACGGCGGACAGACGGGCGGCGGCCCGGTCGCGCGCGGCGCGCACCGGCGGGTCGTCGCTCTGCTCGGCGCTGTGGGCGCGATCGGCCTCCACCATGCCGTCGACGCTGCCCGACAGATCGCGCGCGAACAGCTCGAACAGCAACGCGACGTCGGGCATCACCTCGCCGCTCCTCAAGAGCGGCGAGAGTCGCCCGGTGATCCCGGCGGCGGCCTTGGGACCGTGGGAGGCGAAGACCGACAGGACGCTGCGCGCGCTGGTCTGTCGATCGGCCACGAGCTTGGAGAGCATCGGGGATGAATTGGCCAAGCGAGGTCTCCTGATGAATATCGCAAATTCCGAGCGAGGCTCATCCTCACGCCGGCTCGGTCCGACCGTCAAGGCGCGCAGAACGAACCGGCGCGAGCGAAACGCGCCCGCGGCTCGCGGCACACAGGCTGCTCGGGTCGCGCGTCATTCTTCGCTCAGGTTGGTGGGGCCTCGCTCTGGACGCAGGCGGTGCGAAGCGGAGCCGATGTCGAGGTGCCCAAGCCGACCAACGCGCCGGTCGCCGACGACCCGGTGCACCGCGGCGAGTACTTCTGGACGCTCAGCCACTGCGGCGCCTGCCACACGCCGATGATCGCCGACGGCCACGGCTTCGACATGGCCAAGGCCTATGCCGGCGGCCAGTCGATGGAGATGCCGGCCTTCTTCGACGGCACGCTCTACACGCCCGACATCACGTCCTGAATGCGCCGACGAGATCGGCGCCGAGCATCGATGACGCGAGCCCGTGGTCCTCCGGGACGCGGCGACGCCGAGGTCGCCAGCGATGATCTCGGCGATCGCGTTCGGCGGCGCCTGAGGATGTCATCATAGGTGGCTTGGTGCTTGCGGCGCGCGACCATGGCGCCAGCCCAGCAAACCACCGCGGTCGGGCGAGGCGGGGGTCCTCCCGGTGCGGTCGACGATTTCAGCGAGTACTTCCGCACCGCGGCGGTGCGGACTGCGTCCGCAGTGACCGCGCTGCTCCGAGGCCTTCTGGTTGAAATTCTCGAAACGCCTCCTGAGCGTCGGGAGACGCACCCGCCGATCCCACCGATCGGGATCGGAGCGCCGCCATGCCGCCGTCACGCACGCCTGTGAAGTCGTCGCTGTTTGTTGTCCATGCCGCGCTGCTCGGTCTCAGCGTCGGATTGCTTGGATGCGGGCTCGCGGTGGCGGCCACACGCACCAGCTCGGCAAGGTCGCCATCCAGGCTGCTCATCAACGACACGAGGCCACGGCCGGGGTGCCTGGTCCATCTCGAGCGGCCTCTTTACCCCGGTGAGGAGGGGGCCCAGGCGCGCATCGACATCCAGGACGCGGGTGAGAAGGCTGACCTCGCGATCAGCAGCATCACCGTCGAGTCCGATCCGCCCGGCGTCTTCCTTGCTGCTGGCCGATCTGTTCACGGCGCGCCCGCGCCGCCGCTCCTGCCACCATCGTGCCAGCCGACGCACCGCACGGTACGCCGACGTTGCACCTCGAGCTGCGCGTCAAGCGACTGGACTTCGGTGGCGGCGACGGGTCGCATCCGCATCCTCTCGAGCTCGGTCTCGGTGCAGGATGGGCCGCAGCCCGAGCTCGTCTTCCCGCTGAGCCTGGCGACGACGCCGCCCAAGCTCATCATGGATGCCGAGAAGGACCTCGGCGCGGTGGCGTCCGGCGGCGACACGACCGCGGAAGTGACGCTCATGAACCAGGGCGTCGACCCGCTCAACATCAGCAAGGCCCGCCTGTTTGGCCACGAGGGCTACGTCGTGAGCATCGACGAGCACGCCTGGACGGCGTCGCACGACGCCAACGGCGTACCCCAGGTCATCTCGCCGGCGATCCAGATCGCGCCGGGCGAGCCGGCGAGGATCAAGGTCAGCTACCACGCCGGCGGACCCGAGGAGGCGGCGGCGGTACTCACGCTCATCTCCAACGATCCGTCGGCCCCGGCGCCGGCGGGAAGCCAGCTCCGCGTGCTGGTCAACAAGGGCATCCCGGTCCGACCCGTCGTGGGCATCGACGCGCCCGATGGCGCCGCCGGCGACGTGACCTGCACGGTCCAGAAACCGCCGGGCTTCGAGCACGCGACCTACACCTACCACTGGCAGAAGAACGGCGCCGACTGGCCTGGCGACACGCCCGTCCACCACGCCGACGAGGTCCGGGGGTGCGACCTCCTCACCTGCTTCGTGGAGCTCGACTTCGGTGGCGCCGAGCCGATGCGGTCGACGCCGTCCGATCCGTACCAGGCCCCGCTGAGCGCCGACTGCCCGGGCTTCGACCCGCCCATCGCGTGTCGGGTCGCGAGGTGCAAGCCGACCGGCGGCTGCGAGCTCCAGCCGGACGTCCCAGTGGCGGGTGGAACCGCGGTGAGCTGCGACGACGGCGACGCCTGCACGGTCGACGACGCCTGCGCGGTGGACGGCGAATGCCGCGGCACGACCGCGCGCGCCTGCGACGACGGCGATCCGTGCACGACGAACCGCTGCGTGGCGGGCGCCTGCGACTACACGCAGGCGGCACCCGCGACGACCCCGTGCGACGACGGCGACCCGTGCACGACCAACGACAAGTGTAGCGGCGGGGCGTGCTCGGGGACGCCGCACTCGTGTGACGACCGCATCGACTGCACGCTCGACTCGTGCGGCGCCGACGGCGTCTGCGCCCATGCCCCCGACGACGACCTCTGCGACAGCGGAAGGTGCCTGGCCAGCGGCTGCATCGACTTGCCGCTGAGCTTCGGGATCATGAACGGATATGCGACGGTGGCCGAGGCCAACGACATCGTCGTCGGTGATCTGGACGGCGACGGTGATCGCGACGTGGCGGTGGCGATCGGCGTGGACTACAGCCAGGGGACTCCACGACAGGTCGCCACGGTCCAGGTCTTCCTGAACGACGGGCTCGGTGGGCTCGGCACCACGCGCTCGGTCGACGGTGTGGCCCTGGGTCAGACGGTACGGCTCGCGGACGTGAACAACGACGGTGCCGTCGACCTGCTCGAGGTCGGCTACGAGGGCCTCGGGGTCATGCTGGGGCTCGGCGATGGTCAGTCCTTCGCGCCCCCACTCAAGACGCTGACCGTGAACGGAGAGGTCGACACCAGCGTGGCGCCAGCCGACTTCGACGGCGACGGCAACGTCGACCTGGCCATCGGCACGACCGGCTCGCCGCCGCGCGTCTTCACCATGCGCGGGCGCGGCGACGGCACGTTCGAGAGCCAGGTCACCCTCACGGATCCGACCCAGCAGCAGCGGCTGGCCGCGATCGATCTCGACGAGGACGGCGACCTCGACCTGGTGTCGACGGCGACGCGCGACGGGCTCGGCGTGCTGCTGTGGCGCGGGGACGGTGCCGGGCACTTCCAGACGCCGAGCAGCACGCCGGTGGCAGATGGCCTCTGGGGACCCATCACCGCCGACCTCGACCACGACGGCCACCTCGACATCGTGTCGGCAGCGGTCGACAATGATCGACTGTGGACGCTGCTCGGCGATGGTCACGGCGGCTTCACGACGAAGCGATCGGCCGTCGCCGCGACCACGCCCGAGCAGCCGGCGGTGGGCGACTTCGACGGCGACGGCCACCTCGACGCGGCGACCGCGGCCGCCGGGAGCCAGGCAGTGCTGGTGTTCCGCGGCAGCGCCAGCGGGGCGCTGAGCTTCGGGCTGAGCATCGCCGTCGACGCGAGCTTCCCGAACAACGTCGCGGTCGCGGACCTCGACGGCGACGGCCGACCCGATGTGCTCGTGACCTGCCGCGACCGACTGGCGGTCTACTTCAACCGCACCGGCTGCGGCGGCGCGGGCGAGGCGCCGTGCATCCACTGAGCAAGGAGCCTGGAGCCGCTCGGCGAGGCGCCGTGACCGCCGCTGGCCCTGGCTCGGCGGCCGCGCTAGGTTCCTCCGCATGGTAGCCCGACCCAAGCCGGAGCCCGGCGCGCGCAACGCGACCTATGCCGACGTCGAGGCCGCGCCCGAAGGGGTGAAGGCCGAGCTCATCGACGGCGCGCTCATGATGACCCCGCAGCCGAAGAACCGTCACGCCATCGCCGCCTCGGTGATCGGCGCCGAGCTCGGCCACGCCTTCGGTCGGCGCGATGACCGCGGACCCGATCGCCCCGGCGGCTGGTGGATCCTCTACGAGCCCGAGTGCCACCTGGAGCCGGACAAGCGCGTGGTCGTCCCCGACGTGGCGGGGTGGCGGCGTGAGCGCGTGCCCGAGCTGCCGCGCGACACGCACAAGAATCACGTGCCGCCAGACTGGGTTTGCGAGGTGCTGTCGCCGAGCACGCGCGGCTGGGACTGGAGCCACGTCGTCAAGGGCGATACGGGGCGCTGCGGCCGGTGGCCGAGGTCGAGGTGTTCCTGAACGACGGCGTCGGCGGCTCGGCAGCGCAAAGGCCATCGCTGGCGTGTCCCAAGGGAGACGGTGCGGCTCGCCGACGTCAACCACGACGGCGTGCTCGACCTGATCGAGGTCGGCTACGGCGGCTCGGCATCATGCTGCGTCGGCGATGGCCAGACGTTCACGGCTCCGGTCATCACCCGACCATCGACGGAGAGGTCGACACCAGCGTGGCGGCGGCGGACTCCGATGGCGACGGCAACGTCGACCTGGCCGCCGCACGACTGGCTCGCCGCCCCGCGTCTTCACCTGCGGGGCGCGGCGACGGCACGTTCGAGAGCGGCCGTCACGCTGACGGACCCGACAGCAGCAGCGGCTGGCCGCGGTCGACCTCGACGAGGACGGCACTGGACTGTGTCGACGGCGACGCGCGACGGGCTGGGGTCCTGCTCTGGCGCGGCGACGGTGCCGGGCACTTCCAGACCGAGCAACACGCCGGTGGCAGATGGCCTGGGGATCCATCACCGCCGACCTCGACCACGACGGCCACCGACATCGTGTCGGCAGCGGTCGACCGTGATCGATCAGACGTCGGCGATGGTCACGCGGCTTCACGACGAAGTGACCGGCCGTCGCCGCGACCACGCCCGAGCAGCCGGCGGTGGGCGGTTTCGACGGCGACGGCCACTTCGACGCGGCGACCGCGGCTGCCGAGCCAGGCAGGGTGTTCCGCGGCAGCGCCAGCGGGGCGCTGAGCTTCGGGCTGAGCATCGCCGTCGACCGCGAGCTCCTGAACAACGCCGTCGCGGACCCGACGGCGACGGCCGACCTGATGTGCTCGACCTGCCGCGACCGACCGGCGGCTACTTCAACCGCACCGGCTGCGGCGGCGGGCGAGGCGCCGTGCATCCACCGAGCAAGGAGCCTGGCGAGGTGCCGTGACCGCCGCTGGCTCTGGCCGGCGGCCGCGCTAGTTCCTCCGCATGGTAGCGCCCGACCTGCCGGAGCCCGGCGCGCGCAACGTGCTACCTACGAGCCCGAGTGCCACCTGGAGCCGGACAAGGCGTGGTCGTCCCCGACGTGGCGGGTGGCGGCGTGAGCGCGTGCCTGAGCTGCCGCGCGACACGCACAAGAATCACGTGCCGCCAGACTGGGTTTGCGAGGTGCTGTCGCCGAGCACGCGCGCTGGGACAGCGTCAACAAGATGGGCGCCTTGCGCAGCGGCTGGTGCCGGCGTGGCTGTCGACCCGCGACTTCACCGTCGAGGTCTATCGGCGCGACCCCGGCGAGTGGACCCAGGTGCTCGCGGTCGAGGGCGCGCAGAAGGTCCGCTTGCCGCCGTTCGAGGTGATCGAGCTGGACCTGGCCGACTGGTGGGACGTCGCGTGATGCGGCGCGGGTGGGCCGTGGTCGCTGAGCCTCGGCGCCGCGCCCGTGCGCGCCGCCGAGCCCGCACTCGCGCCCGCCGCCGCCGCGCCCGACCGCAGCGCGGCGCGGAGCCTCGCGGCCATGGCGCGCGCCGGGCTCGAGGCGCGGCACCCCGACGAGGCCGCGGTCCTCTTCGATCGCGCCTTCGAGGTCGACCCGCACCCGGTCTGGCAGGTCGCCGCCGGCACCGCCTGGCTCGAGGCGCTCGAGCCCGAGCAGGCCAGCGAACGCCTCGCCGCGGCCCTTGCCGACCCGGCCCTCGGCGACGGCTCGCGCGAGCGCGCCGCCCAGCAGCTCGACCTCGCGCGCCGGCTGACGCCCGTCGTCGCGCGCGCTCGTAAGGCCGAGGCCGAGCATGCGCCGGCCGCCGCCGCGCGCGCCTGGGATGAGGCCTTCCGCATCATGCCCGTCGGCGCTTCGCTGGTCCGCGCCGCGCGCGCCGCCGAGCTCGCCGGCCGCGCCCGCGAAGCGGCCCGGCTCTTCACCGCGGCCAACGATCGCAGCGACCTCTCGAGCGAGGACCAGCGCGTCGTCGCCGACGCCATCGACCGCCTGCGCCACCTGCCGCCGCCCGCCCGCCCCGCGGCGAGCGCGGCCCCGTGGTGGTTCGTCGGCAGCGGCGGAGCGGTCGCCCTGGGCGGCCTCGTCGCGGTCGCGGTCGGCGAGGGCTATCGCTCCGACCTCCAGGCCATCAAGGACACCGCCGTCGACGGCGTCGTCACTGGCACCACGCGTCGCGACGCCGCCGTCGTACAGCAGCGCGCCGAGGCCTGGTC
Source organism: Myxococcota bacterium (assembly GCA_046351155.1). Taxonomy (GTDB): domain Bacteria; phylum Myxococcota_A; class UBA9042; order PHBI01; family PHBI01; genus JAXLYZ01. The sequence goes on from JAXLYZ010000048.1 coordinate 26,979, forward strand.
GACCGCCGGCTGGATCGCGCTGGGCGCGGGCGTCACCGCCGCGGCGCTCGGCGCCGGCTGGCTCGTCGGCCGCGAGCCTGCGAGCCGAGGCTCGGTCCGCGTCGAGGCCGCCGTCGGTCCGTCGGGCTGGGGCCTCAGCGCGAGCGCGGCGTTCTGACGCCGAGCTCGCCCCTCACTCGACGACCAGCGCCACCTCGCAGCTGTCGGCACAGACCGTGGTGGCCGTCACCGAGCGACCGTCGGGCAGCGCGAGACGCCAGTCGTGATAGTGGCGGCCGGCGTGATCGCGCTCGGACTCGGTGGTGGCCGAGTCGGCGCCGAAGCACTTTCGCGCCTGCGCGAATATGTCACTCGCCTTGGCGCCGCCCATCGCCGCGTCCCACGGGCCGAGCTCGCAGCGCAGCTGATCGTTGCCGCCCGCCTCCCAGTGCCAGATGTCGCAGCGCCGCGTCCCCGGCACGAGCCAGCGCGACGCGCTCGTCGTCGCCCACGACTCGCGCCGCTCGGTCTCGCCGCGGATGCCGTCGAAGCCGTGCGCCGCGGCGCGCACCACCGTCTGCAGCGCGGCGCAGAACGGCACGTCCTCGATGAAGAGGAAGGTGCCGTTGGGGTGGTGCGGGACGATCGAGCTGAACGGCAGCGGCCGCACTACCGGCAGCGCCGCGTCCTCGCCCAGCGCCAGGAACAGGCGGTCGAGGCTGACCACGCCGCTCGGGCCCGGCCGGCCGAGCTCGCGCAAGACCGCGCTCATGAACGGCGAGTGCGCGCCCGGCGCGCCATCCGTGGTCGGCGCGTTGGCCACCGAGGCGAGGAAGAGCCGGCTCGGATAGCGCGCGTAGTCCTGCACGACCTCCAGCATCTGCTCGGCCGTGGGCACCGGCCGGTCGGCCGCTTCGCGCAGCTCGCCGCTGTCGAGCGCCGCGCGCACGTCGAAGGTGCCGGCGTGGCAGGCATCGATCATCACCAGCACGTGGCGGGCGTGGATGCCGTAGAGCGCGCGCTTGAGGTTGTCGAAGGCGTAGCAGTTGCTCACGCACGCCTTGGTCGCGTCGCTGAGCACGAGGTAGCCGGCGTTGTCGTCGCTGTCGAAGTAGCCGTGGCCCGCGAAGAACACGACGACGTCGTCGGCCGGGCCGGCCCGCGTCGCGAGCTCGCGCAGCGCGGCCTTGAAGGTTCCCAGCGTGGGGCTGCGCAGCGCCGTCACGGCGAAGCCGTAGCGCTGCTCGAGCTCGCTGGCGAGGCCGTCGGCGTCGGCGCTCGCGTTGGGCAGCCGCGGCCATGAGCTCGCCGCGGCGTAGTCGCCGACGCCCACGATCAAGGCCAGGCGTTGGCCGACGACGCTCAACGCAGAGGCGCGATCGGCCGGCTCGACGCGCGGCACTCCGTCAGGCGGCGCGGCGAGGCTCGCCGCGGTCGCGAGTGCTGCCCATATCGTCCACATGCCGCGAGGCTATGGGACTTCCTGCGTCGCCGTCAACGCGCCGTGCGTCCAGGACTCGATCCTCACGACCCGCCCCGCGCCGTCGAAGTCGACGGCCGTCCCGTCGAGCGCGCCGAGCGGTCCGTGCTCGATCCTCACGAGGCGGCCCGAGCGGAAGACGAGCCGCTCGCCGTCGAGCTCGCTCGCCGCCAGCCGACCGCGCGCGTCGAAGCGCAGCGCCTGGCCGCCATGGTCGCGCGCGTCAACGGCGCCGCCGCCATCGAAGCCCGCCATCTCGTGGCCGCTCGGGCGGACGATGAGCCAGGTCGCGAGCGCGGCGAGCACGCTCGCAGCCAGCGCCGTCACGAGCGTCGGCCACCAGCGCCGGCGGCGCGGCAGCGCGCGGAAGGCGTCGCCGAGCGCCACGTCGCGCGCGGACTCGGCGTCGTCGCCGAGCTGGCTCAAGAGCTGGGCGGTGAAGGCGCGGTCGCGCGCGTCGTCGTCGGGCGTCTCTCGGTCGGAGCTCGTCATCGGGTGCCTCCGAGCTTCGACTCGAGCCGCTTCTTGGCGTGGAAGAAGGCGGTCCGGAGCCCCTCCGGCGTGGTGATGTGCGCGCCGAAGCGGCGCTGGTAGCGCGGCAGCATGTCGCCGTAGCCGAGCTCCTCGACGAAGCGCGCGCGCAGAAGCCAGGCGTCGCGCTCGTCCATTCTCGCCAGCGCGTCCTCGAGGAGGCGCGCCCGCTCGCGCCGCTCGCGCGCCTCGTCCACCGCCACGAGGTCGTCGGGATGGACCTCGTCGCGGATGAGCTCTTCATACGTCGCAGTGAGGCGCGAGGCGCGGCCCTCGTCCCGACGCGCGCGGCGGCACACGTTCTGGGCGATGCCGAAGAGGAACGTCTTCAGCGTGCTGCGCCCGGCGAAGCGCGGCAGCACTTTCCAGAACGTCATGCAGGCCCGCTGCGCGACATCCTCGGCGCGCACCATGTCGCCCTCGAGCGCACGCGCGCAGAAGTGGCGCAGCTCGCCGCCGCAGCTCGCGATCAACACGGTCGCCGCCCGCTCGAAGAGCTCGGCGCGCACGAACGGGGAAGGCTCGGCCATGGCCGTGCGCCACAGCTCGTCGGGTTCCGGGGACACGGCGGCATATTCGGGTCCACGCGCGATCTCTGCAAGGTGCGCCGCGGGCTCACGGCTCGGACTCCGTGAGGCGCGTCGCGCGCAGCGTCCCACCCGCGACGAGGAGCCAGCTGTCGTTGGGTCCATCCCAGCTCGGGCAGCGCGCGGCATAGACGTCGACGCCGTCGTCCAGCCGCCCGCGCGGCGTCAGCTCGCAGCGCGCGCGCCACGCCTCGAGGCTCGCCGACAGGCCGGTCAGGCGCGCCGCGCGCACGATGATCCCTGCCCGGCCGGGGCGCGCGACCGCCGCGCAGCCCTCGTCTCCCCTGAGCACCCAGCCGGCCGTGAGCGGCGCGCCCGCAGTCGCGGTGCACGGCGCGAGCTCGACCCAGGCGGCGAGATCCGGCGCGCGCCCCGCGCCGCGCGCCAGGTCGCGCTCGGGCGGCCGATCGTCGGCGTCGAGCCAGCGCGCCGCCACGCGCGCCACATCGCCGCGGCTCGGCAGGTCGGCGAGCAGGTCGCGCAGCGCGTCACTCCAGGCGCCCGACGCCACGGGGTCGGGGCTCTCGAGCAGGAAGCGCTGCAGCTCGAAGAGCTCGCGCTGGGGCGGCTCGGCGCTCGCCAGCGCGCGGTCGGGCGCGCCCTCCGCGTAGGCCACGCACGCCGCGAGGCCGCGCATGCGCGCCGAGGCGAACCCGCCGCGCGCGGCCGCGGCGAGCAGCGTGCGCACCGTCGCGAGCTCGGCCGCGCGGTCGACAGTCGCGCGCTGGCGGTCACCGGCCGCGTCGCGCGGCGCCAGTCGAGGATAGTGCGGCAGGCTGGGCGCGCAGCGCAGCGTACACGGGCTCGGATCGAGCGGCGCGCGCGCCAGCTCGTCAGGGCACCAGCCGGCGCGCTCGGCGCGCTCGAGGTGGACGAGCGCCTCGACGATCTGCACCTCGGGCATGGCGTCCCACTCGCCGCCCTGCGCGGCGTCGAGCGCGCCGAGCAGCGCCAGGGCCGGCTCGTCGCGGCCCGCCAGTGCGAGGGTCAGCGCGAGGTCGTAGCGCCGGCCCAGCTCGGCCATGCGGCCGACGGCGTCGTTCACGGCCTGGACGCGCGCAGTCAGGGCCGCGCAGTCCGGCGCCCAGCCGAGCTCGGCCGAGAAGAAGCTGGCGATGCCGTCGCGGCGGGCCAGGCTGAACGGCGAGAAGCCCCGCTGGCGCTCGGGGTCGCGGGCCAGCGCCAGCAGGAACGCGGCGCGGCGATCGGCGCGCGCCTCGCGCGGCACATCGACCTCGGGGCATGCCTCGGCGAGCGCTCCATCGCCGGGATCGAAGCGGCGATGGGCCAGCTCGTGGGCGACGACGAAGCCCAGGAAGTCGCGGCCGTCGACGGCTCGACCGAGCCACGCCCAGTCGACCAGCGGCCGGCTCAGGTAGACGACGTCGTCCGCGGCGCAGTACCAGGCGCCGGCCAGCGCGACGTCGACGTAGGCCACGCGCGCGGGCGCGCGCAGATCGAGGCGCGCCTCGGCGTCGACCAGCGCCGCCGCGATCGGCGACGCCCAGGCGACGCTCTCGCCGCTCGCCGCCGACACCTCGGCCATCGCCTCGCAGGTCGGCGCGCGCGCGTGCGCCGGAGCCGCGACGCCGAGAGCCGCGAAGCCGAGAGCCAGAGCGAGGAGGGCGCTGCGCACGCTCATCCGTCCCCCGGCATCAGCCGATGTTTCGCGCCATCACTTGGATGACGGCTTCTTCGACACCGGCGTCGGCGACACCGGACCGGGCGGGAGCGGCCGCGGCGGCTCCGCGACCGTCACCGCGGGCGCGGCCGTCGCGGCCGTCGCGCCCGACGACGCGGGCTTCCCGCGCGTCGCGCCGGTGAGGCCGGCGAGCAGGCCGGGGATGTCGACGTTGGCGGCCGACTTCAGCTGCTCGACGAGGCCCGCGGCGGTGCCGGCCAGCGGCGTCTTGCCGTCCTGATCGTGCCCGACCATGGTGATCTGATCGATCTTCACGCCGCGCACCGTCCCGACCATGATGCCGATGAGCGTCCTCAGCTTCTCGAGCAGGAAGATCTCGCGCGCCGAGTCGCCCGCCTCGCGCCAGCGCTCGGCCAGCTGCTTCAGGCCCTCGGCGGTGGCCAGGCCGTTCTCGCGGATCTCCGCCGTCTGCGCCCGCGCGTTGGCCTCCTGCTGCGCCTTGTAGGCGGCCGCCGGCGCCACGAGGTCGGCCTCGAGCTGCACCTTCACCTGCTCGATGCGCGCCCGCTGCACGCGCAGCTCGGCCTCGGCGCGCGCGATCTGCGCCTCGATGGCGGACTTCTCGCGCGCCACCACCGCGGGTCGCATGGTCGTCGCCGTGACGATGCGCTTCTCGGCCTCGGCGTTGGCGATCTGGATGTCGGCGTCGATCTGCGCGAGCCGCGTCTTCCTGTTGTTCTCGGCCGCCTGCACCGCCGACTCGTTCTTGCGCTCGGCCTCGGCCGTGCGCGCGCGCCGGATGAGGTCGGCGTTCTGCTTCCGGCCGCTGGCCGCGAGATAGCCGACCTCGTCGGCCACCGTCTGGATCTTCAGCGTGTCGAGGAGCAGCCCGAGCCGCTGCAGATCGGTCTCGGCCTCCTCGATGAGCTCGGCCGCGAAGCTCTCCTTGTCCTGGTTCACCTGCTCGGGCGTCAGCCGCGCCAGCACGCCGCGCAGGTTGCCCTCGAGCGTCTCGCGCGCCATCTTGCGAATCTCGTCGGTCGACTTCCCCAAGAGGCGCTCGACGGCGTTGTCGAGCCCGGGCGAGTTGCCGTCGATCTTGATGTTGGCCACGCCGTGCACGTTGATCGGCACGCCCTGCGCCGTGTACGCGCCCGCCACCGCCACGTCGACCGACATGTTGGTCAGGTCGAGGCGGTCGACCACCTCGAAGAGCGGGATGCGCAGCCCGCGCCCGCCGCGCACCGCGCGATAGCCGACGCGCGCGCCCTCGCGCTTGGCCGGACCCGAGAAGATGACCACCTCGGACGGCTGGCAGATGACCACCAGCCGCTTCACCGACAGCAGGATGAAGACCAGCGCCAAGCCGATGATCGCCAGGATGACGGCCATGATGCTCATCGCGCACCTCCGTGATCGCGCGTGGCGGTGTTCGACGACAGGATCTGCGAGATGTCGATGCCCACCGTGTCCTTGATGCGCGCCAGGATCTCCGTCACCACCTGCGGGAACGCGCCGACGTAGCGCGCCAGCGTCTCGCCGTCGCCGGCGTCGATGAGCGACACGCGCTCGACCGTCAGGCTGTTTGTCACATTGGCGACATCTGCCAATATCTGATCGATCTGCTGGATGAGGAACACCTCGCGCGCCTTGGGCCCGGCCGCCAGCCAGGCGCCGTAGAGCGCCGCCAGCGCGTCGCCCTGAGCGCGCCCGAGCTCGGCCTTGATGGCCGCGTCGCCGGCCGCGCGCAGCTGCGCCGCCTCGGCCTCGCGCAACGCCGGGATGACCTGCTCGGCCTCGAGCCGCAGCGCCTCGAGCTCCTTCCGCACCACCTGCAGCTTCTGCTCGGCCATGGCCCGCGCCTCGCGCGCCGCGGCCGTGGTGCGCTCCTCCTCCGACTTGGCGCGCGACTCGAGCTCGGCCTTCACCAGCGCCAGCTCGCTCTCCTTCTCGGCGATGGCGGCGCCGCTCTTCTGCGTCGCCACCTGCCCGCGCATGGTGGCGCCGGCGATGGCCTGCTCGGCCTCGCGAAGCGCGTCGCTCTCGGCGATCTCGGCGTCGCGCACGACCTCGGAGATGCGCACGCGGCTGATCGAGTCGAGGTAGCGCACCTCGTCGGTGACGTGCTGGATCTTGAAGGTGTCGACCTGGAGCCCGAGCTTGCCGAGGTCGTCGGCCACCTCGGTGCGGAGCGTCTCCGACAGCTTCTGGCGGTCGTGGTTGATCTCCTCGGGCGTCAGCTGCGCCAGGACGCCGCGCAGCGTGCCCTCGAGCGTGTCCTTGGCGACCTTGGTGATCTCCTCGCGCGACTTGCCGAGGAAGCGCTCGATGGCGTGGTGCACCTTCGGCTCGTCGAGCGTCACCTTCACGTTGGCGACGGCGTCGACATTCACCGGGATATTGCCTTTGGCATATGCCCCGCGAATATTGATGTCGATGGGCATGATGGTGATGTCCATGCGATCGACGCGCTCGATGATGGGCCAGCGGATGGCGCGCCCGCCGGCGATGTAGCGCCAGCCCACCGCGCCGCCCTCGGGCATCTCGTGCTTGCGCCCCGAGAAGATGAGCAGCTCGTTCGGCCGCCCGATCTTGAGGAAGCTCTTCACGAACATGATCATCAGGAACAGCGCCACCAGGATCGCACCGCTCCAGATGCCCACCGTCTTCAGCAGATCGATGGTCTCCGGATCCAATATGCCAGCTCCGATCACGACCCCACCTCCTCTTCGTCGTCTCGCGTCCGCGGCTCGCGCGCCGCCGTCTCGCCCCTCGCCGTCTCGTCCACCGCCGCCTCGTCCACCGCCGCCTCGTCCCGCGCGTCGCGCTCGGTGGCCACGCGCCTGCGCCCGAACATCGCCGTCTCCGGCGCCACCAGCGCGCGCCCGTCCTCGCCGATGGCCAGCACCACCACGCGCGTGCCCTTGGGCAGCGGCCGCGCCGAGGCGTCGGCCAGCGTGACCACGAGGTCGCGGTCGCGCCCGCGCAGCACGGCGCGGATCTTCGAGGCCGCGCCCGCCGACAGCGCGTGTTGCAGCTCGCCCACGGCGCCGACCCAGTCGCGCCGGTCGGGCGCCTCGCCGATGGGCTTCCGCAGGACGTGCACGAGCGCGCTCGCCGCCGTGCCGCCGCCGACGCCGAGCGCCAGCGCCGCGAGCATGGCGCCCGGCTCCTCGGCGCCCGCGAGCTCGGTCAGCGCGAGGCCGGTGAGCCCGAACAGGAAGGCGCCGAAGGTCCAGAAGCGGAACGACGTGAAGGGCATCCACGGCCGCCGCACAGGCCCGCTGTGGACCGCCTCGACCACGTCCTCGCCGCTCGAGCCGATGTGACCCTGCGCGTCGTGCTCGGCCGCCTGGCTCGGCTCGTGAGCGGCCGCGACGCCGCCCGCGTGGCCGGCGAAGTCGTGGCCGAGGTCGTGGTCCGAGCCGCCGTCGAGGTCCTTGCCGAGGCCGGCCAGGGCCGAGAGTCCGACGAAGACGCCGCCCACGATGAGCGTGACGAGGTAGGCTGCCAGCACGGCGGCATCATCCGCCGATGGGGCGCCGCGTCAAGCTGTGCAAGGACTCGCGACTTGCGGTAGGGTGCGCCGCCATGCGGACGACGACTCTCATTGCTGGACTGGTGTGTGGGCTCGGGGCGAGCGGCTGCCCCGACGACCAACAGGGCGTGCAGGTCGGCGACGGCACCGCCCATGGCGACATCGCCTTCGGCGACGCCGATGCCGCCAGCGGCGACAGCGCTGGCGCCGACGCCAGCGACTCGGGCGCCACCAGCACCGCCCCGACCGACGCCAGCGCGGCCAGCGACTCGCGCGTCGGCGACACCACCGCCACGACGACCGTCACCGACAGCGGCGGCGACACCGGGCCGCAGCAGATCTGCATCCCCAACCAGTACACCTGCCAGACCACGACCACGCGCCACCAGTGCAACAGCGACGGCACCGACTTCCTCCCCGACGTCGACTGCGCCGCCGAGCAGAGCTGCCGCGAGGGCCTGTGCCTCGCCAAGTGCCCGAACGACCCGAAGTTCGGCGTCTACGTCGGCTGCGAGTTCTGGGCCACCGATTTGCCAAATTACCCCGACCAGTTCGCCAATCCCGAGAACTCGCCCTGGGCGGTGGTCATCTCCAACCCGGGGCAGCACCAGGTGACGGTGTCGTTCGAGATGCCGCCGCTCTTCACCTACGCGCCGGACGACCCCATCGTGCCGCCCCACGAGTCGCGCGTCTTCCAGCTGCCGAACATCAATGTGCAGGGCACTTCGCTCATGCCCAAGGGCGTGCACGTCACCGCCACCGGCCCGGTCACGGCGCACCAGTTCAACCCGTACGCGGTGCAGTTCTCGAACGACGCCAGCCTGCTCATGCCCGACCCGATGCTGGGCGACGAATATGCCATTCTCTCGTGGGTCACCGCGCCGCTCGATTTCGTCGGGCTGCCCTCGCAGAACGGCTATTTCACCGTCATCGCCGCCTTCGACAACACCTCGGTCACCATCCAGCCGTCGGCCCACGTCAACGCCAGCGGCCCCATCCCCGAGCTGCAGGCGGGCCAGCTCCACGTCGTGAAGCTCAACCGCGGCGACGTGCTGTCGATCCAGGGCGACGCCGTCGGCCTCGGCGCCGCCGACGTCACCGGCTCGCGCGTGACCTCGGACAAGCCCATCGCCGTCTTCGGCGGTCACGAGGAGGCGGTCGTCGGCGACCCCATCCCGACGCGCGAGGGCGGCACCACCCCGCCGTGCTGCGCCGACCACCTCGAGGAGGAGATGCTGCCCGTCAACCTGGCCGGCACGACCTACTTGGCGGTGCACTCGCCGGCGCGCGGCCAGACCGTCATCGAGGACGACTTCTGGCGCATCCAGGCGCTCGAGCCCAACGTCAAGATCACCACCACGCCGCCGCAGGTGGGCGCCAACAACGTCACGCTCGCCTCCATCGGCGACTGGATCGAGGTGAAGTCGAACCAGAGCTTCGTGGTCGAGGGCACCGGCAAGATCCAGATCGGACAATACCTCGCCTCGCGCGACGAGACCGAGGACTTCACCGGCGACGCCAGCCTGGTGGTCATGGTCGCGACCGATCACTTCCGCAAGGACTACGTCTTCCTGGCGCCCGACTACTCGACCGGCGGCGTCTTCGGTACGCCGCCGGTGCTGAAGGCGACGCTCGTCAAGAAGGCCGGCACGACCGTGAGCATCGACGGCACGGCGGTGCCGCAGGCCGCCTTCGTGGCGCTCGGCACGAGCGGCTACGAGTACACCTATGAGACCCTCACCATCGGCGTGCACGAGGCCAGCAGCAGCGAGCCGTTCGGCCTGTACGTCTACGGCTACAACAACGCCGTGAGCTTCAGCTACATCGGTGGTATCGCCGTCCCCGGCGAGTGACCGCTGCCGCGAGGGTGCGATGGGTCGCGTGACCGCAAAGCCATGAGGTCCACCTGAGGAAGTTCGGCCAGCGCTTCTGGAGCTTTCCAGGCCTCCGGCGCGCGCGCGACGTGCTGTCGCTGCCGGCGGTCTGGAGCGAGCTCGCGCCGCTGGACCTGCGCTTCGTCGGCCGCACGCTGCTCCACACGCTGCTGGTCGGGCTGGCCGCGGGCTTCATCGGCGCGGCCTTCTTCTGGGCACTCGAGAGCATGAGCACGCTGTGCCTCGAGGACCTCGCCGGCTACGTGCCGCTGCGCGCGCACGGCGAGGCGATGGCCGCCGGCGTCAGCCACGAGCCGACGTCGTTCCGGCCCTGGCTGCTCTTGTTCCTGCCGGCGCTGGGCGGGCTCCTGTGCGGCTTCATCGGCCGCTATGCGCCCGAGGTGCGCGGCGGCGGCGCCGACGCGACCATCGAGGCCTTCCACCACGGCGGCGGCTTCATCCGCCGGCGCGTCCTGTGGACCAAGCCGCTGGCGTCGCTGTTCACGCTCGGCACCGGCGGCGCCGGCGGGCGCGAGGGTCCGACCATGCACATCGGCGGGGCCATCGGCTCGATGGTCGGCCGTCTCCTCGGGCTGCCGAGCCGCGAGCGGCGCATCCTCCTCGTCGCGGGCATCGCCGCCGGCATCGCGGCCGTCTTCCGCACGCCGCTCGGTGCCGCGCTCCTGGCGGTCGAGGTGCTCTACCGCGACGACTTCGAGTCGGACGCGCTGGTGCCCGCCATCTTCGCCAGCGTCATCGCCTACTCGGTGGTCATCTCGCTCTTCGGCGAGAGCGTGCTGCTGGCGCACGCGCCGCGCTACCCGTTCACGCCGTCGCACCTGCCGCTCTATGGCCTCCTGGCCGTGCTCATCGCGGTCATGGGCCACCTCTCGCTCGGCGTCTTCTCGGGCATCAAGAAGCTCATGCGCCGCCTGCCCGGGCCCGAATGGCTGCGGCCGGCCTGGGGCGGGCTCATCCTCAGCGCGCTGGCGACGCCCATCATCATGATCGTCGGCGACATGCTCGGCACGCCGGGCAGCGGCCTCGGTCTCCTGGGCGGCGGCTACGGCGCCGTGCAGGTGGCCATCACCGGCGCGACGTGGATCCACCCGGGCTGGGAGGGCGCGGGCCTCCTCCTCCTGCTCGCGGTGGCCAAGCTCTTCGCCTCGGCGCTCACCATCGGCTCGGGCGGCAGCGCCGGCGACTTCGCGCCGTCGCTCGCCATCGGCGGCCTGTTGGGCGGCGCCTTCGGCCGCGCGGCCCAGGTCCTCATCGACCCGGGCAGCGACCCCGGCGCCTTCGCGCTGGTCGGCATGGGCGCCTTCTCCGGCGGCATCGCGCACGTGCCGCTGTCGGCGCTGGTGCTCGTGTGCGAGCTGGCCGGGAGCTACGACCTGCTGGTGCCGCTCATGCTGGCGCTGGGCGTGAGCCTCATCGGCATGCGCAAGCGCACGCTCTACGAGGCGCAGGTGCCGACCCAGCGCGACTCGGCCGTGCACAAGGAGGCGCCGCTGCTGTCGGCGCTCGAGACCACGCCGGTCGGCGAGGTCATGCAGGTGGTGCCGCGCTTCGCGACGTTCACGGCCTGGACCAGCGCCACCGACATGCTGCGCGCGCTGGCCGAGAACAGCTGGCAGGACACCTTCCCGGTGCTCGGCGACGGCGGCGAGATCACCGGCCTCGTCAAGGCCGACGCGCTGCGCGGGCTGGCCACCGACCCGGAAAAGGCCGCCAGCGCCAACGCCACCGACGTGCTCGAGGGTCCGGTGTCGGTGCACCCCGAGGAGAACCTGCGCACCGCCGCCGAGCGGCTCATGCGCCACCAGCTGCGCGAGCTGCCGGTGGTCGACGGCGGCGGCCACATCGTCGGCTTCCTCGACGAGGACCACATCACCCAGCGCTACCTCGGCACCCTCACCAAGGTCGCCGGGCCACGCCACCACACGACCATCATCCGCAAGCTGCCGCCGCAGCTGGCCGCGCTGCGGAAGAAGGTCGAAGGCGCCGAGCCGTCGCCGCCCGAGCCGCCGCGCAGCACCACCGAGCCGGACGCCCCGCCCGTCGCCGAGGCCGCGCCGTCGCGCCTCTTCGGCGCCGCGCGCGCGGCCGCGCCGCCCTCGCCCGAGGCGCCCGAGGCGGCGCCGACGGTCGAGGTCAGCCCCGATCTTTCTTCAGCGGACGAGGCGGCAGGAGCTCCGGATCGCGCTCGATCTTCTGAGCCATGAAGATGGCCGCGTCGAGCTTGAAGAAGTTGCGCTTGCGGTAGAAGGACAGCGCCGTGGTGTTGTTCTCGGCGACCTCGAGCACGATGTGGGTGCAGCCCCGGAGGCGCGCCAGGTGCTGCAGCTGCTCGAGCATGAACGAGCCCACGCCGCGCCCCTGGTAGTCGGGGTGGGTGGCCAGCTCCTCGACGAACATCGGCCGCATGTCGCGCGACTCGAAGTAGCGGGGATTGACAAAATTGTCACTCCCGGTCACTTCGAAGGCCATTTCGGCATATCCGCAGATCTCGCCGCCGATCTCGAACAGCAGCTGCTCGACGCCCTCGTCGTCGTAGCTCTCCTCGAAGCGCTGCTTGCTGCGCGGGCGCTGGTACTCGACCGTCTTCTGGTTCACGTCGCGGAAGACGCGCTTCAGGAACTCCCAGGCCTTGTTGATGTCGCGCCGATGCATGCGCCGGACGCGGATGGTGGTGTCGTCGCTGGGCGGGACCTCGGCTTCGGCCGGCTCGGGGGACTCGGCGTTGGCGGCGGGAGGAGCGCTGCGTTTCCTGGCCATGGGCCGATCACCTAGCGCGAACGGCGCGCCGCGGCAACGGTGGCCCGGCGCCGCCGCGGCGACATTGCGCGCGGGCGCCCGATCGGTGAGCATCGGCCCATGTCCACCGCCCGCGCTCTCGCCGTCCTCGCCCTGGCCGTCTCCGCCGCCGCGGCCGGCTGCACGCCGCGCGTGAGCGGCGAGAAGGCCGAGGTCGAGGTCGACGGCACGACCTGGCTCCTGCCGCCCAACGTGAGCCACTCGCGCGGCGTCGACGGCGGGGTCGTGCTGCTGTGGCCGCGCGTCATCCCCAGCGCCGAGCTCGAGCGCGTGCGGCCCATGGCGGCCGCGCTCCAGGAGCGGCTGATGGGGCTCGTCACGCAGGCCTATCCGGGGCGTCCGGTCGATCGCCGCCCCGAGCCCGAGCGCGTGTGCCCGCCCAACGGCTGCGCCGGCATCGCCGTCGGCGTGCTGCTCGCGGTGCGCGGCGACAGCTGCTACGCCGTGGCCGTGGTGTCGGCGCCCGGGCGCGCGCCGCAGCAGCTGACGCCGTGGGCCGGCACCGTCTCGGCCGAGGCCGAGATCCCGTTCCGCGCCCACCCCGAGGAGCACGTCCACACCCAGGACTACGTGCCGTGCGCGCTGCTCTTGGACCAGGCGCGCGAGCGCGACGACCGCGTGCGCGCCGCGCTCGACGCCGTCCGGCCCGACTGAGCGCCGACGCTCAGGGGCATGCCTTCGGCACCAGCGAGCGCGTCGGCTGGCCGGTCATCGGGTCGAAGGCGTAGGTCGCGCCGGTGGTCGGGCGGTTCTCGACCACCACCAGCTCGAGCGGCTCGGGCACGACGAAGAGCCAGGCCCGGACCGACTTCTTGGCGCCCGCGGCGCTGAGGTCGACGGTCGACTTCACGGCGCCGGTCTTCACGTCCTGCACGACCACCTTCGAGCCGTCGCCCGAGCGGAAGGCCCAGAGGTCGTCCTTCACGCGGACGAAGCCGTCGTAGCGCACATCGAAGTCGGGCGTGCCGCCGAGGTCGAAGCGCTTGTCGCCGCTGGTCGCGTCGGCGAGCCAGGCGTGGCGCGCCGAGCCCTCGCCGCAGGGGCCGGTGGCGATGAGCAGCGCGTCGCCCACCAGCGCGCCGAAGGTGCAGTCGGGGAGATCGGCCTCCTTCTCGACCACCACGCTGGCGGTCTCGCTGAGGGTCGCCGTGTCGAAGACGCGCACGCGCTTCTCGCGGTCGTCGAGCGTGGTGAGGACGAAGCGCTTCTTGTCCTCGGTCAGGAAGGCGGCGATGGCCTGCCCGACGTAGGCGTCCTTGCAGCCGGTCTTGGCGTCGAGACACAGCTGCAGCGCGGGCGCGTCCTCCTTGCGCACGAACGAGTCGTTGATGGCGCCGACGCCGTTGGCGACGTGGGCGAGGTCGTCCTCGGGGAGCTTCGCGCCCGTCACGCGCTGGGCCGCGAGGTCCATGGTGAAGCACCAGCCGGTCGTGCTGTCGAAGGTGCCGCAGACGGTCGTGGTGGCGTCCTTCAGCGCGGCGAAGTCGGGGACGATCTTGCCGAGCGGGTCCATGACGTCGGCCGGCACGCAGCTCGTCCCGGCGGTCGGGGCGGTCGCGGCGGCGTCGGCCGGAGCCGCGGCCGCGTCGGCCTCGGGCGCGGTCGTGGCGCCGGCGTCGGCCGTCGCGGTCGGGGCCGCGGTGGTCGGGGTGGGCGCCGCCGTGGCAGTCGGGGCAGTCGGGGCAGGGGCGGGGGCGGGCTCCTTCTTGCCGCACGCCGCCAACGCGAGAGCCATCATCCAGAGACTGCGCTTCATGGGGATTCCTCGGGCGCGGGTTCTAATTGCCGGACTGCTCGAGCCGCGGGTCCGCGCCGGTCGACGGCGGGCACAATAGACGACTCGCGCAAGGCGGCAAGGGGCATCGCAAAAGCGCTCCCGATCCGGTATCGTCGGCCGCATGTGGCGAATCACCACCGGGCTCGTGATCGGCATCGCGCTCGCGCTCGGGGCAGGCGCGTGCGGCTCGGAGATCACCGCGGACCGCGCGGCCACGCTGAGCGATCCGACGGCGGCGGCGCTGGCGCTGCTCGAGGAGCCGTGGTGCGAGCCGTTCGCCGAGCGCGTGTGCGCCGCGGCCGACATCTGCCACTGCGGTCTCGCGCCGGGCTGGCCCGACGACTGCCACGCGGTGGCCATGACGCAGTGCCGGAAGGACCTCGCGGCCGCGGCCGCGGCCTTCCCCGACGGCTTCCTCGTCTCGACCGACGGCGTGCCGCGCTGCCTCGAGCTGCTCGATGAGCAGCTCGCGCTGTGCGCCGGCCCCGACCAGGTGCGGTTCCCGGTCGAGTGCCTCCTCGTCGTGTCGCCCGACGGCACGAGCTTCCCGCGCTCGGGCGAGCGCTGCACCGCCTCGAGCCTGTGCGGGCGCGGTCTCCGCTGCGCCTTCGACTTCATCTGCCGCGTGCCGCACCCGCTCTTCTCGTCGTGCTTCAGCGACGGCGACTGCGAGTTCCCGGGCGTGTGCCGCACCACCTGCGACGCCAACGGCGTGTGCGGCGCGACGTGCGTGGAGCCGCCGCGCGCCGGCCTCGGCGACAGCTGCGGGCCCTTCAACGGCTTCAGCTGCAACGACGGCGCGCAGTGCGCGCGCTCGACGCGCCAGACCTGCGAGGCGCCGACCGGCACCGCCGTCTGCCAGTCCGACGCCGACTGCAAGGCCGACGAGTTCTGCGGCGCCACCGCCACCTTCGAGGGACCGCTGTGCGGCCCGCTGCCGCACATCGCCGAGCCGTGCGCCGGCGGCTTCCGCTGCGGGCCCGGCCTGGCCTGCGACATCACCAACGGCTTCTGCGCCGTGCTGCCCGGCGAGGGCGAGCGCTGCGGCTTCTCCGAGCTCGGGCCGGTCGCCTGCGCCGCGGGTCTCACCTGCCACAACGACGGGCTGTGCGGACCGCTCGGCAAGCTCAACGAGGTCTGCACCTTCAACGCCGCGAGCTGCGAGGACGGCCTGACCTGCGACTTCGACGGCCTCGGCACACCGCGCTGCGTGCCGAAGAAGGTGGTCGGCGACACCTGCCAGAGCGACCTCTCCTGCATCGACGCCGCGGCCTGCGACTTCTCGACCTTCACCTGCCAGCTCCGCCACCAGGAGGGCGAGCGCTGCGACGACAAGCGTCCGTGCCTGGCCGGCCTCGACTGCGTCGACGTCGAGCCGGGCGATACGCGCTGCGCCACCGTCGACGGCGAGGGTGACCCGTGCGCCAGCCGCTGCCCGGCGGGCCTGCGCTGCACGCCCGAGGCCTCGAGCGGCACCTGCCTCCCGCCGCTGTGCACGTCGCTGCGCTTCTGAGCTCCGCTCGGTCAGCGCGGCAGGTACCACCACAGGTCGTCGGGCGGCAGCTTGACGAAGTCCCAGCGCTCGCCGTCGTCGTCGTCGCGCGCGCCCTTCCGGTAGACGAGCGTCAGCCGCGCGCGGTGGACCTCGACCGGGCGCCTGGCCGCGCAGTCGCGCCACGTCTCGCCGGCGGCGACGGTCTGCGACTCCGAGCCCTTCTCGTCGAAGCGCGCGAGGCGGACGCGCACGCCGGTCTGGCGCAGCTCCTCGAAGCTGGCGCGGAGGTCGTCGCGCTCGCGCTCGATGGCCCGCACCAGCGCGTCGCCCGCGCCGCAGTCGAAGGCCTCGCGCACCTTCGCCTCGGGCGCGAGCAGGGCCAGGGCCGAGTCGGCCTGGCCGCGATCCATGGCGCTGGCCAGGCCCTCGGCGACGCCGCGCGGCGAGCTCTGGTCGGGCCCGCCGTTGCAGGCCGCGAAGAGGAGGCCGAGGACCAGGGCCATGTCCGAGCGCATGGGAGGCATATACGCTCCGAGCCCGCCCTCGTCCACCGCCGCTTGGCGCGGCGCGGCCTCGCCCGCATGGCGCCGCGCCGACGCGCTCGCTAGCATGCAGTCCATGTCGTTCAAGTACGCCGTGACCCCGGTCAGCCCCAACCACTACGTGCTCGCGCGGCGCGGCGCCATGCGCTGCGACGTGCACGCCTTCCTGTCGGACGCGCTCTACGCCGCCACCGACGAGACGCTGTGGCGCCAGGCCGCCGACTCCGCCGCGAGCCCGGGTGCCATCGGCATGTACCTCATGCCCGACTGCCACGTGGGCTACCACATCCCGGTGGGCGGCGTGCTGGTGACCGAGGACGTCATCATGCAGGCCGGCTCGGGCTACGACATCTCGTGCGGCGTGGCCTACCTCGAAGTGCCCGGGCTCGACGCCGCCGACGTGGCCGACAAGGCCGCGCGCCGGCGCTGGGTCGACGCCGTCGAGGCGCGCGTCGCGACCGGCCTCGGCTCGCATCGGCCCGAGCTGGCGCGGAAGGTCGACAGCCGCGCCATGCCCGACATCCTGCGCTGGGGTGCGCGCGCGCTCGCCCGCGAGGGCCGCTCCATCCCGGCCGAGCTGTGCGAGCGCGAGTACATCCCGGTCGACGAGGACATCGATCCGACCTCCATCGCCAAGGCCTACGAGAAGGCCGCGCCGCAGCTCGGCTCGGTGGGCGGCGGCAACCACTTCGTCGAGCTGCAGGTCGATCGCGACGACGGCAGCGTGTGGGTCATGATCCACTGCGGCTCGCGCGGCTACGGCTGGCAGACCGCCGACTATTTCTTCCACGAGGGCGCCGCGCTGCGCGGCATCGCGCGGCAGCAGCGCGAGACCTCGTGGCTGCATCGCGACGAGCCGCTCGGCCGCCGCTACTGGGCCCACCACAACGCCGCCGCCAACTACGCCATCGCCAATCGCCACACGCTGGTCCGGCAGATCGGTGAGGCCACCGAGGAGGTCTTCGGCCGCTCGCCGCGCCTCTTCTACGAGATCAGCCACAACCTCGTGCAGGAGGAGACGCTGGTGCTCCCCGACGGCTCGCACTCGAAGGGCTTCGTGCACCGCAAGGGCGCCACGCGCGCCTTCCCGGCTGGCCACCCGCAGCTCGCCGGCACGCGCTGGGAGGCGACCGGCCACCCCTGCCTCATCCCCGGCTCGATGCTCGACGGCGCGGCCGTGCTCTATCCGAAGGACGGCGCCTACCGCTCGGGCTGCTCGGTGAACCACGGCTCGGGCCGCCTGCTCGGGCGCGGCGAGGCCAAGCGCAGCCTGGCCGCGAAGCACGACGCCATCGACCGCGAGATGCGCGACATCGTGCGCGTCTTCGGCCCCGACGCGGTGCCGATCGTCGGCGTCGTCGGCAACACCGAGCGCACGCCGCTCGACGAGTGCGGCCACGTCTACAAGGACCTCGACCAGGTGCTCGGCGTGCTCGAGGCCGAGGGCATCGCCAGCGTGGCGCGCCGCCTCTACCCGGTCGCCAACATCAAGGGCGTGGAATAGCCAGGCTGCCGCGCGCGGTCGCGTCGAGGTGCTGGCGCGCGGCCGCCTTGATGGCCGGGTCGTCGCCGTGGGCGAGCTCGTTGTGGCAGGCGGCGAGCACCTCGCCCGAGCGCGGGTACCACTGGAGCATGGCCTGGAAGGCGGCCAGGCGCTCGTGGCTCGCGGTGTCGGTCGGCAGGTCGACGAAGCGGCGCGTCATGGCCTCGGGGAGCGGCAGCGCTTCGAGCGCGTCGGCCAGCGCCGTGAAGGCGGCGATCTGCGCGCGCAGGGTCGGCGCCCCGAGCCGCGCCAGGCCGATGCGCGCGCGCAGCTCGCGCTCGCTGGCCTCGGCGCCGAGCTGGTAGAGGCCGGCCAGGATCGAGCCGCGCGACAGGATGCGCGCCGCCGTCTGGTACGGCATGCCGGTCGGTGTCAGGGCGGTCGTCAGCACCAGGTGGCCGTCGCTCACCAGCGTCTCCACGTCGCGATGGCCGCTGCGTCCGCCCGGCACCAGCTCCCGCACCAGCGCGCGCCAGCGCGAGGCCGAGCGCTCGGCGACGCTTGCCAGCGCAATGCCCGCGACCACGATCAAGACGACGACGACGAGCCCGATCAGCAAACGACCTCTTTCTTCACTGCAGCTCGCGCACGACGGCGATCGCGTCGGCCGGTTCCATGCCGGCGTAGAGCACCTTGCCGAGGCCCGGGAAGTAGCGATCGGCGGTGCCGAGGTTCGCCACCAGGAGGTTCTTCATGAAGGTGTGGGAGACGACGATGTCCTCGACGTCGGCGCTGGTCTTCATGCGCACCTCGCCGTCGCGGAAGTCGAGCTCGAAATTGCCCACCAATATGCCAAAATTCGCGCGCGTCAGATATTCGGCGACGCGCATGCGCTTGTCCTCCGGCACCACCAGCGGGAAGATCGACAGGATGCAGATGCGCTCGGTGTCCTCGTAGCAGACGATCCAGCAGTCGTACTGCGCGTTGGCGCCGTGGAAGCGGAAGTGGATGCGCGGCCCCTCGGACGCGAGCCCGCCCGACTCGACCTCGTAGGTCCAGCCGTCCGCGTCGAGGAAGTCGATGGTCGCGTCGAGGAGGCGTCCCATCTCAGACCTTCGTCTTCTCGAGGCGCGCCGTGGGGATGCTGCGGGCCGAGGCGGCGGCGCGCGGCGTGGCCGCCGAGGCCTGCGTCTCGAGCGTGCGCACGTAGCCGTGGCCGCGGGCGATCCACTCGCGCAGCGCGACGGCGTCGTCGATGATGGCGTCGGGCAGGACCGAGTACTCGGCCATGGGGCGGCCCTTGATGGGCTCGAAGGGCACGCCGCCGCGCGTGCTGAGGCGCTTCCGGTCGGCCTCGCCGAGGCGCACGATGAACTGGTCCTTGCGGATGCGGGCGAACAGGTGGCCGTTGGTGAAGCCGGCGGGCGAGCCGTCGAGGTCGCGGATCTCGGTGTCGTCGGGGAGCGCCTCCCTGAAGATCTCTTCCATCTGATGCCGCGTCCGGGTCTTGCGAGCTATGTGGCTCATCGTCCCCCACCTCCGCCGCCGACTCTATGCCGCCTCGCCCGCGGGGGCAATGCGCGTGGCTCCGTCCGGGGGCTTGTGGCTGCCCCGACGCGATGTTATCCGGCGACATCCCTGCACCCGAGGAGCCTTCCATGCGCCGTTCCCTGCTGCTGTCCACCGTCGCCGCCTGCCTTGCCGGCTCCGCCACCACGGCCTTCGCGCTGAAGAACGAGTGGTTCCAGGGCAAGCCCGACCAGTTCGAGGCGGGCAAGCTCATGACCGCGGTCTGGCACGACACCGACGGCCAGCACGTCCGCTTCAGCACGGCCGGCAAGGTGGTCCGCACCTTCAGCGGCAAGGTGTGCGCCGAGAAGATCGCCAAGGTCGACGGCTTCGAGCTCGAGCCCGAGGACAAGGTCGCCATCGAGGAGGGCGGGGTGTGCCTCACCTTCACCTTCACGACCGACGGCGGCGTCGACGGCTTCGACTTCCAGGCCGAGGGCGGCGGCATCACCTACGACCTGCAGATGGACGGCAAGCCCATCCCGCGCAAGGACATCTTCATCGGCAAGGGCGGCATCCACCCCAAGCGCGAGCAGTTCGTCCTCGACCGTACGTGACCCTTGCGCGGCGAGCGGCTGGACTCGCGCCGCCTTGCCGCGCCCGGGGCCGTGTGCAATGTCGGCCCCGATGAACTCGATGCAGATATTCTCGGTGGCCGGCATCCCGGTGCGCGTCACGATGGGCTTCTTCCTGCTCGTCGCGTACTACGGCTACTCGCTCGCGGGCGCGGGCTTCGCGGTCGCCTCGGCCGTCATCCTCGGCGTCACCATCAGCATCCTCATCCACGAGTTCGGGCACGCGCTGGTGGCGCGCCGCTACAAGCTCGGGCCGCAGATCGAGCTGCACATGTGGGGCGGCCTCTGCTACCACGAGTTCGCGCGCAAGGACTCGCACCACGCGTTGATCGTGCTGGGCGGGCCGATGCTGCAGATCGCCGTCGGCATGCTCACCTGGGTCGTCCTGAAGCTGGTGCAGCCGAACTGGCTCCTCGACCTCTCGTGGTCGCTCGCGGCCGGCTTCTGGCCTGCCTTCTTCTCCTGGTTCTTCTACGTGTCGGTCTTCTGGGGCGCGCTCAACATGCTCGTGCCGGTGTGGCCGCTCGACGGCGGGCAGCTCTTCCGCATGCTCATGCTGCGCTTCGTCAGGCCGCCGGCGCGCGCCGAGAAGATCGTGCACGTGGTCGGGCTCGTGCTCTCGATCGCCATCGTCGTCTACGCGCTCACCACCGGCTCGCGCTTCCTCGCCGTGCTGGCCGGCCTGTGGGCCTTCGAGAACGGCCGCTGGTTCGGGCGCGGCGCCGGGCCGGTGCCGGTGCGCCTCCGCAGCGAGCTCGCCGACCGCCTGCTGGACGAGGCCGCCAAGCTGGCGCAGGCCGGCGACTGGCACGAGGCGCGCCGCCTGGCGTTCCAGGCGCGCGACGAGAAGACCGTCACCGATGATCAGCTCGCGCGCATCTTCGAGCTCTTGACCGTCTCGAGCGCCGAGCTCCGCGATTGGAGTGAGGCGCTGGCCTGGTCACCGAAGGCGCCGCGCACGGCGCCCGCCTTCGTGGCGCGAATCCGAGCGCTGTGCGCGCTCGGGCAGAGGGCTCAGGCGCGGAGCGAGCTCAGCGCGTCGGACGCGGTGCGCCTCGAGCCGGTGGTGCGCGCCAAGGTCGAGGCCTGGGTCGAGGGCACCGCGGCGCCGTGACCGATGCGCGCCTCGAGGCGCGCGGCCCAGCCGGCGCTGGCCGAGGTCGAGGTGCGGAGGCGGAGGCTGCGGGCGCTCATCTCGGGCTGGCGGGTCGTGTCGTCCATCGTGTCCTCCGTAGGTCCTTACGCGCCGGACCGTGCGCCCGGATCAGGCACCCGTCCAGTTCTTCGACAAGAACCGTCGGGTGGCCGGCGCGCCGCTCTCGACGCGACCGGGGGCGTCGTATATGCCCTCTTGGATGAGCCTCCAAGAGCCGCGCGTAAACCCCGGCCATATCCTTGTCACCGGCGGCGCGGGCTTCATCGGCTCGCACCTCGTCGACGCCTTGATGGCCGCGGGCCACCGCGTCACCGTGCTCGACGACCTGTCGACCGGCCGGCGTGACAACGTCGCGGCGCACGCCGCGCATCCGCGCTTCCGGTTCGTAGAAGCGGACGTCGCCGAGCCGCTGCCCGACCTCACGTTCGATGGCCAGGCGGTCACGGGTGTGGTGCACCTCGCGGCCCAGGTCTCGGTCGTGCAGTCGATGGCCGACGCCGCGCGCGACGCGCGCACCAACCTCATCGGCGTCATCCGCGTGCTCGACCACGCGCGCGCGGTCGGGGCGCGGCGCGTGGTGTTCGCCTCGTCGGCCGCGGTCTATGGCGACGTGCCGCTGCCCGCGCGCGAGGACGCGCCGACGCTGCCGGTGTCGCCGTACGGGCTCCACAAGCTCACCGGCGAGCACCACCTGCGCATCGCGGCCATGCGCGGCATCGATGCGCTGAGCTGCCGCTTCTTCAACGTCTACGGCCCGCGCCAGGTGCCGGGCAGCGAGTACGCCGGCGTCATCTCCATCTTCCTCCAGCGCGCGGCGTCGGGCCGGCCCATCATCATCTATGGAGACGGCGGACAGACGCGCGACTTCGTCTACGTCGGCGACGTGGTGAGGGCGCTCGCGGCCGCGCTGTTCGCGCCCGAGCGCCTGGGCGGCGCGGTCGTAAACGTCGGCACCGGGCGCGAGACCTCGATCCTCGAGCTGGCCCACGCGGCCATCGCCGCGGTCGGTCGGCGCGAGGGCGCGGGCGCCGACGCCGTCCCCATCCGGCACGAGCCGGCGCGACCCGGGGACATCGTGCGCTCGGTGGCCGCGGTCGATCGCATCAAGGGCCTCATCGACTGGACGGCCTCGGTCGATCTCGCGAGCGGCCTCGCGACCACCGCGGCCTGGTTCGCCGCCGGGGCCTGACGACCGCCTGCGCGCACGACCGCCTGCGCCGCGGCCGCGCGCGAGTTCGGCAAAAAGGTCGGCCCGCCGCTTGCGCGAGATCGAACCCCTCGGGTACACGGGCGCTCCCTCGTCGCACCAGGAGAACCCGTGGTCACGATTCGCTCGAACCTCTTCTTGAAGCTCGCAGTCTCGGCGCTCGGCCTCGCGGCCTGCGACTCGGGCAGCTCCTCCCCCGGCGGAACCGCCGACGCCACCACGGCCACCGACACCCAGGTCGCGACGACCGGCAACGACGCGACCACCGCGACGCCCGACACGACCACGACCCCCGACACGACCGTCAACCCGGGCGGCTGCGACAAGAGCGGCTTCACGGCGGCGTCCCAGACCTACGACGCGCAGTCGGGCTACGCCGTGCTCCACGCCAACACCGGCGACAAGGAGCCCGTCGACTCGCTGGCCATCGAGATCTACCAGGGCTCGCAGTTCGTGGGCGGCGCCACCGAGCCCGGCACCTACGACCTCGCCAACCCCGACCTCGGCGAGCCGAACTACGCGACCTGCTCGAACTGCGTCGTCATCCGCACCGGCTGCACCTCGGCCGGCGGCTGCGACAAGACCTTCTTCGCCCACAAGGGCAACCTCGTCATCAGCCAGTGGGACGTGCTCGGCGGCCGCTTCAAGGGCCACCTCGAGGGCCTCGAGCTGAAGGAGGTCACCATCGACTCGAACAGCTACGTCTCGACCGAGGTCGAGGGCGGCGAGGGGTGGTGCATCGACAACTTCGACTTCGACGCCGAGGTGAAGGCCATCCCCGTGTCGACCAAGACCCAGGACACCTGCGTCGAGAACGGCACCGGCACCATCCTCCACGACAACGTCGGCAACCTGACGCTCAAGAACTGCAACGGCGACCCGGTGCAGCTGCACGCCACCTGCGGCGGCGAGAGCCAGGCCATGTGGATCATCGGCACGGCCGGCTGGTGCACGGCCTGCCACGAGTTCATCAACGCCTTCCGCCTGAAGCACACCAACGGCATCCTCGATCGCGCCACCATCGCGAAGAAGACGCCGGGCCTGGATATGCTCATCATCCTGGCCGAGAACAACGACGGCGAGAAGCCGAGCCAGGAGTTCTGCAAGGCCTACGCGGAGGACATGAAGCTCGACCCGGCCATGGTGGTGCTCGACTGGAGCGACCGCGACGTGACCGTGAACCTGGTCGACCCCGAGGGCTACAGCATCACCACCAACGCGCTCGGTCGCACGTGGAGCTTCATCGACCCGTACCTCACCGCTGACAGCTCGGGCAGCGTCACCACCGCGTACCCCTGGTGGGCCATCCTGAAGGCCACCAACATGGAGTACATGTGGAGCGACAACGCGCAGATCGAGACCATGGACCAGGTCTTCGAGGATCTCCTCGGGCGCTTCCCGTCGGAGCTCTTTAATTGAACTGACTCCTTCTCTGCGAAGAAGCGAGCCCCGGAGGGGCCGAGGCACCCGGCGCGGGGCGCCGACGTTTCGTGAGGCTGGAGCAAGCGCGACCCTTCAGGGTCGCGCGCCGCGGAGGGCTCGCGAAACGTCGGATCGAAGCCCCGTGCCGATATGAGAGTCTAGAATTCGGATCATTTCGGATGCGGCGGAGACCGGGCGCGAGCCAGGCTCCGCCGCATGCGTTTCCGGACCCTGACATTCTGCTCCGTGGTGTTCCTGGCCTGTGACTCGAGCTCCGACGGTGGCGTCGCCGACACGGCGGTCGACCCCGACGTCGCGGCCGACACCGCCACCGTCGACGACGCCACCGCCGACGCGACGAGCGCGCCCGACGCCGAGGTCGTCGACGACGTGGGCGTCGCCGACGTCGCGGACATCGCCGACGTCGCGACCGGGCCGCTGCCCGACGTCACCGTCACCTGGGAGGCGTGCGACGAGCTCCAGCACGAGCCGCACGACAACGTCGACTGCGCCGTGGTGCCGATGCCGCTCGACTGGGAGCACCCCGAGCGGGGCAGCATCGACATCTGGGTGAAGCGCCTGCGCAGCGCCGACACCGGCACGCCGCGGCGCGCGCTGTGGCTGCTCATGGGCGGGCCGGGGCAGGCCGGCTCGGACGGCGAGTCGCTGGCCGCGCTGCTGGCCGAGCGCGACCCCGGCCTCGACTTCTACCTGCCGGACCACCGCGGCACCGGCAAGTCGACGCAGCTCGTCTGCCCCATCCAGCAGGGGTCGCTGTCGCAGGGCGGCCCCAACATCACCGCGCACGAGTGGCCGGCCTGCCGCGACGCGCTCGTCGGCAAGTGGGGCGACGGCCTCGCCCACTTCTCGACGACCGGCGCGGCCCACGACACGGCGGCCCTCATCGGCGCCATCCACGCGCCCGAGGACCAGGTCGTCGTGCTCGGCATCTCGTACGGCACCTACCTCGCCAATCGCTACCTCGAGGTCGCCGGCCGGCACGCGGGCGGCCTCGCCGACGGCGTCGTGCTCGACTCGATCTGCGCCGGCGACCACTGCCTGCTGTCGCTGGAAGACGTGTGGGAGGATGGCACGGCCCAGGAGATCCTCTCGCACTGCCCCGAGGACCCCGAGTGCGCGTCGCGCTTCCCGGGCCGCACCGGCGCCTGGGACGCGCTGGGGACGCTATATGACAAAATCGCCGCCGGACATTGCCCCATCGCCGGCGACCCGGACAGCGACCGCGAGCTGCTCCGCACGGCCATGGGCAACCTCATGTTCGGCTTCGCCGGCCGGCGCGCCACGGCGGCCTTCATCCACCGCTACCTGCGCTGCGACGCGGACGACGTCACGGCCATCCGCTTCCTCTACACCCGGCTCTTCGGCTACGACCCGGGCGCGGCGTCGTTCGAGCTGCCGCCGCCGTCGGCCTTCGCGCCGGGCGGCCACGAGGGCTTCTCGTTCCCGCTCCAGGTGAACATCCTCGCCTCCGAGCTGTGGGAGCCCGAGGACCCCGGGCCCGACGAGCTCCTCGCGCGCTGGGAGGCGACGCGCTCGTGCCGCGGCACGGGTAAGGCCGCGGCCTTCGAGGTGCCCGGCTGGCCGCGCTATCACGACCCGCTGGCCGGCACGCTGGCCGAGAGCGACGTGCCGCTCCTGGCCTTGAACGCCGACCTCGACACCGCCACGCCGGCCCGCTACGCGCGCCCGCTCGGCCAGCACTTCACGGCGCCGCACCAGCGCTACATCGAGATCGTGGGCGGCGCGCACTCGCTCATGACGCAGGGGCAGCTCATGAGCGACCCGACCTCGACGTGCGGCCGCGAGCTCCTGCTCCAGTTCGTGCAGGACCCGAAGGCCGAGCTCGACACGGCCTGCCTGGCCGACACGCTGCCGCTCGGCTTCCACTTCCGCGTCGAGGCCACGCGCTTCTTCTTCGGCACCGACGACCTCTACGGCGACCCGCCGCAGTGACGCCGACGCGCGCCGGTTTCCCGAAGACGAACCGGCGCGGGCATCGACAGCGGCGGCCGACCTGACCATGCTCGCCGCGTGGACGACGACGAGACCTGGCTGGCCGCGCGTGCGCGCGGGCTCATCGACGCGCTGCTGGACGGTGACCCCGAGCCGGTCCTGCCCACCCTGGCGGCCGGCCGCCCGGACTTCGCCGCCGCGCTCGAGCGGACCGCGAGCGCCGAGGTCGCGGCCGCGCTGGGCGAGCTCCTGGCGCTGAGCGACGCCAGCAAGGACGGCGCGTCGGCCGAGGCCGCGGTCGCGACGGCGCTCGAGGTCGCCCGCGTCGGGCCGCCGCGCGCGCTCCTCCTCGTGGCGCGGGCGCGCGCTCGCTACCTGCGCGGCCGGGTGGCCGAGGCTTCGCTCGACGCCGCCCAGGCCATGGCCGCCTGCGACGACCTCGACCACCCCGCGGGTCGGCGCGCGCGCCTCATGGGCAGCGTGGTCGATCGCGAGGAGGGCCTGGCCGAGCGCGCGCGCCGCCGCGCCGTCGCGGTGCGCGACGCGGCCGCGGCGCACGGCGATCGGGCGCTGGGGGTGTGGGCCGAGCTCCACGAGGCCAGCGCCGCGCTCACGCTCGGCGACGTCGACGACGCCCGCGCCGCCTACGCGCGCGTGCTCGCCGCGGCGCGCGCCGCGGGCATGCGCCGGGCCGCCGCGCTGGCGCTCACCAACCTGGCCTTGTGCGCGGTCGCGCGCGGCGAGCTGGCGCCGGCCGAGGAGCGCCTGGCCGAGGCCATCGCCGAGCTGCGCGCCATGGGCGACGGCCTCCTGGCCGACAAGCTCGCCGTGCGCGTGGCGCGCATCGCCCACGACCTCGGCCGCGCCGCCGAGCCGCGAGCGCCCGGCCCGAGCGCGCAGCGGCTCGCCATCGGGCCCGACGCCATCTGGTTCGAGCCGCCGCGCGGCCCGCGCGTCGAGCTGCGCACGCGCGTGCCGCTGCGCCGCCTGCTGGCCCACCTGGTCGACCGGCGCCTGCGCCACGGCGACCGCGCGGCCACCACCGAGGAGCTGGTGAGCGCCGGCTGGCCGGCCGAGCGCATCCTGCCCGACGCGGCGCGCGACCGCGTCTACAGCGCCATCGGCATGCTCAGGAAGCTCGGCCTCGAGGGCCTGCTGGTGCGCATGGACGGCGGCTACGCGCTCGATCCGCACGTGCCCATCGCGCTGGCCGACGAGCCCGCCACCAAGGCCTGAGGTTTGTCACTCGGCTGACGCGTCGGCCGGGCAGCCCTCCGGCGTGCAGTCGATGCCATGGCAGGTCGACCATGGCGTGATGCGCCGGAGCCACGCGAGGCCGTTCGGCGTCGCGCCGACCAGCACGAGGCCCGCCGGCGCGCGCGCCACGCCGTGCGTCGGCCCGGGCGTCGACGGCAGCGTGAGGTGGACGACCTCGGCGCCGCTCGTCGGATCGAAGGTCGCGATGAAGGGCCAGTCGTCGTTGCCGCCGGCGATGGCGATGACGCCGTCGATGGCGAAGGCCGCCTCAGCGCGCGTGTCGTCGTGCGCCCAGACGGTCGTGCCGTCGGTGTGGACGCGGCGGATCCAGCCGCCGGCGTGCGTCTGCGATCCCACAGGACGAGGTCGTCGCCGAGCGCCATGAGGCCACTCGGACGCGCGCCGTCGCTCAGCCGCACGACGGCGTCGGCGCCCACCGCGCCGCTCGCGTCGACGACGTTCAGGACGGCGCGCGCGCGCTCGGCGTCGACGTCCGGCCGGAGCAGCGCGAAGCCGGCCCCGAAGGCCGCGACGGCAGGCCGCTCGTCGGGCCAGGAGAGGGTCGCCAGCACGGTCGGCCCGACCTCGACGACGCGCGGCGTGGCCCCGTCGACGGTCGTCAGCGCGAGGTCCATGCGGAAGCCGTCGTCGGCGATCCACACCACCGCGACCTGGCCGCGCCGCCCACCGCAAGCTCCGGCCGCAGGTCGTCGCCGGCGTGGGCGATGAGCTGGCGCCAGCGCGGCGCGCCCTCGCGATCGACGCGCGTCACCACCACGTCGAGGTCGCTCGCGCCGCGCGCCTCGCCCGCGATGAGGAGGTCGCCGCCGGCCAGCGCCACGACATCGCCGGCGCGCTCGATCCCCGTCAGCGCCGTGCTCGCCTGGGTCGCGCCGTCCGGGGCCACGCGCCAGAGCGCGCCGACGCTCGGCGCCGCGCCGGTGGCGCCGACCACCACGAGGTCGCCCGTGTCGTCGACGGCGACCGCGCTCGCGTACGCATGCGCCCCGTCGAGGTTCGTCGTGAAGCCGGGCGGTCCGACCGTGCACTGCCCGGCCTTGCACACGCCGCCGATCGAGCACGCCGCGCTCGCCAGAGCGCAGTTGCCGTCGCGCTGCGAGTGCGCGCAGCCGCCGTCGGGCGAGCAGTCGTCGCTCGTGCAGTCGTTGCCGTCGTCGCAGTCGACGGGCCGCCCGACGCACTGGTGGTCGGCGCTGCAGGCGTCGCCCTCGCTGCACGGGTCGCCGTCGTCGCACGCCGCGCCGACCGCGGCGACCGCCGGATCGCACGGCGCGCCGAGCGCGCAATGCCCGTCGGCGCAGCGCGCGATGACGCCTGCCGGGCACACCGGATCGGCACTCACCCGGCAGACGCTGTCCAAGTCGCGGCACACGCTCGACTCGAACTCGCTGACGGTGTGCTCGAAGGTCTCGGCGGCGCTCGCGCCAATGGCGACGCACGGCGCGGCGCATCTCACACCGGCTCTCAGCACGCACTGGCTGTCCACCGAGCAGCGATCGAGGACGCCGACGAGCGCATCGAAGCGCGCGGCCGCCGCCGTCACCGCCACCGCGCACGGGGTGCAGCCGTCGGCGGTCGCGACCTCGAAGACGTCGCAGCCCGGCGAGCAGGCGCAGATGAGGTCGCCCGCCACGCAGCCGAAGCGGCCCGCCTCGCAGGTGCAGGTGAGCGGCGTCACGCACGCGTTGCAGCAACACGAGCGGCCGTAGTCGCAGCGCGTGCCCTCGACGCAGCCGCTGGCGGTCCCGGCCTCCATCTCGACCTGGGACGGACACTCCGACGCGCCGGCGTCGGCACAGCCGACGAGCACAAATGAAATCAGCCACGCCCGACCCTGCAAACAGAATCGCGACGTGGCCGATTTTGTCATATGCCGACTACTGGACGACGACCCGATCGGACGCGCCGCGGCCGAACGTCTCCGGCGCGTACATCTCCTCGGCCTTGGTCGGGGGCACGACGAAGTTGCCCGGCGTCGTGGCGCGCGCGTAGTAGGTGTAGGTGTAGACGCCCTCCCAGAGGAGCGACGTGAACGCCTCGGCCCGGTCGTCGCGCAGGTTCTCGTGCTCGTACCACGGGCCCCACCACCACCAGCGCCCGCCGCCGCGGCCGCCCCAGTCCTCGCCGCCACCGCCGCCGCCCTCGTCGCGCGGCGGGGTCGCCTGCGTGCCGCGGAGCTCGGGGTTCAGCGCCTCGAAGCCGGCCGGCATCGGGTCGACGAGCGCCACGTGGTAGCGCCGATCCTCGGTGTGCATCATCAGCTTCACCTTCACGCGCGACCCGGCCCGCACGGTCCAGGTGCCGTCGGGGTTGTGGGTCACGTCCTTCGGATCGTCGGCGCCCTCGTAGCTGCGCTCGACGTGGAAGCCGTGCTCCGACGGCTCGAGCTTCAGCGACTTCGGCGCGTAGCTCATGCCGATGCGATAGTAGAGGCGGCCCACGCCCTCCTTCACCAGCGTGAGGTCCTGCTTCTGGCCCATCTCGGCCAGCTTGGCCATCGGCACGGTGATCTGCGAGCGCTCGGTGGTGCGGCCCTTGAAGGTGTGGTCGCCGGCGTAGTTGTCGCCGAGCCACGCCCGCACCACGAAGTTCGGCTCGATCTTCTCGAAGGTGTTGAAGTACTTGTCGAGCCCGAGCAGCACCCAGGCGCTCTCCTGCGTGTTCTCCCAGCGGCCGGCCGTCTTGTGGGCGAGCAGCCCGCGCACGATCTTCGGGATGAGGTCCGAGCTCGGCTGGTCGCCGATCAGGTCCTCGAGCAGGAGGCCGTCGACGCGCCGATCCGAGTGCAGC
The DNA here is from genome assembly GCA_046351155.1 of Myxococcota bacterium. Classification (GTDB taxonomy): domain Bacteria; phylum Myxococcota_A; class UBA9042; order PHBI01; family PHBI01; genus JAXLYZ01. The sequence goes on from JAXLYZ010000048.1 coordinate 56,695, forward strand.
AGCAGGTACGCGCCGTCGCCGTACGACGTCACGAAGTGCGCCATGCCGGCCGTCTCCGACACGCGGTTGTTGAGGTGCTTCCGGATGGCCTCGATGTCGCGCTCGAAGCCGGCCTTGCCGGTCATCACCGGGTAGAGCCAGGCCACCATCTCGAGGTCGGCCTTGTCGAGCCCGCCGGCCTCGCTGATGAGCGCGCGCGCGCGCGCCGGATCACCCTCGTTGGCGCGCGTGCGGACGTAGAGCGCGTACGCCTCGATGGCCCGCTTGACGTCCTCGGTGTACCAGGGCTCGGTCATGTGGCTGCGGATGTTGCGCAGGTAGTCGAGCGCGCGATCGAGCATCCACTGCGGCACCTCGAAGCCCTTCTCCTTGGCGCGCAAGAGCGCATGCGTCACGTGGATGGTGAGGAACGGCCAGGTCTCCTGGTCGCGCCGCCAGAAGGCGAAGCCGCCGTCGTCGGCCTGCATGCCCTGGAGGTGCTTGATGTCGGCCGCCACCGAGGCGATGAGCACCTCGGGCTTGGGCAGCTCCGGCGTCTTGAAGGCGCTCAGCACGTCCTTCAGCGCCGCAATTGCCAAAATGCGCGACGACAGCTGCTCCGAGCACTCGTAGGGATAGGTCGTGAGATACAGCACCGCGTCGGTCAGCGCCTGGAGCTGCGTCGACGAGGTCTGCACCTCGAGCGCTCCGAACTGCGGCCACACCTCGCCCGGCACCTGCACCGGCTGCACCGTGCCCCCCTTGTCGACCTCGCCGTAGGTGGCGAAGGCCTCGGTCGTGGCCGGCGTCCACACCGGCAGCTTCACCTCGGCCGCGTCGGCCCACTTGCCCGACACCGCGCCCGCCTGGAAGCGCGCCGTGCCGGCCTTCAAGGCCGACATGGGGATGCGCACCTCGACCCGGTCATTGGCGGCGATCTTCACCGCGCGCCCGGCGCCCTGGTCGACCGTGGCGTTGGTCGAGCGCACCGCGAGCTTCACGTCGATGGCCTCGTCGGTCTGGTTCTGCAGCACCACCGGCAGCTCGAACGAGTCGCCGAAGTTGAGGAAGCGCGGCGGCGACATGCGCACCATGAGCGGCAGCCGCGCCGTGATCGACGACTCGCCCGAGCCGAAGTGCTTCGGCCCCGAGAGTGCCACCGCCATGACGCGATAGCGCGTGAGGTTGTCGGGCAGCTTCACCTGCACGGTGGCCTTGCCGTCGGCGTCGGTCGGCACGTCCGGGGCGAATACGGCCAGCGCGTCGAAGTTCTTGCGCACGGCGATCGGTCCGCCCACGTTGGCGCCCGGTCCGCCCGGAGCCTCCTCGGGCTTGGCCGCCTCCATCATCGGCGGCGCCGGCGACGGCATGGCCGCCGTGGCGCGCACCATCCCGCCGGCGCCCTCCTCGCGCTCGGCCATCTTCTTCCGCGCGTCGTCGGCGACGCCGTCCATGTCCTTGTCGCCGCCGGCCTGCGCGAAGAGCTCCTTCAGCGCCGCCAATACGAGGCGCGAGCGCGACCGCTCGGTGCGCGTGTAGTCGCCGCGCCCCTGATAGAAGATGCCGATGGGGTCGGCCATCGTGTAGCCGGCCAGCGCCAGCACCGACTCGTCGACCACGATGAGCGCCACCTCGGCGCCGCTGACGGTCTTGCCGCTCGAGTCCTTCACCGTCACCGTCACGCTGGTGTCGGCGCCCGGCTCGATGCGCGCTGCCGCCGGCACCGCCTCGACCGTCAGCCGCCTGAGTGTCGCCGGCACGTCGAGGCTGAGCGAGCCGCTGGCGAAGGCCGGGCGGCGCGGCAGGTTCTCGTTGGGCGTGCCGTCGTCGTTCGGGCGCACGGCCGAGCCGGCCAGCGTCACGACCACGGTGACGCCCGGGATCATCCACTCCTCGATCTTGATCTTGATGGTCTGCGACGGGCCGTCGAAATTGACAGGCATATTCTCGACCATATTGCCGCGGCGGATCGAATAGACGCCCGAGGCGGGGAAGAACGGCGCCTGCAGCATCAGCTCGGCCGTCTCACCCGGCTCGTACTTCTGCTTCGACGGGATGATCTGGACATCTTCCTGCTTCAGGTCGCGGTCGGCCGGCGTCTTGCCGCCCGGCACCCACACGGTGATCTCGCTCTGGTTCGGGCGCTTCTCCGGGTCGGCGATCTTGGCGGTGATCTTGTGCTGGCCGCCCTGCTTCGGGTGGAAGGTGCACTTCTGCGGGTCCTTGCCCGACACCACCTTGCACGTCTCGGGGTCGGCCTCGACCTCGGTCCAGCCTTTCTTCTTCACCTTCTTGTAGTCGAGCCGCACCATCGTCATCTCGATGGGCGTGCCCTCGATGCGCTTGCCGTCGATGTCGGCGACGATGGTCTCGACGTCGATCGACTGGCCCTGCTCGACGAAGTAGCGCGGCGTCTTCATGCCGACGTAGTAGCGCGCCGGGTGCACGAGCAGGCTCGTGCTGGTCGACCACACCTGGCGGTTCACGTCCTGCACCGTGGCCTCGGCCGTCACGCTGGCCGGGCGCGGCGGCGTGAGCGACTTGAAGTCGAGCGAGATCATGTGCGTGCCGCTGGCGTCGGTGCGGCCGGTGAACGACTGGTACGAGTTGTCGCCGCCGCCCGGGCCGCGATGCCACTCGTCGCGCCAGCCCCACCACGGCTCCCAGGTGCCGAAGACGAAGTCGGACTGGTTGGGCGGCACGAAGTAGCCGCGCGTCGACGTCACGTTCCAGGTGACCTCGGCGTTGGGCAGCGGGCCGCCGGCGAAGTAGCTGGCGGTGATGCTGGCCGAGCCCTTGCCGCCCACGAAGTGCGGGCCCTCCGAGGCGGTGGCGCTGACCTCGAACTCGGGCCGGCGGAACTCCTGGATGTCGAAGTAGTGGTCATATTCGGAATTGGCATATGCGCCGAGGCCGGTCGAGAAGTGCACGCGCGCTGAGCCGAGGTTCGGCGTGTCGGGCAGCTTGAACTGCAGCTTGAACGTGCCGTTGGCCGACACGTCGACGGTGCCCTTGGTGATCTCGTTACCCTGCGACTCGATGACCTGGTAGCTCACCTTGGTGAGCGCGCCGGCCGGCAGCGCGGCGACGTCGCCCTTCTCGCCGGGCTCGTGCAGGCGCAGGATGCCCTTGATGTTGACGGTCTCGGTCGGGCGGTAGAGGTGCCGGTCGTCGAAGACCATCCAGCGCGTCTGCGCCTCCTCGCTCTGCTTCACCCACTGGCCGTCATCGCCGTACGAGTAGTCGGAGTCGGGCACGAAGGCGAGGTCGTCGCCCGAGCGCGCCAAGAGCATCTCGCGGCCGGCCTTCTCGGGGAGCGGGATGGTGGCGAGGCCGGTGGCGTCGGTGGTGGCCTTCTTGCCGGTCGGCGACAGCTCGAGCTCGAGGCCGGAGAGCACCTTGCCGTCGACCAGGGCGGTGGCCCAGCCGACGAGCTCCTGCTGATCGACGAAGGCGTCGAGGCCGATCTGCGTGACCTGGACCCAGGTGATGACCGTCGAGCGGTCGCGCGCCCACTTGTCATCCTTACTGTCCATGCCGACCGGCTTCACGACGGCGATGAGCTGGCCGAAGTCGCCGGTGAGCGCCGGCGACAGGTCGATGTCGACCTCGGAGAGCTCCTCGGCGGTCATGCCGGTATCGATCTTCTTCGCGAACACGCGCTCGCCCGGCGGGGTCTTCGGGCCGTCGTCGCGCCAGCGCTCCTGGATGAAGGTATTGTACTTCGCCCAGTCCTTGGCCGGGTTCACCTTGTAGAGCTCGACGTCGAGCTCGCCCATGTTCATGACGTAGACCGGCAGGCGCCGCTTCTTGGCCATCGGGTCGAGCACGATCATCGGGCCGACCGTCGACATCAGCATCTTCTCGGACGGGCCCACGCGGAAGCGCTTCTCCTCGTCCTTGCCGAGCGTCTGGCCGTAGATGTCCTTGAGGTCGCCCTTGATGGTGACGGTGTAGCTGGTCTTGCCCTTGGTGAGGCCCTGGAGGTTCAGCGTCTGGCCGTAGACGTCGGCCGACAGCGCGGTGATGGCCGGCTCCACGGCGATCATCTTCTCCTCCATCTTGTCCTCGTCGATGGGGTTCGAGAAGGTGATCTGGAACGGCATGCCCGGCCGGCACTCGTCGCCCCAACCGCAGCGCGCCTCGAGGATCTTGAAGGGGCCGTAGGTCTTGAAGGAGAAGCTCTGCTCCTTCTCGGTCACGCGCGGGCCCTCGGCCGACGGCGTCCCGGCCGGGAAGGTCACCGTCACGTTGGTGTCGGTGTCGAGCTTCTCGGTCAGCTTGAAGGCGAACCAGCGGCCGACGTTGTCCTTGTCCTCGCGCCAGCCCTGCGGCAATTTGTCATATTCCTCTTTCGTCAATTCCCGCGTCTTCATCTTCTTGTCGCCGGCGGTCACGGTGAGCTTGGCCCTCACCGCGGCCGGGTCGACCTTCTGATCGAAGAGCACGTACAGCACCGGCTCGAGCTCGACCGAGTCGCCGCTCGGCGACGACGACAGGATGGAGGGCGGCGGCGTGCGGAAGGACCAGGCCTTGCCCTCGGCCAGCGGCGTGCCGGTGGCGTCCTTCACGCCGGCCTTCACCTCGGCCTTGAACTCGGTCGCCATGGGCGCGCGGCCGACCGGATCGAAGAAGAGCGTCTTCGCGCCGACCCAGCGCCAGTTGCCCTCGATGGTCGGCGTCAGCGACACCGGCACGGCCTCCTTGGCCAGCGTGTCGTGCGACGTCACCGGCACCATCGGGTTCGAGAAGGTGATGGTGATGCGCGGCGCCAGCGGCACGTCGCCCTCGGGCTGGTAGCGCAGGACCTTGGGCGGGCCGTTGTTTACGTCGGGGGTCGCGACGTCCGGCTTCACCGGCGGCGGCCAGGTCTCGGCGATGGTGGCGCCGGTGAGCGGCGGCGGCTTCGAGCCGGGGCGCAGCGCGAAGTCCTTCTGGTCGTCGGACTGGACCTCGATCGACGGCAGCCGGGCGAGGATGGCGTTGGCCTCGGCGTCGGTGAGCTTGGTCGCCTTGGCCGGCGGCGCGGGCTCCTTCCGGCCGCCCTCGGGCACGCCCTCGGAGATGGTGAAGACGAGGCCGGACGGTAGCGGCTTGCCGTCGGGGCCGAGCGCGACCTCGCCGGCCGGACCGCCGGCGATCTTGGTCGAGGCGCCACCGCCATCGCCGCCTTCGCCGAGATCGGGGTGCGTGCGCGGCCCGCTGGTGACCTCGCCTTCGCCGGGCTCGGAGCCGTCGCCGCCACCGCCGGGCTTGTCGTTGCACGTGGCGCCGCTCAATGTGATGGCGGCGCTGAGCAGGACGAGCGAACGCGCTCGAGCGAGCTTCCTCATATCCATCATGAAGGATCTCCTGTTGGGTCCAAGCGGCGCCAACCTGCCATAGATTGGCGGGGGTGTCGCCTCGACCCGACGTCAACGCGCGTCGGTGCGAAAAGTTTTTCGCATGTGCTCAAGGCCGCGTGCGATGCCGCCCGGAGAGCGATCGCCCCACGCGCTCACCCGCCGCTCGCTCGCGTCGGCGGGGGCCGTGGGGCGTGCGTCGCGGCCAGGGCTACGGAATGACCGGTGTCTCGGCGCGGTAGGTCGCGGCGCGGTTGACGAGGGTGCCGCGTCGGAACTCGGGCACCTCGTTGGTCAGGCGCTGGAGCAGCTGCAGGCGGCGCGAGAGGTTCGGCAGATACTGGCGCGGGTAGGCGCTCATGTCGCCGTGGTTGTCGCGGAACAGCGTGTAGAGGCGCTCGGCTGCGCGCCGCCAGACCGGCATGAGCTGCGAGATGGTGTCGAGGCGGCCCAGCGCCTCCTCGATCCAGCCGTTGGTCAGATGCCAGGTGCCGACCTGCGCCTCGACCTCGGCCAGGATCTGCGCCTCGCGGTGGTGCATGCTCTCGAGCCGCGGCACGATCTCGCGCGTCTCGGCGATGGCGCGCTCGCGGTCCTCGGGGGTCGGGCCCTCGGGCTCGTTGCCGGTCTGGGTGGGCGGCGGCGCCTGCGGCTCCTGCCCGGGCGTCGGGAGCGGCGCGGGCGCCGGCGTCGGCGACGCGGCGCGGCCCGAGGCGCCTCGGCCGCGCGGCGCCGGATGCGACGCGGCCGCGGGGGCGGGCGCGGCGCCGGCCGGGGCGGGTGCCGGGGCCGGCGCGTCGGCCGCGGCGTTGGCCTCCTCGGCGCTGAACTCCATGTCGTTCGCGTGCCGGCGCACGAGCTCGTCCACGCGGCGGATGTCGGCCTGCACCGCCTCCTCGGTCTCGGCCGCGGCCTCCGGGCTGTGGAAGTCCTCGGCGGCGCGGATGGCGTTCAGCACGGCGCGCAGACCGGCGGTGACGCGCGCGCCGTCGGCGCCGACGCGCGTGCGCCGCTCCGCGTCCGAGAGCCCGCGCCAGCGCCCCTCGAGCCCGAGCATCTCCTCGTGGAGGCGGTTGTACTCGGGCTGGCGCGCGCGGATGGAGTCGGGCCACTCGAAGTGCACGCCCAGCGCCTGCCCGCCGCCGCCGCGCAGGAGGCCCTGGATGGCGGCGAAGCCGTCCTCGGGCGGGGCCGCGCCGCGGAAGCGGGTGATGGCCTCGCCGCGCGCGATCTGCATGGCCATGTCGGGGTCGGCCGCGACCCACTCGGCGCGCGGTCGCGGGTTCCGCAGCTCGGATTGGAGCGCGCGCCAGAGGCCGACCACCGACTCGTGGTTGCCGTTCCGCAGGTAGAGCGGCAAGGCGTCCATCCAGGCGCCGCCGCGCGCGCGCTCGGCGATGATGTTCACCTCGCCCTCGGAGACGCGGTAGCCCTCGAGCTCGCGCCGGAGCAGGCCGAGGCGCCGGCGCAGGTCGCCCACCACGCCCTCGTCGCTGCCCACGCGCACGCCGCTGTCGCGGTTCTGATCGACGCTCACCTCCTGGCGATCACCCCGAGCGCGCGTCGAGTCGAAGCGGTTCTGCGCCGTGCCGGTGACGTTGCTGCTGACGCGATCGGTGCCGCCGACGCGCACGCCGAGCTGGCTCTCGCTGCGCGCGCCGGTCGAGCCGACGATGGTGCCGTGGCCGTCCTCGTCGCGGCCGACCGTGACGTCGGACGTGGTCGAGCGCACCTCGCGCTGGTTGAGGCCGTGGTTCACCGCGCCGTCGCGCGTCGCGCCGACGCCGCCCGAGGTGTCGGTGGTGTGCTCCTCGCTGCGCGTGATGTCGGCGCCGAGCTCGAGCGCCAGGTGCTCGGCGCTGCCCGCGTCGTGGCAGCCCATGATGCGCGCGAAGCGGGCGTCGTAGTCGCGCGCGTCGGCCGGCAGCGAGAACACGACCGAGCGTCCGTGGGTGTCGCTGTGACCGCGCGCGCCCGCGACGCCCATGCCCTCGACGCTGGCGTTGGCCGAGTTCTGCGACTCGTCGGTGCGCGAGAAGGTCAAGGTGATTTCACGTACCGAGTGGCCGCCGACGGTGGTGGCGCGCACGCGGATGGTGCGCGTCTCCGAGCTGCCCTCGCTGTGGCTCGCGCCGGCGCTGACGCCGCCGCCGCCACCCTGGACGCCGATGCGGCGCGTCGAGCCGCTGGTGTCGGTGATCTCCATGCTGTCGCCGTCGGCCAGGTTGCGCGCCGCCGCCGGGTCGCTGACGATGCTCTCGCGTCCGAGCCCGGTGTGGCCGCGCTCCATCTCGAGCGAGCGGCGCATGTAGGCGAACTCGGCGCCGATGCCCTGCACCGGCACCTGGTTGTCGCGCACCTGGGCCAGCGAGGCGCGATAGCTCGCCGCCTGCGCCGCGCTCAGGCGATGGCGGAAGGTCATGGCGTGCGAGCGGCGCCCCTCGACGCCGACCGAGACGTTGTTGGTGTCGCTGCCGACGCGCCCGTTGACGCCGAGGTTGCCGCTCAGCGTGAGCACCGTCACGACCTCGTACTGCTGGCCGTCGGAGCCCTCGACCTCCTGGATGTCGGTGGTGAAGGAGGCGCTGGCGCCGACCGAGCCCGAGAGCTGGGTGCGGCCGCGGCCGATGCTGCCCTGGCCCGTGCCCGAGGCGCTGCCGCCACGGTTGGAGATCGAGGCGTCGGCCTGGCCGCCGAGCGACGACGTGTTGGTGCCGTCGCGGCGCTCGCGCGTGCCGCCCACGCCGGCCTGCGCACCGACCTGGTGCTGGCCCATGGTGAGGCCGCCGCTGGCGTTGCTGGTGTCGGCGCTGCGGCGCGTGACCTCGCCGGCGGCATCGCGCTCCTCGTGGACCTCGGAGCTCTCCTGGCGTCCGGTGATGCCGCCGCGCCCGATGGCGACGCGGTTCGTCTGGCTGCTCTGGTTCGAGACGCTCGAGCCATCGGCCGCGGTGACGGTGTGCTGCGAGCCGCGCGTGCGCTGGCCGGTGACGTTGCCGTCGCCGTAGCCCAGCGACGCGCCGCGGCTCGCCTGGTTCGTCTCGCTGCCGCCGGCCTGGTGGTTGACGGTGTCGCTGCGCTCGCCGTTGACGGACACGCCGTGGCCGCCTTCGACGCGGCCGGCGCCGATGGAGGTCTGGCGCGAGCGGCTCTCGCCCGAGCCGTCCGAGCGCGCCACGCTCTGCGACTGCGCGTAGGTGCGGGCGACGCGCCCGTCGCCGAAGCCGGTCTGGATCGAGCGGCGATCGGTGGTGCGCTCGACCGGCGACGCTCCGCCCTCGGCGCCCGCGGCGGGGGCGCGCACGCTCTCGCTCTCGACGCTGTGATCGAGGCCGCCGCGGCTCGAGGTGCGCACCGTGGTCGTGCCGGTGTCGACCTGCTGGCCGTTGCGGAGCGGCTGCCACGGCACGCCGTGGCCGTCGGCGATGGTCTGGAGGCGGGCCATGCCGCGCTGGTCGTCCTGGCCGGCCAGCGCCGCGTCGCGCCGCGCCGACTCGAGCCGCGGCACCTCGGCGCGGAGGCGCGCGATCTCGGCCTCGCGCCGGTGGTACTCGGGGCTCATCGGGTCGCGCGCGTTCTCGGCCTCGAGCTCGCTGATGCTGGCGTTGTTGTTGGCGATGCGCGTCTGCAGGTGGCCGTCGAGCGCGCGCGCGGTGACGCGCGGGTTCTCGACGCGCGCGCCGCTCTGGTGCCGGACGGTCGTGCCCGGGGCGGCCTCGACCACCGGCGTCTCGTCGGGGCGCACGGGCTGGAAGGGCCGGTTGGGGTCGTGCTCGGGCAGGCGCGGGCTGCCGCCCGGCGGCTGGATGGGCTGGAAGGGTCGGTTGGGGTCGTGCTCCGCCTCGCGCGGGCTGCCGCCCGGGGGCTCGACCGGCTGGAACGGGCGGCTCGGGTCGTAGCCCGAGAACTGGATGGCCGCGGCCGACCGCGACGAGGCCGCGCGCAGGTCGCGCGGCGGGCGCACCGCCGTGGCGCCGAAGCCCGGCACCCGGCTCGCGGGCACGGCGGCGCCGGGCGTCGCCGCCTCCGAGGCGGGGGTTGCGACGGCGGTACCGGATCGACTCTCGGGCCTTCTCGAAGCGCTCTGCACGTGGGGCTCCTTGCTCGCTCGCCCTTCGACGCCCGAGACCCCCGCGACCGCAAAACGAGCGCGCGAAGGTCCGGCGACGGCCTCAGCCCTGCCGACCGCGCAAGGTGTCCATGAGGCCCGCAGCCTCGAAGGTCGGAGGGTGCTCGTTACCGCGGCGGTGGCCCCAGCCGACGCGCACGGTCGAGCCCTGGATGCTGGCGTGGTAGCGGCACTCCCTCAGCACGACCGCGCCGCCGTCGCCCGCCAGGACGAGCTCGAGCGTGACGGGACCGACCTCGGACACGTCGCTCCAGCGCGTCTCGGTCTCCATGCCGGCGAAGGCCCAGAAGGGCGTCTCGCCGTCCGGGTGGACGACGCCCAGCGCCCAGCGCGTGTGGTTGAAGTGGCCGAGGACGGCGTTGGCGGTCGTGGCGTCGTCGTGGCCCTGCGCGCGCGTCACGATGGGCCGGAGCTCGGCCTCCATGCGATCGGCGACGGCGGTGGGGGCGTTCATGTGCGTGAGGTTCGCGCGCACGCCGTGGATGAAGGCCTCGTAGTGACCGGCGATGCCCTGCTCGCCGGGGAGGCCGCGTTGCTGGGCCTGCTCCCACTGGTGCTGGTCGACGCCCTCGCGCGCGGTGTGGGCGCCGCCGGCGTTGGCCATGGTCCAGGCCCGGGTCATGCGCTGGCCCATGCTCAGGTCGGGGCGCGCGAGCGTCTCGGCGCGGTGCTGGAGCCCGGCCTGCTGGTGGGCGAGGTGCTCCCGCAGCGCCGACACGTCGCTCTGCCCCGCGGTGCGTCCGACCGCGGTCGTGTAGCGCGTGTTGTCGCGGGCCACGTCGCCGCGGAGGCGACCGACCTCGCTGTCGATGGAACGGTTGCTGTCGGCGGTGGCGTCGTGCATGGCGTCGCGCGCGGCGTCGCGAGCGCGGTCCTCGCGGCTCGCCGGCTCGCCCAGGACGGCCCGGCTCAGCGCCGAGACGAGCGCGTTGGCGCCGCGCTCGGCGGCCTGTGCCAGGATGAAGCCGAGGATGCCGCCCACCTCGATGCCGAGCGCTTCGAGGGCCTCGCCGGCGGCTTCCACCGCGCTCGACACGGCCGACTCGAGGCGCTCGTTGATGGCCTGGACGAAGTCGTCGCGCCCCCAGCCGAGGCTCCCCGTCGCGCCGGCGGTAGCGCGGTTGAACTCGTTGTAGTTCGCGCGCAGCCAGGCGCCGTAGGCGTCGACGACGGCGTTGGCCTGGTTCACGACCTCGGCCACCTGGGCCTGGAGCTCGGTCCGCGCCTGGGCGAGCTCGGGCGAGGCGGCGACCGAGCGGTTGGCGACGCCGGCGCCCGGGGCGGCGGGCGAGTCGCGGCCGCCGTTGGCGTCGAGGACCTGCAGGCGGTGCTCGGCCACGGAGACGAGGTCGGCGAGATCCTCGAGCGCGACCACGGCCGGCTGGTGCGGCGGCGGCAGCTGGATCGGGATGGGCTGGCTCTCGGTGTCGGCGCGGTGCGTCGCCTCCGCGCGGTGCAGCTCGTCGAGGATCGCCTGCACCTGCGCGCTCGTGATGTCGCGCGCCCAGAGGGTCGCCTCGACGTAGGCACGGCCGAGCGGTGGGGCGGCGCTCGGCGTGGCCGGCGCCGCGCCGCGCGGAGCCGCGGCCGGCGGGCGGCGGCCGGTGCGCCCGCGCGTGGGGCGGCTGCCGGTGCGCCCGCGCGAGGGGCGGCTGCCGGTGCGCCCGCGCGGGGAATGCGCTGGAGCGCGCGGCGCTGGACCCCGGTGCCGCCGCCGGCCGGGGCCATCTCGTCGAGGAGGCCCTCGGCCGATTGGCCGACACGACGAGGTCGGCCACGGCGTCGGCGTGTCGCTCGTACGGGTCGCCGACGCGACCGACGCCGCCCGAGAGCGCGACGCCCCGGCGCTGCTGGATGACGTGCGCCGCTTCGTGGGCGGCGGTCCGGAGGTCGGGGTGCGCCCGAAGGCGACGTGGCCCGAGGTCGCATAGGCGTCCGCTCCGAGGGCCGCGCTCGCCTCGCCCGCCGCGGCGTCGGTATGGGCGGCGACGCCGCTCACGTCGTGACGCCCGAACGCCGCCTGGATGCGATCGCGGAACGGCAGCGGGCCACCCGCGCCGGACGCGCCGCGGGCCGCCGCCAGATGGGCGTCGGCCGGGGTCAGGGCGGGCTCGGTCGAGCCCAGGCCGGGGCTCGCGTCGCGCTGGAGATAGACGGGGGCGTGAGTCGGCCGAGCGAGTCGGGACTGGGTCATGGTCGCACCAAGCGTGTCGAGGGCGCGTCGAAGGGTCCGCAGGCTTCGACGCCGAACCTCGGCCGAAGCGAAAACGCGCTCGTTCGATCGACTGCGCGAGCGCCTCGCCGCGGCTCGTGACCGCCCGAGCTCACCGTCGCCGCGGCTCGCGGAGAGACGTTCTCGTGACAAGCGCCTGACATCGCGTGCACGAGGCGACGCCGCGCGATTGCGTGGAGCTGATCGAGGACGCCGCGTCAGTCGCGACGAGCGCCTCGCAGGAGCCGCCTCACGAAGTCCATCACCGCGCTTCCGTCCTCCACGGCGTCCGCTGAGCCCCGTCACGCTCGTGTCGCGCCGTGCGCGAGGAGGTCGCCCCCGCGCCGTCACGCCGGGGCGACCTCCTCGCCGGGCTCGAAGCCAGGCCCGCGGTCACCGGCCACAAAGTCAAGGTGCTTGACCACCTCGCGGGCCCGGCGCTGGTGCGCGTCAACCCTGCGCCGCGTCGCCTTCCTGATCGGCGCGGGACACGCGCTGTCGCGAAACGGGGCGCGCGCGGCCGGCGCGGCCGCACCAATGGCCGGTCAGCGCCGCGGCACAGGCGTTGCGATGCGGCTCGTGCATGCAGGCCACCACATCGCTCAGGACCGCTCCGCTGCAACAACGCCGCTCTCCGTGCGGCGACGGCTCGCGCGCCGCGGCGCGACAAGCGCAGCTCGGCGAGATCCTGCGGCGCGTCGAGCGCGTCATGGCGCGCGGGCAGCCGCCCGAGGCGGCCGAGCGCGTGGTCGCCGCCACGCTGCAGGAGCAAGGCGTCGCGCCCGCCGAGGCGGCCGCAGTGCTGCGCCTGCTCGGATTGCCGGCGCTGGGCCGCGGCTGGGGCCCCTTGTTGGCGCGCCTCGACGCCCTCGTGAGGCGCCCCGGGGCGGGCCCCGACAAGGGTCCCAGCGATCGCGGACCCAGCGACCGCGGCGCCAGCGACCGCAGCCCCAGCGACCGCCCGCCCGCGACCGAGCAGCGCGAGCGACGGCCCGTGCGCGTGCCCGCCACGGGCATGCCGCCCGCGCGACTCGGCCGCGCCGCGATCGACGTCGCCCGCGAGGCGAGGCGCGTCCTCGGCGCCGCGGGCGTCCGTCCGTCGGTGCTGTTCGTCGTCACCGATCGCGTCACCGCCTACGGCGACGACGGGCGCGTGCGCGGGGTCTGGCAGCTCGAGGCGAGCGTCCCGCTCGAGCCGGGCTACTGGCTCGACGGCAGCGCCGGCGTCGAGGCCTGGTCGAGCCTCGACGAGCGCCAGGTGGACGCCATGTGTGGCGCGCGCGGCGACGACGTGTGGGTGGTGGCGGGCTGAACCGGGGCCGTGACGGTGGCGCGGTCCGGCCGCACGAGGTCAGGACGGCGTCCTCGTCGCGTGTCGCGTCGACCGGCATGCGATGCGGCTACGGCTCCTGGCCGCCTGGCGCCGCGCGGCTTCCGCTCGGCATGGCACCGGGCTCGGCCCCGAGCGTCGGCAGGTAGGCGGGCGGCGTGCGCGCATGCGTCGCCTGCTCGAAGGCGTAGGCGTAGCCGAGGAGCGCCGCCTCGCTGTAGGCCGGGCCCATACCGACGGCCAGCGATCAGCGCTGCACGGGCAGGTCGAGGACGAGCTTCGCGGCTGCCGCCGGTCCGGCACCTCGCGCGCACTCCAGGTGGACCCTGAGATCCGGCTCCGCGGCGAGGTTGGCCGGAATGTCGTTCTTGCTGTCGGCGCTCGAACCCGCGCCGAGCGACTGGGGCGTGGCGAAGCCGCGCGCCCGGCGCTTGCCGCCGAGGTAGAGCGGCTCGGCGCACCGCAGCATCACCGCGGGCCCGAGGTTGGCCTGCTCGATCTCCACCGCGCACGCGGACCCCGAGCAGACGAGGTGCGCGCGCCATACCACACCATCGCGCTCGACCCAGCCCGACTCGCTCGCGAGACGCGGAGCCAGGCGACGCTTCGCGAGCGCGCCGGCGGACTGATCCAGCCGACGCTGGAGCGCCGCGGGCAAGACCGAGTCGCGACCATCGAGCGCCGTGAGCAGCGCCCTCAGGCGGGAGACGCCGGCGGCGCCCCCCGCGCTCGTCCCGAGTCGCTCGATCTCGGCGTCGAGCAACGCCTGCAGCCGCTGCTCGAGGTCGCTCTGGGCGGCCTCGATCGCGGCGCGCGGGAGGAAGCGACAGGTCGCTCGCCACGGTCCCGACCCGGCTCGCGAGGCGCGAGCTCGAACGGGTGCGCGCGCGAAGCCGGCCCCGTGATCGACGCCAGCACGTCGTCCTTCGAGGCGTAGTCGACATCGGTCAGCAGGACGTTGAGCTGCTGACCCTCGGCGAGCGGCAGGTCTCGCACGACGACGTAGGCTTCGTAGGCGTCGTCCTCGAATGCGATCACCTCGCGCGCCACCCCGCGACGAACGACGCCGCGACATCCGGATAGTCGCCGGGCAGCCAGGCTCCCTCTTCGCGTGCGGCCGGCCCCTGGACGAAGCACGCGAGGTTCACGTCGGCCTCGTCCGCCGGCGCTTGGTCGACGACCGCGCCTGCGAGCCTCACGATCGCCGGATCCTCGACGCCCCACGCGCTCCTCGCGAGCGGTGGCGGAGGTGGCTCGCTCGTTCGAGTGGCCTCGCCGCCCGTGGGACCCGCGCCGCGCTCGCCGTGGTCGATCGTCCCGCAGGCCGCGAGCGCCGCGGCGCTCGCCACACACGCCAGCCCGCGGCCGACACCGAACCGGCGCGGCCACCGCCGACGCGCTCGGCGCGCCGGTGCGCAGAGAAGGCTGCCCAGGCTCACTTCCGCGCCCTCCGCTGCTCGCGCTCCTGCCGCGCCGCGTCCCGGCCCGCCTGGATGTCGTCGGCCTTCCCCTTCTCGACCTTCGTGATATGGCCATGCTCGACTGTCATCGCCACGTACTTCGACGGGTCGTCGAGGTTCTTCGCGTGCACTTCGACCTTCTCGACGGTCATGCCGTCGACGCTCGCATCCCCGCTCTTCACGTGCCTCACGTCGAGGTTCTCCACGCCCGCGCGCATGTCGTGCATGCTGCCGTGTGCGTAGACCTCGGCGTTCGCGACGTCGGCCTCGGTCTTCGTCCCGACCCGGACCTTGCCGCCGATCTTCTCGAGGTGCGCGTCGACCTGGATGTTCGCGACCTTCTGGCTCGGGCCCGTGTCGGTGTCGACCGCAGCCGGTCCCTTCTCGAAGTGAGGCATCGCGGCCCCGGGCGTTGATGATGTCCATCACCGACGCCGGCCAGCGCTCCGAGCAGGATGGCGACGTCGGTGACGCTCCGGCCCATCGGGCCGGCGGTGTCCTGCGCGATCGAGATCGGGATGATGCCGCCGCGCGAGACGAGCCCGACCGTCGGCTTGAGCCCGACCAGGCCGGCCAGGGCCGCCGGGCAGTAGATGCTGCCGTCGGTCTCGGTGCCGACGCCGATCATGGCCAGGCTGGCCGCGACCGCACTGGCGGTGCCCGAGCTCGAGCCGCACGGGTTCCGGTCGAGCACGTACGGGTTTCGCGTCTGGCCGCCGCGCGAGCTCCAGCCCGACGTCGAGTGGGTCGAGCGGAAGTTCGCCCACTCCGACAGGTTGGTCTTGCCGAGGATGACGGCGCCCGCCGCGCGCAGCCGCGCCACCAGGAACGCGTCGCGCTTCGGGCGATGGTCGGCCAGCGCCAGCGAGCCGGCCGAGTTGGCCATGCCGACGACGTCGATGTTGTCCTTCACGACGATCGGCAGCCCGTGCAGCGGCGAGCGCACGCGACCGGCGGCGCGCTCGGCGTCGAGCGCGTCGGCCTCGTCGAGCGCGCGCGGGTTGAGCTCGATGATCGAGCGCAGCGCGGAGCCGGCGCGGTCGATGGCGGCGATGCGCTCGAGGTAGGCCTCGGTCAGCGCGCGCGCGCTGAGCGTGCCGGCCGCCATGCGAGCCTGGGCGTCGCTGGCGTCGAGCTCGACCACGGCGCGACCGGGGACCTCGGCCGCGCCTGGGGCGTGCGCGCAGGCTGCGAGGAGGCCGAGGGCGAGGGCGGCGAGGAGCGGGCGCATGCCCGGACGATAGGTCAGGTCGACCCGGCGTGCACGCCGGCCGCCCGTCGCGCGACCACGACAAGACCGCGGAGCCGCCCTCGCGGCGGTTGCGGTCCCGGCGCGGATGCGGGAGCATCGCGCGTCGAACGCCCTCGAGGTGGCTCCATGGATCCTCGCCCTCGCATCTTCAAGACCTCGTTCGCCAGCGTCTACCCGCTCTACGTGCAGAAGGTCGTCCGCAAGGACCGCACGCAGGCCGAGGTCGACGAGGTCATCCGTTGGCTCACCGGCTACGACGACGCGGGCCTGCGCGCGGCCATCGACGCGGCCGTCGACCTCGAGGCGTTCTTCGCCGCGGCGCCGCGCTGGAACCCGAACGCCGCCCTCATCAAGGGGGTCGTCTGCGGCGTGCGCGTCGAGGACGTCGCCGACCCGCTGATGCAGAAGATCCGCTACCTCGACAAGCTCGTCGACGAGCTCGCCAAGGGAAAGAAGATGGCGAGCATCCTCCGGAGCTGAGGCGCGCGGCGCCAGCGACGATTCCACGAATTTGCCATTATCGTCGGCTTTTGTCACTACACGCGCACGACCTGCCGTTGTCGACTCAAGACTGTCGAAATAATCGGAGCCGCATGTGGTGCTCACTTCGGTGAGCGGAGCGCCGCATGGCGCGCAGCGAACCATGAAAGGTTCCGAGCGCAGGCCGCCCCGGCTTCTGGACGGAGGCTCGCGCGAAGAGCGCGAGCCGAGGAAGAAGCCGGATGAGGGCGGCCGGAGCGAGGCCATCCGATCAACTCAGTCGCGAGTCACCGTGAGCGGCCTCCTGACGTCGTAGTAGCCGGAGTCGGTGCAGAGACCCCAGTAGCCGGCCTGGAGGTGCAGCGAGCAGACGGGCGCCGGGCCGCTGGCGCCCGCCTCGAACGTGCAGGCGAGCTCGAGGGTCAGCGGGGCGGGCACGTAGAGGTCTCGCCATGTGAGGCCGAGGCCGGGGAGGTCGACCTGGTACTGGAGGTCCTCGGCGACCTGGCTCCACGCCTGCGTCAGCGTGTTGGCGCGGAGGTCGAAGAGGGCCCGCGATGGCACGACCAGGGTGGCGTTCGGCTGCGGATCGGGAAAGCCGAACCCGGTCCCGATCGCGGTGCCGGTGTCCCACGTGGTGTTCGCGCCCGACAGGTCGGCGGCGATCGCCAGGGTGCCGTGCGGCAGCGGGAAGGAGAACGACGCCGCGCCGCCGCCGCAGGTGCCGGTGTCCACGAGCGGGATGGCGTCGCCGGGCACGGACAGGGTCCAGTTGCCGGCGATGGTGGTCGGGACGTAGGTCGAGCTGAGCGTCGCCGTGTCGCCGAAGCGATCGGTCGCCTGGATGGTGATGCCGCGCGGCAGCGTGCCGGTGTAGTCGTGGCTCATCGGGACGGTCGCGAAGAACTTGCTGGTCGCGGGCACGACGCAGGTCGTCGTGCCGTCGCTCGTGCACTCGTCGCTGCTGCCGTCGCCCCAGTCGAAGCGCAGCCGCGTGACGTCGCCGGCCAGGTCGGCGACCTGCACGTCGAGGCGCAGGACGTCGTTGCCGCTGTCGGCATCGCGCGCCTCGGTCTGCGGCCCGATGATGAGCACGGGCGGCGTCCGATCGACCGCGAGCGGGCCGTTCTTCGGGCCGTCCGGTCCGGCCTCGCCAGCCTCGAGAGCATCGCCGTAGCCGTCGCGATCGGTGTCGCCCGAGCGCGGGTCGGTGCCCAGCGCGCGCTCGACGTCATCGGAGAGCCCGTCGCCGTCGCTGTCGAGCGAGCGCGGGCTCGAGTAGACGCGGCGCGTGTCGAGCGGCGCGCCGTCCAGCGTCGTGTGCACCATCCAGCCCTCGTGGGCCTCCCAGAAGTCCGACATGCCGTCGCTCGTCACCGTGCCGTCACGGTCGAACGCCGCATCGGAGTCGACGGCATCGTCCGAGGTGCCGAGCGCCTCCTCCTCGGCCGACACGAGGCCGTCGCGGTCGTTGTCGGACAGGTAGGCGAGCACCATCGTGTCGCCGGCGAAGAGGCGCCCGTCGAGCACGTTGTCGACGTGCGGCGGGACGTCGGCGCTCGCGCGCGCCACCATCGGATACCACGCCTGCCGCAAGACCCGCGGCCCCGGCCCCTGGGTCTGGGTGTAGGGCGGGTCGCCGAGCGACGGCGCCGCGCCGTCGAAGAGCACCGGCCCCTTGCCGCCGATGGTCACCGCCGTGACGCCGGCGATGGTGGCCTCGCTGGCGGGGATGTCGAGCCGGCGCAAGACGTCGCGGAGCGCGAGGCCGGCCGCCTCGCCGTCCGCGTCGCGCGCCACGTTGGTGGCGACGCGCGCCTCGACCGGCGGGCCGTCGCCGGGCACGTACACGAAGCGCGCCGTCG
>JAXLYZ010000049.1:0-73961 GCA_046351155.1 Myxococcota bacterium
GAGCGGCCGGAACAGCCCGTGCGGCCCGCGCCCCTTGCGCGCCTGGGCCGCTCGTGTGATTCGTGGCGTGTGCTGCCTGTCTGGTTCGTTGCCGTCCTGCCCGCGCTCGCCTCCCAAGCGGCTCCGAAGAAACCTCCGGAGCCGCAGGTGCGGCTCTGCGAGCTGCCGGCCGACTGCGGTCCCAAGGGCGTGTGCGTCGGCTTCATGTGTCGGACCGGCGCCGACCAGGCGCTGGTCGAGGTGCTGCACCCGGTCGCGGTGCTGCCCGCGGTGGTGTCGCCCAACGCGGCCGCGGTCGACCGTGAGGTGCGGCGGCTCACGCAGCGGCTCGGCCAGGACCTCGGCTGGTCCGGCTTCTACGCCGTGAAGACCGAGGCCGACCAGGCCTCGTTCTCGCCGTCGTGGCTCAAGGAGGGCGCGAGCCCGGCCGAGGTGCGGCGCGTGTCGTGGCAGGCGCTCGGCATCGAGCGGCTGGTGATGACCGCGGTCGGAAAGCGGCCTGACGGTTCCTTCGAGGTGCGCATCCGCGGCGTCGACATCGAGCGCTGGAGCGTCATCGACCTGCCCGAGGGCAAGGTGACCATCGCGCCCGGCGCCAGCGAGACCGACATCGGCGCCATCTCGAACGGCTGGGTCAACGCGCTGGTCGGCTACGACACCGGCATCCCGGCGTCGCTCGGCTCGCGCATCGTCGGCTCGACCGAGGTGAAGCAGGGCGTGAAGGAGATCGCCTTCGTCGGCAGCGACGGCGGCGGCTGGACCCAGGTCACCTCGAACGGGTCGCTGAACCTCCAGGCCGCGTGGGGCCCGGGCGGCAAGCTCGGCTGGATGTCGTACCAGACCGGCAACGCCGACTGGTGGGTCGACGAGTGCGCCGCGGCCATCGGCCCGAAGAAGGGCCCGTCGTGCGCCAAGCCGTTCTCGACCCGGCCCGGCCTGAACGCCGGCGGTGCCTGGTCGCCGGACGGGCGCTACCTCGCGCTGTCGGTGGCCGAGACCGGCGACTCGGAGATCATCCTCATCGACGGCAAGGACGGCGAGGAGGAGGCGCGCCTCACCGATCACCCGGCGCTCGACACGAGCCCGGCCTGGTCGCCCGACGGCAAGCGCCTGGCCTTCGTCAGCGATCGCGTGGCGCAGAACCCGCAGATCTTCGTCCTGTCGCTCGAGGGCGGGCCGCTCGAGCAGGTGACCCACGAGGGCTACAACGCCGGGCCGGAGTGGTCGCCCAACGGCCAGTCGCTGCTCTTCGTGCGCCAGTCGGGCAACGACTTCATGGTCATGCGCTACGACTTCGGCACCAACGACGTGCGCCGCCTCACCAACGGCAAGGGCTCGGCCGAGAGCCCGACCTTCTCGCCCGACGGCCGCTACATCGCGTACACCCTCACCATCGACAAGGTGTCGCGCCTCTGGGTCATGAACGCCGACGGCGAGAACCCGCGCGCGGTGGGCGGCGAAGCGGCCGAGAAGGCCTTCTCGTCGCCCGCCTGGGAGCGGCGCTTCGTCGTCAAGCCGGGGAAGTGACATGACCACGCCCGTGCCCGCGAACCCCCGCAGCGGCCGGCCTCTGCGCATCGCGCCGAGCCTGCTGTCGGCCGACTTCCTCCACCTCGGCGACGAGGTCGCCGCCGTCCAGGCGGCGGGCGCCGACCTCCTCCACGTCGACGTCATGGACGGCCACTTCGTGCCCAACCTGACGCTCGGCCCGCCCATCGTCGCGGCCTTGAAGAAGGCGGCGCAGCGGCCCCTCGACGTGCACCTCATGATCGAGCAGCCCGAGCGCTGGATCGAGCAGTACGTCGAGGCCGGCGCCGCCTGGCTCACCGTCCACGTCGAGGTCTCGCCGCACCTCCACCGGACGCTGCAGGCCATCCGCCTGGCCGGCGCCGAGCCGGGCGTGGTGCTCGATCCGTCGACCTCGGAGACGACGATCGAGTACGTGCTCGAGCTCTGCCACCACGTGCTGGTCATGTCGGTGAACCCGGGCTTCGGCGGCCAGCGCTTCATCCCGGCGGTGCTGCCGAAGCTCGAGCGCATCGCCGAGATGGCCGCGCGCCGCGGCCTCGCGCTCGAGCTCGAGATCGACGGCGGCATCGCCCCCGACACGATCCGCTCGGCGTGGGACGCCGGCGCCAACGTCTTCGTCGCCGGCTCGGCAGTCTTCGCGGCGAAGGGCGCCGTCGGCTCCTCGCCGACCGAGCGCTACGCCTCGGCCATCACCGCGCTCCGAACCTCCGTCGCGCCCTGACCTCCGGGACGCGAGTCCAGGCAGGCCGAACGTCTCTGCGAAGACGCGAGCCCCGAAGGGGCCGCGGTCCCGGCGGGCGGGCCGCCGACATTTCGTGGGGCCGGAGCAAGCGCGACCCCCGAGGGGGCGCGCGCCGCGGAGTCCGCGCGAATTCCAACCGCAGCCGGGTCGCCGGGCGGACTCTGGACGGAGCCCGCCACCGGCGGGCGGAGGAAGAGGCCGACATGGCGGCGACCCGCGCGGAGCGAGGCCACAGGAGTGACGCTCGCGCAGCGAGCGGCCGGAGCAAATGTTGGATCGAAGGCCCGCCCGCATCTGGTAGTTGTTGACACGCCGGGCGAACCTCAATAAAAGCCCGCCTGCATCGCGCCGGGGCGTAGCGCAGTCTGGTAGCGCACTTGGTTCGGGACCAAGGGGTCGCTGGTTCAAATCCAGTCGCCCCGACCAAACGGGAAGGCTCTTTCGGGAGCCCTCCATGGCGACGCACGAAGGGGTCGCGACTCGCAAGGGTCGCGGCCCTTCGTCTTTCATGGCACCGGGGTCCCGATCCCCGAGGCCGGCGTCGGCTCCGTCACGAGCGCTCGCGCCTGCGACTTCAACTGCCTGGATTTGAAGGCAAATCATCGGCCGGCTGGGCTTGACGGCGGCGGCGCCCCGGTGCTAGCGTGGGGCACCTTGTCGATGGAGATGCGCGACGTGACCAACCCGGAGATGAAGACAGCGCGAGACCTCGGTCTCGACACCCGGGCGGGCCTCCTTCCCGGCGCGCTCGCAATCGCCCTCCTCGCCGGCGCGATATCGCTCGGCTCCGCCTGCGGCGGGTCCGACCCCGACGGCAACTCGGGCGGCGACGCGTATCGCAGCGAGGCCCAGCCGATGAAGCTCGACGACCTCACGACCGGCGAGCTGTCGCTGGACGCGGGCGATCAGACCGACTGGAAGTCGGTCGAGATCACCGACGCGGGCAAGGTCACCATCGAGCTCTCGACCGACAAGAAGGGCGCGGCGGTACTGGTCGGCGTGTACGACAAGTACGGCGCGCTGGTCGACTCCGACACCAAGAAGGGCGGCTCCGAGGACCCGGTGAAGGTGAAGTTCAAGGCGGCCGAAGGCCGGTACTTCGTGAAGATCCAGCACAAGGGCGGCCCCAAGACGACGTACTCCGTGCAGGCCTCGATGGGCAACGGCGGCGGCGGCGGGCCGGTTCCCGACATCTGAGCACATCTGCATCCAGCAATCTCTCGCGGCCGATCGGGCCGCCCTCTCCGTGCCCGTCCCTGGGCCCGGTACAATCCAGACGCGGCTTGCCGGCCGGCAGCCGCACGTAGTGAGCGTCTCCGCGCGAGCGTCGTGGGGGCATCGAGGTGGCGAGGCCATGCGTAAGCTGAGTTGGGCCGGACTGACGGACGTCGGCAAGAAGCGCACCGAGAACGAGGACGCCTTCGTCGTCGACCCTGCGTTGGGCCTCTACGTGGTCTGCGATGGCATGGGCGGGCACGCGTCGGGCGAGGTCGCGAGCGCGATGACCACGGAGGAGGTCCACGCCTTCTTCCAGGCGCGCTACGACGGCGACCGATCGCTGCCGTACCAGGGCGAGCCGGGCGCCACGGCGGCCGAGCTGGTGGTGTCGAACTCGATCCAGCACGCCAACGACAAGGTCTACATCGCGGGCATGCGCGACTCGAAGCTCGAGGGCATGGGCACGACGGTGGTCGCGCTCACCGAGGCCGCCGAGGCCGAGGACAAGCTCATCCTGGCGCACGTCGGCGACTCGCGCATCTACCGCTTCCGGGCCGGTCGGCTGGAGCAGGTCACGCGCGACCACTCGCTCCTGAACCACAAGATCGACCTCGGCGAGCTGAAGACCCAGGAGGAGATCGACACCTTCAAGCACGGCAACGTCATCGTGCGCGCCGTCGGCCTGAAGGACTACGTCCGCCCCGAGACCTCGATCCACGAGCGCGTGCCGGGCGACATCTACCTGCTCTGCTCCGACGGCCTGTCGGACATGGTCGACGACTGGTCGATCGAGAACGTGCTCGAGGCCAACCAGGACGACCTCGAGGAGGCCGCGGCCATCCTCGTGCGCATGGCCAACGATCGCGGCGGCAAGGACAACATCACCGCCGTGCTGGTGCGCGTCGACGACGAGCCCGAGCCCGAGCCGATCGCCGAGTACGACGACGACGCCGACCCGACCTACGCCAAGCGTCGCGAGAGCACGCAGCCGACCTTCAAGGCGGTCGACGAAGCTGACGACGACGACGCCACCGGCCAGGTGCCGGCCTTCAAGTCGTTCGACGCCGAGGACGACGACAAGACCGCGCCGCACGCGCCGGTCTTCGCCTGGGACGACGACGACGACCCGCTGCCCATGGCGGCGACCAAGCCGACGCAGCGTCCGACGCCGCCGGGGCCGGCCCCCAAGGCCGCGCCGATGGACACGCGTCGGCGCATGCAGAACACCGAAGAGCTGCCGAGCATCATCGTCGACGACGACGAGCCGAGCGTCGTCATCAACGACCGTCCGCTCAAGCCGGGTCGCTGAGCGAGTCAGGTGGAGACGGCAGGTCGGCCCCGGGCCGACCGCGTCGTCTCGACCGCCGACACGCAAGGCTGGCCGGGCCTCGATCCGTCCGCGGGCCATGCTCGAGCGCTCGCGGGCCGAGCGCCCGCGGGCCGCTCAGTGCGTGTGCTTCTTGATGACGTCGACGTCGCGCGTCGACGCCGCCGTCTTGCCGCACGCCATGCACACGTAGTCGATGCGCTGCGGCGCGGCGGTCACGCCGAAGAGCAACGTCATGCTGCGCCAGAAGCCGTAGCGCGGCTCGGTGGTGATGGCGTTGTCCCTCAGCGTGCGCTTGCAGCCGCACGCGATGGTGACGTCGGTCGGCTGGTCGAGATCGGGGCTCCCCACCGCGCGTCAGTCCATCTCGAGCTTGCGGAAGCGCTTCGACTTCTCGACCTTCGGCGGCAGCGCGTCGGCCTTCTTCGAGGGCCGATCCTCGGCGCCCTCCTGGGCCAGCGAGCGTCCGCCGCTCGGCCGCTCGGGCGCCTTCTCGGCGGCGCTCACGCGCGGCGGCGGCGAGCGCACGCCCATGTCCTCGTCGACCGGCTCGGGCATGTCGCCGCCGTCGATGGCGGCGCCGAGATCGTACCAGGCGACGCCGAAGCGCACCTGCACCTGGCCGTTCCGGATGCGCAGGTTCTCGAGCTCGGGGAAGTCGTGGCGCGCCTTGATGCTCTGGAGGAGACCGACGAACGAGTCGGCGTCGGCCTGGGGCTGCGCCGCCTCGATGACGTACGTCCGGAGGACGTACTCGAGCATGGCGTGCATCTCCTCGTCGGAGTAGGGCGCGAGCACCTCGCGCATGAAGCCGTGCTGGCGCCACGGATCGTCGAGCTTGGCGCGCTCGAGCATGCGGCGCTCGCCCGGCTCGAGCTGGGTCATGTCGACCTGCACGTCGATGAGGCGCGCGCCCTCGAAGTTGGCCTGCGCGATGTTGGCGTGGCGCAGGTCGACCTTGATGAGCAGCGCGTTCTTGAAGTTCGCGCCGAAGAGGTTCGCGCCCATCAGATCGCAGTCGATGAGCACGGCGTTCGAGAAGTCGGCGCGGTCGAGCGTGACGTTGCCGCGCTCCTGCGCCTCGAACTTCGAGTTCACGATCACGGCGCGCGTGAACTTGGCGCCGAAGAGCTCGCACGAGTTGAAGGTCGTGCTCTGGATGCGGCTGCCCGAGAAGTCGGCGTTGCCGAGGCGGCTCGAGAAGAACGACGAGCCCGACAGGTTCGTGTTGACGAAGCGCGCCTCGATGAGCTCGCTGTTGAAGAACGACGTGCCGCGGAAGATCGAGTGGTCGAAGCGCACCTTCCGGCAGCTCGCCTCGGTGAACTTGCTGCGCGAGAAGATCGCCCGCGTCGCGTCGGCGTCGTGGAGCGCCACGCGCTTGAACGTCGCGTCGGCCGCGTGCACGCCGGGCAGCCCGGCCTTCGACAGATCGACCTCGTTGATGAGCACACCCTGGAGGGTTCCGGCCTGCGCGCGGGCCTGAACCTCGACTGCCGACTTCACCACGTTTTCCGTCATCGCCGTCGTTTCCTCGCGTCCCGTCAGGATGTGTCCGGTGTGCTCGCCGGGTCGAGCCAGGCCGCTCCGGCCCTGGTGTGACCGGCCTCGGAAGCCATCGCGGGCCCCGTCGGGGACGGTCACTCAGTCGAGCCTAACACGCACCCGGGCGGCCTGTACAAGCTGGCAATAGCACCGTAGACTCCGGCCCGTTGCCTTTCGGGGCCCAAGCAATACAAGGGCGAAGCGACGTGCTAGCGGTCGTTTTCAAGGACGAATCCGGCGAGAAGAAGGTCCACGGGCTCGAGACCACCAAGGTCTTCACGGTCGGTCGCGGCAACGCAGCCTCGCCGGAGCTCGAACCGACTCACATCCGCATCCGGCACGCCTCCGTGTCGCGACAGCATGCGGAGTTCTACGAGGCGGACGACGGGAACTGGTGCGTGCGCGACGTCGGGTCGTCGAACCACACCTTCCTGAACGGCGAGCAGATCGACATCGCCTACGTCCAGGAGGGCGACGTCATCCGCTTCGGGGACTTCACCGTGAAGGTGGAGACGGTCCCCGATCCGGTGCGCGCCGCGCCCGGACGTCGCACGCGCGAGCCCGAGCCGCCGCCGCCGGCCGCCGAGCCGGCGCCCGGTCGTCGCTCGCGCCCGTCGGAGGCCGCCGCCGCGCCGCCCGCAGACGATGCCGCCGCGCGCCGCGCCGCCGCCGCCGCGTCGATGCGCGGTGCCGCCGCCGCGCCTCCGAAGAAGGCGCCGCCTCCGCCCGAGCCCGAGCCCGAGCCGGAGTACGAGCCGGAGCCCGAGCCCGAACCCGAGCCCGAGCCCGAGCCGGCGCCTCCGCCCCGGCGCTCGCGCGTGCCCGAGCCCGAGCCGCCGCGGAAGGCCGCGCCGGCCGCCGAGCCGACGCCTGGACGCCGGCCCCGGAACGCGCCGCCCGAGCCCGAGCCGGCGCCGCCGCCGCGTCGCGCCGAGCCCGCGGCCGCCGACGACGCCAGCATGCGCCGCGCCGCGCCCGACCGTAAGGCCGGTGCCGGCGGCGTGGTGGGCGTCGACCCGGCCGAGTTCCGCGCTGTGCAGGACAAGGCCAACAAGCTCGAGGACACGCTGCGCGAGGAGCGCAAGAAGTACGAGGAGGCCTTGCGCCGCATCCAGGATCTCGAGGCGCGCGACGGCCGCCACGAAGACGAGATGCGCGAGTGGCAGGACCGCTACGACAAGGCGCGCGAGCAGACCGACCACATGCAGGAGCTGCTCGAGCGCGCGCGCGACGACAACAAGGAGCACGAGGAGACCATCGAGGCCTTCGAGAAGGAGGTCGCCGAGCTCGAGTCGCAGCTGAAGCAGTTCGAGGCGACCAAGGGCGAGACGCAGGACGTGCTCTCGGACCTGAAGTCGAAGGCCGTGCAGAAGGACCGACGCATCGACGAGCTCCAGCGCGAGCTCGACATGATGGAGTTCGACCTCCGCAACGCCCGCGAGGAGCTCGAGTCGGTCCAGAACTCGATGAACTTCGAGAACACGGAGACGCGGAAGCTCGAGCGCGAGCTCGCGCTCCTGCGCGAGGTGATTCACGAGAAGGAGAATCACATCAAGAGCTTGCAGCTCGAGATCGAGGAGCGCGAGAAGGAGATCTACGACCTCAAGCTCGGCACCGGCGTGAAGGATCTGCAGCAGGCCAAGAACGAGATGATGGAGAAGTACTTCTCCAAGGACAAAGAGGCGGCCGAGCTGCGCGAGAAGGTGACCAAGCTCGAGCTCGAGCTGAAGGGCGTGAAGGGCGAGCTCGCCGACGCGCAGGAGAGCGCCAAGGAGCAGAAGGACTTCTCGAGCCACCCCGACTTCAAGCGGAAGGACCGCGAGCTCCAGCGCGCGGTGGCCGACGCCGAGGCGGCGCGCGACGAGCTCGAGAAGCTGCAGGAGAAGCTGCAGGCGTTCGGGCCGGAGCTGAAGGCCAAGCTCGAGAGCGAGCGCGACACGCTCCGGAAGAAGCTCGCGGCCATGGAGGAGAAGGTCGAGGAGCTCGAGGCCGGCGCGTCGCAGAAGGGTGCGGCCGACGCCGAGCTGTCGGGCGCCAAGCGCAAGATCAGCCAGCTCGAGTCGAAGGTCGAGGAGCTCGAGGAGGCCGTCGCGGCCGCCAAGAAGGAAGCCAAGGAGGCCAAGTCCTCGGCGTCTTCGGCGAGCGAGGGCGACGCCGGCTTGAAGAAGCAGATCGCCGCGCTCGAGGACAAGGCCGACGAGCTGTCGCTCGATCTCCGCAAGGCCAAGGGCGAGATCGAGAAGTGGAAGCTCGAGGCCGAGAAGGCCAAGGCCGAGGCCAAGAAGCCGGGTGCCGCGCCGCCGCCGGTGGTCATCAAGTTCGACAAGGACGGGGCCCTCGACTCGCTCGACAGCATCCAGGACCTCTTCCGCTCGTGGATGTCGAACCTCGAGGTCTTGAAGACCTACGGCGAGGACATCGAAGGCGCCAAGGGCAACGCCAAGAAGGTCCAGGACGCCATCGACGGCATCGGCCAGACGCTGACCTCGATCGAGAAGGATGCCGACGATATGCGCGGCGACCTGAAGAAGCTGCGCTCGGCCATCGAGAAGGGCTGAGACCCGAGACTGGACTCCCCGCGGCCGCTAGCCGATCGGACGGCTAGCCGGCGCGCGACCCGCACCCAGGTTGCTGAAGAGCCTGCCCTCAGAAGAAGGAACGACGAAGCATGGCGACCGAGAAAGTCCCCTCCAAGCGCGAGCTCGAGTACCTCATCCAGGCCCGATACGGTCTCATCTACGTGGTGTCGGCCGAGGAAGAGCGGGTCGAGAAGGCCATCAAGGAGATCGGCGGGCGGCGGCAGCGCAAGGTGCTGGCGTGGTCGATCACCGGCGGCTTCGAGTCGCTCGACGGCGGCTCGAGCTACAGCGACATCCGCGACCCGCTGCGCGCCCTCGACTTCATCACCAAGTTCGAGGACGACCTGGTGTGCGTCATGCGGGACTTCCACCCGTTCATGAAGGACCCGTCGGTCGTCCGGAAGCTGCGTGACTGCGCGCGCCAGTTCAAGGAGAGCGACTACAACCAGCACATCATCCTGCTGGCCGCGACCTTCGCCGCGCCGCCGGAGATCGAGAAGGAGATCGCCGTCGTCGACTTCGACCTCCCCGAGCGCGACGAGCTCGAGGAGATCGTCTGGCAGGTCGCCTCGTCGGTCGACGAGAAGGTGCCGCTGGCCGTGCGCCAGGACGCCGAGCTGCGCGAGACCGTGGTCGAGGCGGCGCTCGGGCTGACGGCCGACGAGGCCAAGTCGGTGTTCGCCAAGTCGCTCGTCAAGACGCGCGACTTCGACGTCGACACCATCCTCGCCGAGAAGAAGGGCATCATCAGGAAGTCGGGCATCCTCGAGTTCTACGAGACCGACGAGAAGTTCGGGAACGTCGGCGGGCTCGACGTGCTGAAGAACTGGCTCCGCTCGCGCAAGTCGAGCTTCTCGCGCGAGGCGCGCGACTTCGGCCTGCCGTCGCCCAAGGGCCTGCTCCTCATCGGCGTGCCGGGCTGCGGTAAGTCGCTCACGGCCAAGGCCATCGGCGCCATGTGGCACATGCCGCTCTTGCGCCTCGACGTCGGCAAGATCTTCGGCTCGCTGGTCGGCAGCTCGGAAGAGAACATCCGCAAGGCCATCAAGACCGCCGAGGCCGTGGCCCCGTCGATCCTCTGGCTGGACGAGCTGGAGAAGGGCTTCTCCGGCACCCAGAGCTCGGGGCAGACCGACGGCGGCACCACGTCGCGCGTCTTCTCGACCTTCATCACCTGGCTCCAGGAGAAGCGCTCGAGCGTGTTCGTCATCGCGACCGCCAACAACGTGCACGCGCTGCCGCCCGAGCTGCTCCGCAAGGGCCGCTTCGACGAGATCTTCTTCGTCGACCTGCCGTCGCCCACCGAGCGCAAGGAGATCTTCGAGATCCACCTGAAGAAGAAGCGCCGCGACTCGAAGGTCGTCGACCTCGACGCGCTGGTCGCGGCGTCGCAGCAGTTCGTCGGCGCGGAGATCGAGCAGGCCGTCATCTCGGCGCTCTTCGACTGCTACGAGGACGGCAAGGCCGACCTGTCGACCGACCGGCTGCTGAAGTCGGTCGAGGAGATCGTGCCGCTCGCCTACACGATGAAAGAAATGATCGACGGCATGCGCGAGTGGGCCAAGTCGCGTGCGCGTCGCGCGTCGACCGTCGACGCGGCCGGCAAGGAAGAGGGCGGAGGCCGCAAGCTGGAAATCTGAGCCCGCCGTGCGCAATATGGGCGGCCCGGCAGAGCACTGCCGGTCGGCCCTCACACACCCGAGGCAGAACCGTGTCGCATTTCACGTCGGTGAAGACGAAGATCAAGAACCTCGCGTGCCTCATCCGCGCGCTGAAGGATCTCAACTACGAGTTCCAGGTGGCCGAGGAGCACCAGACGGTGCAGGTGCGCGGCTACCAGGGTCAGAAGACCGACGCCGTCATGTGCATCAAGGCGTCGAAGACCTACGACATCGGCGTCAAGCTCAACAAGGAGACCGGCACCTACGAGTTCGTGGCCGACTGGTGGGGCGTGGAGTCGACGCGCGGCGTGTCCGAGGAGGACTTCATCAAGCAGCTGACGCGGCGCTACAGCTACCATGTCGTCAAACAGGAAATCGAAAAGAAGGGCTGGCAGGTCGAGGAAGAAGAGCAGGGCGAGCAGATCCACATCCGGGTCGGCACCTGGTCCTGAGCGGCTTCGAGAGGTAGCAGCGTGGCGACGAAGAAGAACATCACGTTCACCATCGACGAGGACGGCGGCGTCAAGATCGAGGTGAAGGGTGCTCCGGGCGAGGACTGCATGAAGCTCACGAAGGAGATCGAGGAAGCCCTCGGTCTCGTCGAAGAGCGCGGCATGACCAGCGAGTACTACCAGCAGGAAGAGACGACGGTCGAAGTCGGGACCGGCGGTGGCGGAAAGTAGCGTCCCGAGCGCGGAGGCGGCGGTCGCGGCGACGGAGCCGACCGGGCTCGCCGCGGTCACCATCGACCCGTTCTCGGCGCTGCTCGCGTTCGCGAAGGCGCGGAAGAGCGGTCAGGTGAAGACCGCCTTCACGTCGTTCCTCGACGCGTGGAAGGAGCCCATCGACGTGAAGGTCGACAAGCGGCTCGACCTCGCGGCGCCTGGCAAGGGGCCGCACCAGTTCCTGAAGCGCGGCCGAAGCGGTTGGACGAGCTCAACAGCGAACTTCGCCGACCGCATGAAGACCGACCTCGAGCGCCAGTTCAACCTCAGGAACCTCGCGCGCTCGTGAAGACGGTGAACAAGGACGACCTGCTGGAGTTCAAGAGGAAGCCGGTCGAGCTCGGTGGAAGCTGGAGCCTCGAATTCGCGCGCACACATGCCCGAGGTCTACAAGAAGATCGAGGGCATCGCGCTCGACCTCGGCACCGACCAGGTGAAGATCGAGCTCGCGTGGCGCCACCGCATGCTCGAGGTCATGCAGTGGGAGCGCTACTTCTCGAAGGAGATCAAGGACACCTTCTCGGGTCCGATGTGGCGCCACGACCCGGACACGAACCCGGTCGCGCCCGCCGGACAGACGGCCGAGAAGTCGGGCGACGAGGCGCGCGCCGCGGTCGCCGACCGCACCGACCTCGCCGCCGAGACGCGCCCGGAAGGCGCTGGCGAGGACGACGGTAACGCATGAACGACGTGACGCAGGACCTCGTGAAGCTCCGGAGGGCGCTGCATCGCGTGCCCGAGCTGTCGTTCCGCGAGCGCGAGACGAGCCAGATGGTGCAGGCCTACGTGTCGCGCTACGCCACCTGCGTGCCGGTCGCGAAGACCGGCTTCTGGGCCGACCTCGGCGCTGGAGAAGGCGGGGAAGACGCTGCTCTTGCGCGCCGACAGGACGGGGCGCTGCCCATCCAGGAGGAGACCGGGCTCCCGTACGCGTCGACCAATGCCGGCGCATGCACGCCTGCGGGCACGACGCGCACATGGCCGCGCTGGCGGCCGGGCGGCTGCTCGCGGCGGCGCCGCCGCAGGGCGTGCGTGCGCCCCTGTTCCAGCCGGCCGAGGAGGGCGGGGCGGGGCGCTGGGCGTGCATCGACGAGGGCGCGCTCGACGGCGTCGACGCAGCCTTCGGCATCCACATCTGGAACGAGCTGCCGCTCGGCACGGTCGCGCTCACGCGCGGCGGCATCATGGCCGGCGTGGTCGAGCTCGGCTTCAAGATCATCGGCCAGGGCGGACACGGCGCCATGCCGCACCGCACGCGCGCGGACCTCGACCAGGGCGGCGGTTCATCTCGTCACCGCGCTCCGTAGACGGTGGCCAGCCGGAAGATCGCGCTGATCGATCCCGTGGTCCTCACCATCGGCAGCATCCACGCCGGCGACGCCTTCAACGTCATCCCCGGCGTGGCCGAGCTGAAGGGCACCGTGCGCGGCTTCTCGGGCGCGGTCATCGAGGAGTGCGAGGACCAGGTGAAGACCATCGCCGCCGGCGTCGCCGCGGCGACTGGCACGCGCATCGAGGTCACCTGGGTGGTCTCGACGCAGCCGACCGTCAACGAGCCGCGCATGTGCGAGCTGGCCGAGGCGCCGCCACCGACCGCATGACCGCCTGGGCGCGTGTTGCCCGACTACCGCACCATGGCCGGCGAGGACTTCGGCGATCCCGCCATGAGAGGCCTGGCCGCTTCGCGCTGGTCGGCAGCCAGAACGCGGCGCGGGCTCATCGAGCGCACCACTCGCCGCGCTTCGAGATCGACGAGGCGGCGCTGCAGCTGGCGTGCGACCT
Source organism: Myxococcota bacterium (assembly GCA_046351155.1). Classification (GTDB taxonomy): domain Bacteria; phylum Myxococcota_A; class UBA9042; order PHBI01; family PHBI01; genus JAXLYZ01. The sequence continues at coordinate 13,110 of JAXLYZ010000049.1, forward strand.
CCATCGCGCGGTCGTCAGCGAGTACGCCGACGCCGGTCTTCCCGACTAGCTCGGGCGTTGCGCGAGGCCATCGGCCGTCAGCGCGCCACGCGGCGATGGGCGCGCTGGATGCGCGGGCCGCCGAAGTCGTTGGCGTCGGCGCGTCGCCGGAGTCGAAGCGGATGTGCAGCGCCATCGGCGCGACCGCGCCAGGGCCGAGGTCGATGCGCACCGGCACGACCGCGCCGTGGGTCGAGCCGCCGAGCGCGTCCGAATTCCACAACTCGGTTGTGTATTGGCCGTCGATGAGCTCGACGCTGAGGCGATCGAGGCCGGCCGGGTTGGTGAAGGCGCCGACCTCGCCCGGGTCGACGGGGTCGCCGAGATCCCACTCGGTCGAGAGCGACAGGTCGAGGTCGAGCGCCAGCGGGCGGTCGCCGGACGGCAGCGTGAAGGTGGTCGTCCAGAGCGCGCCGGCGACGGCGCGCGGCGGCGGGCGCGAGGCGTAGGTGCCGGTCGTCGGGTCGCCGAACCAGGCGGCTCCCTGGTCGGCCTGCCACTCGACGCCGTCGACCGGGTTGTCGTCCTGCACGTAGAGCGCCTGGAGTCGTCGCGCGCGACGCCGATGTCGGTGACGTCGTGCTCGATGCAGCAGGCGAGGTCGCAGCTGCAGGCGCCGGCCTGGCAGCGATCGTCGGTGCACGGGTCGTCGCCGCAGGCGTCGTCGCCGCTGCAGGTCGTGCAGGCGAGGCCGGCCTGGGCGGGCCGGTGATGCACACGCCGCCCGTGTGCCCTGCGCGGCCTGGACGCAGCGGCCGACGTCGCAGGCCGAGCGGTCGGCAGCAGGCGCCGTCGCTGGCGCAGCAGCCGCCGTCGGCGCAGGCGCGGTCGACGACGAGGTCGTCGATCCACACGCCCTCGAAGCGGTTGTTCTCGCCGTCGAAGGTGTCGAAATCGAGCATCAGCCGGACGTAGCCGCCGCGCCAGGCGCCGAGGTCGACCAGCAGCGGGCGCCAGGCGCCGCCCGTGCTCTTGCCGATGTCGAGCGTGCTGGCCACCAGCCAGGCCGGGCCGCCGTCGCCGGGCTCGACCCACACGCGCAGGACGTCGGGCTCGGCCGCGCCGCGCCCGGAGCGCGGGCTCGACCTCGGCCCACACCCAGAGGCTCGCGACCGCGCCGCCGTCGGCGGGCAGCTCGATCCACGGCGTGCGCGCTCGGACCTCGACGCGGGCGCTGTCCTGCTCGGCCGCGGTGATGGGCGGTACGCGTCGAGCGCGCCGCCGTAGTAGGTCCGGCAGCGCGGGTTGCCGAGGTAGGCCGCGCCGCCGCCGGCCGCGAAGCGAGCGCGCGTCGAGGTTCCAGGTGACCTGGTCGTTGTACTGGAAGTCGCTCACCGACAGCGGCCACACGCCGTCGTCGAAGCGCGCCTCGAAGAGCGGCGGCGCGTCCGGGCAGGCGCTCTCGGGGCAGTCGCGGCAGCGGCCCGAGGCGAGGTCGCAGGCGCCGGCGACGCAGCGCGTCGGGTCGTCGGCGCAGCAGCCGGGGAAGGTCGCGAGCTGGCAGCGGCCGACCACGCAGCGCGATTCCTGGCACGCCGTGGCGGCGACGCGGGCGCGCAGTCGGTGTCGCTCCGGCAGCAGCTCCTCGGTCGGGACCAGCATGCAGGTGCCGCGCGCGTTGCAGCGGCCCTCGTAGCACGGCGGCACATAGGTCTGCGGCTGGCACGCCGCGCCTTCGGCACAGCTCGCGACGTCGTCGACCGCGTCGTCCGCGTCCAGCTCGCCGGTCGCGGTGTCGCCGAGGTCCTCGAGCGCGTCGCCCGTCGCGCCGTCCTCGTCGGCATCGACGTCCCCGTCGACCCCCGCGTCGGCGTCGCCGGCCCCGTCGACCCCCGCGTCGGTGCCCGCGTCAGCGGCCGCGTCGGCGCCGTCGGGCGCGTCGGCGAGGACCTCGGCGTCGCCGGTCGCAGCGTCGCCGTCCACCTCGAGCGCGTCCACCCAGGCGTCGGCGATCGCGTCGCCCGCGAGCCCGTCGCTGGCATCGACGGGCCGCGTCGCGCTCGCAGGAGCTCGCCGTCAGGAGGCACGATACGAGGAAGGCTACGCACCGACGGACCATAGCAGGTCGCCGCGGCCGACGCCTCGGGACCGGCGTCGCGAGCGCGCGCGGGCTACATCCGAGGCGCCGGATTCCTTGCGCTCGAGGCCGACCCGTGGCCAGGATCACCCGTCTCGCGCCGGCCTGACGCCGCGCGAGCCGGAACCCCGGAATGCTCTCGCCTGACCAGCCGGTCCGCGTCGCCGCGCGCCTCGTCCACCGCATCATCGGCGACGAGGTCTTCGTGCTGATGTTCGACAGCCGCATCCACTGGCTCAAGAATCCCGCCGCGCGCACCGTATGGGAGGGGTTGGTGGAGGCGGGCGGCGACGGCACGACGGCGCGTCGACTCGCACGCCGCCTGGAGGTCGAGTACGAGGTCGGGGACACCGTCGCGCTGGCCGATACTCTCGCGTTCCTCACGAGCTTGCTCGAGAAAGGCCTGGTTGACTCCACCGCCTCCGGGACATAGGCCGTCGCGCCGAACTCGGGGATGCCGCGCACAGTCATGCGCCGCTTGGGCAGCAAGGGAAGTACCTGAATGACACTCATCGCACGCGCTCTCTCCCGCGAGGCTCGGCTCGGCCAGCCCGGCGTCGGGCCGCTGAGCGGCCCGTCACCTTGCCGCCGCCGTCCTGGCCATCTCCGCACTCGCCGCCTGCGAGGGTAGCGAGGTCCGTCGCCCCCTTCACGACCGACGCCGTGACCACCCCCGACGGCGACGCCGACGCCAGCGCGACGGCGATGTCGCCGGCAACGGCTCCATCGACTACTCGATCCTCACCGCCAACGGCGCCAAGGGTCATGGGCGAGGAGACCGTCTGCTCGCGCCCGAGGACGAGCTCGGCGACTACCTCGACGTCCCCGGCTTCCAGGTCGACATCGACGTCGCGACCACCGGCGCCGCGCCGACGGCACCGACGTCAAGCTGTTCATCGACGACCTGCTCGTGGCGCCCGGCACCATCGCCGCCGACGAGGCGCTCGTCGGCACGGCCAGCTTCCGCGGCGTGACCATCCCGACGACCGCCGGCGGCGTCGACCTGCGCATCGAGACCGAGGACCCCGAGGGCAACCTCCTCGTCGCCCTGAAGCACGTCACCCTCGACATCGGCGCCTGCACCATCACCGCGACCTTCGTCGAGTCCGACGCCGTGTGCGTCGCCTCCGAGGTGCGCGCCGGCAAGATCGGCGTGCCCGTCCACGTGCAGCTCGACAGCGGCATCTGCACCACCGTGCGCATCGACTGGTCGCTCGAGGCCCCCGAGGCCATCAGCGGCATCCTGCCCGACGCGACCTTCGACGAGACCGGCGCCGCCGACGTCTTCGTCGAGCTCGGCCAGGAGGGCGAGATCATCGCCGGCACGCTCACCGTGCACGCCACCGCCAAGCACCCGGACGACGAGAACGGCGACGGCAAGGCCGACCTCACGACCATCCTCGACCCGGTGGCGCCGACGGTCGCGTTCGTGACCCCCGACACCAGCACCAGCACCGTCCTCGGCGAGGCTGACGACGTCGACCCCGACACGGCCGGCGTGCAGGTCGCCATCACCGCGTCGGTCGACGAGACGTCGGACCTGCGGCTCGACCTCGACGGCACCGAGGCCCAGACCCTCACGGCCGTCGAGGCCGGCGAGGCGACCTTCGACGCCGTCACCATCGAGGACGGCATGGTGGTCACGCTGACCGCCACCGACGCGTGCGGCAACGTCACGACCGAGGACGCGACCTTCAGCGTGGTGCTGCCCGGCAGCATCGCCATCGTCACGCCCGAGGGCGGCGACACGCTGCTGGCCAAGGACGACGGCGACGCCGGCACGACCGACAGCTACGACGCCGTGGTCGGCGTGGTCGCCCCGGGCGCCGAGGTCGGCGCCACCATCACCGTGTCGTGCAAGCCCACGAGCGCCGACGAGACGGTCGAGCCCGTCGTGGTCGGCAGCGTCGCCGTCGACGCCATCAGCGCCGACGACAGCTACGACGTGCCGGTCGCCTTCGTCGCGCCGACGCTCGGCGAGCTGAGCTGCGCGGCCGCCATCGACGCGCCCGCGGCCGAGTCCGACGCGGTCGTCTTCACGGTCGCATTCCCGGCCCCGACGCTCGAGCTCGCCACGCCGCACGACCACGAGTGCTTCACCTCGAAGAGCATCGGCGTGACCGGCACCACGACCGGCCTCGTCGGCCAGGACATCGGCTACGCCATCGCCGGCGGCGCCAGCGGCACCGTCGACACGGTCGCGGCCGACGGCGCCTTCACCGGCTCCATCGACCTGCCGGCGGCCGCCGTGGACGGCGACTTCACGCTGTCGTTCGACGCCACCGACGCCTTCGGCAACGTCGTCTCCGACACGCAGGGCGCGACCGAGGTCACCCTCTCGCTCGACACCGCCGACCCGGTCCTGGGGATGACCGCCCCGGCGACGACCGTCGGACCGACCGGCGACAGCAACACCGCGCTGCCCGGCTACCAGGTGACCGTCACCGCGACGCTCGCCGACACCCACGCCCTGGCCGGGCGCGTGTGCCTGGTCGTGAACGGCGGCGCGGCCGCCTGCCGCGACGTGCTCGGGCCCGACGTGTCGTTCAGCGACGTGACGCTCGTCGCCGGCCAGAACACGCTGACCCTCGACGGCAACGACGCCTGCGGCAACACCGCGGCCGAGCTCACCCGCATCGTGACGCTGACCATCGACAACCCGCTCGTCATCGTGAGCCCGACCGATGCGGCCACGCTGCTCGCCGCGGCCGACGGCGACCCGGCCACGGCGCGCGTCTACGAGACCGACTTCCGCGTGCGGGCCGACGCCCTCGTGGTCGGCGCCAAGCTCGACGTCGAGTGCCACGGCACGGCCAACCCGACGTTCGTCGACGTGGGCTCGCTGACGGTCGCGACCGTGCCGGCCGACCACACCTTCACGGTGCCGGTCGACCTCGACATCGACGTCCTCGGCACCAGCATCACCTGCCGCGCCAAGGCCGACCTCCCGGCGGCGTCGACCTCGCCCGAGGTCGCGATCCGCGTCGGGCTGCCGGCGCCCACGCTGGCCATCACCGTGCCGGCCGCCAACGCCTGCCTCGTCTCGCGCAGCATCGCCGTCAGCGGCACCTCGACCTCGCTCGACGGTCGCACCGTGACGCTGTCGGGCGCGACCGGCACCGGCACCGTCGTCGGCGGCGCCTGGAGCGCGACCGGCACCGTCCTCGCAGACGGCCCGGTGACGCTCGGCGCCTCGGCCACCGACAGCTTCGGCAACAGCGCCAGCGCCGCGACCGTGTCGGTCGTGGTCGACGCCACCGCGCCGACGCTCGCGCTGCAGGCCCCGGCCGCGACCATCGACCCCGACCTCGTTCCCGACGCGGACCCGGTCACGCCGGGCTACCAGACGACCGTGCGCGTGGCCGCGACCGACGCCCACCTGGTCGGCGGCCAGGCCTGCTACTCGCTCGGCGGCGCGCCGACCTGCGCGACGCTCGACGCCACCGGCATCGCCACCTTCACCGGCGTGACCTTCCAGGTCGGCGACAACGTCGTCACGCTCAGCGGCCAGGACGGCTGCGGCACGGCCGCGGCGCCGTCGACCCAGACCGTGACGCTGCTCGACAACGGCGACCTCACCGTGGCCATCACCACGCCCGGCGCCGACCTCGTCACGGCGGCCACGACCCTCGACTTCACCGTCACCGTCAGCAACGAGAGCGGCGCCGTCATCGGCGCGACCGTCAACCTCTCGGCCGACGGCGCGCCCACCGGCGCGGTCGCGACCGACAACGGCGACGGCACCTACCGCTTCACCGGCGTGGCCATCCCGCTCGGCGTCACGACCGCCTTCGTGGCCGACGCGACGCTCATCTCGCGCTCGGGCCAGTCCGATCGGCGCAGCGTCACCAACAAGGACGTCACCCCGACCGTGACCATCAGCGCGCCCGCCGAGGGCGCCGTGCTGAACCTCGCCTCGACCGGCTGCCAGGCTGGCCAGACGCCGTGCATCACGACCGTCAGCGCCACCACCACCAACACCGAGGACGGCTCGGCCGCGCACCTGACGACCACCTGCGGCGCGAGCGTCGCCACCGCCGACGCGGTCGTGTCGGCCGGCGCCGTGAGCTTCGCCAACGTGTCGCTGGCCCACGGCGGCACCTGCACGGTGCGCGTCGACGTGACCGACGCCGTCGGCCAGGGCGCCTCCGACACCAACAGCGTGACCGTCGACCGCGTGGCCCCGACCGTCAGCGTCGTCGCCCCGGGCGACATCCTCGACGCGGCCGGCGACCTCTCGGCCGTCGACGCCGGCATCCAGGCCAGGCTCACGGTCGACCTCGGCGGCGTCGAGGCCGGCCAGGTCGCGAGCGCGGTCTTCACCTGGACCGAGGCCGGCGTGCCCAAGACCAAGACGGTCACCCACACCGTCACGACCGACACCGCCGACGGTGGGACCTACGTCGCGGCCTTCGAGGAGACCCCGGGCTCGGGCTACGTCACCTGGCCGCAGGGCTTCGTGAACGTCGTCGTGACCGTGGCCGACCTCGCCGGCAACAGCGGCTCCGACACGCAGGCGGTCGCGGTCGACGTCCAGGCCGGCGTGCGCATCACCGCCCCGACCGACACCGCCACCACCTGCAGCGGCACCTGCGCCGTCGGCGTCTGCAACGCCGGCGCCTGCTACCGCAGCTGGGGCGTCGCCGATCAGCGCTTCCTGGTCGCGGTCGTGAGCGGCCTCTTCACGACCACCGACAACGTGCGCGTCTGCAGCGACAACCCGACGCTCGCGTCCGCCCCCGGAGCGGTCGCGTGCGCCACCGCCGCGTCGTCGATCGGGCCCTACTACCAGGTGCTCCTCACCAGCTCGACGGGCGGCAACGTGACGCTCGACCTCGCGACCGTCCTGCCCGACGGCTTCCAGCACCTCGTGGTCGAGGCCCAGGCCCTGGCCGGCGGCGCGTGGGCCTCGTCCGAAGCGGCGGCCACCGTGGCCGAGCGCGAGCGGCGCGTCTTCGTCGACGTGTCGGCGCCGGTCGTGTCGGCGCTCGGCAGCCCGTCCGACACGCGCTCGCCGGTGGGCGTGCTGCAGCGGGCGGAGCTCAAGGGCGGGGTCGCCGGCAAGTACGACCTGCGCTTCACCGCCAGCGAGGCGGCGCACGCCGACATCTACGTGAACGGCTCGATCATCGCGAGCCAGGACGTGCCGGCCGGCGCGACGACCCTCACCGTGACGCTGCCCGAGGGCACGCTGCAGGTGTGGGTGGTCCTCAGGGACTCGGCCAACAACACCTCGCCGGCCACGCCAGGGCAGGGGGCGGTCACCTACAACGTGACGGTCGACTTCACGCTGCCGACGCTGGTCTTCACGCGCCCGAACAAGGCCATCCTCAACGCCGGCGACAACCGCGACATCGTGCTCGCGAGCGACGAGGAGGGCGCGCTCGTGCGCGTCTCCGACGGCTTCTTCGGGGGCCAGGTCGCGGTCGTCCAGGTGGTCGGCGGCGTGGCCACGCTGCCGTTCTCGAGCGTCCCCATCCTCGTCAACGGGACGCACACGCTGAGCGCCTGGGTGCAGGACGCGGCGACCAACCAGGGCGACGCCGTGACCTCGCCGACCACCGTGCTGGTCGACGTCACGCCGCCGGCCGTGACCATCAACTCGCCGGCCGATGGCGCGTCGCTGGCCGACGCCGACGACGCCGACCCGGGCACGCCCGGCTTCCAGGTGAGCGTGAGCTTCACCGGCTCGTCGGGCGCCCAGGACTGGAACCTCTACGTGGCCAACGGCTGCGACGCGGCCGGCAACAACTGCCAGGCCCGCGGCCTGGTCGCGAGCGGAGCCTTCCCGGTCGGCGGCAACGTCGTGCAGTCGGTGTCGCTCGACATCACCGGCACGGTGTCGCACTCGAAGATCATCGTCGAGGCCACCGATGCGGCGGCGAACCTCGCCTCGGCCGACGCCGACGTCACGGTGACCATCGCCAATTGCCAAATCTCCTTCACCAACCTGCCGCCGGCCGGCTGGTACAACATCGCCAACGCCTGCGCCGGCGGGACGCCGTGCGCGACGGCGCAGGTGCAGGTCGGCGTGTCGACGGTCGGCGTGTGCCCGCCGTTCTCGCACATCGATCTCTTCAACAACGGCTCGGTCGTCGGCACCAGCATCGGCGGCAGCAGCGCGTCGTTCCCGCTGACGCTCAGCGACGGCGACCACCTCTCGCTCGAGGCCCGGGCCTATGACCTGACGCTCGGGCAGATCGCCTCGACCGGCGTGCGCGTTCGCGACGCCGACTTCACGAAGCCGGTCGTGAGCTTCGTCTCGCGCCTCGTGAGCGGCTTCACCACCGCCGCCGAGGGCGCGAGCCTGACCTACCTCGGCACCGACGACGTCGCCCCGGCCACGCCCGGGATGCAGTTCCACGCCTCGCTCGACGTGGCCGACGCGCATGCCGCCGGCGGCCAGCTGACGGCGGCCACGGCCACCAGCGGCTCGACCGTGAACCTCACGCCGTCGAACCTGTCGCTGCCGTTCGACCTCACCGGCGCCTCGCCGGTGCGCGTCGACCTGCTCGACCTGACGCTCGCCGACGGCGCCACCTACACCGTCGTCGCGACCGCCAACGACGCGGCCGGGAACATCGACACCGCGACCTTCACGGCGGCCGTCGACATCACCGGTCCGCCCGAGGTGCCCATCACGGCGCTGACCGTCACGCGTCGTCGCCCGACCGTGAAGATCGACTTCACCAACGTCGCCGCGGCCAGCTACGAGATCCGCTACTCGCCGAGCCCCATCGACGCGACCAACTTCGCCAGCGCCTGCCTGGCGACGGCGCCCGAGCTCCTCGGCTCGGGCCCGGCGCCCACCCCCGGCACCGCCGGGACGCCCAACACCGGCACCTTCGGCGCCCCCGACACGCGGCCGTTCAGCGACCCGTGCAAGCTCGACATCCCGACCGAGCAGACCGGTCTCGACGATCAGGCCTGGCAGTACTGGGCCATCCGCGCCAAGGACGCGGCCGGCAACTGGTCGCCGCTCGGGACGTCGTCGGTGAAGGCGGTCCTGAACAAGGACGTGTGGCTCAACCTCGACAGCATCAACCTCGACAACAGCACCAACGGCTGGGGCACGATCAACACCGGCCTCCTCACCCTGCGCGGCTCGCTCATCGGCGACATCGACAAGGGCGGCCGCTCCGACGTCATCATCGGATCGTCGTCCTCGCAGGCTTTCTGCATCGTGCGCGGCGAGGCCCTGGGCGGCGAGCTCACCCTGACCAAGCCGGTGCCGGTCGCGGGCGACGCCCACTTCGGCGACTACACCTGCCTCACCAACGCGCAGGCGGCGGCCTTCTGGGCCGGTGTGCCGGGCGCGCTCTCGCCGCTCAACGTCGGTCACCACGTCGCCAACATGGGTGACGTCAACGGTGACGGCATCCCCGACTTCGCCGTGTCCGGCCGCGTGGCTGCCGCCGAGGGCTTCGTGGCGATCTACCTCGGGCGCAGCGGGTCGCTGCCCGACCTCACGGCGCCGAACATCCGCATCCGCGGCCCGGTCTCGGCGGCGTCCTTCAACAGCTTCTGCCGCGCCGGCGACTTCGATGGCGTGGCCCAGTCGACCGCGGGGGGCAACGTGTTCCCGACCGACATCGCCGTCGGCCAGTCGACGGGCGGCACCAACATGCTGTGGATCATCAAGGGCCAGAGCAGCTGGACCACGGCGACGAGCCTGTCCATCAACCTCTCGGCCCCGGCCGATCTCACGGCCAACGGCGTCCTCACCTTCACCTTCAACAAGACCTCGGCCAACCCCGGCTTCGCCACGCGCTGCGCGCCGACCGGGGACCTCCTGCCGACGCCGAGCGGCGGCGGCACCGGCACGAAGGGCGACCTGGCCGTGACCCAGGGCGGCCTGAACGATGGCCGCGTCATCATCATCCCGGGTCGCGAGTGGTCGGGCGCCCCGAGCGTCGCCATCACCGAGGTGCCGCCGACGCCGGCCACCGGTGAGGACCTCATCGACATCCGGCTGCGGCAGGACAGCGGCTTCACGGCCGTCACGGGCTTCGCGACCTCGCTCGTCGCGACCGACCTCACCCAGGACGGCGTGCCCGACATCGTCGTCACGCACCCGCTGCCGACGACCGCGGTGCCTGGCTTCACGGCCGGGGTGTACGTCTTCGACGGCGCCAAGGTCGCGGCGGCCCAGGCAGCCCACGTGGCCGACCCGGTGAACGCGCCCATCGACGTCCGCCTCGTGCGCGGTGCCGCGGCGGCGCCGCAGCACGGCGACACCTGGACCACGCCCAACGGCTACATCATCAGCACCAACGTCTACTCGAACTTCGGTGCGGTGCGCCCGCTCGGCGACTTCAACAGCTACAGCTCGGGCGGCAACCCGACCGTCGACCTCGTCATCGGCATCGCCTCGCCGAGCGCGCAGACCACGCCGGTGAGCGCCGACATCCGCACCAACCACGTGGGCGGCCCGACCGGCATCCTGCTCGGGATGTTCCCGGTCGTGGACGGCTTCTACCAGAACATCTACCCTGCCGGGACCTCCGTCGGCGCCTGGGTCGACGGCGGTGTCGACCTCACCGGAGACGGCCTTCCCGACATCATCGCCGGCAGCACCTCGGGTCGCGTGATCATCGCGCACTGATGAAGCCACTAACCGAGGGACATCCCCGCGGCCTCATCGAGGCCGGCCCGCTCGAGGGGACGACAGGAGCTACGATGGACGACAGACAGCGAGACCGCGCGGACACCGTGCCCACCTCGGCGGCGTGCGGCGCGGCGCCCGCGCCGAACGGGGCCCGCGCGCGTCGGCCCTACGCGGCGCCGGTGATCGAGAGCGGGGAGGCCTTCGAGCGCGTGCAGCTCGCGAGCGGCTGCAACGAGGGCGTCTTCGACTGCGACATCCCCTGCTGAACGGGGGCACGGCCATGGACCTCGCCGTCGCGGCTCAGCCGGCCCTCGCGAGGCTCGGGCTCGGACCGCTGACGGTGGCCGTGCGCAGCGTGACTCCGTGGTCCGAGGCCCTGGCCGACCTCCTGGATGGCTTCGACGCCGGCCCGCCCCGCGGAGCGCACGCGCGCGCCGACCTCGAGCTGGAGCTCGGCTCGGCCGAGCGCCCGCCGGATGGCCCGCGGGCACCGTCCTTCACCTCGCGCGACGGCGCGCTGGTCGACCGCTGCGAGGCCTGGCACGCGGCCATCGCCGACGGCGCCGGCCCGGTCGCGGCGTCGTTCCAGCTCTATGACGGCCGCCCCGAGGCGGCCGTTCGGCGCGAGCTGGTGGCGGCGGCTCTGCGCGCGACGCTCGGCCTCGCCGCCCCGCGCTTCGGGGCGCTGCTGGTGCACGCCAGCGCGCTCGCGACGGCGTCGGGCGCGCTCGTCTTCCTCGGGCCGAGCGGCGAGGGCAAGAGCACCCTCGCCCGCCGCCTGCGCGGCTGGTCGCTCCTGGCCGACGACGCGAGCCTCATCACGCCCGAGCTCGCGTGCGGCACGCCGCTCCGCGGCAAGGAGGGCCTGCCGCGCTCGGGGCACCCCCATCCGCTGCGCGGCCTGGTCTTCCTGGAGAAGGGCGCGCCCCGCCTGTCGTTCCAGCCGATGAGCCCGGCGGCCGCCACCCATGCGCTCTTGCGGCGCGTCTTCTGGTACGCCCGCTCGCCGCTCCACGAGGCCCAGCTGCTCGACGTCGTCGCGCGCGTGTGCGAGGCCGTGCCGGCCTGGCGCCTCGCCTCGTCGCTCGAGCACGACGTCGCCCCGACGCTCGAGGCCGCGACGCGGAGCGCCGCCTGATGCTCGGCGGCCTCCATCGAGAGGTGCGGCGGGCCTACGCGCAGGCCGGCATGCTCTACGAGCTGCACCTCGATCTGCTCTACCAGTGCGACCTCGACTGCGAGCACTGCTACCTCGACGACAAGTCGCGGCGCATCCTGCCGACCGCGTTCTGGACCGACGTCATCGACCAGGCCGCCGACCTCGGCGTGTCGCACCTGCTCATGTCGGGCGGCGAAGCCTTCCTGCGGAAGGACCTCCTCGACCTCGTCGCGCACGCGCGCGGCCGCGGCCTCTTCGTGAGCCTGAAGTCGCACGGCGGCTACATCGACGAGGCGGTGGCGGCGCGCCTCGCGGCGCTCCAGGTGTCGAGCGTGTGGCTCAGCTACTACGCCAGCGACCCGGCCATCCACGACGCCATCACGCGCCGCCCCGGCAGCCACCGGAAGACGCGCGCCGCGCTCGAGCACCTGGCCCGGGCCGGCATCGTCACCGTCGCGTCGATCGCCGTCATGCAGCGGAACGTCGACCACTGGCGCGCCGCCGTCGACGAGTGCCGCGCGCTGGGCGTGCTGCCGAGCGTCGACGCCAAGATGCGCGCCGCGCTCTCGGGCGACGAGTTCCCGGTGGCGCTGCGCGCCGAGCTCCCCGACCTCGTCCGCATCGAGGGCCACCACCTGGGCTTCGAAGGCGAGGCCTGCCTGCCCGGCGCGGTCGACGACGCCTGGGTCGACGAGAAGCTCTGCGCCGCCGGCCACCTGGCGCTCTACGTCGGCCCCGAAGGCGAGGTCACGCCGTGCGTGGCCTGGCCCATGGCGCTCGGCAACCTGGCGCACGGCGATCGCCTGGCCGACCTCTGGCGCGCCTCGCCCGCGCTCGCGCGCGTGAAGGCCTACCGCAACGTCGATCGCGCCCTCTGCGCCAGCTGCGAGGTGCGCGCCGATTGCGACTTCTGCGCCGGCCAGGCCTTCGTCGCGACCGCCGATCCGATGCAGGCCATCGCCAACCTGTGCTGGACGACGCGCGCCAAGACGCTCGCGCGCGCCGCCGCGCTCGGCCTGCCCGAGCCGCCCATGCCGGCCGGCCTGCGCGACGCGTCGGGCGCCCCTCCGGCCGCGCCGCGCTTCCCCATCCGCGTGGTCCCGGCGCGATGATCGCCGCGCTCGTCGACCTCGCGCGCGAGCACCTCGCCGCGGGCCGACCGCTCGTGACGCGCGCGTCGGGCCACTCGATGTGGCCCCTCATCCGCGACGGCGCGACCGTGACCATCCTGCCGCTGGCCGCCGATCCGCGGGTCGGCGACGTGGTGCTGGTCGACGCCGGCCAGGCCGGCCTCGTGCTGCATCGCGTCGTCGCCATCGGCCCCGCCGGCTTCGTCGTGAAGGGCGATGCCCGCCCGACGGCCGACGGCGCCGTGCCCCGCGAGGGCATCCTCGGCCGCTGGGACGGCCCCGGCTCGGCGCTCGTGGCCGCCCTCTCGCGCGGCGGCGGCCGGCTCGGTGCGCGCCTCCTCCAGCTCGCGCGCCGCGCTTCCGATCGCCTGCGGCGCGGCTGAGCGAGCCGGTCTCGCGACGCCGCCCGAGTCGCGTCGACGCTGACCCATCGTGCCCCACCCGCGTCGCGCGGCGGCCCACCTCGGGCCAGCGCGCTCCGCGCCGGCTCACCGCCCGAGCCGCGGCACAGCGGCCATCGGCGCGTCTCCGCCGCGCCGTGGCACGAGGCTGGCACCGTGAGCCTCCGTGCCCCTCGACGACCACGCCTCGACGACCACGGAGGACCGATGAATCGCCCCACCACCACGCACGCTCCCGTGTCCGCCGCCTCGGCTTCCCGCGCGCCGCGCCGCCTCGCCGCGGCGCTGGCCTTCGTCGGCGCCTCCCTCGGCGGCGCCGCGCTCGCGCATCCACCCGGCCCGGCCAGCGAGAGCCCGGCCGTCGGCTTCAGCCTCGGCGCCGGCGCCCTCGACTGCGACGGGTCCGCCTGCGTCGGCGGCGGCGCGCTCGGCGGCGAGCTCCACATCGGGCCGAAGCTGCGCTCCGACCTCATCCTGCTGGGCGACGGCTGGCTCGTCAGCCGCGACGCCGACCGCGAGTCGCTGACGCAGGTCTTCCTCACCGCCAACATCCAGTGGTGGCCGGTCGAGCGGCTGTGGCTGCGCTTCGGCGGCGGCGCCGCGCACGCCGATCTCGAGCGCCCGGCCGGCGTCGTCGGCGGCCCCGACAACAAGTCGACCTGGGAGCCCGCGCTGGTCGCCGGCCTCGGCGTCGAGCTCGTGTCCGACCCCGAGTTCGCGCTCGATCTGCAGCTGCTCTACGGCCGCGGCTTCGACGACGATCCCGAGCTGCGGCTCCAGACCATCACGGTCGCGCTCGGCTTCAACTGGTACTGACGCCGCCACGCGTTGCGCGCGGCGCCGCCGCCGGCATTGTCGGCCGCGGCGCTTCCGCGCTAGACGGGGGCATGCGCTTCGCCGACATCCTCGGGCACTCGGCCCAGAAAGAAGCCCTGAAGGCCGCCTTCGCGCGCGACCGGCTGCACCACGCCTACCTCTTCGCCGGCCCCGACGGCATCGGCAAGCGCCGCATCGCCTACGCGCTGGCCGCGCGCGCCCTGTGCTCGTCGCCCGACCTCGCCACCAACGACGCCTGCGGCCAGTGCCGCCACTGCCGCCGCGTGCTGGCGACGCCCGACTACCACGACGAGCACGGCCCCTTCACGACCAAGGACGACGCGCCCCAGCTCGCGCCCAAGCACCCCGACGTGCTGGCGCTCGTGCCGCACGGCCAGTACATCAAGATGGAGCAGGTGCGCGAGATGCTGCGCGTCGTGCCCTACCAGCCGGTCGAGGGCCAGGCGCGCTTCGTCATCATCGACCCGGTCGACTCGCTGCACGAGGCCGCCGCCAACGCGCTCCTGAAGACGCTCGAGGAGCCGCCGCGCGCGACGCGCTTCATCCTGCTGACGAACGCGCCGGCCAACGTGCTGGTGACCATCCGCTCGCGCTGCCAGCGCATCGCCATGGGTCGCCTCGCCGACGCCGATCTCGCCACCATCCTGACGCGCAAGGGCATCGACGCCGACACCATCGCGCGCGTCCTGCCGCTGGCGCAGGGCAGCGCGCGCCTGGCGGTCGACCTCGTGCAGGACCCGGTGCTGCAGATCTGGGACGACCTCGCCGCGCGCGTCCTCGCGCTCGACCCGCAGCGCCAGCCCTCGGAGCTGCTCGAGCTCGCCGCCGCGCTGGCGGAGCTCCCGAACCGCGAGGGCGTCTTCGATCGACTGGCCCGCCTGCTGCGCGACGCGCTGCTCCTCGCCACCGTCCCCGACGCGGCCCACCTCTTCCACGAGCGCCTGCGCGCGCCGCTCTGGGCCTGGGCCAGCACGCGCTCGGGCGACGCCATCATGCAGCGCCTGCGCATCGCCGAGGACACGCGGCTCGCGGTCCGCACCTTCAACGTCGGCGCGCGTCTCGCCTTCGAGCGCCTGCTGTTCGCCATCGGCGCCCCCGCGGGCCGCGAGATCGCTCGTCCCTACGTGGACTTCCGCGACGTCCTCTGACGCCACGTCGGCATTCGCGCGCGGTCACGATACGCGCAAGCCGCAAGGTCTCGCGGCGTTGCGTGAAAACTTGACGCAAGCGCCTTGACCCTCATCGGCCGTCCCATTACAACCCCTCTCCCCGTGGCTTCCCGGGCCGTTCCGGTTATCCACAGCCCATGCACAACCGCTCCGCCGCAGGCGTCGAGCGGAGTGATCAGGCCCAGCGAACAAGCGGTTCTCGGCGGTTTCCCCAGCGACGTCCCAGCCTGTGGAAAACCTGTGCATGGGCGTCCGTTCGAGGCGGCCGAAGCGGTGCGAATCCGGGCACGACCGTCGGGCGTGTACCGGCCTCGACCGCAGCGAGGTCGACGAGTAGACTTCGCGGCGCCTGATGCCGCACGGAGTCCGCCATGGCGAACCAGCAGTCGATCCGCTACCGCAGCTATCCCCAGTTCGGCGCCGAGCACGACCAGCTCCGGCGCACCGTGCGCGAGTGGTGCGCGCGTGATCTGAAGCCGCACGCCGACGAGTGGGAGGCGGCGCGCCTCTTCCCGCGCGAGGTCTTCAACCAGGCGGCCGAGCTCGGTCTGCTCGGCATCCGCGTGCCCGAGAAGTGGGGCGGGCAGGGGCTCGACTGGTGGTTCACGACGGCCTACGCCGAGGAGATGGTGAACTGCGGCATGGCCGGCCTGACCATGGCGCTGCTGGTCCAGTCCGACATGGCGACGCCGGTCATCCACGAGATCGGCAACGACTACCACCGCGAGAACTTCCTGATGCCGGCCGTGAAGGGCCAGGCCATCGCGGCGCTCGGCGTGTCGGAGCCCGACGTCGGCAGCGACGTGGCCAACATCCGCACGACCGCGCGCAGGGTCGGCGACGACTACGTCATCAACGGCTCGAAGACCTACATCACCAACGGCACGCGCTGCGACTTCATCACGCTCGCGGTCCGGACCGGCGGCGACGGCTTCAAGGGCATCTCGCTCGTGCTGTTCCCGACCGACACGCCGGGCTTCAAGGTCGGCAAGAAGCTCGAGAAGCTCGGCAACCACTCGAGCGACACCGCAGAGCTGGTCTTCGAGGACTGCAAGATCCCGGCGAAGAACCTGCTCGGCCACGAGAACGCCGGCTTCTACTACATCATGCGGAACTTCCAGGGTGAGCGCCTGGTGGGCGCGCTGAGCTCGGTGTCGGGCGCGCAGCGCGTGCTCGACGAGACCATCGCCTTCTGCCAGGACCGGAACGCCTTCGGCCGCCCGCTGGTCGGCTTCCAGACCGTGCGCCACCAGATCGTGCAGCTCGAGGCCGAGCTCGAGGCCGCGCGCCAGCTCTGCTACCGCGCCGTCGACCTGGTGAACCGCAAGCAGGATGCGACGCGCGAGATCACCATGGCCAAGCTGGTCGGCGGCGAGCTCGCCAACAAGGTCGTCGACCGCTGCCTCCAGCTCCACGGCGGCGCCGGCTACATGGCCGAGTACGAGGTCTCGCGCGCGTGGCGCGACACCCGCCTCATCACCATCGGCGGCGGCACCTCCGAGATCATGCGCGAGATCCTCTCGAAGATTCAGGGCCTCTCGAAGTAGCTCGGCGCGCATCGCTCTGGACGGAGGCAGCTCCCCCGAGTCGAGGCAGCTCGGCGCGCAAAAAGCGCGCGCCGAGCATGTGGTAGTAGAAATGCGGCCGTCTCCACCACCCCCCGCGCGGAGGCGCCTCGCCGCAGCGCGGGCCTTGACGGCACCTGCGACGGTTCGCGGCGAGCTCACTCGAAGCCGGGCCTCTCGGCGCCCGCGCGCCGAGCTCCTCGACTCGGAGCTCAGTGGAGCAGGGCCTTGGCGTCGGCGTCGTCGGGCGCGATGACGAGCGCCGTCTGCGCCTCGTAGCGCGCGACGTCGGCCGCGCCGACCGCCTTGGCCGCGCGCGCGAAGGCGACGTGCGCGCCGAGGTCGAAGGGCGCCACGAACACCGCTTGCTCGCCCCACTTCAGGATGTCGGCCTTGCTGGCCTTCATCGCCACGGCGTCGGTCAGGAGCTTCACGACCACCGCCGCGTTCATCTGGTCGACGTCGGCCTGCTTGGCGCGCCAGGCGAAGGCCTGTTCGGCCTTGCCGGCCTGGTCGAGCTCGCTCGCCAGCGCGTCGTAGAGCGGGATGTTCTTGGGGTCGAGCGTCAGCGCGGCCTCGAGGTGCGCCGCCGCGGCCGCGTGATCACCGGCGTCGGCGGCGGCGTGGGCCAAGGTCGTGCGCACGTCGACGCCGGCCTTGCCGAGCTTCACCAGCGCCTCGAGGTCGGCGATGCCGCCGGGCTTGTCGACGCCGCCGAGCCGGATCGATCCGCGCGTCCAGAGCGCCAGTGCCTCGTTCGGGTCGGCCGCCAGCGCCTTCTCGGCCAGCGCCGTGGCGCCCTCGGGATCGCCGCTCCCGAGCTTCGCGACCGCACCCTCGGCCAGCGCGTGGGCGTCGGCCGTCGGCAGCGCCGCGCGCGCCAGCACCGCGTCCTTGTCGGCGACGATGGCGCCGACGTCGAACGGGTAGGCCGCGTCGAGATACGAAAGCTCCTTGTCGAGCCAGGCGAAGAAGCGCCGGTCGAGCTCGGCCGTGTCGATGCCGAGCGCCTCCTTGATGACCACGTCGGTCGGCTTCCGCTTGCCCCACAGCTCGAGCATCTTCTTCACCTTCGGGAAGCCGAAGGCGGTGTTCATGAAGCGCGCGACCTCGAAGGCGTGGTAGTAGGCGACGAGGATGTCGTCGAGCGATTTTGCCTGTGTGAACGACAGGTTGAAGTCGTCGAAGCCGCGCAGTTTCTTGGCCTTGAGCGCGCTCCGCAGCTCGGGGTCCATCTCGCGTTGCCAGTTCGGCCGACCCTCGATCGACTCGTAGACGGCGAAGCCCTCGGTGAACCAGCGCGGCACCCGGCTGTCCGACAGCTGGATGTGATAGACGTGGGCCATCTCGTGCCAGAGCACCTCGCCCCAGTTGAAGTCGCCCGCCGACGGTGAGCGCGCGGTGATGACGTGGCCGAAGCAGATGCCGTGTGCGGCGAGGCTCGGCAGCCCGACCGAGCGCACCGCGAAGGTCTGCGGGTCGGGGAAGATCTCGATCTGCATCGGGAGCGCCGGCGTGAAGCCGTACTTCTTCGAGAAGTGCTTCCACGCGTCGCCCAGCAGCTTCGGCACGTAGCGCTCGAGCACCGCCTTCTCCTTCTTGTCGACGCGCACGCGCATGGGCGGCGCCTCGACCCAGGCGAACTGGCTGTCGACCGTCTCGTAGAAGTGCTCGAGCAGGTTGAAGGTCTTGACGTTGTACGGGTCCGCGTCGAACGCCGCCTTCAGCGTCTCGTGCGCCTTGGCGTCGTCGCCGAGCCGCGACCAGGCCGTGCCGAGGCCGGCCAGCGCGTCGCCCGACTCGGGGTCGAAGGCGAGCGCCTTCTCGAGCAGCGCCCGCGCCTCGGCGTAGCGATGCACGCGCTCGGCGTGCTCGGCCACCGTCACGTAGAGCTCGACGCTCTTCGGGTTCACCGCCAGCGCGCGCTTCTCGGCCGCGGCGTAGCCCTTGGCGTCGTCGAGCAGATAGAAGGCCGCGGCGTAGAGCGACAGCGCCTCGCTGTCCCGCGGCGCGAGCTTCAGGCTCGTCTGCTCGAGGCGCGCGATGGCCGCGTCGGGCCGCTCGTTCTGGATGTCGATGAGCGCCATCAGCGAGTGCGCCGGCACGCACTCCGGCGCCCGCGCCAGGACGGCGCTCAGGAGCTCGGTCGCCTCGGCGTAGGCCGCGTCGCTGGCGATGGCCACGCGCGCGGCGCCGACCGAGGCGCGCACGTCGCCCGGTCGCTGCTTCAGCACATCGCGATAGAGCCCGTCCGAGTCGCGGTAGTTGTACTTCGACAAGAGGAGGTCGGCCCAGGCCAGCTTGGCCTCGACGTTCTGCGGCTCCTTCTTCAGCGCCTCCTGGAAGACGCGATTGGCGTTCTTGACGTAGCCGGTCAGGCGCAGCCCGACGCCCAGCAGGCTCAGGTCCCGCGCGCTGGTGATGCGATCGTCGTTGTAGTCGTCGGCCATCGGGTCGAGCGCCGCGAAGGCCTCGTCCTTCTGCCCCTGCGCGAGCAGCGCCTCACCCAGGACGACGCGCGCCTCATAGGCGTCGCCGTGCGCCTTCACGAGCGGATCGAGCCGCTTCACGACCGCGGCGTAGTCCGAGCGCCGGTAGGCCAGCAGCGCCTCAAGCACCGCCGGCTCCACGCTGCCCGGCGCCGGCTTCGCGGCCGCGAGCAGCGCCGCCGCGTCGCGCAGCCGCCAGTCGTCGAGCGCCTTCCGCGCCTCGTCGAGCGAGGCCTCCGCGCGCGCCGGCGACGCCGCGAGCGCGAGCCCCAGGACGACACCCAGGGCGGCCACGGCGAGCGCACCGGCCGAGCGCCCGCGCAGGTTCACAGCCCGCCGGCGATCATCCACACGCCGTTCTCTTTGACGAGCTCGAGGCGGTTGAAGTCGTTCTTCGGCCGCCAGCCGGTGACCCCGCCTTCGACGAACTTGTAGTTGTAGTAGTACTCGTAGTCCGCGCTGGCGCGGTCGCCGTCGACCTCGATGCGGCGCATGAGGATGCGCAGCTGCACCTCGAGGATGTTGTCCTTGAACTGGTTGATGACGATGTCGCGCAGCTCGTCGTAGCCGTAGTCGTCGGTCGGGTCGTCGGTGGTCTCGCCGTTCTCGGTGTAGCGCCGCGACACCATCTTCATGATGCGGTCCGCGTCGCGCGCCTCGACCGCCTTCCGGTACTCCATGACCCGGCCGTAGATGGCCTTGTTCTCCGGGGTCGCCTCGATCTCGGTGTTCTCGATCATCTTGGTACTGCAGCCCACGGCGCCACTGGCGATGGCAAGACTGCATACGACCCACGCGACTCTCATCATCAGCATCCCCCGAACGTCACCACTGCGACCCCGGCCGAACCGCATCCGCGCGCGGTTCATTTCTTTGGCCTTCTTGCCGGGCTCGGCCCGGCGTCTCTACCACACGAGCCGGCGCGCGTGGTATCCAATAGCGGCAATGCGACGCGCCCCACCCATCCCGGCCCCCACGTCCTTCGCTCCCGGCCGGTCGGCGATCGCGTCGATGCTCGCCACGGCCGCCGCTGCCGCCGTCGCCGGCGCGGCCTTCGCCGCCGCGACCTCGGGCTGCGTCGACACCTCGCTGCCCGACCTGTCGCGCGAGCTCGGCGAGGGCCGCACCGACGGCCCGTTCTGCAGCCCCGACGTCATCGAGAACTTCCCGCCGGAGGAGCTGCGCATCCACCTCATCGACGTCGGCCAGGGCGACGGCATCTGGATCCAGACGCCGTACTACGACGACGCCTTGCTCGAGTCGCGCAACATCCTCATCGACGCCGGCCCGTCGGGCAGCGTGCCCGGCACCGCCGCGGGCGGCGACATCGTCGTGGCCTACCTGCTCGCGCACGGCCTGGTCGTGGGCAGCGTCATCGACGCGCTGGTCATCACCCACGCCCACGAGGACCACTACGGCGGCATCACGCGCGTGGCCTCGACCTTCGACATCGCGCGCTACGTCGACCCCGGCTTCACCGCCAACTCGCAGGGCTTCCTCGAGGCGCGCAACTCCTGCGAGAGCGACGTGCAGCGAAACGGCGGCCAGATCGCCGTGCCGGCCATCCCGAACCTCGCGCCGCGCCCCTTCAGCGCGACCGATCTCTTCGGCGAGTACATCGACGCGACCATCCTCTGGGCCGCTCAGACGCCGCCCGGCGGCGGCTCGTCGGACCCGTCGGGCACCGACATCAACAACACCTCGGTGGCCTTCGCCATCCGCTGGAACCTGCACCAGGTCCTCCTGCTGGCCGACCTCGAGTCGGCCGTCGAGGCCCAGCTCATCGCCGCCCACGACGCGGGCGAGATCAACCTCCAGTCGAACATCCTGAAGGTCGCCCATCACGGCAGCTCGTCGTCGTCGTCGCGCGGCTTCCTCGCGCGCGTGTTCCCGTCCGTCTCGAACGACGACTGGGCCGTCATCAGCTCGGGCCGCCGGAGCTTTGGCGGCGTGACGCTGCCGACCGAGGAGACGCTGCTCAACCTGGCCGAGGTCGTGCCGACCCACCACGTCCTCTCGACCGAGAATCGCGACGACATCAAGGGTGCCGGCACCGAGGGCAACGACGACCACATCATCGTGCGCATCGAGTCCGACGGTCGGGTCGAGGCCTGCTATGCCCCTCCCTGACGCTCCTCCGGCCTCGACGCCCGGCGGCACGCCGCCCCCGCCGCCCGCGCCGCGTACGATCGACGGCTTCCAGCCACGCTTCCCGCGCGTCTTCGTGACGGGCGGCGCCGGCTTCATCGGCTCGCACGTGGTCCACCGCCTGCTTGGGCTCGGCGTCGACGTGACCGCGCTGGTCCTGCCGAACGACCCGGCGCCCGCCATCGCGTCCCTGCCGGTCAGCCTCGTCCGCGGCGACCTCGCCTCGATCGAGGCCCTCACGGCCGCCATGCGTCAGAGCCGCGCCGAGCTCGTCATCAACCTCGCCGCCATCTACGCGCTGTGGCTGCGCCGGCCGCGCACCATGTTCGACGTCAACGTCGCCGGCGCGCGCAACGTCATGCGCGCCGCGCGCGCCGCGGGCATCCGCCGCGTCGTCCACACCTCGAGCATCGCCGCCGTCGGGGTCCTGCCCGGCCGCGCCGTGGCCGACGAGGACACGCCCTTCGACGAGTGGGACGTCGCCAACGACTACGTCCTCTCGAAGTACATCGCCGAGCTCGAGGTCTTCCGCGAGGCCTCGCCCGACCTCGAGGTCGTGGCCGCCAACCCCGCCTTCCCGTTCGGCGCCGACGACACCGCGCCGACGCCCACCGGCAAGATGGTGCTCGACACGCTGCGCGGCCGCCTGCCGTTCGTGGTCGAGGGCGGCTTCAACGCCGTCGACGTCCGCGACGTCGCCGAGGGCCACCTGCTCGCGGCGCTGCACGGGCAGTCCGGGCGCCGCTACATCCTCGGCGGCGAGAACATCACCTTCCGCGACTTCGCCGACCGCGTCGCGCGCGCGGCGCATCGACGGGCGCCGGCGATCACCATGCCGACGCGCGTCGTGGTCGCGGCGGGCCGGGTCAGCGAGGCGATCGCCAATCACGTAACCCGTCGCCCGCCCCAGTTCACCGAGCGCTCGGTGGCCTACATGGCCGGCCGCTTCTCGTGGTTCTCGACCGCGCGCGCCGAGCGCGAGCTTGGTTACAGGCCGCGAGCGCTGGACGAGGCCATCGCCCGCTCCATCGCATGGTTCTCCGGGGAGGGGCGTCAGGCCGCCGCCCGGGCCTGAACCCACGCCGTGGGCACGGCCGGCGCAATAGAACTTGGTCCTTGCGTTCAAGCCGGTCCAGGCGTACCCAGCGCCCACGGGATCGGAGACGAACCCGGGCAGTCCGTATGGTCTTCCCGGAGAGTGCCGTATTCCCTCACCAAAGCATGTCTAGCGAACCCATCGACGAGCCCTCACCAACAGCCGCCCCCGAGACGACGCCGGTCCCCTCCGGCCACTCGTCGAGTGCGTGGAAGCTGGCGCTAGGGGCCCTCGGTGTCGTGTACGGCGACATCGGTACCTCGCCGCTCTACGCCTTCAAGGAGTGCTTCCACGATGTGGAGGCCTCGCAGCTGCACGTGCTGGGCGTGGTGTCGTGCGTCTTCTGGGCGCTCGTCCTGGTGGTCGGCGTCAAGTACTGCGCCTTCGTGCTGCGCGCCGACAACCGCGGCGAGGGCGGCGTGCTCGCGCTCATGGCCCTGGCGGTCCGCCGCCGCGAGTCCGAAGGGCAGCGCCGCGTGCCGCGCTGGCTGCTCGTCATCGCGCTCTTCGGGACCGCGCTCTTCTTCGCCGACGGCATGCTCACGCCGGCCATCTCGGTGCTCGGCGCCGTCGAAGGCCTGGCCGACCCGCGGCTCGGCTCGGCGTCCTTCGCTCCTTATGTGATGCCCATCGCCATCGTCATCCTGCTCGGCCTCTTCGCCATGCAGCGGCGCGGCACGGCCGGCCTGGGCGCGCTCTTCGGGCCGGTCACGCTGGTGTGGTTCGTGGTCATCTCGGCGCTGGCCATCCCGTGGATCATCCAGCAGCCGTCCATCCTGCGGGCCGTGAACCCGGCCTACGCCATCCGCCTCCTCACCGAGAGCTCGCACGGCTTCTTCGTGCTCGGCGCGGTGGTCCTCACCATCACCGGCGCCGAGGCGCTGTTCGCCGACCTCGGCCACTTCGGCAAGTCACCCATCCGCCGCGCCTGGTTCTTCGCCGTCTTCCCGGCGCTGCTGCTGTCGTACGCGGGGCAGGGGGCCTACGTGCTGGCGCACCCCGGCGCCAAGGTCGACAACCCCTTCTTCCAGATGGTCCCCGAGCCGCTGCTCGTGCCGCTCGTCATCCTGGCGACGCTGGCCACCATCGTGGCGGCCCAGGCCCTCATCTCGGGCGTCTTCTCGGTCGTGCACCAGGGCATCCAGCTGGGCTTCTTGCCGCGCCTGACGGTCATCCACACCTCGGGCGACATCGAGGGCCAGGTCTATGTGCCCCAGGCCAACCTGCTGCTGGCCATCGCGTGCACCGGCCTGGTCTTCCTCTTCAAGAGCTCGACCAACCTCGCCTCGGCCTACGGCGTGGCCGTCACCGGCACCATGGGCGTGACGTCGCTCCTCTTCTACGAGGCCATGCGCCCGCGCTGGGGCTTCTTCCGCACGGGCCTCCTCACGCTCGGCTTCCTCACGCTCGACATCGCGCTGCTCGTGGCCAACCTGCCGAAGCTGCCGTCGGGTGGCTGGATCCCGCTCGGCCTCGGCGTCGTCTTCCTGCTGCTGATGCTCATCTGGGTCGATGGCTCGGAGGCGGTGCGGAACCGGCTCGCCGAGCTGTCGGTCCCGCTCTCGAGCATCAAGGCCGAGCTCAAGAAGTCGAACACGGTGCGCATCCCTGGCACCGCCGTGTTCCTGACGCGCGGCGATCACGGCGCGCCACCCATGCTGGTGCACCACGTCCGGCACTCGCACGCGCTCCACCAGAACGTCGTCCTCCTCACCGTCATCGTCGAGCACGTGCCGGCGGTGCCGCGCGGCGAGCGCATCAAGATCGAGGTGCGCAAGGAGGGCTTCGTGCGCGTCGTCGCGCGCTACGGCTTCCGCGAGTCGCCCGATCTGCGCGCAGTCCTCGAGGAGCTCGAGACCCGCGGCGTGCCGCTCGATGCGCAGACGGCCGACATCTTCATCGGCCACTCGACCATCGTGCCCGCCAACAACGGCGCGATGTCGCGCTGGCGCGTCGCCATCTTCCAGGGGCTCCTGCGCAACTCGCGGCCCGCCACGACCTTCTTCCACCTGCCGTGCGACCAGGTCGAAGAGGTCGGCGTTCGCCTGGAAATCTGAGCAAGTCCGAATGGTTGCGGACGCCCGGCGACGACTTGTTGGCATTGTTGACCAAGTTGGTCTACTTAGTCACGTAGCCGTCGGTCGCGAGGTCGCGACCGCCCCTCCGAAGCGCTAAGGGCCGCCGATGTATCGATACGACGCCACCGACATCCGACTCGTCCGCGAGCGCGTCGAGGAGTACCGGAGCCAGGTCCAGCGGCGCGTAGCGGGCGAGCTGTCCGAGGACGAGTTCCGGCCGCTGCGCCTGATGAACGGCCTCTACCTCCAGCGCCACGCCTACATGCTGCGCATCGCCGTGCCGTACGGCCTCCTGAGCGCAGCGCAGATGCGGAAGCTCGCCTACCTGTCCGAGCGCTACGACCGCGGCTTCGGGCACTGGACCACGCGCCAGAACCTCCAGTTCAACTGGATCCGCCTCGAGGACACGCCCGACATCCTGGCCCACCTGGCCGACGTCGAGATGCACGCCATGCAGACGTCGGGCAACTGCGTGCGCAACATCACCTGCGATCCGTACGCCGGCGTGGCCGCCGACGAGCTCTTCGACGTGCGCGCGTGGTGCGAGATCCTCCGGCAGTACACGACGCTCCACCCCGAGTTCATGTGGCTGCCGCGGAAGTTCAAGATCGCCTTCGCCGGCGCCCCCGAGGACCGCGCCGCGGTGCAGGTGCACGACATCGGCGTCCAGGCCATGCGGCGCGACGACGGCAGCTTCGGCTGGCGCGTCTTCGTCGGCGGCGGCCTCGGCCGCACGCCGCGCGTCGGCCAGGTATGCCGGGACGGCCTGCCGCTCGACGAGATCGTCGGCTACTGCGAGGCCATCCTGCGCGTCTACAACCTGCACGGTCGACGCGACAACAAGTACAAGGCGCGCATCAAGATCCTGGTGGGCGAGCTCGGCATCGAGAAGTTCAGGGAGGAGGTCGAGGCCGCCTACGCCGAGATCCCCGAGGCCGAGAAGCACGTCGACCTGGCGCGCGTGGCCGCCATCGACGCGCAGTTCCGCGTGGTCGAGCCCGAGGTCGCGAGCGTCGACGAGTCGGGTCTCGAGGCGCGCCGCGCGGCCGATCCCATCTTCGCGCGCTGGCTCGAGAAGAACGTGCACGCGCACGCGTGGCCCGGCTATGCGGTCGTGCAGCTGTCGCTGAAGTACCCGGGCCGCGCGCCGGGCGACGCCTCGACGGCCCAGCTCTACGCCATCGCCGACCTGATGGAGCGCTTCGGCCGCGGCTACGCGGTGGCGACCTACCAGCAGAACGTGCTGCTCCAGTACATCCGCAAGGACCAGCTGGCGGCGCTCTACGACGAGCTCGTGCCGCTCGGCATGGCGCGCGCCAATATCGGCACCATTCAGGACATCATCTGCTGCCCGGGGCTGGATTATTGCAGTCTCGCCAACGCCAGCTCGATCCCCATCGCCAAGGACATCTACGAGCGCTTCCTCGATCTCGATCTGGCCTATGATATCGGGCCGTTGGAGATCAAGATGTCGGGCTGCATCAACGCCTGCGGCCACCACCACGTGGGCCACATCGGCATCCTCGGCATCGACAAGAAGGGCGAGGAATTCTACCAGATCGCCATCGGCGGACGCGCTGGCGTGGATGTGACGAATCCGGCGCGCGTCGGCAAGATCGTCGGGGCCGCGGTGCCGCGCGCCGACGTCATCGACACCATCGAGCGCATCATCGAGTGCTATCGCGAGCGACGCGTAGGCGAGGAGACGTTCCTCGACACGGTCGACCGGCTGGGCGTGGCGCCCTTCCAGGAGGCGGCATATGCGTGAAGTCATGGATCTCGTTCGTGAGCTGGGCTCCTCGAACGCCCGCACGGTGGCCGCCGACCAGGTCATGCTGAGCGACCGTCAGGTGGTCGCCCGCGCCTGGCGCGTGGTCAGCGACGCCGATGCGCCGGCCGAGCCGGGCACCATCGTGCCGCTCGCGCGCTGGCTCGAGCTGAAAGCCGCCGGCGCGGATGTGACAAATGTCGGCGCCATCATCGCGCCCGACGCCGATATTGCCGCCATCCGCCCGCACCTCGACGCGGTCCCCGTCCTGGGGATCCACTTCCCGCGCTTCGGCGACGGCCGCGGCTACAGCCACGCGCGTCGCCTCAGGCACCTGTGGGGCTACCGCGGGCGGCTCCTGGCGTTCGGCGACGTGCTGCGCGACCAGCTGGTGTGGATGTGGCGCGTCGGCATCGACCAGTTCCACCTCCGGGCCGATCAGGATCCGGTCGCGTCGCTGCGCTCGTTCTCGCTCTACACCGAGTTCTACCAGTACGGGCCGATGCGCTGACGAGGCGCTGGCCGGCCCGTTCCGGGTCGGCTAACCTCCTCGGCCGTGAAGGCACCTCTCATCCTCATCGGCGCGTGGATCCTGGTCGCACACGGCTGCTCCGACGACCGCGTCGGCGCGCGCGACACGAGCACGAGCCCGAGCGACACGAGCCCGAGCGACTCGAGCACGAGCGACACGAGCACGAGCCCGAGCGACACGAGCACGAGCGACACGAGCACGAGCACGAGCACGAGCGACTCGAGCACGAGCACGAGCGACACGGGCACGAGCACGACCGACACGAGCACGACCGACACGACCGCGTCGCCCGACATCGTCGACGATCGCCCGCAGGGCCAGTGCGTGAGCGCCAGCGACTGCCCGGGTTTCCTGCTCTGCAGCGAGGCGGTGCCGGGCGGCTTCTGCAACGGCTGTAACGGCGAAGAGCCTTGTCCCGACGGCTACGACTGCAACTTCGGCGGCTGCAACCTGCCGTGCGATCCCGATGACCCGAGGGGCTGCCCGGCCGGGCTCCGCTGCCACCCGACGGCGTTCGCCTGCGTGCAAGAGAGCTGCTCCGGGACCGAAGACTGCGAGGCGCCGTACGTGTGCGACGGCGGCTTCTGCCACCGTCCGGCCTGCGACGGCACCGCCTGTCCGGCCCCGCTCCACTGCGTCGCCGGGACCTGCGTCGAGGCCTACTTCCCGCCCTGAGGCCCGGCCTCGGGCCCGCCGACGGCGGCCTCCAGCCGGATGGTCGCCTCCTCGACGGCCAGCGCCGCCTCGATGCGATCGCGCTCGGCGCTCCGGGCGTTGCGCTCGAGCCGCACCAGGTCGGCCGGATCGCCGTAGCCGCTCGCGACCGCCTTCCGCAGCGACTCGAGCCGCGCCGCGTCGAGCGGCGTCGTCAGCGCCGCCGCGCGCGCCCGCGCCCCGCGCAGCTCGGCCGCGGCCGCCCGCACCTCGGCGCGCACCGACTCGAGCGTGAGCCGCGTCTCCTCGCGCGCGGCCACGCCGGCCGCCAGCGCCGCGTCCGCGGCCTCGCCGCCCCACTGGAAGACGGGCAGCGCGATCTCGATGCCGGCCACCACGTGCAGCGGATCGAGCGGCTCGGACGCGCGCTCCTGCAGTCCCACCTGCACGAAGTCGAGCCACGGCCAGGCCTCGGCGCGCGCCCCGTACCACTCGGCGCCGACCTTCTGCTCGGCGGCCCAGCGCTCGTCGACGGCGGGGTGGGTCGCCAGCGCCCGCGCCTCGAGCGCGCCGTCGTCGGCCGCCGCGCCGCCGTCCGAGAATGGCGAGAGTGACAAATGGCAATCTCCGGCGCCGTCGGCATATCCGGCCAGCGCCAGCGCGTCGCCGAGCCAGCGATCGCGCGTCGCCGCCTGACGCCCGGCCTCGGCCTCGGCCTCGTTCAGCGTCACCTCGGCGGCCGCCAGCTGCAGGTCGCTGGCGGCCTTCTTCGCGGTCGCGGCGCGCAGCCGCTCGACCTCGGCGCGAGCCGCCGCGACCTCGGCCGCGGCCAGCGTGGCCAGCGCGTCGGCGGCGCGCGCCCGCGCCAGATCGCGCCGCACGTCCTCGCGGGCCGTGCGCTCGCTGTCGCGCCTCGGCCAATGCGCGGTCGGCGTCGCGCTGGATGGCGTCGCGCTCGGCGTCGATGGTGCCCGGGCGCGCCGGCCGGTAGCGCAGCGTGGCCTCGGCGCGATCGGTGAAGCCGCCGTCGAGCTGGAACTTGGTGAGGCGCAGCTGGAGCGGGTCGGCGTCGGGCACCTCGGCCGCCGCGCGCAGCGCTCGCCTCGGCTCGCTTGGCGCCGGCCGCGGGCTGTAGCGGACGGCGCGCGCCACCACCTCGGCCTCGTCGTGCGGGCACGCGGCCGGCGCCGCGGCCGGATCGCGCGCCGGCCTGGTGCGCGCGGCGATCCAGCGCTCGCGCGTCTCCCCGGTCGGGACCGCGATCGGCGCGTGGTAGCAAGGCGCTGCCGAGGGCCAGCGCGGCCGCGAGGATGGCCGACCTCACGTCCCGGAAGGCGCGTCGAAGCGCACCTCGAACGCCTCGCCCGGCACGAGCGCCGTCGGCGGCACCAGCTCGACCGTCACGATGCGCCCCCACACCGGCACGCGCGGGTCGCGCTGGCAGCGCGCCGGCAGCTGCATGACCGGCGACACCGCGACGCTGTGGCCCACCAGCTCGTGGTTGCGATCGCTGAGCGGCCGCGCGACCGCGCGCCCGCCGGGCGCCACCGGGTCGTGCACGCCCTCGAGCACGCACGCGACGATGCGCCCGCTGGTCTCGGCGACGATCTCGATGAACGGCTCGCCGGGCGTCACGACCGAGGAGCGGCCACCCGCGACGGTGGTCACGGCGCCGTCGGTCGGCGCGCGCAGGACGTAGGCGTCGCGCCGCACGCGCAGGAGCTGGAGCTGGCTGTCGAGCATCTTCACCTGCTCGGTGAGCGGCGCCTTCATGGCGTCGACCCAGGTGTCCTCGTTGGGCGGCACGAACGTGCGCGCCGTGTCGGCCTGACCGCCGAGCATGGTCAACGCGGCCTGCTCCTCGGCCACCTGCTTCGACAGCGAGGCCTTCTTGATCTGCAGGTCGGTGAGGTCCTGCGCGCGCAGCGTGCCATCCTTGACCAGCGGCGCCCGCCGCCCGAGCTCGCTGTCGACGGCCTTGAGCTCGGCCCGCGCCGTCTCGAGGCGCGTCTTGGCGTCGCGCGCGGCGCGCGCCACCTGCCCCTCGTCGCCAGCCTGCGTGCGCGTCTGCTCGAGGTGCGCCGCGCGCGCCTCGATCTCGGTCTTGCCGAGCTCGGCCAGGACGCGCGCCTTGTCCGACTCGACGACCTTGATCTCGGCGTTGATGGCCGACGCGTCGAGCGTGGCCAGGACGTCGCCCTCGCGCACGTGGTCGCCGACCTTCACGACGACCGACTCGACGCGCGCCGGCTCGGTGGTGGAGAGCCGGAACGGCAGCGTCTCGGCGAAGCCGGGCACGGGCGTGTTGGTACCGACGCCCTGGTAGATCCAGACCGCGGCCGCCACGAGCCCGCCCCAGAGCAGGAGCGGGACCAGCCGCCGTCGCAAGACATCAGTGATTCGACTGTCGTCCATCGATGATCAGATCTCCACCGTCGGCTCTTGCAGGAGGAGCGATACGTCGCGGCTCCCGTCGATCCGCTCGAGCGCCTGGATGAGCGACGTGCGGTCCCCCGGCCCTCGGAGGCGCACCTGATACGCGTGCTGCATGGCGCGGCCCTGCGCCACCTCGCGCAGCGTGACGAGCGCGAACGAGCGCGTGTGGCGCGCCAGGATCTGCGCCAGCGTCGTCTCGGCCTCGGGCGTCGGCGGCAGCTGCAGCCGCAGGAGGCCGTCGGCGCGCTCGCGCGCACCGAAATCGGTCCAGGTGTAGACGGCCGCCGCCAGCGCGAAGACGGCCGAGGTCATGATGGCCTCGCCCCAGGCCTTGAGGCCGCAGGCGATGCCGGCGCCGAGCGCGGCCAGGACGAAGATGAGGTCGCGCGGGTCGCGCATGGCGGTGCGGAAGCGGATGAGCCCCATGCCGCCCGCCAGGCCGATGCCGGCCGCGATCGAGTCGCCGATGGCGAGCATGAGCCCGGCCGCCACGACGCTGCCCGTCACCAGCGTGAACACGTAGGCGCGCGAGTACGACAGGCCGCGGAAGGTCCACATGTAGACCGCGCCGATGCCCTGCCCGAGGACGAGCGCCAGGATGAGCGAGAGGCCCGCCGACTCGAGCGTCGTCGGCGTGCCGGTCCCGCCGAAGAGGCCGCTGAGCGCGTTCAATGAAAGCCTCCCGCGTGGCGTGGGGTGCGGTTCTCGGGGGGGATGAAGAAGGCCTCGACGAGGCGGCCGTACTTCGAGAACGACTGCCGATACAGACCGAGCGTCTCGACGATGCCGACCATCCACGTCGGCACGCGCGTCGTGAACTTCATCTCGAGCAGCGTGAGCCCGCTCGTCTCCTGGCGCTGGCCGGTCGGGTCGTCGCAGGCGCGCCAGCCGCGGTCCGACACGAACGCCCAGCGCTCCGGATCGGCCAGGTGGCCGCGGATCTCGCGGTCGAAGGTGACGCGCGCGTAGTCGTCGACCACGCTCATCCACGCCTCGCGCCGATATCGAACGATCATCGTCGGGCGCGCGCCGATGTCGTGCACGCGCGTCACGAAGCGCTCGACGTTGCTGGTGGCGAGGCGCGCGCGCGGGACGAAGGGGTCGCAGAGGTCGGCCCAGTCGGGGCCGACCATGGCGCGCGACTTCACCTGCACCTCGTGCACGCGCCGCTTCACCTCGAGGAAGTAGGGACTCTGCGGCGCGTCGGGATAGCGCCGCACGCGCAGCTTGTAGCGGTCGATGAGCTCGTGGAAGTTGGCCTGGTAGGTGGCCAGGTCGGGGCTGTCCAGGTAGAGCGACTCGATGGTGTACTGGTGGTCGGGCGCGGCGTCGGCGTACGGGTCGAGCACGCAGAACGGCCGGATGAGGTTCCGCAGTCGAGCGATGGTCGCCTCGTCGACGAGGTACTTGTATTCGCGGCGCTCGATGCGGAGTGTGTCGGCCATCCGGTGTTCTTGCTGTCCGTGCGAACGATGTCGGGAGTCGGCGTGCCTTCCCCGCATCGACGACGATTCTGCAATATGCAGGCAACGGGACCGTGACAGCAATGAGATTTGTTGTTTGGCGGCGCGGCGCAAGCGCCTGTTGACCGACCGGGCGGCAGCACGCAACATCCGCGGCGGTCGCCCCGGAAGCGACCGAGCGAGGCGGGCAATGCGCACAGGCATCGGTTGGGTCATCGGGTTCGGATTCTCGGTCGTCGCGGCCTGCGGTAAGGGCGGCGCGCCCGCTCCCGACGCGGCTCCGGCGACGACCGCCGCGAGCGCCGACGCCGTCACGGGGCAGGGCGCCGACGCGGCGACCCCGGCGGACGCCGCCAGCGAGGCGGCTCCGGAGCTCGCCGCCGACGCCGGCCCGGACGCGGCCGCCGACAGCGCCAAGGCTCGGCTCGAGGCGCTGAGCCTGCTCGAGATCCCCGGCCTCACGCGCGTGCGGGCTCAGCTGCAGGGGGACCTCGTCACCTTGCAGTTCGACTCGGCGCCCAACGCCAAGGGCAACATCGGCTCGGTCGAGCTCACCGTCAGCCTGTGCCGCGACTGTGCCGCGCCGGTGCTGAAGGACGTCGAGGCCCGTCAGGACCAGCTCAAGGCCCAGCTGGGCGAGCTCCACGCCAAGAACCCCGGCCTGGTCCTGGAGATCAAGGAGCTCGAGCTCATGCCGCAGCGGGTCGGCGTGCAGGTGTATTCGCGCAGCTACGTCGACGACGGCACCACGCGCGCCTCGGTCCACATGTCCGAGGTCACCTTCGCCGACAACGGCTTCGCCTTCCGCTTCCAGGCCTACCCGCGGAACGGCTTCCCGGGCAGCGCCGACAGGCTCGCGACGGCCTTCACGCGTGCCGACTCGACGCCCTCGTGCGCACCGTCTTCAAGGCCGCGAGCGACGTGCTTGGCCGCCGGCAAGCGGAGTAGCGCTGGGCGGGCCGGGCGAGGCCGAGCTCAGGTCTTCGGAGGCTCGTCGCCGCCGGGCGGCGGAGTCGTCGTCGGCGGCGGGGTCGGGGCGCGCCGTCGGAAGAGGCCTTGGAAGATGCTGGCGAAGTCGACCTTGACGTTGACCTGCACCGGCTCCTTGACCGGCGCCGGCTCGGGTGCGGGCGTCTCGGTCGTGGCGCTCGGGGTCTCCGCGCTCGGTTCGGTCGGCGTCGCGGCCGCGGGCGGGGCAGGGGGCGGCGCGGGCTCACCGGGCTTGGCGTTCGAGAGCAGCGCCGACGCGAGACCCTGGAACAGGCTGCCGAGGAGCGAGCTGCCGTGCTCCTTGAAGAACTGGGTGTCGAGGACGATCTCGGTCCGGTTGCCCTGGCTCGCCGACAGGTTGGCCAGGAACTGGTTGAAGGTGTCCTTGAGCGCGCCGGACACGCGCTGGGTGGTCTCGGTCGAGACCTTCTTCCGCGCCTCGCGCGCGGCCGAGAGGTCGATGATGTCGGCGCCCGCGGGCTCGTGCTGGCCGGCGTTGGCGAGGTGCTCGCGCACCTCGGCGAGCGCCGCCTTCGGGTCCTTGCCCGACAGCGCCGAGAGCACCTGCGCCACGAGCTCGTCGGCGCCGCGCGGCGGGAACTGCGGCACATCGACGCCGAGCTTGTCGTGCACGGCGCGCCGCACCGCCGCCTCGAAGGCGTCCATGGTCATCTCGTCGGCGTTGGCGGTCGTGCCGCTGGCGCTCGCGCCCTCGGTCGGCGGCTTGGCCACGGCCGCGTCGGCGGTCGTCGCATCAGGCGGCGTCGTCGCCTCGCGGCCCTCGGTCGTCGGCGTCGGCGCGCGCGTTCCCGGCCACTGGATGACGGTGGCCGACTTCTCGTCGTCGTTCTTCTCGGTGCTCACGTCGCATCCTCGTCGCTCGGGTCGCTGGCTCCGGCCGGCCCCGCGGGCGCTTTGTCATCGCCCGCGATGCGGCCGCTCAGGAGCGTCTTGAAGACATCGGGCAGCTCGACCTTCACCTCGACCGGAGGGCCGTCGTGCGCGTGCGCTTCGCTGCGCCCGTCGCTGCTGAACGCGCCGCCGAGCGCCTGCACGATGCGCCCGATGAGGGGCCCGCCGTGGCGCATGACGAAGCGCCCGTCGAGCACGACCGGACCCGTCGGGTGGGCCTCGTCGACGGCGTTCTCGCGCACGTAGTCCTGGAAGGCGTCGGTCACCGTCTGCGTCGTCCTGGTCAGGAGCTTCCCCATCACCTCGGTCACCTGGGGCGCGGCGGCGCTCGCGGCCGCGAGCTCGGGGCGCTCCATGAAGCCGCGGAAGAAGCCGCGCATGAACTGCTCGGCCTTGACGGCGAGCTCCTTCACCCGCTCGGTCTCGGGGAAGTGCAGGAAGCCGTCGGCCTCCTCGCGCACGCCGAAGCGCTCCTTCAGCCAGCGATTGGCGATGTCGCCGACCTTGGCCTCCAGGTTCTTCAGCAGCTCCGAATCCTGCACGGGTTCTTGTTTCTCGACCTGCGGCGGCTCGTCGTCGACGGACATCGGTACCTCGGGCTGGCCGGCGGTTCATCCCACGTTCGCCCAGGTCTTGGCAATGGCCCGGCCCAGCGCGTCCCGGCCGCGTTCGCGGCGCTCAGCCAGGCCCGCCGCGGGCTCGCCGCTCGTCACGGCTCGTCCTTCTTCGGCTCGGCCGCGTCGGCCGCGTCGGCCGCGGGCGGCACCGGCGCGGCAGCGGGGCGAGGCGCGGTCGCCACCTTGGCGCCGGCCGGGAAGGCCTCGACGAGCTGCTTCAGGAGCTTGGGCAGCTCGATCTCGACCTGGACCTTCTCCCCGGTCTTCGTGGCCCCCGGGCTCGGACGCCGCGGCGGGCGACGGCGCCGGCGCGCCCGTCCGCGGCGCTTCGAAGGCGGTGCCGAGCGACTGCACGATCTCGGCGACGACCGGCACGCCGTGCCGCATGAGGAACTGCCCGTCGACCACGACCGGCCGCTCGGGGTGCTGCGGGTCGAGCGCGTTCCGGCGCAGGTACCCCTGCAGCGCGTCGCTGACGGCGCCGCCCATCTTCGAGAGGAAGCGCACGACGGCCTGGCCCGCGTCGGGCACATCCTCGGGCTTTCGCGCTTCGCCGGGGCCGACGGGCGAGGCCTCGGCGACCGTGCGCGCGAAGCCCTCGAGGAACTGCTCGGCGCGCGCCGCGACGTCGCCGCGCTCGCCCTGCTCGGGCAGGTGCAGGGTCCCGTCCGCGCCTTCGCGGAACCCGAAGCCCTCCTTCAGCCACTTCGTCGCGACCGCGTCGACCTTGTCCGGCGCCGCTGCGGCGGCCGTCGCTCCGGGGCTCGCGACCTTGTCGGTCTCGGTCTTGGCCGGCTCCGTCGCGGTCGGCTTGTCGTCATCGGTCGGCATCTGAGCTCTCGGCGCGCGGGTCGCTGGCTGTCATCCCATGTTCGCCGCGCCGTTCGCAATCCCGAGCGCAGCGCGGCCGACGAGGCCCCAGGGCGACGCTCGCAGCGCGGCGCGCGTCGTGTTACCCTCGCGGCGTGCGCATCTTCTTGTCGACGTTCGGCACGGCCGGCGACGTGGTCCCGTTCACGCGCCTGGCGCGGGGCCTCCTCGAGCGCGGCCACGCGGTCACGGCGCACTCGTGGTCGATGTATCGCGGCCTGTTCCCGGCCGGGGTCGACTTCGTCGCGGCGGGGCACGACGGCTCGGCCGAGCTCGCGGCGTCGCTCGAGGAGGCGCTGCGGCTCCCGTCGCCGTGGCTCCAGATCCGTCGCGTCGCGCGCATCTTCTACGGGCTCGGCGACGGCGACGCCGCCGCGCGCGCCTACTACGCGCGCTGCCGCGAAGCCATGGCCGGGCACACGCTCGCGGTCTGCAACGTGCTCGACCACGTCGGCCAGGCCGCCGCCGAGCTGGCCGGCATCCCCTGGGTGGGCTGGGCGTCGCGACCCCCGCCGCCGCCCGATGCCGACCGCGCCCTGGCCCAGGAAGACCAGGCGCTCGGCGAGCTGCTCAGCGCCGTCACCGGCGGGCGGCGCGTCGTGCGCACATTCCGCGCGCGCGCGCCGCTGCTCGACCTCATCGCCGGCTCGCCCGTGCTGGCCTTGCCGTTCCCGGCCGAGCCGACCCTGACGCTCACCGGCAGCTGGCTCGACCGCACGCCGCCGGCGCCGCTGCCGGCCGCGGTCGAAGACTTCCTGGCCGCGGGGCCGGCGCTTCCTCATCGGCTTCGGCGCGCTGCCCGACGTGAGCGGCCGCACCGCCGCGCTGGCGGCCGCGGCCGTTCGAGCCGGGTGGCGCCCCATCGTCCACGTCCTGGCCGCGTCGCCGGCGACGTTGCCGCCGCAGCCGGACACGCTCGTCGTCCGCGAGCCGCTGCC
Source organism: Myxococcota bacterium (assembly GCA_046351155.1). Lineage (GTDB taxonomy): Bacteria > Myxococcota_A > UBA9042 > PHBI01 > PHBI01 > JAXLYZ01. Next base: position 49,086 of record JAXLYZ010000049.1, read on the forward strand.
GCACGCGGCGCTCTTGCCGCGCGTCGCCGCGGTCGTCTTCCACGGAGGCTCGGGCACGGCCCACGAGGTGTGCCGGGCCGGCCGTCCGTCGCTCGCGATGCCCCACCTCGGCGATCAGTTCTACTGGGCCAGCGCGCTCGCGCAGCGCCGGGCTCGGGCCGAAGCCGCTGACCTTCCAGACCCTCGCCGAGCGTCCTCGAGGCGCGCCTGCGCGAGCTGCGCGACCCCCGCTTTGCGGCGCGATGCGCGCCGTGGCCGCGGTGCTCGAGGCGGAGGACGGCGTGCGCGTCGCGCTCGACGCCATCGACAGGGTCGGCGGCCGCTGATGAAGCTGCTGGTGCTCGGGGGCAGCGGCACGCTCGGGCACATGGCGTGCCGCGTGCTCGCCGGCCGCTTCGACCTCGTCGCCACGACGACCTCGGCCCTCGGCGAGGGCCCGGGCGGCAACGACCTCCTGCGCTTCCTGCCGCGCGATGCGTGCGTCGGCTCGCTCGACGCGACCGATCCGGTAGCGCTCGCGCGCGTGCTCGATCGCGTGCGGCCCGACGTCGTGCTGAACGCCGTCGGCCTCATCAAGCAGCGGCTCTCGGACGGGCCCGACACGATGCGAGCGATCCGCGTGAACGCGCTCTTGCCGCACGAGCTCGCCGCAGCCTGCGACGAGCGCGGCGCGCGGCTCGTCCACGTCAGCACCGACTGCGTGTTCTCGGGCGAGCCGGCCGGCCATGCGACCGACCGGCGCGGCTATCGCGAGGACGACCGCGCCGACCCGACCGACGTCTACGGGCGGACGAAGCTCCTCGGCGAGGTCGTGCGGCCGCCCCACCTGACGCTGCGCACGTCCTTCATCGGCCGCGAGCTGCGCACGTCCTTCGGGCTGCTCGAGCAGACCATCGCCCGTCGCGGCCGACGCATGGACGGCTACGCGCAGGCCATCTGGTCGGGTCTCACGACGCGCGCGCTGTGCGAGGTGCTGGCGCGGGTGATGGCGGAGCACCCGACGCTGGCGGGGCTCTATCACGTCGCGGCTCCGCCGCTGAGCAAGCTCGAGCTCCTGCGGCGGCTCGACGCGCACCTCGGCCTCGGCCTGACGATCGTCCCGACCGAGTCGCCGCGCTGCGATCGAAGCCTCGACGGGTCGCGCTTCACGGCCGCGACCGGCATCGTCATCCCCGCGTGGGAGGCCATGCTCGACGAGCTGGCGGCGGACGCTCCACGCTATGAGGCGTGGCGTGCCTGAACCCGACGAACCCGATCGAGGTCACCAGATGTCAGCGGGTATCTTCAGCGGCAAGCGCGTCCTCATCACCGGCGGAACCGGTTCGCTCGGGAGGACGCTCGTGCGCCGCCTGTTGGCCGACGAGCTCGGCCGCCCCGACCGGGTCACGGTGATGAGCCGCGACGAGGCCAAGCAATACGAGATGCGCCTCCGCTTCCGCGGTCTCGCGGCGGCGACGGAGGAGGTCATCTACACCGACGTCGAGAAGCGGCTGCACTTCCGCATCGGCGACGTGCGCGACCCCGCGGCGCTCGTCAGCGCGCTCCGCGACGCCGACGTCGTCGTCAACGCCGCGGCGTTGAAGCAGGTGCCGAGCTGCGAGTACTTCCCGGAGGAGGCCATCGCGACCAACGTGCGCGGCGCGGAGAACATCGTGCGCGCCATCGAGCAGCACGATCTGCCGGTCGAGACCGTCGTGTGCGTCTCGACCGACAAGGCGTGCAAGCCCGTCAACGTGATGGGCATGACGAAGGCGCTCCAGGAGCGCGTGTTCATCGCGGCCAACCTGCGGCGGCCCGCCACGCGCTTCATCGTCGTGCGCTACGGCAACGTGCTCGCCTCGCGCGGCTCGGTCGTGCCGCTCCTCCACAGCCAGATTCGCGCCGGCGGACCGGTGACCCTCACGACGCCGACGATGACGCGCTTCATGCTCTCGCTCGACCAGGCCGTCGACACCATCGCGGCCGCGTGCCGCTCGGCGCGGCCGGGCGAGTGCTGGGTCCCGCGCGTGCCGGCCTCGAGCATCGCGACCCTCGTGCGCGCGCTCATCGACGGCCGCGACATCCCGATCGTCGAGGTCGGCGTCCGTCCCGGCGAGAAGGTCCACGAGGTGCTCGTCTCGGAGGAGGAGGCCAACCGCACCAGCGCGCGCGACGGCCACTACGTCATCCGGCCGCTGTTGCCCGAGCTCACCGACGCCGCGGTACAGGCGCCCCCGACGCTGCATGCCGAGTACAGCTCGGCGACCGACGTCCTCGACCTCGAGGCGACGAAGGCGCTCTTGCGCGCGCATCGCCTCACGCTCGACGACGCGCCAGACTTCCGGACGATGTTCGGGTGAGTCGAGAGCGGCAGACCGATGCGGCGAGGCCGAGCGAGCCCTGGGTTCACTTCTCGGTCGACGATGTCTTCGACGCGCTCGTCGAGGCCGGCGCGCTCGGCTCGGTCTTCGAGCACCCCTTCTTCGCGCTACTGGCTGAAGCCCACGCCCGCTTCGGCACGCGCACCGACCTCTACCTCTTCCAGGCGGGCGACGTCGGAGGCGCGCGCCGCACGCTCGCCGACGTCCCGTCGCGGCTCCGCGCCGAGCTCGAGCCGCTCGAGTGGCTGCGCTTCGGGCCTCACGCGCTCGACGCCGCGACGCCGCCGTATACCCAGCGCGTCGCCGACCAGGAGGCGGTCTTCGGCGCGACCTTCGCCGAGATCGATCGCTTCGCGGGCCGCGCGCGCCGGAGCGCCGCCGTCCGCCTCCACTACTTCTCGGAGGCCTACGAGGCCGCGCCGCATCTCCTCGCCGAGGGCGTCCGCACCCTCTTCCTCACCGACCGCGACGCCGTCAGCTACCGCCTGCCGTCGGAAGCCCGCGCGCGCCTCGCCGAGACCGGGCGCGTCGAGCACGCGGGGCTCGAGCTCCTCCGCTCGCACGCGCGCGTCGAGGACCTCGACCCCGCCATCGAGGTCCGCGCCGACGACGCGCTGGCGCGACATGGCTACTTCGCGCTCTTCACGCACGAGCGCGAGCTCGCGCGCCCCGAGGTGCGGGCCCACCTCTTCCGCACCCTCGAGCACCTGGCGCGTCGCGTCGCGACCTGAGTCACCACACGGCGCTCAGTGGCTGCGAGTCGGACGCCACGCCGGCGCCGACTTGCGCGGGGTGGCCAGGAACCGCTGGATCCGGGCTCTGGATGAGCCAATCGCCCTCGCCGGCGGGGAACTCGAGATCGAGGAACGCACCGAGCGACACGTCCTGCGCGATCTGCGCTTCGAAGACATGCCAGGTCCGCCGCCCGAGTTGATCGCTCGGTCGCTGCGCTCGTCGATCGCGAGCGCCGCGCGATGGGGCCAGGCCCGCCCGGCGCGACCGGCGTACCAGCGACGGCACGATCTCGATCGCGTCGAGGTCCACCGCGGCTAGTCACTCGTAGCGGCCGTCCGAGAAATAGGTGAGCACGACGCCCCAGACCATGACGGGACCCAGGCCCGAGAGATCGGCGTCGTGCAGCGAGACGATGAGGTCGAGGCCGAGCCGACTTCGCCCGATCGGCAGGCGCAGCTCGATGCGCGCAGCCACCGAGGCCGGCGACTTCAGGAACTGACCTTGGCCGATGTAGCGCGCGTTCGCGGAGATCCCGACGCCGAAGTAGCGACTCCGTCCGGCCACATCGAAGCTCGACGAGAGCTTGTTGCCGTTCCGCGACTGCCGCACGTCGCCGAACCCCGCCGGGAAGCTCAGCGCCAGCGTTGCCTTCGACGCCAGGTGCCAACCGCTGGAGCCGAGATCGAAGCGCGGTGCGACTTCCAGCGCGATGGCCATCGACTGCGCGTCCTCGAGCCACGGCTCGCGAAATGGTCCGGCGACGGCCAGCGGACCCTGGAGGCCGTTTGACGATCCCCTGACGCTCAGCGGCAGCGTCAGGCCCATGCCGAGCGTCAGGCGAGGCGCGAGCTCCCAGTCGTAGCCGAGGTACGGGTTGCCGAGGTGCCCGAGGACCTCGGCTTGTTCGAACTCCTTGCTGTCCGAGGTGCCGACCGCGGCATGCAGCTGCGCCCGGATGGCGCCGTCGCCGAGTCGGAAGCGGGTTCGGAAGAACAGCGGCAGCGCGGTGTCCACCTCGCTGTAGTTCACCGGCGACGGCGTCGTCGACACGATCCCCAGTCCGACGTCGAAGCTCCAGCATCCGCGGTCGGCGTCGTCGTGCGAGGGCGGCGGGCTCGCGAACGCGCTTGCGGAGCCCAGCGCGAGGACGATCGTCGACCAGCGTTCGATGGCGTGCCGCATCGATGACATGTCCCGACCTTATCTCCTGGTACCGGCGGTCGCTACGTAGCGACGGCGTGGACCCGCGTGGCGTTGTCTCGCACCGACGTCGGAGTCGCCCTCACCGCTCGCGCGCAGGCGCACGCGGTCCGCTCCGAGCATCCTGACGGAATTGGCATTCGCCCACCCCGTGCAACCACTTGGCCGTCGCTCCTGCGCGAATGGAAGACCGCGCTGGTCGACTCGGAGGCCGCTCGGGTATCCTCCGCGGCACGCGTCATCCCTTGGCGATGGGCTCGATGTCCGAGGAGCTGTCCATGCACGCCTGGTCTGTTTCCCTAGGCTTCCTCTCGCTCGTTGCGGCGGTCGGTTGCGGCGGCGATGCGGTCCCACCCGACGCCGACGACGCTGCCTCGCCAGACGCCGATGACGCGGCCTCGCCAGACGCCGGAGACGAGGGCGGAACGACCTCGGCGGAGGTCGGTCCCGACGCGCTCGACGACGTCGACGCGCTGGACGGCGAGCCGCTCACCGACACCGCCGCGATCGGCGACTCGGAGCTCGATGCCGGCGCCGACGTCGCCTGCGTTCCGACCATCCCGGTATCAGCGGCCGAGCCCTGCAACGACCAAGACGACGACTGCAACGGCCTGACCGACGAAGGCTGTGACGTCGACCACGACGGCGTCTGCAGCGCGCTTCGCACGACGGAAGGCACACCGGCGATCTGCCCAGGTGGAGGCGGCGACTGCGACGACAGCGATCGCCTCGTGGCGCCGGGCGCGGGTGACCGATGCGGCTATGGGGACTCCGACTGCGACGGCGTCTATGCCCCCGCCGCCATGGTGGTCCATGGCCTGTTCCAGCGGGCGTCCTACTTCGCGCCTCCGCCCCAGCTCGCGCAGTTCGGGGACGACGCCCTGCTCATCACCTTCGAGGTCCCGCAGCCGGCGGCGAGCGGCGAGCCGTTCATGATGAAGCTCGCGAGCGCCGACGGTGCCGTCCTCGGCGCGCCGCGATCACTGGTGCACGACAACGGCCTGGGCCACACGGTGGCCGGCTGTCCCGAGACCGGTCACGTCGTCGCCACCTGGGTGACCAGCGGGACGACCGATCGGCTCTGGGTCCAGCGCTTCGACGCCACGCTGGCGCCGCTCGCCGACCCGGTCGATCTCCACCTGCCGTTCGTCAGCTTCCAGGGCCCGATCGAGCTCGTCGCCGCCTGCGACGCAAGCCAGGAGGCGTACGGTCTCACGTTCAGGTACGCCTACCTCGACCCGAGGAGCTTCATCCTCCGCTTCGGCGCCGATGGCGCGCCCGAGACGGTGGCGCTCGGCAACGGCACGCTGGCGTGGGCGCGCACCGGCGGCGAAGGACGCTTTGCCGTCTTCGCGCCTTACAGCACGACGGCGTACGTCACGCTCTACTCGAGCGTCGGCGCGTTGCTCCGAACCCTGACTTCGGGTGGCAGCGGCCCGATGATGCACTCGAGCACTGACGGCACGGCGCCGGAGTTGGTGACAGAGGACTTCTGGCCGAGTCTCTGGAGCGCGCCGATCGACGTCGGCGCCACGACTGCCACCGGTCTCGTCGGGGCGGCCCATCTCCTCGACGCCGGGCCGCGCACCTGGTGCGACGCGTCGCTCGCGGGCGGCGCCGCGGCAAGCATCTCGGTCGGGCACGGCGTCCTCGCGCGCGTGATGTCACGCGGCGACAGCGGCGCATGCAGGTGCGTCGTCCAGCAGTGGTCGCTCACGACGGGTGAGGCCCGTCCCGAAGTCGCCGTCCGGCAGAGCGAGTGCCCGAGCTTCGCGACCGTGATGCTCGGCGCCGAGGACGTCTACGTGGCGACCTCTCCCAGCACGGGCGGATTCGAGCTCGCGCAGGTCCACGATGGCGCGGCGCTCCCACCGGTGCACGGACCCACGCCGGAGCTCGCCGTGCCCGACGCCAGCGCGATCGTCGACGCGGCGCCGAGCTCGGACGGCGACGGGCTCGACCTCACCGTGGCGAGCCAAGTGGGCTCGAACGTCCGGGTCCGGCTCGGCAACGACGGTGAGGTGCGCGCTCGCACCGCGCTGCCGAGCCCGCCCGAGGGGTGCTATCTGCGAGCCGGCGACCGCGGCAGGATGTGCCTCGGCGTTGTTACCACCCACGACGGAACGAGCTTTCGCGACTCGGTGCAGAGCGGTCGGCTCGGTGCCGACGATGTGTGGCGCGTCACGAGCTGGACCCGTACGTCGGACCCCTGCGCAACGCTCGCCGCGGTGTGGCCCTCGAGCTACGACGACGGCTTCGACGCGTTCGTGGTCGACCGCTGGCAGGCGTCCGTGTCCCGCATCCACGTCGCCGCCGACGGCACGAAATCGGCGGCCACGATCCTCGCCACGCTCCCGGCCGAGGCGTGCGGCCAACCCGAGCTGACGCTCGAGCACGGCACGGACGCCGACGCGTGGGTCGTCGTGACGCGCGACGTCTGCGCGCACGAGCTCGCCGCTAGCTGGCGGACGATCGACCGCGTCGACGGGCACCTGTCTCCCGCGGCGGAGCTCACGCTACCGGACGATGCGGCGGAACACGTCGAGCTCGTGACGCGGGCGGTCGCGGACGGCTTCGCCATCGTCGCGTCGACGCACCCGACCAACGTCGCGACGACGGCGACGACGTTGCGCCGGCTGTCGCTTGGCGGCGCCCTCGGCGCGCCGGTGGAGCTCGACGGCGCGGGCGACGTCGCCCGGGTGTCGCACATCGAAGAGGTGGTCGACGACGGCGCCTGGACCTACGTGACCTTCACCCGGCACGACCACGCGCGCTTCGTGCGCATGGTCGACCGCGTCGGCCAGCGCGCGCCGGTGGCCGAGGCGAAGCCTATCGCGGCGAATGGCCAGCTCGTCGCGGTCGGCGCGCGCGTGTTCCTGCTCGAGCACGACGGGGTTCGCACGACCGTGGCGCGCATCGAGCCGAGCGGCAGCATGCACACCGTTGCGACGCTCGAGACCGACCGCGCCGTGCACGTCGAGCGGGCGTGGATGAGCGCTGCCGGTCTCACGCTGCTCGCGTCCACGGAGCACTTCACGAGCCTCCTGCACGCGAGCTGCGACGCCGGGGCCGCGGGGCCCTGAGGTGGCGTCGCGCGTCGCGCCGACGGACGATCGAGCTGCGGCACGGACCCAATCGCTGCCGGGCCCGCCGGCGCCGGAGCTCTCGGGCGCGGCTGGGATCAGCCGGTCGCGGCGTGGTACCAGCCGCCGAACGTCACGCGCGCGGCGTCGCCCGCGGCCTCCGACATCGGTGCGATGTAGTGCCAGGCCCTGACGTCGAAGATGGCGCAGCTGTTGTACTCGGGGACGACCAGCTCGGGGGCGCCGCCGTCGCGCTCCATGACGAGCTCGCCCCCGAAGCCGGGCTGCCAGCCGGGGGTCAGGTAGATGAAGTACGAGAGTCGGCGCGCGCCGATGTCGTCACGGTGGCGCGCCAGGAGATCGCCCCGGCGCATCGAGCGCACGCTCGTCTCCGACTTGCCGAGCGCATAGCCGGAGACGGCCTCGAAGAAGACGCGCATGCGCGGGTCGGCCACCGCCATCGAGAAGTCGAGGAACAGGTCGGCGTCCTTGCTGCGCGGCCACACGAGCTTCGACTTCGACAAGAGGCCGAAGCGGAAGAAGCGATCGGCCTCGGGGAGTGCCAGGTACGCGGCCTCGGACATCTTGCCGTAGGCGAGGTGGCTGCCGAAGGTCGGGGTGTACTCGGCCTCGCGCAACAGGAAGCGGCTGAGCCGCTCGGCGATGGCGGGCTGCAGGAGGTCCTTCACGACGACCAGCTGCACCGGGCTCGCGACGAAGGCGTCGTGATGGGCGCGGAGCGCGTCCGGCTCGAGGTGCTGCGGTTGGATCCACGACTCGAGCCAGGTGCGGTCGGTCAGCGTCGTCATGGCCGACGATTCTGCCCTCGGCCACGGCCTGCGTCCAGGGCTGCCCCGCTCGGCGTCGGGCTCAGAGCAGACCGGGGTTCAAGAGGCCCAGCGGATCGAAGCGCGCCTTGAGCTCGCGCCAGCGCGCCACCGTCGCCCCACCGAGGCTGCGCTCGAGGAACGAGCGATCCTCCGGCTCGATCGACATGAGGTAGTAGCGCCCGCCCGCGGCGATGGCCCGCTCGCCCAGCGCGTAGAGCGCGGGCAGCCAGCGCGGCACCTCGGCGGGCGGGATCTCGGGCCGGATGGCGGTCACGAGCCCGCCGACCGGCGGCACCGGCGACAGCGGGTGGCGCCCGCCGGGCACCGGGCAGAGCGGCGCGCCGCGCGGCATGAAGCGCGTCAGGCCGACCTCGGCGACGCGGCGGTAGATCTCGCTCATCGCCGCCTGTCCGTCGGCGTCGAAGGGCAGGGCGAACTCGATGGCCGGGCAGGCCTCCACCGCCTCGGTGCTCGCCGCGACCGAGGCCGCGTAGAAGTCGAACGGCGCCGCCACGCTGATGGACGCCCCGAGCCCCTGGAACTCGTCCGCGGCGCTCGCCGCGGCGTCGGCGTAGTGCCCGGCGGGCGCGCTGACCACGGCGCGCTTGCCCCACTGGACCCGACCCTTCAGGAAGTCGAAGCGCCCCTCCTCGAGGATCCGGCGCGCGCCGACGTAGAAGCCCTCGAGGTCCGGCCACTCGAGGAGGCGCACGCGCAGGTCGTACGGCTGCCGCTTGGTCGCGAGCAGCGCCTCCGTCACCACCCCGAGCTGTCCCCGGCCGGCCAGCGACCAGTCGAAGAGCTCGTCGCCCGGCCCGACGGTGTGGGATTCGCCATCGAGCGTCATCACCGTCAGCCCGCGCACGATGTCGATCTGCGGGCCTTCGCGGTGGCTCGACTCGCCGAAGCCGCCGACCGTCAGCGTGCCGCCGACGGTCGAGCGCAGGTTGCCCGTCAGCACGCGCGGCCCGCGGCCGGTCGCCTTGAGGTGCCTCACGAGCTCGAGCCACGACATGCCGGCCTCGACGCGCACGAGCTCTTCACCCGGCGAATCGGCGACCACGCGATCGAGCGCGGTGACATCGACGACGGCGCCGTCGTCGGTCAGCGACTGCCCCCCGGAGCTGTGCCCGCCCGCGCGCACCTTGAACGGGATGCGGCGGCGCGTGAGCATGCGCAGCGCCTCGGCGAGCTCCCGCTGATCGCGCGGACGCAAGAGCAGCTGCGGCGTCTTGCGCAGGAATCTGCCAAAATCGCTGGCCGGGCTCGACGGGAATTCGTCCGGTATCTTGGCCAGCTCGCTCGGCCCGAGCGCGGGCACGCTCTGCTCGCGCGCCCACTGCTCGAGCGCCTCGCTGGCGCGGCCGCGCGACGGCGCGCGCCGCCGGAGCTCCGCCACCAGCGCGCGACACCAGCTGCCCTCGTCGTGCAGCAGTCCGGCGAATATCGCCGGGTCCGCGTGCGCCGCGGCGATCGCCTCGGCGGGCGGCAGCGCGTGGTGCACCACCGTCGCGCGCATCGTGACCAGCGCCTCCCACTCCGCGGCCGTGAGCTGCGGCTCGCCGCTCGTCTCCGGCCAGGGCTCGGCGAATGCCGCCGGCGCACGGGCCATGCCCGCGGCACCGCTCTCGAGCCACTCGAGCAGGGCGCCGATCTGCGCGACGACGGTCCTCACGTCGCCCGCGAGCGGCCCGTACGCGCCGGCGATCACGTCCGCGCCTTCGCCCGCGTCGACCGAGAGATCGCAGCGGGACTCCTCGTCGCCGACGGGACCCTGGGTCCAGCGGACACCATTGCGCAGCGCACGCTCGCGCAGGAAGTCGACGAAGCGCGCGCCATCGACCTCGTAGCCGAAGGGCGTCTCGCGCAGCAGCGAGACGGTCTTGCCGCCGATGCTCACGATCGGGAGCCGGCCGGCCGTCATCAGCTGGGCCGCGAGCGAGCTGCGCCCGAGGTGCCCGTCGTAGCGCAGCGCCTCCGCGACGCCGCCCGCGGCGAAGCTGCGGATACCATCGTCACGGCGCATCCCGAGCGACCACGCCGGCCTGAGCGCGCGATCGAAGACCGCCGGCGGGATGGCGAGGTAGCCGTGGAGGAACGCGACGCCCTCCGGCCCGGTGGCGATCGCGCTGCTTGCTCGCGACGTGGTCGACGTGGGCGGCGTGACGACCTCGACCTCGAGCTCGGGGCGCCACTCGACGAGCGCCAGCGCCGTGAGCCAGCCCGCCGGGCCGCCTCCGACCACCCTGACACGGAACGGACGGAACGCGTCGGGCACCTGAACCATGTCCCTCAACCCATGCGACTTCGTTCAGAGCTCCCCGCGCCCGGGATGGGCGCGGGGGCTCGTCGATCAGGCCAGGCGGCCTCGTCGGTCGGAGGGCGAGCCGACGACGTCGGCTGTGGCCCTCCGGCTCCCGAGGCCTGCTGGCTTCATCACCAGGGAATCGCGTCCCAGGCCGCCTCGCCGACCGCGACCACGGCATCCCGCAGCATGCGTGCACCGACGGACGCGGCCTCGCCGCCCATCTCGACGAGCATCTTGGCGAAGTCCTTGACGCCCGAGATGCCGCCCGAGATGCCGTTCTTCACGATGTTGTAGATGCGGATCATCGTCGCGCCGGCACCGCGCAGCACGTCGCCGAGCGCGCGGATCGCGCCGCCGACCCAGTCAGGCAGCGCCGACTGTATGATCTCGACGACCTTGTCGGCCGCCTTGCCGAGCGCGCCCGAGATGGTGCCGCCGACGTCGTTGATCTTGTTGTACAGGTCGATGAGCCACTGCGGCATGATCTTCTGGAGGCCGCCATTGTCCTGCACGAGCTTCCAGATGTCCTTGATGTCGGTCCACACCTGGACGAAGTCGATGGCTCCGGAGAAGTGCTTGTAGGCCAGGTAGCCGGCCGCGAACAGCAGACCCCACGGCAGCGGGATCGTGACGGCCCACTTCAGGGCCTCCATGACGATGCTCAGTGCCTTGGCGATGTTGCCGATCTTGGCCGCGACCTTCTGGACGTTGTCGATCTTGGCCATGAGCCCGGCCATCGGATCTTCGGCGCCCTTCTTGTCGCCCTGCGTCTGGTTCATGTCCGGGCCGCCCTTCACCGGACCGGGCTTGTTCTCGGCACCGCCGACGTCCGCCGGAAGCGCAGGCTTCGATGTCGCGGGTGCGGTCTCCTTTGTTGTGCCGGGTGCGGGCACCGACTTCGCCGGCGCGGCGCCCTTCGTCGGGGCACCGGACTGGTCGCCGAACGGGATCTTGTAGTTGTAGGAGAGATTGAAGAGCTCACCCAGCGAGTGGGTGACCTTCGTCATCTCGTAGTCCCACTTCTTGCCCGGGATCTCGGCGTAGGCGATCGGCGACAGCGACAGCTCGCCGGAGCCGACGAGCTGCAGACCGAGGTCGAGCGAGCCACCGTACTTGCCGCCCTTGCCCCAGAGGCTGCCGGTCGGGTTCAGGCCGAGGTCGACCGACACCGAGCCCTCACCCTTCAGGCCGAGACCGGCGCTGCAGAGGCCGCCGACGCCGACGCCGAAGGTGAGCCACGGCTGCACCGCCGCCTTGAACTTGAGGCCCGACGTGATGCCGACGGTGGCGTCGAAGTCAGGCACGTCGCCCGGATGGGACAACGGCTTCCACCCATCGAAGTTGATGTGCGCCGACATGTCGGTCTGTTTGAGACCGAGCGACAGGCCCACGCCGACGCCGCCCTGGAACGTGATGGGCACCACGACCGCGACGACGTTGATGTTCAGCAGGTTGAAGTCCTGCTTCCATTTGAACAGGTCGCGTGCGTCGGCGAGCTTGAACTTGAGGTCCGCCGTCGCCCCCACCACGGGGTCGAGGTTCTGGTCCACCGCCACGCGGACCTCGAACTTCTGGCCCGGGTTCATCTGGTAGGTGAGCTTGCCGGCGAAGTTGAAGGTCTTGTCGCGCTTGTACTCGCCCGTGACCTTGCCTTTCAGGTAGCGCTCGCCCTTGTCGAACACGGTGAAGTCGACGTCGCCCTTGCCCCAGAACTCGTCGACCGAGGCCGTCTTCTCCCAGCCGCCCTCGAAGGTGCCGGACGCCTTGGCGCCGTTCTTCGACAGCGACGGCAGCTCCACGCCGAGCTTGCCCTCGATCTTCTTGACCTCGTTGTTCTCGACCCAGACGTCGCCCTGCAGGGTCTTGATGTTCACGGCCGGCGGCGACCCGACGCTGATGGTCCGCAAGAGCCTCGCCTGGCCGTGCAGCTTGACGATGGTCTTCGTGACCGCGTTGAACTCGCCGTCCGCCTCCGCGTGCACGAACGGGCCCGTCGAGTCGTGGATGTCGACCTTCAGGACGCCGGTGAGCTTCTCGAGCTTGTTGTCCTTGACCTCGCCGCCACCGCCCGAGCCCTTCTTGAAGATGAGCTTGCCGCCGGCCAGCGGGTACTCGACGTCGCGCCCGAGATAGACTGCGCCACTACCCGAGAAGAGCTGCGTCTTGGCGTCGTAGGTACCCTGCGCCTTGCCCTCGATGAGCGGATCGGCCTGGTCGTCCTTCACGAGGAAGCCGACGTTGCCGTCCACCTTGGTGAGCTCGTTCTTCAGGATGGTCGCCGACGCGCCGGCTCCTCCGTGCTTCTTCGAGAGCCAGAACGAGTAGCTGCCGACCGAGCCGAGCTTCTTGTCGCGCGTCACCTTGATGGCCGCGGCGCCCGAGAAGCCCGAGCCACCGGCCGCATCGAAGCTGCCGTTGAGCGTGCCCTCGAGGTAGAAGCCCTCGGTGTCCTTCAGCTTGAGGGTGATGTTGCCACCCACCTGCTGGAGGTTGTTGTTGGTGATGGTGCCGTTGATGCCCGTGCCCTTGCCGAGCCACAGCTCCTCACCGCTGGCCGACGCCGCGAGCTTCTTGTCCTTCAGCACCGCGCCCGAGCCCGTGCCGCTGAACATCTTGCCGGGGAAGTCGTAGTCGGCCGTCGCCTCGATCTTGATGAAGTCGCCGGCAGCGTCCTCGGAGTCGCGAATCATCGCGTTCACCTTGCCGCCGACGTGCTTGATGTCGCTGTTCTCGAGCTGGATGTTGGCGCCGGTGCCCTTCAGGACCCAGAGCGAGTAGGTCTCCGCCCCGATGTTGGTCGAGACGATCTTGTAGTCCTGCTTGAGCTCGGCTTCGCCTGTGCCGTTGAAGCCCGTGGCCTGCGTGTACTTGCCGGCCAGCTTGATGGTCGCGAAGTCCTGCCCGGCCGGCTTCTGCACGGCGCAGTCGATGGTGCCGCCGATCTCCTCGAGGGTGTTGTCGGTGACCTTGACGGTCGCGCCCGAGCCCTTCTTGAGCCACGCCGAGTAGCCGGCCGCGGTGGTCAGCATCTCGGTGTCGCGCGTGATCTCGAGCGAGCCGTTCGCCGTCACCTTGCCCGACGGATCGCCAGCGGAGTACGTCGCCGTGGCGGTGGCCTTCAGGAACTTGCCGGACTCGCCGCCGTCGCTGACGGTGACGATGAGCGTGCCGGTCAGCTGCTTCAGGTCGTTGGCGGTGATGGTGGCGGAGATGCCCGTCCCGCCCTTCTCGAGGTAGAAGCTGTAGCTCTTCTGCCCGGCCGTGACGTTCTCGGCGATGGTGATGGTCTCCAACACCTCCGCGTTGCCGGTGCCGTCGAACTTCTTGTCGGCGTGCTTGTAGGTGCCGTTGAGGCCCGCCTTGACGACGACCTTGCTCGCCTTCTGCAGCTCGAGCGGGATATTGGCAGTCAGCTCGTCGAGCGCGAAGGCCGTCACCTTGCCGGTGATGCCCGCGCCCTTGCCGAGGAAGAGCTTGTAGCCCTTGAACTCGGTGATCTCGATGGCCTTCACCGTCTCGAGCGTGCCCGTGCCCGAGAAGTCCGGCGTCCCGAGCGACTGGTATTTGCCAGTCAGCGCGAAGTTCGCCATGTGCTGCGCCTTGTAGTGCAGCTCGCCGTTGATGGCGCCCGACACGTAGTCGAGCTCGCTGTCCTTCACCGAGGCTTCGATGCCGGTGCCGCTGGCGAGGAACACCTTGAAGTCGCCACCCGCGCCCGGCGTGATGTCGACCTTGCTGACCAGCGACACGGTGCCCTTGGCGGTCACCTTGGCGTCGGTGCCGTCCTTCACCTCGTACTTGGCGGTGAAGTCGCCGACGGCGAACTTCTGGTCGCCCTTGTCGACGCGCAGCTTGAGCGTGCCGTCGACGCTGTCGAGCTTCGACTTCGTGAAGGCCGCGTTGCCGCCCGAGCCCTGCGCGAGCCAGATCTTCCAGGCCGACGCCTCCTTCACCAGGATGTCCTGCAGCACCTCGAGCTTCAGCGCGCCGTCGACGCCCTGGCCCTTGGTGTAGTTGGCCGTGCCGGTGAGCTTGAGCTTGTCGGTGCCGCCCTCGGTCGCGATGAGGATGGCGGTGACGCTGGCCGACTGGATCGAGCCCTTGGTCACCTGGCCTTCGAGCTTCGTGCCGGTCTCGATGTGATAGTCGAAGCGCGACCCGTTCTGCTCGTAGAGCGGCACGCGCTCGGTCACGTTGAACTTCACCGAGCCGGTGAAGCCCTCGGGGTTGCCGGCCTTGTACATGCCGGTGAGCTTGCCGTCGGCCTTGATCTTGCCGTTGTGGTAGCCGACCGCCTCGACGTCGACGTTGCACTCTTCGAAGGCGTTGTCCTTCACCTTCACGTCGAGGCCGCCGCCCTTCTTGAAGCAGATGCCCCACGACTCGGGCTGGCCGTGGCCGTTCTTGCCTTCCACGCTGACCGCGTAGTCGCGGACGAGGTTGACCTTGCCCTGGCCGCTGAAGTTCGAGGTCTTGACGTCGAAGTCAGCGGTGACCTTGCCCTCGGCCAGCGCCGAGCCGCCCTCGTCGACGCGCAGCTTGAGCTCGCCGCCGATCTTCTTCAGCTCGTTGGCCTGCGCCAGGAAGTTGGCCTTGCTGCCCACGACGGCCACCAGCGTGAAGCCGCTGTAGGTGCCGAGGGTCTTCTCCTTGACCAGCTCGCCGTCGCCCCGCGCCTCGATGAGGTTGTTGGCCTTGAGGTCGTAGTCGATGGAAGCCGAGCCCTTGATGAAATCGTCGGCGCCTTCGGTGACCTTGAAGTTCACCTTGCCGCCGATCTTGTCGACGGCCGAGTTCAGCATGCTGAACTTGGCCTCGGTGCCGTCCTTCAGCGCCCAGAAGCCGTAGGGGTTCGGCTCGCGGACCTTGAAGTCCTTGAGGAGCTTGCCGACCGCCTCGCCGCTGAAGCCGTCGTTGGTCGTGTACTTGCCGCTCAGGTCGGCCTGCGCCGAGAAGTCCTGGCCCTTGTCGACCTGCACCTTGATGGTGCCCGAGATCTCGTCGAGCTTGTTGTCGGTGATGGTCACCTTGGCGCCGGTGCCGCTCAGGATCTTGACCTTCCACTCCGGCGACCGGAGCGGCAGCTCCTTGTCGGCGACGGTGTTGAAGTTGGCGCCGACGGTGGTGATCTTCCAGTTCTCGCTCAGCTTCGTCGCGGTGACGTCACCCTCGATTTTGGCAAACTCGCCTTCCTTCTCGACGTTCGCCTTCAGCATGCCCTTGAGCTGGGTGATCTTGTTGTCGGCGACGGTGGCCTCGGCGCCGGTGCCCTCGAGGATGTTGAACTTGTAGGTTCCATCCGGGCTCTGACCGACCTCGATCTTGCGCAGCAGCGCGACCTTGCCGTGGCCGTCGAACTTGGTCCCGGCGTGGGTGTAGGTGCCTTCGAGGTCGACGCCGACCAGCGGCGCCGCGTCGCGCACCTCGACCTTGATCTTGCCGCCGATGGTCTTGAGCTCGGTGCTCTTCACGTCGAACGTCGCGCCGGTGCCCGGCTTGATGTCGATCTTGTACTCACCCGACATCAGCGAGCCGATGCCGATGTCCTTGGTCACCGTGATATTGCCATCGGCGTCGAGCTTCTTTCCGCCGGCGTGCGTGTAGTTCACGTTGACGTTGCCGGTGATGCACTCCTGCGCCTTGAACGCCGCGGCGGCATTCAGCTGGCCCTTGATCCACTGCAGCTCGTTCTGCTGCACGGAGAAGTCGACGCCGGTGCCCTCGCACAGGAAGAACTTCCAGTCGCCGGTGGCGCCGACCTCGGTCTTCATGAGCAGGTCGACCTTGCCGGTCGCGTCGAACTTCGCGGTGGCGTTGCTCGCGTCGTAGTCGAGCTTGAAGACGCCCTTGGCGAACTTGTCCTGGCCCTTCATCACGTTCAGCGTGAGGTCACCGTTGAGCTTGGTGACCTTCTTGCCCGCGACCTCGGCCTTGCCGGCCGAGCCCTTGGCGACGAAGAACTTGAACTCGGCGCCTTCTCCGACTTTGACGTCGTTCAGGCATTCGATGTCGCCCTTGGCGTTGAAGCCCGTGCCCGGCGTGTAGTCGCCGTCGAACTTCACGCGCACGGCGTCGCGGCCGCCCTCGGGGTTCTCCTGCATGAGCAGCGAGAACTTGCCGCCCACGGAGGTGACCTTGGTCTTCTCCATGTTGGCTTTGAGGTTCGTGCCCTTCTCGATCCAGTAGTGCCAGCGACCCTCGTTGCTCCAGTCGAGGTTCTTGATGACGTTGGCGTCGACCTTGCCGTTGAAGCCGTCGGTCTTGCCGAGCTTGTAGCGGCCCTCGACCGTGCCGTTGGCGACCTCTTCCCCGTTGTTGAAGAGCTTGCAGCCGAGGTTGATGTTGGCTTCGTCGAGCTGGTTCTGCTTGACGCTGACGTCGAGTCCCTGGCCGGCCGGGAAGGCCAGGACCCAGGTCTGGATCGGATCGCCGCCGGGGGTGCGCTCGACGCCGCCCAGCATGAGGTCCTTCACCAGGTTGATCTTGCCAGTTCCGTCGAACTGGTTCGCCGTCATGTTCATCTTGCCGGTGACGTCGCCCTGACCATATTCGACGCCGCCGAGATTGACGCCGAACTTGAGGGTCGCGCCGATTTCGGCAAATGCGTTGTCGGTGATCTGGCCGGTGAGCTTGGAGACGTCCTTCTTGGCGACGATCGACACCGGCGGCGTGCCCTCGGGCGGCGCCTCGGCGCCGTCCGGCGTCTTCGGGTACTGGAGGTCGCGCGCCAGGGCGACGTCGATCTTGCCGCTGAAGAGCAGCTTCTCGACGTCGAGCTTGGCCTCTGTGAGTGTGCCCTTGGCCAGCGCACCCTTGGTGTCGTGCACCTCGAAGTTCAGCGTGCCGGTGAGCAGCTTGAGCTTGCTCTTCTCGACCTCGACGCCCACCTGGGTGTCCGGGTTGACGACGAACTTCCACTTGTTGTCTTCGGTCGACTTCTCGATCTTCTTCTTGAGCGTGACATTGCCCTTGAAGTCGAGCTCGCCGGTCGAGAATGCGTATTTGACACTGTCGATGTGGCCCGACAGGTACAGCTCGCCTGCGCGCAAGTAGTCGGCGTCGAGCGAGATGTCGAGGACGCCCGGCTTGGAGTCGGCGACCGTGGCCTTGAACTTCGCGCCCTCCTTGATCTGGAGCTTGTCGGCGCGCGCCTCGCCCATCGGGATGTCGATCTTGTTCTTGAGCGTGCCGGTCAGCTCGCCGCCGAACTTCTTCGTCTCGTCCGAGTACTTGCCGGTCATCTTCCCTTCGACGTTGATCTCGGGGATCGACTCCTTGGCGGCGATCTTCATCTCGTAGTTGAACTCACCGTCGGCCTTGGTGAGCTTGTTGTCGGTGACGGCGAGGTCGAGGCGACCGCCCTCCTTGAACTTCAGCGACACGCCGTCGGCCGGCGCCAGCGTCCAGTCGCCCTTCAGCGCGCCGTTGCCGGTGGCGTTGAGCTTCTGGGTCTGGAAGTCGAAGGTGCCGTTGATCTCGCCCTCGATCTTGCCGGTGGCGCCCTCGCCGTCCTGCTTGACCGAGTACTTGACGTTCTTGACCTGCGCCTGCTTGAGGGCCGAGTTCTCGATGCTGAGCGAGAACTCGCCGCCCTTCTTGAGCATGACCGGGCCGGTCGTGCGATCGGGGATGCCGAATGTCTCGGCGGTGAGCGTGAATTTGGCAGTTGCCCCGAATTTGTTCGGATCGCCGGCGAAGATCATGTCGATCTTGCCGTCGCCGATCTTCTCGGCGGCGAAGTTCACGTCGAAGTTGAGACCCGCCGACGCACCACCGAGCTTGTTGTCGGTGACCGTCATGGTCGCGGTGGCGCCCGTCTTGAGCTTGGCGTTGTAGCTCGCCTGGTCGCCGAAGGGCAGGTCGCGGAGCGTCTTCATGGTGGCGCTGCCGCTCACCATCTTCTCAGGGATCTTGACCGTGATCTGCTGGCCGACGAGCTCGAAGGTGTCCTGCTCCTGGTAGGGGAAGACCACCGTCGTGTTGCCCACGAACTGCTTGAGCTCGTTCTTCTCGAGCGTGACGACGGCGCTCGCCTTCTTGACCTTCACACCCGCGCCGACGGCCAGCTCGGGGACCTTCAGGTCGATGGTGCCTGTGGCTGTGGCCTCCATCTTCTGCACGTCGAAGGAGCCGGTGACGCGCCCCTTCCAGTTCGTCGTCTCGTACTCGGTGACGAGGTCGGTCTTGACGAATGCGCCATTTGCGAAATCGACGTCGAGCTTCGCCTTCTTGAAGTTGATGCGATTCTCGCCCTCGCCGACGCCGTAGTCCTGGAGCTGGTTCAACGTACCCTTGAGCGTCCAGTTGGTGCCGCCCGCGCCAGCGGTCGCCGCGCCACCGCCGCCCGGGGCCGGAGCCGTGGCGGGGCCGGGCGCAGGTGCGCCGCCGCTTGCGGGCGGCGCGCCTCCCGAGGCACCGCCGCCGCCAGCACCGATGGTCTGCGTGTACTTGGCCGAGATGCTGGCCTCGACCCAGTTGCGGACATTGACGGTGAGGTTGCCGCTCACCTCCCAAGACTGCTTGTGGGTGTAGGTACCGCGGACGCTGCCGGCCTTGACCTCGACCCCCTCCATGAGGGTGCGCGGCTGCGTCATGCGCATCTCGACCGTCGCCGTGAAGGCGCCGCCGGTCATGCCGGTGGCGGTGACGATGATGTCACCCAGGCCCTCGACGCTGCCGTTGAGGACGCCGCTCGCGGTGACCGCGCCGCCGGCCGCGAGGGCGACGGTGAGGGTGCCGCTGTTGAGGCGGATGCCGCCGCCCAGCTGCATGGCCGCGGCCTGGATGGTCGCGGTGCCGGTGATGCCGGTCGTGGCGAGGCGGAGGTCGATGGTGCCGTTGAAGAGGTCGGGCACGTTGAAGGTCGCGCCGCGCACCTCGGCCGCGATCTCGGCGTACTTGCGCGCGCCCTCGGTCTTCTGCTCGATGGTGAGGTGGAGGTCGTTGGCGCGCACGTAGTCGCCGACCGACACCGACGCCGCGATGTCGCCGCGGGTGATCTCCCAGTTCGAGTTGAACTCGAGCGTCGCCTGGCCGAGCGTGAGGCCGGCGATGGACGCGGCCGTGCTGAAGTCGACCTGCACGCGACCGGGCGAGGCGCCGGCCGGCATGTTGGCGCGGATGGTCTGGCCCGCGAGCGTGAGCTCGGCCTGGGCCGGCGCGGAGCCGCCGCTGCCGGTCGAGGCCGGGGCGCCGCCCTCGAACAGGATCATGTCGGCGCCGCCGCGCTCGGCGCGGCTGTAGAGGCCGGCCGACGAGCCCTGCACGCTGACCGACTCGCCGCGCGCCGCGCGCGAGCCGAGCAGATCGGCTTCGGCCTCGAGGCTCCGGTCGACGTTGATGTGCGTGCCCATGCCCTGCGGCACGGCCACGCGGCCCGCGCGCTGCTGCACGATGTGGGTCAGCTCGTGGCCGAGGGTCGCGAGGCCCTGCTGCGAGCCCGGGTCGAAGCGGCCGGGCGCGAAGTGGATGTCGGTGCCGCGCGCGAAGGCGGTGGCGCCGATGCCGACGGCCTGCGACGAGCCGCGGTGGATGCGGACGTCGTTGAAGCTCTGGCCGAAGGCCTGCTCGAAGTTGCCGCGCACGCTGTCCGGGATGCGCTCGCCGCCCGACGACTGCGTCGACTCGGCGATCTCGGTGGAGGTGAGGCCGCCGGCGTTGGCCTTGGCCTGGCCGACGTGGCGCAGCACCGGACCGGCGAAGCGGCGGTTCGGCCTGGCGCGCTGCTTCCGGTTCTGGGCGCGCAGGCGGCGCAGGCGCCGCGCCGACACGCGGGCGCGGAAGACCATTTTGTCAGTCGGCGTCTCGGCGCCGCCCGTGCCTTCTTCCTTCTTCGGGTCGTCGTGCTTCTCGGGCGTCGAGTCGGGCTGACCGCCGCCAGCCGCCGGGCTGTTGCCGTCGCAGCTGCTCGAGCCCTTCTTGGCGGCCGCGTCTTCCTTGGCCTTCTTGTCGTCCTTGGCCTTCTTGTCGCCAGCGGCCGGCGTCGGGGCCTTGGCCGTCGCGCCTCCGCCGGGCGCAGGCGCGGGAGCGCCGCCGCCGCCCGCCGGAGCCGGAGCGGGCGTGCTGCCGCTGCCGCCGGGCGGGGTCTTTGCGGGCGCCGGCGTGCCGCCGCCACCCTGCGGGACGACCGCCGGAATCTCCTTGGCGGGGCCGCCGCCGTCGGGGATTTCCTCGGTCTTTGTCACTTTCCCGTCGGGCGTCTTGTAGGTGATGATCGTCTTGCCCGGCGTCTTCAGCACCTCTTTGGTCGGCACCCAGTCGGGGTCCGGGACCTTGCCGTTGACGCCCGTGATCTTCACCTCGGTGCGGCGATTCTCGACGTATTCCTTGTTGTCGCGGAGGTCGACCTTGCCGTCGGGACCCTTGGCGATGAGGAAGCGCTTGTCCTCGCCGTAGCCCTTCTGGTCGAAGGTCGCGGCCGACTTGCCCTTGGTCACCGCCTCGATGCCGTCGCGCACCGACTGCGCGCGCGCCTCGGAGAGCTTCTGGTTGTAGGCCGGCGTGGCCGTCGTCGAGGTGAAGCCCTCGATGCGCACGGCGGTGATCTCGGGGAACTTGATGAGGGTGTTGCCGACCTTCTCGATCTCGAGCTTGGTCTTGCCCGGGTCGATGGTCTGCGACAGCTTCGACTTGTCGACGTGGAAGTGCACGACCGCGTTGTCGAGGGGGATCTTCGGCCCCTTGACGATGTCGTAGGTAGGCGGGACGTGGATGGTCTCCTTCTTCGGCTCGCGCGGCGGATCCTTCTTCGGGTCCTCGGGCTTCTTCGGCTCCTCGGGCTTTTTCGGGACCTCTTGCGAGGGCGCCGGGCCGCAGGCGGCCTTGTCGTACGAGGCCAGCGCGGCGAGCGGCGCCTGCACCGAGCCGCCGGCGGCGAACTGGCTCGACAGCGCGTCGGCTTCGCCTTCGGCCTGGCCGATGCGGCCGAGGTCGGGCATGTCGTTGGCGCCGCGCAGGCGGTTCTCGTACTGGGCCACGTGCACGAGCTCGTGGGCGAGGAGGCCGCGGCCGGACTCGGTCTCGGGGTCGTAGATGTCGGGGTCGAGGAAGACCTGGCCGTCGGTCATGAGGCCGTAGAGGCCCTGGTCGCCGGTGTGCTCGGCGCCTTCCTCGTCGGCCTTCACCTCGACGTCGTCGGTGTTGATGCCGAGCTGCGGGCCGAGCACGTCCATGAGCTCGCGCGTCTTGGCGGCGCGAACCGGGTCGAAGTCGGAGATGTTGTCGTCGAAGCGCGCGCGCAGCTGCGGGCGCGGGGTGTCGATGCTGAGGCCGAGCGCGCGCGCCAGCGTGTCGAGGACGTGGCTCGCCTCCTCGACGCGGCGCAGCTCCTCGGGGCTGTCGACGAGCGCGTTGGCCTTGCCGAAGTAGGCATCCAGCTGGATGTCCTCGTTCAGCGCGTCGGCCGACAGCGCCCGCTCGGTCATGCCGAAGGCGGCGTCGGCGAAGGCCGGGCCCATGGTCTCCCAGAGGCGCCGGAAGAGCATGCCCTTGTCGGCCGGCGACAGCATGCCCGCGGCCTCGAGGTCGGCCATGTAGCCGCCGATCGCCTCGGGGTTCGCGCCGAACTCGGCCGAGAGCTCGTCGAGCTTCTCGATGAGGAACTCGCGCTGGATCTCGCGCGCCCGGTCCATCGTGCCCTCGCGCTTCTTCTCGAGCGCGCGGTCGCGGGTGCCGTTCTTGTTCCGAAGGTCCTTGTCGTCGTTCGTTCGAGCGACCACGGGTCACCTCTTCTTTAGGTCAGGCGCGAGGTTCGGAGGAGGGGGGGACGAGCGAAGTGAGGCCTGTCGACCCCAGCCGTGCTGACTGTCCCCAGATGGCTTTTTCTTTGAATCTTCCGACGGTTGCCATCGTTTCCCCGCGCTCGCCAGGCCGCTCCCGACGGTTGGTCAGGGGGCACCCAGCGGCGCGCGCCAGCCTAACGCAAAGTCCATGCCGCGGATAGGCCAGGGCCGAGCTCGGGAGCGCTATCGATCTGATCGATAGAGGGGCCGCGGACGGCTGAGGTCAGCCTTCGCTGGCGCGGCGGCCGCTCGGGGTCGGGACCTCGGGATAGTCGTCGTCGGAGACGCCCGGGATGGGGCGCGTGCGCGTCGGGCCGGCGGGCTTGGGCTCGTCGGAGGCGGCCGGCGTCGGGGCGCTCGGCGGCGTGGGCGAGCCGGCCGGCGGTTGGCGCGGGCCTACGCGGTTCTGCGCGCGGAAGGCGGCGCTCACGTCGGCGTCGCCGACGCCGGCCCGCACGAGCAGCTCCGGCGGGATGCCGCGATCCTGCCAGTCGGCCGGCAGCTCGACCGCGCCCTCGGGGATGACGAGCTTGGGCGAGGGCAGGGCCGACGGGTCGCGCGCCACCTTGCCGGCGGCCTGGTACTCGTCGAGGCAGCTCTCGGCCAGGATCTTCTGCGTGATGGCCGAGCCGGCGTCGCACGCCAGATAGGCCGCGCGCACGATGGCGTTCTTGATCATGCCGCCGGTCATCTCGAAGTGCTTGGCCAGCTTCTCGAAGCTCACGTCGGGGTCGAGCGGTGTCTCGGGCGGACAGAGGGCGCGCCAGATGCGCGAGCGGCCGTCCTCGTCGGGCTCCTCGAAGGTGACGCGGAACTGGATGCGGCGGATGAGCGCCTTGTCGAGGCTGCCGAAGAAGTTCGTCGTCAATATGACAATTCCGGGGAAGCGCTCGATCTCCTGCAGCAGGAGATTGACCTCCATATTGGCATATCGATCGGTCGAGCTCTTGGTCTCGGCCATGCGGCTCGCGAAGAGCGAGTCGGCCTCGTCGAAGAGCAGCATGGCGTGCGAGATGCGCGCCTGCTGGAAGATGGCCTTGATGTTCTTCTCGGTCTCGCCGACCCATTTCGAGACCACCTCGGGGATGCTCACGCGGTAGAGCGGGCGGTCGAGCTCGCCCGAGATGATCTCGGCGCAGAGCGTCTTGCCGGTGCCGGGCGGGCCGTCGAAGAGGCAGGTGATGCCCTTGCCGGTGACGAGCTTCCGGCCGAAGCCCCACGAGTTGAGCACCGTCGCCTGGTTGCGGCAGGCGGCGACGATCTCCTTCACCTTCCGCATCGGCTTCTCGGGAAGGATGATGTCCTTCATCCGGAGCCGGGTGCTCGAGCGCACCGTGAGATCCTCCAGCGCGTAGCGCAGCTGGGCGCGGCAGCCTTCCTCGAGGAGGCTCATGGTGAGCTTCGGCTGCTTCGGGTTCTTGGCCAGCGCCAGGTTCACCGCGAAGAGGATGGCGTTCTTGATGGTGCCGC
Organism: Myxococcota bacterium; assembly: GCA_046351155.1. Classification (GTDB taxonomy): domain Bacteria; phylum Myxococcota_A; class UBA9042; order PHBI01; family PHBI01; genus JAXLYZ01. Next base: position 72,852 of record JAXLYZ010000049.1, read on the forward strand.
CGGTGAAGTCGTAGGTGTTGGCCAGGATGTCGAGGTCGATGTCGCCCTCGAGTGGCACTTCCGGCGGCAGGTGCACTTCCCAGATCTGGCGGCGGACCTCGTTGTCCGGCACCTCGAACGGGAGGTTGTACATGATGCGGCGCTCGAGGCCCTCGTCGAGCAGGTGGGGGTGGTTGGTGATGAGGACCATGATGCCCTCGAAGTCCTCCACCGCCTTGAAGGCCGTCGCCTTGCGCTTGTCGCCCTTGCCTAGCAGCGCCTCGCACTCGTCGATGAGCACGATGGCGTCGCGCATCGCCGCCTCGGTCAGCAGATCGTCGAGCAGCTTCTCGACGCCCTCCTTCTCGGGGATGTCGGCCGCCGAGAGTGACAAAATCGGGCGGTGGGCGTGGGCCGCCAACGCATGGGCCAGGAGCGTCTTGCCGGTGCCGGGCGGGCCCGAGAAGAGGAAGGTCAGGCCGCGGCCATAGGGAAGGACCTTGTCGAAGCCCCACTCGGTGATGGCGCGGCGATAGTCGCGGTGGTTCTCGACCAGCTGGCGCACCTGGGTGAGGTGCTCGTTGTCGAGGATGACGTTGAGCAGCGACACCTCGGGGTACTCGAGGCGCGTGAGCTTGGCGAGCGACTCGCTGAGCTCGTTCTCCTTCAGGAGGAAGCGCAGCGTCGGAGTGGTGAGCTCCATCTTGCGCGACAGCAGCCCCTCGTTGCTGCCCATCTCGGTCCGGCCGAGCGCGATCATGTGATGGCGCATGAGCGGGGCCGACGGCTGGAAGCTCTGGCGCGCCACGACGCGGTCGGCGGCGTTGTTGGCAAAGCGCTCCATGGCCAGGCGGATGGTGACGCCGCGCGCGAAGCTGTCCTTCGAGGTGCTGGCGACGAGCGCGGCCATGCGCGGCTCGATGTGCGAGGCGAGCGCCAGGACGAGGCAGCGCACCTCGAACGAGTTCAGGCGGAAGCGCGCCACCAGGTCGGCCAGCGGCACCTCGTCCTTCGTGGCGCGCAGGTTGAGCTCCCAGCGCAGCCAGGCCGCTTCGGCCTCGACGCGCGCCTCGGAGCGGGCGTCGCCGGCCAGGAGGCCCGCGAACGCAGCGACGCCCTCGATGAGGACCT
>JAXLYZ010000050.1:0-73619 GCA_046351155.1 Myxococcota bacterium
CTACGACGGCTTCCAGGACGAGGACGGCTGCCCCGAGCCCGACAACGACGGCGACGGCATCCTCGACGTGGACGACCAGTGCCCGGACGACAAGGACAACAAGTGCCGCGTGAAGGTCATCGGCAAGTGCGAGATCCAGATCCTCGACCAGGTCTTCTTCAAGTACGACAAGGACGAGATCGACGAGAAGAAGTCGGCGCCGATCCTCGACGAGGTCGGCAAGGTCCTGGTCGCCAACAAGTGGATCAACCTCGTCGAGGTGCAGGGCCACACCGACAGCGATGGGCCTGACGCCTACAACCTCGACCTGTCGCAGCGCCGCTCGGCCGCGGTCATGAACTACCTGGCGACGAAGACCGGCGTGGAGGCCTCGCGGCTCCAGGCCAAGGGCTACGGCGAGACCAAGCCGCTGGAGTCGAACAAGACGCCGGCCGGCCGCGCCAAGAACCGCCGCGTCCAGTTCTTCATCCTCGACCCGAGCCAGGAGAACTGCAAACAGTGACCTGAGCTGGACTCAGGCCGACCAAGCCCCGGGCCGCGATGCGGTGCCGGGGCTTCGTCGTTCTCGGGGCGAGCCGGCGGTGGAGCGCCGGTCGCGGCCGAGGGGGGAGACGTCGCATGCACAGCCCGCGCTTCGTCGCGTTCTCGGAGGAGTACTCGCGCTTCATCGCCGCTCGCCTCGAGCAGGCGGGCTGGCGCTTCGATCGCACCGAGGCGGCGAGCCGGCCATGCGGCGCGTGCACGGCGTGCTGCACGGTGATGGCCGTGGGCGAGCTCCGGAAGCCCGCGCACGTGGCCTGCGTCCACCTCGCCAAGGCCTCGGCCGGGTGTTCCATCTACCCGACGCGACCGGGGAGCTGCGCCGACTTCCTGTGCGGCTGGAAGGCCGGCCTCGGCGACCTCGCCGACCGGCCGGACCAGTCGGGCGTCATCCTCGCCGGGCGCGTGGTCGGCGGCTGGCTCTTCCTCCTGGCCACGCTGGCGACGCCGCTCGCGGCCGCGTCGCAGGCGACGCTGGCCTTCCTGGCGCGGCTCCAGCGCTTCGCGCCGATCATCGTCGTCGAGCCCGACGACGCCCACCACCTCGTCGCGGCGCCGGGTGACGCCGAGCTCGCGCGGCGGCTGGCGACGCTGTGGTCGCAGGCGACGCCGGCCGAGCTCGGACGCTGACCTCACCGCGCGCGGCTCGCGAGCGCCGAGTCGGCGCCGTGCTCGAGGCCCAAAACAAGAGGCCGGACCCTTGCGGGACCGGCCTCTCGAAGCTCTCGGCTAAGCGCTCGCGCGCGTCACTTCGGCGGGGTGTTGAGGATGTACTTGTCGATGACCGCCGAGAAGGCGTCGACGGTGTAGCCCGAGGGCGAGTTGAACTTGCGGCCGTTGATGTAGATGGTCGGCGTCCCGCGCACGCCGGCGGCGCGGCCCTCGGCCATGTCCGCCTCGATCTGGGCCTTGAACTTGTTGGCCGCCACGCAGGCGTCCCACTTGGCCGCGTCGACGCCGACGTCGGTCGCGACCTGCTTCACCTTCTCGGGCGAGAGCTCCTTCTGCGCCGCGAAGACGGCGTCGTGGAACTGCCAGAACTTGCCCTGCTCCTGGGCGCACATGGCGCCGATGGCGGCGGGCATCGCCTGCTGGTGGAACGACAGCGGGAACATCTTGAACGTGAGCGACAGGTCGTCGCCGTACTTCTTCTTCAGGTCGTGCAGCGGCTGCACCACGCGCGAGCAGAAGGGGCACTGGAAGTCGGAGAAGAGGGTCACCTTGATCTTGGCGTCCGCTTTGCCGTCGATGGCGGTCGTCGCCTTGTCGAACTTGAACTCGTTGACCTGCGCCTCGAGCGGCTCGAAGACCTTACCGTCCTTGATGATCTCGGCGTAGAGCTTGTCCGGCGCCGTGCCCTTGGCGAGGAGCGCCTCGGCCTTCTTCAGCTCCTCGTCGATGACGGTCTTGAACTCCTCGATGGGCTTCGCGCCGGTGACCTTGCGGCCGTTGATGAACGCGTTCGGCGTGCCGCGCGCGGTGACCTTGCCGGCCTGGTCCATGTCCTTGGCGATGCGCTCCTTGAACTTGTCGCCGGCCTTGGCGAAGCAGTCCTTGAACTTGGCGAGGTCGATGCCGATCTGGCCCGCGTAGTTCTCGAAGTCGGCGGGCTGGAGGCCCTGCTGGTTCTCGAAGAGCTTGTCGTGCATCTCCCAGAACTTGCCCTGCTCCTGCGCGCACAGCGCGGCGTTGGCGGCCGGCATGGCGTCCTTGTGGAAGGGCAGCGGGTTGTGCTTCCAGACCATGCGGATCTTGCCGGCGTAGTCGGTCATGAGCTGCGTGAGGACGGGCTCGACCTTCTTGCAGAAGGGGCACTGGAAGTCGGAGAAGAGCACCACCGTGATGGGGGCGTTGGCCTCGCCCTTCCACGCGTCGACGGCCGGATCGAACTCGACCTTGTAGACGGTGCGGTCGACGGGCGGCGGCTGCTTGACCTGCTTGGGCGGGGTCTTGCCGCCGTAGACGTAGTCGAAGAGCGCCGCGTTGTTGGCCTTCACGCGGTCCTGCAGCCACTGGTCGCCCTTCTGGGCGGCCTTGTCGGCCTCGGCCACCTCGGCGTCGATGAGCTCCTTGAACTTGTCGATGGGCTGCGCGCCGCGGAGGTTCTTGCCGTTGATGAAGAAGGACGGCGTGCCGGTCGCGCCCACGGCGCCGGCGATGGTGGCGTGGAGGTCGACGGTCGCGGCCGTCGCCGGGTCGGCGACGTCGGCCTTGAAGCGCGCGACGTCGAGGCCGAGCTCACCGGCGTAGCGCTCGAGGTCGGGCGGGTTCAGCGCCGACTGGTTGCTGAACATCTTGCCGTGCATCTCCCAGAACTTGCCCTGCTTGCGCGCGGCCTCGGCCGCCAGCGCGGCGCCGCGGGCCATGTTGTGGAACGGCAGCGGCTGGTTCAGGAAGGTCACGCGGATCGAGTCGCCGTAGGTCTTCTTCAGCTCGTCGAGCGTCGGCTCGACCTTGCCGCAGAAGGGGCACTGGAAGTCGGAGAACTCGATGATGTCGACCTTGGCGTTGGGGGCCGGCGTGATGGCCGCCGACACTGGCGACGCGGCGCCGCCCGTGCTCGCCGGGGCCGCGGGAGCGCCAGCGGGCGGCGTCGCCTTGGCGGCCTCGCCGGGAGCGCCCTTGCCCTCGCCGACCTTCTGTTCTGGCGCCTTCTCCTCGCCCTTGCCACCACATGCGCCGACGAGCAGCGCCATGGTGAGCAGGACGGTCCCAAAACGTGCCGTCATCATGAACCTCCTCACTGGTGTTCTCCGCCGCGCTTCGAGGCGCGGCCGGGGGGCCGTCGACGCGCGTCGAGGACGCGCGGACGAAGGCCTGGATGTCAACGATTCCCGAGCGTTTCAGTAGACATAGGGACGCCCGGGGAAAGGACGCGGCACCATGTCATAGGTGCCGGGTCATCGCAACACTCGGACGCCTGCGGAGCCGCGCGGCGTGCCGTCGGGGAACGTGACGACGCGGTGTTTGGTTCATCCCGCGGCGATTTAGTGGTAGCGCGCAGGGCCCGCGGCTCGGCCTGCGGGCGGGCCGATGCGGCCCACGCAAGGTCGGCGACTCGGGGAGGTGGCTGTGAGCGGACGATGGTGGTTCGGTCTCCTGATGGGCCTCGCGGCGTGCCGCGGCAACGACGCGGTCCCGCCGACGACGGTGGCCGGAGGCCAGGCCGAGGTCGCGGTGAGCGACGTGGCGGCGCCCGCGCCGACGCCGACCGCGCCGCCGACGGCGGCCCCGACCGCGCCGACCGCGCCCGGGCCGGCCGGAGACGCGGTGCCGCTCGAGGTCGGCGCGACCGAGCGCGCCGCGGTCGAGCGCGCGCTGGCCGACATGAAGGCCGGCCACGAGGCGTGGTACGGCGTCTACATCATGGGCAAGAAGGCCGGCCACGGGCGCATGAGCTATCGCGCCGCGGCGCCTGGCGAGCCGGGCCTCGTGGCCTCCGAGTTCGAGATGGAGATGGCCGTGACCGGCGGCGGCAACGCCAACACCATCCGCATCTTCGAGGTCCGGAGCTACGGCGCCGAGTGGCCGCACCCGCTGGTCGCGACGCGCTTCGAGCAGAACGCGCGCGGCTTCGTCGAGGTCCGGCTGGGCACGCCGGCGAAGGACGGCATGCACATCACGCGCAAGATCGACGACAAGGTCGAGCCCGAGCGCGTCGGCCCGGTGACCCGCGAGACGCTGGTCGACGCGCTGCGCGCCGCACCGCTCGAGCTCGACGGGCTGGCCTACGGCAAGACCACGAAGGCCGCGAGCTGGGACTGGGAGCGCGAGGCGGACGAGACGCTGACGGTGACCCCCGAGCGCGAGGAGACGCGCAAGACCGCCGGCGTGGCGGAGAAGGTGGCCATCATCACGGTGCGCTACGAGACGTCGGGCGTCACGGCGACGACCATCGTCGGCGGCTCGGGCGAGGTCCTCGAGATGTCGCTCGGCGCTGCCGTCACCATGAAGCTCGAGGAGAAGGACGTGGCGGTGTCGGGCGTGTCGGGCCTCGATGTGCTGGGCAGCGGCATCAAGAGCCCGAGCGCGCTCGGCAACCCCGAGGTGGTCGAGCGCGCGGTCTTCGAGCTGCAGACCGTCGGCGGCCTGACGCTGCCGTCGAGCGCGGCGCAGAAGGTCGAGAGCGCCGGCCCCGATCGCCTGAAGGTGACGCGCGTGCGCGGCCCGGGCGACGCGGCGCTGCCGGCCGACATCGAGCGCGCGCTGAAGGCCGACGCGACCATGGACGCCGAGCACCCGGCCGTGAAGGCGCAGGCGCTGGCGCTGGCGCAGGACGGCATGAGCGTCGACGCCAAGGTGAAGGCCATCGCCGGCTTCGTCTTCAGGACCCTCGACAAGAAGCTGGCGACCCACCTCCCGACCGCGTCGCGCGTGCTCGAGGCGAAGGTCGGCGACTGCACCGAGCACACCTGGCTGACCGTCGCGCTCCTGCGCGCGGCCGGCATCCCGGCGCGGCCGGTCTACGGCGTCGCGTACGCCGGCGATGGCGAGTCGAGTTTCGCCTACCACGCGTGGGTCGAGGTGGCCGAGGACGGCCACTGGATCTGGATCGACCCGACCTGGGGCGAGGACGTCGCCGACGCGACCCACCTGGCGCTGGGCGCGGACCTCGGCGGCGTGGCGCCGAGCCTCGGCGCCATCACCATCCTGAGCGTCACGCGCTGGGTGGATTGATCGGAGGGCCAGGCTCCGGCCGCGCTCGTCCAGATGGCCTCGCTCCGGCCGCCCTCATCCGGCTTCTTCCTGCGGCTCGCGCTTTTCGCGCGAGCCTCCGTCCAGAAGCCGGGGCGGCTGCGCTCAGGGGCTGCTCATGGTTCGCTGCGCGCCGTGCGGCGCTCCGCGCACCGAGTCGGATGGCCTCGCTCCGGCCGCCCTCATCGAGATGGCCTCGCTCCGGCCGCCCTCATCCGGCTCGTTGATCGGATGGCCTCGCTCCGGCCGCCCTCATCCGGCTTCTTCCTGCGGCTCGCGCTTCTCGCGCGAGCCTCCGTCCAGAAGCCGGGGCGGCCTGCGCTCGGGAGCTGCTCATGGTTCGCTGCGCGCCATGCGGCGCTTCGCTCACCGATGGGATGCCTCGTTCCGGCCGCCCTCATCCGGATGGCCTCGCTCCGGCCGCCCTCATCCGGCTCGTTGATCGGATGGCCTCGCTCCGGCCGCCCTCATCCGGCTTCTTCCTGCGGCTCGCGCATCTCGCGCGAGCCTCCGTCCAGAAGCCGGGGCGGCCTGCGCTCGGGGGCCGCTGATGGTTCGCTGCGCGCCATGCGGCGCTCCGCTCACCGAGTCGGATGGCCTGGCTCCGGCCGCCCTCATCCGGCGACAGTCTTCGGGCTCGGCCGCCGCGCCTCAGTGCGCGGTGTTCTTCTCGCCCGGCGTGCCGTAGTTGCCGTTGGTGCCGAACTCGTTCTTGGCCGCCTTCCATGAGGTGTCGGCCGTGCCATCCGAGGTCGGGCTGATGCGCTCGAGGCTGTGGCCCGACGTGAAGTTCCAGGGCGCGAAGCGCTCGTAGCGCATCTGGTCGACCAGGTCGGCGTCGGCGGTGGCGCCCGTGTAGAGCAGCACCGAGCCGACCGTGTTCGGGAGGTAGAAGCCCTCGCCGTAGGCCACGTCGACCGGCACGCCGCCGTTCAGGTTATCGTTCCGGTTGGCGCCCACCACGAGGTAGCCCTTGGCCGGGATGACGAGGTCGGCGCCGGTCAGCGTGAAGGCCTGATCGCCGCAGTCCCGGAGCTGCCAGCCGTTCACGTCCACGCCGCTCGTGCCCGGGTTGTAGAGCTCGATCCACTCCTGGTTCGTGTCCTGGCCCTGCGGGTCAGCCATCACCTCGTTGATGATGACGGCGCGCGTGCCGGTCTCGCTGGCGTCGGCCTGGCACTCCGACGCGATGCACTTCGAGATGCCCGACGACGAGCCCTTCACGTCGTTCACCACGTCGCTCGCGTCGCGCGGCTCGATCTTGTGGTTCCCGAACGTGTAGTTGAGCGGGCCGGTGATCGACGTGAAGTGGTCGCCGAGACGCGCATCCCACTTGTAGCCGAGGTCGTCGATGCGCAGCTTCCCGCTCACCTCGAACTCGCCGTACTCCTGCGGACAGTCGGGGCGGGTGTGCGTCGTGTAGACGTCGACGACCTTCACCAGGACGCCCTCGAACATCTCGGCCAGCGGACCGTCGGTGGCGACGTACGAGCCGTACTCGATGATGAAAGGGGCGGGGACGGCGGCCGTGCCGGTGACGGTGGCCTTGGTCAGGTAGACCTGCGAGTTCTCGAAGAACTCGTAGTAGTTGCCGTCGACGTCGAGCTCGTCGCCGACGGCGACCTCGCCGTTCATGAGGCCGTGGTTGAAGACGAGGATGCCCGAGTAGGGGCCGCCGCGCGGGTCCTCGACGAACCACGTGTCGCCGAAGACGCCGGTCACGACCACGCCCGAGAGCGACACGAACACGCCCGGCGAGCCGACCGGTTCGGGGGTGAAATGGTCGGCGCAGTCCGGGTTCTGCAGATCGTAGATGTTGCGGTCGCCGCCCGGCGCGCTGCACAGCGTCGGATCGGGCGAGATCTGCGGGTCGGGGATGTCGGGCCCGGTGTCGACGACGGTGTCGACCGGCACGACGGTGTCGGGCGTGACGGCCGAGTCGGTGAGCGCGCTGTCGGACTCGGTCGTCGCGTCGAGGACGTCCTCGCTGGTCGCGGCGCTGTCGGTGGCCTGCGCGCTGTCGGCGGCGTCGGTCGCGGACGCGGTGTCAGCGCCGGGGGTTCCGGTCTTGTCGTCCGAGCACGCGACGGTCGCGAGCGCTCCGGTCACCATCATCGCTTCGAGCCACCGCATGGACCTCTCCTAGGCCGTCGTACGGCCTCGCTCGTCCTTCCGTTCCGCGCTGCGCCGGCCGCCGCTGCGAGCAGCGCGGCCACGACCGGAGCGGGCCAAGGCGGCTCGCTCGGAGGACGGCGGAACCTACGGGGCCGAGCGGGTGTGGGTCAAGGATCGCGGCGGGAGGTCTTACACATTGAACCGGAAGTGCATGACGTCGCCGTCCTGCACCACGTATTCCTTGCCCTCGACGCCGAGCTTGCCGGCCGACTTCGCGCCGGCCTCGCCCTTCAGCGCGATGAAGTCGGCGAACTTGATGACCTCGGCGCGGATGAAACCGCGCTCGAAGTCGGTGTGGATGACGCCGGCCGCGCCGGGCGCCTTGGTGCCGCGGCGGATGGTCCAGGCGCGGACCTCCTTCTCGCCGGCGGTGAAGTAGGTGATGAGGCCGAGGAGGCTATAGCCCTCGCGGATGAGGCGCGCGAGGCCCGACTCGTGGAGGCCGAGCGAGTCGAGGAAGCCCGGGCGCTCCTCGTCGCTCAAGCTCTGGATCTCGGCCTCGATGGCGGCCGAGATGATGACGGTGCGGCTGCCCTCGGCGGCGGCGTGGGCGGCCACGCGCGCCGACAGCTCGTTGCCGGTCGCGACCAGGCCTCCTCGACATTTGGCGGCGTAGAGCACGGGCTTGGCGGTAGAGCCGGAAGAGACCGCCTTGAAGATGGCCGCCTCGGGCTCGCTGTAGACGAACGAGCGCGCCGGCTTGCCTTCGTTCAGCCAGGCCATGAGGCGCGCCAGGAGGTCGGCCTCGGGGCGTAGCTTCACGTCGACCCGCGAGCTCTTGTCGACGCGCTGGAAGCGCTTCTCGACCGTGTCGAGGTCCTTCAGCATGAGCTCGGTGTCGATGATCTGGATGTCGCGGATGGGGTCGACCGTGACCTCGACGTGGACGATGTTGGTGTCCTCGAAGCAGCGCACCACGTGGACGATCGCGTCGGTGTTGCGGATGTTGGCGAGGAACTGGTTGCCGAGACCTTCGCCCTTCGACGCGCCGCGCACGAGCCCGGCGATGTCGACGAAGTCGACGGTCGTCGGCACGATGGCCTGCGGCTTCACGATCGCGGCGAGCTGGTCGAGGCGCGGGTCGGGCACCGGCACGACGCCGACGTTCGGCTCGATGGTGCAGAACGGATAGTTGGCGGCCTCGGCCTGGGCGGCCGAGAGCGCGTTGAAGAGCGTCGACTTGCCGACGTTGGGCAGACCGACGATGCCGAGCTGGAGACCCATGGCCTGGAACCTCGCAAAGGAGCGGCGGGTCGTTTAGCCGAAACGCGCCGCGACGGGAAGGCAAAGGCGCCGCTCCCGTCTCGAAGGCGCGCCTCACGGCACGAGCACGACCTTGCCGAAGACCTCGCGCGCCTCGAGCGCGCGATGCGCCTCGCGGATTTCGCTGAGCGGCAGCACGCGGTCGACGATCGGCCGGAAGAAGCCGGCCGCATAGAGCGCGGCCAGGCGGTGGTACTCGCCCTTCGTGCCCATGGTCGAGCCGAGGATCGACTGGCTCTTGAAGAAGAGGTGGCGGAGGTTGACCTTGGCGTCGATGCCGGTGGTCGCGCCGCACGTGACGAGGCGGCCGGCGCGCCCGAGCACGCGCAGCGAGCGCTCGAAGGTCTCGCCGCCCACGTGCTCGAAGACGACGTCGACGCCGCGCCCGCCGGTGAGCTCCTTCGTCTTCTTCGCCCAGTCCTCGTCCCGCGAGTGGAACGCGTGGTCGGCGCCGAGCGCGCGCGCGGCCTCGAGCTTGGCCGCGCTGCCCGCTGTGGCGATGACGGTGGCGCCCAAGAACTTGGCGATCTGGATGCCGGCGACGCCGACGCCGCTGCCCGCCGCCTGGACGAGCACGGTCTCGCCGCCCCGCACCTCGGCGCGCCCGACCAACATGTGCCAGGCGGTGAGGAACGTCAGCGACATCGACGCGGCCTCTTCATAAGAGAGGCGCGCCGGCTTCGGTACGAGGTTGGCGAAGGGCACCTTCACCGCCTCGGCCAGTCCGCCCTGCGCGTGCTCGCCGAGGATGCCGTAGCGCGGGCACAGGTGATCGGCGCCCGAGACGCACGCGCGGCAGACGCCGCACGACAGGTTCGGGCACACCATCACGGCCGCGCCTACCGGCGGCACCTCGGGTCCTGCCCCCGGCCCGAGCGCCAGAACGTCGCCGGCCACGTCGGCGCCGGTGATGGCCGGCAGGTGGAAGGGCGCGCCGGGGATGCCCTGGCGGATCCAGAGATCGAGGTGGTTCAGCGCCACCGCGCGCACGCGCACGACCGCCTCGCCCGGGCCGGGCACCAGCTCGGGCACGTCTTCGATGTTCAGGACCTCGGGGCCCCCATGGGCACGGACGACGACGGCGCGCATCGCAAACCTCCGGGGGCTCGTGCTATCACGCCGCCGTGGATCCCGTCGCCCCCCTCGTCGCCCCCGACCTCGCTCCGCTCGGTAGCCCGAGCGCGCCCGCCGGGCGACCGCCGCGATCGGCGCTGGCCCTCGTCGCGGCCGCGCTGTCGGCCGTCGTGCCCGGCGTCGGCCAGCTGCTCCGGCGGCGCTGGGTCGAGGCCTTCCTGTTCGTCGCCGCGGTGGGCTACCTGCGGCTCTTGCTGGCCGGGCTCGCCGGCGCCGCCGCGCCCGACGCGCGCCTCTGGGGCTTCCTGGTCGGCGCCTTCGGCGTGAAGGGCGGCCTCGCCAACCCGACCTTCGTCGTGATGACCGTGCTCACCTTCGCCCTGCATGGCCTCGCCGCGTGGGACGCCGCGCGCGGCGCCTTCGTCCCGGTCGCGGCCGACGCTCCGCGCGCCCTCGATGGCGAGGTCGCTGCGCCGGCCGGGCTCGGAGCACCCGAGCCGGCCGAAGAAGGAAAGTCGGGCGAGGTCCTGTGACCTCGCCCTGAGACTCCGCTGAGGTCGTCCCGACCGCGCCTATCCAAACCCTCCTTTTCCGGGGGGCTTCATGTGATCCACGTCCGGCTTCCCGACTTGGGTATTCGGTCGCTCACGCGACCGGCGGGCGTGCACACAGTGGCCAGGGACAAAGCCCGGGGTCTGGATTACGGGTCTGGATTAAGTGGGCGCTCGGAGCGCCCTCTTGAGTCACGAACCGGACTGTAGCACCAGCCGCGAGACGGGTCACCCTGGGAGCGCATGTTCTTTCGTGTGCGCGCGCGCGAGTCGTCACCGCGCCGCGGGGGCAGGGCTGAGAGCCGCTTGGTGAGCCGCTCCGAGGCCGCTCGCCAGCGCTCCGCCAGCCCGCGCGCCGGACCGGTCTTCGAGCATGCGCGCTTCCTCGCGCGCCTGATCGAGCAGCGCCGGACCCGTGCGATCGGCGAACGCCTCGAGCTCGGCCGGCGTGGGCGGAGGACCGCTCTCCAGGCGGGTCGCGAGCGCCTCGGCGGCTTCCACGATCGCGTCGAGGGCGACCCGGCCGCGGTCGCTGCAGCCGACGGCAGAGGCCCCGAGCGCGAGCGTCATCGCCACGGCGCGCAGAACGAAGAAGCCCCGGTTCGTGAGAACCGGAGGCCTCGAAGGGGAGTGCGAAAGGGGGGACTTGAACCCCCAAGGGCAAAAAGCCCACTGGAACCTGAACCCAGCGCGTCTACCAATTCCGCCACTTTCGCATCTGTCTTCGCGCCCTTGCCGCTCTCGCGAGCGGTCCGGGCGCGAGGTCGATCATCACATGCACCGCGATGCGGTCTGCGATCTCCTGGGGCCGTATTAGGCCCGCTCGACCCCGAGGGTCAAGCCCCCGCGGACTTGCGGGTCGCCTTCTTGGGCGCCGGCGCCTTCGCGGCCGCCGAAGCCGCCATCGCCGCGGTGCGCTTCCGCTTCAGGCGGGCCTTGAGTCTCTTCTGCCCGTCTTTCTGACGCATCTTGCGCGTACGATCGCCGTTGCCCATGGGGCCTCCTCGTCTGCCGGAGGGCTACATCCCTCACGAGCGGGGGCGGACCATAAAGGCTCCGCCCGCGCTTGGCAATCGTGTTTTTGGGGAAGCGATCCGAGGTCGATCGTCGACCTCGGACCTCGTGTCCGGCCGCGCTACTTGGCGGGCAGCTTGAAGACCGCGACCTCGCCGAAGGCGGCGCTCGAGAGCCAGTTGTTGAGCGCGAGCCAGTGACCCTGGATCGGCGCGGCGTCGTCGAAGGTGTAGAGCAGCTGCCGGTCGCGGAAGAAGTAGACCTTGTTGGTCGTGCGCACCGCCGCGTAGCGGTAGGACTTGTTGGCCTCGACCGCGTGGGCCGGCGCGCGCCGATCGTCGGCCGAGTGCTCGCCCAGCTTGGCGATGGTGTCGAACTGGTTCGACCAACCGCCGTTGATGAAGCTGTAGCCCTTCTCGTGCGCGCCCGCGGTCGCGAACGCCTCGAACTTGATGTCGCCGGCGAACTTGCCCTTGGCCGGCGTCAGCGACTTCATGACGACCTCGACGCGGACCGGACCGTCGGGGATGACCTCGGCCCAGAGGCCCTGGTTCTTGGTCTGGTCGCCGCGCACCCAGCCGCCCTCGATGCGCCAGTCCGGCCCGTTGGGCTCGCTGGCGATGCGATCGACGCTCCAGCGCGGGCCGAGCTCGGCGCGCTCGAAGTCGTCGAAGAAGACGCGCTCGCCGCCGTCGAGGAAGCGCGTCGGATCGTCGCTGGCCATCTCGGCGCGCACCTGATCCGAGGTCAGGTGGGCGGGGATCTCGCGGGCGTCGCACGCGGCGTGGAAGAGGACGAAGAGGGTCGCGATCGCGCGGTGGGGCTTCACGAGTCCTCGGTATCGCGGAGCGGCGGCGCCTGCAACGCAAACGGCAGCGGCGGGGGCACGGGCTCGTCGCGATAGGCCGGCATCTCGGGCTGGGTCGGCACCGGATAGACGCGCCGCTCGGCCGTCCGCGGGCGCTGGAGCACCGACGAGGCCGGCGCCTGCGGCGGCATGTGGGCCGGGCCGTGGCCCTGCGGCTCGGTGTCGGCCAGCACGCGCGTGTTGGGCGAGGGCCGCGGCATCGGTCGCGACAGCGCGCCCGGGTCCTTGAACATGAGGCGCGGATGGCTCGCCTCGCGCAGCGCGCCCTGGACCTTCCGGGCCAGCGAGCGCCCGACCGCCAGCGCGATCTTCAGCGCCACCATCGGGCTCGTGTGCGACAGCTCCTCGAAGAGCACGCGATCGAGGAGCACGATCGAGGCCGGCCCTTCGCCCGAGCCGAGGATGGTCGCGAAGCTCGCGCGCTCGCCGAGCAGCGCGTCCTCGCCGAAGAAGTCGCCGGTCCGGAGCAGCGCCACGTGCTCGTTGCCGCGCATCACCTGCGCCTCGCCGTCGGCGACGAGATAGAAGCCGGGCACGGGTCGGCCCTCGGCGACGAGCACGTCCTTCGGCATCAGCGCCAGCTGCTGGCAGGCCTCGAGCAGCGAGCCGAGCTCGGCGTCGGAGAGCCCGGCGAAGAAGGCCGAGCCGCGCACGGCCTCGAAGAGCGGCCACACGCGGCGCTCCTCTTCGAGGTCGTCGGCGCGCTTCTCGACCTGCACCACGATGACGGTGATGTTGTCCTTGCCGCCGCGCTCGTTGGCGCGATCGACCAGGCGCGCGGCCGCGTCGCCCACCTCGTCGATGGCGGCGAGCGCGCCCAGCTCGTCGGGCGGGACCAGGCCGTGGAGCCCGTCGGAGGCGAGCATGAAGCGGTCGCCCGGGAGGATCTTGACGGTCGCGACGTCGCACTCGACGGTCTCGTTGACGCCGACCGCGCGCGTGACCTGGTTCCTGAGCGCCGCCATCACCGCGGGCGCGGGCACCTCGAGCACGCCGTCCCTGGCGAGCTCGTTGGCCAGCGAGTGGTCCTCGGTGAGCTGCTCGAGCGTGCCGCCGCGCAAGCGATAGACGCGCGTGTCGCCGACGTGGGCGATGAAGGCGGTCGAGCCGGCGAGGAGCAGCAGCGACAGCGTCGTGCCCATGCCGCGCGTGCCCTGGGTCTGGGCGGCGCGCTCGCGGATGCGCTGGTTGGCCAGCGTGACGACGTCCCTCAGCATGCGCTCGACGGCGCCGGCGTCGAAGCGGCCGTCGTCGAACTCGTAGGCCTCGACGACGTCCTTCTTGGCGATGATGCCCTCGCGCACGACGTTGACCGCCGTGGCCGAGGCGATCTCGCCACCCAGATGCCTGCCGAGCCCGTCGCACATGACGAGCTCAGCCTGATCGACGAGGTAGCTGTCCTCGTTCGTCGATCGGCTCGGCCCACGGTGCGCGCGGCGAAGTGGACGATCACTTCGTCGGGCTCGGCCTTGAGGAGGGATGTCGCTGGGGGGTGCCGCGAGGCTATGCAGGGTGCGTGCCGAAGGTCGGGCTCGGAACCGGCCACGAGAGTCCCCCCCGCCGGATTTTGAGTCCGCGCGTCTACCAATTCCGCCACTGGCGCACGGCCGGGGAGCGGCAGCGGGGTGCCCGGTGAAGTCAATCGCTCGCAGCCGCGGCTCAAGGTGAGGACCACCGCACGCATGAGGTGGGCCGGCCCTTCCGCGCGGCGGTGCGGCGCGGCGGCGGCAGCACGGCGGGCGGACGGCGTGACAGAAACCAGCCGATGCGCTGGGCGGTCATCGGTGTCGGCAACATGGGCGAGGCCCGCGTGCGGGCTCGTGCGCCGGGTCGCGGCGGCGGGCGAGGTCTTCGCGGTCGATCCGCGGGCCGAGGTGGTGGCCGCGCTCGCGGGCGAGCTGGGCGTCGTGCCGAGCGCGCTCGAGGACAGGTCGCGTCGCCGACGTGCTCGTCCTGGTGGTAGCCGCGGAGCATGGGCGGGCCTGCTGGAGGCGCTCGCGCCGCTGGTCAGGCCGGGGCAGGAATTGCCATCTCGATCGCCGCCGGCGGTGACGCTCGCGTCGATGCTGCGGAGGCCGCCGGCGGGCACCAGGTCGTGCGCGCCATGCCCAACACGTCGGCCTCATCGGCGCCGGGGGCCTGGCCATGCGCCGACCGCGGCCGACGCGGCCGCGGGCGGGGCGGCGCGCGCGCTGCTCGAGGCCGTCGTCGGCGCTGCCGGTCGAGGAGTCGCTCATCGACGCCGTCACCGCGCTGTCAGCAGCGGCTGGCGCATTGCCTTTCGCGCTGCTCGAGGCGATGATCGCCGGCGGCGAGGCGGCCGGGTTGCCGGGCGATGCATGAAGGCGCTGGCGCGATGACGCTGCTCGGGCCGCGCGGCTGGCGGCCGAGAGCGAGGTCGATGGCGGCCGGTCAGGCGCTGGTGATCTTGCTGTGGCGGGTGGCTGGGCGCGCAGCACGATCTGCCGCGGCGCTGGCGTCGCGGATCGCGCGCGGTTGGCACCACGTCCTCGTCGACGCGATCGTCGCGGCGCGCGATCGCGGGCGAGCTTGGCCGCCGCGCCGCCCGGACACCGGTGAAGGCGTGAGGCGCTCGAGCGCGTGGCCGTCGCTGGCTTCGCCGGGCGGCATCGCCGGCGGTGCTCGACGTCGATTCACGCCGGTCGAGAACGCGCCGCGCACGCGCTCCTGCTCGTCGATTTCGTGCGCGAGCGCGTCGCCGGCGAGCGTGTCGACGAGCTCGTCACGCGCGCCGAGACGATGCCGCTCGGCTTCTCGATCGTCAGGAACCTCGCGGCCTGGGCTCGGCGCCGCCGAGTTTCGAGGCCGAGGCGCTATGCTTCTGGCGGCGCGCCTTCTTCGACCCGGCGCGGCTCGTCCACGACGTGGCGCCGCCCGGCGCGCTCGACGCCGCGGCCCTGGTGCGCCGCCGACGCCACCGTCATCTACCGCGACTGCCGGCGCCTGCCGCGCCATCGTCGAGCGCCTCGCGGCGCCGTGGTTCCTGGTCAAGCGGCCGGGCGCCAGTCCTCGTCACGAAGGATGACGAGCGCGAGGGCGACCACGCCCAAGGTGCGCGCGCTGCGCTGGACGGGCGCCTCGGCGAGGTCGTCCTGTGCGCCGAGAACGAGCTGCTCCACGCCAACGAGATGCAGGCGACCTTTCCCGACGCGCTGACGGTGCTGGTCGAGACGCGCCACTCCGAGCCGGCGCTGCCGCTCGGTGCCGGCGATCCTCCGGGTGTTGCGTCGGGGACGCGCTGTGAGCGCGAGCGCGAGGCGGCCGGGCTCGAGGCGCTGCTCGAGGCGTTGGTGGCCATCGCGTCGCCGACCTCCGACGCGGCGGTCGCGACCGCCGCCGTGCTCGAGCTCGTCGCGGCTCTGCTCGCGCCCTCGGCTTCGAGGGCGGGTTTCGTCGTCGACGCGCCACGCGTCGAGCCCGCGCCGACACCTCTATGGAGCGTCGCCGATCGCGGGCCGGCGCGGCGACGACGGCGGAGCGCCGCGCGTCCTCTGCTCAAGGCCACGCCGACACCACGAGCACGGCTCGGGCTTCCACGGCTACCGCCGCGACGGCGACCTCGCCGAGGGCCGGGCGTGGCCGACGCCAAGGTGCTCGCGGTGCTGGTCGGTGACGCTCGAGCGGCTGCCGCACCGCGGCCCACTTGGTCGTGTTCGTGTCGGCCGACGAGGAGGAGAACGGCGAGACCTCGCGCGAAGCCATCGACCGCGCGGCCGACGGCGCGGCGCCGCCTCGACTTCGAGTCGGCCCGGCCCGACGGCTTCCTGCTCGTCCGCGGCCGCCGCGGCGTCGCGCGCTTCCACCTGACCTCGACCGGGCGCATGGCCCACGCCGGCCAGGCCCACCACGACGGGCGCAACGCCATCCCGCCGCTGGCCGTGGCCATCCTGAAGATCGAGTCGCTCACCGATCCGGTGCGCGGCGTCACCGTCAGCTCCGGCATCATCCGCGGCGGCACCGCATCAACGTCGCCGGGCTCGGCCGGAGCTCTGGGTCGACGCGCGCGCCGACGACCGCGTCGGCGCCGAGTGGCCGACGAGCGGCTGCACCATCTCGCCTCGCCAACCCGATCGCCGACGACGCCAGCGTGGACGGCGAGCCACGACCGCTGGCCTCGAGTTGCGCCGCTACCGACGCGCTCGTCAGCCACTGGCAGGCGACCGCGCGCCGGCTCGGCCAGGTGCCGCCGGGCGCCGTCGTGTCGGGCGGCGGCAGCGACGCCAACCAGGCAGGTGCGGCGTGCCGACGCTCGACGGGTCGGCGCGGTCGGCGGCGACTACCATTCCGAGCGCGAGGTCATGGTCGCGAGCTGGTCGCGCGCGAGCTGCACGCGGCGGCGCTCGCGGCGTGGGTCGCGGCGCGCGGCGGGGCGCCGACGGGACGGCCAGAGGAGACGACGGCATGGTGTGGAATCGCGACGATGGCGGCCTGCGCGGCCAAGGAAGTCCTTCCGCACGGCCGTGAACTCCGGCATCGGCATCCCGACGCTGGTCGCGAACCACCTGCCGGCCGACGGCAGCGTCGCGCTACCTGGAGAACGGCCCTCTCCTCGGCATGGGCCTGCCCTGGCCGAGGGCGACGAGGATCCGCAGATCATCAACGCCGGCAAGCAGACCGTGACCATCGTGCCGGGCGGCTCGACCTTCGACTCGACGCTGTCGTTCGCGATGATCCGCGGCGGCCACGTCGACCTGGCGATCCTCGGCGCCATGCAGGTCGTGCAGAACGGCGACATCGCCAACCTGCCGTGCCGGGCAAGTCGACTGGCATGGGCGGCGCCATGGACCTCGTCTCGGCGCGCCGGGTGATCAGGCCGCGATGGGCTGCGCGAGAAGGACGGGCTGCCGAAGCTCGTCCCGGCGTGCACGCTACCGCTCACGGGTGTGTCGGTCGTGAGCCGCGTCGTCACCGATCCCGGCGCCTTCGACCCCGACCCGGAAGGCCGCGGCTTCACGACGATCGAGCTCGCGCCGGGGGTGACCGAGGCCGACCTCGGGTGGACTGGCCGCACCGATCCCCGCGTCCCGCCGAGGCGGGACCGGCGGCGCCGGCGACCTCGGGGTGGGTGACGCCCCGCCTCGCGAGAGCGAGAGACCTCAATGAACGAGCCGCGGGCTTCAGGAGTCAAAGCTTGATTTTTGAGGGCCGGCCCGCGATGGGCGGGGCGCGCCATGAAAGACCCCAAGCCCAGCATCGAAGCCCCTCCTCGACCAGCGCATCCTCGTCCTCGACGGCGCCATGGGCTCGATGCTCCAGCGCTACTCGACTGACCGAGGCCGACTTCCGCGGCGAGCCAAGGACCATCCGAAGGACCTGCGCGGCAACTCGACATCCTGTCGCTGACCCAGCCGGAGAAGGTGCAGGCCATCCACGAGGAGCACTCAAGGCCGGCGCCGACATGCTCGAGACCAACACCTTCACCGCGACGGCCATCGCCCAGGCCGACTACGACCTGTCGCACCTGGCCTACGAGCTGAACGTGGCCGCGCGCGCTCTGCCCGCGCCGTGGTCGACAAGGTCTCGACGCCCGAGCACCCGCGCTACGTGCTGGGCCTGCTCGGCCCGCTCAACCGGACGCTGTCGCTGTCGCCCGACGTCAACGACCCGGGCTATCGCGCGGTGTCGTGGGACGAGGTGGTCGAGGCCTACTCGACGCAGATCGAGGGCCTCATGGACGGCGGCGTCGACGCGCTGCTGGTCGAGACCATCTTCGACACGCTGAACTCCAAGGCTGCCATCTACGCGCTCGAGACGGTGTTCGAGAAGCGCGGCCAGCGCCTGCCGGTGATGATGGTGACCATCATCGACCAGCCGGCCGGACCTTGTCGGGCCAGACGTCGAGGCCTTCATCATCTCGATCGAGCACCGCGCGGCCGTCACCATCGGCATCAACTGCGCCTGGCGGCCGCGAGATGCGGCCCTTCACCGAGGAGATCGCGCGGCTGTCGCGCTTCCGCGTCATGGTCTACCCGAACGCCGGCCTGCTCAACGCGTTCGGCGGCTACGACGAGACGCCGGGCATCACCGCGAGCTCACCCGCGAGTTCGCCGAGCTCGGCTGTGGAACGCGGTCGGCGGCTGCTGCGGCACGACGCCCGACCACATCGCCGCCGTCGCCGAGATCGTGAAGGGCATCGCGCCGCGCCCGCTGCTGCTGGAGACGCCGCACCGGCCTCACGCGGCTGGCCGGGTCGAGCCGCTCGTCGTCCGGAAGGACATGAACTTCCCCATGATCGGCGAGCGCACCAACGTCACCGGCTCGCCGCTTCGAGAAGCTGGTGAAGGCCGGGCAGTACGACGAGGCGCTGGCCGTGGCGCGCGACCAGGTCGAGGGCGGCGCCAACATCATCGACGTCAACATGGACGAGGGCCTCCTCGACGGGCCGGCGGCCATGCGCCGCTTCCTGTCGCTGGTCGCGGCCGAGCCCGACATCTCGCGCGTGCCGGTGATGGTCGACAGCTCGAAGTTCTCGGTGCTCGAGGCCGGCCTCCAGTGCCTGCAGGGCAAGGCCGTCGTGAACTCGCTGTCCTTGAAGGAGGGCGAGGCGAGCTTCCTCGAGCAGGCGAAGAAGGTCCGCCGCTACGGCGCCGCGGTCGTGGTCATGTGCTTCGACGAGAGCGGCCAGGCCGTGACCGTCGAGCACAAGGTGTCGATCGCCGAGCGCGCCTATCGCCTGCTCACCGAGCAGGCCGGCTTCGACCCGACCGACATCGTCTTCGACCCGAACATCCTCGCCATCGCCACCGGCATCGAGGAGCACGCCGACTACGCCATCGCCTTCATCGAGGCCACGCGCGCCATCAAGGCGCTGCTCCCCGGCGTGAAGGTCTCGGGCGGCGTCTCGAACCTGTCGTTCTCGTTCCGCGGCAACGACACCGTGCGCGAGGCGATGCACGCCTGCTTCCTCTATCACGCCATCGCCGCCGGCATGGACATGGGCATCGTCAACGCCGGGCAGCTGGCGGTCTACGACGACATCCCGGCCGAGCTGCGCGAGAAGGTCGAGGACGTCATCTTCAACCGCCGGCCCGACGCGACCGAGCGCCTCGTCGACTACGCCGAGACGGTGAAGAAGAAGGGCAAGACCGAGAAGGCCGTCGACGAGTGGCGGTCGTATCCGGTCGGCAAGCGCATCGAGCACGCGCTCGTGCACGGCGACGTGACCCACATCGAGGCCGACGTCGAAGAGGCGCGCGTGGCGCTCGGGCGGCCGCTCGACGTCATCGAGGGCCCGCTCATGGAGGGCATGCGCGTCGTCGGCGACCTCTTCGGCGCGGGCAAGATGTTCCTGCCGCAGGTGGTGAAGTCGGCG
Organism: Myxococcota bacterium; assembly: GCA_046351155.1. Taxonomy (GTDB): domain Bacteria; phylum Myxococcota_A; class UBA9042; order PHBI01; family PHBI01; genus JAXLYZ01. The sequence continues at coordinate 19,514 of JAXLYZ010000050.1, forward strand.
CGCGCCATGAAGCGCGCGGTGGCCTACCTGCAGCCGTTCATGGAGCTCGAGGCGGCCGGCACGCTGAAGTCGCGCGGCAAGGTCCTGCTCGCGACGGTGAAGGGCGACGTCCACGACATCGGCAAGAACATCGTCGGCGTGGTCCTGCGCTGTAACAACTACGACGTCCTCGATCTGGGCGTGATGGTGTCGTGCGCGACCATCCTCCAGACCGCCAAGGACGAGGGCTGCGACATCATCGGCCTGTCCGGGCTCATCACGCCGTCGCTCGACGAGATGGTGCACGTGGCGAGCGAGATGCAGCGGACGGGGCTGACGCTGCCGCTGCTCATCGGCGGCGCGACCACCTCGCGCAAGCACACCGCCGTGAAGATCGCACCCGTCTACGACGGGCCGGTGGTGCACGTGCTCGACGCCTCGCGCGCCGGCGGCGTCGTGACGTCGCTGGTCTCGGGCGGCGACATGCGCGATGCGTTCCTGGCCGAGAACGCGGCCAACCTCGAAGAGGATCGCAAGCGCCACGCGCAGCGCCGCGACGTGCCGCTCGTGACCATCGGCGAGGCGCGGCGGAAGAGGCCGGCGCTCAGCTACGCGCCCGAGCGGCCGAGCTGGACCGGCGTCCGCACGGTGGAGATCCCGCTCGAGACGCTGGTGCCGTTCATCGACTGGACGCCGTTCTTCGCGACCTGGGAGCTCCGCGGGCAGTACCCGGCCATCTTCGAGGACAAGGTCGTCGGCCACGCGGCGCGCGAGCTCTACGAGCACGCGCGGACCCTGCTCGAGCAGATGGTGCGCGAGCGCTGGATCGCGGCGCGCGGCGTGTGGGGCTTCTTCCCGGCCAACGCCGTCGGCGACGACCTCGTGCTCTGGAGCGACGAGACGCGCAGCGCGCGCGCCGCGACGCTGCCGCTCCTCCGCCAGCAGAAGGAGCGCCCCGGCGCCGACGCGACGTACACCTCGCTGGCCGACTTCGTGGCTCCGGCCGCGGCCGAGCGCGGCGGCGCGGCGACCTCCGGTGTCGTCGACTGGGTCGGCGCCTTCGCCGTCACGTCGGGCCACGGCGTGAAGGAGCGGGCCAACCTCGAGGACGCGCACGACGACTACAACGCCATCTTGGTCAAGGCGCTTGCCGATCGGCTGGCCGAGGCCGCGGCCGAGTGGCTGCACGCCGAGGCGAGAAAGGCCTGGTACGCGCCCGACGAGGGGCTCGCCGTCGAGCAGATGATCAAGGAAGAGTACCGCGGCATCCGCCCGGCGCCGGGCTATCCGGCGTGCCCGGACCACACCACCAAGCGCGAGATCTTCCGGCTGCTCGACGCCGGCCGCGCCGGCATGGTGCTGACCGAGCACCTCGCGATGGACCCGGCGGCGTCGGTCTCGGGCCTCTACTTCGGCCACCCGGAGAGCCACTACTTCACGGTCGGGCCCATCGGCCTCGACCAGGTGAAGGACTACGCCGAGCGCACCGGCCTGGCGGTGACCGAGGTCGAGCGCTGGCTCCAGCCGGTGCTCGCCTACGAGCCCAAGAAGGCCTGACGGCCCGACCGTCGCTTCGCTTTCGGCGCGAGCCGATCGTCGAACCTCCAGGACGCACGCGACCCCCCGCGTCCTGGAGGCTCACGCCGATGACCCGCGAACGAACGCGCCGCACGCCGACGCCGACCGCGCCCGCCCCGGAGGCCGGTCGCGCGCCCGCCGACGCCGCCCAGGCAAGCTCCGAGCCGCCGGCCATGACGGCCCGGCCCGCGTCCCAGCTGGTGATCCTCCTGGCCGACGCGACGGTCGACATGCGCGCCGCGATGACGCCGCTCGGCGCCAACATCACCGGCTGGGCGCAGGACGCGGTCGGGGCGGTGAACGAGTTCGCGATGCTCTTCCCCGAGATCGCGGCCTACGGGCGCGGGTCGTCGCGCGCGCGCAACCCGGACACGACCGAGGTGCGCGACCAGCTCGTGCTGGTGCAGTACGGCGAGGCCGAGCGCGTCTTCGCCGAGCTGTGCCATCGCATCTCGCAGCGCGCCGCGACGCTGAGCGTGCCCGACTCGGAGCTGCTCGATCAGATGGACCTCGGCGCGCGCCTCTTCGAGGAGAACATCGCGCGCGCCGACAGCGCCGTCGTCGGCCATGGCCTGTGGGTGCCGCTCCAGAACTACCGCACGGCGGCGCAGACGCTGCGCCAGCGTCGCACCGGCGCGGCGCCGACCGCCACCCCGCGCCCGGCGCGTCCGCGACGCCACCGGGCGCGACGACCGCCGGTCGCGGCACCGGCGACGAGCGTGTGGCCGGGCATCGCACCCGCATGAGCCCGCAGCTCGAGGCCCGGCGCATGAGCCTCATCGTGCGGCTCACCGCCACCCAGGTGTACCTGCGGCGCGCCGCGGACGAGATCGGCAGCGACCGCGAGGGCTGGCCCCAGACCTTCGTCGACGCGCACGTGCGCTTCGTCGACGTCTTCTCGGACTACCGCCACTTCATGCACTTCACCGGCGCCGACGACATCGCCTACGCCGAGGCGTCCTTCACCGAGTGGCACACGGTGCAGGCGGCGTACGCCGGCCTCTCCGATGTCGTGCGCGATCGGGCTGCGACGCTGCCCCACCCGAGGAGCGGTGAGCTCGGCCGCATGCGCCGCTGCTCGGCCGCGCTGCGCCGCGCGCTCGGCGCCGACGCCGCGCTCGGCGGCGCGCTCCTGCCGTTCGTCGACGCGGTCGACGCCGGGCTCGCGCGGCTGGCCGGGCCGTCCTCGAGCCCGGCGCCCTGAGCGTCGAGCGCCAGGCTCACGGCGCGCGCGCGAAGCGGGTGACGCCGGCCTCGAGCGTCGCCGAGGTGCCGAACGGGCGCGAGCGGTCGCCCAGCAAGCGGGCCGTCTCGGCCGCCTCCTTGGCGGTCGCGAGCCGCGGCAGGAAGGTGCGCGCGTCGATGGTCACCGGGCGCAGCGTGAGGCCGGCCAGCGCCGGGCGACCGTCGAGTCCTTGACCAGCTCGGCGAGCATGACGCCGCTCCGGCGCTTGTCGGCGTCGTCGTTCCGGAAGAGGAAGTTGCCGAGGCTGTAGGCGATGGTCGCGCTGGCGGTCACCTCGACGCCCTCGAGCACGTGCGGGTGGTGGCCGACGACCAGGTCGGCGGCCTGCGCGAGCGCGCGGTAGGCGGTCGCGACGGCCTTCGGCGGGATGCCGGCGCGCTCCTTGCCGGCGTGCACCCAGGCGATGACGAAGCAGCCGGCGGCGCGCTCGGCGCGCAGCCTCTCGATGAGCGGCTCCAGGCGATCGATGGCGTAGGTCGCGGCCGACACGCCGGCCTTGGCCGTGTCGCGCGGCGGCTTCTTGTTCGACTTGAGCGTCGCCGGCACGAACGACACGCAGCCCACCGGCAGCGTCACGCGCCGCGCCGCGCGCGCGGCGGCGTCGTCGGCCGCGGCGCCGAAGGTCGCGAGGCCGGCGTCGCGGAGATGGCCCAGGTGCTCGCGCAGGCCGTCGGCGCCGTGGTCCCAGGTGTGGTTGTTGGCCAGGCCGAAGACGTCGATGCCCGAGGCGGGCAGGGTGGCGACGAACCGCGACGACGCGGTGATGTTGATGCGCGTGTTCTTGTAGGCGTCGCTCGGGTGGTCGAGGAGCAGGCCCTCGAGGTTGCCGACGGCCAGGTCGGCCGCGTCGAGGGTCGGGCGCACGGCCTCGAAGATGCCCGATTCGGTTCCGAGATCGCGGAAGTTGATGTCGCCGACGAAGGCGAGCGTCGCTCGCGGCGCGGGCGGCGCGGCGAGGAGCAAGAGCGGAACCAGGAACAGCATGAATCCTCCGGCCGTGACCTTCGGAAATATGCTGACAAGGTCTCGGTTCCATGTCCACGCTACGCGCTCTGCCAGCGCGTGGCGACAACGCCCGAAGGCCGTACGCAGCTCGGCCCTGGCTCGTGGGAACGACCATCGCCAGGGCGACCTGGCGTCGCCAGGCTGCGGGCGCAATCGAAGGAAACCAGGAGTAACCATGCTCGCTCGCTCCCTCGCGGCCGGCCTCGCCTTGTGCGTCGTCGCCCCGCTCGCTCCCATGGCCCACGCCGCCCAGCCGCGTCCGACGAAGGACGTCGCCGCCGTGGAGATCGTCGAGTTCGCCGACTTCCAGTGCCCGTTCTCGGCCCGCGCCACCGCGACCATCGCCGAGCTGCAGAAGACCTACGGCGACAAGCTGGCGTTCCGCTGGATGAACCTGCCGCTGCCGTTCCACCAGCGCGCCCGCGCCGCCGCCATCGCCGCCGAGGCCGCGCGGCGCCAGGGCAAGCTCGACGCCATGTACGACAAGCTCTTCGCCAACCAGCGGAAGCTGGAGGACGCCGATCTGCGCGGGTACGCCAAGGCCATCGGCCTCGACCTGAAGAAGTTCGACAAGGACCTTGTCGATCCCGCGGTCAGCGCCGAGGTCGATCGCCACATCAAGATCGCCGGCGCCGTCGGCGCCACCGGCACGCCGACCTTCTTCGTGAACGGCAAGATCCTGGCCGGCGCGCAGCCGACCGAGAAGTTCACGGCGCTCGTCGACGCGGAGGTCGCGGCGGCCGGCAAGGACGGCGGCGCCGCCTGGCGCGAGACGCGCACCGCCAGCAACAACGAGCCGTTCGCCAAGTACGTGCTGAAGGGCGAGGCCGTCCCCGACGCGCCGCCGGCTCCGGTGGTCCCGCCCGGCGAGCCCGGTCCGGCGGCCGAGAAGGAGCCGCTCCAGGGCCCGGCCATCGTCATCGACACCGCCTCGGCGCCGCTCCTGGGCGACGCCAACGCCAAGGCCGAGCTCGTCGTGTTCGCCGACCTGCAGTGCCCGTTCTCGGCGCGCGCGGTGCCGATGCTCGAGAAGCTGGTGGCCGACAAGCAGGGCGGCGCGTCGCTGCGCTTCAAGCACCTGCCGCTGGCCTTCCACCCGATGGCCCAGCCGGCCGCCGAGGCGGTCGCGTGCGCGGCCGAGCAGGGCAAGGCGTGGCAGCTCATCGACCTCGTCTACGGCAAGCAGCAGGACCTGAACGCCGAGAACCTCGCCGCCTGGGAGAAGTCGGCCGGCCTCGACCAGAAGAAGCTCACCGCCTGCCTCGCCTCGGGTCGCGGCAAGACCGCGGTGGAGGCCGACGTGAAGGCCGCCGGCGCGGCCAACGCGCGCGGCACGCCGACGCTCTACGTGAACGGCCTGATGGTCACGAACTGGACCGACCCGAAGCTCCCCGAGCTCGTCGACTCGGCCCCGGCGCGCCCGGCCCACTGATCGCCTGGCATCGACAAGGAGCTTTCACATGCTGAAGCTGACGCTCGGGCTCGGGCTCGCCCTGACGTGCCTCGCGACCGCCGCCCACGCGGATGATCCGGTGGTGCGCGTGAAGTCGAGCAAAGTGGCCAACTGCAACACCGACGGCGGCGACGTGCGCTGCTCGGAGGGGAACCAGCTCATCGCCAAGGGGCTGCCCTACGCCATCGAGGAGCTGAACGTGTCGTGCCCGGGCGCGAAGCCGGGCAAGTACAAGGTGACGCTCACGTACGAGTACAACGGCGGCGAGGTCTTCTTCATGAGCCACGTCATGGCCGAGAAGGACCGCGCTGCGCAGACCATCAAGTCGACGCCGCTCACCGACGAGTCGACGCTGACCGACGGCTTCGGCGGCAAGCCGAAGAAGCTGCCCGGGCTGCCGGCGTGCCTGCGCGAGAAGGCCATGCCCAAGGCGGCCGAGCTCATCCTCAAGTGGTTCGAGCTGGTGCAGCCCATCGATCCGGAGTCGGACGTGCGCGCCGACTACCAGCTCGTCTTCGACGTGGCGCCCGCCAAGGAGTGACGGCGCCCGGGGGGCGAGGTCAGCCCGGTCGGGTCCGCGTCGTGCGGAACTCGATCGGGTCCTTGTGCGTGCGCGCCTCGAAGAGGCGCTTGACGAAGATGCCCGGCAGGTGGACGTCGTCGGGCGCGATGGCGCCGAGGGGGACGAGCTCGTCGACCTCGGCGATCGTCACCCTGGCGGCCATGGCCATGCCGATCTGAAAGTTCCTTGTCGTTCCTCGGAACTGCAGGTTGCCGTAGGGGTCGGCGCGGCGCGCGCGCACGAAGGCGAAGTCGGCGGTGAGCGCCGTCTCCAGCACGGCGCGGCGCTCGCGGCCGTCGCCGCCCGGAATGATGAAGGTCCGCTCCTCCTTGCCGACGGCGACGACGGTGCCGGCGCCGGTGGGCGTGAAGAAGGCCGGGATGCCGGCGCCGCCGGCGCGGATGCGCTCGGCCAACGTGCCCTGCGGGATGAGCTCGACGTCGACCAGGCCCTGCGCGTGCTGCTCCTGGATGTCGGGGTTGCCGCCCATGAAGCTGCCCTTCCAGGCGCGCACCTGGCGGTTCTTCAAGAGGACGGCCAGGCCCTGGCCCTGGTTGCCGCAGTTGTTCGAGATGATGGTCAGCTCGCGCGTGCCGGCGGCGGCGAGCGCCTCGATGAGGTGCTCGGGGTTCCCCGACAGGCCGAAGCCGCCGACCATGATGGTGGCGCCCGGGCCGAGGTCGGCGATGGCCGCCGCCGCGCTCGCGAAGAGCTTGGCCGACATGCCGGCCGGCGTCGGTGCGCTCACTGGAGCACCTCGCGCACCGCGGTCGCCAGGCGCTGGATGTCCTCGGGTGTGATGTTGAGCGGCGGGCACACGCGCAGCTGGCGCTCCTCGAGCCCGAGGCGCACGCCGCGCTCGATGAGGCGTCGCTGCAGGCTCTCGGCCTGCGGGTGCTCGATGGTCAGGAACAGGCCCTCGCCCTGCGCCTCGCCGAGCGGCGCCAGCGCCTTCCGGAGCGCCTCGGCGCGCACGGCCAGCGGCAGGTTCCGCGCGGCGCGGAGCTCCCACACGAGGCGCGTCAGCGACAGCTCGTCGCCGTCCCAGGTCGAGATGAGCGTGAGCTTCTCGGGCACGTAGTACTTGTCGGCCACGAAGCCGAGGCCGAGCTGCCCGCCCGGGTACCACACCACCGCGTCGACCGGCGCCGGCAGCGTGTCGGCGCGCCAGAAGCTCTTGCCGTTCCGGTAGCCGGCCGTCGCGTTCTCGATGAGCAGGATGGGCAGCCCGTGCTCGTCGCACACCTCGCGCAAGGCCGACCAGAACGACTCGGGCACGGGGCGCCCGGTGGCCAGGTAGACCGGCTCGAGCACCACCGCGAGGATCTCGTCGGCGCCGCGATCGGCCACGAGCTTCTTCAGATCGAGCAGCGTCCGCTCGTGGTCGCGCGTCGGGTCGGCCAAGGTCGGCCAGCCGAACCAGTTCATGTCGTCGCCGGCCGGCAGGCTCACCGAGCGCGCCGCCGCCGTCGCCATGCCGGCGCGCACCGGCCCGAGCGAGGCCACGACGCGCGCCTTCTTGCGGTGGAACTTCAGCGAGCGCAGCGTCTTGTCGAGGCCCTCGCAGCGGCCCGACGCCACGATGAGGTGCCCCATGCGCTTCGGCGCCTGCAGCCGCAGCCACTCGTGCGCGCGCACGAGGCCCGGCGTCACGAAGTTGCAGAGCGAAAGCTTATTGACGATGGCGCCGTTCAGCCGGCCCTCGGCCAGGTGCTCGCGCAGCTCCTCGTTGCCCGGCCGCGACCCCTGCGGGGCGCCCAGGCGGCGCTCGAGGCCCGACTCGAGATCGAGCAGCGACGGCCCGGTGCCGAGCGGCCACTTCGACACCACCGCCGGCGGCGGGAGGCGCGGCGTGGTGAGGCAGATGCGGTAGTAGTCGGTCTCGGCGTCGGGCTCGCCGTACTGGTTGCCGTAGCGCGCCACCACCCAGCCGCCGTACGCGGCGTTCAGCGCCGCCATCGACTCGGCCGCGCCGACGCGGTTGCGCCCGGTCATGAAGGCGTAGCGCGCCTGGCCGTCGGGCTTCCGGAGCGCGATGGCGGCCGCGATCTGGGCTTCCTTCAGCGCCTTGCCGAGGCCCTGGCCGCGGTGGTCGGGGTGGACCGTGAGGTCGGCCGAGTAGAAGGTGTCGCCGCGGCCGAGGCCCGGGTCCTGCCGCGGGCCGTCGAGCTCGGCCACGTGCTCGAGCGGGAAGCCGATGCAGGCGGCGACGAGCGTGCCGGTCTTCGGCGCGAGGGCCGCCGGGGTGGCCGGCTGCGCGGCGGTGCCGGGCTTGCTCGGGCCGGTCCAGAAGACCGCGAAGCAGATGGCGTCGGGCTCGCTCACGAGCGCCGTGAAGCGATCGAAGTCGTCCTGGCGCGCGGGCTCGTAGACCTGCTTCTGGAGCGCCTCGTAGGCGCCGCGGACGCTGGCCCAGTCGCCGGCGCCGACGCGCGTCACCTTGTACGAGCCGGCGCTGCCGGCCGCGAGCTTGGCCGGCGCCGAGGGCCAGGCCGGCGCCAGATCGGCGAGATCGGCGGTGGCGCCGTCCCGCCAGGCGGTGCCGGCCCCGGCTGCCGCCAAGGCTGGCGAAGCCGCGACTGCGGCCGCGCGATCGGCCAGCGAGGCGTCGAGGCGCTGGAACAGCGCGGCGATCTCGGCGCTCGTCACCTCGGGGTGGAAGCGGAAGCGCAGGCCGCGATCGCCCGCGCCGTAGATCATGTAGCCGCGCCACAGGCGCTGCTGGACGAGGAAGTCGAGGTCCTTGGGGGTCGGCAGATCGAAGCCGAAGGACCAGCCGGTGAGGCGCGGGTTCAAGACCAGCGTCGGGTGCTTGTCGGCCAGCGCGCCGAGGCGCGCGCCGGTCTCGGCCATGATGGCCTCGCGCTGGCCCGAGTGCTCGGCGCCGTCGAGCAGCTCGGCATAGATGGCGCCGCGCATGGCCGAGGCCGCGGCCACCTCGGCGCGGAACGGGATGGGCCAGCGCGACAGCGTCACGCCGACCTGCGCCTTCTTGGCCACGGTCACGACGTCGGGCGGCGACGGCAGCTCGAAGAGCTTGTGCCAGAAGAACGGCCCGCCGAGGTGGAAGCCGCACTGCACCTCGTCCATCACCATCGGCACGCCGGCCCGCTCGGTGACGACGCGCAGCGCGCGGAAGAAGCGCGGCGTGGCGTAGCGCTCGCCGCCCTCGGCCTGCATCGGCTCGATGAGCACGGCCACGACCTCGTCGTCGGCCATCGCCGCCTCGAGGTCCTGCAGCACGCGCACCTCGTCGGCCATGAGCGCGTCGCCCGCGAGACCCGCGAACGAGCGTTGGCCGGCCGGCTTCTTCCACTGCGCGAGCCAGTCGGCGGGCTCGGGCGCGGGCGCTGCCGGATGGTCGCAGACCGGCAGATCGAGCCAGCGCGCCTGGTACCCCTCGAGCTCGAACTTGATCCGTTTCTCGGGGTTCCAGGTCGAGTGGATGGCCAGCATGGTGCGGCCGTGGAAGGCGCCGCGGAAGGCGACCACCGCGCGCTTGCCGGGCCGGCGCGTGGCGCACACGGCCAGCGCCAGCTCGTTGGCCTCGGCGCCCGAGCCGGAGAAGCGCACGAAGGGATGGCTCTCGCCGACGGCGTCGCGGAGCCGCGCCGCGAACGACGCCAGGGCCGGCGAGCCCTCGGCCGTGCCGCCGTCGAGCGGCAGCGCGCCAAAGCGGCCCTGCACCAGCGCCTCGAGCACGGCCGGCGGGTTCAGGCCGGCGGCGTGGGTGGCGATCTGGCTCGCCGCGTCGAAGAAGACGATGGGGTCGTCGTCGACCGAGGCGAGGTACGGGCCCGAGCTCCGGAAGAGGTCGACGATGGGCGGCTTCTTGTCGTCGGGCACGAAGTCGCCGCCCACGAGCCGCTTCATCATCGCCGCCGAGCGCGGCAGGTCGAGCTTGGGCGCGCCGCCGGCCGTGTCGGGCGCGCCGGGAGGCACGTGCGTGCCCGCCGGTCGGCGCCCGAGGAAGCGCGCCGGGTGCAGCGTGCGCAGGCTGAAGAGCGCCTCGCCGAGCGCGCGCGCGAGCAGCTTCGGGCCCTCGATGCCGGCCGCCAGCGGGATGCGCACGGCCTGCTCGGCGACCTCGGCCGCGAAGCCGCGCGCCTTGAGCGCGTCGCACAGCGGGCGCGACAGCGTGACCGCGGGCGAGTCGAGCTGCGCGAGCGGGATGCGCACGACGCCGCTCCGGCCGCTCGAGTCGACCTCGGGGTAGAGGCCGTAGGGCTCGAGCGCCTCCTCGATGCGGTGGGCGGCCTCGAGGGCCATCAGCGGGTCGGCGGCCGAGGTGGCCTGGCGGACATACGGATCGTTTTCCATGACGCCGGGATCGTTCCAGAGGACCTGCACCGGGTAGGTCGTGTAGCGCACGGCGTCCGAGCCGGCCGGTCGGAAGTTGCCCGACTTGCCGACGCCGCCGAAGGGCAGGGCGCCGACGGTGCGGTTGGTCGAGCGGTTCCAGCTGAGGCAGCCGACGTTGGTGTGGAGGTAGACCTGCTCGAAGGCCTGCCTTCGCGCGGAGAACAGGCCGACCGACAGCCCGTAGGGCGAGGCCTTCACGACCGAGATGGCGTGGTCGAGGTCGTCGACGATGGTCACCGCGAGGTCGGGCCCGAAGACCTCCTCGTGGGTGTAGTCGGAGGCGTGGTCGGGCGCGATGAGGTGCACCGACGGGCCGCGCCAGGCGCCGCCGTCGCGCAGCTCGGGCGCCAGCACGACCTCGGCGCCGGCCTCGCGACCCGCGCGGCACAAGGCTTCGACGCGATCGCGATCGCCCACCGACGCCATCGGGCCCATGAAGACGTCGGTCATCGGGTCGCCGAAGGTGAGGCCCTTGGCCGCGCGCACCAGCCGATCGATGAAGTGGCCCGCGACCGAGCGCTGGACCAGCACGCGCGCGGTGCAGGTGCAGCGCTGGCCGGTCGAGAGGTAGCCGCCGAGGAGGATGCCCTCGAGGGCCTGATCCATGTCGGCGTCCTCGAGCACGATGGCCATGTTCTGGCCGCCCATCTCGAGGGCGCACAGCACCTCGGGCCGATCGACGAGGGCCTTGGTGATCTGGTGGCCGACGCGCCACGAGCCGGTGAAGGCCACGCCGCGGAGCGCCGGCGCCGTGAGGAGCGCGCGGCCGACGTCGGCGCCGCCCTGCACCATGTGGAGGATGGGCGGGAGGTTGGCCGCGGCCCACGCCTCCATGTAGCGCTGGAAGGCGAGCGGCGTCCGCTCCGACGGCTTCACCACCACGGTGTTGCCGGTGGCCAGCGCCGGGATGATGTGGGCGTGGCAGAGGTGGAGCGGGAAGTTGAACGGCCCCAGCACGCCGATGACGCCGAGCGGGTGGTAGCGGCACTCGCCGGCCACGTTGGGCGGGCTCCACGCCTTCACCTGCGGCAGCTGCTGGTCGATGACCATGTCGACGCGCTGGACCAGCGACGTCGCCTCCTGGCGCGCCTCGCGGATGGTCTTACCCATCTCCGAGGTGATGGCGCGCGCCAGCGCCTCGGTGCGCGACGTCAGCTCGCGCGCGAAGCGGCGCAGCGCGGCGATGCGCTCGTCCTGCGACAGCCCGGCCCAGGCCGGCCAGGCGCGCGCGGCGGCGGCCACGGCGTCCTGCGCGTGCGCGGTCGAGGTCGGCGCTTCGAGCACCACCTGGTCGGCGGTGGCCGGGTTGACGCTCCGGATCGAAGCGCCGCCGGTCGGCTTGGTCCACTGGTTGTCGATGAAGTTTCCGCGGGCGAATTCCATGGCCCGGGTCCTCTAGCAGCCACGCGCCAGGGCGGCAAGGCACGTAGATCGGGCGATGGAATCGCGCGCCGCGCGTGGTAGACAGGCGCCGGCGAGAGCATCGGTCGCCCGCCATCGACGGAGAGGCGCACATGGCCCTGAAGAAGCCCGAGAAGTCCGAGTCCACCCCGCTCGCGCCCGCGGCCGGCGTGACCAGCGCGAGCCTGAAGACGACGATGTCGGGCCTGCCGCTGGCCGACCTCTACGAGCCGTCGGCCGAGGCCGGCGGCGCGCCGCCGGAGATCGGTCGGCCGGGCGAGTTCCCGTATCTGCGCGGGCCGTACCCGTCGATGTACCGCGGCAAGACGTGGACCATGCGCATGTTCGCCGGCTTCGGCACGCCGGAGGACACCAACAAGCGCTTCAAGTACCTGCTCCAGAACGGCCAGACGGGCCTGTCGACCGCCTTCGACATGCCGACCCTCATGGGCTACGACCCCGACCACGCGCTCTCGGCCGGCGAGGTCGGGCGCGAGGGCGTGTCGGTCGCGTGTCTCGGCGACATGCGGCGCCTCTTCGCCGACATCCCGCTCGACCAGGTCACGACGTCGATGACCATCAACGCGCCGGCCATCGTGGCGCTGGCGATGTACTTCGCGCTGGCCGAGGAGCAGGGCGTCCCGCTCACCAAGGTCGGCGGCACCATCCAGACCGACATCCTGAAGGAGTTCATCGCCCAGAAGGAGTGGATCTCGCCGCCGCGACCGTCGATGCGCATCGTCGCCGACATGATGGTCTTCTGCGCCAAGAACGCCCCCAAGTGGCACGCGCTCTCCATCTCCGGCTACCACATCCGCGAGGCCGGGGCGACGGCCGTCCAGGAGCTCGCCTTCACGCTGGCCGACGGCATCGGCTACGTGCAGGCCGGCATCGACGCGGGCCTCGACGTCGACGAGTTCGGGCCGCGCCTGTCGTTCTTCTGGGACGTCCACAACGACTTCTTCGAGGAGATCGCCAAGCTGCGCGCGGCGCGCCGCATGTGGGCCAGCATCATGCGCGACCGCTTCGGCGCGAAGAAGCCGGAGTCGATGCGCCTCCGCACGCACTCGCAGACGGCGGGCGTGTCGCTGACGGCGCAGCAGCCGCTGAACAACGTCGCGCGGGTGGCTCTGCAGGCGCTCGCGGCGGTGCTCGGCGGCACGCAGTCCTTGCACACCAATAGCCTCGACGAGACGTTCGCGCTGCCGACCGAGGCGTCGGTGAAGGTCGCGCTCCGGACGCAGCAGATCATCGCCGAGGAGTCGGGCGTGGCCAACGTGGTCGACCCGCTGGCGGGCAGCTGGTTCGTCGAGAAGCTGACCGACGACATCGAGGCCGCGGCCTGGGCCTACATCCGCAAGATCGACGACATGGGCGGCATCGTGCGCGCGGTCGAGGTGGGCTACCCGCAGAAGGAGATCGCCGACGCCGCCTTCGCCGACCAGCGCAAGGTCGAGCGCGGCGAGCGCGTGATCGTCGGCGTCAACAAGTACGTCGACGGCGAGCCGGCCAAGGTGCCGCTCTTGCGCATCGACCCCGAGGTCGAGCGGGCGCAGCGCGCGCGCATCGCGCGCCTCAAGGTCGAGCGCGACCAGGCCAAGGCCGGCCAGGCCCTCGACGCGGTGCGGCAGGCCGCGCGCGGCAGCGACAACCTCATGCCGCCCATCATTGCGGCCGTGAAGGCCGACGTGACGCTGGGCGAGATCTGCGACGTCTTCCGCGAGGTGTTCGGGGTGTACCGCGACCCCGTCTTTGTGTAAGAAAGGGCCGGTTGCCCGAACGGGGTGTAGCGCAGTCTGGTAGCGCGTCAGCTTTGGGAGCTGAATGTCGCAGGTTCGAATCCTGCCACCCCGACACGCTCGGCTTCGCGTCGCCGGCCTCCCGGCAAGTGCTGCGAAGCTCCCACGAATCCCCCACGAGCCTCCCACGAATCTCGTGGACCGGTCGCACGTTGGACCCCGCATGACCACCGCACGCCGCCCCCTCATGCCGCTCGTCGTCCTCATCGCCGCAGGCCTCGGCGCCGCCGCGTGTGGCGCGAAGGAGCCCGAGGCGGCCGACGTCGTCGTGTCGGTGGCGCCGCCCTTGCCGCCGCCGCCGGCGCCGCACCCGACCACCGAGGAGGGTGTGCTGACGGCCTTCACGCAGGCGCTCGAGCAGAAGGACATCGCCGCCGTGCGCCGCTTCGTGGCGCCCGAGCTCGGCGCCGAGCTCACGCGCAAGGCCGAGCAGAACGCCGACGACTTCTGGGGCCGCGGCCAGGAGTGGGTGAAGAACGCCAAGACCGGCATCACGGTCGCCGCGCGCGACGAGAACGCGCAGAAGGGCGACCGCTGGAACGCGCTCGTGCGCTTCGGCAACGGCCAGGAAGAGCGCGTCACCTTCGCCCGGGTCGACGGCAAGCTCGTGCTCTCGGACCTCTAGCAGGCATGGCTCGCGACGCGCGGCCCCGCTCTGGACGGAGGCGGAGCGAAGCGGAGCCGGAGGAAGAGCGGGGCAGGAAGCGCGCGGCGCGAGCATGTGGTCGTAAAAATGTCGCCGCCACCACGGGCCCCCGCGCGTAGGCGCCTCGCCGCAGCGCGGGCCTTGACGGCACCTGCCGCGTATCGCCCGACTCTGGCTCGACGCCCGTGTCGCGTATCGCCCGGCTCTGACTCGACGCCCGGAGGCTACTCGCCGGCGATGGTCATCCTCGCGACGCGGAACGAAGGGGCGGAGGTCGAGCGGGTGGGGTCGCGGTCGTTGGCGATGCCGTCGATGGCCATCCACATCTCGCCCAGCGTCGAGGCGATGGTGAGCTCGTTCACGGCGTAGGCGATCTCGCCTTTCTCGATCCACAGGCCGACGGCGCCCTGGCTGTAGTCGCCGGTCACGGTGTTGGCGCCGCCGCCGAACGTGTCGGTGACAAGCAGGCCTTCGTCAAGGTCCTTGATCAAATCGGCGAGCGTGCGGGTGCCGTTCTCCATCCAGAGGTTCGAGGTGCCCGGGCCGGGCGAGCCGCCGATCCCGCGCCAGGCCGAGCGCGTCGACGGCATGCCGAGCTTCCGGCCGGTGTAGGTGTCGAGGACCCAATTCTGGAGGACGCCGTCCTTCACCAGCGTGAACGGGCGCGTCGGCAGACCCTCGCCGTCGAAGAGGCGCGACGCCGCGCCGCGCACGATGTGCGGGTTGTCGACGATGGTCACCGCCGGCGCGGCGATGGCCGTGCCGAGCTTGCCGCAGAGATAGCTCGCGTCCTTGTAGATGGCGCCGCCGTTGGCCGCGCCGCCGAGGATGCCGACGAGCCGGCTCGCCACCGTCGAGTCGTAGATGACCGGCACCTGCGTGGTCTTCGGCTTCCTCGCGCCGAGGCGCCTGAGCGTCCGGCGCGCGGCCTCGCGGCCGATGGCGGTCGGCGTCAGCAGATCGGCGAAGTGGCGCGCCGACGAGTACCAGTAGTCGCGCTGCTTCTCGCCGTTCTCCTCGGCGACCGGCGTCGTCCAGAGGCCGATCGACGTGGCGCGCTTCGTCCGCAGGACGCCCTGGGTGTTGGCCAGCATGAGCTCGCTCCAGCCCCAGCTCATCTCGGCGCCCTCGCTGTTCTTCAAGCGCGGGTCGACCTCGAGCGCGCGCATCTCGGTCTCGAGCGCCAGCGCGATGGCGCGGTCGGCGTCGAAGCGCACGACCTCCTCGTCATACGGGTCGAGGTCGATGTCGGCGAGCGGCTCGTCGCTCGGCTCGGGCAGCCCCTGGAACGGGTCGGGCGCGGTCACGCGCGCGGCCTCGACGGCGTGGCGCACGAGGCGCTCGATGGCGTCCTTCGAGAGGTCCGACGTCGAGGTCGTGGCGGTCTGCAGCTCGCCCGGGGCGCCCACCAGGACGCGGATGCCGAGGCCGTGGTCGCGGCTCTGGACGACCTTCTCGGTCTCGCCGAGGCGGACCTTCACCGACGTCGATCGGCCGGCGACGATGACCGCGTCGGCGGCGCTGGCACCGGCCTGGGTGGCGACTGCGAGGGCATGGGCGAGGAGCGCTTGGGGGTCGTGCATGGCGGCCTCTGCTTAACGAACGGCGACGCCGCCCACGGTGAGATCGTTGATGCGGATGGTGGGCAGCCCGACGCCGACCGGCACCGACTGGCCGTCCTTGCCGCAGGTGCCGACGCCCTCGTCGAGCTTCAGGTCGTTGCCGACCGCGGTCACGCGCTTCAGCACGTCGGGCCCGTTGCCGATGAAGGTCGCGCCCTTCACCGGCGCGGTCACCTTGCCGTCCTCGATGAGGTAGGCCTCGGCGCCGGAGAAGACGAACTTGCCGCTGGTGATGTCGACCTGGCCGCCGCCGAAGGCGACCGCGTAGATGCCGCGCTTCACGGAGCGGATGATGTCGGCCGGGTCGTCCTGGCCGGCCAGCATGAAGGTGTTGGTCATGCGCGGGAGCGGCGTCGACGCGTACGACTCGCGCCGCCCGCTGCCGGTCGCCTCCTGGCCCATGAGGCGCGAGTTCAGCCGGTCCTGGAGGTAGCCCTTGAGCACGCCGCCCTCGATGAGGACGTTCCGCTGCGTGGGCGTGCCCTCGTCGTCGACGTTCAGGCTGCCGCGGCGCGTGGCGATGGTGCCGTCGTCGACGACGGTCACGAGCGGCGAGGCGACGACCTTGCCGATCATGCCGCTGAAGGCCGAGGTCTGCTTGCGGTTGAAGTCGCCTTCGAGGCCGTGGCCGACCGCTTCGTGGAGGAGGATGCCGGGCCAGCCCGGGCCGAGCACGACGTCCATCGTGCCGGCGGGCGCGTCGATGGCGTCGAGCAGCAGGATGGCGCGGCGCGCGGCCTCGTCGGTCCAGTGCTGCCAGTGCTCGGCGAAGGCCTCGAAGCCCCAGCGTCCGCCGCCGCCCGAGCTCGACACCTGGCGCTGCCCCAAGGCCTTGTCGATGGCGATGCAGGACACCGACAGGCGCGACAGCGGGCGCTCGTCGACGACGATGCGGCCGTCCTTCGTGACCACCAGCACGGTCTTCCGCTCGCAGGCGAAGCCGGCCTGCACCTGCTTGATGCGCGGGTCGTAGGCGCGGGCGCGCTGGTCGATGGCGTGCAGGAGCTCGAGCTTGTCCTGCAGGCCGAGGTCGATCGGGTCCTTGCCGTGGCCGACCTGATAGAGGTCGGGGCGGACCAGGCCGGGGCGCGAGATGGCGATGGAGCCGCCGTGGCTCGAGTCGGCGGCGATGGCGCGCGCGGCGCGCGCGGCCTCGAGCAGGCTGTCCTCGTCGATGATGTCGGCGTGGGCGTAGCCGGTCTTCTCGCCGATGATGGCGCGCACCCCGACGCCCTGGTGGATGGCGCGGCCGGCGCGCTTCACGATGCCCTCGTCGAGCGAGAGCGACTCGGCGTCGACGTGCTCGAAGTAGAGATCGCAGTCGTCGACCCGCCGCGCCTGGACCTCTTCGAGGGTCCGGGTGAGGAGCGCGTCGCTCAAGCCGAAATCGTGGCTCATCGAGGGTTCTCCTGGTCGCCGCGCGGTCATCTCGGCGAGGGGATCGCGGATGCGTTGCGGCGTCGTCGTCGATGCGCGAGGCTCGCCGAGCGGCTTCCGCAGCCCGGCCACGTTACGCACAAGGGCTCGCCAGGCCAAGCCGACGGAGTAACCATGCTGGTCGCGGCCACCAACAACGCGAAGAAGCTCAGGGAAATCAGAGAAATCCTCGACGCGATCGGGGTCGGCGACGAGCTCCGATCGTCGGCCGAGCTCGGCCTCGGATCGGCCGACGAGACCGGCACCACCTTCCGGGCCAACGCCCTCATCAAGGCGCTGGCCGCGTTCCGCGCCACCGGCGCGGTGTGCCTGGCCGACGACTCGGGCCTCGAGGTCGATGCGCTGGGCGGGGCCCCCGGCGTCTACAGCGCGCGCTACGCCGGGCCCGACGCCAGCGACGCCGACAACAACGCGAAGCTCCTGGCCGCGCTGGCCGACGTCGCCCCCGAGGCGCGCACCGCGCGCTATCGCGCGGTCATCGCGCTGGTCGTCCCGAGCGCGCTGGCCCATCGCGTGCCCGACGCCGAGCCGCTGCCCGACGACCCGGCGGTCGTCCTCTTCGCGGCCGGCGCCATCGAGGGGCTCATCGTCGACGGCGCGCGCGGCAGCGGCGGCTTCGGCTACGACCCGTACTTCTTCTACCCGCCGGCCGGCGTGACGTTCGCCGAGCTGTCCGCCGCCGAGAAGCACGCCGTCAGCCATCGCGGCCAGGCGCTCGAGCAGCTGCGACCGGCGCTGGCGGCGCTGTTCCGGGGCGCCGAGGCCTGAGCGTATGTATGCCAGTATCTATTCGCGAGGCATGCGTCGAAGTATGCAATAGTGCGCAAAACGTCTGATTGGATTTGATCCTTTTGGCGGTCAGATCTATTCATAGACGATGCCTTCCGAGCTCCAGCCCGGCGTCGACGCGCTGACGCGCGAGCTGCGGCGCGGCCCGGCCGCCGCGCCCGACCTCGCCCGCGCCCTCGGCGTGAGCCAGCCGACGTTCTCGCGGCTGGTCGCGCGCGACGGCGGCCAGGGCGTGCTGGTCACCGGCCGCGCCCGCGCCACGCGCTACGCCGCGCGCCGGCGCATCGAGCGCGTCGGCGACCGCGCGCCGCTCTTCGCCATCGACGAGGCGGGCGCGCCGCGGCGGCTGGCCGTGCTGCACGCCATCGAGCCGCGCGGCTTCTTCGTCGAGGCGCTCGACGCCGACGTCGCCGGCGGCTTCTTCGACGACCTGCCCTGGTTCCTCCACGATCTGCGCCCGAGCGGCTTCCTCGGTCGCCTCGTCCCGCGGCTCCATCCCGAGCTGCCGGTGCCGCGCGAGATCGGCCTGTGGAGCGGCGATCACGCGCTCATGTACCTCGCGGCCCACGGCGCCGACGCCATCGGCGAGCTGGTGGTCGGCGACGACGCCCTCGGCCAGGCGCTCGAGCACGTGCGCGCGGCCGCGCCGGAAGCCAGCGACCTGGGCCTGGTGCCGCGCTCGAAGCGCGGCGCGCGCTACGCGCGGCTGGCCGAGGCGGCGCTCGCGAGCGGCCTGCCCGGCTCGTCCGCGGCCGGCGAGCAGCCAAAGTTCCTCGCCGTGCGCGAGCCGGGCGTGGCGGTGCTGGTGAAGTTCTCGCCCGCGCTCGACGGCGGC
This sequence comes from Myxococcota bacterium, assembly GCA_046351155.1. Classification (GTDB taxonomy): domain Bacteria; phylum Myxococcota_A; class UBA9042; order PHBI01; family PHBI01; genus JAXLYZ01. The sequence goes on from JAXLYZ010000050.1 coordinate 38,228, forward strand.
GACGTGGCCACGCGCACGGCCGATCTGCTGGTCGCCGAGCACCTCGCCCACGAGGTCGTGCGCGCCGCCGGCCACGACGCCGCGACCTCCGAGCTGGCCTTGGGCGGCGGTCGCCTGTTCCTCGAGGTCGAGCGCTTCGATCGCGTCGCGCTGGCCGACGGAGGCTTCGGCCGCCGCGGCGTCTTGTCCTTCGCGGCCGCCGACAGCGAGCACGTGGGGCACCTCGAGAGCTGGGTCGACACGGCGCGCGCGCTCATCGCCGGGCGCCTCGTCGACGCTGCGATCGAGCCCGCGGTGCGCTGGCGCGCCGCCTTCGGCCGGCTCATCGCCAACAGCGACATGCACCACGGCAACGCCGCCTTCCTGGCCCGCGGCACGCGCCTCCTCGGGCTCGCGCCGGTGTACGACATGCTGCCGATGGCCTACGCGCCGCGCGGCGGCAACGTGCTCACGCCGGCCTTCGCGGTGCGCGCCCCGAGCGGCGCCGACCTCGACGTCTGGCCGTCGGCGCGCGCCGCGGCCGAGGCGCTCTGGCGAAAGGTCGCCGAGCACCGCCTCGTCTCGGAGGGATTCCGCGCCATCGCCCGCGACAACGCTCAGGCGCTCGCCGGCGCCGCGCGCTACGTCCGCGGCGGCTAGCCCTCGCACCTCCGCGCACGGGCCTTGTTTGCAGAGGGCGGGCGTCTAGCATGCCCAAGGTGCGGCTCGGGTGACGGGACTCGACCGGCACCCACGCATCACAACCGGGGCCACCGATGGATCAAGCCACCGCCGAAGAGTTCCTGCGCGAGTCGGTGAAGCCGAGCCTCTTGCGCGAGGCCGAGTCGAGCAAGGTCCTCATCGTCAACCTCGCGACCACCCCGATGGGCGCGGGCGACGTCGTCTACGCGGTCGGGACCGTGCGCGGCCACATCGCCGTCGCGCTCCCCGGCGACCACGCCGAGGAGCTCGCCTTCTTCGGCGGCCGCGTGCCGTGCACGCGCGTCATCGACTGGCTCGTCCTCGAGGGCTGGCGACACGCCGGCGTGGCGCAGACGTTCGCGGTGTTCGAGCGCATCGCCACCGGCATCGGCACGACCACCGGCTCGTGACGTCGCCTGGCGCGCGACGACCTCAGTTGGCCTTGAACTGGAAGGGCCACGAGACCACGCACTCGCCGCCCTTGGGCGGGGCGAAGGTGATCTTCTTGATCTCCCCCTTGATGCACTCGCCGACGGCCTTGTTGGGGAGGCCACCGCTGGTCCCGAGGTTCTTCACCTTGCCGCCGAGGTCGATGGTGAAGCTCGCCACGAGGCGCCCCTCGAGGTCCTTCTGCAGCTGGAGCTCCTTCTCGTAGCAGAAGCGGAAGGTGCCAGCGCGCTTGCGCATCTGCGTCTGGATGTCGGCCTTGTTGCAGAACTCGTCCGACGGCGGCGGCGTGGGCGGCTTCTCCTCCTTCTTCTCGCCCTTCTTCGGCTTGTCGCTGAGGCCGCGCTCCGACGGCACCGCCAGCCCCGAGAACGCCACCACCATGGCGCTCGCGCAGTCGCTCGCCTCGCCCGGGCAGCGCGCGCCCGGCCACGTCGTCGCCACCACCAGCGCCGGCGCGGCGTCCTTCTTCGGCGCCTCCTGCACCGCGTGCGCGACGGCCAGGACGTCCCAGGCGTCGGCACCGTCGCCCGCGACCACGTGCACCACCGGCCCGACCTTGGTCTTGGCCTGCCAGAAATCGATGGCCGTCTTGGCGTCCTGCAGCGTGGCCGGGCCGATGCGCGGCTGCTCCGGCGCGGGCGGCGGGATGGGCACGCGCAGGCGCGCCAGCGTCTCGCCGCGCCAGCCCGGCTGCGCGCTCGTCGGCACCTCGGCCTGGCGATCGGCGCCGACCGCGGCCCCGCCGTCCTTCACCTTCTCCGGGCCCCAGACGTCGATGGCGTCCTTCGTCACGACCACGAGGATCGGCTTCTCCCAGGTCGCCACCAGCGGCGCTTCGATCTCGGCCGGCGCGCTCCTGAGATACAGCGGCAGCGAGGCGCCGATGGCCTGCGGCCGCATCACCGCGAAGGCGTCGAAGCCCGCCGCGCGCAGCGCGTCCGCGGTCGCCACGACCGCCTTGGCCGGGGCTCCGGGCAGGATCGCCAGGTCGACGCCCTTCACCGTGAAGCGCGGCGCCGGCCGGTTGGTCGTCGCCTCGAGCACGGCCGCGGCCACCGCCTTGGCGCGATCGGCCAGCACCGCGATGGCGCCGGTGGCCGGATCGGGCTGGGCCTCGGCGATGTCCGCCAGCGCCGTCGCCGGGGCGTCAGCCAGGTCCTGCCCGCTCTTCACGAGCTGGCCGCCCGCCGTCACGACCGGCCGCGCGCCCATCTTGATGTCGCTCGGGCCGATGACGGCGACGGCCAGCGCCGGCACCTCGGGCGCGAGCCCGGTGGCGCCGAGCGCGCCCTGGCCGAGGTCGGCCACGACCTGCGGCAGCGCATAGCCCGAGCGCTTGGGGATCTTCTCGAGCGCGGCCTTCAGCGCGGCGCCGAGCGGCGGCGGGCCGGGCGGCAGCGCGCGCAGATCCTCTTCGAGCTGCAGGGCGGCCAGCGCCAGCACGTTGCCGCCGGCGTTGGCAGCCTGGACCGGGGCCAGCGCCGTCAGCGCGTCGCACGGGCTGCCGAGCGGCTTGGCGTTGCCTGGCGCGCAGGCGAAGCCGGTGCCGTCGGCGGCCGGCTTCTCGGCGATGGCGCGGAGCTGATCGGGCGTGAGCCGCGCCGCGTCGGCGCAGCCATCGCACAGCAGCGGCCCGGCGCGCCGCGCCAGCGTCTCGAAGCCCGGCGCGTCCGAGCCCGCGTCCAGCGCGCGCGCCAGCGTGCCCAGCGCCACCAGCCGGAGCGCCTGCCCCTCGGGCGTCGCGTCGTCGAGCATCTCGCGCACGTCCTTCACCTTGGCGCCCGCGTCGGGCGCGCCGGCGAACGACAGCAGCGCGCGCGCGGCGTCGGCCGGGGCCTTGCCGTCGCCGCCGAGCTCACCCGCCTGCAGCACGAGCCGGAGCTGCTTCTCGGCGCCGCCCTCGCCGAGCGAGGCGCCCGACGGGTCGGCCTCGAGGGCGCGCGCCACCGCGGCCAGGCGCACGCGCGCGGCCTGGATCTTGGCGGCCGGGACGTCCTCGCCGGCGAGCGCGTCGGCCAGCTCGAGCGCGGCCGTCACGCCATCGGGCGCCAGCTCCTTCTTCATGAAGGCCTCGCCGTCGGGGAGGCGCGAGGGCTTGGCCGGCGGCACGTCGGCCGGGGTCGCATCCGCGGCGGCGGTCGCCACCGGGGCCGCGTCGGGTCGCGGGGCCTCGCCCTTACCGCCGCAGGCGCCGAGCGCCAGCGCGCTGACCGGGATGAGCCAAGCAGTCCAAGCACTGCGCGACGTTCGCATGGGGCGGATGGGGTGCATGGGGCGCATAGGGGGTCCTCCGGAACGGCGGCAGACTATGCGGCGAGCGTCGGTGCTTGTCCATGGGGGGCGCGGGGCCTAGGCTCGGCGCCGTGATGCGCCTCCATCAGATCGACCCGACGCTGTGGGTCGGCTCGTGCCCGGTCGACGCCGAGGACTCGCGCGCGCTGGCCGCGCAGGGCATCGGCGCCGTGCTCTCGCTCCAGACCGACACCGATCTGAAGGCCCTCGGGCTGCGCTGGGAGGTGCTCTGGGGGAGCCACATCGCGGCCGGCCTCGCGGTCGAGCGCGTGCCGATCCGCGACTTCGACAAGAAGGATCTCGGCGCCCAGGTCGAGCTCGCGCTGGCCGCGCTGGCGCGCCTCGGCGACGGCGGGCGCGCCGTCTACCTCCACTGCACGGCGGGCCTCAACCGCTCGCCGACCATCGCCATCGCGGCGCTGGCCGAGCGCTACGACCTCGATCCCGACGCCGCCAGCGAGCTCCTCATGCGCGCCCACCCCGGCGCCGTGCCGTACGTCGACGCGCTGCAGCGCTGGTGGAAGGTCAGGGCGCGGGCGCGTCGCTGACGAGCTTCGGCAGGACCCCCTGCACCCAGCGCGCGGTGCGCTTGAGCTCGGGCTCCTTCAGGAGCTCGACCAGCGCCTCGACCACCTTCGGGTCCTTCCGCCGCGCCAGCACTGCGGCCTCGAGCCGCGCGAACACGGCCTCGCCGTCGCTCGGGAAGCTGCGCGTGATGTGGTTCCGGATGTTCAGGGCCAGGCGCTCGGTGGTCTCGGCCTCGAAGATGGCCGTCACCTCGGGCGCCTCGGGCGCCGCGACCTCCTCGTCGGGCGGGCTCGTGTCGGGCGCCACGACCTCGGCCGCGCTGGCGTCGGGCGCCTCGGCGACGAGCGTGAGGCCCGCGTCCGGCGGCCCTTGCACGATGGTCGGGCCGGGCTTGCCGCGGTGCACGATGAGCGCCGCGCCGGCGCCGAGCGCGACCGCGACGAAGAACCACAGGAGCCAGCCGGTGTCGCGCCCGGCCTGCGCGCGCCGCGGATCCAAGGCCTCGCTCGCGCGCGCGGCGCGCGGCCCGCGCTGAGTGCCGATGACGGTGCCGTCCGAGTCGATGGTGCGCGGGCGATCGCGGGCGATGCGGGCCAGGGCAGGGTGGGGGCGGTCGGCCGGGCGCGGGTCGTCGCTCTGCACCTCGAGCACGTGCACCGCGATGGGGTCGTGCTGGCCGCGCCGGCGCGCCGCCTCGGCGAGGCGCGTGGCCGCGAGCTGCGGCGCCGCGGCGTGCACGAGCTGGTAGAGGTCGGCGCCGGTCGCGCGCATGGCCGACTCCGACAGCACGACCACGCGGAAGCCCTGCTCCATCGGCGTCCGCAGCTCGGCCACCTCGGGATAGATCTGCCCCTGGCCGAGCATGCCCGGGCCGGCCTCGCGGAAGAGCGCCTCGAGCCGGTCGCCGCGCATGACGTAGACGCGCCCGCCGCCGACGCGCGCCGCCACGACCTGGTCGCTGTCGATGACCACCCGCACCCGCGAGGCCCCGCCCTTGTCGGCGGCCGGCGTGCCGACCAGGGAGCGCCGGACCGCGCCGTGGGCCTCGGCGAAGGCCTCCTCGATCTGCGCCGACAGCTCGGGGAAGACCGACGCGCGCATGCGCGCCAGCGCGGCCGAGCACGCCACCTGCGCCGCGAGCCGCGACGGCACCGCGCCGACGCCGCCGTCGCCGACCAGCAAGAGGTGCCGCGCGCCGAGCCCGGCGTAGGCGCTGGCCGTCGTCTGCTCGCCGTGGATGGACGCGAGCGAGCGCTGACCGAGCGTGATTTCGAGCTCTTCCATGGCCTCCGCGCGCGCAGGATGGTCGGCTTCCTCATTAGCTTCGCGGGCAAAGGGCCACAAGCGCTTTCGCTCGCGCGGACCGGCTGCTAGGTTCGAGGCAATGTCTCCGGCTCGGGTCCTCATGCGCCTCGCCTGCCTCGCGCTCCCCGCCGCGGCGGCCTGCTCGGGCGCGCCGCCGGCCGCCGGCACGCTGGTCGCGATGGACGCCGACGACGTCGCGGCGCTGGCGCGGAGCGAGCACAAGCCGGTGCTGGCCAGCCTGTGGGGCACGTGGTGCGCGCCCTGCATCGCCGACATGCCGGTGCTGACGGCCTTCCAGGCGGCCCACCCCGAGGTCGTCGTGCTCGGCCTCGCCACCGACGACGCCACCAGCGCGAGCGGGGCCGCGCGCTTGCGAAAGGTCCTTTCCGAAGCCCGCCCCGGCTATCGCCAGGCGCGCCTCGCGCCGGGCGGCGAGGCCGACTTCCTGGCGGCCTTCGGCCAGCGCTGGGACGGCATGCTGCCGAAGCTCGTGGTGCTGGCGCGCGACGGCACGCCGAGCGTGACCATCGAGGGCGCGCTCGACGCCGCGACCTCGCGCGGCGCCTGGCGCCGGTCCTGGGGGCGCCGTGACGGGCGCGACCGACACCCCGCCGGGCGGCGATCCGGGCGCCCGCGAGGAGATCGTCCTGCTCTCCGACGTGCACCTGAACGAGGTGCTGCCGGCGCCGCCCGACGGCTGGTGGGAGTACAAGTCGGCGCCGAGCGCGCGCGAGCAGGACCGCGAGCTGGCCGAGCTCATGACCGCCATCGACTGCCGCCGCCCGGCCTGGTTCGAGCGCTCGGTGCTGGTCTTCAACGGCGACACCTTCGACTTCGACACCTGCTTCTCGGGCCCGGCCGGCGCCAAGATCGCCACCGAGGGCCTGCCGCCGACGGTGGCCGGCTCGGTCTGGAAGATGGGCAAGATCCTTTCCGATCACGCCGAGGTCACCCACGCCCTGGCCGCCTTCCTGGCGCGCGGGAACCGCGTCGTCTTCGTCATGGGCAACCACGATCGCGAGCTCCACTTCCCCGAGGTCCAGGAGGTCCTGCGCGCCATGGTGGCGCGCGCGGCCCCGGTCGGCGCGGCCGAGCGCGTGGCGCGCGCCATCGCCTTCGAGCCCTGGTTCGTCTACCGCCCGGGCGTCCTCTACGGCGAGCACGGCAACCAGTACGACGCCACCTGCAGCTACCGCGACGTGCTCGACCCGTCGGTGCCGGCCGAGCCCGGCCACGAGCTCGAGCTCGAGACGCCGTTCGGGTCCTTGCTCGGGCGCCACACCCTGAGCCGGCTCGGCACGTTCAACCCCTATAATGACGAGAGCTTCATCCTCTCGCTCGGCGGCTACGTCGACCACTACCGCCGCTTCTACTTCCCGCGCCGCCCGTTCTTCCGCGCCTACATGGCGGCGGTGTGGCGCGGCCTGCGCGAGCTCCGCGGCCGGCGCCGGCGCCAGCTCGGCCAGCGCCGAAAGAGCGTCGATCCGCGCGGTCCGGCCTGGCAGGCCTACGCGGCGCGGAAGGGGGTGGAGCCGGCCTTCCTCGAGCGGCAGCTCCGCCTCTCGTCGGTGCCCATCGTCGATCGCCTGCGGCTCCTCGTGCACGAGCTGTGGCTCGACCGCTTCGCCTTCATCCTCATGTCGGTCGCCATCCTGACCATCGGCGTGGCGCTCGTCCGCCACTGGACCCAGGTCCTCTTGCTGTGCGTGCTGCTGCCGGCCTTCGTGTTCGTGCTGCGCGCCATGGGCCGCGGCAGCCTGGCGCTGCAGGAGCGCGCCCGCTGGGGCCTCGTCGCCGAGTCGGTGGCCGAGGCGCTGGCGGTGCCGGTCGTCGCCTTCGGGCACAGCCATCGGCCGGAGCGCCGGCCGCTCACGCAGGGCGGCCGCTACTACAACCTCGGCTCGTGGGCGCCGGTGCTCCCGTCCGACAAGGGCTCGACCCTGTCGCGCGCGCGCCGCTACCTGGTGGTCCGGCCCGACGCCATGGGCAAGGTGCACGTGGTCTTCACCCGCTGGGGCGGCGAGGACGCGGCGTGACGCGGGTTCAATTGGGGCTCGTCGACCCCACCGGGGTTGGGCGTCCCGGGGACTCGGCGGTCCGGCCCAACCGGGACGCGCGCATCAACTCGGCTTCCCTGGCTGCTCTGCGGGGATCGAGCCCAGGCCTTCGGAGGCCGGTTCGAGCCACCTGAGACCCTGGCACAGCCCTTGCTCAATGGCTCTGCGTGGGTCGTGATCGCGACCGCCCCCGAGACACTTAGGCGGAAGAACACAAACATCACTGGGACCGACCCCCCATTTCACGCGAGCGACCCCACTTTTCACCCACGCAGCAACGCCGCCCGGCAACCCCGAGGCGGCGTTTCTGTTTCTGGCATCCGAAGGCGTCGCGTCGAGGGGACGGACAGCGTCGATCGAAGGATCGTTCGAACCGTCGACGGACCGCCTGCCGGGCGCACTTTCGGCTCTTGCGCTGAGCGCGGGCATTTGCTTGGATGCGCCCGCCTCCGGCCGCGGCCGAGGCAGCGTCACGACGACGAACCCAACGGGCGCCCACGGTTCGAGGGCCACCTACGTCTCAGGAGATCCTGCATCCATGCGTAACTTCACTCGTTTCTCGACCGTGCTCGCAGCCGCCCTGACCTGGGGTGTCGCGGCCTGTGGCGACGACGCCAATCCCGGTACGTCGGACACGACGACCACGACCGACGCGACGACCGCGACCGACTCGACGTCGACGGACAGCACCGCGACCACGACCACGACCGACACGACCGGCGACACGAACCCGACTGACCCGTGCACGCCGAACCCCTGCACGACGCCGCCCGCGGCCGACTGCGACGGCAACTCGGCCGTGACCTACGCCGCGACCGGCACCTGCGCCAACAACGACGGCGTCGCCGCCTGCACCTACGCCGAGACCCCGACCCCGTGCACCGGCACCAACGTGTGCGTCGATGGCGCGTGCGTCGCGGGCGCCGACAAGTGCACCTACACGTTCGATGACAAGGTGAGCTACGTCACCAACATCCGCGTCGGCAACCAGGACGCCAACAAGGACCCCGGCACCAACCTGCCGTGGGACGCCTGCTGCTTCGACTTCACCGACGACGGCAAGGTCGACAACAAGCTCGGCACCATCCTCGCCGCGGCCGCCTCCTTCACGGGCGACATCAACGCGCTCATCCAGGAGAACATCGACTCGGGCTCGCTCGCGCTGCTGCTCGAGACGAAGGGCGTCGAGAGCGCCACCGCCGATGACGACCTCGACATCTATGGCTTCTACGGCGCCGACGCCGATGCCGACCTCACCAACAACGCGACCGGCATGAGCTCGTTCACGGTGAACCCGAGCTCGTTCGTGACCGGCACGGCGACCCCGCTCATCGGCTTCGAGGGCGCCAAGATCGCCTCGAGCACGCTGACGGCTGGCCCGTCGCTCTTCCAGCTCTCGGTCCCCGTCGTCGGCGCGCAGCTCGACCTGGCCGTGAGCAACACCCAGATCGAGGCGGTCGTGGCGACCGGCCCGAACGGCAAGGGCCTGACGATGGACGGCACGGTCGAGGACCACTCGAACCCGGGCGACACCTACGGCGCGAAGCTCGGCGGCGTCATCAAGAAGTCGGACCTCATCGCGGCGCTCAACACCTTCGTCGACACCTGCGATTGCACCTTCTCGGGTGGCGCGACCGAGCTCATCTCGATCACCGGCAACACCGCCAAGTGCAACACCTCGACGGGCTGCACCTCGGAGAGCTCGGCCTGCACCCAGCTGCCGAGCTTCTGCGGCGTGCTCATCGGCCTCATCGCCGTCGACGTCGACCTCGACGGCGACTCGTGCCCGGGCACCGGCTGCAACGCCTCCGTCAAGCCGAGCCTCGCGGACGGCATCTCGGTGGGCGTGTTCGTGAAGGCGACCAGCGCCGACATCAGCGGCGTCGACACCTGCGAGTGAGATCCTCCGGGATCTAGGCCGACGGCCTGCGAGGTGACTCGCAGGCCGTTTGCTTTTGTGGCACTCTTCCGCTCGCGCGTCGTCGGGATGCGCAGCGGGAGAGCGCGATGCGGCACGACATGGTCAAGAGGCTTTCGGGTATCGCCGGCGCGGTCATCGGCCTCGGCGGAGCGCTCGCGCTGGCCATGTGCGGCGGCACCACGGCGCCCGACGCCGGCGTGTCGGTGGCCCCCGAGGCGGCCGCGGTGGACACGGCGGCGCCGGTCCAGGCCAACGCCACCCACGTGAAGCTCGGCTTCGCCTACACCGCCAACTTGCTGGGAGAGCTCGAGCCCTGTGGCTGACACGCTCACCCGCTTGGCGGTCTGGCCAAGAAAGCAGCCATCCTGAGAGAGAAGAAGCAGTCGGCCGGCTGGGACGGAGTCCTCGTCCTCGACGCCGGCGACGCGCTGTCGCCGCAGCACGTCCTCGACGAGGCGTCGCGCCCGCGCTGGAACGCGACGGCCGAGCTCATCGTGGCGCAGTACGGCGTCGAGGGCGTCGACGCGCTGGCCGTGAGCGACCGCGATCTGGCGCTCGGGCTGGACGAGCTGAAGAAGCTCGCGGCGAATGGGAAAGTTCCTTTCGTAGCCACGAACCTCGTCCAGAGCGACGGCAAGCCGGTCTTCACGCCGTGGCTCGCGGTCGATCGGGCGGGGCTGCGCGTGCTGGTGCTGGCGCTGGTGGGCGAGAGCGCGGCGCGCATGGCCAAGGTGTCGCTCGAGAAGGAGGGGCTCCAGTTTGCGCCGATGGTCGACGCGGCCAAGCAGGCCATCGCCGCGCAGGACAAGAAGCCGGATCTGGTGGTCATCCTGTCGCAGCTGACGCCGCCCGAGGAGATGGCGCTGAACCAGGCGGTGCCGGAGGCGCGCCTCTTCCTGGGCGGCGACTCGATGGGCATGGCCAGCGAGACGGGCGCGGCCGGCGACGGGCTCTCGGCCAACGGCGGCCAGAAGGGGAAGTACGTCGGCTTCGTGACGGTGACCTTCGACGACCCGGGCGGGGCCGGGGCGCCGCTCTTCGATCCGAACCGGCGCGCGGGGCTCCAGGCCAAGCGCGACGCGGCCGATCGCCGCGTGCAGAACTACGAGCGGCTCATCGCGTCGGCCAAGGCGACGACGGTCGCGCCGCCGGTGCCGGCGCCCAACGCGCCGAACACGCCGCTCGTCAGGCAGGCGCCGATCGAGGCCTACGAGCGCCAGCTCGCGGCGTCGCGGGCCGAGCTCCAGCTGGCCGAGAGCGAGCTCGCGTCGCTGCCGGCCGAGGGCGCCAAGACCGGCAACCGCGTCGACCTCGACCTCGTGCCGATGGACCCGAAGATCGAAGACGAGCCGGTGACGAAGGCTGCCGTCGACGAGTTCAGGAAGGTCTGGCCCGACCCGACCAAGCCGCAGCCCACGCCGCCCGTCATCGCACCCGGGATGTCGCCGACGCCGCCGACTCCGGGCACGCCGCCCGTCCCCGGGCACTGACTTCCACCGCGGAGGTGTGCGCGCCTCTGCGATGAAGCGAGCCCCGGAGGGGCCGAGTCACAGCGCGCGGGGGGCCTCCCGAGGCGTCAATCCAAGCCCCGCGCGCAATCATCAATCATCGAAGATGGCGCGCAGGTCATCCATCGAGAGCATCGGGGCGGCCACGCCGTCGGCGGAGACGACCGAGTCGAAGAGCTCCTTCTTCTTCTCCTGGAGCTCGACCACCTTCTCCTCGACCGTGTTCTCGGCGACGAGGCGGTAGACGAAGACGGGCTTGGTCTGGCCGATGCGGTGGGCGCGGTCGGTGGCCTGGTTCTCGACGGCCGGGTTCCACCACGGGTCCATGTGGATCACGTAGTCGGCGGCGGTGAGGTTCAGGCCGGTGCCGCCGGCCTTGAGGCTGATGAGGAAGAGCGGCGGGCCGTCGGGCGAGTTGTACGCGTCGATGAGGTCCTGCCGGTTCCGCGTCTTGCCGTCGAGGTAGAAGTAGCCGATGTCGTTCTGGTCGAGCCACTCCTTGAGGATGGCGAGGTGGCTCGTGAACTGGCTGAAGATGAGGGCGCGATGGCCTTCCTGGACGGCCTCTTCGATGAGGTCGTGGAGCGCCTCGTGCTTGCTCGAGGCCTCGATGCCCTTGGCGATGTCGAGGTCGACCAGCTTCGGGTGGCAGGCCACCTGACGCAGCTTCAAGAGCGCGTCGAGGATGGCCAGCGTCGAGCCGTTGACGCCCTTCTCCTGGATGGTGGCGTAGACCTTCTGCTTCGCCAGCGCGCGCACCTTGTCGTAGAGCTCCTGCTGCTCGGGCGCCAGCGGGATGCGGATGGTCTGCTCGGTCTTCGGCGGCAGCTCGCGCGCCACCTCGTCCTTCACGCGCCGCAGCATGAACGGCTTGATCTTGATGCGCAGGCCGCGGATGTCCTCGGGCGTCTCCGAGCCCGAGATGACGTAGCGCGATCGGAAAGTCGCTTTCGCATCCAGGAAGTCGGGCATCAGGAAGTCGAAGACCGACCACAGCTCGAGGAGGTTGTTCTCGAGCGGCGTGCCGGTCAGCGCGAAGCGATGCTTCGACTTCAGCTTCTTCGCCGAGACCGCCGTCTGGCTCTCCGGGTTCTTGATGTTCTGCGCCTCGTCGAGGATGACCGCGTGCCAGGTGCGGCGCTGCAGGCGCTGCAGGTCCTGGCGGAGCAGCGCGTAGGTCGTGACGACGAGGTGGCTGTCCTTGATCTTGTCGTAGAGCTTGTCGCGGTTGGCGCCCTTCAGCTCGACGACCTTCAGCCCGGGCGTGAAGCGCGCGGCCTCGGCCACCCAGTTCGACGACACCGAGGTCGGGCAGATGACGAGCGACGGGTTCTCGGCGCGCGGGCCGGCCGTCTCGGAGGCTGGCGTGGCGTGCTCGGCGAGGAGCCACACCAGCGCCTGCAGCGTCTTACCGAGACCCATGTCGTCGGCCAGGATGCCGTGGAAGCCGAAGTCGCGGAGGAAGGCGAGCCAGTCGTAGCCCGACTTCTGGTACGGCCGCAGCTCGGCCTTGAGGCCCGGGGGCAGGGGCTCCTCGCCGACGCCCACGCTGCGACGGAGCCGCGCCGAGAGCTTCTTCCACTCGTCGTCGGCGTCGATGAACTGCGAGTCGCCGACCAGCGCGTCGAGCACCGAGGCGTGGTAGCGCGGCACGCGGCCGATGCCGCCCATCATGAGGAGCTGGGGCAGCTCCATCGCGACCTGGAGGTGGTGCGTCACCCACGCGTCGGGCAAGAGCGCGAGCGCGCCGCTCTCCAGCGTGATGTAGCGGCGCTTGCTCTGGTAGAGCTGGAGCAGCGCGTCGATGCCGTAGCGGCTGTCCTCGACGCCGATCTCGAGGTTGACGTCGAACCAGTCGAGGCCGGTGCGGATGCGGCCCTGGAGCCGGGGCGTCACGTGCTTCGTGCGGAAGCGCAGGAGGCGCTCGCGCCCGAGCACGACCCAGTCGGTCTCGAGCTTGGCCAGGTGCTCGTCGAGGAAGTTGAGCGCCGTCGGCGTGTCGAGGAGCAGCGTGCCCGGGCCGTCGAGCGGCAGGCCCTCGGCCTTCGCGAGGTCGATGAGGCGCTTCTCCATCTCGAGGTCGCGCATGACGAACGGCGGCTCGTGGCCGTCGGGCGCGCGCAGCACCTCGGGCGACGAGCTCGACATGACCTGCAGCTCGACCGGGTCGCCGTAGCGGAACGACAGCTGGACCTTCAGGCTCTCGCCGTCCTCGCCGAGGATGAGCAGCGGCTCGGGCTGGGTCACCTCGGGCAGGACGCCCGGGTCGGCCTCGACCTTGATGATGTCGCGCATGCGACGCAGGCCGCGCTCGAGGAACGTCGGCACCTCGCGGAGCGGCATGCGCGCCTGGCGCCGCGACAGCCCGTAGGTGATCGTCCCGACGCCTGCGCCGCCGGCCATCGGCATCAGCGTGTTCTCGCCGTCGAAGAGCCAGCTGGCGTTGGGCTCGCCGGCGACGCGCACCCGTTTGTCAAGGGTCTTTCGTTTCCCGTTGACGATGATCTGGACCTTCAGCGACAGGCCCTGGTTCTTGAGCGAGTCGACGCGCACGCGCGGCCGCACCGGCTCGAGCTTGATCTGCAGGCGCCGATCGGTGTCGCCGATGAAGACCTCCTGCACGCGCGAGGCGGCGCGCAGGAACATGTCGAGGTTGCCGTTGTCGGCGACCAGCAGGTTGGGGTCGTCCTCGTCTTCCTCGAGCAGGCCGGCGATGCGCGCCGCGATGGTCTCGTCGGAGCGCTTGAAGCCCAGCGCGTTGGGGTTCTGGAACAGTGCCTCGCGCACCTGGGCGGCCACGATGGGGCGCTCCTGGCCGCGGCCGCGCTTGGTGAAGGTCGAGCGCGTGAGGCGCACGCGCATGACGTCGTCGGGCGTCAGCGGTAGGTCGACGCGCACGACCAGGCGGTCCTCGGCCTCGTCGGGGGCCGTCACGAACTCCTGGGCGACCTCCTCGGCGTCGTCGAGGATGCGACCCCAGCCCGCGCTCTCGGCGCCGCGCAGCGTCGGGTCGGCCAGCGCCGCCAGCGCGAGCGCCACCTTGTGCTTGCAGATGGAGTGCTTGTACGGACAGGTGCACTCCGACTTCACGATGGTCGCGTCTTTCTGCGAGAGGAAGATGCGGACCGTGTAGTTGTCGCGTGCGCTGCCCGTCACCGTCCCGACGATCCAGCCGTCGTCCTCGCGCTTGGTATCGACGACGCGTCCGCTGGCGAAATACTGGCACCCGCGCGTGAAGGTCTTCTGTCCGACCTGCTTCTTCAGCTTACGCGTGCGCAGCGACTCGATGTCGACCGTGAGCACCATAGACTTGCGATGGCCTTCTTGGGCGGCGCCTCGAGCGACCTTTGCGCGTGAGCCTCATCGGCTCAGCGCGTGGGGCAAGACGCGCGGGTCCGGCGCGCGCCATCCGTCAGGGGCGTGGCCGGGTCGCGACGAGCGCCCCGTGCGCGACTCGTCGCTGTTCCGCGCCAGGGGGTGCCTGGGGGCGCCAGGCTTTCTGGCGCGCTGTCACGAGGACCGCCGCCCGACGACTGTCCTCATGCCTTCGAGCGCACGCCGACCGGCGTGCTCTCCGTTGCTTCCGCGTCCGAGCGCCGCATGACGGCTGCTCTCGGCTCCTCTCGCGGAGGAGGGGGGCCGAGACGGCATCCCGAAGGATGCCGTCCGGCGGTCGGTCCTGGTCGGGGCGACAGGATTTGAACCTGCGACCCACAGACCCCCAGTCTGTTGCGCTACCAGGCTGCGCCACGCCCCGCTGTGGACCGACTTTCACCGGAGCCTTCGCCCCGGGCGGATCCCGCTGATCGGGATCCTCGACTCTCTCCCCGCGTCTCGCGACGCGGTCCCGGCGGGCCCGGGAACCGTCGACCGCCTTGGCTGCGGCCGACCACGAACTCTTCTACTCGATCGCGTCGGCAAAGGCCCGACACGTCGCGCCGACTCTCACGAGTTCAGCGCGTTCTTCAAGACCTGCGAGGGCTTGAAGGAGAGGACGCGACGGGCGGTGATCTTGATCTCCTTACCCGTCTGCGGATTGCGACCCGTTCGCTCCCGCTTCTGGCGGACCACGAAGTTGCCGAACCCGCTTATCTTGATCTTGTCCCCGGACCCGAGGGTCTCCTTCATCATGTCGAAGACGAGCTCGACCAGCTCGGCGGACTCACGCTTCGACAGGCGGGCTGAGCCATCGAGCTGGTTGTATACGGCTTCCACGAGGTCGGCTTTCGTCATGGCGGGAGTCCCCTAGAGGTCAGGCCGCCTTCTTCGCGAACTCCACGATGCGCGCGAATCCGGCGGGGTCGTGAACGGCGATGTCAGCGAGCACCTTGCGATCGAGCTCGATGCTCGCGCGGTTCAGCATGGCGATGAGCTCGCTGTACTTCACCCCGAGAGCACGAGACGCCGCGTTGATGCGGGCGATCCACAGCCAACGGAAATGGCGCTTCCGTTGCTTGCGATCGCGGTAAGCATAAACCCCGGCCTTGATGACCGCCATGCGGGCGGTCTTGAAAAGCTTCGAACGGCGACCGAAGTAGCCCTTCGCGAGCTTGAGGATCCGGTTCCGGCGGCGCCGGGCCTTGAATCCGCGTTTCACACGAGCCATGGAACGAGCTCCCAGGAGAGGCTCCCACGCGGGGAGCCAGGACGATCGCGCCGGGTCGGCGATCTCGCGATCGCCAGGCCCGACTCGGGCGAGGTCACGGGCGCAGTGCGCCGCGCGAGCCTCACATGTTGTAGGGGATGATGGCCTTGATGTTCGGAGCGTCGGCGTCGCTGACGTACGCGCCCTTGCCGAGCGCGCGCTTCAGCTTCGAAGACTTCTTCGACAGCAGGTGGTTCTGGTTGCGCTTCTTCCGCTTGAGCTTGCCGCTCGCGGTCACGCGGAAGCGCTTCGAGGCGCCTTTGTGTGTCTTGATCTTGGGCATGACATTCCTCGTGGAGTGCGCTGGGCGGTCATCCGCCACTCAGGCGCCAGCCGTTTCGAGCGGCAGGCCGCGCCGGTTGCGCTACCGGCTCCTCGGTCATCGCAGCCGGCGCGGACGCCGGTGCGGATGAACGAGGACGCGGGCCATGGGATTTGCCAGGGTGCCGAGCTTTTGACTCGGCGGCTCTGGCAGTTGGTAGGCACGGGCGGGATTGAACCGCCGACCCCTACCGTGTCAAGGTAGTGCTCTCCCACTGAGCTACGTGCCTGCAACGTTTTTGAGGTCGCAGGACCCGCGTGCCGGGGGTTTCTGGCGCAGCGGGTGCGGTGTGTCAAGCGCTTTTCCGTTCCGGACGGCCACGCTCCGTCGCCCGGCCGGGGCCGGCGCTCGCCCTATAGAGGATGCGGCGGGGTGCGGTCACGGGATCGCTTCGGGGTAGCCTCCTCCGTCGGACGGCCGGCCGATGGCGCCGGCTGTGGCCGCCCGCCTCCGAAGGCCTTCGGACCCGATCAAAAGCCCCTTCGCGTTGGCCTGTGGTTTCTGATACTCGTCCGACCCGTCAGCCCGGCGCGTCAGCCGGGCGGCTCGAGGCGGAGAGAAGCGATGCGGCAGCTGATGGTGCTCGGCTCCTTGGTGATTGGCGTGCTCGGCGCCTGCGGCGATGACGTGCGCGGCATCAAGTCGGACACGACCGACGCTACGACGGCGGACACGACCAGCGCCGACACGGCCACCGACACCGAGGAGCCCGGCCTGCCCAACGCCTGCACGCCCAGCACGACGTGCGAGAAGGGCAGCTGCCGGGGCGGCGTGTGCGTCGAGGATCCGCCGGCCGGGGTGGCCTCGTACGCGACCGATCCGCACGGCAACGTACCGACCACCGAGGCGCCCGACCTGTCGTGCGTCGACGACGCCGCCGATGCCGCGCCGATCGCGCCGCCGCCCACCGCCACGCTGTTCGGCGCGGTGTCGCGCTTCGGCAAGGGCCGCTCGACGGTCGGCATCCATGTCGACGTCCTGCGCGCCGACGAGTTCGATCCGACGGCGTGCGAAGGGCTCACCGACGAGGACGCGGTGAAGGCCTGCTATCGCGGGCTCGGCACGCCCATCGGCTCGGCCGTGGCGGTGCACCCGCCGACGCCCGCGTCGCTCCCCGACGTGTGCACGAAGCACGAGGAGTGCCCGCTCGGCTACCAGTGCAACGACCCGGCCTCGCTCGGCGGCAAGTGCGTCGAGGAGTTCGGCCTCTACGAGATCCAGAACGTGCCGCTCGAGACGCCGCTCATCCTCCGCTCGTACGCCACCGAGGGCGAGTCGAACTGGCACGACACCTGGATCTTCAACATCCACCTGCACGCCCACCACGCCCTCGACGGGCGCGTGCAGTACGACGCCACCATGGTGAGCCACGGCCAGTGGCTGCTCGTCACCAACACCGTGTCGCTGCCCGACATCCCGGTCGAGCACGGCGCCATCGGCGGGCGCATCCGCGACTGCCGCGCGGCCGAGACGCAGGAGGGCTGGCCCATCGCCGACGCCGTGCTCGAGCTCGCCAAGCCGGCGCGCAAGATGGTCTACTTCAACAACCTCGAGGACGACACGGTGCCGCTCGTCGACCGCGAGACGACCGACATCATCGGGCGCTTCGCGGCGCTCGACGTCGAGCCGGGCTGGAACCGCATCGCCGGCTCGGCGCGCGTGAACGGCACGGTCGTGTCGATCGGCGGGGCCGACGTCTACGTCATCCCCAACAGCCTCTCGATCGTGTCGTGGCCGGGGTCGCAGCCCTACTGGCGCCAGTGAAGCAGAGCGCGGCGCTCGACCCGCGCTTCCACCTCGTCGATGTGTGCGAGCTTCGCGCCGACCGCGGCCTTGGCGAGGCCGGCCGCGAAGGCGTCGGCGAAGCGCCGGCGCAGATCGGCCAGCCAGTCGAGCGCCAGCGGGTCGGGGCCGGCCAGTAGGCGCGGGCCCCAGCGCGCGGCGACGGCGTCGGGCGCGCTCGGGTCGGGGCCGGGCAGGGCGAGGATGACCTCGTAGAAGCGGCCGCGGTCGAGCACCAGCCGCTCGGCGGCCGGGTGCCAGCCGAGGCGCTCGAGGCCCGGGCGGAGCTCGTCCTCGAAGTGGCTCGGGCAGGCGATGAGCCAGCGCAGCGCGGCGGTGGTGGCGGGCTGGGCCTCGAGCAGCGCCACCATGGTCTTACTGCCGAGGCCGGCCATCACCACGCCCTCGACCTCGCCGGGCGTGAGCGGCGCCAGGCCGTCGCCGCTCCGGAGCTCGACGCGGGCCGCCAGCGGTGCGGGCACGCGCAGATGGGCGGCGGGCTGGATCTCGACGCCGACCAGGCGCGGCGGCGGCGCGGTGGCGGCGAAGCGCTCGGCGATGGCGGCCAAGACGAGGCCGCGGTCGTAGCCGACCTCGGCCAGGCTGGCGGCGTCGGGTGGCACCATGGCGGCGATGGCGGCGGCGCGGCCGGTGAGGGCGATGGGCGGAGCGGGCACGCGCGCGGCATAGCACGGCCGCGCTCGGGCTGCAGGCTTGCTCGCCCGCGACGGATACGCTAGAGCCGGCGCGGTGTTCTGCCCTCCGGCCAAGGTCCTGTCGTGACTGCGATCGATCACACCCGCGGCGAGTGCTCCGTCTTCACCTTCAAGGAAGGGCTGCTGTCGTCGGTCGCGCACGATCTGCGGCTCAAGGTCGGGCGCTGGTCGCTGGCGTGGGACGCCGCGGCCCGCACGCTGGACGCGCGCTTCGAGGCGGCGAGCGTGGTCGTCGACACGGTCATGCGCGACGGCCATCCGGCGCCGGGCGTGCTCGACGCGAAGGACAAGGCGAAGATCGAGAAGTCGATGCGCGAGGACGTGCTCGAGACCAGCCGCTACGCCGACATCCGCTTCCGCGCCAAGGGCGTCGGCGCGATGCCCGGGTCGCTGGCCGGCGAGCTCGAGCTCCACGGCAAGACGCGGCCGCTCACGGTGCAGGTGTCGCAGGTCGGCGCCGAGTGGGTGGCCGAGGCCACGCTGCACCAGCCCGACTGGGGCGTGAAGCCCTACTCGGCGATGTTCGGGACGCTCAAGGTGAAGCCGGACGTGAAGGTGCGCGTGAGCGTGCCCGCGTCGGCTGTGCCTGAAGATCGGGGAGGCGGCTGATGGTGTTGGAGGTCGGTGAGACGCGGCTCGGCAAGCGCCTGCAGAACGGGCCGGACGGTGGGTGGACGCGCGATACGCTGGAGAAGCGCCTCCTCAGGAAGGTCGCCAAGGCGAGCGACGACTTCGGGCTCATCGAGCCGGACGACCACATCATGGTGTGCGTCTCGGGCGGCAAGGACAGCTATGGCATGCTGCACCTGCTCCGCGAGCTGCGGCGCCACACCGCCTTCGACTTCCGCATCACCGCGGTGAACCTCGACCAGAAGCAGCCCGGCTTCCCGACCGAGACGCTGCCGCGCTACTTCCGCGACAACGGCTACGACTTCAAGATCGTCGAGCGCGACACCTACTCGGTCGTGGTCGAGAAGGTCCCCGAGGGCAAGACCTACTGCTCGCTGTGCTCGCGTCTCCGCCGCGGCATCCTCTACTCGACGGCGGTCGACATCGGCGCCACGAAGATAGCCCTCGGGCATCATCGCGACGACGTCATCGAGACGCTGATGCTGAACCTCTTCTACTCGGGGCAGATGAAGGCCATGCCGCCCAAGCTCCGCTCCGACGACGGCCGCAACACCGTCATCCGGCCCATGGTGTACTGCCGCGAGGAGGAGCTGGCCGAGCTCGCGCGCCTCATGCAGTTCCCCATCATCCCGTGCGACCTGTGCGGCTCGCAGGAGAACCTCCACCGCAAGAAGGTGAAGCGCCTCATCGATGGCCTGAACGCCGAGAACCCGGCCGTGAAGGGCAACATCTTCGCGGCGCTCGGCAACGTCAGGCCGACCCACCTGCTCGACAAGAAGCTGCACGCGCGCCTGAACCTCGGCGTCTTCAGCGGCATCGACGAGGGCGTGGCCGGGCTCGAGGACGGCCTCGATCCGGCGGCCGGCGGCGGCTGCGGGGACGTGTGAGGGCGATGGCCGCCGGGCTCGTGTGCGCGCTCGGCGGCGCGTGCACGCCGATCGTCGCCGACGCGCGCCAGACGCGCATCGAGCGCCGCGTCGAGCGCGTGTCGATGAGCGCGCTCACCGGCGAGGACGCGCCGAGCGGCGTGGTCCAGGCGAGCCGCGTGGTGATCGAGACCGAGAACGGCAGCGTCGAGCGGAACGGCGCCAGCGTCGTCGTCACCAAGTCCGGCGACCTGCGCGTCATCGCCATCGACGGCGACCTGACGCTGCCGGCGCGCGCCGTGCGGCGTATCGAGCTGTCGTCGGAGCAGCAGGCGCCGCTCGTCGAGGCGCGCGCGCACGGCCCGCAGTACACGCCGCTCATCCTGACCGGTGCCACCATCCTCGCGGTGATCATCGCCGCCCTGGCGAGCGACTGATGCGGCTCTCCCGGGCGAGGCGCGCGGCGCTGGTGGTGGGGCTGGTGGTGCCGATGGGCTGCGCCGGCGCGACCGCCGACGTGCAGCACCGCGACGTCACCGTCGACAGCATGCGCGCCCCGGTGAGCGCGCTGGTCGAGGGCCCGGCCTCGGCCGATCGCATCGTCGTGGCGCTGCGCGGCGGCGGCGTCCGCACCTTCGATCGGGCGCGCATCGCCAAGGTCGGCGGCGACGTCGTCGTCGAGGCCGACGGCAAGCCGACGTGGCGCAGCCAGTCGGATCTCATCGAGACCTTCGAGCTGCGCGAGCCGCGCTTCGACATGCAGCGCACGCACGCGCACGCCGACGACGCCGGGCCGACGATGCTCTTCTTCGTGGCCGCTGGCCTCGGCATGCTGGTGGCCACCGCCGCCGTCTTCTCGGAGCTCTGACCATGCGACTCGTACTCGCGCTGACCGCGGTCATCGCTGGCTGCCAGACGACCGACCTGCGCCGCGAGGTCCACGTCCACGAGCAGGCGCTCTTGCTCCCCGACGCGCTCGGGCCGGCGGAGCCGCGCGCCGATCGCGTGACCATCCTCCAGGCCAGCGGCCGCACGCGCAGCTTCGACGACGTGGTCATCGGCCGCGACGGCGACGAGGTGGTCGTGACCGGCGTGGGCGCGCCGGTGCGCCTGCCGCTGGCCGGGCTGCGCGCGGTGCAGATCGATCGCGACCTCGTCGGCAGCGACCGGCGTCAGCTCGAGATGCGCGACGCGGCGCGGCCCGACGTGCAGGTCACGCCCGGCTGGGGCATCGTGCTCGGCGTGGTGGCGGTCATCGCCGGCTCGATCATCGTCGTCACCGAGCTGCAGCAGAACTGAGGCGCCGACCGCGCGTCAGGGCTGGCAGGCCGGGCACGGGTTGGCGCAGCACGAGCCGATCCTGCGCTCGCCGCCGAGCTTCAAGAGCGGCGACTTCAGCGCGCCGACGGCGAAGGTCACGCCGCCCGGGCTCTGGGTGAAGGTCGCCGGGCCGGTGGCGCCGACGCTGAGGCCGCTGCAGAGGACGCGGCTCGTGGTGATGGCGGTCGCGTCGTCGCACTCCCACTGGTAGGGGAAGCGCGTGCCGAGCTCGCCGGTGTAGTCGGTGGCGACGCCCGCCGGGGTGCCGTTCAGCGGGTGCTGGCTGCAGGTGAAATGACCGGAGTCATCGGTCAGCGGCAGCTCGAAGGCGATGTAGGGATAGACGCTGCCGGGCGGGGTGGCGCCCTCGGCGTCGAAGGCCGCGCTCGAGGCGGTGGCGTAGGCGGTGAGCGAGCAGTCGGCGGCGGCGGCGCCGAGGTTCACGCCGAGCGCCATGTTCCAGTAGCACTTGTCGAGGTCGGGGAGCGCCTCCTGGCCGCGGTAGGTGGCGACCTGGAAGAGCGTCGGCAGGCGGCCGCCGACCTGGCCCGGGCCGACGCTCGGGTCGAGCCAGGTGGTGACGTCGCCGCACTTCAGCGCCACGTCCGAGTAGTGGAGCCAGGTCGGCTCGCCCTTCCCGCTGGTGCAGGCCAGCGTCATGACCACGGTCGCCGCGCGCTCGCCGCTGGCCGGGTCGCTGAGCAGCGCGTCCTTGCAGTCGACCTTGGCCGAGCAGAAGACGTCGGCGAAGGTGACGCCGATGTCGAAGAAGCCCTGGCCGGCCGGGCGCAGGATGGTGAGGTCGAAGTCCACGGCCACGTCGGCGTCGGCCTTGCACTCGACCTGGCGCACGATCGGACCCTCGGCGGTCGGGTTCTGCCAGCCGTCGTCGGGCAGGCGGTGGCTGCCGTCGGGGCCGTCGAAGAGCGCGGTCATGCGCAGCTCGACGCGGTTGGTCGCGGCGTCGGAGCTCGCGTCGCAGCTGCCGACGTAGCTGAGCGCGCCGCTCGCGGCGCCGTAGCGGCTCGCGCGCAGGCCGTCCAGGCGCCACACGAGGTCGCCCTGGCCGTTGAAGACGGCCAGCGCGTACTCGGCGTCGCTGACCGTGGTCAGTTGCAGCGGCGCGGTGGCGATGTGGAGGCGGCCGAGCGCTTGGGGCGCGCCGGAGGGATCGCGGCCGCAGGCGGCGACGACGAGGAGGCAGGCGAGAGCGAGGCGGGTCGGGGGCATCGGCGTCCTCGTCAGGGCTGGGTGGGGGCGGCGCCCGGGCAGAGCAGCGCGGGGTAGACGAGGAGCTCGTCGGGCGCGGCGGGCTCGCGGTCGCAGTCGAGGGTCTGGCCGCGGACGAAGCAGCGCACGGTGCCGACCGGCACGCCGTGCGCGTCCTCGACGATGGCGTAGTAGACCGGGCCCGGGCCGCAGTCGGTGTCGTAGTACTCGTCGGTGCGGCCGTCGCAGTTGTCGTCGGCGCCGTCGCACTGCTCGACGAGCTGGTCGGAGGGGATGCCGCCGCAGGGCAGGTCGGCGACGGTCACGGTCCAGGTGGTGGTGGCGCAGGCGGGCACCGCGGCCGCGTCGCAGGCGGTGATGCTGATGACGCAGACCTCGATGGTGCCGCTCGGCGTGGCGCTGAGATGGGTGCCGTCGCGGGTGACGGTGAGGGCGCAGCCGGGCGCCGCGGCGACGCTGAGCGAGGTCGGGTCGAGGTCGTCGCCGTCGGGGTCGGCGTAGAGCGTCGCCACGTCGAGGCCCACCGGCGGGCCGTCGATGACGGTCGCGTCGGCCGCGGCGATGAGCGTCGGGCGCGCGTTGATGGCCACCGTGACGCTCGCGCGATCGCAGACGCGGGTCGGCGCCGGCGCGTCGAGGCCGGTCGCGTAGCAGTCGTCGTAGTCGAAGCTGAAGGTGCCGGCGACGGCGTCGGGCGGCGCCAGCGCGAGGACGCCGTCCGGGCCGAGGCTCACCCACACCGGGGCGTCCTCGGCGAGCGCGAAGATCGCGGCGCTGGGGTGGCTCGCGTCGTTGGCGGCGAGGTCGAGCGCGGCCGGGCCGTCGCCCTGCGCGCGGGCCACGGCGTCGGGCTGGGCGTCGGGCGCCACGAAGACGGTGCTGCGGCTCGTGGCGCGGATGCCGTCGTCGTCGGCGATGCCGTAGTCGAAGCCGAAGGGCCCGACCCAGCCGGACGGCGGCGTGGCGGTGACGTCGCCGGGGGCGCCGTCGACGAGCTGGGCCGATGGCTGATCGGCCGCGCCGTGACTGAACGTGGTCAGGATCAGCGCGCCGTCGCGGTCGCCGTCGTTGGCCAGCGGGTGCACGGCGATCGGCTGGCCGAAGGGCGTGACGACGTAGTCGGGCGCGAGCTCGGGGGCCAGGTTGGCCGGGCACTGCGCGAGGTCGTAGGGCGCGCTCGGCGTGAGCGCCGGGCGCCACGAGCGCGTCGGCTCGAAGAGCGAGGTGAGCGCGCCGCTCGTGGCGTTGATGCTGTTGACGCGCAGGCTGCCGCTGACCACGGTCAGTCCGAGCAGCGTACCGCTCGGCTGGACGGCCAGGCCGTAGACCGGCGAGGCCAGCGCGGTGACGAGGTCGCCCGGGCGCACGAGCTGGTTCGCGGCGCCCAGCACGCGCGTGAAGACGCGGCCGCCGGCGGCATCGTAGGCGACGTCGCCGACCACGCCGTCGACGGTGTCCTGGGCCACGGCCGAGGCGTCGGCCAGCGACAGCTGGTAGAAGGTGCTGGTCGAGGCGCCGGCGACGACGGCCACGAGGACGCCCGGCGCGGGGGCCGCGGCCAGGCCGACGACGTTGGCGCCGAGGTGGGTGTCGCCGATGAGCGCCACCGCGCCGGGCGTGGCGCGCCAGAGCAGGCCGGCGCCGTCGACGAGGTAGAGGTGGCCGCTCCAGCCGTCGCGCGCGACCGCGCCGATGGCGGTGGTGCCGGCCTGCCAGTCGCCCATGGTCAGGCCGCCGGCGCCGAGCCAGCTGCCGGCCGAGGCGACGTGCAGCGCCGAGCAGGCGTAGCGCCGGACGTCGAGGTAGTCGGGCTGGCCGAGCGCGGAGGCCGGGCAGGGGCGGCCGTCGGGGCACTCGAGCGCGGTGGGGATGCGATCGGCGTCGTCGTCGGCGTCGACCACGTCGGGCAGGCCGTCGACGTCGAAGTCGGGCAGCGACGGCGGGTCGCTCTGGAAGCGATCGTCCCAGCCGTCGTCGTCCTCGTCGACCCGCGTCAGGTGATCGACCTGGCCGTCGCGGTTCGCGTCGACGATCGCCTCGCGCGCGGTCGCGCCGACGCCGAGGTCGTCGTCGCCCTCCAGCAGATCGGGCACGTGGTCGCCGTCCGAGTCGAGGTCGTGGCCGTCGTCGAGGCCGTCGCCGTCGGTGTCGGCCAGGGCCTCGTCGCTGTCGGGGATGCCGTCGTCGTCGTCGTCGCGATCGAGGGCGTCGACCACGCCGTCGCCGTCGGTGTCGGCGCAGCTGCCGTCGGCGTCGCGGGCGATGACCGCCACGAAGTCGACGTCGCAGATGCCGTCGCCGTTGCACACCTTCAGATCGAAGCGGTGCTCGCCGGCGCCGACCACGTTCACGACGGCGTTCACGCCGGTCGCGACCTGGGCGCCCCAGGCGTCGTACCAGGTGTAGGTGACGGCGCTCGCGCCGCCGCCGCTGACGACCGAGCGGTCGCCGGCCAGCGCCACGGTGGTGGCGCAGGCGCTGGCCGAGGCGACCGCCACCACGCTGTCGTAGCCGGCGTCGACCTGCAGGTGGCAGTAGCTCGGGATGCCCTCGTAGAGGGTGCGGTACTCGCGGCTCTCGCCCGGCGCGATGACGTACAGGCTCTGCAGCGTCTGCGCGATGTCCCACTTGATGTCGGACCAGCCGTCGGGGGTGTTGCCGGGGCCGCCGGTGAGGTCGCCGTCGAGCTCGACGCTGGCGCCGAAGTCGGGGCTGATGCCGTAGGCGTCGGGGTTGCTGCCGCTCTGGGCGCGGAAGATCTTGTTGAGGTGGTTCGGCGTCGGGCAGTTGGCGCCGCTCGGGTTGGTGAGGCAGCGGGCGATCTCGTGGCCGCTCACGGGCGTGCCGTAGCGGGTCGGGAAGCCGTAGTACATGCCCTCGCGCAGGAGGTCGTAGCCGGCGCTGTTCTGCACCTTCACGCGCCAGCCCTCGAAGGTCGTGTCGAAGTCGACGCGCGCGCGCATCATCAGCGCCACGTCCTTGGCGTTGTTGTAGACGTAGGACGTGAAGGGGTCGGCCGGGTCGAGGCGGCCCCAGTTGTTGACGAAGTTGCTGCCGAAGCTGAGGTCGGTGTCCGAGGTCTGCGTCAGCCGGAAGCTGAGCGTCGTCGCGCCCACGTTGGTGAAGCGATAGACCTGGGTCAGCGCCGCGCACGAGGCGCGCTGATCGAGGTCGACCTGCAGGCCGGGGAAGAGGTGCGGGTAGTAGCGCGTGCGGCGCACGCTCTGGTTCGGGCCCTGCCACGTGTCGGAGACGAGGTCGGCCGGGCGGATGCCGGGCGCGAAGGGCGTGCCGTCGGGGTAGCTGGTGGTGCTGCCGCTCCAGCCGATGGGGCCGGCGGCGAGGATCTGGCGCACCGGCGGGGTCGTGCCGTCGGGCGAGAAGAGGTGGATGCGCGTGTTGCAGACGACGCCGCCGCGCGGGCGCGCGACGGTGAGCGCCGGGTTGTACGGGTCGAACTCGGCGGCGCCGAGCGCCTTCACCGAGCCGTCGGCGTTGAAGCCGCCGCCGCACTCGCTGGAGGTGAAGGCGCCGTAGGCGTCGGGCGCGAAGTCGGCGTAGCCGTCGCCCGTGCCGTTGGGGAGCTTCTTCGGACCGGGGTCGGTCGCGCGCGCGGTCGACGACGCGACGAGCGTGGTCGACGCGAAGACCAGGAACACCTGTGATCGGGTCATGACGGCCCTCGGCCCTCGGGTGACGACGCCCGAGCGGCCCCGCGGTGCGCGCTCATGACATCTGACGGCGACCCCAAGATGGAGGAGGGCTGAGCGGGGGTCAAGCGCGCGCTGGGCGGGCCGCATGCATGGCCCGCCGCGCGCGCTGCATCAGGCCGCGCCGGATCCGGTCGGGTTGACGTCGGCGGCGGCGGGCATGCCGTCGCGCACGCGCGTGGCCAGCTCGCGGCTCGGCACCGCGGTCCAGTCGTGGGCGATCGAGCCGACGACGAGGCGCGCGGCGTCGACGTCGAGGTGGCTTCGCAGGGCGCCGAGGAGCTCGGGCGGCGCCACCGTGACGAGGTGCTGGTAGCGGTGGGCGATGCGGCCGGCGTTGAGGACGGCGGCGAGCTCGCGCGCGAAGACGTCGACCGTCGCCTGGTGCGGGTCGGAGTGGCGCTCGAAGCTGCTGTGCGCGCCGCCCGCGGCCTCGCGCGTGGCGCCGCGATCGCCCGAGACGAGCTCGCTCGTCGGCAGCCGGCTCTCGGGGTGGGTGAGGGCGTCGATGGCCGTGAGCGACTCCAGCGTCGCGTCGCACTCGAACAGCTGGGCGCGGCTGGCGTTGGCGACGAGCACCCAGTGGGTGGGGTTGGCGGCGCTCTTCGACTCGTGCTTGTGACCTTTCAAGGGGGCTCCTTCGGCGGGGGTGCGCGCTCGGAAGGAGCAGCTTCCGCGCCGGCCGGCGCGAGCGGGCACGGGCCAGCGGCGGCGCGGGCTTGGCGTTGGACGGGGCGGCGCGGCGGCCGGTCGGGCCCATCAAAGCGAGCGTGCCCGCGTCAAGATGAGCGACCGACCGCGCGGCTCACTTGGCCGGCGGCGGGCGCAGCGCGACGAAGGCCTCGGGCAGATCCGGCGGCAGGTGGAAGCCGTCGAAGGCCGGGGTCGGGCGGCCGCTCATGGTGGGCAGCATCGGCTCCTTCTGGAGCGAGCTCGCGCCGTCGACGCGCAGCGTGGCGCCGTTGATGTAGGCGGCGGCGGGCGACAGGAGGAAGAGCACCGCGGCCGAGACCTCGCTCTCGGTGCCGGGGCGGCCGGCCGGGTTCTTGGTCAGGGCCACCTTGGCCATGCTGGCGACCTCGGGCGGGTAGTTCTTGAAGCCCGACGACAGCACGTAGCCCGGAGCGACGGCGTTGATGCGCACGTTGGCGCCGGCCCACTCGACGGCCAGCGTCTGGGTCAGGTTGACGACCGCGGCGCGCGCGGCGCCGGTGTGGGCCATGCCGGGGAAGCCGTTCCACATCTCGGCGACGATGGAGACGATGGCGCCGCCGCGCTTGGCCATCGAGTGCTTGAAGGCGGCCTGGGTCACGAACCAGGTGCCGTTGAGGTTGGTGTCGACCACGGCGCGCCAGCCCTTGGGGCGGATGAGCGCGGCCGGCGAGGCGAACTGGCCGCCGGCGTTGTTGACGAGCAGATCGATGCGCCCGTGGGCGCGGGCGATGTCGCCGACGACCTGGTCGACCGACTCCTCCTCGCGGATGTTGAGGACGCGCGCCTCGGCGCGGCCGGCGCTGCCGCCGCTGGCCTCGGCGGCGCGGGCGATCTCGGCCACCACGGCGTCGAGCGGCTCGGGCTTTCGCCCGCTGACGACGACGGTGGCGCCGAGGTGGGCGAGCTCGTGCGCGATGCAGCGGCCGATGCCGCTGCCGCCGCCGGTCACCAGCGCGACCTTGCCGTCGAAGAGGCCGGGACGAAAGATGCTGTCGAAACGGGTGGCATCGGTCATGGCCAGCGTGATAGCGCCGGGGCCTATGAACGAGCAAGCCTTGCCCGCCGTGTCGGGCGCTCCCGAAGCCGATCTCCGGCGCTCGCTCGCGGCCCGGCGCGTGGGCGCGCTGGCGGCGCGCTCGGAGCTCTTCCTCTTCGACTACGAGGCGCGCGTGCAGCTCGAGCTGCCCGAGCACTGGCTGCCGGTCGGGCGCCCCGACCTCGGCGTCACCGGCACGCCGCCCAGCTGGGAGCGCGGCGTGCTGGCCGAGTCGAAGTACCTGTCGTTCCGCCACGACGTGCTGGTCGGTAGCCTGCACGCCGGGCACCGCGCCAAGTGGACCGCCCACGAGCTCTGCCACGGGCTCGTCGGCTACGCCTGGAGCGCCAGCGGCTCGGCGTTGTTCCACGCGCTGGCGGCGCGGCTGGCCGAACGCTGCCGGTGGCGCTCTGGTACTTCTTCGACGAGGCAGGGCTGCGGCGCTGCGCGCGGCACGCGCTCAGGACGAGGTTTCGCCCGGCTACTGCCCGGCGTGCGAGGCCGCGGCCGCGGCCGGGCCGGTCGACGTGGAGCAGGGCGGCGCGGCGTCGGGCGGCGCGGTGTCGGGCGACGCGGGCGACGCCGAGCGCTGGATGGCGCGCGGCAAGGCCTTCGTGCGGGCCGAGATCGACGCGGTGCGCGCGTCGATGAAGAGCGATCGGCCGGTGTTCTCGCCGCGCGGCGCGCTCGATCTGATGTCGGACGGCATGGCCTACGCGTCGGCCCACCTCGAGCGCCTGCGCTCGCCCGAGATGCAGAGCTGGGTGGCGCGCTTCGTCGCCGCCGACCACGGGCGCCCCGGCTTCTCGGGCTGGCACGAGACGCTCGACGGGCTCATCGCGCGCATCGAGGAGGTGATGGCGGTCATCACCGGCGAGCGCGCCGACGCGGCGTCGCAGCCGGCGGATCTGGTCGACGGCGCTGGCGCTGGGCCGCGCAGGACCTCGGGCAGCGCCTCCTCCAGGTGGCGGCCGAGACCGACGGCGAGTGCTTCGCCGAGCTCGATCGGCTGGTCGATCGGCTGGCCGAGCCCGACGTCGGCGAGGCCGTGGTGGCCGACGTCATCGCCGGCTACGAGGCGCTCTTCGACGACTACGATCTGCCCGAGCCCGACGACCTCTTCGCCGTCGGCTATCCGCTGCCGCACGAGCGCGAGCCTCGATGAGGGCAACTGCGCGAGGCTCGCGACCGCATGCCCGGCGCTGAGCGCCGTGGGCGATCTCGACGAGGCGGTGGTCACGGCCTTCGTCGGGCGCGTCGCGCCCGAGCGGCGACCGCTCGGCTGGCGCTTCGCCGAGCACCTCGAGGCGCGCTTCCCGGGTCGGAGACGGCGGCCATCACGCGCTTCGAAGGCGGCTTCCTTGCTGCGCGCCGCCGGCCGACGCCTGCGAGCGGCGCTGGAAGGCGGGACGCGGCGCAGGCGACCACGGTGGCGCTGGCCTCGGGCGTGGCGCTCGTGCGCGCCGTCCGACGTCGCGACCATCGTCTTGAGCAGCGCCGCCAACGCCAGCCCAGGGCCGCACAGCTGGCTCGTGCGCCGCGACGCGGCCGAGGAGGTCGGGCTCACCGCCGTGACCGAGGCCACCGCCGATCTGCTGGCGCGCCTGCCGCTGCCCGAGGCGGAGATCGTCGTCGACGTCGAGATCGGCGCGCTCATCGACGAGGGCTTCCTCGTGCCCGACGCGTGGGGCCTCGAGGTCGAGGCCGCGCCCGGCTGACGTCAGCGGATGACGCCCGAGCCGAGGCCTCGTCGCACGTCGTAGAAGACGGCGTACTGGCCAGGCGCCACGCCGGGCTCGGGCTGGTCGAGCCGGACCTTCGCGCCGCGAGCTGCTCGCGCCGCTCGCGCCGCTCGCGCCGTGGCGGCCTCGAGCTCGAGGCGGCAGGCCTCGCGGCGCGGGCCGTGGCGGAGCTTGAGCGTGGTGGCGCGCTCGGGCTCGGGCACGCCCGAGAGCCAGCGCAGGTCCTCGACCTCGAAGTCGACGCGGCGGTGATTGGCGAGGTGCGACTGGTGGGCGACCAGGATGGCGTTCCGGGCGAGGTCCTTGGCGACCACGAACCACGGGCCGCCGCCGAGGCCCAGGCCCTGGCGCTGGCCGATGGTGTGGAACCACAGGCCGCGGTGCTCGCCCAGCGTGCGGTCGCTGTCGATGTCGACGATCGGCCCGGGGCGATCGCCGAGGTTGGCGCGCACGAAGGCCGGGTAGGGGATCTTGCCGAGGAAGCAGATGCCCTGCGAGTCGGGGCGCTCGGCGGGCGGCAGGCCGCGTCGCAGCGCCTCGGCGCGCACCTCGGACTTCATGAGGTGGCCGATGGGGAAGCGCGCCTTGGCGAGCTGCGCCGGGTCGAGGCGCGACAGGAAGTAGGTCTGGTCCTTCACCGGATCGCGCGCGGCCAGCAGGCGAACGGGGCGCGCGCCCCCGCCCGCGGGGGCCGGAGCCACCTGCGCGTAGTGGCCGGTCGCGACCGCGTCGAAGCTCGGGCCGACCGCGTCGAGGAAGGCGCCGAACTTGATCTCGGCGTTGCAGTGGAGGTCGGGCGACGGCGTCCGACCGCGCTCGAGCTCGGCCAGCGCGCGCGCCACCACGCGCTCGTGATAGGCGCGCTGGAGCGGCACCACCTCGAGCGGCACGCCCAGCGCGGACGCCGTCCGGCGCACGTAGGCCAGGTCCTCCTCCCACGGGCAGGCGCCGAGGAAGGCCAGCTCGTCCTCGAGCCAGATGCGCAGGTAGAAGGCGCAGAGCTCCGCGCGCGGCTCGGCCTCGCGCAGGCGAGCGAGCGCCAGCGCGCTGTCGACGCCACCGGAGACGAGGACCGCGATCCGCACGCGCGATCCCTAGCGCAGATGGGCGGCCCTCTACAAAGGAAGTGCATCGCCCCATGACATGCCGGCATGGACTTTGGATGAAGCGGTGCTAGAACGTGCGCCCTGGAGGGGTGATGAGCATGCAGGCGGCACAGACCAAGGACCTCGAGCGCGTGCGCAGCGTGCTCGCGCAGGACCCGATCGCCGCGGCCTACATGCTGGGGGACCTCGACCCGACCTACGCCCATCATTGTACGTGGTGGGTGGCCAGCGAGGGCGGCAAGGACGTGGCGGTGCTGCAGGTCTACAACGGCCTGTCGGCCCCGGTCGTCCTGACCTACGGCGCGCCCGCCGGCATCGCCGCCATCGCGACGAGCCAGCTCGAGGACCTGCCCTGGCGCGCCCACGTCCACCTCTCGCCCGATCACCTGGCCGCGCTGCAGCCGACCTTCGCCTTCGAGCGGCTGCGCCCGATGATGCGCATGGGCGTCCACGCCGACGGGCTGCGCGCCGACGTGCGCCCGCCCGGCCCCGAGTACCAGGCGGTGGCGCGCCTCGGCCACCGCGACACCGGCGACATCGTGGCGCTGTCGCAGTTCTACCCCGACAGCTTCTTCGAGCCGCACCAGCTCTCGAGCGGCCACTACTACGGCATCCGTACGGCGCAGGGGCAGCTCGTCAGCGTGGCCGGCGTCCACATCGTCTCGCACACCGATCGGCTCGCCGCCATCGGCAACGTCGTGACCCACCCCGAGCACCGCGGGCGCGGCCTCTCGACCGCCTGCACCGCGCATCTCGCCGGCGCGCTCGCGCACGCGGGCATGAACCTGCTGGTGCTGAACGTGCAGCGCGAGAACGAAGAGGCCCGGCGCGTGTACGAGAAGCTCGGCTTCCGCGAGCACTGCACCTACCTCGAAGGCTTCCTCGTGCGCGCGCTCGAGGGGCAGCCGCGCTCGTGATGCCGTTCGCCGTCGCGCTGTGGGCCGCGCTCGGGGCCGCGACGCCGAAGGCCGTGCGCCCGCCGCTGGCGCCGGCCGCGTGGCCGCGCGCGCTGGTGGCCGATGCCGCGGCCGCGCCCGGCGGGCGCGTCGAGTGCCGGTGCCGCCCGGCTTCGATCGCGAGCTGCGGCCGCTCGGCGCGCGCGCGGCCATGCTGAGCCTGACCGACGGCACCGACACGGTGGTGGTCACGGTCTACGCCGACGGCGCGCCCGACGCGCTGCGCGTGCACCGCGAGGAGCTCCAGCGCACGCTCGGCGCCGGCCTGCCGAGCGTCGGCAAGCGCTGGTTCTTCGGCCGCCGGCGCGCCTCGGAGACGCTCGGCGCGCACTACCTCGGCGTCGACGTGGTGGCCGAGGTGGTGGCCGCCGACGTCGGGCCGCGCACCATCGTGGCGACCATCGTCCGGGTCGCCGACGGCCCCAACGCCACCGTGCTCGACCAGGTCGTGGCCGGCGTGGGGATGCGATGAAGGTCCTCCTGGCCGCCATGCTGGCGGCCGCGCTGGCCTTCGCCAGCGGCATCGCGCTGGGCGCGCTGTCGGCCACGGTGTGGGTCATCGGATTGTCGGTGGTCGCGCTCGGGCTGGTCACCGGCGTCGCGCTCGGCGCCATGCTGGCCGCCACCGGTGCGCTCGGGGTCGGCCCGGACGGCGGGTCCGCCGGCCGGCGCTGGTCGGTGCGCGTCGCGGCGTTCGTGGCGGTGGTCGGCTGGGGCGCCATCCAGCTCATGGACGACGGCCACCTGCTGGCGCAGAACCGTCGCGCGGTGGCCCTTCGCGAGCGCGCCGACTCGCCGCTGTCGCCCGTCGAGATGCAAGGTGCTTGACGAAGACGACGCGCTCGGCGCGCTGCTCGCCAAGAACGCCGACCGCGAGCTCGAGGCCAAGATCGTGGCCGAGGTCGGCATGGGCGGCGTCGTCGGCCGCTGGTGGTGGCGCGCCGGCAGCGGCGTGCGCCTCGCCGGCAGCTTCGCCGCGTCGCGCGGGCTGCCGGTCGGGCGCGTCGGCGCGGTGGTGTGGGCGGTGGCCGAGAACGCGCTCGCAACGGCGCTGGCGCTGCTGGTGGTGCGGCGCGTGCGGCGGCGCGTCGCCGCCGCCGACGCCCTCGTCCGGCGCTTAGCGTCCCGCGCGGTCGGGCGCGTCGAAGACGACCACGCGGCCGGCGTCGCGGCCCGGCGTGTCGTCGCCCCAGGCGCCGGCGACGAGCGTCGTGCCGGCCAGCGCGACGCCGAGGCCCAGGCGATCGTCGGCGCGCACGTCGGGCGGCGCGAGGCCGGCCTGCAGGAGCCACTGGCCCTTGATGTGCGCGTAGACGAAGGTCGCGCCGGTGGGCGGGGCGCCGTCCCGCGGCGCGCCCCAGGCGCCGATGACGGCCTGCGATCCGTCGATGCGGATGGCGGTGCCGAAGTGGGAGCGGGTGCCGGCGATGGTCGGCAGGCGGCCGCGCGCCTGCCAGCCGCCGGGCTCGCTGGCGCCGGCCACGCGCGCGAAGGCCCACACGCCACCGGCGCCGGCCAGGCCGTCGACGACCTGGTCCTCGGCGCCGACCAGGAGGTCGTCGCCGGACAGGTCGAGGCTCGCGCCGAAGCGCGCCTTGGGACCGGTGTCGCTCGGGGTGAGGCGCGCGACCGGCCACCACACGGCGACGTGGCGCGTATAGAGGTAGGCCGCGCCCTGGCCCTCGGCGCCGATGGCGAGGTCGCCGTCGCCGAGCGCCACGGCCGAGCCGAAGTGGGCGTTGGACATCGGCGCGGCGGGCGCGAACGAGGTCGCCAGCGACCAGGCGCCGTGCACGCGCTCGAACAGGTAGGCCATGCCGGCGTCGCGGCCGGGGCCGTCGTCCCAGGGCGCGCCGACCAGGATCAGGTCGCCGCGGACGCGCAGCGCCTCGCCGAAGCGCGCGCCGGTGCGGGCCACGGGGGCGGTCAGGACCGCGGTCTCGTGCCAGCCGTCGTGGCCGGAGGCGTCGGGCCCGCGCTCGAAGACGATGACCACGCCGGCCTCGGCGTGCCCGTCGCGGGCGCGCCCGGGGGCGGCGATGACGGCCACGTCGCCGTCGATGTCGACGGTCCAGCCGAGGTGATCCTCGGCCGCTCCGTCGCCGGCCACCAGCGCCAGGGGGGCGCTCCAGGCGCCGTCGACGTCGCGCTCGTAGAGGTAGGCGGCGCCCGCGTCCTGGCCCAGGCGATCGTCGCCGTCGGCGCCGACCAGCAGGTGGTGGTCCGCGAGCGCGACGCTCACGCCGAAGTGATCGAAGGCCGCCAGGCCGGGCGGGATGGGCAGCTCGTCCCAGGCGGCGTCGCCGCCCCAGCGCACGCGACAGCCGGGGGCGGCCGCGGGCACGCGCGTCGTGGAATCGGGGGACACGACGACGCGCGGCCGCGCGGCGAGGCTTGGGATGCGATCGATCGCCAGGTCTCCGCTCGCGCTCGAAGGGGGCTCGAAGCGCAGGGCGCTCGCGGGCGACGTCGGGGAATCGCAGCCGGCGAGCGACGAAGCGAAGACGACTGCCCATGCGGCATGCCGCGGGCACGCGATCAACATATCACCTCCAGGTCTCGGAGATGCTCTACGGGCGCCCCGGGCGAATCGATAAGCGCGGCTCGCGCGCGGGCCCCGACGGGCCGCTCCGGCTCAGTCCTCCGAGCTGTCGGCCGGGGACAGGCACTGCGGGTCGTCGCCGTCGATGGCGTGGTCGCCATCGTTGTCGATGCCGTCGTCGCACTCGGCCGTGCCGAGCTCGGAGGGGTCGTCGGGATCGACGCAGCCGGGGTCGGTCTTGCCCGTCACGCGGAAGTCGGTCTCGCCGTCGCCGTCGTCGTCGAGGCCGTTGTCGCAGGCTGAGGTGCCGCGCTCGCTCGCGTCGAGCGGGCTCGTGCAGCCGGTGTCGCCGCCCACCAGCTGGAAGTCGGCGCGGCCGTCCTTGTCGTTGTCCATGCCGTCGTCGCAGTCGAGCTGGTTCTTGTGCTCGCTCGGGTCCGAGGTGCTGGTGCAGCCCGGGTCGCCGAGGTCGGTCAGGCCGTCGCCGTCGTTGTCGAGCCCGTCGTTGCAGATGGGCGCGCAGGCGGTGCCCTCGGACGGATCGGTCGGCCCCGCGCAGCCGCAGTCGGCGGCGTCGATCTGCTGGTCGGAGTCGTTGTCCTGGCCGTCGTCGCAGGCCGCGCAGCCGGGCACGCCGCCGCACTGCTCGCTGGCGTCGTCGGGGCCGCTGCAGCCGGGGTCGCTCGTCGCCTGCCCGAGCGTGAAGTCGGCGCGCCCGTCGCCGTCGTTGTCCTTGCCATCGTCGCAGGCCGGGCCGCCGTCGGCCTGCCGCTCGGAGTCGTCGAGCGGGCCGGTGCAGCCGGGGTCCGACAGGGTCGGGTCGAGGTGGAAGTCGACGCGCCCGTCGCCGTCGTCGTCCTGGCCGTCGTCGCAGGCGCTGGCGCCGTTCTCGCTGGGGTCGCTCGGGCCGGCGCAGCCCGGGTCGGCGGTGTCGGTCGCGCCGTCGCCGTCGTCGTCGGCGCCGTTGTCGCAGCGATCGAAGCCGCGCTCGGAGAGGTCGTCCGGGCCGTCGCAGCCGGGGTCGCCGCCCGCGCCCGGGCGGAAGTCGGCGAGGTTGTCGCCGTCGTCGTCGACGCCATTGTCGCAAGCGCCGGCGCCGCGCTCGGAGGTGTCGTTCGGGTCGCTGCAGCCCGGGTCGAGCGCGTCGCTCACGCCGTCGTGATCGTTGTCCTGCCCGTCGGCGCAGGCGCGCGGGCCGCCCTCGGCGTCGAGCGGCTCGACGCAGCCGGGGTCGCCGCTGCCGTCGAGGCGGAAGTCGACGAAGCCGTCGTCGTTGTTGTCGACGCCGTCGCTGCACTGGGGGCAGCCGGCGCCGGGCGAGCACGACTCGCTG
>JAXLYZ010000051.1:0-72666 GCA_046351155.1 Myxococcota bacterium
CGGGTCGGCGGCGGTGCCGCACACCTGATCGACGCAGGTCGCCTTCTGGCAGGGCGGCGCGTCGGGGCAGTCGCTCGGGCCCTGGCACGGCGGCGGCGCGACGTCGACCTCGAGCGCCGCGTCGGTCGCGACGGCGTCGGTCGCGGTGGTCTCCGTCGCATCGCCCAGCACCGTCGTGTCGCCGCCGTCGGCGCCGTCGGGCGCGACGGTCGCGTCGACCGCGTCGGGCGCCGTGGTCACATCGGCGGCGTCGGCCGCATCGGGCGCGCCGGTCGCGTCGCCGCCCTGGCCCTCGGCCAGCCAGCGCGCGAGCTGTGGCCCTTCGCTCTGCTGCGTCAGCGCGGCGTCGACCGCATCCTGGCCGCAGCCCGCCGCGAACGCGACCAGACCCACGAGAAACACCCGCATCTCCACCGGCTTCATGGATAGATGCTAGCCCGCAGCGCGTTCCAACCCAAGTCGAAAAGGTCCGAGCCCCGTGCTATCGTCCCGCCAGAAACGGGAGGTCTCATGCGCTGGACTCGCTTCATCTACCCCCGAACCGCCTGGCTCGGCGCCGCCCTCGCCCTCGTCGCGCCGGCCTCGGTCGCGCACGCCAGCGGCCTCCTCGTGGCGCGCTTCGGCGGCGAGTGGGGCAACCCCATGACCGACCACCTGGCCGCGCTCTACTACAACCCGGCCGGCCTGGCGCTGCTCGACGGCACGCAGCTCCAGCTCGACGGCTCGTTCGCGCTGCGCTCGTTCACCTACGACCGCGACCCGGGCGCCATCGACAACATCATCACCGGCGACCCCTCGGTCGGCGCCGGCACCCCGGACGGCGAGGGCGTCGCGGCCAACTCGGGCAAGGCCAGCCTGACGAACTTCCTCGTGACCCCGTTCTTCGCGGTCGGGAGCGACTTCGGCATCCCCGGCTTCGGCGCCGCGCTGGGCCTCTACGTGCCGATCGGCGGCCAGACCGTCTTCGACAAGGCCGACGCCAGCAACACCTTCCCCGGCGCCGTCGACGGCCCGGCGCGCTGGTGGACCATCGAGGGCACGGCGCGCTCGATCTACGGCAGCGCCGCCGCCGCCTACCGCATCCCATCGCTGCGCCTGTCGATCGGGGTCGCGCTCGACCTCGTCTACTCCCAGATCGACAACGTCCAGGCGCGCAACACCGACGGCACCGACCACCTCGTCGTGAACGGCAACCTGCAGGAGGGCCGCGTCCGCATCGACGTCTCGAGCATCGACGTCGGCCTCGGCGTGGGCCTCATGTACGAGCCGATCGAGAACCTCTTCGTCGGCCTGAGCTATCGCTCGCAGCCGAACTTCGGCGAGCAGCGCCTGACCGGCGACACCCAGCTCCTGCTGGGCGGCGGGCCGGCCGCCGACGATCTCAGCACGCCGTCCGAGGTGCGCCAGCAGATGCCCGACGTCGTGCGCTTCGGCGTCCGCTACACCCAGCCCAAGGCCTGGGAGGTGCGCGTCTTCGGCGACTGGGCGCGCTGGTCGGTGCTCGACAAGCAGTGCGTCCTCAACGCCACCGTGGCCGACCGCTCGTGCAAGGGCGACTTCCCGCCCGGCAAGATCCTCATCATCCCGCGGGCCTGGCACGACGGCTGGGAGGTCCGGGCCGGCGGCAGCTACTGGCTCTCGCCCGGCGCCGAGCTCGCCTTCGGCGCCGGCTACGACTCGAACGCCGTGCCCGACAAGGCCATCGAGCCCGCCTTCTACGACACCGAGAAGATGACGCTCTCGCTCGGGCTGCGCCTCGATCTCACCGACGCCCTGAACCTCGAGGCCACCTACACCCAGGTCATCTACTTCGACCGCACCGTCGCCCCGCGCGGCCGCGTGCCGGTCGACGCCGCCGACCCGCACGGCGCCACCAAGACCGACCTCAGCGGCACCGGCTTCCCCGAGTCGTGGCGCGTGCCCGACTCGGCCGGCACGTACCGCCAGGCCATCGGCCTCCTCGAGGTCGGCCTCACCTACAAGTTCTAGGAGCCCGCCATGCGCCTCGGCCTCTTCGCCTTCGCCGTCCTCGCCACGAGCTCCGCCTGCTTCGACACCCAGGACGAGTTCGACAAGTTCCTTTCACGCAGCGAGCCGTTCCGCTCCGAGCCCGTGGCCGGCGAGTGCTTCGGCCGCGTCGACCTCAGCGGCCGCTACCTCTTCGGCGCCGCGGTCGCGCTCGACCCGTCGAAGCCCATCCGCTTCGACTCGACCTTCACCGTCGACTCGTCGTCCGACCCCTGGCAGCTCACCGTCACGCTGCACTCCCTGACGGTGACCGAGGGCACGCCGGTCGGCGAGACCTTCCAAGCCACGAGCCCGGTCGCCAGCGACGGCACCTTCGCCCTCGACTTCGGCACCATCGTGGTCCCCGGCGCGGCCGACCCGCTGGTTCCGGCCGACGTCACCACGACGCTGGTCGTGAAGGGCTGCACCTCCACGCCGGTCTTCGCCTGCGGCAACCTCGAGGGCGACATCTCGAAGCCGGTCCAACAGACCCTCACCGGCTCGACCTGGGCCCTGGTGACGGCGCCCGCCGGCACCGAGCCCGGCACGCTGCCGGTCGTCGCCGCCTGCCCGGCGAAGTGACGGCCGCGGCTAGGCGCGGCTAGGCGCGCGTGAGCTCGGCGATGAGCGCGGCGTGCTGCGGCAGCGCCGCCACGAGCTCGGCGCGCGACGGCATGACGAAGTCGGCGAAGTCGAAGCCGGGCGCGACCGTGCACGACACCAGGGCGTAGCCCGCGTCGCCGAGCACCCGCGCCCCGAACAGCGCGCCGTGCGGCACCACCGCCTGCACGCGCTGGCCGCCGCCGACGTCGTGCCCGAGCACGAGGTCCTCGCGAATGCCGTCGCGCCCGAGCACGTGCACGACGAGCGGCGCGCCGAGGTGGAAGCACCAGACCTCGTCGCTGGCGATGCGATGGAGCGCCGAGAACTGCCCGGCCTCGAGCAGGAAGAGGATGGCCGTGCCGTGGGCGCGCGGCCCGGCGAACCGCGCCGGCAGCGCGTCGCGCGCCACCGTCTCGCCGGCGCGCCAGGTCTCGCGGAACCACCCGCCCTCGGGATGCGGCAGGAGCCCGAGCCGCTCGACGAGCGTCGCGACGTCGAGCGCCATCAGCCGGAGAGGTGCCCGAGCTCGCGGTCGCGCCGCACCTCGAACCAGGCCATGAGCTCGCGCTCGCGGCTCTTGTGGATGCAGAGGATCTCGCCCGGGACCGCCGTGCCGGCCGGGTCGATGGTCGGCTCCCAGGGCGTCACGCCGTCGTGGTCGAGCAGGTAGAACGTGAAGCCGAGGCGCTTCGAGATGCCGACGACCGGGTAGAGGTCCCACGGCGTGCCGTTCTTGAACGGCCCGAAGACGGCGCCGCCGACCTCGCTCTTCCACACGCGGGCCATGGCGATGCCGATGGAGCCGGCGTTGCTCTCGAAGCCGCCGAAGACGCCGCCCTGCTCGATGCCGAGGCGGCCGAGCACGGTCGGCACCAGGCGTCGCGGCCGCTCGCACACGAGCAGCCACTGGGCCGACAGCGGCCGCAGCGGATCGATCTCCAGGCGCTCGGCGAAGCCGAACTCGCTGACGCGATGCACGGCCCGGTCGTCGGGCCGCGCCGCGTAGACCTCGGAGGTCATGACGTCGCCCACGCAGGCGCCGATGACCTGCCCGTCGCACACGAGCGAGAGCATGGTGCCGATGCCGTGCGACTGCCGCCGCATGAACGCGCGCGTGCCGTCGAGCGGGTCGAGCGTGAACCACAGGTCGTGGGTCGGGTGCGTGCACGGCACCCGCAGGTGGTCCTCCTCGGCCACGATGCCGAAGCTCGGGAACCAGGTGCGGAGGAGCGCGACGAAGACCTCCTGCGCGGCGCGGTCGGCCGTCGTCACGAAGTCAGGCCCGGCGTCGCCGTCGGGTCTCATTTTGGCACTGGCTTCGAAGGTGAAGCGGTGGGCGCGAATCGCCTCGATGGCGCGCCGCACGGCCTCCTTCATCAGAGTGCCGACACTGTTGGCGTTGAGCTGTCCGAAGTCTCGCATAGCCTGAGCGCGGGTGGCGTCGCCCACGCGCCGGAGACTCTAGCAGATGCCGCGGCCGCGGTCCTGCTCGGAAGGCGGGGGACCGCGCACCAGGCCTCCTCGGTCCGCACAGCCCGCGAAGGCGCCCGGCGTTCGACCGCCGTGGCGCGCCGCGTCAGGATTGCTTTTTGAGACCGAACGCTTCGGGGCCCCACGGCGTTTAACCGTTGCCCCGGCCGACGAGACCCTCATCGAAGTTCTTGCCAGCCTTGGCATGAGTCTTGTACTCTCCATGCGTCCTACCTGAGTGTATCCCGCCAACAAAAATCGGCCCTGATTGGGGCTCCAGCCATACTTTCCTACCATCCGATCCTCTCGGCCTTGCGCCCCGAACCGGCTCCCGGAACGGGGCGCGTCTCTTTCACCTCCCCGCGCTCCTCCAGTCTGAACCCATCATCGACCACCCTGGTCTGATCTGAGCGTGGTTCACGTGGCTGGTGCGGACGCTTCTTGACCGCGCCCATGGCGCTACCGCTCAGCACTCTCAGGATGAGAACGCGCTCTCACGCTGAGACCGTGGCTCCAAGGTTCCTTTGACGACCTGGCCGCGGCCGCATACGCTCCGACCACCTTCGCTCCCCCGAGGAGGCGTCCATGGTCGGCTCGTTCGCTACCTTCTTCCAGGCGTTCTCCTTCGAGCACTTGCTGATGCTGTCGCTGGCCTTCGCCCTCGGCATCTGGGTCGGCTGGTGGGTATGGGGCAAGCTGGCGCGTAAGACCGTCGAGCTCGAGCTGAAGATCATCGGCCTCGAGCGCGAGCTGCGGCTGGCGCAGGAGGACGCCACCGAGGCGTCGGCCCAGGCGCCCATGCCCGCGCCGGCGCCCGTGACCGCGCCCATCTCCGTCGGCGGCGACTCGGCCGCGGCCGCCGAGCTGGCCACCCTGCGCGGGCGGCTCCAGGGGCTGGAGGACGAGGCGCAGGCAGCGCGCCAGCAGGCGCAGCTGGCCGAGAAGGCGCGCGTCGCGGCCGAGGAGAAGAGCAAGCTCGAGGTCGACGCCTACAAGGGCGCCGAGCTCGCGCTGGCCCAGGCGAAGGCCGACGCCGAGCGCCACGCCGCCGACGTGGCTCGACTCCAGGCCGAGCTCGACGCGGCGCGCGCGGCCGCGAGCGGCGCCCCCCAGACCATGACGCCGGCCGAGCCCGCGCCGGCTCCCGCGGCGGGCGCGAGCGACGCCGAGCGCGCCGAGCTGGCCGAGAAGCTTCGCCAGCGTCGAGAAGCGGGCGAGTGAGGGCAGAACGCCGCGCCACCGAGGCAGAGCGCCGCGCCAACGACGCGACCCGTCGCGCCATCGAGTCCGACAAGCGCACCCAGGAGGCCGACCGTCGCGTCTCCGAGGCGACCCAGCGGACGGCCGACGCCGAGGCGCGCATCGAGGCCGCCAAGGCCAAGGCCGACGAAGCGATCCAGCGCACGGCCGCGCTCGAGGAGGCGCTGGCCAACGCCGAGCGCGCGGCGGCCGCCGCCGCGTCGGCCCAGAAGGCCGAGCCCGCGCCGGCCCCGGTCGCCGCGCCCGCGCCGACCCCCGCGCCGCCGGCCGCCGGGGCGTCCGAGGCCCCGGCCGCGCCGGCCAAGACGCCACCGCCCGCGGGCGTGCCCGAGGCCTATTGGGAGCTCTTCGGCGCCAAGGTCCCCATGGCCAAGCCCGAGGAGAAGGACGACCTCGCCGGCGCCATCACCGGCATCGGCCCGGCGATGGTCAAGCGACTGAACCATCTCGGCATCTTCACCTTCGCCCAGATCGCGGCCTGGGACGCCGACGTCTGCGCGCGCGTCGGCAAGGCGCTCGAGTCGATCCCCGGCCGCATCGAGCGCGAGGACTGGGTCGGCCAGGCCAAGCAGCTGAGCGCGGGCGGCAAGAAGGCCCCGGCCAAGAAGAAGTGATGACGCGTTCGGCCGTCGCGCTGCTCGCGGTCCTCGCCACCGCGTGCGGCGGCGACGACGCCCCGGTCTCCGACATCGTCGACGTCGCCGATGTCTCCGCCGACACGGCCAGCCCGGGCGACAGCGCGCCCGCGAGCGACGACACCGCCATCGCCACACCGGCCGCCGACACCTTCGTCGACACCGCGACGGTCGACAGCGTCGACGTCGCGCCCGACGTCCCGCTTCCGCCCGCGCACGAGGATCCCTTCGACCGCGGCGTGCTCCACATCGGCCTCGCCTTCGAGCCGCTGGCCCGCACGCTGCTGACGGGCGACCCGACGCAGCTCGTGTCCGCCACCTGCGCCTTCGACGGGGCTCGACCCGTGCCGTGCCACGCGCGCTTTGCGGGCGACGAGGCGACCCGGCGCGGCTTCGATGGTAAAGCGTCTTTCACGATTCGCTTCGACGAGCGCCCCTTCGGGCTCGCCGGCCTCGACCTCGACGCGCAGCTCGACGAGCCGAGCCAGCTCCGGACGCTGGTCGGCCACCTCGCCTTCCGGCGCCTGGGGCTGGCCGCGCCGCGCGCGACGCTGGCCCGCCTCGAGGTCGACGGCGACGACTTCGGCATCTATGCCGCCGTCGAGTCGCTCGACAGCCCGCACTTCCTGACGGCCGCGGTCGGCGCCGACGCGGCCGCGACCGGCGCGCTCTTCACGGCCGATCACCCGGTCGACCTCTGGCCCTGGCAGGTGGCCGAGCTCGCCCTGACGAGCGGCGACCAGGCCCTGCGACCGGCGCTGGCCGCGCTGGCCGACGCGCTCGAGGCCTTCCGCATCGCCGGGCTCGACGGTGCCCCGATAGGCCTCGACAAGGCGCTTTCCGATCGTGTCGACCTCGCGGCCTTCCTCCCGGCGATGGCCGCCGAGGTGTGGCTCGGCCACCGCGACGGCTATCCGCGCGGCACGCGCGACTACGCGCTGCACGTGGCCGCGAGCGGTCGCGTGACGTTCCTGCCGAGCCACCTCGGCCATGGACTCGACGCCGATGACCAGGCTGATCCGTGGTGGTCGGGCGGTCGGCTCCTGCGCCACTGCTTCGAAGACCCCGGCTGCCGGCCGATGTGGGGCAAGGCACTCGATGCCACCGTCGCGAAGCTCGACGAGGTCAGCTTCCTCTCGGAGGTCTCGGCGCTGCGCTTCCTGGTCGACGCCCAGCTCGCCGACGACCCGCGCCGCGAGGCCGCGCTGAGCGACATCGCGGCCGCTCAGGATGCGCTCCTCGTGGTGCTCGCCGAGCGCAGCGGCTGGGTCGCCGCGAACGAGTCGTGCACCGATCCGGCCGACGTCGACCACGACGGCGATGGGGCCTCGGCCTGCCTCGACGACTGCGACGACGACCACGCCGACGTCCACCCGGGCGCGCCCGAGCAGTGCAACCTGCGCGACGACGACTGCGACGGCATCCTCGACGACGCGGCCGAGTGCCCGCCGTGCCTCGACGTGGCCGACCCCATCCACGGCGGCGGTGCCGTCTGGGCGCTGTGCTACGCGCCGCGGACGTGGGCCGACGCGCGCGCCGCCTGCCAGGCGCGCGGCGGCGATCTGGTGACGGTGCCGGACGCCGCGACCCAGGACGCGCTGCGCCGCGCGGCGCTGGCGCTGCAGTGGAACAACTGGTGGATCGGCCTCAGCGACCTCACCAGCGAGGGCACGTTCGCGTGGGTCGACGGCAGCGCGTTCGGCTACAGCGCATGGAACGGCGGCGAGCCCAACGACTACGGAGGCAACGAGGACTGCGCCCACCTGGTGCCGTGGTCGGGCGGCCTGTGGAACGACCTCGACTGCAGCCGCGAACAACCCTACGTGTGCGCCCTGCCGGCGCCGTGAGCCAGCGCGTCAGGCGTGGGCGCGGCGGGCGCGCGAGAGCACGGCCCAGAGGTAGAGGTTGCCCGGCCCGATGGTCAGCATCAGGTAGGTGAGGAAGATCGTCGGCGCGATCGGCGTGAGCATGCCGGCGACGGCCATGGCCACGAGGTGATGCGACGGGCCGACGACCGCGACCTGGCGGAAGACGTCGTAGCCGCCCGGGCGGCCGTTGCCGGTCATGCGCTCGGCGGTGCGGACGTAGTTGACGAGCGTCCAGTAGAGCAGCTTCTCGAAGGCCGTCTTCTCCTGGTCGGCGTATTTGGAAAGGTCCTTGTCGATCGAGCCGGCCTTCAGGCGCTGCTTGATGTCGTCGACGACCGAGGACTTCCAGGAGAACGAGGCGAAGCCGGCGACGACGAGCAGGAAGCACTCGACCGTCGAGAGGACGTGGCCGCCGATGTCGATGCGCGCGTTGGCGAGCACGATGACCATGGCGATGTGGACCGAGAGCACGGTGCCGAGGTCGGCGAAGCCGTCGAACATGCGCCCGCGCCAGGGCTTGTCGGAGGGCGGCGACATGCGCGCGACCTCGCCGTCGGCGCAGTCGATGACCACCATGCCGATGAGCAGCAGACCACCGAGCATGGGCCAGTAGCCCCCGTTCGTGAAGAGCACGCCGGCGAGGATGCCGCAGCCCATCGCGACCAGCGACACCTGGTCCGCCGTGAAGCCCGCGCGATAGAAGTACTTCGCCATCCAGCGCGCCGT
The DNA here is from genome assembly GCA_046351155.1 of Myxococcota bacterium. Classification (GTDB taxonomy): domain Bacteria; phylum Myxococcota_A; class UBA9042; order PHBI01; family PHBI01; genus JAXLYZ01. Next base: position 8,570 of record JAXLYZ010000051.1, read on the forward strand.
CGGACGGCTGACCGCGATGTCGAAGCGCTCGTCGAGAAGCTGCTTTTGCTGGGTGGTATCCATACGGCGCGCCTGTGCAGCAAGATCTGATCCCCGATATTTGGATCGCATTTGCTGCAACTTACGCGGCTCTGCTCGGCCCGCTGCGCACCGCTTTGCGCACCTCGGCGCGTAGACCGAGTGACAGCTCGGTACCGCCCGCGGGTCGGCTCCGGGTGCGCATCCGCGGCGATCTGCACACAGGCGCGGCGGGCTCGAGGCGGACCCTCGAGACCACCGCGGCGCGCTCACTCGGGCAGCGACCGACAGCAGCGGAAGCCGATGGTGCTGTCCTGCACCGCCGGCGGCTGGTTGGTGCGGCGCGAGCAGCGCGCGTAGCTGATCGACTCGTTCCAGACGCTGCTGCGCAGCGTGACGCCGTTGGCGACGCCGGGTCCGCCCTGCGCCGGACCCTGCGGGTTCGTCTGGTGCGACGCCGGGTAGGGCGCGAACCAGTCGCTGGTCCACTCCATGACGTTGCCCGTCATCTCGAGCGCGCCGTACGGCGACGCGCCACCTGGAAACGCGTTCACGTCCCAGGTGGGCTGGCCGTTCTGGCAGCCCTGCCAGCTCATCTGGTCGCAGCCCGACGGGTCGTTGTTGCCCCAGGGGTACTTGCGCATCGAGGTGCGGCAGTCGCCGCTCACGGTCTCGCAGCCGCCGCGCGAGGCCTTCTCCCACTCGGCCTCGGTGCACACGCGCTTGCCGCGCCAGCTGCAGTACTGGCTCGCCTGGTAGAAGCTCACGTAGTTGACGGGGTGGCTCTGCTTGCTCGGCCAGTCGTAGGTGGCCTGGGTGCTGATGGTCGAGGCCGGCAGCGAGCAGGCGCCGGCGCCGACGCACGCCTTGTAGGCGGCCGCGGTCACCTTGGTGCGATCGATGGCGTAGGGCGACAGCGACACCTCGTGCTGCGGCGACTCGAACTCGAAGCAGTTGCCGTCGACCGCGGCGTTGCAGCCCATCCAGAAGTCCGACGCCGGCACCGACACCTCGTCGCCGCCGACGCTGACGCAGAAGCGCCCGTCCTGACAGCTGAATCCGGTCGGGCACTGGCCGAGCGGGCCGCAGTCGGGGATGGCGCAGCCCGGGCCGCCGAAGCCCTCGTCGCAGTCGCACACGCCCCAGACGCACGTGCCGTGCACGCACTTGGGCGAGCAGAACGGACCCGGCAGCGCGTGCGGGCCGTAGCCGTAGTCGAAGGGGGTGTCGTCGGCGTCGCCGAGCCCGGTTTAGCCGACCGAGACGCTCGCGCTCCCGAGCGGCTCGGCGCGGCAGGTGCCGAGGTCTGCGTCCCATTCGATGACCGGGTAGACGGTGCCGGCTTTGATCTTGCCGTTGTCGGTGAGGACGGTGCTCGCCGCGTCGTCGGCGGTGCCGCGCGCGCGCAGGTGGCAGGCTCCGATCGCCGGCTTCTTCACGCCCAGCGCGACGTTCCAGTAGACCTTGTTGGCCGGGGCCTCGCCGCTCGTGAGCGCCTCGAGGCCGCGATAGACGGCGACCTGGTAGAGGTAGGTGTCGGCGTCGACGCGGTGCAGCTCGGTGACGATGTCGCATCCGCTCATCGACCCCGGGTCGCACTGGTTGCCGGCGTCGCGCGCCGGGTTGAGGACGAGGTCGGCCGAGAAGCCGGCCGCGGGGTCGGTGCAGTCGAGCTCGAGGTCGTCGAAGTAGAGCGTCGTGTCGACGTCGCTGCCGACGCCGCCGGTGCAGGCGAAGGCGAGCACGAAGGTCGTCTGGCGTTGGCCGGCGCCGTCGAAGAGCAGCTTCAGATCGGAGGCGCAGGCACCGTTGGCGTCCTCGATGCAGCAGTCGAGCTTGGCCGAGCAGAAGACGTCGTTGAAGTCGACGGCGATGTCGAAGAAGCCCTGCTGCGCCGGCCGCAGCAGCGCGACGTCGAAGCGTACCGGCGTGTCGGCGTTCTCGCTGCAGAGGGCGGGCTGCGCCAGCGGCGCGGCCCAGGTGGTGGCGGTGGGGTCGTACGGGGTCGGGTTCTGGAACGCGAGCGAGCCCGCGGGCGGCGCGCTGCCGAACGCGCCGGGGGCGGCGACGGGCGCGGCGTAGACGCCGACGACCCAGAGCCGAACGCGGTTGTCGCGCGCGTCGGGGCTGGCGTCGCAGGAGCCGACGTAGCTCGCGCTGCCGACGCCGTCGCCGAAGCGCGACGAGGTGATGCGCGCGTGCCACACCACCGCGGGCGGGGTCGCGCCGTTCACGACCTCGAGGTCCCAGACCACGTCGCGCACGGCGGTGAGGTTGAGCGGCGCGACGGTGATGGTCAGCGTCGAGCCATCGGCGCTCGGACCTTCGGAGGAGGAGCAGGCCGGGGCGAGGACGCAGAGTCCGCAGAGGAGCGTGGGAATGCGCATGGGGGTCTCCTTGGGTCAGCGTCGGGCGAGCCGGCGGTGACCTCGGTGCGATGGCTCAGGGGCAGGTCTCGTCGTCGTGGCTGGTGCAGCGGACCGCGTCCGGGGGGCAGCCGGGGATGGCGTCGCAGGCGGCGCAGGTGCTGCCGTCGAAGAAGCTGCCGCCGGCGCACGGGTAGCTGCAGTCCGGGGCGTTATCGCGGACGACGACGCCGTGGACGGGGTGGACCTGTGCGGCCAGCGGATAGATGCCGCAGGTCGAGAGCGCCGGGTTGTCGACGATGCTCAGGCTGTCGACGACGTCGAGCGCGGCGAGGTCCACGGACGCGAGCAGCGGGTTGGCCTCGATGCCGACCTGGAGCTCGGGCCCGCCGGTGACGGCGCCGAGGTCGATCGACGTGAGGGCGGCGTTCCTCGAGACCTGGAGCCACGCCAGGCTGGTCAGGGTGGGGAAGCTGAGCTGCCGCAGGGACGCGTTGCCGTCGACGGAGAGGATGCCGACGTGGGTGAGGAGCGGCATCTCGATGGCCTCGATGTCCGACGCGTAGATCTGGAACGAGCTCGTCACCGCGGCGATGCAGGCGAGGTTCGCCGGCGGCGGCGACGACGGGTCGATGATGAGGTTGAAGACCGTCTCCGGGCCGTTGGGGCAGGGGGCGGTGCTGTCGTAGGCCGGGCAGTCGGCGAGGTCGCCGGTGAGGATGATCTCGGCGTCGGGGCTCTGCGGTCGCACGCGCTCGAGGACGGTGCGCAGCGCGCAGGTCGATAGCCGCGGGTTGTCGAGGGCGTGCAGGCTCGCGACGCTGTCGAGGCGCGGGGCGTCCCAGTACGAGAGCACGGCGTTGTCGGCGATGGTGATCGGGCCGGCGCTCGCGAGCTCGGGCATCGACAGCGAGGTGAGCGCGGCGTCGTGGGTCACGCTGAGCGAGCCCGCGCTGACGAGCATCGGGAACGCCAGGTCCGACTCGGCCGCGCCGTCGATCGTCACGCTGCCGGTCACGGTGTGGATGCAGGCGAGGTTGTCGGGTGCGGGGTGGCTCGCGTCGATGAGCACGCTCGCGACCGTCTCGGGGCCTTCCGGGCAGAGCAGGGCGCCGTCGTAGTCGGGACAGTCGCGCAGGTTGTCGAAGATGCGGAACGAGCGATTGGGGCCGCCGAGCTGGCTCATGAGCTGGCGCAAGGCGCAGGTCGAGAGCTTGTGGTTCCGCCACAGGCTGAGCTGCCCGACGCTGGTGAGTTGGGGCAGGCTCAGCGTCTCCAGGATCTCGTTGCCCGCCATCTCGCCGCGCAGGTCGGGCTTCGCCGCGAGCAGCGGCAGCGACACGCTGGTGAGCGCGCCGTTGCCGTTGATGAGGAACGACCCGAGGCTCGCGAGCGACGGCAGGCTCAGCGTGCCGAGCGCGGCGTTGCCGGCGACCGTGAGCGAGCCGGCGACGGTCGCGAGCTGAGGCAGGCTCAGCGACGCGAGCGTCGCGTTGCTGATGACGTAGACGTTGCCGCCGACGGTGCGGAGGCTGGCCATGCCGAGGCTCGTGCCCGTGAACGGCGCGGCCACGTAGAGGTTGCCGGCGATGGTCGTGATGCACTGGAGCTTGTCGAGCGGGAAGAGGCGGATGTTGGTGAAGCCCGGGTCGACGATGGCCGCCGCCGCCCCGTTGGTGGCCACGCTCTCGCCGACGGTGGGGCAGGGGTTCAGGGTGCCCGCCGGATCGGGGTCGCCATCGGCGGCGCAGGCGCCGGTCGGCACCGCGGCGTCGCCGGCGAAGCGCAGGCACATGGCGCGCGGTGTGGCCAGGCCCGCGAGCGCGCCGGCGTAGGTCGTCCGGAGCGCGGGGTCGCCGGCGCCGAGGGCGTGGCGCTGGCAGCTCGGGCTGCCCGCGCCATCGGTGAGCGCGACGTCGGCCGTGACGTAGGGCCAGGCCACGCCGCTGCCGCTCGGCAGCCCGGCCGCGAAGGCGCCAGGGCGGGTCGCGGTGGCCTCGAACGCGAGGCGGCACTCGCCGAGGCCGAAGCCCTGGAGGTCGTCGAGGCTCACGGCGAAGTTCCAGAAGAGCTGGTCACACGGCCGGACGTCGCAGTCGAGGCCCTCGCTGCCGCGATAGACGCCGTAGTGCAGCGTGCGCGCGCCGACGGTGACGCGCTGGTTGCCCGGCTCGGCGGTGAGGTCGAGCGGGAAGCGCACGCCGCCGCAGGTGACCGCGACCGGCCCGTAGAGGAGCTCGCTGCCGGCGCCGCCCGGGCCGGCGGTGCAGGCCAGGCCGGCGACGGCGGTCCAGTCGCGGACCCAGTCGGCTCCGAACAGGAGCTCGATGCGCGCGCCGTCGGGCGCGGCGTAGCAGGTGTCGACCTTGGCCGAGCAGAAGATGTCGTCGAAGTCGACGGCCACGTCGAAGAAGCCCTGCTCGGCGCGCCGCGCGATGGTCAGATCGAAGGTCACCGGGGTGTCGCGGTCGGCCACGCAGTCGACGGTCAGCGCGCATCCGTCGGGGCACGGATCGCTCCAGCCGCCGATGTCGCCGCTGCCGTCGGCGCTCGCCAGCGCGTCGACCCAGAGCGTGACGCGGTTCTGTACGCCGGCCCGATCGCCGTCGCTGTCCGAGGTCGCGTCGCACGGCCCGACGTAGGCGACGTCGCCGCGCGCGCCGTTGCCGAAGGCGTCGGAGCAGAGCGCGTCGAGGTCGGGCGCGCCGGTGTTCGCGCCGCCGGTCTGGTCGGCGCCGAAGCGCGTGAGGGCGGGATCGCCGCGCGACCACACCGGGCCCGCGCCGTTGTCGACGCGCACGTCGAAGCAGGCGAAGCCGATGCCCGACAGCGAGAGCGGCGCCACGCGCAGCTCGATGCGCGGTTCGGCCGGTTCGGCGTCGTCGCCGCTGCACGCGAGGAGGCACCAGGCGAGGCTCGACGCCGTCAGGATGCTGCGAATCATGGTGCGGTGGCTCCGGCCGTGACGTGCCAGGGAGGTCGAGCCTGCCGACTCCCCCTGGCGATTCCGCACGGGCCGGGGGGTGACAGTGGTCGAGTCGCACGGTCGTCGACGCAGGGCCCGGCGTCGAATTGTGTCGGCTTGCTCGCGATTGAATCCTTCGCGATCCGGCGGTTGACGCGCCTCGCACGCGTCTGGATACTCGCTCGGCTGGGCGCCCCATCGCCCCCTTCGTGCGCAAGAGCGGAAGGGCGCCGCACGAGGAGAGTCATCGTGATCTCGCCGCCCACCGAGCCCACGCCGGGACGACGTCTGCCCATGCGCTGGCGCCTGCCGAACGCCACGCCGATCTTCGTCGGTCGCGCCACCGAGTCGGAGCGCCTCGCCGCCAAGCTCACGCGCGCTCCGTTCGCGCTGGTGTGGGGGCTCGGCGGGCTCGGCAAGACCTCGCTCGTGCTGCGGCACCTCCACCAGCACCACGCCGATCGCGTCGACCGCATGCTGTTCGTGAGCCTGCGCGCGGCCGACGCGTCGCCCCAGCTCGCGGTCGAGGTCACGCGCGCGCTGTGCGCCGCCGAGGAGATCCACGCGGTCGATTGGACGGCGCTCCTGGCCGACGAGGCGGCGCTGGTCGAGACCGCCATCGATCTGGCCGAGAAGGGCGAGTACTGGCTGGTCATCGACGACCTCCACCACGGCGAGCCGAAGGCCACCGAGGCGCTGGTGCGCGCGGTCATGCGCTACGCGCGGAAGAGCCACTGGATCGCGACGAGTCGCACCGACTGGCCGCTGCCCGAGCTCGAGGGACAGCGCGTGGCGCTCGGCGGACTGCCCGACGCGGCGCTGGCGGAGCTCGCGCAGCGCATCGACGGCGACCTCGACGCGGCCGAGATCGCGCAGCTCGTGCGGCGCGCCGCCGGCTCGCCGTGGCGCATGCGCATGGCGCTCGACAGCGAGCACGACCAGGTGGGCGTCGACATCCTGCATGGCCTGTCGGCCGACTCGATCGAGCTCATGCACGCGCTGGTGCCGCTCGAGGTGCCGCTGCCGCGACCCGTCATCGCGCAGGCGCTGCCGCCGATGCCGGCCGAGGTCTGGGCGGTGCTCGAGCGGCGCGGCATCGTCGAGAGCCGCGGCAGCGGCTGGCGCCTCCACGACATGGCGCGGGCGCTATTCCGCGACGTGGCGCGGGCCGATCGGGTCGAGGCCCACGCCGATCAAATGGTGCGCGCTGGCGGGACCTGGAGGAGCCGGCCGCGTGGCTCGAGGCGGTGCGCCTGGCGCTGGCCCGCCGCGACTACGCGCGCGCCTGCGAGGTGCTCGGGGCGCGCGGCGAGCGGCTCATCGAGTCCGGCTACGCCCCCGAGCTGTGGCGCATGCTGGCGCCCGTGACCGAGCGCGGGCTCCTGCGCTGGCGCCTGCGGAGCGGCGTCGAACTGGGCACGCCGGAGGTGCTGGCGCTCTTGCGCGAGCCGCCCGAGCCATCGCCGCAGGAGCGCACGCTGTGGGCCAGCGCGCTCTTCGCCATGGGCCGCATGCAGGAGTCGGCCGAGAGCGCGAAGCGCGCGTTCACGGCGGCGCGCGTCGCCAACGACGTGCCGGCGTCGCTGGACGCCGAGATGCTGTTCCTGCACGCGCAGACGCTGGCGAGCCTGGCCAACGGCAGCGAGCTCCTGGCCATGCTGCGCGAGATCTCCAGCGCCCAGAGCGAGGTGCAGCGCCTTGCGCTGGGGGCCAAGTGCTATGCGCTCATGGGCGTGTTCGAGCCGGCGCTGGCGCAGGCCGCCAAGACCCTGCCGCGCTGCGCCGAGCTGCCGCCGAGCTCGCGCCTCATCGCCTACCTCGACATCCTCGCGGCCCAGCTGAGCGTCGGCCGCATGCTCGACGCCGATGACGTGCTCACGCGCATCGCCAACGAGTGCGGCGACGTGTCGATGGCGTTCTACAGCGCGCGCTACCTCCTGGTCCTGCGCACCAGCGTCGCGTCGCACCTCGGGCACTTCACCGAGGCGCACGAGATCCTGAACCGCGTGCTGCCGTTCACGGGGCGCTCGGCGGTGCAGCGCCCGGTGCTGGTGTCGCAGCGCCTCTGGCTGCGCCTCGTCGAGGGTGACCTCGCCGGCATCGGCGCGCAGATCGATCAGGTCAACCGCGAGTTCGAGCACGGCGCCAACGAGTACTTCGTGCAGTGGGGCTTCGTGCTGAAGAGCTGCTTCGACCGCTTCAACGCGGTGCGCGTCGTGCCCGCCCGCGATGCTCCGCCGGCGCTGACCGGCGCGGGCGGCGCGCTCCTGCGCATCTACCGTATGGTGCAGCGCGTGCGCCTCGGCGAGCCGCTGCCCGACGCCGACCGCGCCTTCCTCGACGGGCTCTTCAACGGCAGCTACCTGTGGGCGCTCGGCCGGACGGTGCCGGCGCTGGTGGCGCTGCTCGCCGGCGACCACGACACCGCCGTGCGCGAGGCCTCGGTCTCCGCGCTCGCCAACGAGCGCATCGGCAACCGGCTCTACGAATCGGAGGCGCGCGAGGTCCTGTGCGAGGCGCTGCTCGCGGCGCGCCAGCGCGACGAGCTCGGCCGCGCCGCTGCCGAGCTGGCGCAGCTGGCGACGAGCTTCCCGTCGCCGCGGCTGGCCATGACGGCGGAGTTCTTCCAGCTGGCCGCGCTGCCCACGGCCATGGACCCCGCGGCGCTCGAGCGCCTGGCGCTCGGCGACGCGGTCGGGCCGGTGACGGCGCGGCGGGCGCGCGCGCTGCTCGGTGGCGATCCGCCGCTCGACGAGGTCGATCGACGGCTCATCGCGGAGATCCGGCGGCGCGACCGCGCCGAGGTGCAGACCCTCGCGGCGCGGCCCGGCGACGACGGCGACTGGCGCCCCGGCTGGGGCCTCGACGAGCTGCGCAAGTCGGTGTGGTTGCCCGACGGGCGCAGCGTGCCGCTCATCGATCATCCGGTCTTGTGGGCCTGTCTCGAGGCGCTGGCCAAGCTCGGTGGCTCGGCCTCGCGCGAGGCGCTGGTGCCGGTCATCTGGCCGGGCGAGCGCTACGATCCGCTGGTTCACAACAACCGCCTGAACCCCGCCGTCCGCCGGCTGCGCGTGATGCTCGAGTGCGACCCGGCGCACCCGCGCCGCCTCGTCACCACCAGCGACGGGTACGGCTTCGGGGACGACGAGCCGATGCGCTGGCTGAGGGTGCGTCCGGCCGCCGCGTCCTAATCGCGAACAATCGCAAACAACTGGTCGCGTATCGCGCCGTCGGGCCTTCTCGCAGGCGCCTCGCCGGCGACGTCGGCGCGCCGCAGTGGCGCGCTTGCAGGTCGACGGTCGAGCCTCGTGCGGGCCGTCACAGCGATGAACTCTCCTTCCCCGTCCCCGCGCATCCGGCGCGCGACCCACCGTTGGCCGGCCGGCGGTCCGGCGCTCGACGACGGGCCCGACGCGGTCGATGCGGTGGAGCTGCGGCGCGCCGCGCTCGAGGCGGCGGCGTGCGCGGCGGGGGCGGACGCGGCGGTGCTCCTGCGCTGCCTGGTGTGGGACGACGCCTGTTACTTCCACGGCGCGCTGGCCACCGACGGCCAGCTCGGCGCGGAGCTGGCCGCGCGCTGGGAAGGCGGGCCGGCCGCGACGCGCGGCTGGGATCCGCGCCGCCCGATGCGTGGCACCAATCGACGCTTCCGGAGCGGGCGCGCCGGGCCGCGCGCCGAGCCGTGGCTGTGCGAGCGCCTCGGCGCTCAGCCGATCGGCGACCAGGCGACGACCATGATCTTCGACGGCGCGCGCTTCGTGGCGCTGGTCGCGTGCCTTCGGGTCGGACGCGCGCGCTTCGCCAACGCCGCCATCGCGCGCCTGAACGCGGCGCGGCCAGCGCTGTGCGAGGCGCTGGTCGGCGCCGAGCGCGCCGAGATCGCGGCCCTCGAGCCGGCGCTCACGGTCGTGCTCGACGCGGCCGGCGCGGTCGTCGCCGCGATGGGTCGGGCCCGGGTGTGGCTCGCGCGCGATGGTCGCGAGGCGGCGCTGGCGGCGCTCGTGCGTGGCGCGCGACGGTGCGGGTCCGCCGCTGGCGGCGCTGGTCGCCGGCTCGCGCGTCGTGCTCACGCGCGCCGACGAGTGCGGGGCAGCGTGGTGGCGACCATCGGCCTGCCGCGGTGCCGCTGCTCGCGGCGGTGAACGGCATGACGCGCCGGCAGCGCGAGGTCGCGGACCCGCGCCGCGGGCGCGGACCAGCCCCGAGATCGCGCGCGCGCTCGGCATCGGCGACGCCACCGTGCGCGCGCACCTGAAGGACATCTATCGCCGCTTCCGCATCGGGTCGCGCGTCGAGCTCGTCAACCTCCTCCACGACACCGCGCCCGACCTCGGAGAGGACCTCTCGTGAGCGGTCCGGGCGTGCGAACAAGCCTGAAAAACGCACCCCATTCGGGGGATGTTTTCGCGTGTCCGCGCCTGCGATGCTCGACCCGCAACCGCTGCACTGCGTCGCGAGCCACGCCCGACACCGAGGACTCGACCATGCGCTGTCTCCGCCGACTCATGCAGTCAGGCACTCGTCTGCATGGCCCGCGCTCCGCGCTGATGGCGGCCGCGCTGGCGTTCGGCCTGGTCGCTGCGTCGGACGATTCGGCGCGCGCCGAGGGCGAGTCGGGCGTGTCGCCGTCGCGCCTGAGCCTGCCGGCCGGGCCCGGCTCGCTCGAGGGCGTGGGCGAGAACGTGAGCCCCAACATCAATATGGGGCTCGCCAGCTACAGCGTGCCCATCGACATCCCGGCCGGACAGCGCGGCCTCGCGCCGTCGCTGTCGCTCAGCTACGGGTCGGGCGGGGGCGCGTCGATCGTCGGCATGGGCTGGTCGTTCGGCCTGCCGAGCATCGAGCGCATGACCTCCGAGGGGCTGCCGCGCTACACGGCGGCCGACAAGATGGCCGCCGGCGGCGGCGAGGAGCTCGTCCACATCCCGGGCGGCGACGTCTACCGCAGCCGCTACGAGGGCGCCTTCGTGCGCTACCACTGGATCGACGCGGCCCACGACGGACGCGACGGCTACTGGACGGCCGAGTACCCCGACGGCAAGACCGCCTTCTTCGGCGCGGGCCCCGACGGGACGCCGCGCGTCGACGCACGCGTGACGGGTCCCGACGGCACGTTCCGCTGGCACGTGTCGGCCATGACCGACCGCTTCGGGCACCGCGTCGAGTACCGCTACACGAAGGACGGCGCGCTCTCCCACATCGAGCGCGTGGCCTACGCCTTCGACGCCAACGACCACCCGCGCTACGTCCTGAGCTTCCGATACGAGCCGCGGACCGACGCGCTGGTCGACGCCAAGCCCGGCTTCGTGACGCGCATGACCGAGCGCCTGGCCGAGATCAGCGTGATGTCGTCCGACGTCGTGCGCCGCAGCTACCAGATGGTCTACCAGACCGAGGCGCAGGCCGGCGCGCTGACCAAGCTGGCGGCGGTCTACCAGTACGGCCTGGGCCACGTCGGGCCCTATCCGGTGGTGTTCCGCTTCGACTACTCCGACACCTGGGTCCGAGGCTGCGACGACCAGGCGTGTCGGCGCCCGACGCTGCACGCGCTCGGCGCCGTCGGCGTCGACTTCCGCACCGGCACGGCCGACCTCATCGACATGAACGGCGACGGCCTGCCCGACGTGCTCGACACCACCGGCGGACACCACCGCGTCTTCGTCAACGAGATCACCCCGAGCGGCACGCAGCGCCTGCGCGCGCCGCTCGCGAGCAGCGTCGCCGGCAGCGGCTCGGCCGTGCTCGGCGCGCCCAACGTGCAGATGACCGACGTCGACGGCGACGGCTTCACCGACCTCATCGACGGCCAGAACGGCATCGTCTATCGCAACCGCGGGCTCGGCGACTGGGCGCGCGCCGAGCCGATCGAGGCGTCGCTGCCCGACTTCTCGCGCGACGCCGACCTGCGCTTCTTCGACTGGGACGGCGACAAGGCCATCGACGTCCTGCACGCCGACCCGTCGGCCACCTGGGTCCACCCGAACCGCGGCGACGGCACCTACGGCGACGTCGTCTTCACCGACGACGCGCTCGGCCTCGGCTTCACGCGCGACGGCGTGCAGCTCAGCGACATGAACGGCGACGGCCTGCTCGACGTGGTGCGCGTCCTCGACGCGGCCGTCGCGTACCGCCCGAGCCTCGGCTACGGGCGCTTCGGCGACTGGGTCGAGATGTTCGGCTTCCCGGCGGTGATGCCGTCGCAGGCGACCTTCATCGACATGGACGGCGACTCGCTCGGCGACGCCGTGGTCGTCCTCGGCAACGAGGTCCGCTACTGCCCGAACCGGAGCGGCGAGCGCTTCGGCGAGGCCGTCATCATCAAGAGCGCGGACGTCGACGGCGGCTCGATCCCCGAGCGCACGGGCGAGATCAGCGTCCGCTTCGCCGACATGAACGGCAACGGCTCGACCGATGTGGTGTGGATCGACGCCTCCGGCAAGATCACCTACCTCGAGCTCGAGCCCATCCGGAAGAACCTGCTGACGCGCATCAGGAACGGGCTCGGCAAGGTCATCGAGATGACCTACGGCTCGACCGTCCTCGAGATGGCGCGCGACGGCGGGCCCGACGCGTGGCTCCGGCGGCTGCCGCAGGCGCACACCGTGCTGACGACGCTCTCGCACTACGACGCGCTGCACGTCGTGCGCGAGGACCAGGCGTTCCACTACCACGACGGCTTCCACGACGGCGTCGAGAAGCAGTTCCGCGGCTTCGAGAACGTCGACGTGGTGACGAGCGGCGACCAGGCGATCGAGGTCGGGACCATGCTCCACACCTTCGATGTCGGGCTCGCCGACGCGTACATGCACGGCAAGGAGATCGCCACCGAGACGCAGAGCGCCGGTCGGTCGCTCTTGAAGGCGACGATGACCTTCGGCGACTGCCCGCTCGCCGACGTGCCCGCGAACCTCGACCCGCCGGTGCGGAACATGTGCCAGCTCGCGACCGTCAGCGAGATCCGCGAGGGCCGGCCGTCGAGCGAGTGGGTGAAGACGCGGGTCGAGACGACCACCGATGGCTTCGGCAACGTCACGCGCACCGCCAACCACGGCGTTGCCGATCGGCGGCCACGGCTGCGCGCCGTGCGCGGCCAGCGGGCGCCGACGCCGACCTCCAGGGCCGAGCGCCTGCGATGCGCCCTCGGCGACGAGTCGTACGAGGACACCACGTTCATCGCGCCGACGATGAGCCAGGGCGTCGTGACCGGGCCGTGGCTCCTGAGCTTCGCGGCGACCTCGCGCAAGAGCGCCCGCCCCGACGGCGAAGTCGCGGCCGAGGCGCGCATGCACTACGACGGCGACGCCTTCGTCGGGCTGCCGGTCGGCCAGGTCGCGCGCGGGCTCCTCACGCGGCGCGAGCAGCGCCAGAGCGGCGATCGCTGGGTCGACGCCGAGCGCGCGCGCTTCGACGCCAACGGCAACGTGGTCGAGCAGCTGAACGCCGACGGCCACCGGCGGAGGTTCGCCTACGACCCGCTCGGGCTCTTCACGATCGACGAGCGCGTGGTCTTCAATGACCGCGCCGATCCGTACGAGCTCGCGATGCGGACCGAGATCGATCCGGTCCTCGACAAGGTGACGGCCGCGACGACGTGGACCCTGGTCGAGGGCGGCAAGGTCAAGAACACGCCCGCCGTGCGCCGCTACGGCTACGACACGTTCGGGCGCCTGGCGTGGATGAGCGAGCCGGGCGACGGCGCGGTCGACCCGGCGGCGAACCCGACGACGACCTTCGACTACGACATCGGCGACCCGGTGAGCCGCATCATCACGCGCAAGCGCTCGACCGCGGGCGGACCGCCCGACACCGAGACGGTCATGTGCCTCGACGGCAGCGGCCGCCTCTATCAGCGCCGCACCCGCGAGGGCAAGTCCGACTCCTACGAGGTCACCGACTACAAGCTCTTCGACAGCCGCGGCGCGCCCGCGCGCGAGTACTGGCCGTGGGTCGCGACCGGCGCCGAGTGCGACCAGGTGGCCCCGGGCGGCGGGCAGTACCGGACCTACACGCGCGACGCGCTGAAGCGCGAGACCAGCTCGAAGGTGCCGGACCCGGTGCGCGCCGACGCGACCCTCCTCGAGCGGAACGAGTTCCTGCCGCTCCAGACCTGGGAGTTCGACAGCGAGGACACGCAGCCCGCCGGCGCGCACAGCGACACGCCGCAGGTCACCTACCGCGACGGGCTCGGGCGGGTGATCCGCGTCGAGACGCGCGCCAAGGACCGCTCGGTCACCTGGTCGGTGGACTTCGCCTACGACCTCCTCGGCGACCTCGCGCGCATCACCGACCACGCCGGCCACGTGAAGCGCCAGACGTACGACCTCGCCGGGCGCGTGGTCGCGGTCGACGACCCCGACTCGGGCGTCACGACCTACAGCTACAGCGACGCCAACCGCCTGCTGACCCAGACCGACGCGCGCGGCACGACCATCGCGTTCGCCTACGACGAGGCCGACCGCGTCGTCGCGCAGTGGGACGCGGCCGACCCGGACGCGACGCGCATCACCCACCACTACGATCGCGACACCGGCTGCGAGGGCATCTGCACCAACGTCGCCGGCGAGCGCGCCTACGTCGAGTACCCGATCGACGGCGGCTCGCGCCTCGTCGGGCGCGGCCGCGACATCAACGGCTTCGACGCGAGCGGCTTCCCGATCCGCTCGCGCATCGAGCTCGGCGACCAGGCGTACGATTTCTCGTTCGAGCGCGACCGCCTGTCGCGCATCGTGCGCGCGCACTACCCGGGCGGCGTGGTGCTCGAGTTCGAGTACGACGCGCGCGGCCGGCTGACGCGCGTGCCGGGCTACGTCGATGCCGTCCACTACACGCCGCACGGCAGCGTCGACGAGATCGAGTTCGCCAACGGCACCGTCACCGACTACAGCGAGGACGCGCTCGATCGCATCGTGCGCCTCGAGACGCTCGCCGCCGACGGCAGCGTGCTGCAGGACTCGGAGGTCAGCCGCGACGCCGTCGGCAACGTCGTCGAGACGCGCGACCACGTGGCCCGCGGCGACGACCTGAGCGGCGACACGCTCTACAGCTACGCCGACGACCGCTACCTCGACGCCGGCGACCTACGACGCCCTGCGGCCGACGCTGGGCCGAGCGCGTCGACTTCGCCTACGACGGCATCGACAACCTGGACGCGCATGACTCGACCGTGGCGGCGAGCCTGGCGCAGGTGGGCGACATCAGCTACGGCGACGTCGGCGGGGCCTGGCGGGCCGCACGCGGCGCTGGCGGCGGGCGCGACGACCTACGACTACGACGCGGCCGGCAACGCGCCGCGGCTCCGACACCTACACCTGGGACTTCATGGGCCGGCTCAACAACAAGGTCGAGCGGCGCCGAGGTGCCGAACGGAACGTCTACAGCGAGGGCAGTGAGCGCATCGCCAAGGTCGAGGCGCGCGTGTCGCTCTACCCGGCAACGACTTCGAGATCCGAACGGCATCGGCCATGAGCTACGTGGCCATCGGCGGCTACCACGCCGTGGTGATCGAGCGCCTGGAGCGCGGCGCCGAGCCTGCTCGGCGACCTGGCGCCGCTCGGCGCCGGCGTGAACGGCGACGGCATCCTCCCGACGGCAAGGTCAAGCGGCCGACGCCAGATCGCGCGCGTCGACGCCGGTGACCTGACGATCGACGGCGTGCCCGAGCACAGCGACGCCGACGAGCGCCGGTCGGCGCGGCGCGACCACGATGATCGGCCTGACCGAGCGCGACAAGCTCCACGACGACATCGTCGGGTCGACGGTGCTGATGGACGACGCCGCCGGGCGCGAGGTGAACCGCAACGAGTTCTATCCCTACGGCGAGACCTGCGTCGCGACGCGCGGCTACCAGGAGACCTACGGCTTCGCCAACAAGGAGAAGGACCTCGGCTCGGGCCTCTTTCTACTTCGGCGCGCGCCACCTCGATCCGATCATCGGCCGCTGGATGAGCGCCGACCTGCACTTCGGGGATCTTGAGCGCCAGCAACGCCGAGAGCCCCGAGGCGACCAACCGCTACATGTACGCGCTCGATATCCTCGGTGACCGTCTCGGCCCGGACGGCAACGCGTCGATGAACAACTTCAACTGCAACGGCAACAGCGCGGGGCTCGGCGGGCAACATCCAGGCGAACTACAGCCACATGCTCGGCCGCGTGGCGCGTGAAGACCCACGATCGCGGCACCACCATCACCATCACGACGACCATCCGGCTCCCGAAGCAGAAGGAGCCGACCAAGCCGATGCCGGTGCCGGAGACGCCGAAGAAGGACCCGCCGCAGGCCGAGGCCAACATCCGCACCGAGTACTACAAGGGCGTGCCGCGCAACTCGGAGGCCGTCGCGAACGAGATGAAGGCGGTGGCCGGAGGTGCTGCATGCGGCCGACCCGGAGCCAGCGCGTCGACGATCACGGGTCGCATCATCAACGACAGCGGCAACGCCAGCAGACGAAGGACTTCGCCAACCCGGCGCGCGCCGATCTCCTCGGCATGGTCCGGCAACTGGTGCAGGCCCTCGAGGAGGTCATCAAGGGCCAGATGGCGCTCGGCGACAAGCGGCCGATCGTCGTCGGTGATGCGGGTCGAGAACTACATGGTGAAGGACGCCGAGGGTCGCGCATCACCGTCGGCAAGGGTGACGGGCTCGACTCCCACACCATCGTCCGCTTCGAGATCACGCCGAACGAAGACGGCTGAAGGCCGTTCAGGACGCCCGCCAGCAGAACTTCCAGAACTGGTCAACGCCGCGTCTCCTGCTGGCGAGGCGACCGAGGCGCGTCGAGTGATGGGCCGCCACGCCATGCGCGCGCTCGTCCTCGCGAGCCTCCTCGTCCCCACGGTCGTCGCTGATCCGGCTGCGGCGAGGGCAAGATCAGCGTCGACGTCGAGTGGCCCGTCGCTGTCGACCCCGCTGTTCCGAGGGCTCGCTCGGCTGGCGCGTCGCTGCACCGCGAGCAACGCCTGCCACACGACGACCACGCCGCTCGTTCACCGCGCTACCGCGTGCCCGAGGCCGGGACCTGCGCGCCTGGATCCGAGGGCTGCGCCTGCTTCGCCAACGGCAGCGACGCCAAGGACGGCGTGCCGATGACCTGCGCCGGCAACGTCTGCAGCGAGACCGCGACGCCTGACTCGGGACCGTCGGCGGGCCCTGCGGCGAGGCCGGCTGCAGCGCGCCGCTCGTCTGCGTCAGCGGGCGCTGCGGACGACCCGAGCTGCCCGCCTGGACGCTCGGGTGGCCTGCGGGCCTTCGGCCAATGCGCCGACTTCGGCGGCGAGCACGTCGGCTGCGAGGCCGGCAAGGTTGCGCGCCAGCGCACTGGGCCTGCCCGGCTGCGCCTGCGGCCCGCTGGACGCCTGCGAGCTGGGCTTCGTGTGCCGCGACCTCGATCTCGTTTCCACCGGCGAGCTGCGCGTCAAGGCCGCCAGCGCCAGCGCCGAGGCCTGCGACGTCCTCCTCGGCGAGGACGGCGTCGGCGACCCGGTCGCCGGCCGCGTTCGCCGGCGCGGCCACGCCGAGATCCGCTCGCCAGACCGTGCCTGTTCTTCGCGCGACCCCGGCCTGCTCGCGCCTGCGCGCACTGCCAAGCGTCCATGCCGCATCGGCGCGCTGCGCCTGCCTATCGTGACCCGCGCCGTGTGCTTCGACGGCCGCGGCCAGGCCCCCGCCGATGCCTACACGCTCACCTCGAATGACCGCCGAGGTGCCCATGCCCCGCCGAACCGCCGCTCGCTCCTCCATCCTCTCGGCCTCGCCGCCTCGCGCTCGGCTGCGGCGGCAACGACCGCCAGATCCAGGTCATCCTCCAGGATGACGTCGCGCAGGTGGAGCCCAGCCCGAGGGCGGCGCGCCTGCCTCGAGGGCAACGTCGGCGACGGCCTCGCCTGCTCCTGCGCATGCCGCGAGCCGGTGTACCGTCGGCGACGTCAACTGGTGCCGCTTCGCCAACTCGACCTGCTCGAAGCTACGCCTGGACGGCTCGTGGGCTTCGCGACGGCGGGCTTCCGCCGCGCGCCACGTGTCCAGGGTCAGGTCGGCTGCGGTTGCCGGCGGCGCGCCCGCGATGCCGGCCTCTTCTGCTCGGACGCCTCGGGCACGCCGCGCTGCGAGGCGGCGGCTGCGCCGTCGGCGACCTCGGCTGCGGCTGCAAGACCGACCGCACCTGCACAGCGTCGACGGCCACCCGCTCGTCTGCGACGGCGCGGTGCGTCGGCGCCGACCTGCACCATCGGCGCCATCGAGCAGTTCCTGCCGCGCCGACTTCTCGTGCGACGCGGGCCTCGCCTGCGGCGGCGACGGCGGCGCGGCGCCGACTGTACGCGCGGCGCGCCTCGGCTGCGGGCCGCCTCGCGGCGGCGCCTCGCAACGGCGCAAACCCTGCGCCAACGACGGCAAGTGCCAGTCGCACGCCTGCGCGCAGGGCACGCTCGGCTGCGGCTGCTTCGGCGACTTCACCTGCACCCCGCCGGGCGACGGCTCGCTGCTCGTGTGCCAGCAGGGCGTGTGCGCGCAGGCCGACTGCGTGCCCGGCGCCGAGGGCTGCGGCTGCCTCGCCGCGGGCGCGTGCGGCGCCGGCCTGTCGTGCCAGGCGGGCCGCTGCCTCGCGGCCGGCTGCCAGCCGGGCGACCTCGGCTGCGGCTGCGCCGCCGGCACCTGCAACACCGGCGGCACCTGCGACAACGCCATCTGCGTCGAGGTCACCGGGCACTCCGAGGGGCCGTGCTACGCCAACCGCACCTGCATCGACGGCAACCGCTGCAACCTCGCGACGAACACCTGCGTCGCGTGCGCCCCGGGCAGCGCGGCGTGCAGCTGCCTCGGCAACGGCACCTGCCTCGACGGCCTGGTGTGCGCGGCCGGCCACTGCATCGCCGAGTCGGGCCAGGTCGACGAGCTCCGGAACACGCTCGACACCTGCTTCAGCCCCTGCACCGAGAGCGTCCAGCTCGGCGACGGCACCTACATCCCGTGCTCGTCCGACGGCCTCATGGAGCACTGCCTGGACGGCACGAGCTGCGTCCAGGGGAGCTGCGTCCCGGTCGGCGACGGCCCGCGCACCTGCGCCAACGACCTCGAGTGCCCGAGCTACGAGGCGTGCATCAGCGGCCAGTGCCACTCGGAGTGCAACTACGACAGCGAGTGCGCCGACGGCCTGCGCTGCCACGCCAAGGTGTGCCGCCAGCCGTGCCTGGCGAGCCAGGCCGCGTGCCCGACCGGCAACGCCTGCGTGACCGTCGACGGCGAGGCCGGCTACTGCATGCCCGGGCCCGAGCCGACCGGCGACCCGGTCACGACCGTCGACGGCACGCTCGAGGTCACGCACACCGTCCGCACCTTCACCAACACGCAGGTCCGCTCGGCCTTCACCATCATCAACAACAGCCCGCGCAACGCCGACGTGCAGGTGCGCTTCACGCGCGAAGTGCACCCCGACGCGCTCGGCGGCTCGGTCGTCGACACCGCCAACCCGGTCTCGTGGATGACGATGGGCCTGGCCGCGGTCCCGGCCACGCCGCCGGCCAGCACCGACGACGGCGAGACCAACGCGCTCGCGACCACCACCGTCCCGGCCGGCCAGCACACGCTGAGCTTCATCCTCGGCCCCGGCTCGAGCCGCGTGGTCGTCCTCGACCAGGCCTACAACTCGGTGCGCCCGCTGTGGGACGGCGACCTCGTGGTGTCGGCCAACAGCTTCGGCTCGCAGGCCATCTCGCTCCACTTCCGCGGCCTGCCCGACGGCCAGTGGAACGGCCACATCTACTACTTCGCCAACTTCCGCGACTCGCAGATCAACGCCTGGAAGGCCAACAAGAGCAACGCCGCGCTCGCCGCCGACACCCAGAACGCGTTCATCGCCGGCTGGACGCGCTTCCGCACCGGCGCCATCACGCTCGACGAGCTCAAGGCCATGCTCGACGCGACGGTCCACGAGACGTGGAACCACCCGTCGGTGAAGAACGTGTGCTCGCGGACCAGCGGCAACGGCATCGCCGGCGCCGGCCGCCCCAACGGCGCCTGCTACCTCTACGACAACGCGCTCGGCTTCTCGGTCTACAGCGAGGACGTGAACCAGCTCCAGGTCCCGTCGGGCGCGGTCGAGCTGCCGTTCTCGATGAACATCAAGCCGGTCACGGCCGGGTCGCTGCAGTACAGCGGCCGCATCAACAGCGACACCGCGCTGCAGTACGCCGGCCTGCCGAAGGTCGACCTGAAGTTCGGCACCAACCCGGCGAGCCCGGTGTGCGCCGGCGGCAACTGCCGCGCCGACATCACCGGCTTCGACTCGACCATCACCGTCGGCGCGCGCTACGCCAGCACGGCCGCCGACCCGAACTGCACGAGCACGCCCGCCGGCTCGTACGACCTCACGGCCATCCCGTGGTTCGTGATGGGCTTCCTGCGCGACACCGTCTTCGACCCGACGGTCGCGCTCAACTTCCGCACCGACTGCCGCGACCAGAAGTTCCCGTTCGCGGACCAGCCGGCCGTGAACGCCAACCTGGCGGGCGCGAACCCCATCCCCGACGGGCGCCGGCGCGTGCGCCACATCGAGCTGCTCGACGGCATGCTGGTCGACCAGGCCGACATGATCCTGCTCGTGCGCGAGTGGTTCGAGCCCTTCGTCGGCGATGCGCCGGTGCCGGGCGCGCCGCCCGACATCGCCGCCTACGCCATCATCCGCCTGGCGCGGAACAACAAGACGCTGGATGCCGCCGACTACGTCGGCAACGCCGTGGTCGACACCTCGACGCCGGCCTTCACGCCCGGCCTCTCGAAGCAGTGCTCGGAGGACCTCATCGAGGAGGTCCTCGGCCGCCCGATGGATCCCGTCGACCCGGTGACCGACGCCGCGGTCATCGCCAACGCCCTCATCACCGGCGTGGCCGAGGCGCCGGCCGCGAACAGCCACCTCACATGGTCGGGGTCGAGCCTCAGCGACACGCAGGTCCACTACTACTGCGAGGACACCGGTACCTTCGATCAAGGCCCGGCCTCCAGCACGGCCTATCCCATCCCGTGCCCGGTCGGCAGCCGCGTCACCTACTTCACCACGCGCGGCATCACGCAGCAGACCATCGACAACCTCGACTGCCAGCGCGGCGTGGCGATCGAGTTCCTGCCGACGTCGCTCGGCGGCGCCAACGGCGCGGTCGCGGTCGCGAGCCAGCAGGCGACCTTCAAGGTCACGGCGCGCGCGTCGTGCCAGGACACGCTCAACATCTGGACGGCCAACCACCGCTACGAGCTCGGCCTCGACCCGCGCTGGCAGTGCGAGGACCCCGATGACCCCGGCATGCCGACGCCGAACTCGGTCCTCTGCGACAGCGTGCGCCTCGACCCCGACGCCGACTACGACCTGCGCGTCGGCAAGCTCTTCTATCCGCCGAGCGAGGCGTCGGTCCCGTTCGTCCCCATCGACAGCGCCATCGCCGACGCCTTCCGCTACCGCGTGCGCTTCCGCAGCGCGCTCGGCCGCCCGGTGGGCTTCGTGCCGAGCATGTGCCAGCCGGGCTCGGACCTCGAGCCGTACTGCTACGACCCGGCCGCCATCGACGAGATCGGCGACCGCGTCGACTGCCTGCTCGACCTCTACACGACGTACTACCCGAAGAACGGCTTCGGGCTCGACCTGGCCACCGTCACGCTCATCCAGAACTACCTGACGACCCACTTCTCGTACGTCACGGCGCCCGAGCGCTGCGTGCAGATGGGCGGCACCAACGACGAGTGCAAGGTCCTCGATCCGCTGCTCACCTACGACGGCTTCGAGCGCCACTTCGCCGAGCTGCACATCATGCTCGGCGACGACGCCTTCACCGACGCGCTGGCCTCGCGCTTCGATCTGGCCGGCGTCTCGGTCGGCACCTTCAAGGGCTCGCTGCTCGAGCCCGACGGCATCAACCTGAGCGGCGGCGCCGGCTACCAGATGGTGCTGCTGTATCGCGCGACGCAGTACTACGAGCGCGTCCTCGACCGCTTCTACAACCTGAGCCCGTACCTCTGGAAGGCGGGCGCGCCCGAGGGCCGCTACGTCACGCCCGGCACCGTCACGTCGTACATGAACCGCGTCGCGCTGGCGTCGACCAAGCTGTCGCGCGTGTGGAACGAGATCGCGCGCCGCTACCAGGGCTTCAACCGGCCCGACCTGGCGCGCCGCGTGATCGAGCGCGGCTACACCCGCGCCTACCTCGAGTCGATCGCCCTCACGCGCATGATGCAGCGCATCATCGCGACCGCGCCGGCGGCCGACCGCGCCCAGGTGCAGCAGGCCATCGACGAGACGCAGCGGCGCTACCGCATCGCCATGCTCGACATGGCCGACGCCTACGCGGACATCACCAACGACATCAACTTCTTCGGCTTCACCGCCGACTACATCCCGTTCCCGGGCCTGCGCCCCAACGACGTCAGCGCCGTCCACGTGCTGCTCGATCGCGCCAAGGCGTCGGTCGCGCGCGCCGCCAGCCAGGAGAACGAGGCGCTGCAGTCGACGCGCAGCTTCGACACCGACACCGCCCAGTTCCAGGCCGAGCTCACGCGCGTCGCCAACACCTACGAGGACCAGCTGGCCGAGATCTGCGGCACCTTCACCGGCACCGACGACAAGGTCCACCCGGCCATCAGCCGCTACGTCGACCTGCTCGACGCGGCCAAGACGCAGGCCAGCCTGCCGCCGGTCATCCTCGACCCCTGCGGTCTCGTGCAGTCGGGGCAGATCTACGAGACGCGCTTGAAGCTCGAGCAGTCGAACCTCGCGGCCGACGCGCTCACCAAGAACGTCGACGACACGCTGGGGGAGATCGACGCGGTGAAGCAGCAGGTCGAGACGCGCTGCCAGATCAACAACGCGCTGGCGAGCTTCGAGTACCAGGAGGCCGGCCGCACCATCACGCTCGAGGACAGCATCCGCGCGGCGCGCACCAACATCTCGACGTTCCAGCGCGTGCAGGCCAACGCGCAGGCGGACTCGCAGCTCGCGGTCTCGACCTTCCAGGCGTGCTACCCCGACATCACCGTGAGCACCGCGGGCTTGGCGTCCGGCGTCTCGACGACCTGGTCGCCGACCAAGTGCACCTTCGCGCTCGCCAACGCCGCGGCCGCGAGCGACTCGCAGGCGACGGTCACGACGCAGATCACCGTCTCCGAGAACACGGTCAACGGGCTCGAGTCGCAGATCTCGCAGATCCAGCGCGACATGGCCTTCAAGCGCTCGCAGTCCGAGTGCCAGTTCGCGAGCCTCGAGGCGAGCGGGCAGATCCGCGGGCTCTGGACCAAGCTGAGCGAGCTGCGCATCCAGATGCTGCAGCAGCAGTACGATACCGAGATCACCATGGCGCAGCTCCGCGGCCTGCGGAACCGCGCCGCGCGTCTCAACGACCAGCAGTCGGACGCGCAGCAGGTGCTCATCAACGTCGAGGCGGCCAAGAACGACCCCAACGTGCGCATTTACCAAAATGCCGCCGTCATCCGCGCCGACCGCTCGTTCTACGACGCGCTGCGCGAGGTGTACCGGGTGACGCGCGTCTACGAGTACTACACGTCGCAGAGCTACGCGCAGAAGGAGAAGCTCTTCATCGTGCGCATGATCGCGCACGGCGAGGACAACCTCGAGGACTACCTCACCGACCTCGAGAACTCCTTCTTCGACTTCGAGGAGCAGTTCGGCGTGCCGGCGACGCGCGTGGCGGTCATCTCGCTGCGCGACGACATCCTGCAGATCCCGCGCTACGGCGACGACCTCACGCCGCTGTCGCAGTCGGACCGCATCGAGCTCCTGCGCCAGCGGCTCAGCTCGAACGACCTCATCGACCGCTTCGGCTACACCGCCATCCCGTTCTCGACCGCGCTCGACGAGCTGTCGCCGCTGACGCGCAACCACAAGGTCCTCTACGTCGGGGGCAGGACTCATCGGCAGCGACGTCGGCGAACTGGTCAACGTCTACCTCCGCCAGCGCGGCACCGGCACGGTGCGCGGCGTGAGCGACGACAAGCAGTTCTAGCCTTCCCCGAGATCGTCGCGGTCCTGAACCCGTTCTTCAACGGGCAGCGCGTCTTCAATCCCGAGATCTACCGCAACGACCGGCTGCGAGACCGGCCGTTCGCCAACACGCACTGGGAGCTGGTCCTGAACCAGCTCGACGAGAGCGTGAACAAGGACATCAACCTCAACTCGCTCACCGACGTGCGCGTCTACGTCTACTACACCGACTTCACGGAGCTGTGAAAACCATGCCGAGTCGCGTCACCCGTCTCGACCGACCCCTGGCTCTCCGATATCTGCTCCTCGGCGCGACGCTCGTCGCGCCGGCGAGCTGTGGCGGCGACGCGAAGGTCGGCGACCAGGATACCGCCGTCGACACGACCGTCGTCATCGACGACACGAGCGCCGACGTCACCGCCGACAGCGCCGACAGCGCCGCCGACACGGCCGACGTCGCCGACGCCGCCGACGTCGCCGACTTGGCACAGGAGACCGCCACCGACGCGGCCGACAGCGGCGACAGCGCGGACGTCTCCGACGACGTCGACGCCGTCGCGTGCCAGGGGGCCTCGGGCTGCGCCTGCGACGACGAGCACGCCTGCGACGACCCGCTGGTGTGCCACGACGCGACCTGCGCCGCGTGCCAGAACGGCTGGACCGACTGCCCGTGCGACGGCACCGGCGCGACTGCGAGGTCGACGCCGTGTGCGTCGACGGCACCTGCGTCGCGTGCGCCGCGGGCTCGGTCACCTGCCTGTCCTGGCCATCGGCGACCCGGCCGGCGCGTGCGACCTCGGGGCTCGCCTGCCTGAGCGGCTACTGCGTCGACGCCGACTGCGCTCGGGGCCCCCGAGTGCCCGTGCACCGCGGCCGGCGGCTGCAGCAGGACGAGCACCTGCAGCGGCGGCATCTGCCAGACCTGCAGCCCGGGCACGGCCGGCTGCGCCTGCGCCGGCGGCGCAGAGCTGTCGGCAGCACCTGCGGCGCGAGCCTCGTGTGCGCGCCCAACGGCAGCTGCATCGCCGCCACCACCACCTGCGACAGCGGCGTCAGCGGCAGCGTCGGCCAGACCTGCGCCGCGCAGCACCGCGCCTGCGTCGCCGACCCGTCGCTCGGCACCGGCAGCTGCGCCGGCTGCGCCGCGGGCTTCGTCGACGAGGGCGGCACCTGCCGCGCCGTCAAGACCTGCGGCGACCTCACCTGCACCGGCACCGGCCAGACCTGCGTCGCGGCGGGCGCCAACAGCGACGCCTTCTGCGGCTGCGCCGCCGCCTACCTGCCCGACGGCTCGGGCGGCTGCCGCTTGCGCGTGACCTGCGCGGCGCTCGGCTGCGCGACCAGCGGGCGCACCTGCAGCGACAACGCCGGCGCCGACTCGGTGTGCGGCGCCTGCCTCGCGACCCACGTCGACGTCGGCGGCACCTGCTATCCGAGCTGCACCACGCTCGGCTGCGCGGCGGCCGGCAAGACCTGCTCGACCAGCGGCATCCCGGCCTGCGGCGCGTGCCTCGGCGGCTGGCTCCCGAACAGCTCGGGCACCTGCGTCGACGTCGTGACCTGCTCCGAGATCAGCTGCCCGGTCGGCGTGTGCGTCGAGGGCAACGCCGACAGCCACAGCAACGCGACGTGCGACACCGAGGGCTCGTGCAGCGCGACGCAGGTGCGCCAGCCCGGCGGCCAGTGCGTGACGTGCACCGACTGCGACGGCATCGACGACCCGGCCGGCTCCACCGGCGACCATTACAGCAGCCCCGCCGGCGACGGCACCTGCGTGTGCAAGACCCAGCCGGCCTGGTTCGTGAGCAGCCTGTCGGGCCACCCGGTCCTGCCCTGCGACGCCGACGGCGACGGCTGGGTGCGGCGGAGCGCCTACGACGCCAAGGGCTCGCCCTTCCCCGAGGTGCAGGCCGAGGCGACGTGCGACGTGCGCAAGATCGATCGCTTCCTGCTCATGCCCGACGAGCCGGGCGGCAAGCCCGTCGTGGTCATGGTCGACGATCTCGGCACCGACTCCGGCGTCGAGAGCGACGGTCTCAACCACTACGTCGAGCTCTACGAGCCGGACGTGCTCGACGACGACGCGCGCGTCGCGCAGGCGCACGTCGCCGGCTCGAGCGTCGAGAACCACCTCCGCCTCCAGCCCTACGGCCTCGTGCAGCAGACGCCGACGCGCCGCTTCGTGGCCTCCGAGCTGAACCCGCTGACCAAGTACTGCAACCACCAGGACGACGACTACAACTGGGACTTCGTGAGCGACGCCACCGAGTGGTACCGCTCGGTGCCGGTGCCGCCGCCGGGCGGCAACCTCACCTGGATGACGCCGTTCGTGCGCATGTCGTACTTCGGCGAGCTGAACCGCGGCTACTACGTCCCTCCCGGCGGCAACGCCACCATCCCGTCGACGTGCCAGGCGGTGCGCTGGGTGGGCGCGGCGTGGACGGCGAAGCCGTGCGTCGGTCTCGCCGGCTCGGGCTACGGCGCCTGGGTCGTGCAGGAGAAGCGCCGCGTGGCCGGCGCGCCCGACACGCTGCGGCTCGAGCTGGCCTCGGCCGTGAGCGAGCCGACCTCGGCCACCGCCGGCTACGGCGTCTCGCACGACCTCCGCGACGCGTCGTACTGGCGCAGCTGCCGACGCAACCGCCCGGCGACCTTCGACGCCAGCCTGCCGCCCGACACCTCGCCGAGCACGCCGACCATCGGCGCGCGCAACCTCGACTTCGCGCGCTTCAGCTGCCCGGATCGGACGCGCGGCGCCTGCTATTCGAGTGACCCCCTCATGCGCCCGAACGACGTGTCGGTGCCCTACGACGGGCGCCTGCCGGCCGGGCCGCGCGTCAACGCGCTGGCCGACCGCGTGAGCTTCGCCGGCATGAATCACCCGAGCCAGTTCCGCTGCATGCGGCCGGTGCCGCAGCCGACGCAGGTCGCAGACCCGTCCGACCAGATCGCCGCCAACGCGCTCCAGACGCCGGACCACCTCGACGCGCGCTTCCAGCTCGTCGAGTGCGGCCTCTCGGCCAACGCCAGCCTGCGCGACGCGCCGCCCGACGGCAGCAGCGTCAACCCGCGCGACCCGGCCATCGAGTGCCGCCTCGACAACGTGCCGGTCGCGCCCGCGAGCCAGGGCTACTTCCAGTGGGTGGTCACGCGGCACGCGACCTACGCCCGCGACGCCGAGGGCACGCCGGCCTACGCGCTCGGCTGCATCGACGAGGCGGTCGAGTGGCCGTTCCTGTGCGACGGCTTCCACCGCGACCCGTTCCTGAACCGCGCCACGCCGACCGCCGACGCGACCAACTTCGGCCACCTCCAGTGCGGCTGCGGCCAGAGCGGCGGCGCCGCCTGCGAGGTCGGCTGCCCGACCGCCGACGCCGTCCACGCCCAGACCTCGCCGCCCTACGACCCGACCTCGCGCGCCGGCTACTGGCTCTGCGGCGAGGCCGGCATCATGACGCCCGAGTACGACCCGGCGACCTACGCCGGCATGGCCCCGGGCGACCTCCCGCCCGGGCTCATGACGGTGACCGCCCCTTCGCCGGACGGCTCGGGCACGAGCGGCGTCTGGAGCCTGCGCGTCGAGACGCGCTCGACCCAGCCGGTCCTGCCGGGCACGACGCGCGCGTGCGCCACGCTCACGACCGAGATCGGCACGACCGGCACGGTCTGCGTCTCTCCCTGACGCGGCAGGAGGACGGGCCATGGCGAATCTCAAGACCTGGGGTGGTGTCGGCGCGGGCGTGATCATCGGGCTCGCCATCAGCGTGACGCTGGCGGCGAACGCCGACAGCGCGACCCGCCGCACCATCGCCTACGCGGGCTACGTCGACTTCGACGGGCAGCCGGTGAACGCCGGCGCCGTCGCACTCGACTTCGCCATCTTCCCATGCCCGACCCCGGGCACGGCCGCGGGTCAGTGCCTGCCGCTGTGGGTCTCGCGCGGCTCGTGGACCGGGGGCGCGGCCGGCTGGCCGAGCGTCAGCGGCGTGGCCGTCTCGGTCTTCGCCGGCCGCTTCGCTGTCGAGCTCGGCGCCGACGGCCAGAACGCGCTCCCCGCCGTGGTGTTCGAGGGCTCCGACGCGCTCTACCTGGCGATGCGCATCGAGGGCCGCGCGCTCGCCACGCTGCAGAAGCTCCGCCCCGCCAGCACGGCCTATGTCGCCGACCTGGCCCACGAGGCCGAGCACGCCGGCGTGGCCGACCAGGTGGGCGACCTCACGCCCGAGCTCATCGCCAGCCGACGCGCCTGGACGAGCCAGGCGACGGTCGCGCCCGGCGCGGCCCTCGAGCTCGCGACCTACGGCGACGCCTCCGACGCCGAGGTGCTCGTGTGGGAGCGCGACGGCGCGCGCTGGTCGCTCGTCGACCCGTCGGGCGGGCTCCTCGCCGACCCCTCGCTCATCGCCTGGTACCCGTTCGACGAGACCTCGGGCGTCATCGCGCACGACGTGTCGGGCCATGGCCACGACCTGGGCCTCGGACGTTCCGCGACGCTCGGCGCCGCCGGCGTGCAGGGCGGCTCCATCGACTTCGGCGCCGGCAGCGGGCAGCAGCGCCGGCGGTACGGCGTCCACCGCCTCGCTCGGGCGGCCCTCCCGAACGGCGATCTGACGGTGAGCATGTGGCTCCGGCCGCGCGAGAACAGTCGTGACATCCACATCCTGTCGCTGGACGAGAGCGGCCCCGGCAACAGCGTGCTCATCTCGATCTATCCGCCGTCCTGCGAGGGCGCGCGCATGAGCATCCGCGGCTCGATCCCGAGCGTCTACTGCGGCGACTCGATGCTGAGCAACAACCGCTGGGTGCACGCCGTCATCGTCTTCGAGTCGAACAAGCAGGTCACCCGCCTCTACCTCGACGGCGCGCTCGAGCACACCGGCCGCGCGCCGCCCAACCTGGCCGGCCGGACGTTCCAGTACCTGCTGCTGGGCGCCTACTGGGACGCGCCGCTGTACGACTACATCGGCTCGGTCGACGAGCTGATGCTGTGGAGCCGCGCGCTCTCCGACGACGAGATCACCGAGCTCTATCGCCACCCCGGCCAGGGCCGCATCGCGGTCGCCAAGGACGCGTCGGGCGT
Organism: Myxococcota bacterium; assembly: GCA_046351155.1. Classification (GTDB taxonomy): domain Bacteria; phylum Myxococcota_A; class UBA9042; order PHBI01; family PHBI01; genus JAXLYZ01. The sequence goes on from JAXLYZ010000051.1 coordinate 36,975, forward strand.
CGTCGCCGTGACCAACCAGACGCCCGGGCCGCGCACGCTGCGCGCGCTGGTGGTGAAGTGATCCCGCCGCGTCTCACGCGAGCCGTCCCGCTCGTCGCGACCGGCGCGCGACGCCGCGGTTGTCCTCAACCGCCGCCGCCCGGTGGTCCGCGCCGGCTCCTATCGCGCGGCGCGCGCACATCCATCCACGAGTGAGGTCGACGTCATGAGCACCCATCCGAAGTTCCTGCTCGGTGCCGCCGCGGGCGTGATCGTCGGCGTCGCCGTGACCGCGACGCTGGCGGCGAATGCCGACGGCGGCGGCGCGCGCACATTGCCATATTCGGGATATGTCGATTTCGACGGGCAGCCGGTCAACGCCGGCAGCGTCGGCTTCAACTTCGCGCTCTTCCCGTGCCCGACGACGAGCCAGTGCGCGCCGCTCTGGGTGGCCACCGGCGCGTGGGCGAACGGCTTCCCGCCGACGCCGAGCCTGCACCTGCCGATCTTCTCGGGTCGCTTCACGGTCGAGCTCGGCGGGGCGGGTCAGGCCGCGCTGCCGGACGAGGTGTTCCTCGCCAGCCACGAGGTGCTGTATTTGGCAATCCAGCTCGAAGGCAAGACGCTGGCGACGCTGCAGAAGCTGACGCCGTCGTTCCGCGCCATCACCACGTCGGAGTCGGACCGCCTGCGCGTGCGCGCATCCGTCGAGGTCGACGATCCCGGCGGCGGCTCGGCCCTCGTCACGGCCGATGACGGCCTTGTCATCGGCCACTCGAACCCGCTCCAGGAGAAGCTCCTGCAGGTCGGCGCCGACACGCCCGCGCTGGTCGTCGCGACCACCGGCACGACCGTCAGCGGCGGCCTCGCGGTCGACGCGCTCACGGCCAGCAACGCCAGCGTCACCGGCAAGCTCGGCGGCAGCGCCGGCCTCCTGTCGATCGACGACGTCGTCTCGGTCGGCGACCTCGCGCCGGCCTATCGCGCAGGCCTGGTCTTCGACTCGAACGACCGCCTCGACGGGACGCTCGCGCCCGGCGCGAGCTTCGTGACCGACGTGCTGCCCGGCGGTCGCCCGGTGCTGTCCTTCTCGGGCGGCTACGTCTTCATCGGAGCCCAGGCGCGCGAGATCATCCGTCCGCGCCCCAACGTCGGCTGGACCTTCTCGGCCTGGTTCAAGTCGCGCGTCGCGACCACGCCGGGCGTCCCCTTGATGTCGTCGTACGAGTGCTCGCAGCAGGCGATGGGGGTGAGCCTCGACAACCAGAAGCTCCTGTCGTTCAGCTTCCGCACGGCCGACGACTTCGGCATCTCCGCCGTCGCCACCACGCCGCTCGCCGACATCACCCGGTGGCACCACGTCGCGGGCACGCGCGGGGCCGATGGCAAGGCGCGCGTCTATGTCGACGGGCAGCTGGCGGCCACGAGCGCCGCGTCGAACCCGGGTGGGCACTTCAGCGACTATCGCATCCTGCTCGGCAACGAGTTCGGCTGTGCCGGAGAGACGAGTCCGTTCCAGGGCGAGCTCGACGCCGTCCGCATGTATCAGCGCGAGCTCTCGGCCAGCGAGATCTCCCGCTACTTCCAAGGCACCCGCGCGCTGCACCCGTGAGGGCCGCTCGCCAGCACCGTCCCCATCCAACGTGAGGTCCCAATGAAATCCTGGCTGTTCATCGCGAGCGCGTTCCTCATGGCGTGCGACCCCCAGGGCGACGCCGATCCCATCGCCCGGCCGAGCGCCTCGAACGCCGAGGATCCGGCCCCGAGCATCCGCGTGGCGGCCCTCGACGGCGCGGCGCCCACCATCCCCTACACCGGCTACCTCGACTTCGACGGCAAGCCCGTCAACGCCGGCAGCGTCGGGTTCAACTTCGCGCTCTTCGGCTGCGCCACGCCGGGCCCGCTCGCAAACCAGTGCCCGAGCCTGTGGGTCGCGCGCGGCACCTGGAACGACGCCGCCGCCGACTGGCGCGACGGCTGGCCCATCGGCGCCAACACGACGGTCGCCGTGCCCGCCTTCGGCGGTCGCTTCAGCGTCGAGCTCGGCGGCGCCGGGCAGAACCCGCTGCCCGACGCGCTCGTGACCGATCACCAGGTGCTGTACCTGGCGGTGCAGATCAACGGCAAGGCGCTCGGCACCATCCAGAAGATCGCCCCCGCGCTGCGCTCGCTGACGGCCAACGCCAGCCAGGTCAGCGCGCGCAACGTGCCGGGTCAGGACTTCATCGTCGACTCACGCCTGACCGACGAGGCCGGCGTCCAGATCACCATCCCCACCGGCGCCGTCATCCCCTTCGACCTCGACGCCTGCCCGGCGGGCTGGACCGAGTTCGAGCCCGCCTACGGCCGCTTCATCCGCGGCGTCGACCGCAGCGGCTCGAACCGCGATCCGGACGGCGAGCGCCCGGTGCGGAACGTCCAGGCCGACATGTTCAAGGCCCACACCCACGGCTACACGTTCATGCTCAGCGACGGCAGCGTCGACGGCGTCGACAGCGCCTGCTTCCCCTGCGGCGATCACCACAACGTGGCCGGCAACACCGACCCGACCGGCGGCACCGAGACGCGCCCGAAGAACGTCGCGCTCCTCTACTGCCGGAAGGACTGAGGCCCATGCTCCGTCACCGCACCCCGAGCTGGAGGCTCGCTCGTGTCCGCCGCCGGCGGCCTCGTCATCGGCGTCGTCGTGTCCGCCGCGCGGGCGCGCTCGACGCCGCGCCGCGCACCATCCCGTACAGCGGCTACGTCGACTTCGACGGCCAGCCCGTGAACGCCGGCGCCGTGCAGTTCAACTTCGCGCTCTTCCCGTGCGCGAGCCCCGGCACCGGCGCCGCGCAGTGCCAGCCGCTGTGGCTCGCCAAGGGCGCCTGGAACGCGGCCGGCGGCGCCAACGGCTTCCCCGCCGGCGCGACCGTCGGGCTGCCCATCTTCGGCGGGCGCTTCAGCGTCGAGCTCGGCGCCGCCGGACAGACCGCGCTCCCCGACGCGGTCTTCGACTCCGGCCACGAGACGCTCTATCTGGCCATCCAGATCGAGGGCAAGGCGCTCGGCACGCTGCAGAAGGTGACCGCGACGCCGCGCGCCTGGGTCGCCTCCGAGGCCGATCGCTTCCGCGTGCGCAGCGAGGTCGCCATCGACGACGACGGCGGCGGCCAGGCCATGCTCATCGCCTCCAACGGCCTGGTCGTCGGCCACACCGTCCCCGACAGCGCGCGCCTCACCGTCGAGGGCCCGGTCGTCGCGACCAGCGTCGCCGCGGCCACCGGCGGCACGATCACCTTCGGCGACGGCCTCGCCAAGAAGCGCGGCACGCTCAAGGCCGCCGGCATCCTGCACGCCGAGGGCGGCAGCGGCGACGGCCCCAACGTGAGCATGATGCGCATCGACCTCGACCTGAGCGGCATGGCCGGGCGCTGGATGCACGTCTACGGCTCGACCGCCATGAGCGAGGTCGGCAACACCTCCGACGTCGCCATCCTGCGCGTGGTCCTCGACGACGGCCACGGCAACAAGACGACCATCGCCGCCCAGCGCCACACGTACGGCGCGCACGGCTCGACCGGCGACCCGAACCTCATGGCCTTCGTCTCGGCGCAGGGCTACATCGAGATCCCCGCGGCCTATGCCATCCCCGGCGCGTCGGTGCAGCTCGTCGGCGGCATCGACGCGGGCGCCTTCAGCTGGGGCCGCGCGCCGTCCTACACCGTCTACGACGGCGAGCAGGCGGGCGGCACGCTCGGCTACGCCATCTTCTGAAGCGCGGCGCCGCCCTGCTTCCGCAACGCGACACGGAGTGATCCGATGCGTGGAATCCCAACGATCGTCCTCGTCGCGCTGGCCGCCTGCTCCGACCCCGGTCCACCCGGCGCCGCGCGCGCCGACCTCGCGGTGACGCGAGGAGCGCTGGCGGCCTCGGAGCGCACCATCCCCTACAGCGGCCACGTCGACTTCGACGGGCAGCCGGTCAACGCCGCGAGTGTCAAATTCAATTTTGTCATATACCCGTGCGACACGCCCGGCGTCGGCGCCGGTCAGTGCGCGCCGCTGTGGCTCGCCAAGGGCGCGTGGTCGAACGGCTGGCCGGCGAACCAGTTCGTGACGCTGCCCATCTTCGCGGGTCGCTTCACCGTCGAGCTCGGCGGCGCGGGCCAGAATCCGCTGCCGGACGCCGTGTTCCTCGAGGGCCACGAGGTGCTCTACCTCGGCGTGCAGCTCGAGGGGCGAGCGCTCGGCACGCTGCAGAAGATCGCGCCGGCGACGCACGCCATCAGCGCCAGCGAGGCGGACCGGCTGCGCGTGCGTAGCGCCATCGACTTCGACGACGGCGCGGCCATCAACGGCTCGCCCGTCGTGGTCGGCTCGCCCAGCATCGACGGCGCCCTCGACGTGAGCGGCTCGCTCGACGTGGGCGGCGCGCTCCTCGTGCACGGCCCCATCGGCTACCTCGGTCGCTCGCCCGCGAACCCGGGCCGCTCGTGCGGCGCCATCCTCCAGGCGGTGCCGGGCTCGAGCGATGGTCTCTACTGGGTCTCGCCCGACGACGGCGCCGCCTTCCAGGTCGCCTGCGACATGACGCGCGGCGGCCTCACCTTCGCGAGCTTCGAGCGCGGCGCCAAGCGACCCATCGCGTGGTGGGACATGGAGACCACGGCGGCCGACGGCAGCGTGATGGACCTCGTCGGCGGTAACGACCTCGTCTTGCACGGGAGCCCGGTCGCCGGCCAGCCGGGGCGCCAGGGCCTGACCTATCGCATCAACACGACCCAGGACTTCTTCGTCAGCAAGAGCGCGTTCGCGTCGCAGCTCCTCGGCAACAACCCGAAGAGCGCGTCCGCCTGGGTGCGCCTGCCCGCGTTCGCCGGCACCAACTCGCACGCGCCGGTGCTCTCGTTCGGCGGCACGGGCGCCTCGAGCGGCTCGGCCTTCTCGCTCGATGTGACGGTCGGCCCCAACGCCTACTTCGTCGACACGCAGCGCGACCAGGACACGGGCATCCCGCTGGCGCTGAACGCGTGGCACCACCTCGCGGTCACGTTCGACTCGCGCGTCTTGCGCATCTACGTCGACGGCGAGGTCGTGCACCAGGGGTCGCGAACGCTGGCGACGCTCAACGGCTTCGATCGCTACGTGGTCGGCGCCGACTCGTGGTGGTCGACCACGGCTCATCAGATGGGCCAGGGCCAGGTCGACGAACCCAAGGTCTACGACTACGCGCTCGACTCGGACGAGGTCCGCGAGCTGTTCGTCCTCGGCAAACGCGGCACGGAGTGACCCGATGCGTGGGATCCCAACCATCGCCCTGATGACCGGCCTCGCGGCCTGCTCCGACCCCGGCCCGCGCGACGACGCCGCGCGCGCCGACCTCGCCGTGAGCCAGGGCGCGCTCGCGGACTCGGCGCGCACGATCCCCTACAGCGGCTACGTCGACTTCGACGGGCGGCCGGTGAACGCTGGCGGCGTGAAGCTCAACTTCGCGCTCTTCCCGTGCGCCGACCAGGCGCAGTGCGCGCCGCTGTGGCTCGCCAAGGGCGCCTGGAGCAACGGCTTTCCGGCCGGCCAGTCGGTCCAGCTGCCGATCTTCTCCGGTCGCTTCTCGGTCGAGCTCGGCGGCCCGGGTCAGGCCGCGCTGCCGGACGCCGTGTTCGAAGACGGCCACGAGGTCCTCTACCTCGCCATCCAGATCGAGGGTCGCACGCTCGGCGTCTTGCAGAAGCTGACGCCGGCGGCGCGCGCCATCACGAGCAGCGAGGCCGACCGGCTGCGCGTGCGCAGCGCCGTCGAGCTCGACGACCCGCAGCGTCAGGGCTCGGCCAGCCTGACCGCCGACGACGGGCTGGTCGTCGACCACACCGATCCGGATGCGCAGCGCCTGCTCCAGGTCGGCGCTTCGGACGCCCCCGCGCTGGTCGTGTCGCGCTCCGGCGTGAGCGCGAGCGCGCTCGCCGTGAACGGCAGCGTCACCTTCTCGGACGGGATCGCCAAGCGCCACGGCACGCTCGAGGACGCCGGCATGGTCCGCGCCGAGGGCGGCACCGGCGTCGGCAACGACAGCGAGCTCCTCGGCATCACCCTCGACCTGAGCGGTCGCGCCGGCCGCTGGATCCACGTCTACGGCGGTACCGCCATCGCCGAGGCCGAGAACACCTCGAACACCTCGATCATCCGGCTGCGCTTCAGCAAGCCGGGCCTGACCTCCGTCGACGTCGTCGCGCAGCGCCAGGGCATGGGCGTGTACGGCGGGCCCGAAGCCAACCAGACGACGGCCATCTCGACCCAGGCCTATTGGCCGATCCCGCCCGAGTTCGCCGTGCCGGGGGTGCGCCTGTCGCTGGTCGGCGGCATCGACGCGCCCACCGGCAACTTCGCCTGGGGCCGTCAAGCCGCCTACATCCACTTCGATGGCGAGAGCGCGGGCGCGACCCTGGGCTACGCCATCTTCTGAGAGCGCGCATGAAGTCGTTCACCGTCTTGAGCCTCGGCCTCCTCGCCTGCGCCGCCCCGACGAGCCCGGGCTCGGCCCCCGACCCAGGCAGCCCGGCCGCCGCTCCGCTCGGCGTCCGCGAGGGCGCGCTCGACGCCGCGCCGCGCACCATCCCCTACAGCGGCTACGTCGACTTCGACGGCCAGCCCGTGAACGCCGGGAGCGTCGCCTTCAACTTCGCGCTCTTCCCCTGCGCGAGCCCGGGCCCCGGCACCTGCGCGCCGCTCTGGGTCGCGCGCGGCACCTGGCACGAGGTCGCGGACTGGACCGCCGGCTGGCCGACCGGCGCGCTCGACGTCGTGCAGCTGCCGCTCTTCGCCGGGCGCTTCACGGTCGAGCTCGGCGGCGCCGGTCAGACCGCGCTGCCTCCGGAGGTCTTCGAGGCGGGCCACGACGTGCTCTACCTCGGCGTGCGCATCGCCGGCCGCCCGCTCGCCGGGCTCCAGAAGATCCTGCCGCCGCCCCGCTCGTACGTCGCGGCGCGCGCGCTCACCGCCGACGGCGCCACCGACTTCCTCGTCGGCGCAACCTGACCGTCGAAGGCGCGCTCTTGCCGGCGTCGCTGGTGCTGCCGAGCGACACGCGCGCGACCTTGCCCGACGCGACCCTGCGTGAGGGCGAGATGCCTACGTCGAGGACGGGGCCGCGTCGTCGTCTCCGATGGCACCCAGTTGGCAGCTAAACTCCGCCCGGCAGCACCCGGCGCTGGACTGCGCCGAGCTGCGCGACGCCGGCGAGCGCACGACGGGCACCTACTGGGATCGCCGCCATCGATGGCCCGGCGGTCCGCGACGAGTGCCGGAACGACGTGCAGGGCGGCGGCTGGAACCTCCTCATCCGCGGCGCCTCAACACCTCGAAGAGCCCGCTGAGCTGGTTCTCGCACCCGTGGTGGAAGACCTTCGGCGCCCTCGGAGGGCGACGAAGGGCCGTGTTCGCGCCCGCGTATTCAGGCGTGATCCCGTGGTCCCAACTGCTCGTCGTCAAGACGGGCCGGCCGCTCCTCGTCCTCAACTCGAGCGTCACGGCCAGCCTCTTCACTGGCAAGCACGGCAACCACGACGGCGTCCGACTGCCGCGGCGCGGCCGTGGGCAATGGCGCCGTGTTCACGAAGGACCGGCGCTGGGCTCGGCAACGGGCTCGTCAACCGGCTCGGCCGCTGGCTCACCAGGCCTGCGACGGCGCGGAGTGCACCGGCGCACGGCTTCGGCTCGGCCGGCGCCGACCACGGCAACAGCTGTACCCGCAGGCCACGAGCATGTTCCAGTCGGCCTGCAGCTACGGCGAGCAGCCGGAGAGCATCACGATCTACGCTCGCTGACCTCGCGCTCGACGCCGAAGAGGCGGGGCGCCGTCGCGGCACGGCACCCCGCCATCGGCCATGACGCGCTCGCGCGCTCGCGGCCGCTTCCGGCGCGCCGATCACGCGGCGCGGATGCTGCTCACGAAGCCCGCGAGCTTGGCGTGGAGGTCCTGCGACTGCGCCGACAGAGCCGACGCCGACTCGAGGACCAGGCCGGCGATCTCGCTCACGTGCGTCGCGGCGCGGCTCACCTCGTCGATGGAGTCCGACACCGTGCGCGTGCCCATGGCCGCGTTCTGCACGCTGTTGGCGATGTCGGAGGTGGCCGCGCCTTGCGCCTCGACCGCCGACGCGATCGAGGTCGCGATGGTGCTGATGCGGCCGATGGTGTCGCCGATGCCGCGGATGGCGACGACCGCGCTCTCCGACACGTTGCGGATCTCGCCGATCTGCGCCGTGATGTCCTCGGTGGCGCGCGCCGTCTGGTTGGCGAGGTTCTTCACCTCGTTGGCGACGACCGCGCCCGGCCGCCGGCCCGCGCCGCCTCGATGCTCGCGTTCAGCGCGAGCAGGTTGGTCTGGCTGGCGATCGAGCTGGCGGAGGCTTCACGGCGCCGACGTTGCGCGCGGCCTGGGCCATGTTGTACAGTTAGGGATCGGTCTCGTGCGCCTGCGTGACCGCGCCGCTGGCGGTGGTCGAGGACGCGCTCACCTCGCGGGTGATCTCGTGGATCGACGCCGTCCAGCTCCTCGGTCGCGGCCGCGGCGTTGGCCACGTTGCCGGACGCGAGGTCGGAGGCCTTGGGGCGCGTTGCTGGCCTGCTCGTTCGCCTTGCGGGCCGACTCGGCCAGCGACTCGGCCATGGGCGTTTCGCTCGACGCCGACGTCACGGTGCCGGCGATGGCGCCGATGGCCGCCTTGCAGCTCGTCGGCCAGCTGGCCGCGTCTCCTCCTTGTGCTTGGCGACGGCCAGCGCCTCCTGGGCCTTGCTCTGTTCCTCGAGCTCGGCCATGTGCGCGGCGTTCTCCTTGAGCACCTGGAGGGCGCGCGCCATCGCGCCTATCTCGTCGGTCCGGGCGAGCGCCGGAATGGCGATGCTCCGGTCGCCCCGGCCAGCGACAGCATCGATCCGGTGAGCTTCCGCACGGCGCCCGTGATGCCGCGGATGAGCGGCAGGGCGACCAGCAGCACCAACGCCAGGATGATGCCGACGATCTTGGCGAAACTGGCTGCGCGCGGCCACCGCGTCGTCGACGTCGTCGATGTAGATGCCGGTGCCGACGATCCAGCCCCACGGCTTGAAGCCCGCCACGTACGAGAGCTTCGGCTGCGGCGCCTGCTCACCCGGCTTCGGCCACATGTACTCGACGACGCCCGCGCCGTGGGCTCGGACGACGCTGGTCATCTCCACGAACAGCGCCTTGCCGTCGGCGTCCTTCTGGCTCGCGAGGTCAGTCCCGTCGAGCTCGGGCTTCACCGGATGCATGAGCATCCGCGGCGTCATGTCGTTCACCCAGAAGTACTGGTTGGCGTCGTAGCGGAGCCGCTTGATGTCGGCCAGCGCGGCCGCCTGTGCCTGCTGGAGCGTCGCCTCGCCGCGCTCCACCGTGGCCGCGTGGGCCACGAGCACGCTCGATGCGGTCTCGACGAGCTTCTCCAGGGCGGCCGAGCGCTCGGCCATGATGTCGTCATGCACATCGTGGATGGCGATGGCCGCGATGACGGCCATGCCCGCGACGCAGGCGACCATGACGCCCGCGAGCTTCACCGAGATGCCGACGCGCGAGCTCGGCCTGCCGTGTGCGGCGCGCGGCGGCGCCGCCGGGCTGACCGCGCGCGGCGGCAACGCCCGCGCGCTGGACTGGAGGGTGCGTGTGACCAGGCCTGAGCTCATCGCTGCTCCTTGGGTGGGTTCGGTTCCTGTGCAGAACCTGACTCCCGATCCCTCGGTCGCTAGTCGAGATTTCTTGAGCAGATTTAGCGGGATAGCGTGTGCGAGCTCGCACGCCTCCGCTGTCGGAAGGCGACTCGCGGCTGATCCGCGACGACAGGCACCAGGTCCGCGATGCTCGTCAGGCCGACGTCGCCGCGCGTGCCGGGGCCGCCTGCGGCCCGCGGATGAGCTTGCCCGGCATGGCGCCGGTCGCCTGGCCGTGCTCGATGATGGCGGTGCCGGCGACGAAGGTCGCCACGTAGCCCTCGGCGTCCTGCACCAGGCGGCGGCCGCCGGCCGGCAGATCGAAGGCCATGCGCGGCTCGAGGAAGCGCAGGCGCTCATAGTCGATGACGTTGAGGTCGGCGCGGTAGCCTGGCGCCACGAGCCCGCGGTCGTGGAGCCCGAAGGTGCGCGCGGTCTCCGACGTCTGGCGGCGCACGATGTGCTCGAGCGAGAGGCGCGGGCCGCGGCTGCGGTCGCGCGTCCAGTGGGTGAGCATGAAGGTCGGCATGCCGCCGTCGCACACCGCGCCGCAGTGGGCGCCGGCGTCCGAGAGGCCCATGCGCGTGCGCGGGTGCGAGTGCAGCGCGTGCAGGTGCTCGAGCGAGCGGTTGGCGTAGTTGAAGAGCGGGAAGTACATCATCGCCAGGCCGTCGCGCTGCATGAGCGCGTCGTAGGCGACCTCCTGCGGACGGCGGCCGCTGGCCTTGGCGATGGCCGCGACGGTGCGGTCGGGCGTGGGCTCGTAGTCGAAGGTCTCGTGCTCGCCGCGCACGTACATCTTGTCGAACGAGCGCGTGATGAAGCTCGCGAAGAAGCCCATGTCGAGCGGCGTCTCCTCGAGCATGCGCGCGCGGAACGACGGGTCGCGCAACGCGGCCAGGCGCTCGGGCCACGCGAGATCCTTGATGGTCTGCCACGACGGGTAGGTCGCGAACGGGTGCGCCGTCGCCTGCCAGCCCATCATCACGCCGATGGCCCGGCCGGCCACCTGGCCGACGATGTCGAGGCCCTCGGCGGCGGCGCCGTCGAGCAGCTCGACCAGGGTCTTCCAGAGCTCGGGGGCCATGTCGGTCTGCGACAGCGAGAAGCTCACGGTGCGGCCGGTCTCCTGAGCCAGCGCGCGCATCCACTGGAATTCCTTGGCCATCTGCGTGTGCTCGGCGGCGATCTGGAAGACGCCGTGGCCGACCTCGGCCATGGCGCGGCCGATGCCGAACATCTCGTCGAGGCCGGCGAAGGTGCCGGGCACGAACTCGCCGTCGATGGCCTTGTGGAGCAGCGTCCGCGAGGTCGAGAAGCCGAGCGCGCCGGCCTTCAGCCCGTCGCGCACCATGGACGCCATCTGCGCGATGTCGGCCGCGTTGGCGAGCTCGTTCTTGGCGCCGCGCTCGCCCATCACGTAGGCGCGCAGCGGGCCGTGCGGGACCTGGGTGCCGAAGTCGATGGCGTGCGGCGCGCGCTCGAGCGCGTCGAGGAACTGCGGGAACGACTCCCACTCCCAGCGGATGCCCTCGTGCATGGCCGCGCCGGGGATGTCCTCGACGCCCTCCATGAGGCCGATGAGCCAGTCGTGCTTGTCGGGCGCGGCCGGGGCGAAGCCGACGCCGCAGTTGCCCATCACCACCGACGTGACGCCGTGCCACGAGGACGGCGTGAAGTACGGGTCCCAGGTGGCCTGGGCGTCGAAGTGGGTGTGGATGTCGACGAAGCCGGGGGTCACCAGGAGGCCGTCGGCCTCGACCACGCGCGCGGCCGATCCGCCGAGGCTGCCGGCCGCGTCCACGGCCACGATCAGGCCGTTCTTGACCGCGACGTCAGCCATGCGCGCCGGCGCGCCCGAGCCGTCGACGAGCTTGCCATTCCTGATGAGCAGGTCGTACATGAATCGCCTCCCGAGTGGCGAGCATACTCGCAGGCGTCGTCGCGCAGTTGCAAGAAATAAGCGAATGGCGTTCGCGCAATATCCGAGGAGCGGCGGTTTATGCAGAGCACAGGCGAATCGGCGGCACCGGTCGACAAGCGCAAGGTCCGTCACGACAAGAAGCGCCAGAAGCTCCTCGACGAGGCGATGGCGCTCGTCGTCGAGGACGGCATCGAAGGGCTGACCATCGCGCGCCTCGCCAACCGCATCGGCGGCTCGGTCGGCGCGCTGTATCGCTACTTCGAGAGCAAGGAGGAGCTCATCGTCGGCCTGCAGGAGATGGCCATCGCCGACTTCCGCAGCTTCATGGACGCGCGTCTCGTCGAGCAGGCCGCGCGCATGCCCGAGGGGACGTCGAAGTCGGTGGCCGCGCTGGCCCAGCTGATGACCTCGATCGCGGCCTACATCCATCACGCCGACGGCTCACCCAACGCGCATCGCCTGGTCGACCTGTTCCTGTCGGCGCCCGACGCCGTGCTGTCGGACGAGGACGCGCGCGCCATCGCGGTGCGCGTCGTCGAGCCGATCCTCGGCCGCGTCGCGTTCCTCCTCGACGAGGCCGCCAAGGCCGGGGCCATCGCCGAAGGCGACCGCGCCCAGCGGACGCACCTGGCGTGGGCCTTCGTGCATGGCCTCGATCACTTCAGGAAGCGCGACCGCATCAACGGCGAGAACCTGCAGGTGCGCGTGCTGCAGCCGATGGCGCTGCGCACGCTGCTGGCGGCCTGGGGCGCGAAGGCGGGTGAGCTCGACAAGGCCGAGGCGCTCACGCGCTGAGGGCGCTCCCGCGGCGGACGCGCCGCAGGATGACGAAGGCCAGCGCGAGGCTGGCGAGCACGCCCGGCGCGGCGTCTTCCGGGCCGCCCTGGCAGCCGCTGGAGTCGGCCTTGGTCTGGACCGGCGGGATGACGGGCGGCGACAGCGTGCCGTCGGCGAGGTCGGCGAGGACGCTCTCCGGCGTCTGGGTGTCGAGCGCCGTGTCGACCGCTTCGGCGAGCGTCGCGGCGACGACCGTGCCCTGGCCGGCCTTGCCGATGAGCTCGATGCGGGCCGCGGCCGGCTCGTCCGGGGCCGGGTCGGGGTAGGTCACCGGGTAGGTCTGCTGGAACGGGCCGGTCACGACGAAGGTCTCGCCGCTCTCGAGCGTGATCTGTACCTCGTCGGGCATCTGGTCGCCGTCGTCCTTGCACACGGCGTCGGCGGTCGCGCGATGCTGGTTCGAGACGTCGGCGAGGTCGGCGTTGGCGGCGAAGACCGGGTCGCGATCCATCTCGTCGCTCGACACCGTCGTGAAGAGGCGCGTCAGGTAGGGGTGGCCGTCGAAGAGCGCCTGCGCGCGCTGGAGCGGCACCACCACGCGCTCCTCGAGGTCGTCGACGAAGGCCTGCGCGTCGAAGACGAAGCCCGCGGCGGCGAGGTCGGCCGCGTAGCTCGCGAGGTCGTTGTAGAACTGCTGCTCGCTGACGCCGCGGTCCTTCACCGCCTGCGGCATGGGGATGTGCGTGCGCAGCAGGCTCTGCATGGCGGCGTCGCGCGGGAAGCCCTGGCTCAGCAGCTCGGCCACGAAGGCGGCCGGGTCGTGGATGGCCGATAGCTTGGCGAGATCGAAGCGGCCCTCACGATAGACGCTGTCTGCCGTGAGCGCGGCGCTGCCGGCGTACTCGGTGACGAAGCCGTGGCCGGCGGCCTCGTCGACGGCCTGCGTGACGAGGTCCTTGTAGTTCGCGCCGTTGTTGATCCAGTCGATCTTCTTCTCGTTGACGACGACGTGGAGCCAGTTGGTCGGGACCACGCGGTGCTCGCCGAAGAGGAAGAGCTGGACCGGCATGTCGGGGGTCGCGGCGATCTGGGTGAGCACCAGCGGCACGCAGGGGTTGGCCTCGCGGAACTTCAGCACGATGGGCTGGATGGCGCCGGTCGGCTCGTCCTTCTTCAGGCGCACGGCCACGAACTCCATGCCCTGGCGCACGTAGTGGTCGAGGAGCGGGCGCGCGGCGGGCGGCTGGGCGTAGTCGTGATCGTCAAGCCACTTGACGAGCGCGTCGGTCGAGCCGCTGTCGAGCACGACCGTCTCGAAGGGGCCCACATCCTTCTGCGCGACGACGGTCACGCCGCCGGGAGCGCCGCCGCCCGTGGCCTCGTCGTCCTCGAAGGTCGGCTGGAGGTACCACCAGTTGCACTGGTTGGCCTGGTTCTGCCAGTCGAGGTACCAGGTCGGCTGGGTCAGGTAGCCGACGGTGGTGAACGCGGCCTGGGTGCCGAGCGCGATCTCGGGCGTCGAGGCCACCGGCAGGAGCCACGCGAAGTCGCTCGCTTCGCCGCTGTAGCTGATCATGATGTGGGCTTCGATGGTGCCGTCGTTGCCCATGCCGAAGAGGATCTGCTCGCCCGACTGGTCGACCGGGATCTGGCTGCAGAAGAAGCCACCGCACGCGGCGGCCGGGCGCGGCGCGAGCGCCACGCTGGCGAGGGCGGCGGCGGCGAGGGTCAGCGAGCGGACGAGCATGGGTGCCTCCGGGGCGTTGCGGTCGGGCGCGAGACTGCCGCGCCGGATCGCGCGGCGCAATGTCTGGCGTCAGGTGGGCGGAAACCTGCGGCCGTGTGAGGTCAACGGCCGTCGATGATCGCCAGCCGTCGTCGACTCGAGACTGTCGAAAATGTCGGAGCCGCATGGGGCTCACTTCGGTGAGCGGAGCGCCGCATGGCGCGCAGCGAACCATGCACGGCCCCCGAGCGCAGGCCGCCGGATGAGGGCGGCCGGAGCGAGGCCATCCGATCGACTCAGCCGCGCAGCCGGCGTGCGCCGAGCATCACCAGGAAGGCCCACGCCAGCGCGAGCCCGCCCGCCAGCGAGCCGCTCGAGCAGCCGCCGGTGTCGGCCGTGCGCGGCACGATCACCGGCGGGATGTAGGGATCCTTGGCCACGTCGATGAGGACGTCCTCCGGCGTCTGGGTGTCGAGCACGGCGTCGATGCCCTTGCTCTTCTTCGGGTCCACCAGCACCGGCTGGCCGCTGCGGCCGATGAGCTCGATGCGGCCGGCAGCCGGCTCGTCGACGACCTCGGGCGGCATCTGGAGGTACGGCCAGGTGTCGGTCGTGACGTAGTCGATGGTCGACCCGTCGGGCAGCGTGAGGACCACCTTCTCGACCTTCGAGCCGTTGCAGGTGACCTCGCCGGTCGCGGTGTGGACGTTCGAGACGTCGGCCAGGTCGGCGTTCTCGGCGAAGACGGGGTCGCGGTTCATCTCGTCGGGCGACACGGTCGTGTAGAGGCGCGTGAGCTTCGGGTGCGCGTCGAAGATGGCCTGGGTGTCGCGGAGCGGCGTGATGACGCGCTCCTCGAGGGCCGCGACGAAGGCGGCCGGATCGAAGGGCTGGTCCTTCAGCGCGTCGGCGTAGGACCCGAGGTCGTTGTAGAACATCTGCTCCGTCACGCCCTGGTCGGCGAGCTGGGCCGGCATCGGGATGAACTGGCGCAGGAGCTGCTGCATGACCGTGTCGCGCGGGAAGCCCTGGCTCAGGAGCTCCTGGACGAAGTCGGCGGGGCTGTGCAGCGACGATAGGCGGGACGTATCGAACTGGCCGTCACGATAGAGCGCGTCTACCAGGAGCGGGCGCGTCGGTCCGGCGTACTCGGTCACGAAGCCGTGGCCCGCGGCCTCGTCGACGGCCTGCGTGACCAGGCTGCCGTAGTTCTGGCCGTACTGGGCCCAGTCGATCTTGCGCTCGTTGACGGTGACGTTGAACCAGTTCGTCGGCACCACGCGGTGGTCGGCGAAGAGGTAGAGCTGGACCGGCATGTCGGGCACGGCGGCGATCTGCGTGAGCACGAGCGGCACGCACGGGTCGGCTTCCTTGAAGGTCAGCGTCACCGGCTGGATGGCGCCGGTCGGCTCGTCCTTCAGCAGGCGCAGCGCGACGAACTCCATGCCCTGGCGCACGTAGTGGTCGAGGAGCGGGATGGCCTCGGCCGGCTGGGCGTAGTGATGATCGTCAAGCCACTTGACGAGGTCCGCGGTCGAGGTCGACTTGAGGACGACGGTCTCGAACGGCCCCACGTCCTTCTGCGAGATGACGTCGACCGACGGGTCGCCGCCGTCGTTGCGCGGCGGGCCCCCGCCGGCGTCGGCGTCGACCGGGTAGTAGTACCAGCCGCCGCACTGACCCCAGTCGCCGGTCCAGTTGACGTTGAAGGTCGGCTGGGTGCGGTAGCCGAGCTGCTGGAAGGCGGCGATGGTGCCGAGGCTGATCTCGGGCGTCGCGGCGACGGGCAGGAGCCAGGCGAAGTCGTCGGCGTCGCCGGCGTAGTTGATGAGGATCTGCGCGGTGATGGTGTCGCCGTGCAGGCCGAAGATGATCTGCTCGCCCGACTGGTCGACGGGGACCTGGCTGCAGAAGAAGCCGCCGCAGGCGCGCGCGGGGCCGGAGGGGAGGGCGAGCGCGGTCGCGCCGAGAGCGGCGGCGGCGGCGAGCGGGGCCAGGCGGGTCCGGTTCATGGGCGGGCTCCTCCTGCGAGCGGTACGACTCGCGCCGACGGCGGGCATGGTTCCACATCGGCCCAGCCACTGCGCGAGGACCGCATGTGCAAGTCCATGCCCGGGAGAATTCGTAATGATTTCGGGCCGAGGCGCGCCGTGGCTGAGAAAAATCGCCACAGCGCTGGCGTGACGATCACAGGCCGCTGCGGACCTGGACCTCGGTGCGGGCGGTCGAGCGGACCTCGGCCTTCATGCGGCGGAGCTGGGCGCGCAGGCCCTCGAGCACGTCGGGGGTGCCGGGCAGGGCGCGGCGCGCGCGGCCGTGGCCGCGCCAGAGGAGCGAGCTCACGGCTGGCACGAGGCGGCCGATGACGCGCTGCACGTCGGAGGAGCCGCGGTCGATGATGGCCGTGAGGGCTTCGGGGGCAGGCAGGAGGCGGCCCTCACGCGCGAGGGCGAGCTCGAGCTCGATGGCGGTGAGGGCGCGCGCGAGGACGAGCGGGCGGTCGAGCGGGCCGAGCGCGTCGATCCAGCGCTCGGCCAGGTGAGCCATGCGCGACAGGGTGCGGATGGTGTGCTCGTCGGTCGGCAACATCTCCGGGGTCTACGCCGGCGGCCCCGTTTCGGTCTCGTGCGCGCCGGCCGGGGGGCGGCGGGCGCGCATGGGAGGCGGGCGTGCGGCGCGATCGGGGGGAGGAGGCCGGCGGCGGGAAAATGAGAAAAGAAGTAGTCCTGACCCCAGGTGGGGAGACCCGTCAGGTGGGGGCGGGCTCGTCGCGCGGGTCGGCCGGGGGGAGGACCGCGCGGGCTCTCAGGAAGGCGAGGATCTCCTGCGCCACGTCGGTCGGGTGCTCGATGTAGGCCGAGTGCGCGAAGTGTTCGGGCTCGGAGAGCGTCGCGCCCGGCGGCAGGTGCTGGCGGAACCAGGCGCGGTTGCTCTCGGGCAGGAGCCGCTCCGAGCCGCCCCACATGAGCAGGACCGGCATCGGCAGCCGGGCGACCGCGGCCGGGTCGAGCGTGTCGCTCGTGCCCACCTCGGCGAAGAACTGCTGGAGCGGCGGCTGCGCGAAGCGCCGCCGGAGCTCGCCCGCCGCGAGGTGGTGATACCAGCGCGGACGACGGAAGAGCCGACCCATGAAGCGGCGCGCGGCGCCCGGGCTCTCGAGGTCGAAGCTCGCGACGAGCTCTGAGAGCTCCTCGGGCGGCGTGCCCGCGCCCGCCGGCGACAGCAGGCACAAGGCCCGCACGCGCTCGGGCCGCTCGATGGCGTAGCGCAGGGACGCCGCGCCGCCGAGCGAGTTGCCGTAGAGGACGAACGGCGCCGGCGGCACCTCGTCGAGCCAGCCGCGCACGAGCTCGAAGAGCGTGTTCGGCGTCATCGGCGGCGGCGGCACCGACGAGTGACCGTGCGCCGGCGCCTCGGGCAGATAGATGTCGCCGAAGTGCGGCCGCAGCCGGCGCAAGAGGCGCCCGAAGGTCGAGGCCGAGCTGCCGACGCCGTGGAGCAGCACCAGCGGCGGCGCATCGCGCGGCGCACGCGCGTGCCGCGGCACCAGGAAGGCGTGGAGGCGCGTGCCGCCCGACTCGTGCCACACCGACGTCGCGCCGAGGCGGCGCAGGCTCCAGCGTCCGAGGTTCTCGATGAACGAGGTGCGCGGCGCGCTCACGCGCGGCCCCGCCCGAGCCCCGCCGCCACCGCCCGCACGCGCCCGAGCTCGACCGGCTTCCGCCAGTCGCCGTCCACCTTCAGCGCCGTGCCGACGATGAGCGCCTGGGCGTGCGACGCGAAGGCCAGCGCGTTGTCGGGCGTCACGCCCGAGCCGACCGCCACCGGCAGACCCGCGTGGCGCGCCGCCGCGACGTCGTCCGGGTCGGCCGGGCGACCGGTCGCCGGGCCCGTCACGATGAGCGCGTCGGCGCCGCAGAAGGCCGTGCCGTGAGCCACGTCGGCCAGCGTCAGGTCGGCCGTCACCGCGTGCGCCGAGTGCTTCTTCTTGATGTCGGCCCAGATGCGGACGTCGGCGCCGAGCGCCGCGCGGGCTCGCGTGAGCTCGCCGGCGGTCGCGTCGAGCCAGCCTTCGTCGGCCACGTGCGCGTAGGCGAAGGCCTCCGCGCGGATGAAGCTCGCGCCCGCAGCGAGCGCCACGCCGAGCGCCTCGAGGTTGGCCGCGGCCAGCACCTGCACGCCGGTCGGCGCGCCCAGCGCGACCACCGCCGCCGTGGCGAGCGTTATGGCCGCGACCGTCTCGGGGCCGACGCGCCCGCGCAGGTAGGGGAGGTCGCTCATGTTCTCGACGATGAGCGCGTCGCAGCCGCCTTCGAGCAGCGTCTCGGCGTCCCTGCGCGCGTGGTCGACGATGGCGCGCATGGCGGCGCTCGTGCCGCCCGCCGCGGCGCGGGGCCAGCCCGGGCTGCCGGGGAGCGGCGGCAGATGCACCATGCCGACGAGGGCGGTCTTGTCGAAGCTCAGGTCCACCGTGAGGTTGTAGCGCGCGACCGCGAGTTGTGCCACCGTCCGCGGCCATGGACGGACGGCCTTTCAAGGTGCTCGGGCTCCAGCAGATCGCCATCGGCGGCCCCGACAAAGCGCGGCTCGCCAGGCTCTGGGGCGACCTCTTCGGGCTGGCTCGGAGCGGCACCTTTCGGAGCGAGCGCGAGAACGTCGACGAGGACATCTATCGGCTCGGGTCGGGCCCGAGCGCCGTCGAGGTCGACCTCATGCAGCCCATCGACCCCGACGGCCGGCCGCGCGTCCACGAGCCGCCGCTCAACCACATCGGCCTGTGGGTCGACGACCTCGCCGCCGCCGTCGCCTGGCTCGAGGCGCAGGGCCTGCGCTTCACGCCCGGCGGCATCCGCAAGGGCGCCGCCGGTCACGACGTGTGCTTCGTCCACCCCAAGGGCAACGACGCCTTCCCGCTCGGCGGCGAGGGCGTGCTCATCGAGCTCGTGCAGGCCCCGGCCGACGTCATCGCCGCCGCCGGCTGAAGGGCGCGACGACCGCGCCGCGCTCGGTCAGCCGCGGCTCAGGGCAGCGTGCAGAGCCCGGTCTTCGCGCCGCAGTCGAGGCAGCAATGGCCGCGGCAGCAGTCGTCGTCGCTGTCGCAGTAGTGCAGGTAGTCGAACGGCTCGAGGCAATGGGCCTGGCACTGGGCCGGCTCGAAGAAGCCCTGCGCCGTGGCCGCGCCGTAGCAGAGGCCGGTCGAGCAGGCGTGGTCCTCTTCGCAGAGGTAGCCCGGATAGAGGATGTCGACCTCGACCGCCGCGTCGTGGCTGTCGACGGCGTCGCGGCTGTCGACGGCGTCGGCGTCGGCCGCGGCGTCCGTGAGCTCGCCGTCGACGTTCCCGACGGGGCCGTCGTCGCCGCAGGCGCCGAGTGCCATCGCAAGGGTGAAGATGGAGAGCGCGCGCGCCATGACCACCTCGGATCGAGCCCGAGGGCCGCATCCCAGCAGCCCTCGCGTTGCCCGGCCTGTCGGCCGAGCGGGAGTGTCTAGTCGAAGACTGCACCCGAGGCCAGCCGGGAGGCGCGTTCGTGTTCCGCTTTTCGGCGAAACGAACCGGATGCCATGGACTTTGCGCGGAGGCGCGGCCCGCGCTCGGGCCGCCCCGGTGTCACAGCGCGTGGCAGACCTTGCGCGCGCTGCCGGTGTCGGGGATCTCGCAGCTCGTCCAGGCCGGATCGATCGACTGGCACTCGGCGAGGTCGGTGCACTCGACGGCGACGAAGTGGAAGGTCTTGAGCGTGCCGGCCCCGTCCGACGGGTACACGCACTCGAGCCCGCCTTCCTTCTGGTCGTCGGGGATCTGCGCGGCCGGGTCGTTCTCGCAGTCGCAGCCGCGCGTGCAGAACCCGAACTGGTTGTTGGTGATGTTGCCCTTGTCGCCGGGCTTCATGCACACGCCGAACTTGCAGTCGCTGCCGGTCGAGCACGAGGCGCCGAAGTCCTTGCCGTTCACGTTGGTGACGGTGAAGTTCAGCGAGCAGTCCGTGAGGCTGCCGTCCGTGCCGTCTCCGTTGCTGTCACAGCCGAGGCCGGAGAACGCGAGCAGCGGAGTGAGAGCCAGGGCGCGGAGCAGGGTCATGCGATCTCTCCTTGGAGCACGAGGATGTTCTGCCTGTACCAGCCGACGTGCCTCGGGTCAATCCGCCGAGCCGGCCTAAGTGGCTGATTTGTCGTCAGTAAAATCAGGTCGAGCGCAGGGCTGCCGCGATCGTTCACTGGCACGAGACGACGTGGACGTCCCAGTCGAGGTCCTCGCTGAGGCCGCGGACTGCCACGTGGTAGGTCGCCCCGGGCTCGGTCTGCCAGCCGACCGGATCGATGCCGAGGCCGAACGTCGAGCCGTAGCCGCTGGCGAGCTCGCGCACCTGGACGTCGAGCTCGGTGCCGTCGCGCGTGACCGTGACGTTGGCGCCGCGGAGGTCGATGGCGTCCGACTGGACGCTCCAGCCGGCCGCGTCGGTGGACTCGCCGCGGCCGTGCTCGAGCGCCTCGTAGGGCACGTCGCCGGGCGGCGGCCAGGCGGTCCAGCGGGCGTTGGCGCGGCCGTCGCCGCCGATGACGTGGAGGCACGAGAAGCGCGACGTCGAGCCGATGCCGATGGGCCCGAGGCTGTTCGACAGCACCCAGCGGCGATGGCCGAGCGTCGGGATGTCCTCGTCGGTGATGTACAGATCGATGGACGACACCGCCGGCGTCGTGGCCAGGTTCGAGAGGCCGGCGGCGCTGGCGCCGATCTGATCGAAGCAGTGCCAGCTCGTGGGCACGACGTGCTGGATGTCGTTGTTGGCGTGCATGAGCAGCGCGCACGCCTGGGCCGCCTCGCTCTTCGTGGCGTCCTCGGCGACCGGCGGCAGGCCCGCCAGGAAGCGGTAGAGGTTCACCTGCGCCAGCGCGTGGCCGTGCCCCGGCTCGAGCAGCGCGCCCGCGTCGCAGCTCTGCGTCGAGCCGGTCCACGAGCCCTCGTCGAGGTCGGCGCGATCGGCCTTCCAGCGCGCGCACACCGCCAGCCCGTCGCCGTTGGCGTCGCCGCTCGAGGTGCTCGCGTCGCGCGTGGTCGTGGTCGGCGTCGTCGCCGCGGCGTCGGTTGCGACCGAGCTGCGACCGCCGCCGGGGGTGTCGCACGCGGCCAGCGGCGCGACGGCCCAAATCGCCAGGGACACAGAGGATGCGATGGCGATCGTGCGCTTCACCGGCGGCACGTTAGTCGGACGCCGCGCCCGGGGTCAATCAGTGGCTGCGATTGATCCAGGGCGCGGTCGCGACCTGCCGTCTTCAGCTCAGTAGAAGAAGCGACCGCCGACGGCGATCTCCCAGAAGTCGGTGTTCACGCCGGTCGACGACGTGCCGTTCGTGAGGTCGAGCTTCGGGCCGAGGAAGCTGGGGAAGGAGAAGCCCACGTACAGGTCGAGCAGCGGGCTGTCGTCGTTCTTCGGCAGCGTGTAGCCGAACCGCACGCCGACCGGCACGATCAGGAGGTCGCTCTTGAAGTCCGGCAGGAACAGCCCGGTGTCGAGCTGGAAGAAGATGTTGCGCGTGAAGCTGATGGCCAGCGCCAACGGGACCGCCAGCTCCTTGCCGAGCGGGTCCGAGAAGGTCAGGCCGAGCTTCACGCCGAACTCGAGCTTGGCGGCGGGGTTGATCTGCCAGCTGCCGACGATGCCCGGGGCGAGGCCGAAGTGGGTGCCGTCCTCCACCGGGAAGGTGGCCTCGAGGATGACGCCGAGCTCCACCGGGGTGGCGCCGCGCAGGAAGCGATAGAGGCCGTAGAGGGTCGGGTTGCGGAGGTCGCTCTTGGGCGAGAGCCCGAAGTTGGCCTCGACGCCGACCGTCAGGTTCTTGATGACGCC
Source organism: Myxococcota bacterium (assembly GCA_046351155.1). GTDB lineage: Bacteria > Myxococcota_A > UBA9042 > PHBI01 > PHBI01 > JAXLYZ01. The sequence continues at coordinate 58,931 of JAXLYZ010000051.1, forward strand.
GTAGTCGAGGGCGATGTCGGCGTCGATGGCGAGGTCGGCCCCGGAGCCGGGCTTGATGAAGTCGAGCGCCAGCGCGCCGGCGAACTGGCCGGCGTTCAGGGTGATCGGGCGCGCGCCGTACACGATGGTGTAGGGCTCCTCGTCCGCCTCCTCGGCGTGGGCGACGAGCGGCGTGACGAGCGAGGCGCAGAGGCCGAGGACCGGGATGATGCGATGCGCGATTGGGCGCATGGGTGCTCCTTGGGCAGGGGATTTGTCAGAGACGACTCGCGGCTCACTACTGCCGCGTCACGCGAGGCGCAACGCGCGCGTTTTCGGCGCAGGGGTGCGCCCCGGTACTGAATCGCGCTCAGCCCGTTGTGGCGTCGCTTCGCGGCGGCGGCAAAAAAAGGTGCGCAAAGTCCGGCTGCTCGAACGCGCCAGCGGCCACGTCGGCCGACCGTGCGCTCGGTCTCGCGCGGGCCGGACCGCGTCGGACCGGGTCGGGCGGCGCGCGCGCTCAGCGGTCGTTGGCCACGTCGACCGCGGTCGGAGACAGCACGCGCGCGAGCTCGGCCGGCGCGAGCGACACCAGGAAGCCGCGCTTGCCGCCGTTGATGAAGAGGCGCTCGAGGGCGAGGATGCTGCGCTCGACGAAGATCGGCAGCGGCTTCTTGAGGCCGAACGGCGAGGTGCCGCCGACCTGGTAGCCGGTGTGGCGCTCGGCGGTGTCGGGGCTCGTCGGGCTGATGGTCTTCTTGCCGAGCTGGCGCGCGAGCTCCTTCACCGAGACCGTCTTGTCGCCGTGCATGAGCACGACCAGCGGCGCCTTCGCCTCGTCCTCGAAGACCAGGGTCTTCACGACGATGTGCTCGTCGACGCCGAGCTGGGCGCTGCTGTGGCGGGTGCCGCCCTTCTCCTCGTACTCGAAGAGGTGCGGCTGGTAGACCACCTTCGCGGCGTCGAGCACGCGCGTGGCCGAGGTCGTCGGAGCTCTGTCGGGCTTCGCCATGGCGCGCGCAATCTACCTCTGCCGAGGCTCGGGGCAAGTCCCGCGTGCGGCGCGGTCGTGCGCGCTCGCACCGCGATCGGGCGCATTCGCTCCGGCTCCGTGCCCGACCGCGCGCTCCGACGCGCGCGCCGCGATGCTCGTGGCGGCCGGCTGGGCTGTGCCCACCACGGCACATCGCTTGCTCTCGTGCCCGGCCGGTGGACGACCCGCAGCCGCGTCGCCTCGTTCAGCTCGCAGCCACCGCCGCAGGAGATTCCATGTTCATCGTCGATCGATCCATCCTCTCAGCGTCCCTCCTCTCGATCGGGCTCTACGCCTGCGCCTCGGCCGAGGGCACCGCCCCGCATGACCACAGCGCCGCCGAGCACGACCAGGAGGCCGCGCGCGAGGAGGTGCTGGCCAACGAGCACGCCGCGCACTACGACCCGTCGGCTGAGCGCGAGCGCACCGTCTGCAAGGGCATCCTGAGCCGCGCCGGGAGCTCGTCGGGCAACATCTGCTGGTCGTCGACCACCAACCCGACCGCCGAGCACCAGGCCGCTGCGGACGCGCACCGCAAGATCGCCGCCGAGCACCGCGCCGCCTCGCAGGCCCTGCGCGACGCCGAGGCCAAGGCGTGCGCCGGGCTCGCCGACGACGAGCGCGACATGAGCCCGTTCGACCACACCGAGGACATCGCCAGCGTGGCCTCGCTCAGGGAGGCCGCGCCGCGGACGAAGTACCCCGGCGCCGGCGTGCTGAAGGGCGCGACCGTCGACTTCGTCGCCGTGCCGGGCATGACCGCCGAGTGGCTCCAGCGCGTCGTCGACTGCCACATCGCGCGCAACGCCGTCATGGGCCACGATGACCCGGCCATGCCGCAGTGCCCGCTCGTCCCGAACGGCGTCACCGCGACGGTGACCTCGAACGGCGCGGGCTTCGCGGTGGCCATCCGCTCGGACGACCCCGAGGTCGCCCAGGAGATCCTCCGCCGCGCCCGCGGGCTCATCCAGGCGCCGACCCCGACCGCGATGCCCGATCACCACTGAGCGCGCGCCCGCCCGCGCGCCGTGGGGGGCTCAGTGGGTCGCGCCGGTCGGCTCCTCGGCCCCCATGAGCCAGTCCATGTCGTAGTCGTGCATGAAGACGATGTAGTCGCGCGCGATGCGCGTCTCGTCGTCGGGCGTCTTCACGACGATGGCCGCGAACAGGCCGCGGGCCAGGTTCTCGAGCGTCCGGGCGTGGTCGTGGAGTGGCCACGTGCCGGCGGTGTCGGCGGTCCAGGTCATCGTCACCGGCGCGCCGCCGGGCAGGACGACGTCGTCGGGCATGGTGCCGTCCTCGCCGCTCGTGTAGCGGACGCCGTGCGGGTGCAGCGAGACCGGCGCGTCGCTCATGAGGTTCTTCAGGTGGACGCGCACGGTCGTGCCGAGGCGCAGCGACAGGACCCACGGCGTCCAGTCCTCCTTGCGATCGGCCAGCGCCGTCCGCACCGAGGCCGCCGTCGCCGCCTGCCACTCCGCCTCGGACGCGAACGGCACATAGAGGCGCGCGTCGCGCTCGACGTCGGCGAGCTCGCCGAGCGCCGTGAAGTAGGCGCGCCCGACCGCGATGGGCACGGTCGCGGCCGCCACCCACACGTCGATGGTCTGGCCGTCGCCGCCCAGCGGCGCGGGGATCTCGTAGGGGAAGCGGCCGTCGTCGCCGAGCCCCTCGCTGCCGTCCTTCGGCTCGACGCGGAAGATGCCCCACATGCCGGTCGCCATGTGCATCTCGACGTGGCAGTGCATCATCCAGTCGCCGACGCCGGCCCGCTCGGCCGGGTCGTCGGCGCCGCCGCCGGCGTAGAACTCGGCCTTGTCGTAGACCTCGGCCGGCCCGAGCGTGTGCGTGTCGGTGGGCGTGCCGTCGTCGAGCCACAGGTGCCCGTGCACGTGGAAGGTGTGGAACTGCGGCCCGTACGACACCACGCGCAGACGCACGCGCTCGCCCTCGCGGGCGCGCAGGACGAGCGTCAGCGGCGGCGGCAGGCTGCCGGTGCTGCCGGCCACCGGGCCCGACGTCATGAGGTCGGCGTCGGTCGGCGCGTCGAGGCCGTGGTCGCGGAGGTAGAGCCAGCGCTCGTAGAGCGGGTCGCCGCGCAGGCTCAGGCTGTGGCCGTGCTGGCACATGACGTGCTCCGCGGCGCCCGAGCCCATGAGCGCGCAGCCGAGCGCGACCTGGTCCCAGGTGAGCTCGGCGTGCTGTTCCTCGGTGTCGGCGGCAGAGACGTCGGGCACCGTGTCGGTCGCGGCGTCGGCGACCTCGGCCGGCGCTGCGTCGCCGTCGCATGCGAGCCATGCCGAGGCCAAGGGGATGAGCAGCAGCATACGTGACATGGGCACGCTCAGTTCGTGACGGTGACGACGAAGCGGGCGCGGTCCGCGCCGGGCAGCGTGACGTCCAGGTTCCAGTCGCCCGACATCGATGCGACGACGCTCTGCACGGAGTACGCGCCCCCGCCTTCGTCGCTCGCCGTCGGGCTCTTCGGACCGGTGTGCCCCATGGTCGCATGCGCGAAGCGCGGCGCCAGGTCGAGCCCGGTCACGGGCATGTCGTCCATGTCGCGGATCGTCAACGCGAAGCGCACCTCGACGCCGACCTTCACGGTCGAAGGCCCGTCGAACCAGACCTGGTAGGCGCCCTTGTCGGACATCACCATGGTTCCGGTCGGCGTTCCGACGGTCATGTCCATCGGCGGCATGCTGTCTTCGGTCGACATCGTGTCTTCAATGTCGACGGTGTCGATGGTGACGACCGTGTCGGTGGCCGCCTGGGCCGTGTCGGCGGTGCCCGTGTCGCCGCTGTCGCATGCCGGCGTGAGCGCGGCCGATATGAGGACCGACACCGGAATGGCCGTTCGTAGGAAGCTCGCACGCATCGAATGTCCTCGTCATCAGGTTGGGCGCGCTGCGGTCTCGATTGGCCCGAGGCGCCAGTCACGCCTCGTCCTCATAGGGGAGAGCACCGGTCGAGCGCAATCTCGGCGAGGCCGCCGACCATTCGAAAAACGGAACCGCGGAGTCGGCGACCCGGGCGTCAACGACGCGTCGTCGCGATCACGCGGACCGCGGCCCTAGGGTCCAGTGACGATCGAGCTCATCGATGGAGAGCCGGGCGTGCGCTCGCGAGACTCGAAATCTCGTGCGTTCGAAACGACGCCCAGGCGCCGTGTCTCGCGCCCTCGGGTTCCGCGACGCATCCCGATCGATGATCGCGATGCGCGATCTGCCACCCGGCGACAGCTCGACCGATTCGGCGCCTCGATGCCAGAGACGCGGGATCGACGGGTCGCTCGCTCAATCGTCGAGCGCCGCCAGCTTGGCCTTCATCAGATCGATTTCCGACTGCTGGCTCGTTGTGATCCGGCGGCAGAGTGCCTGGATGTCCGGGTCATGGACGGGAGCCTGCTCGCACATCAGGATCGCGCTCGCGTGGTGCGGGATCATGGAGCGCAGGAACTGCTCGTCGGAGATTCCGCCCTGACTCCTGATGAGCACCAGGCAGGTGGTGAAGGCGGCGGCGGCGGCTGTGACGATTGCGATGTTGGCCCGCGTGTTGGTGTACATCCGACGCATCAGCACCAGCTCCAAGAGGACCATTGGCGCCGTCATCAGTCCGGCCATGTAGGCCTGGTTGAGACTGTAGTAGACGTTGGCGACGCGGTCGACCATGGCGTACATGAGCGCGTACATCGCGATGTAGGATCCGAGCGTCATGACGGTTAGCGTGCGATAGGGATGCGCGCGGGCGTTCTCGTGTTTCGTGTGGGTTTCCACCTCGACCTCCGGAGGCGCCGGCCTCGACGTCAGGTCATAAAGGCGTAAGCGCCCCCGACACCCGGTCACTCGGTCGTTCCCCGAGCTCAGGCCTCGGCCGCGTTGGGCGCTCCCCGGGTGAGGCGGGCCACCAGGAAGTCGACCACCCGCTCGAACGGGTCGAAGCCGAACGCAAGGCCTATGGGCGCGCGCAGGTTCGAATTGGCGTTGACGTCGTAGAATACGGGGCCGTCCGGGGTCTCGATGCATTCGATGCCGGCGACGTCGAGGCCACCCGCAAGCACGATGCGCCGCGCACCCTCGACGACCGCCGCGGGCACTTCGGGGTAGGCGTGGAACTCGACCGGCGGAGCGGCCACCATCGGTCGCTCGCATGCGCCGTCCCCGCTCTCGGGGTTGCACATCTCCGACGGGCACAGGTTGAAGCGGCCGTGCGACACGACGCGCATCGCGTAGAGGAGCTCGCCGCCGAGGAATTCCATGCGTGTGATGCCGCGCGCGGGGTCGTTCGGGATGAGCTCCTGCAGGAGCAACAGGTGGTCGGGCTCCCACAGTTCGGGCCGCAGCTCCAGGAGGCGCGCCAGCTCGGCGTGGCTCGCGAGGAGGAACATGCGCGCGCCGCTGCCGCCCTGCTCCGGCTTGAGGAGAGCGGGCCAGGCGAAGCCCGTGGCGCACGTCCCGACCGCGGCCACGGCGTTGAAGACCAGCGTCCGCGGCGCGAGTAGGCCGAGCCGGCGAATGAGCGCCACCTGGGCCGACTTGCTGAGCTCGAGCGCGAACGCCGCGGAGCCGTTCAGGACCATCGACCCGCGCGTCTCGAGGGTCTTCATGAGCGCCAGCGCGAGTGGCACCGCGCGGGTGTTGCCGCGCACGTACGCACTCGGGCTGGCCTGGTTGAAGTACAGCCGGGCCGCCGGCACGTCATCGACATCGAAGGCGGCGTGCTTGAGGTCGAACGCCTCGAACGACACGCCGCGACGCGCGAGCGCGGCGAAGAGCGGCTTCTGCCACTCCGGATGCTCATGGAGGACGACGATATCGAGTGGCACCGGCATCGCGTCAGTGGCCGGTGGCGGTCGCGGCGTCCGCGGCGAGCGAAAGGCGCAGGACGCGCGCACCCTCGACATCGAGGACGAGGAGCCGGCCTTCGTGGTCGAGCTCGATGGCGCCGAGCTGGCCGGCCGGGACGACGCTGGACAGATCGAGCCAGTCGATCGGATCTGTCGGGTCGTCGACCTCGAACGCGTATACCCGCGATGTCGAGCGATCGCTGACCCACAGGGTTCGGTCGCGGAGCACGAGGCCCGTAGGCTGGCTGGCGCCGAGCGCGGCCATGTCGATGAGCGTGACGAGCACGCCGTCCTTGCGCGCGTGCATCGACGCGTCATCATAGTTCGGGCCGATGACGCCCCCCGGTGTGCCACTGGCGGTGTCGAGGACGGCGATGCGCGCGTTGCCGGTGTCGGCGATGTAGAGCGCGCCGTCAGAGTGGTCGAGCGCCATGTCCGAGGTCACGCCCGGTAGGTAGGCCACCTCGCCCTCGACCCAGCGCACGATGACGCCGTCGGAGTGGTCCTCGCCACCCGGCCCGTGGTCGTGGACGAAGTCGTAGTACGTGATCGACTCGTGGAAGCCGTCGAAGACCCAGAACGCGTTGCCGTGGTCCCAGGCGATGCCGACCGCGTCGGGGCTGTCGTGCAGCATGTCGAGGTGGGACTTCCAGCCGCCGTTGAAGGCCGAGCTGTCCGACGGCCAGAGCGTCGGTCCCATGAAGTCCGCGGGCGTCGACGATTGCGTCACCCAGTCGGTCTCATGGACCGTCGCCATGGTGCCGGCATCGCCGAAGGCGAGCCCGACCGGCGTCGGCATGAAGTGGTCCGAGCCGAGGCTCTGGGCCTTCTTCACGTGCATCGACGGCGTCGCCGGATCGGTCACGATGAACATCGTCATATCGGCGTCGGCGACCCACAGCTCGGCGATGTCGTCGCGCACGTTCGGGTTGAAGGCGAGGTCGCGCGGGACGCCGAGGCCCTGGCTCGCGTCGAGGAGCGTCTCGACGACGAGGCCCTCGGGCGAATGGCTTCCGGCGCCGAGCAGCGGCAGGCCGACCGCGGCCGGTGGGACGTCGGGGAGGTTCGAGACGGTGTCCGGCGCCGCCATCGTGTCGTCGGCGGTGACGTCACTCTCGGCCGCCGCGCTTCCAGGATCGTCGCAAGCGGGTGCGAGCAGCGCGATGATGATGCCGAGTGGCGTGAGCCCGAGAAGACGCATGGTCGACCTCCGGCGCGGGACACTGGCCGCATTGGATGGGCATCGCAAGGTCAAGCCGCGTCCGTTCGCGCTAGCGAACGCCACGTCACGTCACCGCCTGTTGAACCCTCCGCACGCCTTCGGCGTTACAACCGAGCGCTGCCGGCTATTTTGCCAAATTCGGACCCGGCTGTGCGACTACACGACGGGCATGAGCCCACAGTCATCAGCGATAGGGTTCCATCGCGCGCGTTGCGTCGCGGTGACCCTGGCGCTCGTCGCGCTCGCGATGGCTTCAGACCTCGCCGGCCTCTGCACCTTCTTCTGCCCTCCGCGGCGACCGAGCCTCGGCCCCGCGCGGCGCCGTGCGTGCTCAGCGAGTTCACCGTGACCTCCGTCGTGCCGCACTACGAGAGCCTCCGCAGCAAGACCAACCTGCGTCGCATCCGCGGGGCCGAGATCGCCATCCAGGCCGCGCCCGGCATCACCGTGGATTGGCTGCGCCTCCAGATCGCGCGCTACCTCGCGGACATGGGAAAGACCGGCGCGATGCCCGACTGCGTGCTCGACGTGCGCGACATGAGGGGACGCGAGGTCCTGCGTCGCGCCCGGACTCTGGCCGTCGTGCCCGAGGTGCCCATCGACTCGCGCATCGGCTGGTGATCGATGCAGCGGTAGGTCAGGGGGATACCCAGTGCTCGCGGACCGGTGCCCCCTGAGTGTCGAGGCTTACGTCGTGGGCCCGGTCACACGGCAGTAGCAATAGGTGAGCTCCTGGACGCTGCCCCATGGCGTCTCGTGCCGGTCGCTGGCGCTCTGCACCTTCACGAACGACGGGCCGAACGCGGCGTGTATCCCGTCGGCATCGTAGCGCACGACGTCGAGGCCGCTGCAACGCTCGGGACCGGCGAGACCGAAGGTGGCCACGATGACGTGGCCGCCCGGCTTCACGGCGTGACGGACCTGGGCGACGTAGCGCTCCCGGAGCGCAGGATGGGTGAGGAAGTGGAACACGGCCCGGTCGTGCCAGACGTCGTAAGCCGCGCCCGGCAGCGGTACCTCGGTCACGTCGCCCACCCACCAGGTGATGCTCTCGCCGCGCGGCCCGAGTCGGGTGCGGACGACATCGAGCGCGGTCGCCGAGAGATCCAACAGGGTCAGGTCGCGGAACCCGCGCGCGACGAGGTCGTCGGCCAAGGTCGACGCGCCGGCTCCGACGTCGATGATGGCGGCGTCCGCAGGCGCGCCGGTCGCGTCGATGAAGGCCAGCGATCGCTCGAGGTGCCGCGCGTACCAGCTCACGGCGTCCGCCGCCTTCTTCGTATAGACCGACTCCCAGTGGTTGCGACCGCTCGTCGTCATCTCGCCTCCGTCATCGCTCCGGCTCGAGGCTCAGGGCGCTTCGAGATCATCCACCAGGAACTCGCCCATCATGCCCAGCTCTGAGTGCTCGAGGATATGGCAGTGCGCCATCCAGCGACCGGGGTTGTCCATGTAGGCGCGGAGCTCCACCGTCTCGCTGCCGTGGATGAGGACCGTGTCCTTCAGGCCCGGCTCGTCGGTCACCGCCTTGCCGTTCCGCTTGGCGATTTCGAAGAACTGGCCGTGCAGGTGGAACGGGTGCTCGGGCACCTGCTTGTTCTTCAGGACGATGGTCATCGTCGAGCCCTTGGCGACCTCGAAGAGCGGATCCATCGGCATCGACTCGCCGTTGATCATCCATTCGATCCCTTGCGAGGTGCTCTTCGCGTCGAGCACGAGCTCGGCGCTATCGGTCGGTACGCGTGCCGGCAGCGCGGGCACCGTCGGCCACGCCGCCACCGTCGGCGCTGCGGCGCTCTCGGCGACGGCCACGGAGACGACGGGGATGGCGAGCTCCTCGACCTGGTTGTGATCGTTCACCGTGAGGACGTGGCTCTGGAGCTCGGCCGTCCCCGCCTGGTCATAGGTGACCTCGAGGTCGTAGCGCTGCCCGACCGGGAGGACGAGGCGGCCGACGCCATACGGCGTGGCGATGAGGCCGCCGTCGGTGCCCATGACGCGCCAGCTCGCGCCTTCGAGCGTCAGCTCCATGGTGCGCGCGTTGGCGGTGTTGACGAGCCGCCAGCGCTCCACGCGACCCTTCGTCGCGGTGAGCTCCAGCGCGTCGACCTGGCCGTTGGTGAGGAGTGTATTGCCGGTGCGGCCGTGCATCTCCTCCATCATGTCCGAGAGGAAGGGCGCGAGCCCATCGGTGTCGAGCAGGATGTCGTCGAGGGCGATGTATCGATCGGCGTCGACCGACGGGTCCTCGGCCTCGTGCACGACGAACAGGCCGTAGAGGCCCTTCTCGATCTGCTCGTTGGTCTTGACGTGGGGGTGGTACCAGAACGAGCCGGCGTCGGGCGGCGTGAAGCGGTAGGTGAAGCTGCCACCGGCGGGGATCGGGTCTTGGATGCGCGGGCTCCCATCCATGTCGGCCGGGATGCGGAGCCCATGCCAGTGGACGGTCGTCGGCTCGGGGAGGTCGTTCTGGAAGTGGACGATGACCTCGTCACCGACCCGACAGTGGATGAGCGGCCCCGGAATCGAGCCGTTGTAGGTCCACATCTCGACGACCAGGTGAGGCAGGATCTCAACGCGCTTCTTCTTCGCCGTGAGGCTCACCTCGACGACGTGCGGGTCCGGGTCGAGGTCCTCGGCCACGGCGGGGGCCAGCACCTCGGGCAGAGCGACCGGGGCCTGCGTGGCGTCGTCGCTGTCGCTCACGTCGGGATTGGCGTCATTCACCGCGTCGATCGCCGGGTCGGGCGAAGCGTCATGGTCGTCCGCGATGTGAGTCTGGATGTCGGGGGGCGCGGACGCGCCGTCGCTGCACCCGACTCCGCCGACGAGGACGATGATCGCACTCAGCACCGAGACCCTCATGGCACGCTCCGCTTCGAGAGGGCCCGCGACTTCACGCCCAGCCCGACGAATGTCAAGGACCGAGCTCGCCGAAGATTTGGCGCGGTCGCGCGCGTCACGGGGCCCCTCATGAGCCGACCTCGATCTCCCACGACACCGTGCCCGAGGCGCCGAAGTCGACGGTCAGCCGCCACGGGCCGGCCATCGAGGGGGTCAGGTGGCCGATGAAGAAATGACCGTCGTGGTCGAGCTCGGCTGTGGGCGTCGTCGTTCCAGCGTGTCCTTCGACGGCGTGGATGAAAGTGACCGTCGGCGTGAAGTCGGAGGCGACCTCGCCATCCATGGTCACCATCAGGTGCAGCTCGCGCGTCACACCGACCGGCCAGGGGCCGGGGTCCGAGAGCTCGGCCCGGTAGGCGCCGAACGTCTCGACCCAGCTCGACACGGTGGCATCGGGCGAGGTCTCGACGGCGGCGTCGGCGGCGGTGTCGGCGCTGGCACTGCTGTCGCCGGAGTCGGCGCAAGCTGCCAGCGTCGCGACGAGGACGGCGGCCGAGAGCCGGGCAGTTGAACGGGACGGAGAGAGCACATGGACCTCCTCGCGAGGATACTTCTTCAGGGTGATGGAGCTGGCGGGGGCTTCGGTTTGCCGCCCTTCACGCGCGCCAGGTACGCGACGATGAGCGCCTGATCGGCCCGGGTGATGTCGGCGTCGTTGTCGGCGACCATGCGGTGGACGACCTTCTGCCAGCCGCTCCAGGTCTGCGGCGCGGCCTTGTCGACGTCGCTGAGGGCGTGGCACTGCTTGCACGTCTTTTGATAGACCGCCGCCGCGCGCTTCATTGCCTCCGGAGTGTCGAGCAGCTTCTTCTTGGGCGTCGGTGTCGGTGTCGGTGTCGGTTCGGGTGTCGGGGTCGGTTCGGGTGTCGGGGTCGGGGTGGGGGTCGGGGTCGGGGTGGGGGTCGGGGTCGGGGTGGGCGTCGGGGTCGGGGTGGGCTCGGGCGTGGGCTCGGGCGTCGGCGTCGGCTCGGGGGTCGGCGTCGGCGTGGGCTCGGGGGTAGGCGTCGGCTCGTCGCCGTCGGCCACGGCGTCGGCGTGACGGGCTTCGGACTTGCGCTTGAGCGCGAGCGAGCTCTTGAGGTCGGGCGTGATGGCGACGAGGTAGGCCGTCACCGGCGCGAGGTCGCCCGGGTCGAGCATGCGCTCGATCTGCGGCTTCTCGGCCATGCGCTCGACGACCTCCCACCAGCCGTCCGGGGCGTACGGCCGGCGTAGGATCGTGCGGAGGTCGTGGCACACCACGCACTTCGTCGTGAGCACGTCACGGCCCTGCTTCATCGTCTCGACCGTCGCGAGCTCCTTCGCCGGCTGGCCCAGGTCGAGCGGCGTCAAGAGGTCCTCGACGCGCGCCAGGTTCTCCGGCGTCGCGGCGCTGCCGAAGTCGTAGGCCCGGACCGCGAACGGCACCGAGAAGACCGCCAGGATGATCGTGCACAGGAGGATGGCCGTGCCGATGGCCGGGAGCGATTTCCCGAAGTGCTGGAACCATCGGATGATGGCGATCTTGACGACCAGCAGGAAGCCGATGGCGATGCCCATGCACGCATGCACGACCGTCCGCGCCGGCAGCTCGATCTGGTACTGCCAGAGGCGTGGGATCATCTGCGTCATCATCACGACGTAGATGACGACGAACGCGAGGCCCACGGCGCGGTGGATGTTGGTCCAAACGCGCGGCGCGGTGGAGCGCCCGTGCGGGTCCCTGCCACCCGGATCCGGCACCATCGGATAGCGCCAGAGCCAGGCCTGGAGGATGGTCGCAGCGATGCCCAGCCCCACGAAGGCGATACCGAGCCACATCGAGAGGGTCGTGCTCATCCGTCCAAGCTCCGGGGCCCGGGCCTCAGCGTCGGGTCCTGCTCGCTCACTCGTCGTCGTCGGGCGGCTCGACATCGCCCGGCTGGGCGTAGCCCGGCTTGCCGAGGTGGGCGCCGCCGGCCTCGGCCGCGTCGAAGGCCTTGGCCCACGCCTCGACCAGCGCGAGGTCCGCCCCCTGCACCGAGCCGGGTTTCTGCTTGGGCATGGTCGGCTTGGCGCCGTCGATGCCGAGCACGTGCCGGAGCGTCGCGGTCAGCGACACGAGGTGGCGGCTCTTGAAGGGGTAGCCCGTGACGTCGAGGTGCTCGAGCTTCTTCGCCGTCGCGAGCTTCGAGCCCGCGGCGTGACAGCCGCCGCAGGCCGCCGTGAAGACCGGCTTGGCGCTCTCGTAGGCGCTCAGCTCGGCCGCCATGAGCGCGGCCTTGGCCTGCTCGGGGTCGGGGACCGGCGCGGCGTCGGGGGTCGTCGTGCCGGCGTCGGGCTCGCTCGTGGCGGTGTCGGGCGGCCGTGTGGTCTCGGATTCGCGGGTGGTCTTGGAGGTACCACCGCACGCACCGACGGAGGCGATGACCACGGCGGCAGCGATCAGCTCGGCGAAACTACGAATATGCATGTCACTTCCTTCTTGACGCTCTTGTCACTTGCGCCCCGGCCGGAATTGGCCGCGCGCTCAGAGTCGGATGCCGTCGCGGGCGAGGTCGTCGGCGCTGGCCTCGACCGCCACCGTGCCGGCGGGGTGTTGGTACCAGCCGGGATCCTGGTGGCCGGACAGGCGGCGCCGGACCTTCACGACGGTGAACATGCCGCCCATGTCGATGGGCGCGAACGGGCCGGGGGTGCCGCGCATCGAGATGCTGTTGACCGGGAGGCCCATCTCCATCATGCCGCCCATGCCATTCTGCCCCATGGTCATGTAGCCGGGCACGACCTTGCCGACCTTGGCGTCGAGGCCGCTCACGTCGGCACCGATCAGATTCGGGGCGTCGTGGCCCATCTGGTTCATGACGTGGTGGGTCATGTGGCAGTGGAAGGCCCAGTCGCCGAGCCGGTCGGCCACGAACTCGATGACGCGCACGGCCCCCACCGGGACGAGCACGGTCGTCTCCGGGGAGCGCGCCGACGCCGAAACCGGACCGCCGTCGGTCCAGGTGACCTCGAAGGCGTGGCCGTGGAGGTGGATCGGATGGTGGTCCATCGGTCCGAGGTTGCCGAGGCGGATGCGCACGCGATCGCCGAGCTCGGCGACGAGCGGCTCGGTGCCTGGGAACGCCTTGCTGTTGAAGGTGAGGACGTTGAAGTCATTCATCGCCAACGGGTCGGGGCGGCGCGTGCCGATGGGGATCTTCCACTCGTGGGCCATGAGCGCGTAGTCGCGGCCGGGGCGCACGCCGCCGGGGTCGCCGCCGCGCGGGTGGACAACGATCATGCCGACCATGCCGAGCGCGATCTGGGTCATCTCGTCGAAATGCGGGTGGTACATGAACGTGCCCGCCTTCTCGAACGTGAACTCGTACTTGAAGGTCTTGCCGGCGCCGATGGCCTTCTGGGTGAGGCCGGCGACGCCGTCCATGCCGTTCGGAAGGAGGACGCCGTGCCAGTGCACGGTCGTGCGCTCGCGCAGCTTGTTGGTGACGTAGATGCGGACGCGGTCGCCCTGCACCGCCTCGATGAGCGGGCCCGGCGTGCGGCCGTTGTAGCCCCAGGCCTCGATGTCGAGGCCGGGTGCGATTTGGTGATGCACCGGCTCGGCCACGAGGTGGAAGACCTTGACGCCGTCCTTGAGCTCGAAGGGCAGCGTCGCGCCGTTCGGCATGACGACCGGCGCGTAGCCGCCGCCGGGGACGGGCCGGCCCTGGCTGAGGGTCATCGGCGCTGCGGGGGCGTCATCGGGGACGACCGGTTCGGGCCGATCCGGCGGATGGGGCGGCGGGGGG
>JAXLYZ010000052.1:0-70175 GCA_046351155.1 Myxococcota bacterium
GTGCTGCTCGCGGGCGGCGCCGGCGGCGGCTCGGGCGGGCCCTTCTCGGCCTCGAGGCGCGCGCGCCACACCTGCCGCTCGAGCTCGGGGTCGCGCGGCGACGCACAGGCCGCGAGGACGAACGCACCAGCCAGGACCCCGATATGGAAGCGCGAGCTCACGTCCGCGCACATACCCGAGCGGCCGCCATTCGTCGATGCACTTCCGCCGGAGCTGTGCTAACGACCGCGCTCCTTGCGTCGGAGGGAGCATGGACGATCGTGAGCTCATCGAGCGAGCCTTCGAGGACCGGAGCCGCCTCGGCGATCCGGCCACCGTCGAGGCCGTGGAGCGGGTCATGGACCGCCTCGACCGCGGCAGCCTGCGCGTGGCGTCGCCGCCCGATGCGCACGACGTCGACCCCAGCTCGACGTCGGCCGACCTCGCGCCGTGGACCGTGCACACCTGGGTGAAGGAGGCCGTGCTCCTCTACTTCGGCATCCGCCAGATGCAGACGCACGAGCTCGGGCCCTACGAGTGGTACGACAAGATCCCGCTGAAGCGCGGCTTCCGCTCGGCCGGCGTGCGCGCCGTGCCGCCGGCCACCGTGCGCTACGGGGCGCACGTCGAGGCCGGCGCCGTGCTCATGCCGAGCTTCGTCAACATCGGCGCGCGCGTCGGCGCCGGCACCATGGTCGACACCTGGGCCACCGTCGGCTCGTGCGCGCAGGTCGGCAAGCACGTCCACCTGTCGGGCGGCGTGGGCCTGGGCGGCGTGCTCGAGCCGCCGTCGGCGACGCCGGTCATCATCGAGGACGGCGCCTTCCTCGGCAGCCGCGCGATCGTCGTCGAGGGCGTGCGCGTCGGTCGCGAGGCGGTCCTCGGCGCCGGCGTCGTGCTGGCCTCGTCGACGCGCATCATCGACGTCAGCGGCAGCGAGACGGTCGAATACCGGGGCGTCGTCCCGCCGCGCGCGGTGGTCATCCCCGGCTCCGTTCCCAAGGTCTTCCCGGCCGGCACGTTCCACGTGCCGGTGGCGCTCATCATCGGCCGACGCACGGCGTCGACCGATCAGAAGACGTCCCTCAACCAGGCACTTCGCGATTTCGGGGTCACCGCTTGATGACGCTCCCGCCCATTCAGCCCGACCGCTACCGCCCGTCCTGCGCGCCCGAGGCGCTCGACTTCCAGACCACCGCCGAGCTCGAGGATCTCTCGGGCACCTTCGGTCACGAGCGCGCCCTCGAGGCGCTGCGCGTGGGTCTCGGCATCCGTCGCGAGGGCTACAACATCTTCGTCGTCGGCTCGCCCGGCGTCGGCAAGCACACCGTCGTCATCGACACGCTGCAGAAGCGCGCCCAGACCGAGCCGACGCCGCCCGACTGGTGCTACGTCATGAACTTCGAGGAGGCCCACAAGCCCAAGGCGCTGAAGCTGCCGCCGGGCGAGGGCTCGAAGCTCAAGAGCGCGATGACCAAGTTCATCGAGGAGCTGCGCACCGTCCTGCCGGTCATCTTCGCCAGCGAGTCCTACAACGAGCGCGTGCACGCCATCACCGAGGCGATGGAGAAGGTGCACGACCAGGCGCTCGACGCGGTGAAGCACAAGGCCAACGAGCGCGGGCTGGCCTTCGTGAAGACCGACGAGGGCTTCACCTTCCTGCCGGCCAAGGACGGCGACGTCATCGACGCCGAGCACTTCGAGCTCCTGCCGGCGGCCGAGAAGAAGCACTACGAGGGCCTCCTCGAGGAGACCGAGGCCGAGCTGCAGGCCGTCTTCGGCGGCGTGCCGCGCTGGCGCAAGGAGACGCGCGACCGCCTGAAGTCGCTCGAGAAGGAGGTCGTCGAGGCCGAGATCACGCGCCTCATCGAGCCGGTGCAGACGGCCTACGCCGCCCACCCCGAGGTGCACGAGTACCTCCAGGCGGTGAAGAAGGACATCCCCGAGCAGGTGCACCTCTTCCGCGAGGACGAGCCCGACGACGACGGCGAGGGCGACGACATCGGCAACGACCGCGCGCGCATGGCCGTGAAGAAGGCGGAGATCCGCCGCTACGCCGTCAACGTGCTGGTCGACAACGCCAAGACCCAGGGCGCCCCGGTCATCCACGAGGACATCCCGGCCTTCGCCAACCTCATCGGCCGCATCGAGCACCTGTCCGAGTTCGGCGCGCTCGTCACCGACCACACCCTCATCAAGCCGGGCGCCTTCCACCTCGCCAATGGCGGCTACCTCGTGCTCGACGCCTGGCGCCTCGTCAACGCGCCCTTCGCGTGGTCGGCGCTGAAGCGCGTCCTGCGCTCGCGCCTCGTGCGCATGGACGGGCCGGGCGACGCCACCAACCCGATGACGACGGTGATGCTCACGCCGGACCCGATGCCGGTCGACGTGAAGGTCGTCATCATGGGGCCGGCCGAGCTCTACTACGAGCTCGTCGATCAGGACCCCGAGCTCGAGCGCCACTTCAAGATCCTGGCGGCCTTCGAGGAGCGCCTGCCGCGCACCATCGAGACCACCAAGCTCTTCGCGCGCCTCATCGCGACCAAGATCCGCGAGAAGAAGCTCCGCACCTTCGACCGCGACGCCGTGGCCGCCGTCATCGAAGAGGCGTCGCGCAACGTGTCCGACAACGAGCACCTCTCGACCAACCTGTCGGTGCTCTTCAACCTGCTCGACGAGGCCGACTTCTGGGCCGCCGAGGCGGGCCACGAGGTCGTCACGCGCGCCGACGTGCTGGCGGCGCTGGCGGCCTTCGACCGGCGCGCCTCGCAGCCGCGCGACCAGATCTACGAGGCCATCGAGCGCGGCTCGGTGCTGGTGCGCACCTCGGGCGTCGTGGTCGGCCAGGTGAACGCGCTCGGCGTGGTCGAGCTCGGCAACTTCGAGTTCGGCCGCGTGTCGCGCATCTCGGCGACGGCGCGCCTCGGCTCGGGCCAGGTCATCGACATCGAGCGCGAGGCCGACCTCTCGGGCAGCGCGCACGCCAAGGGCGTCCTCATCCTGCAGTCGCTGCTCGGCTCGCGCTACGCCACCGACGTGCCGCTGTCCTTGTCGGCCAGCCTCACCTTCGAGCAGTCGTACGGCTACGTCGACGGCGACTCGGCCAGCATGGCCGAGTTCTGCGCGCTCTTGTCGGCCATCTCGGGGGTGCCGCTCAAGCAGTCGATCGCCATCACCGGCTCCATCAACCAGCAGGGCGAGGTGCAGGCCATCGGCGGCGTGAACCCGAAGGTCGAGGGCTTCTTCGCCATCTGCAAGCGCCGCGGCCTGGCCGGCGACGAGGGCGTCATCATCCCGCGCGCCAACGAGAAGAACCTCATGACCTCGCCCGAGGTCATGCAGGCCGCCAAGGAAGGGCGCTTCCGCGTGTGGGGCGTGGCGCGCGTCGAGGAGGCGCTGGAGCTGCTGACGGGCATGCCCATCGGCGAGCGCGGCCCCGACGGCCACTTCCCGGCCGACACGGTGAACGGCCGCGTCGAGGCGCGCCTGCGCGAGCTCCACGACCTCTGGCGCAAGTCCCGCGCCTACACGCACGACTGAGCGAGCGAGACCGCTCGACGCGTCGAAGGCCCGTCGACCCATCCCACCGGAGCCTGCCATGCAGCTTCTGAAGACCCATGTGCGACCGCGGAGCGAGGCCTTCGTCCAGAACCGCGCCGCCTTCCAGGCCGCCATCGACAAGCTCCAGGCGGCGCTGGCCGAGGCGCGCGCGGGCGGCGGCGACAAGTACAACGACCGCCATCACGCGAAGGGGAAGCTCTTGCCGCGCGAGCGCATCGAGCTCCTGCTCGACCCCGGCTCGCACTTCCTCGAGCTCATGCCGCTGGTCGGCTACGGCATGCGCGGCGTCGGCACCGGCGGCGGCGTCATCGGCGGCATCGGCCTCGTCAACGGCGTCGAGTGCATGATCACCGCCAACGAGGCTACCCTGAAGGGTGGCGCCATCAACGAGTGGGGGCTCAAGAAGTCGCTGCGCCTGGCCGAGATCGCCGACAAGAACGGGCTCCCCGGCATCTCGCTGACGGAGTCGGCCGGCGCCGACCTCCCCAATCAGGCGCAGATCTTCGTGCCCGGCGGCCAGAGCTTCCGCGACATCACGCGCCGCTCGAAGGCCGGGCTTCCGTCCATCTGCGTGGTCTTCGGCAACTCGACCGCGGGCGGCGCCTACGTCCCGGGCATGAGCGACTACGTCATCATGGTCGACAAGGGCGCCAAGGTCTTCCTGGCCGGACCGCCGCTCGTGAAGATGGCGACCGGCGAGGTCACCGACGACGAGTCGCTGGGCGGCGCGGCCATGCACTCGCGCATCTCGGGCGTGTCGGACTACCTCGCGGCCGACGAGGTCGAGGCCATCCGCATGGCGCGCGACATCGTCGGGCACCTGCGCTGGAGGAAGCTCGGGCCCGCTCCCGATGCGACCCCGGAGGCCCCGCGCTACGACCCCGACGAGCTGCTCGGGCTCGTGTCGATGGATCTGCGCCAGCCCTTCGATCAGCGCGAGGTCATCGCGCGTCTGGTCGACGGCTCGCGCTTCGCCGAGTTCAAGAAGGAGTACGGCCCGACGCTCGTCACCGGCTGGGCCCACCTCCACGGCTGGCTCGTCGGCATCCTGGCCAACAACGGCATCCTCTTCAGCGAGTCGTCGGAGAAGGGCGCGCAGTTCATCCAGCTCTGCAACCAGCGCGGCATCCCGCTCCTGTTCCTCCAGAACATCACCGGCTTCATGGTTGGCCGGAAGTACGAAGAGGGCGGCATCATCAAGAACGGCGCGAAGCTCATCAACGCCGTCTCGAACTCGTCGGTCCCCATCTTCACGGTCATGACCGGCGCGAGCTACGGCGCCGGCAACTACGGCATGGCCGGTCGCAGCTACGACCCGCGCTTCCTCTTCACCTGGCCGAACCACAAGATCGCCGTCATGGGCGGCGAGCAGCTCTCGGGCGTGCTCGAGATCATCAAGCGCGAGGCGGCCGAGAAGGCCGGCGAGACGATCGACGAGAAGGGCATGGCGACCGCCAAGATGGTCATCAAGGGGCAGATCGACAAGGAGTCGGACGCCTTCTTCGCGACGTCCCGCGTCTGGGACGACGGCATCCTCGACCCGCGCGACACGCGGCCGGCGCTCGGCGCGGCGATGTCGGCGGCCATGAGCCGCCCGGTCGAGCCGACCACCTCCTGGGGCGTCTTCCGACACTGAGCGCGGGGATCCGAAAATGACCTTCGACAAAGTCCTCATCGCCAACCGCGGCGAGATCGCGCGCCGCATCATGCGCACCTGCCGCGCCATGGGCTTCGGCACCGTCGCCGTCTACTCCGAGGCCGACCGCCACGCGGCCTTCGTGCGCGAGGCCGACGAGGCGGTCCTCATCGGGCCGGCGCCGTCGCGCGAGAGCTACCTCGACGCGGCGCGCATCCTCGCCGCGGCGAAGCGCACCGGCGCCGGCGCCATCCACCCGGGCTACGGCTTCCTGTCCGAGAACGAGTCGTTCGCGCGCGCCTGCGGCGACGCCGGCATCGTCTTCGTCGGCCCGACGCCCGACGCCATCGCCGCCATGGGCAGTAAGATCGCCGCCAAGCGCTTGATGCAGGCGCACGGCGTGCCGGTCGTGCCGGGCTTCGACGGCGGCGACCAGAGCGACGACGCCTTCCTCGCCGCGGCGCCCGCCATCGGCTTCCCGCTGCTCGTGAAGGCCTCGGCCGGCGGCGGCGGCAAGGGCATGCGCATCGTCAAGAGCCTTGACGGTCTCGCCGCCGCGCTGGCGACCGCGCGGCGCGAGGCGACCTCGGCCTTCGGCGATCCGGCGCTGCTCGTCGAGCGCTACGTCGAGGGCCCGCGCCATGTCGAGGTGCAGATCCTCGGCGACGCGCACGGCCACGTGGTGCACTGCTTCGAGCGCGAGTGCAGCATCCAGCGCCGCCACCAGAAGGTGCTCGAGGAGGCGCCGTCGCCGGCGCTCACCCCGGTCATGCGCGCCGCCATCGGCGAGGCCGCGGTGAAGGCCGGCCAGGCCATCGGCTACCGCTCGGCCGGCACCGTCGAGTTCGTGCTCGGCAAGGACGGCAGCTTCTACTTCCTCGAGGTGAACACGCGCCTCCAGGTCGAGCACCCCGTCACCGAGATGGTCACGGGCCTCGACCTCGTGCGCCTGCAGCTCGAGGTCGCGCTCGGCCAGCCGCTGCCGTTTCGTCAAGAGGATTTACGAATCAGCGGCCACGCCATCGAGGCGCGCCTCTACGCCGAGGACCCCGACCACGACTTCCTGCCGCAGATCGGCGTGCTGCACGACTTCCACGTGCCCGACGACGTCGGCATCCGCCTCGACTCGGGCGTCGGCCCGGGCGACGAGGTCGGCATCCACTACGACCCGATGCTTGCCAAGCTGGTGGCGTTCGGCGCCACGCGCGACGAGGCCAACCGTCGGCTCGGGCGCGCGCTGGCCGGCACCTCGGTGCAGGGCGTCATCACCAACGTGCCGTTCCTGCGCGCGGTCGTCGCGCACCCGGCCTGGCGCTCGGGCGACCTCTCGACGCACTTCATCGCCGACCACGGCGCCGATCTGCGCGCCAAGACCGTCGACCCGGCGCTGGCCGTCCGCATCGCCACCGTGGTCGACGCCGTGACCACCGACCGCCGTCGCACGGTGCTGCCCGACCTGCCGCTCGGCTGGCGCAACAACCGCTTCGCCGATCCGGTCGCGAGCTGGCGCGTGGCTGACCAGACGCTGGCCTGCAGCCACCGCGCGCTCGGCACGAGCCGCTTCGCCACGAGCGTCGGCGACGTCCCGGCCGAGGTCGTCGTGCTGGGCGACGACGGCCCGTCGTGGCGCCTCGAGATCGCCGGCCGCATCCACCGCGCGCGCGTGGTGCACGCCGACGACGCCGTGTGGGTGCATGTCGACGGCGCCGACCTGCGCCTGGGTCGCGTGCCGCGCTTCGCCGGTCACCACGCCGCCGCCGACGCCGGCACCTGCAAGGCGCCGATGCCAGGCAAGGTCCACGCCGTGAAGGTGCAGGTCGGCGACCAGGTCGCGGCCGGCGACCCGCTGGTCGTCCTCGAGGCCATGAAGATGGAGCACACGCTCGAGGCGCCGGCCGCCGGCACCGTCGTCGAGGTGCTGGTCCAGGCCGGGGACACGGTCCAGGCCGACCAGGAGCTGGTCCGCCTGGAGGGCGCCCCCGAGCCCACCTGACATGGCCGGCTTCCCCACCTTCGTGCGCCGCGCGGCCAACCGCATCGCGGCGGCGTCGCAGCACACCGCCGACATCGAAGGCTACGTCTTCGACGGCGCCGACGGGAGCCAGCTCGCCCTGTGGACGGCGCACGCCGACCGCGTCTCCGACGAGCACGTCCACGCCTTCGACGAGTATGTGCTGGTCATCGAGGGGGCCGTGACCCTCTACCTGGGCGACGTCGTGACGACGCACGCGGCCGGCGCCGAGCTCGTCATCCCGGCCGGCACGCGCCAGCGCATGGGCGTCACCGCGGGGACGCGCACGCTGCACGCCTTCGGCGGACAGCGCGCGCGCCGCGACGTCACTTGACGGCGGCCCTGAGCTTCGCCAGCAGGTCCTCGGAGAGCTCGGCCTTGCCGCCCTCGGCGACGACAATCAGGTAGCGTCCGACGACCACGTGCACCTCGGCGCCGAGGCCGAGCGCCGCGCGGAGGTCGGCCGACAGCTTGGCTACCTCGGTCCACGCCGCCGAGAACGGCGCCACCGTCACGCGCTCGAGGCCGGCCGTCTCCTTCTGATCGATCCAGGCCGTGCCGTTCCACGTGAAGACGCGCCCGCCGAGGTTCTTCACCGCGCGCACCATCGAGCTGTCGTCCTTCTTCTCCTTGTAGAGGCGCACGGTCTCGGCGGCGTCGACGGCGGCCTTGCCGCGGTCCTGCCGGAAGCCGTCGCCGCTGGCCGAGCCGCCCATGACCGCGTCCTCGGCCTTCATGTCGGCCGGCGGCGCCGCGGTCGGCGACGGCGCATTGCGACCCTCGCGCTCCCACGGCTCGGGCAGCGGCCGCGGGTGCCACGGCGGGGGCGGCGGCGGCGGGCGACGCTCGAGCTCGGAGTCGTCGACCACGAGCCACGAGGTGTACGGCGTCACGATGCCGTACTGCTTGGCGAGCTGCACGACCTCGTCGCGCAGCTCGGGCGACTCGCCGTTCAGGCGGATCTGGTCGAGCAGGAAGCCGACCTGCCGGTGCGCCCAGAGCGACGGCACGAAGCGCGCCTCGTCGGTCTTCTCGGGGAACGTCGCCTCGTAGTCGAAGGTGCGCGTCTCGCGTCCGAGCCGACCGCGGATGCGGATGAGCGCGTCGCCCGTGCCGCGATAGCGGCCGGCGATGAGGATCTGCTGGCCCTTGAAGAGGTCGGGCACCTTGTTCGGCAGCACCGCATAGGTCTTGGCGTCGTCGCCGATCGACAGCTCGACGTCGGTCAGCACCGGGAAGGCGATCTGCTCGTAGAGCGACGCGATGGCGAGGTTCACGTCCTCGGACGGCCGCACGTAGCTCGAGGTGCCACCGTTCTCGTCGGCCACGAGGTCGAGCAGGTGGGTGTTGAGGTCCTCACCGACGCCCATGACGAAGATGCGCGACTTGCCGGCGTTCTTCTTCCGCAGGTGCTCGAGGATGGCCTTCGGGTCGGTCTCGCCGACCGTCGGGCGCCCGTCGGTGATGAACAGGACGAGGTGCGGGTCGCGCAGGTCGACGTCGAGCGCGGCCAGGAGCGCGTCGTCGATGGCCGTGCCGCCGGCGGCCTCGAAGCCGTCGATGAACTTGCGCGCGCGCGCCTTGCCTTCGTCGGACGCGACCACCAGGCCTTCGCGCGAGAAGCGCTCGACGTCGGACGAGAAGCGGATGATGTCGAAGCGATCGTCCGACCCGAGGTGGTCGATGCAGTAGCGCAGCGCCGACTTGGCCTGGTCCATCTTCGACGGGCTCATCGAGCCCGACGTGTCGAGCACGAAGGTGATGTTCTTGCCCTGCACCTCCTCGCTGTCGGACACCGCGCGCGGCGACGCCATGAGCAGGAAGTAGCCCGGCTCGCCCGGCATGCGGTGGGTCAGCACGTTGATGCCGAGGTCGGACTTGGCGACGCCGATGTAGAGGACGAAGTCCTTGTCGAGCCAGGCGCCCTCGGCCTCGAAGCCGACGGTCGCGGTGGTGTCGCTCTTCCGTCCGACGCTCACCTTGTGGGTCGGCGAGTAGACGTTCCTGATGGGCAGCGGCTCGCGGATGTTCACGGTGAGCGTGAAGTCCTGGAGCGTCTTCGCCGCGGCCGCCGCGGTCTTCAGCGGGTAGGTCAGGCGCAGCGTGCCCGACACCGCCTCGAGCGACTGCGTGTACTCGATCTTCAGGCGCTGCGTGCCGCGCGCCGGCACCGGGAAGATCTTCGCCTGGAAGAGGTCGCGGTCGACCCACTCGACGAGCCCGGGGTCACGCATGCGCGAGACGATCTCGTTGTAGATCTTGGCCGCCTTGTCGCGCTCCATCATGGCGCCCTTCTGCATGCGTCCGTTCACCTCGAGCTCGAAGCCCGAGACGACCGCGTTCCGCGGCAGCGGGAAGAGGTAGTTGGCCTCGAGCGGACGGTCCGAGGCGTTCCGCCACACCTGCTCGATGCGCGTCACGGCCACACCGGCCATGACCTCGATGGTCACGCGGTGCGACTCGAGCGACAGCGGGGGCAGCGATCGGTCCTCCGGGATGAGCAGCTGGGCCCGAGCTGCCCCACCACCCAGCCCCCCGATCGCGGCGAAGGTACCCAGGATGGCAGCGGCCACGACAGCGAACACAGGGCGAAGCATCAGAGACCTCCGGTCTTTCGGCGCAGCCCGAGCGGGAGCGGATTACAAGTACGCTCGCCCCGGCAAAACGATCTGACGACGTTTGCGGCACACTCGATTTGCGAGCGTGTCGGAACAATTGGCTCCGGCATACGTCGAGAAGGCTGTGCGGACCGCCCTCGGGCCTCACGATGGCCGCTGAAGATTCCATTGCGACATCACGTAGTGGTTGGTAGATTGCAAACGTGGCCTCTATCGGGTCCACGCAGTACGGCCAGCAGGTCGTACGAAGGAGATGGGTCATGAGAAGCGCACGATGGCTTCCCAGGGAGTGGAGAGAAGAGAGGCCGGCACGCGACGAGCGGCCGTACCTCGAGGCTCCGTCTCCCTACGACCGGCCTCTCGAGCCGCCGAAAGTCGAGACGTCAGAGGAG
The DNA here is from genome assembly GCA_046351155.1 of Myxococcota bacterium. GTDB lineage: Bacteria > Myxococcota_A > UBA9042 > PHBI01 > PHBI01 > JAXLYZ01. The sequence goes on from JAXLYZ010000052.1 coordinate 10,198, forward strand.
GAGAGCCCCCGCGTCATCGTCATCGAGATCTGACCCGGCACGAAGTCGGAGACATTCGAGCGATTCACTGGCACTTGAGAGGCCGACCCACGGCGACGTGAGGTCGGCTTTTTGCTTCTTCGGCCGTCTCGGTCCAACGATCGCCCGTGCACCTCTCCCACCGCTGGCTCCAAGCAGCGGGCTCGACAGCCCAGGTGATGCTGCGTTCGGCCCTGCTCGTCGCGACCCTCGCGCTGAGCGTCGCGCGTGCGCGCGCGACCGAGGTCCTGAGCGATGACGATGCGCCGCCGACGGTGCTGAGGACGCTGGGCGCGCCGCTGCGGGTCGGCGTCTTCGTCGGCTGGCATGCGACCTCCAGCGACCTGGATGTCCTCGGCGATCGGGTCCAGGGAAACGAACCCTCGCCCGGGCCGTCGTTCGGGCTGCGCCTCGGCTGGCGCATGACGCCGGGGTGGGGGCTCGACTTCTCGCTCGGCGCCGTGCCGGCCGGCTCGGAGTGGCTCGTGCCGCTCATCGGCGAGCTGCGCTGGCGGCCGCTCGAAGGCGAGGCGTCGTGGACGCCGACGGTCGCGCTCGGCGCCGGCGTCTACGCCGGCTTCGGCGCGGGTGGCGATGTGGATGCGCTCTTCACCGCCACGACCGGGCTCGAGCTCGTGCTCGCGCGCGAGGTCGGCGTGCACCTCGAGGGCGGCGTCTGGGCCTCGGACGGCGTGAGCGGGCCCATCGCGTGGACGCCGGTCGTGACCCTGGGCATCGAGCTCCGCGCCTGGCGCGATCGCCGCGAGCGCGCCGAGGAGGAGCCGCTGCGGCCGCCGCCGGTCGTCCGCGGCTGCCCGGCCGGCGTGCCCGCCGAGCGCTGCGCCGACCTCGACGAGGACGGCGTCATCGACGCGCTCGACGCCTGCCCGATCGAGCCCGGCGCCGTGAACGGCTGCCCCGACGATGATGGCGACGGCGTCGCCTCGCCGCGCGACGCATGCCCGCTCCGGCGCGGCGCCGCGGCCGACTGGGGCTGCCCGCGCGCCCGCTGAGGGCGCTCGCGCGCGACGTCAGGTCCAGCCTGCGATGAGCGCGGCGCAGGCCGCGGGCAGCGCTTGGGCCACCTCGTGGGCGAGCACGCCGCGTTGCGCGCTCGTGCTGCCGAGCTCGCGGCCGGCGACGGCGTGGAGGTAGACGCCGAGGAGCGCCGCGTCGCGCGCGCTGGCTCCTTGCGCCACGAGGCCGGCGATGGCGCCGGCCAGGACGTCGCCGCGCCGCCGGTGGCGAGCGTGGATCGCCGATGTCGATGAGCACCGGCGCGTGACCGGGCGCGGCGACGATGGTGCCGGCGCCCTTCAGGACGACCACCGAGCCGGTCTGCTCGACGAGGCGGCGCGCGGCGCCGGGGCGATCGGCCTGCACCAGCGCGGCGCTCTCGCCGAGGAGGCGGCCGGCCTCGAGCGGGTGCGGCGTGATGATGTGGCCGAGGCGGCGCGCGCGCGCGGCCGGCAGGCTCAGCGCGTCGGCGTCGAGCACCAGCGGTCGGCCGTCGGCGAGCGCGGCCTCGAAGATCGCTTCCTCGGCGCCGAGGCCGGGCCCGACGACCAGCACGGTCGGGCGATGGGGCAGGGCGGCGAGCCCGCCCGCCGCGGCCGGATCGATCACCTCGAGCATGATCTCCGGCGGCCGATCGGGCGTACCGGGGCCGAGCGGCGGGCGCATCCAGGTGCAGAGGCCGGCGCCGATGCGCAGCGCGCCGAGGCCCGCCAGGCACGCCGCGCCCTCCTTGCCGGGGAAGCCGCCGATGATGCCGACGTGGCCGAAGCTGCCCTTGTAGCCACGCGCGGCCGCGTCGGCAAGCGGCGCGCGAGCGCGGCCGGGGTCGCGCGGCGGAGGCTCGCGCCGACGCCGACGATGACGGGCGTCGGCCAGGCGATCGGCACCACCACGACCTCGCCGGCGTGCGCCGGTCCGGCGCCGAGGTAGAGGCCGGTCTTGGCCAGCCCGAAGGTCGCCGTGAGGTCGGCGCGAAAGGCCACGCCGAGCACCTGGCCGCTGTCGCCGTCGAGCCCGCTCGGCAGGTCGAGCGCGACCTTCAGGCCGTGGTCGGCCTCGTTGGCGGCGGCGATGAGATCAGCCGCGGCGCCCTCGACGTCGCGCTTCAGGCCGGTGCCGAACACCGCGTCGACGATGACGTTGGCGTGGTTCAGCCAGTTCTTCATGCGCGCGGTGGCGCCGCGCTCGGCCGTCCGCACCTCGCCGCCGAGGCGCTGCCACAGCGCGAAGTTCACGTGCGCGTCGGTGCCCGGCGCCGGCTCGGCCGTCGCGACGACGCGTACGGTCCAGCCCGCGGCCGCGAGGTGGCGCGCCACCACCCAGCCGTCGCCGCCGTTGTTGCCTGGCCCGCACAGCACCACGGCCTTGCCGGCGACGCCGCCCGTGCGCTCGCGGACGAGCCGCGTCGCGCCCGCGCCGGCGAGCTCCATCAGCAGGCGACCGGGCAGACCCCAGCCGTCGATGGCCGCGCGATCCATGGCGCGCACCTCGGCCTGGCTCGCCACGAGCTCGAAGCCCTCGTCGTCGAGCGGCGCGTCGCCGACGGCGGCGCTCACGTGCCGAGCTCGCTCACGATGGCGTCGACGATGTCGCGCGCCAGCGCGCGGATGACGCCGTCGTCGTCGCCCTCGAGCATGACGCGGCACTTCTTCTCGGTGCCCGAGTAGCGCACCACCACGCGGCCGGCGCTGCCGAGCGTGGCCTCCGCGGCGGCGATGGTGCGCGCGATGGCGGGCACCGTCTCGAGCGGCGGCTTCCGCGCCACGCGCACCGACTCCAGCACCTGCGGCACGGTCTCGAGGCCGGCCGCGACTTCGGAAAGCGGCTTTCGCTTCTCGGCCATCTCGGCGAGGACCTGCAGCGCCGCCAGGAGGCCGTCGCCGGTCGTGGCGAAGTCGGTGAGCACCAGGTGCCCCGACTGCTCGCCGCCGAGGTTGTAGCCCTTCTCGCGCATGGCCTCGACGACGTAGCGGTCGCCGACCTGCGCGCGCTCCATGCGGATGCCCTCCTTGGCGAGGGCGCGCTCGAGGCCGAGGTTCGACATGACCGTCGCGACCACCGTGTCGTGGCGCAGCTGGCCGCGCGCCTTCAGCCGTCGCGCCAGCAGCAGCAGGATGCGGTCGCCGTCGACGATGGCGCCGGTCTCGTCGCACAGGATGCAGCGGTCGGCGTCGCCGTCGAGCGCGATGCCCACGTCGGCGCGCAGCGCGCGCACGCGCCGCGCCATGCCGTCGGGGTGGAGCGCGCCGACGCCGTCGTTGATGTTGGTGCCGTCCGGGCTCGTGCCCATCGGGATGACCTCGGCGCCGAGCTCTTGCAGCACCTCGGGCGCGACCTTGTAGGCGGCGCCGTTGGCGCAGTCGACGACGACGCGCAGGCCGTCGAGGTCGAGGAGGCGCGGGAAGGTCGACTTCAGGAACACCGAGTAGCGGCCGACGGCGTCCTGGATGCGGTAGGCGCGGCCGATGTCGCCGCCGTGGGCGCGATGCTGGAAGAGGCCGTCGGTGGCGACGAGCTCCTCGATCTGGGACTCGACGTCGTCGGGCAGCTTGAAGCCGTCGGCGGCGAAGAACTTGATGCCGTTGTCATCGTAGGGGTTGTGCGAGGCCGAGATGACGACGCCGGCGTCGGCGCGCATGCCGGTCGTCATGAAGGCGATGCCCGGCGTCGGCAGCACGCCGAGCTGCACCGCGTCGACGCCCATCGAGCAGATGCCGGCCTGGAGCGCGGTCTCGAACATGTAGTTCGAGAGGCGCGTGTCCTTGCCGATGACGATGCGCGGGCGGGCCGAGCCCTCGGTGCGCTTGAACACGTGCGCCACGGCGCGCCCGAGCTGGAGCGCCATCTCCGGTGTCATCGGGTGGTCGTTGGCGCGACCGCGGATGCCGTCGGTGCCGAAGAGCTTGCGGGGTTCAGGAGCGATGCGGTCGACCTTCCGGGTGTTCGTCACGGCGTCGCATCCTACTCGCGGACGATCGCGTCGGCCACCCGGATCGCGTCGCGCAGCTCGGCGACGTCGTGCACGCGCACGATGTGCGCGCCCAGAACGATCGACGCCGCGACCGCGCCGGCCGTGGCCATGAGCCGGTCGTCGACGTCCTTGCCGGTGAGCTTGCCGAGGAAGCTCTTCCGCGACGCGCCGACCAGCAGCGGCCGACCGAGCTCGGCCAGGCGCGACAGCCCGCGCAGCAGCTCGAGGTTATGCGAAAGCAGCTTTCCGAATCCGAGGCCGGGGTCGAGGACGATCTGCGTCCTCGCGACGCCGGCCGCGACGCACGCATCGAGGCGCGCCGCGAGGTGGTCGCGCACATCGGCGACGACATCGTCGTAGTGCGCCTCGCGCTGCATGGTCTTGGGCGGGCCGGTCGTGTGCATGGCGATGGCCGGCACGCCGGTGGCCGCCAGCAGCGGCAGCATGGCGTCGTCGAAGCGGAAGGCCGAGATGTCGTTGACGATGCTCGCGCCCGCCTCGAGCGCGGCGCGCGCCACCTCGGCCGAGGTCGTGTCGATGGAGATGGGAGCCTCGGTTCGGCGCGACAGCGTGGCGATGACCGGGACCACGCGGCGCATCTGCTCGTCGGCCGGCACGGGGTCGCTGCCCGGCCGCGTCGACTCGCCGCCCACGTCGATGAGGTCGGCGCCGGCCTCGACCAGCGCCAGGCCGCGCGCGATGGCGGCCTCGGTCTCGGCGAAGCGGCCGCCGTCGGAGAACGAGTCGGGCGTCACGTTGAGGACGCCCATGACGCGCGTGCGCTCGAAACCGAACCGCCGCTGGCCCGCCCCGGTATCGGGGAGGATCAGCGGCGGCGGTGTCGTCGGACGGAAGAACGTCACTCGGTGAGGCGGTTCCGCGTGCTGCCGACGGGCTCGGGCAGGTCCGACACGATCGGCTGCTTCTCGGGCTTCACCTCGCTCGGACGCGGCGTGCCGAGCGTCGGCGGGGCGCCGCCGTGCTTGTCCTTCTTCTTCACGGCCTCGCGCACCTCGGCGGGGGTCGCACCAGCGAACACCATCTCGAGCTCGATGCCGCCCAGCGTCTCGATGTCGAGCAGCGTCACCGCCATGCGCTCGAGCACCTCGCGGTGCGCCAGCACGACCTGCTTGGCGAGCTCGTACTGCTCGGTGACGATGCGCTTGATCTCGGCGTCGGCCTCGGCCTGGGTGTTCTCGCTGAAGTCCGAGCTGCGACCGAGGTCACGGCCGAGGAAGATGCTGCCCTCGTTCTTGGTGAGCGCGATCGGCCCGAGGCGCGACATGCCCCACTCGCACACCATGCGGCGCGCGAGCTTGGTCGCCTGCTCGATGTCGTTGCCGGCGCCGGTGGTGATGCGCCCGAAGATGAGCTCCTCGGCCACGCGCCCACCCATCGCCATGGCGATGCGAGCCAGCACCTGGTCCTCGGAGTAGGCGTGCTGGTCGCTCTCGGGCAGCGTCCACGTCAGGCCGAGCGCCATGCCGCGCGGGATGATGGTCACCTTGTGGACCGGGTCGTTGCCCTTCACCATGCGCGCGACCAGCGCGTGGCCGGCCTCGTGGTACGCGGTGATCTTCTTCTCGTCCTCGGAGAGGACGGCGCTCTTGCGCTCGGCGCCCATCAGGACCTTGTCCTTGGCCGCCTCGAAGTCCGACATCTCGATGTAGTCCTTGTCGTGGCGGGCCGCGAAGAGCGCGGCCTCGTTGACGAGGTTCTCGAGGTCGGCGCCGGCGAAGCCCGGCGTGCCGCGCGCGATGACGTCGAGGTCGACGTCCTTGGCGATGCGGGCCTTGCGCGTGTGGACCTTCAGGATCTCCATGCGGCCCTTCACGTCGGGCCGGTTGACGACGACGCGGCGATCGAAGCGGCCGGGGCGGAGCAGCGCCGGGTCGAGCACGTCGGGGCGGTTGGTCGCCGCCACGAGGATGACGCCGTCGTTGCTCTCGAAGCCGTCCATCTCCACGAGGAGCTGGTTCAGCGTCTGCTCGCGCTCGTCGTGACCGCCGCCGAGACCCGCGCCGCGATGGCGACCGACGGCGTCGATCTCGTCGATGAAGATGATGCAGGGGGCGTTCTTCTTGCCCTGCTCGAAGAGGTCGCGCACGCGGCTCGCGCCGACGCCCACGAACATCTCGACGAAGTCCGAGCCCGAGATCGAGAAGAACGGCACACCCGCTTCGCCGGCCACGCCGCGCGCGAGCAGCGTCTTGCCGGTGCCCGGCGGGCCCATCAGCAAGACGCCCTTCGGGATGCGGCCGCCGAGCCGCGTGAACTTCTTCGGGTCCTTCAGGAAGGCGATGATCTCCTGGAGCTCTTCCTTGGCCTCGTCGATGCCGGCCACGTCCTTGAAGGTGACCTTGTTCGACGACTCGTGGAGCAGGCGCGCCCGGCTCTTGCCGAAGCTCATGGCCTTGCCGCCGCCGGCCTGCAGCTGGCGCATGAAGAGGAAGAAGATGAAGAAGATGAAGATCATCGGCAGCCACGTGCCGAGGATCGACAGCCAGATCGAGCTCTCGCCCTCCGCCTCTTCGGTGATGTCGACGCCGCGCGCGACCAGCGCCGAGCGATAGTCGGTGAGGTCACCGACCGTCGTGAACTGGCCCTCGCCGGCGATGACGCCGGTGATCTCCTTGCCGCGCACGGTGATCGACGTGATGTTCGTCGGCGGGCGCACCTTCATGACCTGGTTCACGAAGGCCGAGAACGGCTGCTCCATCCCGGTCGGGACGTAGCTGCCGTCGGCCGGGCCGCGCACGAACGACACCCGCACGCCGCGCTCCTGGAGCGCCCCGTAGAGGGTCTGGGCGGCGGCGCCGCCGTAGTTGCCGAGCGCCATGCGGATGTCGCCGCGCGTGAAGTAGGGCTTCAGGTTGGTGATGCCCTCGGCGCCGGTGCCGTCGGGACGGCCCCCGACGATGAACGGTGCCGCCGAGTATTCGATGATGGCGTCCTGGTCGGGCACCGCCACCACGCGCACCTCGCCCATGTTCATGGACGACGGCGCCGCTTCCGTGGCGGCAGGGAACGCCCGCGCCAGGAACTCGGAGAAGTGCATCGCTTTGCCACCGCCACCGCGGGACACGGTCTGGTAGATCGCGACGAAGATCACGATCAGGAAGACCCAGAGGGCCACGGTTCGGAGCGACTTGTTGTTCTTCAATGGACCCTTCCCGTCGTCGTGCCCGCTCGGCCTGCGAGGGCGACGCTCATACATCAGATCTGGTGGAAGGTAGCTTGGCTACCGGCTCCGCCACAACTTCCTCGTCGCGGCGGACGACGATTCTTACGCGCAGGATCTCGCTGTCGGATACCCGTTCGGCCCCGAGGGGGGCCCCGTCGGGCACGGGGAGCACGACGCGTCCGGCGCCGTCCACGACCCGATACCCTGTGCTCATGAGGCCGGTCGCGAGGTCGATCGCCCCGGCGTCCGGAACGGCCGGCTCGATCGGGTGACCGCCCAGGGCGTCCACGCCCGCATGCCCGCCCGGCCCCGTGCGCTCGAGCGCCAGCGGCCAGGCCACGCTGCGCGCGTCGAGCCAGGCGGTCGGCTCGTCGTTCGTAGCGGCATCGGGGGCGAAGGGCATCTGGGCAACCTCCAGCGACACGTGGCGCTGACGGTAGGTACCCGGTCCCCAGGCGACAACGCGCGAACGCGGATCGGTGACGTGGCTCAGGGCCGCATGCCCGGCGCGCGCGAGCCCGACGAGGTCCTGCCCGAGTGGGTAGGTGCCGGCGTCCCGGCCGTCGCGCAGCGCCCGCGCCCAGGCCTCCAGAGCGGCCCGGCGCGGGGTCACCCCGCCGCCGTGCACGGCGCTCAGCGCGTGGGTGAAGGCGAGGGCGGCGCTCGGTGACAAGCCGCGGAGATCGACCCGAGACGGGTCGACGTGGGCGACGAGCGCGTCGAGGAGATCGCGCTGGGCCTCGAGCGTGTCGGCCAGGTCGGCGAGCGCGGCCTCGATGGACGGGTTCTCGCGCGCGAGCAACGGCATCACCTCGAGCCGCAGGCGGTTCCGCTGATAGGCCGTCCCGGCGTTGCTCGGATCGTCGGCGAACGGCAGGCCGAGCGCGCGCGTCTCGGAGCGGGCCACGGCGAGCATCGGGCGCACGAGGCGCCCGCGCCGCCAGCCGAGGCCGGCCAGCCCGCGCGGCCCGGCGCCGCGCAGCAAGCGCTGGAGCACCGTCTCGGCGCGGTCGCTGCGCGTGTGGCCGGTCGCGACGAGGCCGGCGCCGGCGTGGGCGAGGAGGGCGCGATAGCGTCCGGCGCGCGCCCGGGCCTGGAGGTTCGAGCCGCGCGGGAGGTCGATGGCCAGCGCCGTGAACGGCGCGCCGACGTCGCGCGCGGCCGCCTGGGCGGCCGCCCGCTCGGCCTCGACCGGGCGCAGCCCGTGGTCGACGAAGGCCACGCCGAGCGGCCAGCGTCCGCTCGCGGCCAGCGCATGGACCAGCGCCACGGAGTCGGCGCCGCCGCTGCAGGCGGCCACGAGCGGCGTGCCCGGCGCCACGCCGCACCGCTCGGTCAGCGCCGCCGCGACCTCGGCCGCGATGGCCGCCAGCGCGCCCGCGGGGCCATCGGCTGCGGGCGGTCGGTGGGACGGCGGGGGCACGACCGAGGCCCTTGCCACGCCGCGCCCGCGCCATGCAAGGCCTTCGTTCGAAACTCGAAACGGAGTTGTCGGCGTCGCCCGGCCCTGGTACGGGGGCGCCGTAGGAAGGTGATGCATGCTCGTCTTCACTCAGTCTCGGACGGCGCTCGCCCTCGCCGTCGCCCTGGCGACCGCGGCCCTCGCGTCGTGCGGCGACGGCAACGGTGGCTTCAAGCTCGGGCCTGAGGCCCAGATCGACATCTTCCCGACGGTCATCTCCTTCCCTGACGTGCCGCGCGGCCAGGTGGCGCGGAAGAACGTGACGGTCCGCCACATCGGCTCGAGCGGCGTCATCAAGCTCGCCGCCGAGCTCGAGACCACGTCGAGCGACCTCACCATCGGCCTCATCGAGAAGACCGAGCTCCAGCCGGGCGAGGAGACGCGCATCCAGATCGTCTATGACTCGGCCCACGACGAGCCCGACACCGGCACGCTCATCATCAAGCACAACCTCGAGGGCAACCCCGAGACCGACGTCACCATCTCGACCCCCGGCCAGCGCGCGCAGCTCTTCGCCTTCCCGGGCCTCGTCGACTTCGGCATCGTCCAGGCCGGCGCGCCGCTCACGGTCGACGTCCAGGTGCGGAACGGCGGCTCGGCACCGGCCACGCTCACCGGCTTCACCATCGACGGCGACGGCGCCGACGACTTCGACGTGCAGGTCCCGGTGGGCACCGTCGTGCCGGTCGACGGCACCGTCGTCGTGCCGATGACCTACGCGCCGACCGGGCGCGACAAGGACGAGGCGGTGGTCACGCTCGAGACCGACCGCCCCGACGTCACGCTCGACGTGACCGTCCAGGGCGAGGAGGAGACGCCCATCCTGACCATCACGCCGAGCCTCGTGAACCTCGGCTGGACGCGCCCCTTCGAGAGCTCGGGCCGCGAGGTCACGCTCAAGAACGACGGCAACACCGACCTCGACGTGAGCTCGGTGACGCTCGAGGACGCGCCCTCGACGGTGACGCTGACCGGGCGCCCGACCGCGGCGTTCGTGCTCGCGCCGGGCCAGGCCTTCAACTTCGGCGTCGTCTTCTCGCCGGTCGAGCAGCACCCGATGAGCGGCGAGCCGCTGGCCAAGGTGCGCGTGGTGTCGTCGGACGCGGCGCGGAACCCGGCCATCATCCAGGTCTACGGCGCGGCGGGAGACCCGTCGCTGCAGGTCATCCCCGAGTCGGTGGTCGACTTCGCCTACGTCGCCGAGGGCTTCACCGCCAAGCGCGACGTCGTCATCCTCGACGTCGGCGACTCGCCCGTCACCATCACCGACGCGGTGCTCACGGCCGTCACCAGCGACGAGCTGCGCTTCGTCGACGCCGACAGCCTGCCCATCACGCTCAACCCGGGGCAGAGCACGACGCTCCACCTCGAGTTCGAGAACACGCACGGCGAGACCGGCACCGAGTCGGCGCGCTTCCTCATCCACACGACCGACCCGGTGGTGCCCGAGTACCCGCTCGACGTCATCGCGCGTCGCGCGCAGCGGCCGACCTGCGAGGCCGCCTTCGTGCCCGACCTCCTGGCCATGGGCGCCTACAAGCCGGGCGAGAAGGGCCGCGCCACGATGGAGGTCGTCAACTACGGCTCGGGCAACTGCGAGTACAGGGACAACGAGTTCGACGCGTGCCTGCAGCGCCCGTTCGGCATCAGCTACGAGTTCGTGTGCGACAACCAGATCGCCTTCAACCCGTTCAAGCTCGTGAGCCAGCCGGGTCAGACCGCGGTGCTCGGGCCGGGCGAGCACCTCGACTTCGAGTTCGAGTTCACCGCGCCGCCGCTGCGCTCGGCGACCGGCCGCGACTCGTACTACGGCCGCCTGTTCGTGACGATGTTCGACCCGAACTCGGGCCAGCTCGAGTTCGTGTCGCCGCCGGGCGGCGTCGGCCGCGGCGTGAACGTGCGCGCCGAGAGCGCGAGCCCGCTCATCATGGTCGACCCGCCGAGCATCGACTTCGGCCTCGTCCGCACCGACTGCACGTCGACCTCGCGCCAGGTGCGCGTCCTGGCGACCGGCCCGCTCGACGCCCACATCAGCGCCGTCGAGGTCGTCGGCTGCCCCGCCTCGGTGCGCGTCACCGGCCCGACGCTGCCGGCCACGGTGCGCGGCTTCGGCCAGGTCGTCTTCGAGCTGCGCTACGCGCCCGACGAGGTGGTCGACGAGACCTGCCAGCTGAAGATCACCAACGACTCGGTGAACCTGCCCGAGGCCCTCGTCGACCTGGCCGGCCGCGGCACCGACGTGACCCACAAGATCGATCACTTCAAGCAGCTGCCGCCGCCGAAGGTCGACGTGCTCTTCGTCGTCGACGACTCGGGCTCGATGGCCGACGACCAGGAGCGCCTGAAGCAGCAGCTGCCGAGCCTGGTCGACATCGCCACGCAGTGGGGCCAGGACTACCACATGGCCGTCACGACCACCGACACGAAGGAGGTCCGCGGCCAGTTCAAGGGCCTGCCGCGCTGGGTCGACAACACCGTCGACCCGTCGGTGTTCGCGCAGAACCTGGTGGTCGGCACCGCCGGCTTCTACATCGAGCGCGGCCTCCAGGGCGCCTACCTCGCGCTCTACAACCGCTCGGTCGTGACCGACATCGCCTGCCAGAACCTGCCCAACCAGTGCCCGGGCGACGACGGCGAGGGGCTGCCGCTCATCTGCATCGGCGGCTTCTGCTCGGGGCGGAACGCGGGCTTCTTGCGCGACGACGCCGAGCTCGTCGTCATCATCATCTCGGACGAAGACGACAGCTCCGATCAGACGGTCGGCTTCTACGTCGACCGCCTCGCCAACCTGAAGAAGCCCAACACCGGGGTCGGCGTCATGGTGCACGCCATCATCATCACGCCCGAGGGCTGCCCGGGCGGCTTCGGCACGCCGGGCTACCGCTACGTGTCGGCCGTCGAGGCCTTCGACGGGCACATCTCCGACCTCTGCTCGCCCGACTTCGCCTCCGAGTTCGAGGAGGTCGGCCAGCGCACCTTCGGCCTGAAGGACCGCTTCTACCCGACGATGCCGCCCGACCCGGCGACCATCCAGGTGCGGGTGAAGGGCGTGCCGTGCGCGACGGGTTGGTCGTGGAACGCCGCATCGCGCGCGGTGATCTTCGAAGAAGGGTCGTCCTGCTATCCGCAGTTCGACGACGACGTCGACATCGAGTACGATGTCATCTGTGCTTCCCCGGACTGATCTCGAGCCGCAGGAAGCTGGTTACTTCGGGGGCGCATGATTCGCGAGGTCGGTCGGGCCGATGGCTCGGTGGCTCGCGGATTTCCACGGTCGGGGCGGGCCTGATCGTGGCGTCACGTCACTCGTACCCGTAAGACTTCGCGCCGATGCTGCTTGGTGGCCGCTACCGACTGATCTCCGCACCTCTGAGCACGGGCTCGTTCGGCTCCGTGTTCATGGCCGACGACGAGCGCATGCCGCGTCGCGTCGCCGTCAAGATCCTGCACCCGCAGCACGCCGAGAACCCGACCGTGCGCGCGCGCTTCAAGCGCGAACTCGACGCGGCCTCGCGCGTGTCGCACGAGAACGTCGTCACGGTGTTCGACAGCGGCGAGGACAAGAACCTCGGCCTCTACTACGTGATGGAGCTCGTGCGCGGCACGGCGCTCAAGGACTACCTGAACGGCGAGCCGCTGCCGTGGGCCTTCACGCTGCGCATCGCGGCGCAGCTCGCGCGCGCGCTGCACGCCATCCACTCGGCCGGCATCGTCCACCGCGATCTCAAGCCGCAGAACATCATGCTGGTCGAGCGCTCGAGCCTGGACGAGCTCGTGAAGGTGCTCGACTTCGGCATCGCGTCGCTGAAGACGCTCGACGAGGAGAAGCGCGACGTCGAGCTCACCGGCGCGCGCATGGTGCTCGGCACGCCGCCCTACATGAGCCCCGAGCAGACCTACATGCGCTCCGATCGCGAGCGGCTCGGGCTCGACGTCGACGCGCGCTCCGACCTCTACGCCATGGGCGTCATCATGTACGAGATGGCGGCCGGGCGGCGGCCGTTCTCGGGTGACGCGCACGACATCGTCGTGGCCCACCGCCTGACCAAGCCGATGCCGCTCGAGCGCATGGTGGGCGTCGCGGTGCCGCGCGAGTTCGCCGACCTCGTGATGCGCTGCCTGGCCAAGGACCCGAAGGACCGACCGCAGTCGGCCAAGGACGTCTCGGCCGCGCTGAAGGACATCGAGCTCAAGCCGATCATGAAGTGGGAGCCGATGCTCCCGAGCGATCCGCAGGAGCTCGCGACGCTCGGCGAGTCGGCGGCGTTGCCGGTCGATGAGGTCCCGGCCATCTCGATCGACACGCGCCCGCGGCTCGATCTCTCCGGTCGCAAGCGCGGCACGACGGGCGAGCTGGCCAAGGCGCCGCCGCGGCTCGGCGCGCTGTGGGCGCCGCTCGGCGTGGTCGTGCTGACGGCCGCCGCGGTGATCTTCGCCATGAGCGCCGGCCGCGCGACGCGCGTGTCCGACGCCGCCGACGCCGTGGCGCCGCGCAGCGCCGGGCTCGCGCCGCTCGACTCGCCGGGTGACCGCCGCGGTCCCGACGCGCAGCATCCGACGCTGGCCGCCGCCTCGAACCCGGCGGCCCCCGATGTGGCGACCGCGCCGCCGGTGCCCGCGCCGGCGCCGGTGGTCGTGAAGTCCGAGGTGCCGCACCCCGAGGTGCCCGCGCCGAAGGTCGTGAGCTTCATGGTGACGACCCAGCCGCCTGGCGCCCAGGTGCTGATCGGTGGCAAGGTCGAGGGCGAGACGCCGGCGAACCTCACGTTCCCGGCCGAAGAGGCGCGCAAGATCGACATCGTCTTGCGCAAGGACAAGTTCGACGACAAGACGGTGACCCTGGCCATCGGGCCGGAGCTGGTCGGTAAGGGCGTCGTCGTCGTCAACGAGACGCTCGACAAGTCGCGAAAGGTTGTCGGCAAGGACGACGGCGATCCGTTCAAGGATCTCTGAACCCTCCGACGATCATCGCAAGACGATGGTGGAGGCGAGGATGATCCGGTTCGTGGTGGCAGTGATGGCGGGGCTCGCGCTGCTCGGTGGCTCGGCGCACGCCGGCGACAAGATGCTCGCGCGCCAGCTCACCGACCGCGGCATCGAGCTGCAGCTGAAGGGCGAGCACGCGCAGGCGGTGCGGCTCTTCGACGCCGCGCTGGTCGAGACCGACCACCCGAAGATCCGCTATTTCCGGGCGAAGTCGCTGATCGCGCTGCAGCGCTTCGACGAGGCCGAGGCCGAGCTCTTGAAGATCCAGGACATGCCGGAGGTGTCGAAGTACCGCCCCGAGATCATCGCCTTCTTCAACGAGATCAAGGGCGAGCAGGAGCGGCAGAAGCTGGCCGCGAGCCTCGAGGCCGAGCGGCAGGCGCGCGCGCTGGCCGAGGCGCAGCGGCGCGCGGCCGAGCAGAAGAGCGACGAGACGGCGATCGAGATCCTGCGGCGCAAGCGCTCGGGGCTCATGCCGACCTCCGAGATGCGGGCCGAGGACGGGCCGCTCATGAAGCGCATCCTGCCGCTGGTGCCGAGCTTCCACGAGCCCATCGGCGAGTACGACGGCAAGCTCCTCGGCGCGGCCTACATGCACGCGCTCGACAAGTACGACACCGAGCTCACCGCCGCGAAGGTGCTGAGCGTGCTCGCCGTCGTCGGCGTGGCGGTGGGGGTCGGCGTCGGCACCAACCCGCTGTCTGACGTGTCGCCGGCCGACGGGGCGCGCCAGGTCGGGCTGGCCGTCGGCGTCGTCGGCGTCGTGTCCGGCCTCGCGGCCGCGGTGCTGTGGCCGAGCCCGCCGGTCGACCCGCGTGCGCGCGTCGTGCACGATGCCCAGGCGGTCGGCCTGCGCTGATTCGAGTGAAGCCGGGTCGCCGCAGTGCGACCTGCGCGGCCGTGCCTCAGTCGAGGAACGAGTAGGGCCGCGTCTCGCGCGTGTCGGGCGCGTTCATCGGCGCCGTGGTCGGGGGCGGCGCGCTCGGGGCCGTGTCGACGATGGTCGCGTCGGGCCGGGCGCGCGTGGTAGCGTGCCCGCGGCGCGTGTCGAGCTCGGGCGTCGTGTCCTCGAGCGCGGGCACGCTGTCCTCGAGCGGGCTCACGTCGGGGGCGACGGCCATGACGGCGGTGTCGGGCTCGGGCGCGGGCGCGCTGTCGGGAGGGCTGTCCACCACGTCGGGCGCGAGCGTGTCGGCTGCCGCGGCGACCTGGGGCGCGGTGACCTCGGGGGCCGCCGCGAGGACGGTGTCGGGCGCGGGCGGCGACTCGGCGGTGTCGACGACGGCGCCGGCGTCGGGCGCCGCGGCGACGGCGACGAGGGCGTCGGACGGCGCGACCGCGGCCGGCCCGAAGGCGGTCGTCGCGACCGCGACGCCCACGCCGGCGGCGGCCACCGCGGCCAGCCCGAGGCCCCACGCGCGCACGCGTCGGTGCGCCGGCGGCGGCAGGCGCGGGTCGAGATCGGTCCGCGCCAGCTCGAAGCCGGAGGTGCGCGGCCCGCCGATCGGGCCGAGCCCCTCGCCGTCGACCATGCGCCCGAACGCCAGCAGCGACTCGCGTGGCACCGCGCGCACGGCGGTGAACAGCGACTCGAGCCCGACGCGCATCTCCGAGGTCGAGGCGTAGCGGTCCTCGGGGCGCCGCGCCAGGGCGCGCGCGAAGAAGCTCTCGATGGCCGGCGACACGTGGCCGCGGATGTCGCGCAGCGGGTCGGCGTCGGGCGCGAGCTTCCTGGCCAGCACGCGCTCGACCGTCGGCGCGCTGAACGGCGCCTGCCCGAAGATGAGCTCGTAGGTCATGACGCCGACGGCGTAGAGGTCCGACCACGGGCCGATCTTGGCGCGGTCGAACTGCTCGGGCGCCATGTAGATGGGCGTGCCGGCCGAGAGCGAGGTCTTCGAGCCTTCTGAAAGGAACTTTGCGATTCCGAAGTCGAGGACGCGCAGGAAGTAGGGGTCGCCCGGCAGGTTCTGCAGCACCATGTTGGCCGGCTTGATGTCGCGGTGCACGATGCCGTGGGCGTGCGCGGCCTCGAGCGCGTTCACGAGCTGGCGCAGGATGTGCTGCGCGTTGTCGGGGCGATAGACCTCGTTGGTCGACGGGTCGCCCTCCATGGCGTTGGCGAGCACGCGGCCCGGCGCGAACTCCATGACCAGGTAGGGCGCGCCCTCGAAGTGGCCGAACTTCAGGAGCCGCACGATGCCGGGGTGGGTGAGGGTGGCCAGCGCCTGCGCCTCGCCCGTGAACTGGGTGGCGGCGGCGCGGCGCGCCAGCGCCTGGGCCGGAGTCTCCTCGGGGCTCGGCGGGTCGCGGTGCAGCAGCTTCAGCGCGGCCTTCAGGAGGATCGGCAGCTGCAGCACCAGGTAGACCTGGCCGAAGCCGCCGCGCCCGAGCAGGTCGACGACCAGCCAGTCGTCGAGCACGCGGCCCATCATCGGGTCGGACAGGAACGCCGGCTCGTGGGCGCGCGCCGCGTACTCCTCGGGCAGGAGGTGGGTGCGCGTCTTCTTGCACGAGCGCGTCTCGCACGGCGTGCCGGCGATGCCGCGCGCGTCGCAACGAATGCAGAGTCCGGGCCGGGTTTCGAGCACTGGGGCGCGGAGCATAGCGGTCGGCCCCGGCCTCGGCAACTTCCGCCAGAAGGCCTGCGGAGCGGACGGCCACGGCGGACGTCGACGGGCGCCGGGGCGCCCGCCGTGCGCGCGGGGTCAGCCTCCGACCAGCGCCGCGAAGGCCTCGATGCGCGGCTCGATCACCGCGAGCTCCTCGCCGCGGCCCTCGAGCGCCTCGATGGTCTTGAGCCCGTTGCCGGTGATCGACACGCAGATGGGCTCGTCCCGCGGGATGCGCCCCGAGGCGATGAGCTTCTTCGCGACCGCCAGGGTCGTGCCTCCGGCGGGTTCGGCGAAGATGCCCTCGGTGCGCGCCAGCAGCTCGATGGCCTCGAGGATCTCCGGGTCGCTGGCCGAGTCGGCCCAGCCGCCCGAGCGCCGGATGACGTCGAGCACATAGTAGCCGTCGGCCGGGTTGCCGATGGCGATGCTCTTGGCGATGGTCTTCGGCTTCTGCGGGCGGAACATGCTCGCACCCTCGCGGATGGCCGCGCTGATGGGGTCGCAGCCGGCCGCCTGCGCGCCGTACATCCGCGGCTTCTCGTCGCCCACCAGGCCGAGGCGCCCGAGCTCTTCGTAGGCCTTCCACACCTTGGGCAGGATGGTGCCGCCCGCGACTGGCAGCACGTGGTGCTTCGGGAAGCGCCAGCCGAGCTGCTCGGCGACCTCGAAGCCGTGGGTCTTGGCGCCCTCGGTGTAGAAGGGCCGGAGGTTCACGTTGACGAGGGCCCAACGGAAGCGGTCGGCGATCTCGGTGCACAGCCGGTTCACGTCGTCGTAGCTGCCGCGAACGCGGATGACGTTGGCGCCGAAGACGCGCGCGGCGGCGATCTTGCCGGCCTCGATGTCGTGCGGCACGACCACGTAGGCCTTGAGGCCCGCGGTCGCGGCGTGCGCGGCGACGGCGTGCGCGAGGTTGCCGGTCGAGGCGCAGCCGAGCGTGTCGAAGCCGAGCTCGACCGCCTTGGTCAGCGCCACCGACACCACGCGGTCCTTGTAGGAGAGCGTCGGATTGCTGGCCGAGTCGTCCTTCAGCCACAGCTCGTCGACGCCGAGCGCCTTGGCCAGCCGGTCGGCGCGGACGAGCGGCGTCCAGCCCGAGCGGAGGCCGGCCTGCGGCGCGCCGTCGATGGGCAGGAGGTCGCGGTAGCGCCACAAGGACGGCGGACCGGCCGCGATGGAGGCGCGCGTCACGCGGCCGGAGGCAACCATGGCGTCGTAGTCGTACGCGATCTCGAGCGGCGCGAAGTCCTCCTCACAGACGGTACGGGCCTCGGAGGTCGGGTACTCGGTGCCGCACTCCTTGCAGCGCAGGGCGCGGATGAAGGGACGCTCGGCGCCCGCGGCGCGGGCCGCAGCGGCATGCGAAGCCGTTGCGGCAGCCGAGGTCGGGACGAAGGAAGACGTGGATTCGAGAAGGCTCACGGGATCTCCTATCGAAGACTCGACGGCGATCCCACACCTCCTGCTCCACGTACGAGACCCTCGCTTGTCCGTGGACGAGAAGGGTTCGGGGCGACATCTGACGCTAGCTCGAACCGCTCCTCATCTTTCCCCGCAGCGCACGCGCGCCGCGAGGGGGGAGTTCGCACCATTTCCAGCAGCGCTGGCGGTTGCGGTGGCTTCATCGGGCCCAATCCCTCTGCCACTCTTGATAAGTTGCGTGATCGCGTCTTCGGATGTCAGCCGCCGGTCCGCGTGGGTCCGAGCGACTCGCGGAAGGTAGCAGGCTCGATACCGGTCGGCAACAACTGTGTCGTGCGGGTGCTGTGCTGGTGGCTCGTGCTCGTGCTCGTGGATCGTGCTCGTGCTCGTGGCTCGTGGCTCGTGCTCGTGGCTCGTGGCTCGTGGCTCGTGCTCGTGGCTCGTGCTCGCAAAAAGAAGAGGGCGCCCGCAGGCGCCCTCGTCACTCGATCACCGACGAATCCACAACCGTGGTTGTGGACCTGATGCTCAGTCGGGGATCTTCAGGCCACCGAGCTTGGTCGCGAAGACGTCGCCGAGCTTCGTCTGCGACTCGGCGCGCTGGTTCGCGATGTACTTGGCGTACTCGGGATCGTTCTCCTCGTCGGAGAGGCGCTTCAGCGACAGGCCGATCTTCCGCTCCTCGGGGATGAGCGAGATGACCTTGGCGGTGACTTCCTGGTTCTCGCGAACCACGTCGGTCACGTTCGAGATCTTCTCGTGCGACAGCTCCGAGATGTGGACGAGGCCCTCGATGGCGTCCTCGATCTCCACGATGGCGCCGAAGTCGAGGACCTTGGTCACCTTGCCGCGCACGACCGAGCCGGGCGGGTACTTCTCCTCCACGGCGTCCCACGGGTCGCGGGTGAGCTGCTTCACGCCGAGGCTGAAGCGCTCCTTCTCCGCGTCGATGTGGAGCACCACGGCCTCGATCTCGTCGCCCTTCTGGAAGTGGTCGGCCGGGTTCTTGATCTTGTTCGACCAGGTGAGGTCGGACACGTGCACGAGACCGTCGATGCCTTCCTCGATGCCGACGAAGAGACCGAAGTTCGTGATGTTGCGGATCTTGCCGCGCACGACCGTGCCCACCGGGTAGCGCTCCTTCAGCACCTCCCAGGGGTTGTCCTCGGTCTGCTTCATGCCGAGCGAGATGCGCTTGTTCTCCATGTCGACGTCGAGGATGACGGCGTCGACGCCGTCGCCCACGTTCACGACCTT
Organism: Myxococcota bacterium; assembly: GCA_046351155.1. GTDB lineage: Bacteria > Myxococcota_A > UBA9042 > PHBI01 > PHBI01 > JAXLYZ01. The sequence goes on from JAXLYZ010000052.1 coordinate 29,130, forward strand.
GCTCGGGTGCTTGACCCGCTTGGTCCACGACATCTCGGAGACGTGGATGAGGCCTTCCACGCCCGGCTCGAGCTCGACGAACGCGCCGTAGTCGGTGAGCGAGACGACCTTGCCCTTCACGCGATCGCCGACGCGGAAGCGCTGCGGCACGGTGATCCACGGGTCGTCCGACACCTGCTTCAGGCCGAGGCTCACGCGCTCGGTCTTCGGGTCGAACTTGAGCACCATCACCTCGACCTCGTCGCCCACCTCGAACATCTCGGTCGGGTGGCTGACGCGGCCCCAGCTCATGTCGGTGATGTGGAGCAGGCCGTCGATGCCACCGAGGTCGACGAAGCAGCCGTACTCGGTGATGTTCTTGACGACACCCTTCAGCGTCTGGCCGACCTCGAGCGTCTCGAGCGTCTTCGACTTCAGGTGCTCGCGCTCGGCCTCGAGCAGCGCGCGGCGCGACAGCACGATGTTGCCGCGGCGCTTGTTGAACTTGATGACCTTGAACTTGTGCGATTCCCCGATGTACTTCTCGAGGTTGCGCACCGGACGGAGGTCGACCTGGCTGCCCGGGAGGAACGCCTTCACGCCGATGTCGACCGTGAGGCCACCCTTCACACGGCCGGTGATGATGCCCTCGACGAGCTCGTCGCGCTCGACCGCATCATTGATCTCGTCCCAGATCTTGAGCTTGTCGGCCTTCTCCTTCGACAGCTCGATCTGGCCGTGGTCGTTCTCCTGCGACTCGAGGTAGACGTCGATCTGGTCGCCCGCCTTGATGGTGATCGTGCCGTCGGCGGTCACGAACTCCTCGATGGGGATCTGACCCTCGGACTTGTAGCCGATGTCGACCGTCACGTAGTCCTTGGAGACGGAGATGACCGTCCCCTTGACGATTTCACCTTCTTTGGCGCCGCTCTTAGCCTCGAATTCGGCGAGCAGGGCTTCGAAGTTCTCGATGTCGTTCTGATGGGTCTGGGTTTGGGTGGCCAAGGTTGAGTGTCCGGGAGCAAGGTCGGAGGCCGGTCGGAAGGGGCTCACTCGAGCCGCGAACGCGATGCCGGGCGCAAAGAAGGCGCGGACCATAGGGAGGGGCGGCAGCGATGTCAAGGGAGGCTTGTCAAGGCCAGGCGCCGCGCGCATGTTGCCGGCTCGCGCGGTGCGGCGGTGATGCCATCGCGCAAGGGAACATCATGGCGATCGACATCTGGAATGCAGAGCCCAAGGAAGAAGAAGGCGGCGGCGGGCGCGGCGCGCTCGAGCAGCTGAAGAAGACCCGGACCATCGAGCTCTTCGGCACGGTGAACTCGGTGCTGGCGCGGCGGGTGATCTCCCAGCTCCTGTTCCTCGAGTCCGACAACGACCAGAAGCCCATCACGGTCTTCCAGAACAGCCCCGGCGGCTCGGTGACGGATGGCTTCGCCATCTACGACACCATGCGCTTCGTGAAGGCGCCGGTGCGCATCGTGTGCGTCGGGCTCACGGCCTCCATCGCGACCATCACGCTGCTCGGCGCGAAGAAGGAGAACCGCTTCACGCTGCCGTCGACCGAGTTCCTCATCCACCAGCCGCTCATCCCGGGCATGGTGCAGGGCGTGGCCTCGGACCTCGAGATCACCGCGCGGCAGATCCTGAAGACGCGCGAGCAGATCAATCAGATGCTGGCCAAGGAGACCGGCCAGCCCATCGAGGTGGTCTCGCGCCACACCGAGCGCGACTTCTGGATGAACGCCGAAGAGGCGCTGGCGTACGGGCTCGTCTCGAAGATCGTGTCGAGCCGCGCCGAGATCGAGTGAGGCCGGAGGGGCCGGCGCAGCTGCTGGCGCCGCTCGGCTTCCGGGCCATGCAGCTCGTGGTCGGCATCGAAGAAGCCGAGGCCGCGGGCGATGCCCGGCAGCAGGCGGCGCTGTGGCTCGACGGCGGCGACGCGCTCGTCAACAACGGGCGCGTCGACGCGGCCGTCGAGGCCTGGGAGCGCGGCGTGGCGGCCGCCGTCGGTGCGGACGGCGGGCGCGCGGGCGCGGGTCCGCGCGGCAGCGTCCGGCGCGTGCTCTCATCGTTGTATTGGCGGCTCGGGCAGGTGGCCGAGTCGCAGCGCGCGCTCGAGGCGGCCGAGAGCCGCTACGAGCGCGCCGCCGAGCTGTTCCACGGCGAGGGCGACGCGGCCGACGAGGCGGTCGCGCGCATGGCCATCGCGCGCGTGCGCTTCCATCACACCGGCGCCGGGCTGGCGCGGCCCGAGGCGCGCGAGGCGGTGCGGCTGGCCAGCCTGGCCGCCGACCCGGCGCTGTCGGGCGAGGCCAACGAGCTCACGAGCGCCATCGCCTTCGACCTCGGCGACTTCGAGGACGCGCGTATCGCCGCGCGCGAGGCCATCCGCTACTACCGCGAGGCGCGCGACTCGCAGGGCGAGGTGCGGGCGTCCATCGCGCTGTCGGAGGTGCTGCTCGAGGCCGGCGCGCTGCTCCAGGCCGTGAACGCGCTCGAGCCGGTGGAGCCGTTGCTGGAGGGCGTCGACTCGAACGAGACGCGCGGCCGCGGCATGGCGCTGCTGGCGCGCTTCCAGCTCGAGGCCGGCAACATCGAGGCGGCGACCGCACCCATGAAGAGCGCGCAGGAGCTGTTCCTGGCGGCGGGCGCCAACCTGCGCATCGCGCGCTTCCTGCTGGCGGTCGGGCGCACGCTGGAGAAGCGCTCGGGCGGCGACCCGCGCGCCGGCATCGACGTCTACAAGACCGCCTTCGAGATCGTCCGGCGCGAGGGCGACCGCCTGCGGCTGGCGCCCATCGCCTACGCCTACGCGCGCGCGCTGCACGCGACGCGCGACAACATCCGCGCCGACGAGGTCATCGACCTGGCGCTGAAGCTCACCCAGGAGGCCGGCGACCTCGAGGGGCAGGCCTACTGCACCGAGCTCGGCGTGCGCATCGCCGTGTCGCTGGCGCAGGGGCCGATGGCGCTCGAGCGCATGATCCTCCTGGCGCGGACGCGCGCGCGCCTGGGCGATCACCAGGGCGAGCTGCGCACGCTGCTGGGCGCGCTCGAGGCCACGCTGCGCGTGCCCGACCTCGACCCGGTGCCGCTGGCCGAGGAGTTCATGGAGTGCGTCCGGCGCACCGGCACCGAGCACCTCGGTCCGAGCGAGGCGATGGAGGTCGCGAAGCGCCTGGTCTCCGCCAACCGCCCGGCCTTCGCCGCCGAGCTCGCCGGCATCGAGGGCATGAAGGAGGAGCAGGCGGGCCACCGGTCGGCGGCCGCGCGTACCTTCGCGCAGGCGGCCTTCTGGGCGCTGGCGGCCGGCCAGGCGGCCGACGGCCTGGCCTTCTACGAGCGCGCGCTCGCGCTGGGCGAGCCGCTGCTCCTGCCCGAGACCGAGATGTGGCGGGTCGAGCGTCAGATCCTGCTCGATGGCCGGTAGCTCCGCGGCCGCGGATCGTCGTGGCCTCGCTGCGGGCCGCCGGTGGGGTGCGCGCACCGGGTGAGCGGTTGACCGGACACCACCGGGCCCGTAGGCTCCGAACCTCTGGAGGCTGCATGCGCGCTTGGATCCCGGTGACCTTGTCGATCCTGACCCTGGGCCTCGCGGCGGCCTCGGGCCTCGCGACCGGCTGCGGCAGCAGCGACGACTGCTCGACCAACGCCGACTGTCCCGCGGGCCGGCTGTGCCGGCTCGGCCTCTGCGCGCTCGACCCGAACCAGACCGACGGCACCACGACCGGTGACACTTCGTTCGTCGACATCCCGCTCGACTGCAGCCCCGCCACCGCGGCCGACCTCGTGCTCAACGAGATCATGGCCGACCCGCCGAGCGGCGCCGACATCGATCAGAACGGCATCCCGTCGACCACCGAGGACGAGTTCGTCGAGGTCGTGAACATCTCGTCGCGCGCGGTGGCGATGACCAACGTGCAGATCGACATCGGCGGCAAGCGCGTGGTCCTCGGCAGCACCTGCCTGAACCCGAACCAGGCGCGCGTCGTGTTCGGCTCGATGGGCCTGCCGAGCCTCGGCAACTCGGGCGCCACCGTGTCGCTGCTGGTCGACGGCGTGGTGTCGCAGTCGCACACCTATGGCTCGGAGGCCGGCCACGACGAGTCGATCACACTGCAGCCGCAGCTCGACCCCAACGGCACCTGGGTGCGCTCGGGGCTGACCTGGGGCCCGGCGTACACGCCCGGCACCTGCTCGGACACCAACGCCTTCCCCAACTGCACCAACAACCCGGTGGTCGAGGGCGACGTCGAGACGGTCGACGGCGAGACCGTGACGCCGTCGTGCACGACCGCGCCGGTGGCCGGCGACCTCATCATCAACGAGCTCATGGCCGACCCCGGCCCGGCCATCGGCGGCAACGACGCCAACGGCGACGGCGTGGTCGACGGCAGCGACGACGAGTTCGTGGAGATCGTCAACGTGTCGACCAGCACGCTGATGCTCGACGGCGCCAAGATGGCGGACGGCGGCGGCAAGACCTTCACCTTCCCGGTCGGGAGCTGCGTCGCTCCGAACCAGGCGGTGCTGGTCTTCGGCAAGTACACCGGCACCGGCAGCTTCGGCGGGGCGCTGACCTTCAGCGGCAACGGCCTCTCGCTCAACAACGACGGCGACTCGGTGACGCTGCGCGCCTCCGACGCGACCACCATCCTGGCCCAGGTGGCCTACGGCGCCGAGGCCGGCAGCGACCAGTCCATCACGCGCCAGATCGACCTCGACCCGACCGCGACGCTGGTGAAGCACTCGCTGGCGCCGAGCTCGGGCGGCACCAAGATGTCGCCCGGCTTCTGCCAGAGCGGCGGCGCCTTCCCCGACTGCGGCGCGCCCCCGGCCGACACGACCGACGTCGTCGAGTCGACCGGCGAGGTCGTCGACGACACCACCGTCCCGGTCGACACCACCATCGTCGACGACACGACCGTCGACGACACGACCGTCCCGGTCGACACCGGGCCCGACTGCGGGCCGGTCGCGGTCGCCGCCGACCTCGTCATCAACGAGGCGCTGCTCGACCCGCCGAGCGGCTTCGACAGCAACGGCGACGGCACCGCCGACACGACGCAGGACGAGTTCGTGGAGATCATCAACATCGGCACGGGCGCGGTGAAGCTCGACGGCCTGAAGGTCTGGGACGCGCTGGCGGCCAAGTACAGCTTCCCGGCCGGCGTGTGCCTGCAGGTGCACGACGCCATCGTCGTCTTCGGCAAGGGCGCGCAGAAGTTCGACGCCGTCGGCAAGAGCGACGTCGACACGGCGACCCACGGCCTCGATCTCAACAACAGCGGCGACACGGTGGCCATCAAGGATGGCGCCGGTGCGGTCGTGATCACCGAGACCTTCGGCTCGACCTCGGACCAGTCCTTCACGCGATCGCCCGATCTCACCGGCGGCTTCGTGGCGCACAAGACCGCCAACAACGCGCTGGCGGCTTCGCCGGGCAAGTGCTTGAACGGCACCGCGCTCCCGGGTTGTCTGCCGCAGTGAGGTGACGTTGGCGCCTGAGAATGGTCGTCCGAAGATGTGCCCGAGCTGCGGCAAGCTCATGGGCATCGCACGCATCTGCCCTTACTGCGGGGCCGACTCGCAGGCCATCGGCACGCGCCTGAAGAGCGCCGGGCGCGCGGCCAGCGTGCCCGCGTCGGCCGCCGACGGCCACGGCATGCCGGTCACCTTCGTGCTGGTCCTCATCATGGTCGGCATCTTCGTGGCCAGCATCGCCTTCGGCGGCACGGCCGAGTCGTCGGGCGCCATGTCGCTGTTCTCGCCGACGACCGACACGCAGGTGCGGCTCGGCGCGATGCTGCCCGGGCTCGTGAAGGACGGCGAGTGGTGGCGGCTCGTGACCGCCAACTTCCTCCACGGCGGCGTGCTCCACCTGCTCATGAACTGCCTCGCCATCTGGGTCATCGGCAAGGCCTACGAGGACGAGGTCGGGCCGGCGCCGATGCTCGGGCTGTTCCTGCTCTCGTGCTTCGGCGGCTTCACGCTGTCGTTCCTGCTCGGGCCCGAGCACCGCCTGGTGGTCGGCGCGTCGGCCGGCGCCTTCGGCCTGGTCGGCGCGGTCATCGGGCGGCGGCGCCTGCTCGACGGCAACTTCCGCGACCGCCGCACGCTGCAGGCCATCCAGCTGGCGGCGCTCAACATCATCATCACGCTGGGCATGAACGTCGACAACTACGCCCACGTGGGCGGGCTGCTGGTGGGCGCGGTGGTGGCCTACCTGCAGGCGCGCTTCGAGCGCAAGGCGCTGGTCTGGAGCGGCATCGCCGCGGCGACCGCGCTCATCAGCGTGACCTCGTTCGCGTTCGCGCTGACCACGCCGGCCTTGCCGAGGTTCAACGAGGTGAGCCGCGCGCTGAACTGCCGCAACATGCTGACCGAGGCCGTGAGCTTGGAGACCGACTCGCCCAACCTCGAGCCGGCGAGCCGCATGCTCGACTGCCTGGAGAAGGTGCCGCCCATGGAAGGCGAGGGCGGCGCGCGCGTGGAGGCCATGAAGAAGGGGCTCCGGCGCGCCATGAGCGGGCGCCAGAAGGGCGCCTTGTCCGACGAGCGCGGCGGCGTGAAGGACCTCTACGAGGCGGCCATCGGCTTCGACCGCTGGGTCCGCGGCTGGGCCGATCGCCTCGGCTATGGGCTCTCGGACAAGCCGTGATGGGCCGGCGACCGCGTCCCGGGGCGCGCGCCGCGGAGGGCACGCGAGAGGTCGGGTCCAAGCCCCGCGCGCCAATATGATCGATAGTCACTGTCACCTCGATGCGCCCGAGCTAGGAGCGCCCGAGGTCGTGCTCGCCGAGGCGCGCGCGGCCGGCGTCGAGGCGGTGGTCATGGCCGGCGTGGACCCGGCCAACTGGGCGGCCCAGGCCGAGCTCGCGCGGCGCTTCCTGGCGGCCCATCCGGTGCGTTCGGCCTGCACCCGCAGCTGGTCGCCGGGTCATGAGCGCCGACGAGGTGTCGAAAGCGGTCGATTTCGAGGCGGCGGTCGCCGCGCGCGCGCCGGCCGGTGGCCATCGGCGAGCTCGGCATCGACCGCTTCACCGAGCTCCGAAGGCCGCGCTGCCGGCTCCAGCTGGAGGCGTTCTGGCCCAGCTGCGCCTCGCGCGCCGGGTCGAGCCGCCGGTGGTGCTCCACCTCCTGAAGGCCGACGAGCCAAGCGCTGCAGGTGCTCGCCGAGGAGGGCTGCCGGCGCGCGCGGCGGCGTCGTGCACTCGTTCTCGGGCCGCCGAGCTCGCGCGCGCGCTCGTGCGCCAAGGCCCTCCACCTCTCGTTCTGCGGCACGCTGACCTACCCGCAGTCGCGGCGCCTGCGCGAGGCCGCGGCGCCTCGTGCCCGAGCACCGCGTGCTGGTCGAGCACCGACAGCCTCGACCAGCCGTTCGACGGCACCGCGGCGGTGAACGGCTGGTCTGGCTCCGAGGTCGTCAAGGTGCTTGCCGATCTGCGCGGCTGGACCGTCGACGACACCGTGCGCATCACGGCCGCCAACGCGCGCCGGCTCTTCGGCTCTGGAGTCGCGCGCGCCGCGGCGACGCTCACTCGTCGAGCGGGTCGCCCCTTCACCTGCACCGGGCGCCAGTGGCCGCGTGCGGCCCGACTTGGCGAAGTAGCTCTCGAGGAGTCGTCGCGCGCCAGGCACCGCGCCCTTCACCGTCCACGCCTCGGGCTCGCACCCACCAGCGCGGTCACGGCAATCTCGGCGTCACGAGCGGGCCGAGGCGATGAACCACGAGTAGTGGCGCGTGCCGACGTCGTCGTCGCCTGCAGAGGCCGCCCACTTGCCGCCGACCTTCACCGCGAGGCGCGGCTTCTGGCCCTTCAGGAAGTACTTCCGGCCGGTGCCCCGAGCGTCGTGCTCTCGGTCAGCGGCTCCTGCAGCCGGCCACGGCGGCGTCGAGCGACTGGTGAGCTTGGTCGGTTGCAGCCTCGAAGACGGTGACGTTGCCGCCGTCGCGTAGTGCTCTCCTGCACCAGGTAGGCGCCACCGCGAGGCCGTGGTTGGCGCGGATGGTCGCCTCGACCAGCGCGACCTGGAGCGGCGAGGCGTGGCTCCCCTCGAAGCCCGCGGCGGCGCGCGCGAAGCCGAGGCGCGACGCGGTCGGGATGCGCGCCTGCGCCACGCCGACCGTCCACAGGAAGGGCAGGCGCTTGCCGAACAGGAAGCGGTCGGCCGCGCAGCTGGGCCGGCTTCAGGAGCTGGTCGGCCCAGCCGCAGCCACGTTGTTCGAGCCGCCGAGCGCCTGCGCGAAGGTCCGCACTTCGTGTCGAGGCGCTCGGATACCAGTTGTAGAGCGCGGAGGCTTGCTCTGGCCGCCGTGGACGGTCGACTGGGTGTCGGGGTCGAGGTTGGCCGACTCGAGCAGCGTCGCCGAGGTGATGAGCTTGAACACCGAGGCCACCGGCCCGGCCGCCTGCAGCGCCACGTTCTTGAACGACGGCAGGCCGCCCGAGCCTCGGCCATGGCGGTGATCTCGCCGGTCTTCGGGCGGATGGCGATGATGACGCCCTGCTCGACGCGATAGCGCATGAGCAGGTCCTCGGCTGTTTCTGGAGCGACGGGTCGAGCGTCAGCTCGACGGCGGTGCCGTCGTCGAGCACCTGCACCAGCGACTTGCCGCTGAGCGCCGCCTTGCTGGGATCGATGGCCGCGGCCGGGATGGCCCACTGGCCGCGGGTGGTGATGCTGCTGGCGCGGCGTCAGCGCCTCGCCCACGCTGCCGAGCGCCAGCGCCGGCGGGTGGAGCGGCTTCACCTCGAGCGACTCCGCGCGACGCGGCGCTCGCGTCGCCCTCGGCCAGCGCGTCGTTGAGCGCGGCCTGGGCCGGGCTCAGCCCTTCGAGGGCGATGTAGAGCGTGCCGGCCGCGAGCCCCACGAGGAAGCTCGAGCGCAGGCGCTTGCGGCGGGGGTCGGGCGGCTGGGGCGCGGGCGGAGTCACGCGCGCAACCTCATGGGAGTCGGGGCGATCGTCAAATTTCCGACGGTGCCCGGCGACGGCCGGTGACCGAGCGGAACGACGCGAGCCCGCGGCCGGAGCGCCTGGAACGAGGCCCACGCCGGCCATGCTCGCGAAGGTGCTTCGGCGGACGTTGATCTCGCACGAGCCTCGTGCCAAGCAGCGCCCGATGGTGACGCTGCTCGAACGCTTCCTCGAGACGAGCCGCGCGACGCCGGAACGCGACGCGCTGCGCATCGTGGACAGCGCCGGCCCCAAGCGCCGGGCGGCCGCGGTCTCGTACCGCGCGCTGGAGGCCCGCGCCAAGGCGCTGGGCGAGGCGCTGCTCGTGAAGCGGCTCGAGCCGGGCACGCGCGTGGCCATCCTGGCGCGCCCGCGCGAGCAGTGCGGGTGGCGCTCGACCTGGCCTGCTGATGGCCGGCCTCATCAGCGTGCCGGGCGCCTAGTTCCGGCTGACGCCGCGCCGGCGCACCAGCGCATCCTCCAGGCCTCGGACGCCAGCATCGCCATCGCCGAGGACCTTTTTGTGGCAGGCGAAGAAGCTCGTCGACGCCGGGCGGCCCGGCTCGAGGTCGCGCCTGGCTTCTCCAGGACGCCGCGCTGACGACCGCGTCGGGGCGCGCATGAGCGCCTCCTCGAGCTGGGCATGAGCGCTCGAGGACGCCGCCGACCTCGGCGCGCGCGGCGCGCGCGAGGCGGGCGAGCTGGTCGAGCGCATGTCCCAGGTCGAGGCCGATGCGGTGGTGTCGCTGGCCTACACGCCGGGCACCGAGGGCCAGCAGAAGGGCGTCATGCTGACCCACGGCAACCTGGCGTCGGTGGCCATGGCCGCGGCCAAGGCGCTGCGGGAGATCATGGACGGGCCGCCGCCCGACGGGTGCGCGTCGCCCTGGGTGAGGCCGCGCGCCACCCGCCCAGGCCGCGAAGCCCGCCAAGCCTGCCAAGAAGGACGACGAGGTCCAGCTCCTGACCTTGCCGCTGGCGCAGACGCTCGGGCGCACCGCGCTCTGGACCGGCCTCCTCGGCGGCGTGCCGACCGCCATCCCGCGCTCGGACGCGACGCTCTTCGAGGACGCCGCGCTCTTCAAGCCGACCCACCTCATCGGCGTGCCGTCGTTCTTCCTCCACGCCCGCAGCGAGGCGCTGCGCGAGGTGAAGGACGGCGGCGGCGTGGGCGGCCTCTTCGCGCGCTGGGTGGGCGCCCCGGCGCCCGGCCCCGAGGCCCTCCATCTTCGAGCGCCTCGGCAACGAGGCCGGCCTCCGCCTCGCGCCAGAAGCTCCAGAAAGCTCGGCGGCGCGTGCGCTTCGTGGTCGCCGCCGGCGCGCCGCCGCCCGATGGCCTGGCCGGCTTCTTCGCGCGCGCCACGGCATCGCGCTCCGCGAGGGCTACGGCATGGTCGGCACTCGCGCGCTCGCACTGACCGCGGGCTTCCCGCCGACGCCCGGCTCGGGCGGCACGCCGCTCGACGGCTTCAGCCACTGCCTCGGCCTCGACGGCGAGCTCTTCGTCAGCGGCCCGGGCCTCACGCCCGGCTACTGGCGCGACGCCGAGGAGACGCGAAAGTAGCTTTCCTGAGCGAGCCTGGAGCGGAAGGGCCAGCGACGCCGTTTCATCGTCAAGGTGCTTTCGCGACCGGCGACCTGGCGCGCGAGGACGACGGCCACATCGTCATCACCGGCCGGAAGCGCGACATCATCGTCATGTCCGACGGTCGCACGGTGGCGCCGCGCCCCATCGAGGACGCGCTCTGCCTCGGCGACCGCCGGCATCGTGGCGCAGGTGCTGGTCTCAGCGGCGAGCAGCGCGCGTTCGTGACGGCGCTGGTGGCGCTCGACGCCGAGGCGCTGGCGCGCTTCGCCGGGCAGCACGGCCTCGGCCCGGGCGACTTCGACAGCTGGTCGCGCCACGCCAAGGTCTATGCCCACCTCGAGGCGCTGGTCGCCAAGGTGAACGCCACCCAGCCGGCGCACGCGGCGGTGAAGAAGTTCGCCGTGCTGCCCTCGGCGCCGACGACCGAGGCCGGCGAGCTCACGCCCAGCCTGACGCTGCGCGGCGCGGCCGCCGACAAGTTCAAGTCGCTGCTCGATTCCTTCTACGCCGAGACGTTCCGATGCCGCCGAGCCCTCGCCGAGCCTGACCCGGAGCCCTCGCCACCACCGGCGCCGGCGCCCTCGTCATCATCCCGACCTACAACGAGCGCGAGAACCTGCCGCGCCTGGTGGGCGAGGTCCACGCCCTGCTGCCCGCCATCCACATCCTGGTGGTCGACGACAACTCGCCCGACGGCACCGGCCAGCTCGCCGACGAGCTCGCCGCGGGGGCCGGTGAGGGCCGCGTGCACGTGCTCCACCGCGAGGGCAAGCAGGGCCTCGGTACGGCCCACATCGCGGGCTTCCGCTGGCGCTCGCGCGCGACTACGCCTACGGCCTCGAGATGGACGCCGACTTCTCGCACCAGCCGAAGTACCTGCCGGCGTTCCTGGCCGCGGCCGAGGACGGCGCCGACCTGGTGCTCGGCTGTCGCTACTACGAAGGGCGGCGGCACCGAGGACTGACCTTCACGCGCAAGCTCGGTGCTGCGCGGCGGCAATCTGTATGCGCGCATGGTCATGGGCCTGCCGTTCAGGGACCTCACCGGCGGCTTCAAGTGCTTCCGCCGCAAGGTGCTCGAAGACCATCGACCTCGGCGGCGTGCGCCTCGAAGGGCTACGCCTTCCAGATCGAGCTCACCTATCGGGCGTGGCTCGCCGACTTCAAGATCGTCGAGGTGCCGATCATCTTCCCAGACCGCAAGCTCGGCCTGTCGAAGATGTCGGGCCGCATCGTGCGCGAGGCGATGGTGAACGTCGTCAAGCTGCGGCTCGACGACGACCTCCGCAAGCGCTGAGCTCAACCGGCGCGCCCGCGCCTGGAGCGTCACTCGGCTTCGGGGCATCCTTCGGCGGTGCGTCCTTCGGCGGCGCGTCCTTGGGCGCGTCGGGGGCATCCGGCGCCTTCGGAGCGTCGGGCGCCGGCTGCGGCGCGTCGGGCTTCGGCGCGGCGAACTGCTGGTCGGCCCAGTCGCCCCACGCGGCTGGCTCGGGCGGGAGGTCCTTGCCCGAGCGCCGCTGCAGGATGATGTGCGCCACGCCGCCCACGGTCTTGTCGGTCAGCGCGGCGATGAGGGTGTCGATGGCCTGGCGCCCGGGCACGCCCTCGAGCGCCCACATGATGAACGGCTTCGTCGTCGTCGGCCGCGGCGTGGAGGCGCGCCGCCAGTGCGAGGTCGCGTCCGGGGCGGGCAGGGTGGCGGTGGCCGCGATGGCGGCGCGGCGCACGGCTTCGCGCGGGTCGCCGAGCAGCGCGTCCATGGCCGGGCTCGTGCCCGCGCCGGTCTTGACGAGCGCCGCTCGCGGCCGCGGCGCGCACGCCGTCGTCGGCGTCCTTGGCCAGGGCTCGCACCAGCGCCGCGCGCGCCTCGCCGGCCTCGATGCGCGCCGCCTCCTCGGCCAGCGCGCGCCGCACCTCGACGCGCGGTCGGCGCCGAGCCCAGCCAGGAGGGCGCCGGCGCTGGCGCGCACGCCCTCGACCGCGAGCGCCGGGTCGTCCGACTTCAGCGCGCGCGCGCGGCCTCGGCCGCGAGCCGCAGGCTGCCCGAGGCGCCGGAGCAGCGTCAGCCCGGCCCGCAGCGAGCTCGGCGTGGCCTCGGCCGCGACCGCCTTCTGGGCGGCCGCGAGCACCGCCGGCGAGGCCGTCTTGCCCGGCGTCGACAGGGCCAGCGCGCCGTCGAGCGCGAGCGCCTCGTCGCCCAGCAGCGGCAGCAGCGCGGCCTCGACCGTCGGCCCGTCCCAGCCGCCGAGGAGGCGCGCGCCGGCCCGCTGCGCGTCGGGCTTCGTCGCCTGCACGAGCGCGATGAAGAGCTGCGGGTCATCCAGGAGCTCGGCCGCCTGGGCGGCCGCCGCCCTCACGATCTGGGCGTCGTGCGACAAGAGCGGCACCACGCGCTTCGCGGCGTCGGGCCGCACCTTGGCCGGGTCGTCCGCGGCCGACACGATCTCCAGCGCGCCGAGGATCTCGTCGAGGCTCGCGCTGCCGAGCAGCGCCAGCACCGCGTCGTGGGCGGCCGGGCCCTGGGCGATGAGCCCCGCCACGCCGGCCTTCCGGTCGCGCGCGAGCTTCTGCGCCGCCACGCGGATGGGCTCGGTGACGACGCCGAGCTCGACGCCGCCGAGCGTGCGCGTGCTGGGCGAGACGCTCTCGGTCGACGGCACCGGGCCGCTCGACTGCGGCGGCTGCGGCGCGACCGGCGGCGCGACGGGCTTCTTCGTCGGCTTGTCGCCGCAGGCCGGCAGCGACGCCCCCGGGACGACGGCGAGCGCGAGCACGGCCAGCGTCCTCTGCATGAACCTCGAATGCGACAGCGACACGGGCCCTCCTTGGGACTTGCCGTCCCGGGCGCTGCAATTTAGATGAGCCCGTCCGAAGTGCCAATGGGAGCCGACGTGAACAGCTCAGAACCCACCGCGAGACCCGAGCGACGCGATGACCGCGTGATGCGCGCCGTCACCTTCGACGGGGCCTTCCGCGTCATGACCTGCCGCACCACCGACCTCGTGCGCGAGGCGGTGCGCCTGCAGAAGGTCGAGGGCAACGACGCGCGCACCTTCGGCGAGCTCCTCACCGGGGCCATCCTCGTGCGCGAGACCATGTCGCCCGCGCATCGCGTGCAGGCCATCCTGTCGCTGTCGGGCCACGGCTCGATGATCGCCGACACCCACCCGCCCGACGACGCCGACGTCGCCATGACGCGCGGCCTGGTCAGCCGCCAGGGCGCCGGCGTGGCCTCGGGCGCGGGCCTGCCGCTGCTGGCCGAGGGCGCCATCCTGAAGGTCATCCGCAGCCTGCCGCGCGGCCGCCTGCACCAGAGCATCGTCGAGGCCAAGGCCGGCGGCATGGGCGAGGCGCTCATGAGCTACATGCTCGAGAGCGAGCAGGTCTTCGCCACGCTCGGCGTGGTGACGCTCGTCGACGGCCCGCGCGTCATCGCGTCGGGCGGCTTCCTCGTGCAGCTGCTGCCCGAGATCAGCGACGGCCCGCTGGCCATCATGACCGAGCGCCTGGCCCACGACTTCCTCGGCAAGGGGCAGGGCGACGGCAGCGCCCCGTCGGGCGCGCGCGGGCTCGACGCCATGGTCGTGGCCCACGACGCCGACCGCGACGGCCTCGCGCGCTACCTCATGGACGAGCTGCTCTTCGGCATGAAGCACGAGGTGCTCGCCGACAGCGCGCTGCGCTTCGGCTGCGACTGCAACATGGCGCGCGTCTTGACCGCGATGGCGACGCTCGGGCGCGACGAGCTGACGTCGATGGTCAGGAAGGGCGAGGTCATCGACCTCACCTGCGAGTACTGCACGACGTCCTACAGCATCGGCGCGGAGCAGCTGCGCTCGCTCTTGGAGCCGACCTGATCACACCCCGCGACAGGGCGCATAGGCCGCGCGAATCCGGCGCGCCGAATGGCCCGACTCTGTGAAATTTCTGGCGCAACCGAGCGCCTGCGCGGCATTGCGCCGCCGCGGGATTTCGGACAAGGTGGCCGGGCCATGTCTACCTGGCCCGCCAAGTCCCTCCTCCTCGTTTGCGCCGTCGCAACGGCCGCGCTGACACCGCGCCCGGCGGCGGCCTACGAGTTCCTCGTCGAGTCCGAGACCATCGGCGACGTCTACCAGCTGGTCACGAGCGGCAACGACGTGCTCAATCGGAGGAAGCTCCACGAATACCTCGGGCTGTCGATGTGGGACATCACCGGCCACGACGAGCAGCGCCTGTCGGTGCGCACGCTCTTCCGCTTCGACGCCGACTTCGGGCTCTCCGACGCCGAGGTCGCCGACACGTCGCTCCGCCGCGACTCGATGACGATGCAGTTCGCCTACATCGAGGGCCACGACCTGCTCGGCGGCTACTTCGACTTCAAGCTCGGCCGCCACCTGAAGGCCGACGCCATCGACTACCTCGTCCTCGACGGCGCGACGGTCGCGATCGGCACGCCGCTCCACGTCGCGCTCGAGCTCGAGGGCGGCAAGGAAGTGAAGGCCGACCTCTGGAGCCTGAACGCCAACAACCAGATGGAGACCGACGGCACGCGCCTCATCCGCTACCACGGCGACCAGCCGGCCGACGCGGCCATGAACGCGCTCTCCGACGAGACCTTCGCCGCCGCCGTCACGAGCTGGGTCGTCGGCGCCTGGCTCGTCACGCGCGACATCAATTATGCACAATACAAGATCGGCTATCGCCGCATCTTCTCGGGCGGCGCCGTCGACAGCGAGAAGATCGCCGGCGCGTTCCGCCAGCGCATCGTCGACGGCGTCGACATCTCGGGCGTCGCCTCGTGGGACCTCTTCAACGGCCGCTTCGACCGCCTCGAGGCCAAGGCCAAGTGGCGCATCACCGACTGGACCGAGGTCGAGGCCGAGTACGTGCGCACGCTGCCGAGCTTCGACGCCGACTCCATCTGGAACATCTTCACGGCATTTGCGCAGAATGACGTGAATGTGCACTGGCGACTCTACCCGTCGGACCAGGACCGCGTCTCTCTCGGCGGCATGTTCCGCCTCTACGGCAACGAGGCCTACATCGACGGCGAGGTCACGGCCCCCGTGAACACCGTCGTCCAGGCCTGGGGCGCCGATGCCGGCTACAGCCACGGCTTCGGCAAGAACGGCCTGTGCGGCCGCTTCACCGCCGACTTCTCGCTCGAGGGCGGCTACGGCGGCAGCCGCATGCTGGCCGGCCTCGGCGCGGCCTGGTCGATCGTGCCGCGCCGTTGGGAGCTCGACGGGCGCGTGACGGCCGTCGACATCGACGACGAATATCAGTCGAATCTCCACGCGTTCTCGTTCGGCTACGAGCTCGGCGCGCGCTACCTCATCGACAAGCGCGCGGCCTTCGCCGTCACGGCGGAGCACAACATGAACCGGCTCAACAACCAACAGTTCCGCGTGTTCGCGCTGGTCGACCTGGCGCTCTGGTTGTGATGCGATGAAAGGCTCCACTCAAATCAGCTCGTCTCGCCTGCCGCTCCTCGCGGGCGGCATCGTCGTCCTCATCGTCGCCTGGCAGGCCGCCAGCGCCGCGTCCGACCCCACGCCCAAGGTGGTGGTCGACCCGATGACGCAGGCCGGCGCCGACCTGGCCTTCGCCGGCTTCGGCCGCAAGCACACGCCGAGCACCGTCATCTTCCCCGAGCAGGGGCTGCCGCTGCGCTTCTCGCACGAGGTCCACCTGGGCCTCCTCGAGTGCAAGGACTGCCACGCCATGGTGAACGGCAGCGTCCGCGCCAAGGACGTGAACCTGCCGCCCGAGTCGACCTGCCTCGACTGCCACGACGCCAAGGCCGCGGCCGAGGGCAAGAAGACCGATCCGCCGTCGTCGTGCGACACCTGCCATCCGGGCTTCACGCCGCAGTGGCTGCCGGGCGCCGACTTCTCCGACACGCACCAGGTCGTCATCCACCCGCCGGCGACGGTCATCCCCGAGCCGCACCTCAAGTTCAATCACAAGGTGCACATCGACAAAGGCGTGCAGTGCGCGACCTGCCACCAGGGCCTCGACAAGGTGACCATCGCCACGCGCGAGAACTCGCTGCCCATCATGGGCACATGCCTCACCTGCCACGACGGCAAGCAGGCCGCGAGCCAGTGCAAGACCTGCCACATCACCGACCCGGGCGGCCGCATCGACACCAAGCTGGCGTCGGGCGACCTCGAGCCGGCGGGCTGGTACTACATGGACGCCCACGACGACAACTGGCTCAAGAGCCACCGCTCGGTGGCGGTCCTGGGCGACGGCAAGTGCGAGGCGTGCCACACCGAGAAGGAGTGCATCGATTGCCATAATGGCGTGAAGAAGCCGCTGCGCATCCACCCCAACGACTGGATTTCGCAGCACGCCACGGTGGCGCGGAAGAACGAGCCGTCGTGCACCTCCTGCCATCGCAGCCAGACCTTCTGCGTCGACTGCCACCAGGCCACCAAGGTCGTGTACGAAGACCCGAATCGCCCGCCCGAGCGGGTGTCGTTCCACCCCGACGGCTGGAATGACTCGAACGGCGTGCGCGGTCCGAACCACCACTCGTTCCAGGCGCAGCGCAATATCCGCGCATGTGCCAGCTGCCATACCGAGGCCACCTGCATCGCCTGCCACTCGGCGCTGCCGGGCAGCACCGGCATCAGCCCGCATCCGCCCGGCTGGACGGGCTCGCGCGACTGCGTGCGCATGCGCGACAAGAACGAGCGCGTCTGCTACAAGTGCCACGATGCGCAAGCGCAGGAGATGCGCTGCGGGCTCTGACCGCGGCGACTCGGGAAGCAGTCGGTGACGATGCTCCGGCGCGGCATATGGCGCACGTTGGCGCGCTGGTTCGCGCGGGCCGAGGCGCTCGAGCGCGGAGCGTCCGAGCTCGCGCGGCAGGTCGAGCTCGACGCCGGCCGCCGACGCTTCCTGCAGGCCACCAGCGCCGGCACGCTGGCCGTTGGGCTGGGCGGGCTCGGCGCGCTGTCGGCGTGCCGCACCAGCCCGGACCGCGCGCGCGCGTCGGGCCCGGTCGACGATCGGCGGCCCGAGGTCGCCATCCTCGGCGCCGGGCTGGCCGGCATGACCTGCCTCCATCGCCTCACCCAGCGCGGCATGCGCGCCGTGGTCTACGAGCAGTCCGAGCGCCTCGGTGGCCGCACCTGGACCGGGCGCGGGCTCTTCGCCGGCGGGCCGGGCGGCGACGATCCGGGCCACATGCTCGAGCTCGGCGGCGAGTTCATCGACACCGCGCACGTCGAGATGCTGAAGCTCGCCAAGGAGCTCGGCCTGGCCGTGCGCGACACGCTCGCCGCGAGCGCCGCGCCGGCCGACCCGAGCGCGTCTACTTCGTGGGCGGCGAGCGGGTCAGCGAGATCGACGTGCTCACCGGCTTCGTGCCGGTCGCCCAGGCCATCAGCGCGGCCCGGCAGGCCTTCGCCGGCGAGGACATCGGCTACGAGTCGCCGTCGGAGGCGGCCAAGCGCTACGACTGGATGACGCTGGCCGCGTTCCTCGACGCGGCCCAGCCGGGAGCGACGGCGCGCGCCGTGCTCGAAGCGGCCTATGTCACCGAATATGGCATTCCGCTCGAAGCGCAGTCGGCGCTGAACCTCATCATGATGATGTCGGACGAGAACCTGGCGCGCTCGGCCGGCGGCGACGCCTGGGCGCTCTTCGGCGACTCCGACGAGCGCTGGAAGATCCAGGGCGGCAACCAGGCCATCAGCGAGACGCTGGCCGCGCGCCACCGTGAGCGCGTGCGCCTCGGATGGGCTCTGGAGGCCATCGCCGAGCGGCCGGGCGGCGGCTGGCGGCTGGCCTTCTCCGACGGCCGCGAGGTGCTGGCCGACGTCGTGGTGTGCACCATCCCGTTCAGCGTGCTGCGCCGGCTCGACCTCGCCGGCGTCGATCTGCCGGCCACCAAGAAGAAGGCCATCGCCGAACTGGGATATGGCAATAATGCCAAATTGCTGATGCCATTCAGCGCGCGCGTCTGGGAGGCGCAGGGAGACGACGGCTCGGTCTATACCGACCTCGAGCTGCAGGACCTGTGGGCGCCCGAGCCGTGGGTTCGACCGGCCGCGGCGTGCTGACCAACTTCGTCGGCGGCGCGCGCGGCCGGACGCTGGGCGAGGGCACGCCCGCCGACCAGGCGCGCCGGCTGGCCGCCGACCTCGAGCGCATCCGGCCCGGCGCCGCCGCCGCCGCCGCGGTCGACGAGGCGCGCCGCGTCTACTGGCCGACCGACCCGGGCGTCATGGGCAGCTACGCCGGCTACCTCGTCGGCCAGTGGACGAGCATCGCCGGCTCCGAGGCCGAGGCGGTCGGCACGCTCATCTTCGCCGGCGAGCACACCGCCACCGACTTCCAGGGCTTCATGGGCGGCGCGGTCGAGTCGGGCGAGCGCGCCGCGGCCGAGGTCTTCGGCCTGGCCGAGGGCATCCGCCCGACCGCGCGGCGCGTGGCCGCGCGCCGGGGCGGCCGGGTTGGGATGGGCTAGCGCAGAGCCGCGCGGCGGCGGCCAGCGCGATGAGCGCCAGCGCGACGCCGCTCAGCGCCAGCGTCGTCGGACCGCCGCCGCAGCCGCCGTCCTCGTTGGTCTTCACCTCGACCAGCGTGTCGCAGGCGTCGCCGACGCCGTCGTGGTCGCGGTCGGCCTGGTTCGGGTTGGACACGGCCGGGCAGTTGTCGGCCACGTCGTAGACACCGTCGCCGTCGCCGTCCTCGCAGGCGTCGCCGATGCCGTCGCCGTCCTGATCGGCCTGGTCGTCGGCCACGCTCGGGCATTTGTCACATGCGTCGACGGTGAGGTCGCCGTCGCCGTCGGGGCCGGTGCAGGTCTCGCAGGCGTCGCCGGCGCCGTCGACGTCGGCGTCGGCCTGGTCGGCGTTCGCCACCGACGGGCAGTTGTCGTGGCCGTCGAGCGCGCCGTCGCAGTCGCCGTCCGGCGCGGGCGCCGAGCGCCGGGTCGGCGTCGTCGCAGTCGTCGGCGGTCAGCACCGTGTCGCAATCGGCGTCGTCGGCCACGGCCGTCGCGTCGGGGTCCTCGTCGTCGCAGTCGTCGGCGGTCCTGGCGCCGTCGCAGTCGGCGTCGACCGCGCGCCACGTGCCGTCCTTGTCGCCGTCGTCGCAGTCGTCGCCGGCCGGGCAGGTCTCGCTCTTCGCGTCGTGGCCGTCCTCGTCGAGGTCGACGCACACCGGGCAGGCCTGGACGGTCGGGTCGGCGTCGTTGCAGTCGGTGCCGGTCGGCGATCCGTCGCAGTCGGCGTCGCCCACCTTCGAGCGGGTGTCGAGCGGGTCGTTGTCGTCGCAGTCGGTGGCGGTCGGCACGAGATCGCAGTCGGCGTCGTCGGCGTTGGTGCGGACCACCGAGGCGTTCTGATCGTCGCAGTCGAGGCCGCTCAGCACGCCGTCGCAGTCGGCGTCGGAGACGCGCGAGCGCGTGTCGTTCTTGTCGGCGTCGTTGCAGTCGATGGGCGTCGGCACGCCGTCGCAGTCGAGGTCGTTGGCGTCGCGCAGCCGCACCACGCCGGCGCTCGTGTCGTCGCAGTCGAGCGCGCTCGGGATGCCGTCGCAGTCGGCGTCGCCGACGTTGGTGGCGGTGACGGCGGCGCTCGCGTCGTCGCAGTCGAGCGCGGTCGGGACGCCGTCGCAGTCGTGGTCACCGACGTTGGTCGTCGTCACGCCCTTGTCGTGGTCGTCGCAGTCGACGGCCGTCAGCACGCCGTCGCAGTCCTGGTCGTTCGGCAGGCTGCCGCCGACGGCCGGATCGGTGTCGTCGCAGTCGTCGGCGGTGGCGACGCCGTCGCAGTCCTGGTCGTTCGAGCGCTGGCGCCGACGCTCGGGTCGTGGTCGTCGCAGTCGACGGTCGCGAGCACGCCGTCGCAGTCCTGGTCGTTGGCGCGCGCGCCCAGCGCCGGGTTCTGGTCGTCGCAGTCGAGGGCGGTCGCGACATGGTCGCAGTCCTGGTCGCCGGCCGACGCGCCGATGCTGCCGTCGTGGTCGTCGCAGTCCAGGGCGGTCGGGACGCCGTCGCAGTCGTTGTCGTTCGCGCCCGGCCCGATGTCGGAGTTGTGGTCGTCGCAGTCGTTGCCGCGCGGGCAGTACTGCGTCGCGCCGAGGTAGGTGTCGCCGTCGAGGTCGGCGCAGGCCGGGTCGTCGCGGTCCACGAACTCGGCGAGGTCGTCCTTGCCGTCCTGGTCGATGTCGCTGTGGGTGGTGGCGACCGTCAATGTGCCAAAATACTGGCGCTCCCAGTTGTCGCCGAGCTGGTCGTGATCGACGTCGTCCCACTCGTCGCCCTCGATGGGGAAGGCGTCGGCGCAGTCGTCGACCTGGTCGAAATCGGTGTCGCGGCACGGGCCGTAGTACTGCACCGCCACGCCGAAGACGCGGAAGTCGGCCTCGGCCGGCTCGACGCGGTCGAGCGTCAGCGTGTCGGTGGCGCCGATCTCCGAGAAGAAGAGCTGGGGCGGGCTCGGCTGGCTGTTGGCCAACGCCGGCCACACGCTGGGCGGCGTGGCGAGCGTGCCGGCGCGGGCGATGCCGCCGCCGTCGGTGGCGGTGTAGCCGAGCACGAGCTCGCGGCGCTCGCTCTTCTCGGGCACCAGCACGTTCAGACTGTCGGCGGCGTGGTTGCCCTCGCCGGGGATGCCGTAGGGCGAGCCGAAGGTCGACAAGAGCGGGCGGCAGTCGACGACGCGGAACTGGTATTGCCCGTCGCTGCCGGCGCGCGGACGCACGCTGATGACGCGGTCGCCGGCCTGCGGATAGTCGCTGCCGAGGATGGGAATCTGCCAATATCGGCCCCAGGCGAGATTGGCGCTGGCCGGGAACGGATCGAACAGCTTCGTCCCGTCCATGGTGACGGTGACGTCGTTCGCCGCCTCGAGATCGAAGCCGCGGATCTCCAGCAGCACGTCGGGCAGCGGCGCGGGCCAGCGGATGTCGAAGCCCTTCGGGTGGTGCGTGTCGTAGGCCTGGGTGGCGTCGTAGCCGAAGCTCTGGCCGAAGGTGAAGAGACCGAGGTCGTCGACGCCCCACGGCTCGCCGCGCGTCTTCTGGCGCAGCTCGAGGCGGTTCGTGCCGTTCACGAGGCGCGTCGAGTCGATCCACCAGACGACCGGGATCGACGCGACGTTGTTGCCGCCGACCGGCAGGTAGCCGAGCGGCATGCCATTCAGGCTGACCTGCACCTCGTCGGCGCTCTCGATGTCCCAGCCGGTCAGGTGGAGCCAGTGCGACTTCACGTCGGAGCGATCGAAGATGGCGACGAGGCGCGTCGGGTGCTGGTTCGTGCCGTGGCCGGCGCCATAGCTGCCGGTGTTCATCTGGCCCATGGTGAGGCGGATGACCGGCCCCGACTCGGTCGGGTCGTCGGGCGCCGAGTCGCTGCCGTCGCACACCTGGTCGTGGTCGGTGTCGGGCACGAGCGGGTCGCCGCCCGAGTACAGCTCGGCCGAGTCGTCGAGCTCGTCGTGGTCGCTGTCGCGGTCGCGCGGGTCGGTCCCGAGCGCCAGCTCCTGCGCGTTGCTGAGGCCGTCGCTCTCGTAGTCGGTGGCGCCGTCGTACGACAGCGAGCCGAAGTACTCGAGCTCCCAGCCGTCGGGCAGCGCGTCGCCGTCCGAGTCGTCGTCGAACTTGCGCCCGTCCATGGTCAGGTCGACGTGCGCCGTGGCCCCGCTGTCATTCGAGACCAGCAGGTAGTAGCTCTCGCCCGGCACCCACGGGTAGTTGCCGGTGTAGCCGTCGGGCGCCAGCAGCGACACGGTGAGGTCCGACGCGTACGACGCGCCGTAGTTGTTCCAGTCGGCGTAGCTCGTCGCCGGCGGGATGAGGCCTTGTGACAAATACAGGTTGACGCCGTCGGGCACGGTCGCCGTGTGGATCCAGCGCGCCGCGTCAGCCGGCACGTCGACGCGGTACAGGCGGCGCGCGCCCGCGGCCATGTCCACGTTGATGCTGCCGCCGGCGAAGGCGAGGACGCCGGTCAGCTGCTGGCGCGTCGCGCCGACCGCCGAGGCCAGGTCGAAGACCACGTCGGTGCGGGCGTAGACGCCGAGCCAGTAGGTCGTGTTGGGGCGGACGACGGGCAGCGACAGGGTGGTCTGGCCGGTGGCCTCGAGCACCGGCAGCGTCGGCAGGTCGTACACGTAGGCGCCGCGATCGCCGTTCCAGTCGCGGAGGTAGGTGTCGACGCCGACGCCCGGCTGCGGCACCTCGGCGAACAGGCCGGGCGGGACGCTCTCGCGCAGGAACACGGCGGCGTCACCCTGCTGCTGGGTGAAGGTGAGCTTCCAGTCTATTGGAGTACTTTGAGCCTGATTGACGGACGTCTGCGGGATCTGCACCTGGTAGTAGCGCATGTCGCCGGCGGCCAGCGCCTGTCCGGTGGCGTTGCCGTTGGTGAGCGCCAGCGTCGACACGATGCCGAGGTCGATCTTCAGGCGGTAGCGGACGTTACTGCCCTGGGCGTAGACGCCGAGCCAGTACTCGCCCGGCTCGAGCTCGGTGCCGTAGCGCGCATCGGGTGGCACCCAATGGCCGTACGAGCTGCCCTCCAGTTGATCGGCATAATCCCAGGTCCGGTAATATGGATTTCCCGGAATCTGGTTGAGCGTCGGCGCCGCGCCGCGGCGGATGTAGAGGTCGGGGTCGCCCGAGATGGCCTCGATGCGCGTGCGCATGAGGCCCGCGTTCCCGGCCGGCACGGTGACGCGATAGAAGCGGAAGGTGCCCTCGGCGAGATCGACGCCCTGGTCGCCCGAGCCCTGGTTCACGACCGGCGAGCCGTCGTCGAGGACGCCGCTGTCGCCGAACACCGGATGTGTCAATCCCGGCACATTGGCAGTCTCGCCCTTCTTGGGCATGGTCCAGTGGCGCGCCTCCTTCACCTCGGCGGTGTCGATGGTGGCGATGGCGGTGCCGGTGGCCTCGACCGACACGTACCAGTCGCCGGGCTCGAGGAACGGCGGCACGATGATGGTCTGCTTGCTCGAGGTGGCGAGCTCGAGCCCGTTCGATCCGGGCGTGGGCGGCGCCCCGGGCAGCGCGCCCGGTCGCACGCGCACCTGCACCGCGCCGGCCTGCGTCGTCTGGGTGACGATCCAGCCGGCCTGCGCCACGCCGTCGCAGTCCTGCGGCACGGTCACGTGGTAGTAGGCCGCGCCCTGGTCCTCGAGGTTGGCCTGCACGTGGCCGCCGTTCCAGCCGAGCTCGCCGATGGCGAGCGGGGTGATGACGAGATCGTAGGTCGCGTCGACGACCGTGGGCTGCGCCGTCGAGGCGACGGCGATGGTCACGTCGCCGGTCTGGCCGACGATCTGATCGGCGACCTCGCCCTGCCAGTAGGCGGGCGCGCCGCCCTCGGCAGCGTAGTAGTAGGGCTGCGACGGCGTCGGCACGCGCGCCGCGAAGTAGGGGTCGACGCTGGCCGCGAAGACCGGGCCGCCGACCTTGTTGCGCAGCCGGATCTCGAAGGCGCGCACGTCGGGCGTCACGCGCACGCGGAAGACCTTGATGGCGCCCCACGGCTGCGTCTGCGCCGCGAATATGACCGGCTGCGAGCCCGGCGCCACGATTTTGTCAGTCCCGCCGGCGATGGGCACCGGCCCCGAGGTCGACAAGGTCCACGACGACGGCCCGGTCCCGAGGTAGCTCGTGGAGTAGGCGCCCTGGCCCTCGGCCGCGACGGCGATGTAGTGCACGCCGCCCTCGACCGCGGTCTCGCCGTTCTGGGGCAGCTCGTAGAAGAAGTCGGCGCCCGGCTTCTGGCGCCGCTGGCCGGCCCCCGACGCGATGGGGTAGTAGCCGTCCTGGCGCGCCTGCGCGTTGGGGATGGCGCCTCGACGCACGGCCATCATCGACTCGCCGGCGGTCGGGGTCAGCGTCGCGCCCCAGCTCTCGAGGCCGGCGGGCACCGTCATCCGATAGTAGACGGCCTCGCGCGGCGCGACGCCGGTCTCGGTGACGGTCTGGCCGAAGGTGATGTCCTTCACCTGGATGACCCAGGGCTTGTTTGCGCCGTCCTGGCCCTTGCCGATGCCGCGGCTCTCGATGCGGTACGACATCGGCTCGAGCGTGTATGGGTCGAAGACGTCGGAGACGCCGACCACGTAGTCGCCGGGCTCGAGCGGCGCGCCCATGCCCATCGACACGTGGCGCCCCGACTCGTCGAGGGCCGCGCCGGTGTCGGGGTCGTAGACGCCGTAGGGGCGCTGGGTGAGGTCGGCCGACGGGCTCCAGGTCCACCCGCTGTCCCAGTGGTCGAGGTCGTAGATGGACGCGTTGTAGCCGAGGTAGGTGGTGCTGAAATCCTCGGGCAGCGCGTCCCTCCGGATGACCATCTTCGGGTGCCCGGTGGTCACGTTGGCGAGGCGCAGATCCCAGCCGAGCGCGTCGGCCGGCACGTGCACGCGGAAGTAGCGCCAGGTCTGGGTCGGCTGATCGGTGACGCTGATCTGGCCGCCGTTCATGGCCAGCGCGTCCTCGCCGACGGCCTCGACGACGAGGTCGTAGCTGGAGTCGGCCGCCTGGTAGTCGGGCGGACCGTAGCCGCCGGTGACGGTGACGACGTAGGTGCCGTCGGGCTCGGCGACGGTGACGATCGACTCGTCGCTGCCCTCGTAGCTCTCGCCGCCCTGGTGCGCGGTGTAGCCGGTGGTGCTGGGCGCGGGCAGCGTGCCGTCGCCGTGGCCGACGGTCGCGTACGGGTGCCCGCCGACGTGCTCGAGGCGGACCTCCATGCTGGTCGTGCCGCTCGGGACGACGAAGCGGTAGCTGCGCTGCTCGCCGTAGTGGAGGCTCTCGCCGTCCCAGTGGATGGGGCCGTCGGAGAGCGGTGCCGCGGCGTCGCGGATGTCGATCGCGCCCTTCGAGCGCAGCGTGAAGGTGGTCGGTCCGACGCCGATGTAGCTGTCGTAGACCGTGTCCTGACCCTCGGAGGCGACCGCCAGGTAGAAGGTGCCGCCCGGGATGGTGGTCATGCCGCTGTCGGGATAGCGGTAGAAATACTCGTCGCCGGTCTTCTGCCGCTTGGTGCCGGCGAAGGTGTAGGGCGCGTCGGCCGGGTACGACACCGACGCCTGCGCGTTGGGCAGGCTGCCCAGGCGCAGCGCGAGCGCGGCCTCGCCCACGGTCGGGTCGAGCTCGACCTCCCAGCTCGTGGCGTCCTCGGGCACGACGACCCGGTAGTAGCCGACCTCGCGCGGGTCGAGCGTCGCGGTCGCCGTCCCCGCGGCGAAGTCGAGGTCGGCCACCTGGATGAGCCACGGCGCCCCGGCGGCGTCGTCGCCGATGCCGATGCCGCGCGACACGAGCTCGTAGCTCATCGGCTCGCCGCTCGCGCCGCTCCAGGTGTCGGCGACGCCGACGTAGTAGGTGCCCGGCTCGAGCGGCGAGCCCATGCCCATCTGCACGTGGCGCCCGCTCTCGTCGACGGCGCCGCCGAGGTCGGAGTAGGGGCCGTACGGCCGCGACGTCAGATCATAGCTCGGCGCCCAGGTCCAGCCGCTGTCCCAGTGATCGAAATCGAAGAGTGACGAATATCCGCCGAAATAGGTGGTCGAGAAATCGGTCGGCAGATCATTCCGGCGGATCACCATGCGCGGCGTGCCGCCGGTGACGTTCCTGAGATGCAGGTCCCAGCCCAGCGCGCCGTCGGGCACGACCACCTGGAAGTAGCGCCAGGTCTGGCTCTCCTGGCCCTGCACCGCCACGTCGCCGCCGTTGAACGGCAGCACCGCCTCGCCGCGCGCGACGATGTCGAGGTCGAAGCCGGCGCCGACGTCGTGGGCGCCGAGATCGTCATATTGCGTATTGGCCGACACCAGCACGGTGTGGACGCCGCGCGGCGCCTGCAGCGTGACGATGGTGTCGTCGGCGCCGACGTAGCTGCCGCCGCCTCGGCCGTTGCAGGTCTGGGTGGGCGCCGGGAAGGGCGCGGTGGCGTCGGCCACCGTGAAGGTCGGGTGCCCGCTCGTCGGCGTGAGGCGCACCTCGACCGACGACACGCCGTCGGGCACGGTGAAGCGGTACGCGCACTGCTCGCCGTAGCGCAGGCTCTCGCCGTGGAAGGCGAGCGGCGCCTGGTCGTCGACGGTGGTGGTCGCGCCGCCCTTGACGGTCTGGTTGCCGCGGCTCGTGATGGTGTAGCTGGTCGAGCCGGTGCCGATGGTGCTGCCGTCGGCGCCGGTGCCCTCGGCCGCGACGAGCACGTACCAGGTGCCGGCCGTCAGCGTGGTCTCGCCGTAGCCGGGGTAGCGATAGAAGAGCTCGGTGCCCGCCTTCTGGCGGCGCGTGCCGGTGACCGACACGCTGTCGTAGCCGTAGGTGCCGGCCTCGGCGTTCGGCAGGTGGTCCTTGGCGATGGCCATCATGGCCTCGCCGGCCGTCGGGTTCAGCTCGAGCGCCCAGCTCTCGGTGGCCGGCACGACCACGCGATAGGCGCGCAGCTCGCGCGGCGCGAGGCCGGTCACGGTGGCGGTGCCGCCGCTGAAGGCGAGGTCGGCGACGGGCAGCGAGTAGCTCGCGCCGATGCCGAGGCCGCGGCTCGCCAGCGTGTAGCTCATCGGCGCGGTGCCGTTGTTGGCGAGGTCGCTCACGCCGACGTAGAAGACGCCCTGGCGCAGCGGCGCGCCGGTGGCGGCCAGGAAGTAGCGCCCGGTGTCGTCGACGGGATTGTCGACATTGCCATTGACGATGCGATAGGGCCGATGGGTGAGGTCGTTGGCCGGCGCCCACTGCCAGCCCGAGTCCCAGTGGTCGTAGAGGAAGATGGGGCCGGGGTAGCCCGGCACGATGGAGAAGTCGGGCGGCAGGATCTCCGAGCGCACGACCATGCGCGGCGTGCCCGAGGTGACGCTGTTGAGGCGCAGATCCCAGCCCAGCGCGGCGGCCGGGACGGTGACCTTGAAGTAGCGCCAGCGGCCCGACGGCTGCGCCACCACCTGCTGCGTGCCGCCCTCGAAGGTGAGCGTCGTCGGCTGGAAGGTGCGCGTCCTCAGCGTGAACGGGCCGAGCGCCTCGGCGCCCTGGTAGATGCCGATGTACCAGATGTCGGCCTCGTGGTTCGGGCGCTCGAGGAAGCCCGCGGTGGAGGCGGCGTCGAAGTGCTGGGTCGCGCCTTCGTAGCTCTGGCCGCCGCTGCGGGTGCGGTAGCTCCAGCGGCCGGGCAGCGCGTTCTTGCGGATGGCGATCTCGGTGCCGGGCACCTGGTTGGCGAGGTCGAGGATCCAGCCGAGCGTGCCGACCTGCGAGACGATGTCGGGCACGCGGTAGTAGCGCCAGCCGACCTGGTCCTCGAAGGCGGCGCCGTTGGCCACGGTGCCGGGGTCGGTGACGAAGGCCATGTCGGTGACGGTCGGGTTGCCCGAGGTCAGCGTGAAGTCGAAGGGCGGCTCGCCGCGGACGGTCACGTACCATGTGCCATTTGTCAATGACGGTGGCACTTGGGTGATGGTGTTGGTCACGCCGGCGACCTCGGACATGCCGCCGTTCTGGTACTCGCTCGGCACCGCGTCGTGGCCCACGTAGAGCGACGCGTGGCCGCCCGAGCCGGGCGTGACGGCGACCTCCCAGGCGATCTGGTCGACCGGCACCGTCAGCTTGTAAGTGACATATCCGTATGTGGCCGCACTGCCATTGGCGGTGAACTGGAAGCCGTTATTGGGCGCGTCGATGATCTGCTGGCGGCGCGAGTCGATGCTGATGGGCGCGGCGGTCTCGACAGCGACCAGGTACTGGCCGCTCGTCAGGATGGGCGGCACGACCAGCGTCTCGTCGCTGGCCGTGAGGTCCCAGGTGTCGCTCCGGCGCGGGATGGGCGCGGTGGCGTCGTTCAGGTAGAGGGTCGCGCCGGGCGCGGCCAGGCGCCAGGCGAGCGCGTCGCCGGCCACCTGGGTCTTGAAGTAGGCGTGGCCGAAGACGTCGGGCGTGACGGTGGCGTTGCTCGAGGTGGCGGCCAGCGCGCCGAGGTCCTGCACGAAGACGTCGCCGGACAGCAGCGTCCAGTTGGCGTCGCCCGAGCCGGCGCGCACGCGCAGCTGCCAGACGTCGTTGGCGGTGAACTCGTTCGGGCCGAGCAGGACCGCGTCGGAGCCGGCCGCGGTCGACGACCACTGCGCGTAGTCGACCGGGAAGGTGTTGTTGGCGATGAGCAGGTCGGCCTCGCCGGCGGTCACGCGCAGCACGCTACGCCAGGCGCCGAAGACGGTGTTGCGCGCGGTGAGCGTGTAGAGGAAGTCGCCGAAGCCGCCGGTCGGGCGCGTGGCGAGCTGCGTGCCGGCGAGCGTCGTGCCCGGGTCCCAGGTGAGCGCGCGCGCATAGGTCGGCTCGACGGCGAGGTCGTAGGTCGTCGCCTGGTCGGCGCTGACCTCGACGTACCAGGTCGAGCCGGCGGTCTCGGCTTGCGTGCGGAAGAGCGTCTCGAGCGCGGCGTCGTAGGCCGACGCCACGATCGGGCCGGCGGCTGCGTCCTGGTGCAGCAGCAGATCGACCGGGCCGTTGGCGCGGACGGCGATGCGCAGGCCGGCCTGGTTGGCGGGCACGGTGAGGCGGAAGAAGTGCGAGAGCTGGACCGCGGTGAGGCCCTTCGAGGCCGAGCCGGGCACGGCCAGCGCGAACGGATCGCTGGCGTCGCCTTGCAGCGGCGCCAGCCGGATGGCGGGCGGACCGTCTTGGGCGGCGGGCCCCGGATCGGCCTGGCAGGCGGCGCAGAGCCCGAGCGCGGAGGCCAGCGCGAGGAGCGCGGTGGGTCGGAGCGGGCGGGGGAGGGCGAGAGCGGAGCGGGAAGGCGCGGGGGTGCGCTTCGACATGGGTCCTCCGGCGGCGCGTGACGGCCGCGACGGCAGCGCGACAACCTAATCCGCGCGCGCCGTCGTTGGAAGGCCCGCGGACGTCCCCGCGCGGGTGACCGCTCGGGGTCGCGCGCGAAGGGCGTCGTGCGCGGATCCGATCCGCGCTCGATCGGAGCTCCCGGCCGCGGAGGAGGCGGGCGAGGCCTCAGTCGAAGGTGGCCATGACCCAGCCGTCGCTGTCCGAGGGCCAGGCCGGGACGTGCAGGGTGCGGGCGCCGAAGGCGATCGCGATGGCGCGCGCCGGGTCCGAAGGCAGCAGCTGATCGACGCCGACCAGCGTGGTGTCGAAGACGTTGCCGAAGGCGGCGACCTCGCCGGTCGAGCGCCCGTCGGCGCCGTCGTCGTAGACCACGAAGGTGGTGGTGGCGCGCTCGGGCGCGGCCAGCGTCGCGGTGGCGAGGGCGGTGGCGTCGATGGTCAGGCTGTCGCGGCCGCTCTGGACCGCCTGGGTGGCGGTCTGGACGATGACGACGGCGTGGTCGGCGTCGACCTCGACGCCGTTGAAGAGCACGTGCAGGAGCGAGTCGGCGGACGGCAGGGCATGCAGATCGACGAGCTGGCTCGAGGCGACGAACGGCTCGCGATAGTGGTGGACGGGCCGGTCGGCCGCGCCCGGGCCGCGCAGGTAGAGCTCGTAGGCGACGCCGGCCTCGGCCGCGAGCGGGCCCCACGCGCCGTCGGCGGCGGTCGTGAAGGTCGCGGCCGGGGCGGTGCCGCTGCGCATGCCGGTGTCGGCGACGAGCGGCCAGGCCTCGACGCTCCAGCCGGCGAGCGGGCGGTTCTCGCCGTAGGTGAGCGCGCGGCCGGAGATGCTGCGCGGCGAGGTCGCGTCGCCGGGCGGCGCGTCGGCGCGGTCGAGCGTCGACGGCTTCTTGCCGGCGCCGAGGAACTGGAAGACCAGGTTGAAGGCGGTGTCGGAGCTCGCCACCTGGATGTGGTCCTCGCTGCCGACGACCAGGTTCGACGCCCCCGGGATGTCGGCGCCCTCGACGACCGGGTCGGCCGGCGAGCGGAGGTTGGCGGTCGGCACCGGGCTCTCCGCCGGGCCGGCCGGGCCGTCCTCGGGGCTGCCGGCGAGGTGGACGTAGCTGTTGACCTTGGCCGCGTGCGCCGCGTCGGCCAGGTAGGCGTAGGCCAGATCGCCGCCGCCGGCGTGCGCCACGAGGTCGACGACGTCGTCGCCGGTCGCCGTCCGCACGCCGTCGATGTAGGCGTCGAGCGCCAGGACGGCGGCCTCGTCGCCGCCCAGCGGATCCCAGTCGAAGGCGCGCAGGTCCTCCGGGCAATAGCCGTTGGCCGCGAAGCGCTGCTCGAACGGCATCCACAGATCGCCGCTCTCGAGGAAGCCGTGGATCATGACGACCGCGCGATGGCTCGGCTTGCACGGCACCGTCGTCGGCGTGGTCTTGGCGTCGTCGCCGCAGGCCCCGAAGGCCAGCGGCGCGGTGAGCGCGGCCAGGGCCGCACGGGAACGGGCGAGGGTGGTGGGCGCATGCGCGCTCCTTAGCAGCTGCCTCGCCGTCTGCGAACCCTTCGCGCGTCGGGGCGGCCGCCACCATCGGTCGCGCCTCGGCAACACATCGTTCACGGCCGGGCACCTTGTGTGCCCTGCGCGGCGTGGCGAAGCTCCCAGCCCCAACCGGAGATCCCATGAAGCTCTACTTTGCTCCTGCCGCCTGCTCCATCGCCGCCCACTCCGTCCTCATCGAGGCCAAGCTGCCCTTCGAGGCCGTGAAGGTCGACTTCATGCGCGGCCGCGCCACCTCGGACGGCGGCGACTTCTGGAAGGTGAACCCGCTCGGCTACGTGCCGGCGCTGCTGCTCGACGACGGCCAGCTCCTCACCGAGGGCGCCATCATCATGCAGTACATCGCCGACCTCGCGCCCGAGTCGCACCTTGCGCCGCCGCTCGGTAGCTTCGAGCGCGTGCGCATGAACGAGCTCCTCCACTTCATGGCCACCGAGCTCCACAAGGGCATGGGGCCGTTCTTCGGCAAGACCGCCAACGACGAGTACAAGGCCGAGGTGAAGCAGCGCCTCACCGGTCGCCTGACGCGCCTCGCCAACCACGTCGAGGGCAAGCCGTGGCTCTTCGGTGACCGCTTCACCATCGCCGACGCCTACTCGGTCTACCTCCTCCGGACCTGGAAGAACGTGGTCAAGGGCGACCTCGGCCCGACGCTCGGCGCCTACTACGCGCGCCTCGTCGAGCACCCCTCGGTGAAGGCCGCGATGGCCGCCGAGGGCATCCAGCCCTGAGGTCGTAGCGGGCTCGCGCTAGCTCGCCGGCGGGGTGACCGCCGGCGGGCGGCCGAGCGACTCGAGCGCCAGCTCGGCGATGTCCTTGGCCTTGAGCGCCACCTGCTTCGTGCCGATGCCGTCCTGGAACATGAGGTTGCAGAACGGGCACGCCACCGCGACGGTGTCGGCCTGCGTCTCGAGCGCGTGATCGACGCGCGTGTGGTTGATGCGCGTGCCGCGATGCTCTTCCATCCACACGCGCGCGCCGCCCGCACCGCAGCACATGCCGGCCGTGCGGTTCCTCGCCATCTCCTTCACCTCGAGGCCGGGGATGGACTTCAGGACGTTGCGCGGAGCGTCGTACACGTCGTTGTAGCGGCCGATGTAGCAGCTGTCGTGGTAGGTGATCCTGGCCACGCCCTCGGGCTGCTTCTTCGGCACCAGGCGGCCGCTCTTCACCAGCTCTTCGATGAGCACCGAGTGGTGCACGATCTCGAAGTCGCCGCCGAATTGCGGATATTCGTTCTTGATGGTGTTGAAGCAGTGCGGGCAATGCGTCACGAGCTTCTTCGGCGTCTTCTTCTGCGCCTGCGCCTGACGGTGCAGCTCGTGGCCCTTCAGCATCTCGATGTTGGCCTGCGCCTGCGTCTGGAACAGGTACTCGTTGCCGGCGCGCCGCGCCGGGTCGCCGGTGCAGCCCTCCTCGTCACCCAGGATGGCGAAGGAGATCTTGGCCTCGCGCATGAGCTCGACCAGCGCGCGCGACACCTTCTTCTGGCGGTCGTCGTAGGCGCCGGCGCAGCCGACCCAGAAGACGTACTCGGCGTCGGGGTTCTCCGAGAGCAGCGGGATCTCCAGCCCGTCGGCCCACTTGTTGCGGTCCTTCGTGGGCAGGCCCCACGGGTTCCCCTTCGACTCGAGGTTCTTGAACGTGCCCTGCAGCTCGGTCGGGAAGTTCGCCTCCATCAGCACCAGGTGGCGGCGCAGATCGATGATCTTGTCGACGTGCTCGATCATCACCGGGCACGCCTCGCTGCACGCGCGACACGTGGTGCAGTCCCAGATGGCCGCCTCTTTCACGTCTTCGATCAGGGTGTTCTGGTGCTTGGGCACATCCCAGCCGGTGATGTCCTTGTCGCCGACGGTGAGCTCCTTCTCGCGCGCGTAGAGGTGATCGCGGATATCGAGAATGAGGAATTTCGGATTCAGCACCTTGCCGGTGATGGTGGTCGGGCAGTTGACGCTGCAGCGGCCGCACTCGGTGCAGGTGTAGGTGTCGAGCACCTGCTTCCAGGTGAAGTCCTTGGCGTCGCCGACGCCGAACTTCTCCTGCTTGTCGATGTCCTTGATGGCCTCGATGGCGCCGCGCGCCTTGCCCACGTTGTCGCCGAAGAAGACGTTGGGAATCGAGGTGATGACGTGGAAGTGCTTGGAGCCGGGCAGCAGGTTCAGGAACACCAGCACGATGCCGATGTGCATCCAGTAGAAGATCTCCTGGAGCCCCTGCAGCGTGCCGGTCGAGCTGCCGTCGAACATGTTCGCGAGCAGGCCGCCGACCGGCGAGGCGTGGCGCTCGCTGGCCAGGAAGAGTGACAAATTCGCGCCCTCGGGCTTGCTGGCGAGCGCGAAGCCGACGCCGTCGAGCAGCATGTCGGAGATCATCAGGCCGCCGATCATGCCGAGGATGAGCAGCGCCTCGCCCGAGAACGACAGCCGCTTGGGCCTGGTGACGAGCCGGCGGTAGGCGGCCCAGCTCACCATGGCGATGACGATGAGCGCGGTGATGTCCTTGATGGGGCCGTAGGCTTCGTTGATGAGCGGGATCTTCGACTGCGGCCAGAACGCGCTGCACATGAGGAACAGCGTGCGGATCTGCAGGACGAGGAAGCCCCAGAAGATGAACGCGTGCATGATGCCCGCGCCCGGCTCCTTGAACATCTTCTTCTGCCCGAAGGCGTACGTGATGACGTTGGCGAAGCGCTGCGGCAGGTCGTGGAAGAAGCGCTCGCGGCGCGCGGCCACGAACAGCAGCCTGACCTTCGAGGTGATGATGAGCCCGAAGTAGCCGAGGGCGGCGAACAGCGCGAAGAGCAGCGGGAGCCAGCGGATCGAGTTCATGCGGAGCCTCGAGGCGTGGAGGACGGGGGCGCCGGGACGGGCGGGCCGGCCGGGTCAGTGGGGCCCGGCGGGCGGACGAAGCGTACCATGAAGATCGGGATGCCGAGCTCCAGGCACTTCTTCTCGCGGTGCGACTGGGGCATGCGCCCGAGCTCGGGGTCCGAGCTGCCGACGCCGCCCAAGACCAGGCCGGCCAGGGCGAGCTCTTCGGCCAGCTGGTCGGCGTAGGCCTCGACGTCGGTCTTGGCGACGAGCGCGCCGCCGGGCGCCAGGCGTTCGACAAGCAGCTTGACGAAGTCGCTGTTGAAGACGCGGCGCTTGTGGTGGCGCTTCTTCCACCACGGGTCGGGGAAGAGCACGTGGAAGGCGTCGACCGAGCCGGGCGCGACCAGGCGCTCGAGGTGCGGGCGCGCGTCGCCCTCGATGGCGCGCACGTTCGCGAGGCCCAGGCGCTCGGCCTGCTCGGCGGCCTGGCGCACCCACATCTGGCGGAGCTCGAAGCCCAGCACGTGGGCCTCGGGGAAGAGGCGGGCCAGGTCGAGGAGGTAGTGGGGGCGGCCGAAGCCGATCTCGATGTGCAGCGGCCGGTGCTCGACGAAGGCCTTGGCCACGGCGTCGTCGCCCTCGCGGCGGTAGGGCGCCAGCACGAAGCGATGGTCGCAGGGCGGCACCCGCGCGGTGCGCGCGCGCGTCTCGAGGTCCCCGCCGATGAGGCCCTTGGCTCGCTCGAGCGGAGCCTCCGCAAGGCTGGCGGAGCCGCGACTGAGGGTGTCAGGAGCGTCCGCGACGGTGTCTTCGGGCGTCGCCACGACCGCGGTGTAGCCTCGTGCGAGGCCGCTGGCAAGCCGTTTCCCGGGCCCTCGGCCGCGGGTTATCGGCCGATTGAGCGGGCACTGCGTCGGGTCAGCGCGACGTCCGGAGCGGACCGCGCGCCTTCAGCACCACCTCGAGCGGGCCGTTCGGCGTCGCGACCAGCGCGCGCGAGAGGCGCTGGATCTCGCTCGGGTGCTGGAAGAGGCACGGCCCGGTGCAGAAGCCGAAGCCGGCCAGGACCGCCTTCGGCACGACGATGTGGCCCTGGGCGTCGGGCGCGCGGCAGACGATCATGGCCGACGGCGGCCCGCCATGCCAGCCGGTGCGGAGGTTGAGCTCGATGGTGGCATCCGAGCCCGGCGTCGGCGTCCATACGAAGGTGACGTCTTTCGTGTAGGCCGAGGCCAGCTCGAACGGCGCCGAGTCGCTCGGCGCCTCGAGCGGGCCGATACCGGTGAGCGTCACGGCGAAGGCCGGCAGCGTCGCGCCGGTGGCGGTCACGTGCACGCTGTCGCCGGCCGCGAACCAGCCGGCGTCCTCGGACTTGCTCTCGTAATAGAGGTAGTCGGGGTTCTCGGTGTGGGCCTCGCTGCTGACCGTCGCGGCGCCGTTACTCCAGGTGACGGTGCCGATCGAGACGGCGTGGGCGAAGGGCAGGCAGGTGTGGTCGGCCTGGCAGGCCTCGTCGGCGCCGCAGGCCGGGTCGCAGACCGGGTTGGCGTAGACCCAGCGCTCGCAGTCGCCGGCCGCCGCGGCCAGCGTGTGGACGTTGGCGTACGGCCGGTCGCGCACGCTGACGTCGAACTGGGTCATGCCCGGGAAGCCATGGTCGGCAGGGTAGAGCTCGGCCGTCACCGAGCCGAGGAGCGCGAAGGTGGGATCCGGCCCGACGTCGCCATCGGCGTCCGGGCCCGCGTCGCCGGGCGCGTCGGCGCTGGTGTCGCCCGCGTCCGCGCTCGCGTCGCCGACGTCGCTGCCCGCCGCGTCGTCGCCGCAGGCGCGAGGGTCAGGACGAGGGCGAGGGCGGGCGGGGTTCGGAGGAGGCTCATGGCGGCGCACCTTGGCGAGCGCCGCCCTCCGAGTCAACGGCCGGTTTTTCGAACCCGAGCCGCCCTGCCCGCGGAACGCGCGCCTTGCTAAGGACCCCCGCACCATGCTCCGACTCGCACTCATCACCTCGGTCGTCGTCTCCTCCTCCGGGCTCGCCCTGGCCGCGCCGCCGGCCCCGCCGCTGGCCGCGCAGTCGCTCGTCCGGGCCCGCTTCGGCGCGGCGGCCGAGGTGCGCTGGGACGCGTCGCTGCAAGCGCCGAAGAGCCTGCGCGGGCTGTCGGTCGCGACCGTCGGCAAGGACGCCGGCGAGCGCGCGGTGGGCTTCGTCCACGGCGCGCGCGACATCTTCGGCGTCGGCCCGAGCGTCGACGTGGTGCCGGTCGAGACGGTGGCCCCGGCCGGGCGCAGCGTGGTGCGCATGAACGCGACCTACGACGGCCTCGTCGTCGAGGGCCGCACGGTGGTCGTGACGCTGGACGCGGCGCAGCGCGTGACCTCGGTGACGAGCGACCTCGGCCCGCTGTCGGTGCCGCGGCCGGCCGCCGTCATCAGCCCCGAGGCCGCCAAGCAGGCGGTCGCGGCGCGCTTCGTCGTGGCCCAGACCGGCATCCCCACCCAGGTCGTCGTGGCCAACGGCACGGCCGGCCGCGTGGCCTGGCGCGTGCCCGCCATGGTCGTGCCGCTGACCGGCCACTTCTTCGTGTGGGTCGACGCCGAGACCGGCGCCATCCTGCGCGAGGCCCCGGCCGGGGCTGACCAGACGATGCAGCGCCTGCCCGAGCGCGGCCCGGCCGAGGACGCCCCTTGAAGCGCGCCGTCGCGGCTTCGCCAGCCTTCGCACGCCGCGCGGTCGCGCTGCTGCCGCTGGCCGTGGGCGTCGCCAGCTGGGCCTGCGGCGACGACGCGGGGCAGGGGACGAGCGCCGACAGCGCGACGAGCGCCGACGCCTCCGACGCGTCCGACGATGCCGGCGCCGACGCCGCGACCGACATCAGCGCCGAGCCCGACACCGCGCTCGGCCCGGGCCAGGCGCGGGTGTACCGCGTCGATCCCATCGTCACGCCCGAGCTCGAGACGGTCACGCTGGCCCACCTGACGCCGCCCTACGGCGCGCTGACCGGGCCCTACGCGCGCGTCCGGAGCTGCACGCCCGACCTCGAGCGCGGCAAGCAGACCTCCTATCAGCTGCAGAACGGCACGATGAACATCGTGTCGTGCGTGCCCGAGCAGAAGGCGCTGCCCGACGCCGACGGCAGCTACGCCAGCATCGTCCCGCCGGCCACGCCGGCCGACGACGACGGCCGCTTCGCCGAGCTCATGATGTATCACCACATGCAGGTGATCCATGACTACTACAAAGACTTCTACGGCCTCACCGACCGCGACCAGCCGCTCGAGGCGCTGACCAACGTCGAGACCTGGGTCGACCAGTGTGACGACTGGGAAGGCATCGCCAACGCCGCGTTCGTGCCGCAGGCGGGCCTCGACTACTTCGTCACCGGCCTCGACGTCTCCGACATCCACGGCGACGCCATCCTGTTCTCGGGCACGGCCGACAAGAACTTCTCGCTCGACGCCTCGGTCATCTACCACGAGTACACCCACGCCATGCTCGGCGCGACGCGGCTCTCGGGCGTGTTCCTCGACGACCAGGGCATCAACAACCTGCCCGGCGCGCTGAACGAGGGCTACGCCGACTACTTCGCGGCGACCCAGACCGGCGAGCCGACCATCGGCACGTACGCCCTCACCGACCTGGCCGAGGTGTCCTTCTGCGGCGCCAGCGACACCGGCACGGTGGTGGCCGAGAACTACTCGCGCGACCTCCGCGACCAGCGCCACTGCCCCGACGACCTCACGGCCGAGGTGCACGCCGACTCGGAGATCTTCTCGACCGCGCTGTGGGCGATGCGCGACGCGCTCGGCAAGCTCAAGGCCGACTCCATCGCGCTCTACGCCGTGGTCCAGCTCACCAACGAGAGCGACTTCGACGCCGCCGCGAGCTACACCATCGCCGCCGCCAAGGAGCTCTACGGGCCCGAGGACGAGGCCACCGTGCGCGCCATCTTCGAGGCGCGGAACCTCGTCGACTGCGGTCGCGTGGTGCCCATCGAGAAGGTCGGCCAGGCCGAGCTGACGCTGCGCCTCGAGGGCACGCGCATCCTCGACCTGAACCCGCCCCGGGCTACGCCGGCCACATGCAGTTCGGCTTCACCGTCCCCGAGGGCACGACCCAGGTGACGCTGGCGCTCGACATCGCCAGCGGCGGCTTCGGTGGCGGCGGCGGCCAGCCGCTCGACATCGACGCGGTGCTGAAGCACGGCGGCGACCCGGTCTTCTACACCTACGGCGTCGGCGCCGGCACCGCCCACCACGACGG
Source organism: Myxococcota bacterium (assembly GCA_046351155.1). Lineage (GTDB taxonomy): Bacteria > Myxococcota_A > UBA9042 > PHBI01 > PHBI01 > JAXLYZ01. The sequence continues at coordinate 67,075 of JAXLYZ010000052.1, forward strand.
CGAGCGGACGGCGCTTCGCTCAGCGACAAGAAGGTCGTCGTCAAGAACGCCGACGGCCGCCGCTCGCGGCCGCGCAACGCGCCCGCCAACAAGGCCCGCCGCGGCGCGCCTACCGGCATCAGCGCGCCTTCGAGGCCATCCTCGCGCCGACGACATCCTCGGCCAGGTGCTCGACTTCCGCCGGTGGCCTTCACTACCGGGCGGGCCTGCTGGGGATCGAGCTTCCTCGACCGACTCGCCGACGCGACGGCCCACGCGCCGCTCGATCACGCCGCGGATGGGGTCGAAGCAGAGCTCGTCGGTGCGGCCCTCGCGGAGATCGGCGCGGCACCACACGACGGCGCTGCCGATGCCCTGCTTGGAGACGGTTGTGACGTCGTTGGCGACCGGCTGCGGCTCGCCCGGGAGGTAGGGGTCGAAGGCGATCCTGGCGCTCGCCTCCTCCCATCTCGGTCTGCGGCATGACGTAGTCGAGGCGCCAGAGCTGCGTGGGCGACGCCATCCACACGACGTCGAAGTTCGGCGCCACCGGGCCCGCCGTGGCCGACGTGTCGTGGCACGACCAGGCGATGGCGGTGACGTGCTCGAAGTGGCGCGGCTCGCCGGCCTCGCACTCGAGCGTCGCGTGGTAGGCGAGGAGCGGCGCATCCGCCGTGGCCGGCCGCGTGAAGGTCCAGTCGTAGCGCGCCACCGCGCCGCGCTCGAAGAGCGGCGCGAAGAGCAGCGGCACGCCGGCCACCCCGTGGTGCCCCGGGCCGTCGGGGCGCGGCCCCGTCCCCGAGGGGCAGGCGGCGAAGGTCAGCGGGACGAGACAGGCGACGGACGCGGCGGCGATGCGCATGATCGATCATGCCACATCGACGGCCCGTCGTCAGCGCCGGCAGCTGGCGTTGTCGCGGCTCAGCTCGGGGCCCGGCGCGTCCTTGCCGGCGGCGCCGACGGCGACCGTGATCCAGGCGGCGGGCGTGATGAGGTCGGCCGGCAGCGGCGCCGGCGCGAGCGCGCCGAGCCGGGCGATGATCGCCGACCAGGCGGCGGCCGGATCGGCGTCGTGGGCGAGCGTCATGACCACCACCACGTCGGCGCCGAGCCTCGCGCCGCTCGACGCGCGCCGCGGCCTGCAGGCTCGGCGCTCGAGCACGGCCAGCGCGGTGCCCAGGCCTCGCGCTCGGGCGCGGGCGCCACGGTCGCGACCACCGCCCGTTCGGGCCGGCCAGCCGGAAGGACGACCCGATCGGCGCGAGGCAGGGCGGGCGCGTCGCCCGGGGCGCTCGGCCGCGCGCTCGGCGCGGCGTCGGCCAGGCGCTGCGTCAGCTCGGGCCCGAGCGGGTGCGACGCGCTGATGGTCCGGCGCGCGGGGCGCACCAGCCGCCGATGCAGGCGCACGAGATCCTCGCGGTTCACGGTGGCCAGCGCGTTGTCGCTCGGCTCGAGGCCGACCGGCCGGCCGTGCCCGGTGGCCAGCGCCGCGGCCCAGCGCCGCGCCGCCTCGACCACCGCGTCGGGGCGCACGCGCAGGCGCTCGCGCCAGCGCTCGGTGCGCGTCGCGAGCTCGGTCCCCGACAGGCGCGGATCGAGCGCCAGATCGAGCACGATAGCCGCCATCTGTTCGAACGCGGCGTCGGGCCCGCGGATGCGCCAGCCGGCGCGACCGGCCTCGCGGAAGGCCTCGAGCGTGGCGCCGTAGGCGGCCGCGCGCTCCTGGCCCTCGGTCGCGAGCAGCTCCACCAGGAGGTCGGTCGCGCCCTCGAGGCCGATCGGATCCTCGTCCGGGTCAGCCTCGAACGACACCGTGAACGCGGCCTCGACGGGCGTCGGCCGCGGCTTCTTGGCGCCGTGTCGCTGCGCCTCGCCGTCGCCGCCCGGCGGGCGCGGCGCGGGCGCCGACGGGCAGCCGGCCGAGGCCAGCGTCGCCAGCGCGAGCGCGGTCGCGAGCGCGGTCGCCCTCACGGCGCGCGCTCCGGGCACTGCGCCTCGATGTCGTCGATGGCGCGGCTCCAGCGCGGCTCGTCACGCACCAGCGCCACCAGCGGCCGCAGCGCCGACGCGTCGACGTCGCCGCGCCGGAGCGCGCGCTCGCGCTCGGCGTCGTTCGGGGCGCAGCGCACCGCCTTGTAGAGCGCCACCACCTTCTGCGGCGCGAGCATCCGCGCCAGCTTCGAGCGCTCGGCGCAGCGGTCGCGCACCTCGAGGTCGATCTCCTGGAAGCGCTCGCTGTCGCGGCCGAGCGCGCGCGACAGCGCGAGATAGCGGCTGGCGTCGAGGCCGTGCTTCTCCTCGAGCAGCGTCGCCGAGTCGCGCAGCTCGCCGGGCGCCGGGCACCGGAGATCGATGCTGGCGCGCACGAACAGGAGCACGGCGTCGGTGTCGGCGGCGATGTTGTCGGTGTTGGCCGGCGCCGCCTGCACGAGCTCGGACGCCGGCACGCGCGGCAGCCGCCGCACGAAGCGCTCGAGCGTGACCGCGTCGAGCGCCTGCCCAGACGCCACGAACGCGTCCGGCCGCGGGTCGATCTCGAAGGCCTCGAGCTCGCGCAGGATGCGGTCGCGCGCCGCCTTGGTGTCGCTCGTGACGATGCTCACGACCAGCGCCGCCGGGTCGCTCGTGACCGTGACCGCGAAGGCGTCCGCCGCGCCGTGGGCGTCGAGAAGGCGCCCGGCGACGGGCCCGCCGGGGTGCCCGAGGTCGGCCGCCACCGCGCTCGCGAGCGGCACGTCGTCGTCGCTCAGCGCCCACGCCATGACGAGGCGACCGCGCCCGTCGCCGACCGCCGGCGCGTCCTCGGTGCGGCGCCCGGGCGTTCCGGCAGGACCCGTCGCCACCGGCACGTCGCTCGCGTCGAACGGCGCCGCCTCGCCGCCGCCCAGCGCTGCGCGCGCGGCCAGCGCCTGATCGATGACGGCGCGCGTCGGGGCCAGCCGCCCGAGCGGCCAGTCGCGCGTCCGGGCCGCGTCGGCGGCGGTCCAGCGCGCCCGCTCGCGCTCGGCCGCCAGCGACGCCGCCAGCGCGCAGGCGGCCTCGCTCTCGCCGCGCAGCGCGAGCCGGACCGTGCGCCCATCGATCGACACGGCGGTCGCGACGCCGCCGCGATCGGCCCGCGC
>JAXLYZ010000053.1:0-69785 GCA_046351155.1 Myxococcota bacterium
GGCCACCGTCTGCACGCGATGGATGGCCAGCTGCACGCGCGGGTCGAAGTCCTGGACGCCCAGGCTCAGGCGGTTGAAGCCGCGCTGGCGCAAGGTCGCGAGCTGGTCCTTGGTGGTCACGCGCGGGTCGGCCTCGAGCGAGAGCTCGGCCTCGGCCATGACGCCCTCGCCGAGCAGCCCGTCGGTGAGCTTCGCCAGCTCGGCCGACGTGAGGAAGGTCGGCGTGCCGCCGCCCATGTGCAGCTCGGCGATCGGCAGGCCGCCCGGGCCGCGCGCCAGGCGCTCGCGCAGGATCTTCCACTCGGCCAGGAGCGTGTCGACGTAGGGCGCGCCGACCGCCTTCTGGGTGATGCGCGTGTTGCAGCCGCAGTAGGTGCAGAGGCTCCGGCAGAACGGGATGTGGACGTAGATGGCGGCGCCGAAGCCGTGGCGCTGGGCGCGGTCGAGCGCCTGGCCGAGGTGGCTCACCCAGTCGGCCTGGGTCGGCGGCGCATCCCAGCACGGCACCGTGGGGTAGCTCGTGTAGCGCGGGCCGGGGACGTCGTACTTCGGGAGCAGCCGGGCGAGGTCGGTCATGCGGGGTCCCTCAGCACGCGACGTGCCACCGTGGGAACGGCCACACCTAGGCGGCCGGACCCGCCGACGGCGCCCGCAAAGGGGCGACATCGCACAGCGAGATGCGTGCGCAAGCCCACGGCGTCGGCGCGCGGCCGGCGGCGACCCGGACGTGCCCGGCCTCGCTGGCCGCCTCGCGCGCCACGGTGGCGTGGCACCGTTCGTGCTCCATCCAGGCGGTGGAGGACCGTATGGCTCGAACCTGGATCGTCGCGTACGACTTCGCCCCGCAGGCGCGCGCCGCCTTGGCCCGAGCGGCCAAGCTCCTGTCCCAGCTCGGCGGCGGGACGCTGGTCGCGGTGCACGTCGAGGGCTATCGCCTCGACGCGGCGGGCGCGGACCTCGTGGTCGGCGGCGGCGCCGAGGTGCTGCTGCAGCAGGAGGAGATGGCGCGGAGCGAGCTCGCCCGCGACCTGGCCGCCGTGCGCGAGCCGGGCGTCGAGCTCATCGGCGAGGTCGGGCTCGGGCGGCCGGCCGAGCTCGTCGCCGAGATCGCCGGCGCGCGCGACGCCGAGCTGGTGGTGGTCGGCAGCCACGGCCGCCGCGGCCTCGAGCGCATGCTGCTCGGCTCGGTGGCCGAGACCATCGTGCGGCTCGCGCCGTGCGACGTCATGGTCGTCAAGCCATGAGCCACAAGGCCCCGTCGCGCATCTGGCTCTTCGCGTTCGGCTACTTCGCGAGCTACGCGCCCTACTCGCTCATCACCAAGCGCGTGACGAGCGGGCTCGCCACCGGCGTGCACTGGTCGGGCGTGTCGATCCTGCCGCTGGCCACCATCGCGTCGACCATCGGCATGATCATCTTCACGACGTCCATGCGCTGGTGGCCGTACGCCACGCACAGCCAGCTCGGCCGCTTCAGCATCCCGCGGCCGCGCCTCGTGACCTTCATGTCCGGCGTCGCCACGGCGGCCATCCTCTTGACCACGACGCTGGCCTACACCTTCGAGGGCATCAGCATCCTCTTCGTGATGCTGCTCATGCGCGGCGGCGTGCTCTTGCTCGCGCCGATGATCGACCGCCTCGGCGGCCGCACCTTCAAGAGCATCCCGTGGTGGTCGTGGGCCGGCTCGGGCCTGTCGCTGGCCGCGCTGGTGGTGGCCTTCGCGCCCGCCGGCGGCTCGGAGCTGACGGTGCCGGCCGGCGTGGTGGTGCTGGTCTACCTCGGCGGCTACTTCTTCCGCCTGCGCTGGATGTCGTCGCAGGCGAAGTTCGAAGGACCCGACGTGCGCGAGCGGCGCCTCAGGTTCTTCGTCGAGGAGCAGATGGTGGCGACGCCGCTGGCGGTGCTGGTGCTGGCCATCGCCGCCACCACCCCGACGGGCATCGGCCACGATCTGCGCGAGGGCTTCGCCGGCTTCGGCGGCGACGTCCCGACCATCCTATGGGTGGTGCTGGCCGGCATCTGCTCGCAGGGCTCGGGGGCCTTCGGTGCGCTCGTCCTGCTCGAGCCGCAGGAGAACGCCTACACCGTCCCGGTGAACCGGGCGGCCAGCGTGCTGGCCGGCGTCGTCGCGTCGTTCGCGCTGACGCTCTTCGGCGAGGCGGCGCTGCCCGACGCCGCGGAGCTCGCCGGCGCGGCCATCATCATCCTGGCCATCGCCGTCCTGGCGTGGCCCGTCTGGCAGCGGCGCGCGGCGCGGCTCGCGGCCGCGCGCGCGTAACAGGAGGCGGACATGCGCGCACCGCTTCACGTCCTCATCCTCGGCGGCGGCTTCGCCGGTCTCGAGACCGCGTTCCTCCTGCGGCATCGGCTGCGCGAGCGCGTGCGGCTGACGCTGGTCAGCGACGAGCCGCGCTTCCTGTTCCGGCCGAACACCATCTACGTGCCGTTCGGCCTCGAGCTGGCCGGGCTCGAGGTGCCGCTCCACCACGCGCTGGCGCGCCGCGACATCGAGCTCGTGCAGGGGCGCGCGTGGGGCCTCGATCCGGTGAGCCGCATCGTCGAGCTGGCCGGCGGCCGGCGCATCGGCTGGGACATGCTGGTCATCGCCACCGGCGCCGCGGCGCACCTCGGCGCGGTGCCCGGGCTCGCCGGGCGGGCCACCTCGGTGTGGACGCCGGGCGGCATGATGGCGCTCCGCGGCAAGCTCGATCGCGCCGCCGCGCGGAGCCGCGACGGCGTGCCGACGCGCTTCCTGTTCCTGGTGCCGCCCGGCTGCCCGTGCCCGGGCCCGCTCTACGAGCTCGTGCACATGGCCGACGTGCACCTCCGGCGCTGCGACGGGCGCCATCGCGTCGAGCTGGCGTGGGCCAGCCCCGATGCGCACTTCCTGCCGGCCTTCGGGCCGCGCGTGCACGAGGTCGTCGCGCGCGAGCTCGAGCGCTGCGGCATCGAGGCCTACCGGAACCACGTCGCGCGCCACATCGACGACGGCCTCGCGACCTTCGAGGACGGCCAGCGCATCAGCTTCGACGAGCTCGTGACCTTCCCGCCCGAGGTCGCCGCGGTGACCTGGTCGGCGCTGCCGCGCGACGACCGCGGCTTCCTGCGCTGCGTGCCGGAGACGCGCGCGGTGAGCGGCCACCCGGGCATCTACGCGCCGGGCGACGCCGGCGACTTCCCGGTGAAGCAGGCCTACCTGGCGCTGCTCCAGGCGCACGCCGTGGCCGGCGACATCGCCTCCCACGTCGACCACCGGCCGAGCCGCGCCGGCTTCGACGCCGTGACGATGACCGTGCTCGAGCAGCTCGACACCGCGACCTTCGCGCGCGTGCCGCTGCGCGTGCGGGGTGGGCCGAGCGGCCCGCAGGCCGAGGTCGACCCGGCGCGCGTCGAGCTCTACGAGGTGCGCAACGGCAAGGGCTGGCGCCTCGCCAAGAAAGGGCTCGCGCTCTACACGACGCGGCGCTTCGCCGCCGGTGAGCCGTTCCACGCCGGCCTCGGCTGGTCGCTCCTGGACCTCGGGTTGAAAGCGATGACTGGCCGACGACCCCCGGGTCGGGCCATGCTGGGGCCATGACGTTCCGACTCGGCTGCATCGTCCTCGGCCTCTCGTTCGCTCCGACGCTCGCGTGCGGAGCCGATCCCACCCCTCGGGCGACCGACACGCCGGTCGCGGGCGACACGTCGGTCGGAGGCGACACGTCGGTCGGAGGCGACACGTCGGTCGGAGGCGACACGTCGGTCGTAGGCGACGCGACCGTCGCGGGCGACGCGACCGTCGTCAGCGACACGACCGTCGTCAGCGATACGGCCGTCGTCAGCGACACGACCGCCATCGGCGACACGACCGTCGCCGCCGACACCGCCGACGCGAGCATCGACGTCGGGCCCATCGACGTCGGGCCGGACGCGAGCGCGGGCGGCGAGTGGCTCGAGGTCCGCGGCAACCACATCACCTTCGCGGACGGCACGCGCTTCCACGGGCGCGGCGCCAACCTCCACGACGAGCGCTCGTGCAACGCCTGCTCGTTCGCGCCGCGCGACCCCGACGGCCTGAACCGCTGGGCCGACGAGCTCATCGATCACTGGCACGCCAACTTCATCCGCTTCCTGCTGTCGGCCAAGAGCGCCCCTTATAATGAGTGGGAGCAGCAGTGGCAGAGCCTGGTCGACGACGCCGACTACCTGGCCGACGTCGCCGCCAACGTCGCGCACATGAGCCAGAAGCCCGGGGTCTACATCCTGGTGACGCTCTTCAGCGACCCGACCATGAAGCCCGAGAACGGCGACTACGACAGCGAGTGGCCGAGCTCGGCCGGCGACAGCAACACGCGCTATCGCCTCCTGGCCGAGACCTTCGCCGACAACCCGCGCGTCCTCTTCGGCCTGACCAACGAGCCGCACACGACGCGCGACCACGCGCCCGAGCTGGCGACCCGCTACGTCGACGCCATCGCCGCCATCCGCGCGGTCGAGGACCAGCACGGCACGCCCCACCACATCATCGTCGTGCAGGCGCCCGAGGGCTGGTCGCGCGACCTCGCCTACTTCGTCGAGCACCCGCTCGCGGGCGACAACATCGCCTACGAGATCCACCCGTACAACCCCGAGTCCGACTTCGCGCACCTCGTCACCGAGCCGTCGAAGACGCTGCCCATGATCATCGGCGAGTACGGTCCGGCCTACATGGACGACGACGACATCCGCGCGCTGTGGGCGCTGGCCGAGGACCTGGAGATCCCCTACCTCGCGTGGAACTTCCACATGCGCTGCCCGCCCAACCTGCTCGAGGACACGGCACCCGACGGCTGCGGCCTCAGCGCCTCGACCGGCTACGACTTCCCGCGCACCGACTGGGGCGACCTCCTCTTCGAGCACCTCCAGACGCCCTGGTGACGCCGCGGCCGCTCCGAGCGAAGGCCGCCGCTCGGCTCTGGAACGCAGGCCGGCCGAAGGCCGGGCGGAGTGAAGAGCCGAGCTCCAAGGCGGCCCCGAGCGAGGCCACAGCCACTCGAGCGAAGGCCGCCGCTCGGCTCTGGAACGCAGGCCGGCCGAAGGCCGGGCGGAGTGAAGAGCCGAGCTCCAAGGCGGCCCCGAGCGAGGCCACAGCCACTCGAGCGAAGGCCGCCGCTCGGCTCTGGAACGCAGGCCGGCCGAAGGCCGGGCAGGTGAAGAGCCGAGCTCCAAGGCGGCCCCGAGCGAGGCCACAGCCACTCGAGCGAAGGCCGCCGCTCGGCTCTGAACGGGCCGGCCGAAGGCCGGGCGGGTGGGCCGGCTCAGGCGGCCCCGAGCGAGGCCACAGCCACTCGAGCGAAGGCCGCCGCTCGGCTCTGGAACGCAGGCCGGCCGAAGGCCGGGCGGAGTGAAGAGCCGAGCTCCAAGGCGGCCCCGAGCGAGGCGACGACCAGATGGAACATGCGCGCTCCGCGCGGCGTTGACCCGGCGCCCTTGCGTCCCTTCCCGACACGCGGATACTCCGAAGCACCGTGCTCGCGTTCCTCCTGCATGCCGCGCTGACGGTCGGCTCGAACCTGGCTGGCTCGCCGCAGCCGGGCCCGCCCGCGCCCGCGCCCGCGGCCGACCATGCGTCGCCCGAGGTGTGGGCCGTGGTGGTCGGCGTCGGCGCGCTGGCCGAGGCGCGGCTCGGCGCCGTCGAGCACGGGCCGGCCGACGCCGAGGCGCTGCGCGACTACCTGACCACGGTCGGGCGCGTGCCGGCCGACCACGTGCTGCTCCTGGCCGACGGCGGCGAGCCGTTCCTCGACCCGGCCGCGCCGGTCGGACACGCCGCGCCGACGCGCCGCAACGTGCGCGTGGCCATCGGCGGCTGGCTCGCGCAGCACGCCGGCCCGAAGGACCTGGCGCTGGTGGCGTGGTCGGGCCAGGGCGCGACCGGACCCGGCGGCGAGCCGCTGCTCCTGCCTGCCGACGCGGCCGGCGCCGACCTCGTGGGCAGCGCCATCGAGGCGCGCTGGCTGGCCCAGACGCTGGGCGCGCTGCCGTCGGCCGCCGCGCTGTGGCTCGACACCTCGTTCGCCGGGCGCGCCGTCGCCCGGCCGGGCGCGGCCGCGAGCCCGACCGCGGCGGCCGCCCCGAGCGAGCTCGTGCCGGGCGCGCGCGGGCTCGTGTGGCTGGCGGCGTCGGGCGCGGTCGCGGTCGAGGCGGCCGGCGCGCCGCACGGCGCCTTCACCCAGGCCTTGCTGGCCGCCCTGCGCGGCGCCGGCGCGTCGGCCGACGACGCCTGGCAGAAGCTCGTCCAGGCGCTGCCCGCCAGCGCGCCGCGTCCGGTGCGCGCGGGCCACGGCGACCTCGCGCCGCTGCTCGGCGCGCGCGGCGGCGGCCCGGCGCGCGAGCGGCCGGAGCTCGTGCTGCAGACGCCGCACATGGGCCGCATCGAGTTCGCGAGCTTCGACCCGACGAGCCGGCTCCTCGCCACCACCGGCAACGACGGCACGCTCAAGCTCTGGGACGTCGCCAGCCATCGCATCATCGCCAACCTCGACATGGCCGGCGAGAGCGGGCTCGCGGCGTGGAGCCCCGACGGCCAGCGCGTCCTGGCCGAGAGCTCGGTCGGCGTCAGCGTGTGGAGCGCCGCCGGGCGGCCGCTGTGGACGGCGCCCATCGCGCCCGCGTCGTGGCCGGCGCGCATCGCCAAGATCCAGCTCTTCATGGCCGCGAGCGCGCGCTTCTCCCCCGACGGCGCGCTGGTCGGCATGCCCCACCTCGACCGCCCGGGCGAGCTCGTGAGCGCCGCCGACGGACGCGTCGTGACCCGCCTGCCCGAGCCGGTGGTCGGCCCCATCGTGTGGGATCCGTCGGGCGCGCGCCTGGCCTACATCGCCAAGAACGGCACCGACGTGCGCGTCGTGCGCCGCGCCGGCATGGGCGCGGTCGCGAGCGTGGAGGCGACCATCCGCGGCACGGTCGAGGTCGGCGCGCTGGTGTTCTCCGGCGACGGCCGGACGCTGGCGGTGGGGCGCATCGGCAGCGGCGGCGACTTCCCGCCGCAGGACGTGACGCTCTACGACACGGCGAAGAAGCTCGCCGTGCGCAAGCTGGCCGCGCCGCTCGTCACCAACCTGCCGCCGGTCGCGAGCCCGGACGGCGCGGTCCTGGCCGTGCCGGCCCTCGACGGCGTGAGCTTCGTCGCGCTCGACACGCTGGCGCTCGCCCACACCCCACCCGGCCAGGGCGGCGGTCTCGCGCAGCTCGCCGCCGACGGCAAGACGCTGGCCATCATCATGGCCGACGACACGCGCCTCTACGACACGCGCACCGGCGCGCTGGTGAAGCAGATCCCCGGCGAGGCCATCGCCATCACGCCCGACCTCGGCTCGGTGCTGGCCGGCTCGTCGAGCAACTGGGGCACCGACCTCGCCTTCCGCGACGTCACCGGCCGCGTGCCGCCGGTCGCGCTGGAGGCCACCGCGCGCCCGGTGCTCGGGCTCGCGCGCGGCGCCCGCGACGGCACCATGCGCGTCATCGAGCCCGACCGTGTGACGACCTGGGACATGACCTCGGGCCGCCCCATCGCCGACGCGACGCTCGCGCCGCCGACCGCGTCGGTGCCTTCGACCGCGACCGCGACCGCGCCTACGACCGCCGCGCTGACGAGCCCGGACGGCACGCGCGCCGTCAGCGTCGACGAGCAGGGCATCCTGCGCGTGAAGGACCTGGCGACCGGCGTCGAGTCGGCGCCGCAGGCGACCGGCGTACCGTTCGCGAGCGACCTCGTGTGGCTCGGCCGCTCGCGGGTCGCGTTCCATCCGCGGCCGCGCTTCCCCGACGCCGTGTGCGTCGCGGTGAAGTCGCTGCCGCCCGAGCAGTGCGCGCGCTGGGACGAGGCCACGCCGCCCGAGGCCAAGGTCGTGACCGTGTGGGACCTCGATCGGCGCGCGCGCTTCGCCGCGCTCGAGGGCCACCGCGGCGTGGTGACCGGGCTCTTCGCGACCGCCGACGGCAAGACGCTCGTGTCGTCGAGCGCCGACTCCACGCTGCGCGTCTGGGACGTCGCGACCGCGCGCGCGCTCGCCACGGTGGCCATCCTCGACCGCGGGGGCGCGCCGGCCACGGCCGAACGCTGGGTCGTGACCACGCCCGACGGCCTCTTCGACGGCTCGCCCGAGGGCCAGGCCGAGATGCAGTGGCGCGTCGGCGACGCGCTGTTCCGCCTCGAGCAGTTCGCCGGCGACTTCTACACGCCGGGCCTCCTGGCCAAGCTGCTGGCCGGCGAGCGCCCGCGCGCCGCCAGCGCCATCGAGGAGCTGCGGCCGCCGCCGCGCGTGAAGATCGCCTCGCCCGCGCGCGGCCAGTCGGTGCCCGACGGCGTCGTGAAGGTGGTCGTGTCGGTCGACGATGTCGGCGGCGGCGCATCCCCGGCGTGGCTCTACGTCAACGGCCACCGCGTGCCGGCCACGCGCTCGCGGCGGCTCGGCGGGCCGACCACCGTCTTCGAGGTCGAGCTCGCCGAAGGCGAGAACCACCTGCGCGCGACGGCCTTCAACGGCGACGGCTCGGTCGAGAGCGCCGGCGACGAGGTCGACGTGGTGTGGTCGGTGCCCGAGGCCGAGCGCCCGGTGCTGCACCTGGTCGCGGTCGGCGTCGACGCCTACCAGGACGAGACGCTGCGCCTGTCGTTCGCCACCGCAGACGCCAAGGCCATCGCCCAGGCCTTCACGCCCGGGCTCTTCGCGCGCATCGACACCACGCTGCTCCTCGACGACAAGGCCACGCGGGCGGGCATCCGTGACGCGCTGGCCGCGCTGACCAAGACCGCCAAGCCGCGCGACGCGGTGCTGGTCTACCTGGCCGGCCACGGCACGCTGGTCGGCTCGACCTTCTACTACCTTCCTTATGAGGCGCGCGCCGCCAGCGACGAGGACGTCGCGCGCACCGGCCTGTCGCAGTCCGACCTGGCCGAGGCGCTCACGCAGATCGCCGCCACCAAGCAGATCGTCATCCTCGACGCCTGCCACTCGGGCGCCGGCGCCGCCGCGCTCGGGCGCCTGCTCGGCTCGGGCAACGGCGACCGCGACCCGCTCGGCATGGCGCGCGCGCAGCGGCGCCTGGCGCGGGCCAGCGGCGTCTTCCTGGTGGCCGCGGCCACCGCCGCGCAGAAGGCCGGCGAGATCCGCGAGCTCGGACACGGCGTCCTGACCTATGCCATCCTCACCGGGCTCGGCACGGGCGGGAAGCCGCCTGCGGCCCAGCTCACGGCTGACGGTCAGGTCACCGTGAACGCCCTCCTCGCCTGGCTCGACGACGAGGTGCCGCGCCTCACCGCGCGCCACCACGGCGGGCCGCAGACGCCGGTCCAGGCTTCCACCGGCCAGGACTTCCCCATCGTCCAGGAGCCCGCGAGCCCGCCATGAAGAGGTTCCTCGCCGCCACCGCCATCGCCGTCCTCGCGCTCGCCGCGCTGGCGCTGCACGCGACCTTCGCCGCCCCCGCCGCGCGCGCCATGGTCAGCTGCGCCGACCTCGCCAAGGCCCCGCTGGCGCCGGCCGACGACGCGGCCGCGGCGCGCGCGACCGAGGTCTGGCGCGGCGTCGCCCGCGTCACGACCGCGCTCACCGGCCTCGGCGCCGAGCTGCGCGTGCTGGCCCCCGGCGCACGCGCCGGCGACGGCCAGCCGTTCCCGCCCAACGCCGTGACCTGCGCCGAGAAGACCGGCGTCGTCATCTACCTCACCGACACGCTCATCGACCTCGTCTTCAGCGACCAGCGCTACCCGGTCGACTTCCTCGCCTTCGTCCTCGGCCACGAGCTCGGCCACCGCATGAACGACCTCGACGCGGCCGGAAAGCCGCTCGACAAGCCGCGCGGAGCCACGTCAGCGCCCGGCCAGCCGGCGCCCGATCGCGAGTCGCTGGCCGACATGCGCGGCGCGTACCTCGCGACCGCGGCCGGCTTCTCGACGCGCCGCCTCACCTGCGAGGACTGCCTGAACCACTACCTGAACGCCGAGGCGCGGCTGCCGCCCGAGACGCGGCTCGCGCGCAAGGCGTCGCTGACCGGCCTGCTCGGCGACTTCGAGACGTGGGAGTCGCTCTACGACGCGGGCGTGGCGCTGGCGTTCTGGGGCTTCGGCGCCGAGGCCAAGCGCGTGCTCGCCTGGGCCGAGTCGGAGACCAAGCGCTTGAGCGTGCCGGTGCCCGAGCTGCAGGTGCTGCACGCGCTGGTGCTCATGATGGGCGCGGCCGAGAACGCGCCGTGGCTCAGCGGGACCAAGGTGCCGCCCGAGGCCGTGGCGCACCTCCGCTGCACGCCGATCTATCCGGCGCACTCGACGCTGTGGGAGGACATCGCGCCGGGTCAGGCGGCGCGCGGCGACGGCGACACCGAGGCGGCGCGGCAGGACCTCCTCCAGGCGCGGCGGCTCCTGAAGACGGCCGAGGAGCTCGGCGCCGGCGAGCTCATCACCGCCAGCGCCGGCGCCTGCGTGTCGACCTACCTCGGCCAGACGCGCGAGGCCGAGAAGGACCTCGAGCGCGCGCGGAAGCTCTTGCCGAAGAAGGGCGCGGCCGGCTGGTCGGCCGAGCTCGAGCAGGCGATCGCCGGCAACGAGGCCTTCGCCGAGCTGGTGTCGGTGGTGAAGGGCAAGCTCATCGAGGCCGACGACGCGGCCGGCTGGAAGGCGTTCACCGCCGCGCTCGAGAAGTCGAAGGCCGCGCTCGAGCAGTCGCCCGACATCGGCCGGCTCGCGCGCGCGCTGGTGAAGGCCGGGCCGCGCGGCGTGCCGCCCGCCGACGGGGCCAAGCGCGACGCGGCCGCGTGCCCGGCGCCGAGCGCGCCGCTGGATGCGAGCGACGTGCTGCCGACCATGCCGCGCGCGCCGGCGGCGGGCGGCGGCTGCCCGTGCGGCTGGGTGCCGAGCGGCCAGCTGGTCGGCGCCACGGCGTCGCCCGACGCGCCGGCGGCGGTGACCCTGTGCGTGCCGGCCGGCTGGGGCTCGGGCCAGCGCTGGATGGCCATCCACCTGCCCGCGGCGGGTCAGGCGCCGGCGGTCGACCTCGACATGCTGCTGGTGGATCGGGTGCCCGATCGCCTGGCCTCGGTGGGCGCCTGGACGAAGTCCTGCGACGCGCTCGAGCGCCGCGGCATGTCCGACCGCGGCGAGGCGGTCTTCGCCGCGCAGTGCCCGAAGCTCGGGCTGGAGAACGGCGTGATCTTCGGTGGCGGTGCGGGCAGCGGCGGCGCGTGCAGCGTGGCGCGCGCGGTGCTGCTCGAGCAGGCGCAGTGAGGGACGGAGCCATGGGCCGAACGACAAGGGACTTGACGATGCTGGGCGCGCTGGCGTGCGCGCTGATCCTGGCGAGCGCGCTCGCGGCGGCGCCCGCGGCGCACGCGGCCGGCCGGAAGGTGGCGCTGCTGGTGGGCATCGACGCCTACGGCAAGTCGCCCGGCGTGGCGGAGAACGACCAGTGGCGACCGCTGTCGGGCTCGCTCAACGACGTCACCGCGCTGGCCGCCGAGCTCACGCGCCGGGGCTTCGACGTGAAGGTGCTGAAGGACGCCGAGGCCACCCACGCCGGCATCGCCGCCGCGTTCGGAGCCAGCTCGTCGACAAGACCGCGGCCGGCCGCGGCGACGTGGCGCTGTTCCACTACTCGGGCCACGGCCAGCAGATCCCCGACGATGACGCCGACGAGGTCGACGGCTACGACGAGAGCCTCGTGCCCTACGACAACCGCGGCACCAAGGACGGCTCGAACCACCTGCGCGACGACGAGCTCGGCCAGCTCGTGAAGGAGCTCGGCGCCCACACCGACAACATCGTCGTGACGCTCGACTCGTGCCACTCCGGCACCGGCACGCGCGGCGCCTACCCCATGCGCGGGGGCCCGCCGTCGGGCCCGCCGGCCGACGCGCGCGGCGCCGAGGACGACGGCCCGAGCGGGCTCGGCGGCGCCCGCACCGCCGGCTACGTGCTGCTGTCGGCGACGCGCCCCGACCAGCTCGCCGGCGAGACGCGCGACCCGGCCAGCGGCAAGGTCATGGGCGCCTTCAGCTACGAGCTCGTGCGCGCGCTGCGCGCGGCGACGCCCGACACGACGTACCGCCAGCTCATGGATCGCATCGCCGTGCGCATGCTGGCCACCACCAAGACGCAGAACCCGCAGATCGAGGGCGACGCGCGCAAGCGCCTCTTCAGCGGCGCCTGGACCACGCCAGCCGAGTACGTCCTGGCGCGGCCGATGTCCGCCGACGGCAAGATCACCCTCGAGGCCGGCACGCTCTTCGGCCTGACCGTCGGCTCCGAGCTCGGCCTTTGGCCGGTCGCCGGCGGCGACCTCGACCTCGAGCACCCGCTGGCGCGCGTGCGCGTCGAGTCGGTGGAATTGACAAATTCGGTGGCGCGATTGACCGAGGCCTCGGCCAATGTGCCGGCCGCGACCTTCGCCGACGGCGCGCGCGCGGTCGAGCTCTACGGCATGCAGACGCCCGATCGCCTGCGCGTGAGCGCCGCCAAGGCGCCGGCCAGCCTGCGCGAGGCGCTGGCCGGGCTGGCCTTCGTGACGCTGGTGACGCCGGCCGTCGGCGCGCGCGGCGGCGGGCGTGACGGTGATCCGGGCTGGGACGTGAGCCTCGAGAAGGACGGCGACGACGTGCGCGCGCAGGCGGCCGACGGCTCGCCGGTCCTGTTCCCGCGCGGCGCCGAGCAGCCCATGGACAAGACCGTCTCGGCCAAGGACCCGGGCCTCGCCGCGCGCGCGGTGGCGGCGCTCGAGGCGCACTATCGCCGCGCCCGGCTGGCGCGCCTCGTGAACGACGACACGCGCACGCGCCTCGGCGTGACGCTGGAGGTGCACAAGGTCGACGCCGCCATCGAGGGCGGCGTGCCGGTCGTGCGCGGCGACCGCGGCACGCTGCCGAAGGACGGCAGCGGCAACCTGCGCGACGGCGACACGGTGCAGTTCCACGTGCGCAACGACTCGGACAAGACCGCCTACGTGACGGTGGTCGAGCTCGCCACCGACGGCGAGATCGTCGTGTGGTACCCCGACGACCTCATGGCCCCGGCCGACGCCGCGCTGGCCCCGGGCGAGGAGCGCGTCATCCCGTCGGTGCTGCAGATCACGCCGCCCGGCGGCGCGCTCGTCTACAAGGTCATCGCCACCGAGTCCGAGGTCGACCTGCGCGGCCTCACGCATCGCGTGAAGGCCGGCGGCCGCGGCGAGGAGCACCCGCTCGAGGCCATGATGGACGACATCGCCGCGCCGTCGCGCGCCAAGCCGCTCGGCTTCGCCAAGAAGGAGCGCTGGGGCACCGACGAGGCGCGCCTCGAGGTCGCCGAGTAGCCGGCTGGACCTCACCGACGAGGAGGTCGCGAGGCGCATCGCCACCGCGCTGCCGGGCCGAACGGTGCTCCGCGCGGAGCGGCTGTCCGGCGGCCTGCGGAACGACAACCGGCGGGTCTGGCTGTCCGACGGCGGGTCGTGCGTCCTGCGCGGCTATGCCGGCGGTCCCGGCCTGTCGGCTGGAGGTCGCGCTGGCCGCGCGCCTCGTAGGCTCGGTGCCGGTGGCGCGCTTCCTCCACGCCGCGCCCGACGAGGCGTGGGCAGTGCTGGCGTGGGTGGACGGCGTCCTCTTGCCCGAGCTCCGCCGCGGCCCCGACGCCGCCGAGGTCGGGCGCGCGCTGGGCCGCGTGCTCGCCGAGGTCGGCTCCATCGCCTTCGCCCACCCGGGCCGGCTGACCAGCGCGCTCGCGATCGAGCCGAGCACGACCTCGTGGGGCGCGACCATGCACGCCGCGCTGGCCAGCGACGCGCTGGCGGCGCGCGTGGATCGGGCGAGGCAACACGCGCTCACCGCCCTCGTCGACGCCCACGCCGACGAGGTCGCCGACGCGACCGACGGCGTCGCGCGCCTCGTGCACGGCGATTTCCGCGGCAACAACGTGCTCGTGCGGCGCGACGCCGGCGGCGCCTGGCACGTCGCGGCCGTCCTCGACTGGGAGGCGGCGCGCTCGAGGCCCGCTTGCCGACGTCGGCCTGGCGCTCCGCTATCGCCGCCCGGCGTTCGAGGCGGGCTTCGCCGCCGGCCTCGCCGACGGCGGCGCGCCGCTGGCTCCCGCCTGGCGACGCGTCGCGCGCCTGCTCGATCTCGCCGGCATGTGCGCAGCGCTCGCCCGCCCCGAGCTGCCCGCCGAAATCGCCACGGGCCTCGCCGAGCTCGCCGGCGGCGCGCTCGACGCGCTCCACCATGCCTCCTCGCCCTGACGTCCGCCGCGAGGCGACCCTGGTCGCGCGCCGCCACCGGGGTATGATCCATGCCCGTCGCCCCTGCGAGCGCGCCGCCTCACGACGGACGGCGCGCGTCGCCCGCGCCGAACCCCGCCGCTCCGTCGCGAACACGCACGTGTCGTCACCATCGCTCGCATCGGCGCTCGAGGCGTCGGGCATGGGCACCTGGGAGTGGGAGATCGCCTCGGGCGACGTCCGCTGGTCGCCGCGCGTCCGTCGCTGTTCGGGCTCGCCCCCGGCGCCTTCGCCGGCACCATCGAGGCCTATCGCGAGCTGGTGCACGCCGATGACCGCGCGCGCGTGCGCGAGCGCATCGAGTCGACCCTGGCCGGCGACGGCGGCTACTCGGTCGAGCACCGCGTCACCTGGCCCGACGGATCGGTCCACTGGCTCGAGGCCAAGGGCCAGGTGCTGCGCGACGCGGACGGCGCGCCGCGCTCGATGATCGGCACCGTCTCCGATGCCACCGCGCGCAAGCGCGCCAAGGCCGAGGCGCACCGCGCCGACGAGCTCTTCCGCGCGGTCGTCGAGGACCAGACCGAGCTCATCGTGCGCTGGACGCCCGACGGCACGCGCACGTTCGTCAACAGCGCCTATTGCCGCGATCGCGGACGCGCCGCGGCGGAGCTCATCGGCACGAGCTTCATGCCCGAGCTCGCGCCCGGGCACGCGCGCGCCCTGCTCGACGACCTGGCGCTGCTCACGCCCGGCGCGCCGGTGCGCACCCGCAGGCAGCGCGCGGTGGCGCCGGGCGGCGGCGTGGCGGCGTGGCGCACGACTTCAACAACATCCTGCTGGTCATCACCATGGAGGCCGATCTGCTGGAGCTCGCCGCCGAGGGCGCGGCGGTGCGCGAGGAGCTGCGCGGATCAAGACCGCCGCCGATCGCGCCGCGCGCCTCACGCGTCAGCTCCTGCAGTTCAGCCGCCGGCGAGATCATGCAGCCGCGCGAGCTCGACCTGAACGAGGTCGTGCGGAACCTCGCCACCATGCTCAGCCGCGTCGTGCGCGAGGACGTGCGCATCGAGCTCGCGCTCGAACCGGGACGGGTGCCGCTCGTGGGCGACGTCGGCATGATCGAGCAGGTGCTCATGAACCTGGCCGTGAACGCGCGCGACGCCATGCCCGCCGGCGGGCGCCTGACCATCCGCAGCGGCGTGCGCGAGGTCGGCCCCGGCGACGCGCGCGCCCTGCCGGGCGTCGAGCCCGGGCTCTACGCCTGCCTCGAGGTGAGCGACAGCGGGACCGGCATCGCGCCCGAGCACCTGCCCCACATCTTCGAGCCGTTCTTCACGACGAAGGAGCCGGGCAAGGGCACCGGCCTCGGGCTCGCGACGGTGTTCGGCATCGTGCGCCAGCACCGCGGCTCGGTGACGGTCGCGAGCACGCCCGGCGGCGGCACCACCTTCCAGGTGCTGCTGCCCGCCACGGGCGAGGTCGTGGTCGCCCCGGCCCAGCCGTCGAGCGTGGCCGCCGCCGGCGGGGGCGAGACGGTGATGGTGGTCGAGGACGACGCCGCGGTGCGACGGCTGACCGTGCGGCTGCTCGAGCGCGCCGGCTATCGCGTCATGGCCGCCGGCAGCGGCGGCGAGGCGCTCGCGCTGTGGGAGCGCCACGCCGCAGGCATCCACCTGGTGTTGAGCGACTTCGTCGTGCCCGACGGCATGAACGGGCGCGAGCTGGCGCGCGAGCTGCGACGACGGAAGCCCGGCGTGCGCGTGCTGCTGACGAGCGGCTACGCCGAGGAGCTGGCGCGCCTCGACGCGGGGTCGCTGGACGTCGACGGCATCCTCGACAAGCCGTTCCGCCCCGACGCGCTGCTGGCGGCGATCCGCAGCGCCCTCGCCATAGACCGGAGCGCGCCCGACGCGAGCGCCTGACGCCGACCGGGCCGACGCCACGCCGATTGAGCACAGGTGCTCATTCTCTCGCCCGCGGCGGCGACGCCACCGCGTCGGCGCGGCCATCTCCGTCGGCGGCCGCCGGGCGGGATTTCAACGCGCCCGATCGGGCCCGTTCCACGGGCATGGACCCGACCCGGCTCGTCACCCTCCTCGTCCTCAGCGCTCCGCTCGCCGCGTGCGGCTTCGGCGTCGGCGCCGGCCTGCGCTACCACCACATCGCCGTGAACGACCCCGACGGCGTGTCGGCCAACGAGGTCGGCGGCCACTGGTCGAAGGGGATGTTCAACCACGAGCTCACCGTCTACGACCGCACCGGCCTCCTCCTGGCCGGCCTCGCCACCGCCGGCAACCGCTACAACGCGGCCCAGGACGCGCTGGCGCGGGCGCAAGCGGCGGGCGTCCCGGCCGGCACCGAGGTGCCCTACACCTACCAGGTGCACACGCCGGTGCCGAACACCTTCACGCGCCTCACCTTCAGCTGGGGCTCGACCGACGTCATCACCGACGGCCGCGACCACGACCTCCACGTCGACATGGACTACCTGTCGATGGAGCTCCGCACGCGCGTCCTCACCTGGCCGCTCGGCAAGTCGCGCCACCTGCTGGCGCTCGACATCGGCGCCCACTGGACGGCCTTCGAAGCCAAGGACGACTACACCCAGGGCATCTTCGGCCTCGAGTTCTGGAACCTCGGCATCCCCATCGGCCTCACCCACGCCTTCGCCATCGACGAGCACTTCATCTGGTCGTCGCGCCTCATGCTCGACCCGGTCATGAGCCTCATCTCGGCGCTCGTCGGCGGCGGCATCCCGTGGGAGGTCGGCACGCGCGTCGACTGCGCCATCACCAAGAACTTCTTCGCCTTTGCCGACGTGCAGTACCGCTACCTGGCGGCCTCCGGCACCGGCACCGACGGCAGCGAGTGGACCGGCACCATCGGCCTCGGCTTCGTCACCGGCCTGCCCAGCGACGACTGAAAGCTACTTGACGAGCTTGGCGAGCAGGTCCTTGACCAACGTCGCGTCGTCGCCGCTGAGGGCGACGAAGCCGTCCTTCGAGCGCGCCACCGCCGCGTTCGGCGCCTTGCCGTCGGCGACCTCGCTCCAGTCGAAGGCCTCGATGAGGCACGAGGACGCGCCCTTGTTCGCCGACAGCACCCAGTGGTGGATGCCCGGGTCGGCGTCGGCCGTGCCCGCGTCGCCCGAGAGCGCATAGCCGGCCGCCACCACCGCCTTCTCCAGCAGGTCCGGCTTCTCGAACGTCAGGGGCGCCAGCTGCTGCAGCAGCGTCGCGATGTCGGCGGCCGGGCAGCCCACCTTGATGGCGGTGCGCCCGCCGACGAGGTAGCCGGTCGGCTCCTCGTCGCCGACGGTGCGCTTGGCCGGCGCCCAGTCGTGGGCCTCGACCGACACGAAGTGGGAGTCGTCGGCGAGCATGCAGGTGTGGGCGAAGGTGTGGCTGTGGTCGGTCTCGTCCTCGCGCGTCGGCTTCGAGGTCGGGTCGACCTTGCAGCCGGCCGAGGCCATGAAGCGCTGGTCGACGGTAGCGACCGTCGGCAGCTTGCTCTCGGCGATCTGCGCGCCGGCGGTGGCGGCGTCGATCTTCAGCTCGGGCAGCGGCATGCCGAGCTCGAGCTCGTCGCCGCGCGGCGTCATGAGGTCGTCGTAGAAGGTGCCGAGGTCGGCCCGCTCGCCGCCCGCGCTGACGGCGTCGATGGGGATCTGGTCCGGGCACTCGGGGGTCGGCGCGCTGACGCTGCGCGACTTGATCTTCCGGCCGCTGCGCCGGTCGTAGACGTCGACGTAGAGGTCGATGGCGTAGCGCTCCTTGCTGACGATCTCGCCGGTACGCTTGCCGCTGGCGGTGTCGACGACGTCGTAGCGGCAGGCCGAGAGGTTGCGCGACACGTCGCGCTCGATGGCGATGAAGTCGACGTTGTAGAGCTTGGCGTCGCCGTCGCCCTCGAGCGACACCACCCCGCCCGAGGCCGCGACCACCATGGCGTCCTTCTTGTAGCGCTGCTCGCCCTCGCCCGGCCACGGCATCGGCCCCTTGCGGATGGCCATGAGCGCCTTCGACAGCGCGTCCATGACGGAGCAGGTGAGCGCCCCGCCGCCGACCTTGCCGTCGGGCAGGGTCCACGACAGGGCGTAGCTCACGTGGTCGTCGATGAGCCCCGAGTACGAGCCGCGGCCGTTGCCGAGCATCGGCGCGATGACGTCGAGGTCGATGTCGGCGCCGTCCTTGCCGAGCGTGACCTGCTTGCCCTGGACCTTCACCACGGTCCCCTCGGGGCCGCGCAGGTGCGCGCCGACCATGCCCTTGTCGGTGACGACGTAGTGCTCGGGCGTGCGCCCGTCGAGTGGCCCGTCGCAGTAGACGCGCTCGTGCTCGGGCGGCTCCTCCTTGGTGCGGCCGATGACGGTGACGGCGGGCGGCGCGGGCTCGCCGGCGTCGGCTTCGACCGCGACGGCGGCGTCGGCGGCGCTCGGCGCGGCGGCCTCGGCGCCGGCGGCGCTCGGGGCGCTGGTCGCGCCCGCGTCGGCCTCGCTCGGCGCGCCGCTCGGGCCGCTGGGGGTGGCCGCGGCGGTCGGCTTCGTCGGCTCGCTCGGGGCGGGCTCCTTCTTGCCGCAGGCTGGCGTGCTGCCGGCGAGCGCCAGCAGCGCGAGCGCGAGCCGCGCGTCGCGCCACGCGTGGCCGCGTCTCCGCGGCTCGGTCCTACCCTCGTCGATCCCTCGGCTTGGCGGCGTCATGGCTTGTTCTCCGGTTGGAGCACCATCAGAGGCCGTTCGGGTCCGGAGCGCGAGCCCGCACGGGCGACGAATACCTTATTTGTTCTTACAGCCGCGCCGGGCGCTCGCCGGGGGTGTCGCCGCGCGTTCGCATGCAAGGCCGCTCTCCGTCGCCTCGGGGAGACACCGCGACGACGACGTCCGCATCGGGCGCGGCCCTTCCGGCTGGCACGAGCGGTGCCCTACCATGAGCCTCGTCGGTCCCGCGTCGCCCTCGCTGCGCCAGGAGCTCTCATGGATCAAGCCGCACCGGTTCGCTCGAGCGAGCCCGCGAAGACCCCGACCCCCTCGGGCTCGACCGCCGCCACCACGGCGCCCGGGCGCGCGGTGCAGCTGCGCGGCCTGCCCATGGCCGAGCAGGAGTCCGCGCTCGACCCGTCGCGCCAGGAGGGCTTCGACGCGCAGTCGGCGCGGCTCGCGCCGAGCGGCGGCGCGCCGGTCCAGATGGAGGCTGCCGCGAGCGGAGCGGCCGCGGCCACGAGCACGGCGCCGGCCGCCGCGGTACCGGCCGCGGCGACGCCGGCCCCGACCTCGGGCGGCGCGCTGTCGGCCAAGGCCCTCAGCAAGGCGCGCGACTCGTACGCGCGCGGTGCGGCGCAGTGGCCGCCCGAGCGCGTGGCGCTGGTCGGCAAGGCGCTCGGCCTCGGCGCCGCGACCGTGGTCGACGACGCCTTCATCCAGGCCGTGGCGACCTGGCAGGGCGTGCAGAAGATCCAGGTCGACGGCATCATCGGCCCCGACGCGCTGACGCGCCTCCTCGGCGGCTCGGCCTCGGCCGACGCGCACGAGCGGGCGAAGTCGGTGACGCAGATGTTCGAGAGCGGCAAGGCCGGCTACGCCGCCTACCAGAACGCCGACAAGGGCATCGTCAGCTACGGCATCCACCAGTGCACGCTGGCCGCCGGCAGCCTGGCCAAGGTCCTCGACGCCTACCTCGCCAAGGCGCGCGCCAAGGATCCGATGAGCCCGAACGCCAAGGGGCTCGAGGGCTACAAGGCGACCTACAAGTCGTCGAGCCTCGAGGTGAAGGAGGCGCTGCGCGGCGACGGCACCTTCAAGCAGCTGCTGGTCGACGCCGCCGTCGAGCCGGAGATGGTCGAGGCCCAGGAGGAGGTCTTCGAGAGCGAGTACTGGAAGCCGGCCGTCGGCATCGCCGTGTCGTGCGGGCTCACCTCGAGCCTCGGCCTGGCCGCGGTCTACGACTGCACCATCCAGTCGGGTCCGGGCGGCGCCAAGAACATCGCCGACCGCGCCATCGCCGCGCTCGGCGGCATCGTCGGCTCGACCGGCAAGAGCGGCCAGGCTATCGCCGAGAAGGACTTCATCATCGGCTTCGACCAGGCGCGGGAGGGCCGGCTCGACGAGATCATCGCCAAGAACCAGGCCGAGGGCACCGACAGCGCGCTGCAGAACGCCAAGATGCTCGAGACCTCGAAGGACCGCGGGCGCATGTTCACGTCGCTGGCCGAGCAGGGCAACCTCGGCCTGGCCGGCGACGCCGAGGGCAACCTGGCGCTGCCGGTCGGCGGCAAGACCCGGAGCGTCAAGGTGCCGACCGGCGACGGCGCCTCGGCGCTCGTGCCGATGCCGACGAGCGGCGGCGCGGCGCTCGAGCAGAAGCCGAGCGGCGGCACCGACCAGGGCGCCGCGGCGAGCAAGCCCGCGACCGGTGCGACGGGCGCGACCGGTGCGACCGGCCAGACCGGACAGGCCGGCGCGCCGGCCGAGCAGGGCTGGACCGACTGGGCCGCGCAGAAGGCGTCGGACGCCGGCAGCGCCGCGCTCGGCATGGCCGAGGCGGGCTGGAGCTGGCTCACCGGCGCCGACGAGGCCCGGGCCGCGACGCCGGGCGCCGTCGGCGCGGGCGCCAACGCCGTGGCCGGCGCCCAGTCGGCGACCACCGGCAACGCCGGCACGGCCGCCACCGGCGAGGCCGCGAAGCAGGTCGCCATCGACGGCGCGGTGAAGACCGCCGGCGCCTCGGCGGGCGCCTCGGCCACCGCCGGCGCGAGCGCCGCGGCGCCGCTGTCGAAGACGCCGGTCATCTCCGGCTCCACCGCCAGCGGCTACCAGGGCGTCGGCGTCTTCAAGGTGACCGCGGACCAGGTGTTCCGCGCCAAGGACGGCAAGGCCAAGTCGGGCACCGTCAAGGCCGGCCAGAAGGTGCAGGTGGTGGCCGGCGCGGCGTCGAACCAATATGCCAAAATCGTGTCGGTGTCGGGCGAGCCGAAGATCGTCGAGGCCGACGACGTGTGGATCGGCCTGAAGTACCTGACCGTCGACAGCGACGCCGCGACCAACCCGGGCGCCGGCAAGACCGGCGCCGGCGTGCAGCTGCCCGAGGCGCTGGCGGCGCGCCTGCCGCAGGGGCGCCAGCCCGGCAAGTCGGCCTCGACCATGGTCTTCAAGGCCGGCGTCTCGTTCTTCGACGAGGACTGCGCCATCGCGCCGGACACGCTCGGCCGCGTCATGCGCCTCGTGCAGTGGGCCATCGCCGAGGACATGGTCAACGGCGACATCCTCATCAAGGACGCGGCGCGGAGCAGGAAGCGCGCCCACACCTACACCGTGTCCTACAACCTCCAGACCGGGCACTCGGCCGCGACCATGACCAACATCCTGGCGCGCGCCAAGGCCGTCAACGGCGCCGAGAACGTGGCCGACGCCGACGGCAACCAGTGGTGGCTCAAGGACTGGGGCATGGATCCCAACGCCGACGAGGCGGCGGCCAAGGCCAAGATCGTCGAGCGCAGCCAGCAGATCCGGAAGCAGACCGACCCCGCCGCCGAGGGCTACCAGTCGAGCAAGTACGGCGAGCGCCGCTGGCCCAACGCGCCGGGCGAGGACATCTCGAAGCACTGCTCGGGCCTGGCCGTCGACCTCAACATCCCGTGGAAGGACGAGAACGGCGGCACGAACCTCTGGGGCTGGGAGGAGATCCTCAACTTCTTCGGCCTCGCGCGCACCGTGGCCTCCGAGTCTTGGCACGTGCAGCCCAAGGGCGAAGGCCAGGTGGGCGTCGACCCGGGCAAGCTCTCCGAGTGATCGGCGCGGCGAGTGCTCGAGCCGGGCTACGCGGCCGTCTCGAGCGCGGTGACCGCGCGCGCGCCGCGGCGCGATCCGCGGCGCCACAGCGCGATGCCGCCGACGATGAACGAGAGCGCAGCCGACGCGCTGGCGATGCTGAGGAGCGTCAGCGTCTTCACCTTCTGGGTCACGCTGGCGACGTCCATCTCCGGCGCGTGCGCGAGATAGCTCTGCTCGTCGCGCAGGTGGAGGAAGCAGAAGGTGCCGAAGCCGAGCGCGCCGGCCGCGAGCACCCACAGGAGGATGGGCAGCCAGCGCCCCTTGCCCGGCGCCTTCGGGGTGGCCGCGCCGCTCGCCGCGGGCTGCTTGCGCTCGCGCTTCGGCGTCGGCGTCGAGACCAGCGCGACCGTCGTCAGGAGCTCGCCCGACGGCGCCTGACCCGCGGCGTGCGCCGCTTCGACGCGCTCCTTGGCGATGGCCACGGCGTTCTCGTAGAAGGCCTTCTGGCGGCCGTCCGGGTCGGAGCTGGTCATCTTCATGGGGCCGGCCAGCGACCCGAAGAACTCGGTCTTCACGGCGCCGTCGCCGGCCCCGAAGCGGTTCACGCCAGACGGGAAGATGAAGTTCAGGAAGCGCAGCTGCCCGGAGATGAACGGCTTCGGGTTCACGACCTCCTTGAGCGCGCCCCACGGCGCCGCGCTGACGGCGGTGTGTGACGCGTCGCCGGTGTAGGCGTTGCGCACGAACATCACGCGCTCGGTCGTGAAGACGACCTCGGCGGTCCGCGTCGCGTACTTGCTGCGTGGCAGGCCGTTGAACAGGCGGTCGCCGGTGTTGATGGCTTCGAACTCGACGACGCCCATCGCGAGGATGTCCTCGCCGGACTCGAGGAGGGGCGCGATGACCTCGCGCGACGGGACGGACCAGTCGGTCTTCTGCATGTCACTTTCCTTGCCGGGACGCGGCGAGCGGCTGGTGGAGTCGCTCAGGAGGGCGGTCGGAAGCGGGCGATGACGCCGCGCGGATAGATCTGGCCGGTCACGAGGAAGCCCCCGCGCGCGTCGAGGGCGATGGCCGACGGCGTGGCCCCGCCCGGCCCGAAGACGAGCGTCTCGACGCCGGCCGTCCCGAAGCCGAGGTCGGCCGCGCCGGCGGCGTCGAGGCGCGCCAGCGCGAAGGTGCCGCCGACCTTGGAGAGTACGACCAGACCGCCCAGGCGATCGACCACGGCGTCATAGGCCTGGCTCGTCGCGAACGGGTCGGCGACGCCGTCGCCGCCGAAGGTCGCGTCGACCACGCCGGCATCGCTCACCTTCCACACCGCCACGCGCTCACAGGCGGTGCCGATGACCGCGAGGGCGCCGCCGAGGTCGACCAGGTTCACGACGTCGCCCACGTCGCAGCCCATCGGCAGCACGGCGATGCCGTCGCCGGAGAAGCTCGGGTCGAGCGAGCCGTCGGCCGCGAGGCGCGCGATGAAAGGGAAGCGCGTGCCGGGCTGCTCCTGGTGACCGGCCACGACGATGCCGGTCCCGCGCGGGACGACGCCGCGCAACTGCTCGGTCTGGCCGAGGTCGACGGCGACGCGCCCGCTGCCGCCGAACGACGTGTCGAACGCGCCGTCGGGGGTCGTGCGCGCCGCGACGCCGTCGCTCGCGTCCTGGCCGACGATCCACAGGCCGCCGTCGCTGGCCAAGGCGATGTGGTTCACGCCGAAGCGCGCCGCGCTGATGTCGATGGCGAGGACGTCGCCACCGTTGAAGCTCACGTCGGGCGCGCCATCGGCCAACGTGTGGCCGATCTTCAGCGTCGTCCCCGAGGACACCCCGACCACCCACGGCGCCCCATCCGCCTCGAGCGCCAGGGCGTTGGGGTTGGGCATGCCGAAGAACTGCAGCGTGCCGGCGTCACCGAAGTCGGGGCGCAGCGCTCCGACGTCGTCATAGGCCGTGAGGACGCCTCGGCCGCCGAGCACGAGGCAACCGTCGGCGGCGCAGGCCGCGGCGACGAGGGAGGTCGACCCGACGCTCGGCGCATCGAGGACGTGGACGCCGTGGAAGCCCCAGGCGTCGTCGAGCAGCGCCGAGGCCGGAGGCCGCACGCGCAGCGCCAACGACAGCGGCTGGCTCGAACCGCCGCCACTGCCGCGCACGGCGAAGGTGCTCGGCAGGTCGAGGAGCGCGTCGGGGTCGGCGCTGAAGGTGAGGGTCGCGTGCGTCTGCCCGCTCGGGATGTCGATGGCCGCCATGGCGACGTCGTCGAACGACGACAGCGTGTCGATGGCGACGGCGCCGGTGAAGCTCGCGTCGCGGACGACATCGACGCCGACCGACGCGGTCCCGCCCTGCTCGACGACGAGCGTGTCGCTCTCGAGCCCCAGCACGAACGGCGGTGGAGGCACGAGCGACACCGAGAACGTCGTCGACGCCGTGTAGTCGAGGTCGGGGCCGATCGCGACGCCGCTGACCTTCGCCTGCGCGGTGGCGGGCGCGGCGCCCGAGGCGGCATGGAGGACGAAGGTGGCCGTCGAGTCGGTGATGTCGACGGTCACGGTGGTGGCCTCGGCGCTGACGCCGCTCGGCAGGTCCTGGATGGTGAGCGCGAGCGCGGTCGCACCGTCCTGGCTGTCGCGCGTCACCGCGATGCTGACCGGGACCGAGGCGCCGGCCGCGACGGTGATGTCGCCGCCGACTTCGTCGAGGTCGAAGGTCGGCGCGGCGTAGGGCTGCAGCGAGATGACCTTCTCGCGCACGAAGCCACCGCCGCTGGCGGTCACCGTGGCGAGGCGCTGGCCGGGCGTGACGTCGAGCGCCACGTCGATGGGAACGAACGCGCGCGTCTCGCTTCCGTGGAGCGTGACCGCGGTCGTGGTGATGCCGGCGATCGGCTCGATGTCGACCGTCACGTCGGCCGCGAACCCGCTCGTGCGCTCGAGGTCGACCAGGATCTCGTCGTGGTCGCCCGGGTAGAAGGCCAGGCTCTGCGCCGCCTTGATGGAGAACGTCGGGGCGTCGACGAGGGTGAGCGTCGTCGTCGCGGTGTGCACGAGGTCGCCCGAGGTCGCCGTCCAGGTGATGGTCGCGGGCGCGCCGGCGACGACGTCGGCGTCGACGGTGAGCGACGCGGTGACCTCGGTCGTGGCGCCGCCGAAGACGACGGGGCTCGGCGCGAGGTGAACGCCGGTCGGCACCCCGCTCGCGGTCACGCTGACGAGGTCGGCGAGGTTCTCGCGCGCGAGCGTCAGGACCACCTGCCCGGGCGCGCCGAACTGCGCGCTGACCGCCTCCGTCACCGTGAACGTGAACGACGGGGGGCCGACGTCGGCCGGCTCGGTGTCGGCGGCGCTGTCGCCGGCGGCGGTGTCGTCCGGAGCGCTGTCGGCGGCGGTCGAGTCCGCGGCCCCGTCCGACCCGGTCGCGCTCGAGTCGGGGGAGCTCGAGTCGGTCGTGGCGGAGTCGGGCGCGGCGCTGTCCGGGGTGCCGTCCTCGACGCTCCCGTCGCTCGGGACGGCCGCGTCGGTGGCCAGGCTGTCGCGGGCGACGTCGGCCGTGCCAGCACTGGACTCGTCGCCGCACGCGCCGACGGCGGCGACGGCCACGATGGTGCACACCGAGAATACGCGCACTTCGGACCTCCACTGGAAAGCCGGAGTCTTGCGGTGGACAGCCCTCCGGCACCAGGCCAAAATCCTTAACGACTCTTACAGCCTCGCCGACTCTGGCGTCGGAGCCGGCGCGGTCGGGGGATGCGCATGGCACGCAAAGAGGCGCTCTGGCTCGGGCGCTACCGCGATCTCTTACCCGTTCGGAGTCGCGGCGCGTTCCACGTCCTGTCGGTCGTTCGGGATGCCGACACCAACCCGAGCGACGCGCGCAGCATCGTCGTCGTCGGCTCGCGCGGCACCGAGCGCACCGCCGTCGGCGAGGCGCTGAGCCGCGTAGCTGGCGCCCACGGTCTCATCCGGCACGCGCGCATCCCGGCGCTCGTCGAGCACGGCGAGCACGACGGCACACCCTTCGTCGAGCTCGACTGCGACGCCATCATGGACGGCGCCGAGTTCCTGCGCCTGCTGGCCGACGCCGGCCAGAAGCTCTCCTACGGCCAGGGCGACGCGCTCTTCACCTCGCTGCGCCAGGCCATGCGCGCGGCCCACGCGGTGCTCGATCCCGCGACCGGCCGCCCCTACTGCTTCGGCCGCGTCGGCTACGCCAGCTTCCTCTTCGCGCGCTCGGGCCGCTTCTGGGTCGTCGGGCCCGGCCACAACTTCCCGCTCGTGAAGGAGGACGGCCGCCTCGAGGGGCACGGCCCGGTGTTCCAGGCGCCCGAGGTGCTGGCCTCGGACAGCTTCTCGCCGTCGGGCGACTACGTCGCGGTGCTCATGGCCGCGCGCTCGCTCATGGCCTTCTGCGACGTGGCCGACGTGGCGCGCACGGTGCTGTCGCTGGCCGGCTCGGCCGAGGCCGCGGCCACCTTCGAGGCGGCGCGCTGGTTCGAGACGCGCTTCATCTCCGAGCGACCCGAGACCCGCCCGAGCATCGACGAGGGCATCGCGCAGTCGGAGCGCCTGCGTCAGCTGGTCGGCGTCACGCTCGACGTCGCCGGCCTCGAGTCGCGCGCCGCGGCCATCATCGCGCAGGCCGACGGCGAGCCGCGCCCCGAGGCCGACGGGACGACGCTCTCGGTGGCGCACGACGGCAGCTGGATCGAGACCGGCAGCGGCGAGCGCAGGAAGCTCGGCGCCGCCAACCAGCAGATCCTGCGCACGCTGCTCCTGGCCTATCGCCACGAGCCGGCGCGCGCCATCGGCGTGTGGCAGCTGCTCGAGGCCGGCTGGCCCGGCGACGAGCCCATCCCCGAGGCCGGCGCGAACCGGGTCTACGTCGCCATCGCGCGCCTGCGCGCGCTCGGCCTCCGCCACATGCTCGAGCGCCACGGTGACGGCTATCGCATCGCGCCTGGCGCGGCCCTCAAGATCGCCGGAGAGCCGCCGCCCTGACGGCTGCGCGCGCGCCTCCCGGACGCGCGACCGGCCGTCGTCGACTCAGCCGCCCGACTTCGGCGGGTTGCTGCCGCGGCCAGTGCCGGAGACCTTGCCCGACCGATTGGGGAAGTTGCCGCCCGGCGCGGGGCGGCTGCCGCCCGGGCCCTGCGGCGGACCGCCGCGCCCCGGCTTCGTCTTGCCGCCCGCGGTGCCCGCGCGCTTGGCGCCGCTGCCGTTCGCACTGCCACCGCTACCCGAACCGCCCTTCTTCATGCCGCCCTCTCCCGCCGCGCCTCGCGCGCGCGTCGGGCCTATAGCCCATCCGCGGCCGCGAGCCCCGAACTAACGCGCGTCCGCGCGATGGCGCCGCGGCGACGAACAGTGTTCGACCCGAGCCGCGCGCCTCGGTAGAGTCGCCGCATGCACGTCGGGGTTCCGCTCGCGGTGGCCTGCGCCCTGGCCGGGGCGAGCCTCGACGCGTGCGCGACCATCGAGCGCGTGACCCAGGTCGACACGGTCGAAGAAGGCACCACCTGGGTCGCCGCGCTGGTGCCGGCCGAGCCGCTGGCGAGCGCCCCGACCCACGACGAGGTCACGGTCTTCCCGCGCGTCGGCGCGCTCCGCACCTTCCACGCGGCGCAGGTGGTGCGCCTCGACCTCGCCATCGTGGTCGCCGTCGACGGGCGCGAGGTGGCGCGCTTCGAGGCGGCCGCGACCGACCGCGTGCGCGCCGTCGACCGCCGGGTCGTGCGCGGCGAGGTGTCGCCGTGATGCGCAGGTCGTGGCCCGTGCCTGGACGCGCGGCGACGCTGGTGATGGCGCTCGCCGCGGCGCTCGCGTCCGGCTGCGACACCACGCGCTACTACCTCGTGCCAACCCACCGCACGATCGAGCGCGACGTGCTGACGCCCGACCGCCTGCCCGACCACCTCGACCTCCAGCCGCGGCCGTCGGACACGACCACCATCGTCCACCGCGACGGCCGCGTCGACGAGCTCGCCCAGACCCAGCCCTACCGGCGCGACGACGTCCTCGTCGTCGAGGCCATGAACGGCTCGACCCGCACGGTGCCGCTCGACGACGTGCGCGAGGTGCGCGCCGAGCGCGTCATCGTCCTCCAAGGCCGGCGCACGCTGGTGCGCGAGAGCGTCCGACCGAGCGTGGCCGGCGCGCTCGCGGTCGGCCTCGGGCTCTTGCTGGTCGGCGGCGTCGTCTTCTTGTCGACCTTCTCGCTTTCCGGCGGTGAGGAGTAGCGGCGGGGTCAGTCGCGCGCGTCCGCGCTCGCGGCGCCGCCCCGGAGCCAGCGCGTCACCGCGCCGTGCATGACGCGCAGCGCCTCGACCACGCGCTCGCGCCGCGACGCCACGACCGCGTCGCCATCGCGCGCCACCGCCTCGAGCAGCGCGTCGTCGAGCGGCGGCGGTGCGACCCGCGCACTGA
The DNA here is from genome assembly GCA_046351155.1 of Myxococcota bacterium. Taxonomy (GTDB): domain Bacteria; phylum Myxococcota_A; class UBA9042; order PHBI01; family PHBI01; genus JAXLYZ01. The sequence continues at coordinate 28,391 of JAXLYZ010000053.1, forward strand.
CCGCGGCCTCGAGCTCGCCCAGCCGCTCGTCGATCGCGCGCCGGAGCGCCTCGGGCGCATCGCCGACGCGGCCCAGCGCCAGCGACGCCGCCGCCAGCTGGCGCATGTAGGCGACGAACGCCATCTGCGCCTCGAGCTCGCTCGGCCGCCGCCGCACCTCGGCCAGCCAGCGCTGGAGCGACGCCTCGGCGTTCAGGATGGCGAGCCCCACCTCGCGCCGCGCGCGGTGCTCCGGCTCGGCCTGGGTCGCGCGCGCGAGCGACCACAGCTCGGCCCGAAGCGTGCGCAGCGCCGCCGCGGCCGTGGCCGGGAAGAGGTCGCGCTCCGACACCGGCCACAGGAGGCGCGCGCCCAGCAGCGCCAGGCCGCCGCCGATGAGCGTGTCGACCACGCGCACGCCGACCAGCGACGGGTCGTGGGTGCGCGCCTCGGCCAGCAGCACGAAGGTCGGCGTGAGGAAGGTCGCGAACAGCGCATAGCTCACGGGCAGCGCCGACACGCTGATGACGGCGCCGACGAAGACGATGCCGAGCATGAGGCGCGGGTCGTCGACGAGGCCGGTCAGCGCGGCGGCGATGACGGCGCCGAGCATGGTCCCCAGCACGCGCTGGGTGACCTTCAGGAAGGTGTCGGGCAGCTGCGGCTGGAGCGTCGCCGCCGCCGCCAGCGTCACCCAGTAGCCGCGCTCGAGCTGGAGCCCCTGCGCCAGCGCGGCCGCCACCGCGGTCGTGACGCCCACGCGCAGGGCGTGGCGCGCGATGGCCGAGCGCAGCGTCAGGTGCGCCCGCACCGTGTCGAGCACGCGCTCGAGCGTCGCCCACGGCGCCGGCTCCGAGGTCCGCGCGGCCGTCGCCGTCGACTCGGCCACCGTCGCCTCGGCCACCGTCGACTCGGCCGCGCGGTCCACCTCGAGCCCGAGCGCCGCGTCGCGCGCCCGCTCGAGCAGCCCGCGCACGCGCTCGAGCAGCACCACCACGTGCGCGTGCTCGGCCGCCGCCACGCCGTCGCCGCCGGCCGCCGCCGCGAACGGCGCGGGCAGCGCCAGCGAGCGGTCGGGCCGCTCGCGCTCGGTGGCGCGCGCGACCTCGAGCATGCCCGCCGCGAGCCCGCCGCAGGCCGCGCTGGTGGCGGCCGCCGCCGCCGGCCACGGCCCGCGCCGCGGCACCGCCAGCACCAGCTCGGTCGCGCTGGCGGCGAGCCCGAACATGCGATCGGCGGTCTCGGCCAGCACCAGCAGGAGCTCGCCGCGCCCCGAGTCCGCGCGCCGTCCGCGCCGCGTCGCGGCCAGCGTCGCGCGCGCGTCCTCGAGCGCCTGGCGCACCGCGCCGCGCTGTCGCCCGAGGCGCGCCACGACGTCGTCGGGCGCGGGCAGGGCCGCGCTGGCACCGAGCTCGCCGAGGTAGGCCGCGAGCTCGCGCAGCGCGCGCGCCACCGCGAAGCGCGCCGGCCGATAGAGCCGGATGGGCCAGAACACGAGCGCCAGCGTCATGGCCCAGGCCGAGCCGAGCACGCACCACGCCGCGCGCGCCGCCGCCAGCTCGAGCGTGGCCGGCTGGGCCAGCGACACCAGCGTCAGCACCAGCGCGCACGAGCCCACGGTGGCCGCGGCCGCGCCCCACACGCGCGCGTAGGCCAGCAGCGTCGCCGCCAGGAACGAGGCCGCGACGGCCGTGACGACGTGGTCCCCGAGCGGCGCCGCGACCAGCACCAGCGGCACCGACGCCAGCATGAAGCCGCCCATGGCGCGCGCGCGCGTCCAGTAGGCGCCGCCGCGATCGACCAGCGCCGTGAGGAAGCCGGCGAGCCCGGTCCAGGCGAGCCCCGGCTCGCCCAAGGCCTGCGCCAGCACCATCGGCGCGACCGTGGCCAGCGCCGCGCGCAGCCCGGACGCCAGCGCCGGCCGGACCGGCGCGAAGCGAAGGGCGTCGCGGAGCTGGCCCAGCATACGAGCGTCAGGTCATCGCGACCGGGCGCCGGGCGAAGCCGACCTTCTCGCGCGCGCGACCGGTGACCTCCTGCGCCAGCGTGCGCGCCTTCCGGGCGCCGGCCAGCAGCCTGTCCTCGAGGCCGTCGAGATCGGAAAGGAGCTTGTCGTATTTCTCGCGCGCCGGTCCGAGGTGGCGCTCGAGCGCCTCGTAGAGCGCGAGCTTGGCGTGGCCGTAGCCGTAGCCGCCGGCGCGGTAGCGCGCCTCGATGTCGGCCACCTCGTCGGGCGTCGCGAAGTAGCGATAGAGCGCCAGGACGTTGTCCTTGGTCGGGTCCTTCGGCGCCTCGAGCGGCGTCGAGTCGGTCACGATCTGCAGGCAGCGCTGCTTCAGCTTCTTCGCGGGCATGAAGATGTCGATGCCGTTCTCGTACGACTTCGACATCTTGCGCCCGTCGATGCCGGGGATGGTCATGACCTCGTTCTTCACCTGCGCCTCGGGCACGACGAACGTCTCGCCGAAGTGGTGGTTGAAGCGCATGGCCATGTCGCGCGCCATCTCGACGTGCTGGACCTGGTCCTTGCCGACCGGCACCACGTGCGAGTCGTAGATGAGGATGTCGGCCGCCATCAGCACCGGGTATGCGAAGAGGCCGTGCACCGCGCGACCGGCCTCGCCGGCGTCCTTGGCGGCCTTGTAGGCGTGCCCGCGCTCGAGCTCGCCCATCGTCACGACGCACGACAGGTACCACGCCAGCTCGGTGACCTCGGGCACGTCGCTCTGCCGGAAGAAGGCGGTGCGCTCGGGGTCGAGCCCGAGCGCCAGGAACGTCGCGGCGATCTCGTAGGTCGCGCGGCGCATGGCGACGGGGTCGCGCTCGGTGGTGAGCGCGTGCAGGTCGGCCACGAAGTAGAACGCCTCGTGCGTCTCCTGGAGCTGGATGGCCGGGCGGATCATGCCGAGGTAGTTGCCGAGGTGCGGCGTGCCGGTCGACTTGATGCCGGAGAGCGAGAGCGTTGCGAGGAAGTCGATCATAAGGAGCGCCGGAGTCTGCCCGCGCGCCACCGCTTGTCGAGGCTCGTGGCGGTCGCGCCCCGGCGGAGCGCCGAGTTTGACGGCCCGGCGCGCGTCGACCACCACGCGGTGGCTCGACCTCGGCATCGTCGGCCGCGGCTCCATCTCACGAGCTGGTCATCGATGGCGCTCGCGCGTGCTCCTGCGTCCATCGTCGCGGCCGGGCTCCTGTCCGCCGCCGCTCCTCTCCGCCCCGCCGACTCGGGCCGTGGTCTCGACGGCGCACCGGTCGCCGCCACCATCGCGGAGCGCGTCGTCAAGATCATCGTGGACGCGCTCCACGTGCCGGACGCGGATGTGATTCCGGCAGCCGACCTGCGTCACGACCTCGGCGCCGACTCGATCGACATCGTCGAGCTCGTGATGGCGCTCGAGAAGGCGTTCGACCTCTCGATCCCGGACACGGCCTGCGAGGAGATGCTGACCGTAGGCAGCATCATCTCGTACGTGGAGCACCACTCGGCCCATTGATGCAGAAAGCGCGCCCGCCGCCGCGGCGACCGACGACGACGCGACGACCGACTGGACCGGAGCAGCGATCGAATACCGACGTCGCACCCGATGGGTGATTTCGGAGCAGCTCGCGAGCGCGCCCGGAGCCGCCGCGGAGGCGTGCTGAAGCACGCCGCACAAGGCGGCGAGGACGTAAGCCGCGAGATGCCCGAAAGCGCGCCTCGGACGTAGCAGCGGTTTCTGTTCGCTGCTCTACGGCCCGGTGCCGCAGCCCTCGCGGTCGCTCGGCGCGCAGTAGCGCGCCCACCACGCGCCGTCGCCGGCGAGGCTGTCGGTGAGCAGCGGCACGAAGTCGTCTGTGCCGTAGCGCAGGTGCATCGCCGCGTCGCCGTCGACCCAGGACATGACGACGTGGGTGAAGACCTCGCACGCGCCGCTGTTGGCGTGGGTCATCTCGAAGGCGTCCCAGAGCGCCATCTTGTCGGCCGGGAAGGCCCTCGGGTCGGGCATCGTGTAGCGCACCTGGAAGTTGCAGTCGGCCCAGACGGTGTCGGGCGCGCCGTGGCGATAGAAGACGAAGCGCGACTCGCTGCCGGCCTCGGCCGACGTCGTCATGACGATGCGCGACGGGTTGCGCTCGTCGTCGACGGTGGCCGGGCTCGTCGCATCGGCCACGCGCTCGCCGTTGCCGAAAGCCGCGTAGGGGAAGTCGTCGGTCGCGCGTGCCGGCGACGGGCCGGTAGACGCTCCACCACAGATCGGGGGAGCTCGGCTCGGACAGGTCGGGACGCGCCGACCAGGACGTCGTAGTCGAGGTCGCCGTAGCGCAGCTGCAGGCCGGCCCTGCCGTCCGCGGTCGGCATGGAGTGCCACGCGCGCGAAGGCCTGGCAGGCGGTCGCGCTGTCCGGCTCGAGGTCGAAGATGACCCACGGCGTCCTTGTTCGCCGGGAAGCGGACGCTGTCGGGCTGTGAACGGTTGTACTGGTAGCGGCAGCCCTCGGCGATCGGCGTCGTGCCGCCGATGTCGGCGAAGAAGGAGAAGACCGACGGCGAGTTCGGGGTCTCCGGCGTGGCCAGCACCAGGCGCTTCGGGTTCCGCGCGTCGCTGTACGAGGGCTCGCGCGCGTCCAGCGTCCAGGTGCCTTGGGCCATGAGGTAAGCGGCGCGCGCCACGTCGGGCTCCGCGGCGTCGCCGCAGGCCGGCATGGCGCCGACCAGCGCGCCGAGCAGGCCGACCGAGCATGCGAGGACGGCGGCGCCGCGCCGCGCGTGGTCGGGGTCGTGTCGTTTCATGAGGTCCTCCATCTTGTCGTGGTGGGTTGGCTCGCGACGCGCACGGGCCGGCGAGAGCGCGCGGGTCATGGTGTCACCGGTCGCGCCCTCCTCGAGCACACGCGCCACCTGCTCGGCCCAGTGCCGAGGCCGAGCGCGACGAACGCCGCGTGCGCACCGCCTCGAGCTCGTCGATGGCGCCAGCCACAGCGCCGTCGGCCAGCGACACCTCGCCCAGGGCCAGCGGCTCCGCGCCAGCTTCGGCCGGCTTCGCGGCCGCGCCGAGGATGGCGATGCTGCGGTGCAGGAGCTCGACCGGCGACGCGTCGGGGGCGATGTCCTGCCCCGCCGCGCCCCACCCCTCGGCCGGCGGATGCGCGCCAGCGAGCGCAGCGGGATCCCCTGCATCTCGTCCTCGCCGAGGAAACCGGCGCGAGCATGTAGCCCTCGACCGTGTCGCGCGTGGCCGCCCCTCGGAGTCCACCCTCGCCGAGCCATGCCAGCGCACGATAGTGGTAGGTCTCCGACAGCATGGCCAGGTAGCCAGTGCGCCGCTGCTCGGCGATGGCGCTCGAGCAGCGGCCGTCCCACCGCGTGCTCGCAGCTCGACCAGCGCCGCGCCCATGTTGTTGAGGTAGACGATGTTGGGCTCGTCGCCGTGGCTCGTGCGCCGCTCGTCGAGGAAGCGCCGGTACCAGCTGACGGCCGTCCCGAAGAAGCGGCCCGCCGCGCGCGCGATCTCGCCGAGCGAGTTGCAGACCGGACCGACGTGGCGCGCGTCCGGCGCGGTCTCGAGGAGCGCGAGGTGGGTGGCCTCGGCCTCGGCGTGCCGCCCGGCGAACTCGTGCGCGATGCCGAGGAAGCGCAGCGCGTGCGCGACCACCGACGGCGTTCCGAGCTGGCGCGCCACGCTCAGCGCGCGCTCGGCGTAGCGCCGGATGCCCGGCCCGTCGCCCGAGCGATAGGCCGCGTGCGCGCGCTCGGCCAGCGCGCCCGCCAGCGCCTCCGCCGCCTCGCCTGTGGGAGCCGCCTCGCAGTCGGCGATGAGCGCGTCGAAGGCCGCCGTGGCCTCATCGTTCCGGCCGAGCTTGAGCAGCAGGTCGGCCTCGTGGCGCGCCGCCTGCCGCCCGAGCGCCGTCGGTCCGACGCGCGCCCGCAGCGCGCGATACCCGGCCAGCGCCGCCGCGTGGTCGAGCGTCGCCTCCGCGTCGCGCGCCTCGGCCAGCGCTTCGGCCATGGCCTCTTCGGAGGCGTGGGTCTCCATCGTCCCAGCGCTCCCTCCGACCCGCCCGCGGCCAGGGGTGGCTCGATCGCCGCGAGATCGGTGAACACCTCGGCCCCTTCAGGCCGCGTCGGCGGCGCGCTCCAGGGAAGCACGAGGAGCCACACGCGGTTGCGCGTCGCCAGCCGCTCGAGCACGGTAGCCGCACGCTCGGCTGCGATCGGGCGTGATGGGGACCGACAGGTCGAAGACCACCGTGCTCACCCGCAGCGCGTCGACCGCCCAGAGCACATCGGCCTCGGGCACCGACACGCCGAGGAACACCGACTCGTGGCCGAAGTGGCGCGCCAGCAGCGCGACCGCCATCGCGCCGATGGCGTGCCGCTGCCGCGGCGCCCCGACGGCCAGGAGCTCGGGCGCGACCCGCGCCGACGCGGTGACCTCGAGCAGGACCTGGAGCGTCGCGGTCAGCTGCTGCCAGGCGGCCACCATGTGCGGCCCGCCCAGGCGCGCATCGGCCCGGCGCTCGCGCATCTCGGCCAGGATCGGCACGACCACCTCGCGGACGAACGCGCGCGGCGGGTGCAGCGCCGCCAGGCGCCGGAGCCATGCGCCCGCCTGCACGATGTCGAAGCGCGTCAGGAGCTCGCAGTAGCCGCTGACCGGCGAGAGGTCGCCCGCGCCCTCCCCCCACGCACCGGCGGACTCCCACGCTGCGGGCCCTTCGGCCACGCGCGACGTGCCGGCAACCGCGCCGGACGCCCCCCGGCCGACGCGCTTCAGCGCGCGCAGCGACGCCTCGTCGAGCTCGGCGATGTTGCCGATGCTGTGGCCGGCCTCGGTCGCCTCGCGCAGGAGCAAGAGCCGGCGGATGTCGTCGTGCGTGAACTTCCGCGTGTTGCCCGCCGAGCGCACCGGCTCGATGGCGCGATAGCGGCGCTCCCACGCACGGATGGTGTCCTGCGTGAGCCCGGTCAGCTGGACCGCGACGCGCATCGGGAAGATGCCCTGAGCGCCACCGGCCTCGCCCGGGCCGTCGGGCGCAGCCCCACCCGACGCATCTGCGCCGTCCGCGTTCTCGTCGTCGGTCGGATGAGGATTCAAGGGAGCCGCCTGCCTCGGAGTTGCCACAACCGTCCCCCCGTGTCCAGGCCAAGATTCGTGGCGTCCACATCTTGTCCACCCACTCGCGCGCGGCGCCCGGCACCCCCGAAGAGCTCCGGGGACCGCGCGTAAGCGGTCCCCGGAGGCGCGCGTCGCGAGGCCGGCGCTTCGACCGCGCTCAGTTCGGCGGCATGAGCACCGTGTCGATGACGTGGATGACGCCGTTCCGGGCCCAGACGTCGGCCGCGATCACCTTGGAGGCGTTGATGGACAGCACCTCGCTGCTGCCGTCGTACGAGATGGCCAGCGCGCCCCCGTTCTTCGCCGTCGCGGTCGTCAGCGTCCGGGCGACGCGGGCCGGCACGACGCCGTCGAGCGCGTGATAGAGGAGGACGTTGGTCAGCGCCGGCACGTCGGCCACGAGCGCGTTCAGGTCGGCGCTCGGGATCTTGGCGAAGGCGGCATCGTTGGGCGCGAACACCGTGTAGAGCGCCGCGCCGTCGAGCGCCGGGCCGAGGCCGGCCGCGGTCACCGCCGCCAGCAGGGTCTCGAAGTCGGGGTTGGTGGCGGCGATCTCGGCGATGGTCGGCGGCGGCGTGAGCACCGCGTCGATGACGTGGATGACGCCGTTCCTCACGCGGAGGTCGGTCTGGGTGATGGTGGCCGCGCCGATCTTGGCCCCGCCGGCGCCGCTCGCGATGGGCACGATGCCGCCGTTCTCGGTCTTCAGGTAGTCCGACGCGACCACGTCGGCGGCGAGCTCGGTGCCGCTGACGACGTGATAGAGCAGGACGTCCGAGAGGGCGGTCTTGTCGGCCAGGAGCGCGTTCAGGTCGGCCTCGGGGATGGCGGCGAAGGCGGCGTTGGTCGGGGCGAAGACCGTGAAGGGGCCGGCACCGGCCAGGACCGTGTCGAGGTCGGCCGCCTTCAGCGCCGCGTCGAGCGTCGAGAAGTCGGGGTTGGTCGCGACCGTCTCGGCGATGGTGAGCGGCGGGACGAGCACGGCGTCGATGACGTGGATGACGCCATTGTCGGCCTGGATGTCGGTCGTCGTGACCTTCACCGTGCCGTTGAGGACGACGCCACCGTCGACCACCGCGATCTGGATGTCGGCGCCGTTCAGCGTCGTCGCGTGGTCGAGCGTCACGACCTGGGCCGCCGTCACCTTGCCGGCCACGACGTGGTACTCGAGGAGGTCGGTCAGCTTGGCCTTGTCGGCCAGCAGCGCGTCGAGCGTGCCCGCCGGCAGCTTGGCGATGGCCGCGTTGGTCGGCGCGAAGACCGTGAACGGCCCGGGTCCCGCCAGCGTCTCCGCCAGGTCGGCCGCGACGACGGCCGCCTTCAGCGTCGAGAAGTCGGGGTTGGCGACGACGATGTCGGTGATGGTGTTCGAGGCCGGCGCCTCGGGCGGTAGGAGCACGCCGTCGATCACGTGGATGATGCCGTTGTCGGCCTGGATGTCGGTCGTGATGACCTTCACCGTGCCGTTCAGGACCACGCCGCCGTCCTTCACCTCGATGGTGACGTCCTTGCCCTCGAGGGTGGTCGCGTGGTCGAGCGTCACGACCTGGGCCGCCGCCACCTTGCCGGCCACGACGTGGTAGGTCAGGACGTCGGTCAGCTTGGCCTTGTCGGCCAGCAGCGCGTCGAGGGTGCCCGCCGGCAGCGTCGCGAACGCCGCGTCGTTCGGAGCGAAGACCGTGAACGGACCCGGACCGGCTAGCGTGTCGGCCAGATCGGCGGCCACGACGGCCGTCTTCAGGGTCGAGAAGTCGGGGTTGCTGACGACGATGTCGGTGATGGTGTTGCTCGCGGGGGAGCCGGCGTCGTCGCTGCAGGAGGCCGCGGTTCCCAGGAGCGCGCTGCTGATGGCGAGCCAGGCGAGTGTGGACGGTGCTTTCAAGGGGTCCTCCGAGGGGGTTGCTCAGGGCGTCATGCCCTGGTGTGGACACAACCTAGCGACCAAACCTCGACATGGCAAGACATCGTCTAGATTTTGTCCACCATGCCGACGCTGGACCCGCGCGGCCGCACCCGAGGCCGCGCGCGCGGGCCTCCTCGGAACTTTCGTCGTCGCGAACCGCAGCCGCGCCGCCTGCGCGCGCGGGTGCGCCTCCTTCAGAAGGGGTCGCCCGACAGGGGTCTCGGCTCCGGCAGACCGATGTCTGTCGGCGACCTCAGGGCACGTCGATCGCGCGCGGCCGGACCAGGCTGCCCCAGCACTCGACGGCGCCGCCGCTGCTCGTCGCGCACATGAACAGATCGCCGGCCGAGACGCCGACGAAGTCGTGGCCGGTCGGCGGCGCGAAGCGCGCCAGCCCGAGCGTGCCCCAGCACGTGAGGCCGCCGTCGGCGCCGACGCCGCAGCTGTTCTGCCCGCACACGAGCGTGTGGCTGGCGTTGGTCGTGCACGCCGACGCCCCGATCGCCACCGACGAGAAGGTCAGGCCGGCGGCCGGCAGATCGGTCGCGTTGTAGCCCCAGCACGCCAGCCCGCCACCCGCGTGCTCGGCGCAGGTCGTTCCCTCGCGGCCCCACAGCCGGACGTAGTCGTTGCCGGCCGGCGCCGCGGTCACGTCGTCGAACGGGATGCCCCAGCAGCCGAGCGTGTTGTCGAGCCGCACCGCGCATGTGACGCCGCTGCCGGCGCTGACGTCGCGATAGGCCCCGGCCGGGACGGCGGTGTCGCCGCCGTCGTTCCGACCCCAGCACGCGATGCTGTCGTCGGCGGCGATGGCGCAGGCGTGCACGTTGCCGACCGCGAGGTCCTTCCAGCCGGTGCCGGCGGGCGGCGCGGTCTTGCCGTCGGCCGGGTCGCCCCAGCACGCGATCGCGCCGGTCGCGTCGATGGCGCAGGCCGACAGCACGCCCACGCCGAGGTGCGAGAAGCCGGTGCCGGCGGGGGGAGCCGTGACGCCGTAGAGGGGGCTCCCGAGGCAGCGGATGCGGCCCGCGCCGTCCAGCGTGCAGACGTTCTGGAAGCCGCTCGCGACCGCGGCGCCGGCGGTCGGCGGGCGCGTCGCGACGGTGCCGTAGTCGGCGCCCCAGCAGGTCATGGCGCCGCTCGCGCTCACGCCGCACGCGGCGCCGTCGGCAGTGAAGGGGGCGACGAGGTCACTGCCGCTCTTCACCAGCGCCGCGCACTGCGGGCGTCGCCCCAGCAGCGCACGTCGCCGTCGCCGCCGAGCGCCAGCGCGTAGCCCGACCCGACCGCCAGCGCACGCACGTCGGCCACGGTCGGCGCGGCGCCGAGCGGCGCGCCCCAGCACACGATGGCCCCGCCCGCGTCGAGCGCGCACGTGGCGCCGCCGCCGGCCGCGAGGTGCGAGAAGCCGGCCGTCGAGGGCACGACCGTCGGGGCGTACTCGTGGTCGCCCCAGCAGATGACGTGCCCGTCCTGCGTCAGCGCGCAGGTGTGGACGCGACCCGCGGCGACGCTGACGAAGCCGTTGCCCGGAGCGGGCGCGGGCGCCGTCGCCTGGCTCGCCTCGTCGGCGCCCCAGCACGCCACGGCGCCGCCGGCGTCCACCGCGCAGCCATGGCGCTGTCCGAGCGCCACGTGCACGAAGCCGGAGCCGCCGGGCGGGCTCGCCTGACCTTCGCTGTCGTCGCCCCAGCAGCGGATGGCGCCGGCGTCGTCGAGCGCGCAGGCGTGCTTCGAGCCGGCCGCGACGAAGGACGCGACGAGGTCGCCGGGCGCGGTGGCCTGATCGGCCGAGTCGTCGCCCCAGCACGCCACCGTTCCGGCGCTCTCGATGGCGCACGCGAAGGCGCTCCCGACCGCGACCGGCCCGGTCACGACCGGGCAGTCGGGGGCGCAGCCGCAGGCGCGGCAGGCGCGGCCGGCGTCGTCGCAGCCGCAGCCGCAGGTCGCTGCGATCTCCTCGGTGCCGCCGCAGTCGTCGATCCAGCGCGCGACGCCGTCCTGGCACACGGTGTCGGCGTGGGCCGCGCAGCCGAGCTCGAAGTCGCGCACGACCGCCATGTGCTGCATGCCGTCGACGCCCGAGTCGCCGACCTGGGCCGGCGCGAGGTCTTCGATGGGCGTGTAGACGCGCGTGTCGATGACCGCGCCGTGAGGGAACTCGCGCTGCCCGATCTGCACCGGGATGGCGTTGGCGGCGAGGTCGGCGTCGACCATGACCCAGTCGTAGGGATGGTTGCGCACCTGGTTCGTGTCCTCGTCGCCGGCGCCGTCGTCCGGGTACGGGCCGCCGACCTCGACCACGGCGCCGAGCGTGGTCACGGCCACCTCGTCGCGCGAGTAGGTGTTGAAGTCGCCGCCGATGGCGATGAAGTCGCCGGCCGGCACGCTGCCCTGGATGAGCGCGACCAGCGCGGTGGCCTCGGCGGTGCGCTTGGCGGCGTCCGAGCTCGAGGCCTTGAGGTGGACGCTGATGGCCCACAGGTCGTGGACCCCGGGCACGTCGATCCGCGCCCACTCGAAGTCGCGATCGCCGAGCGTGACGTCGTCCCACGTCCCCGACGCGAGGATCGGGTAGCGGCTGACGATGCCGTTGGGGAGCGTCGTCGTGCCGACGTGGTAGCTGGCGTCGGCGCCGAACGTGCCGTGCACGAAGTCGTCGAAGGTCGCGAAGCCGAAGTCGGGCTCGCTGGCGTAGCGCATCTCCTGCACCAGCACGACGTCGGCATCGAGCCCCTTCAGGATGCGGATGCCCGGGCCCTCGTAGCGCTGGTGGGTGCCGCTCGTGATGTTGGCCGCGACGATGCGCACGCGCTCGGTGGACGGCGGCACGACCGGCACGTCGTCGACGACGTCCGCGATGACGGTCGTGTCGTCGACGACGGTCGTGTCATCGACGACGGTCGTGTCATCGACGACGGTCGTGTCATCGACGATGGCCGTGTCGTCGACGACGGTCGTGTCGTCGACCGCATCGGGATCGACGTCGGCGACCGTCTCGGCATCGTCCGCGCTGTCGCCGACCGCGTCGGCGTCGGCCGCGTCCGCACCATCGCCATCGTCGAGGCCGTCGCCGCCGTCGCCGTCGGCGAGCGCGCTGTCGCTCGCGCTGTCGGCGTCGCTGGCGGCGCTGGCGTCGGTCGCCGTGGCGTCGCCAGAGGTGTCGCGCGCGCCGTGGTCGTCGCCACAGGCTGCGACGGCAAGCGCGATGACGGTGGCCCACGAGCATGTCAGTCGCTGGTTCTTCACCCGTGCAGCGTCGCACGCCCGGCGACAAACGGCCACGAGCTGGCGCATGCCCCGCGCCCGAGGCCGGCTTGACAAGCCCCTCGGTCGGTCACAGGGTCCGGCCCTATGCGCCGCGTCCACGCCGTCTCCGCCCTCCTCGCCCTCGCGCTCGTCGCCTCCTCCACCGGCTGCGCCACCATCGGCCGCGAGCGCTGCAGCGGCGACGGGCCGGGCGAGGCCTCGTCCGAGCGCGACCAGGTGCTGGTGAAGCGCCTCCTGCGCTCGCTCTTCAGCGACGACTTCGCCGCCTTCCAGCGCCTGCAGCCGACCGAGTCGCAGTACGTGACGCTGGCCTGGCGCTTCGGCCACGAGGAGGCCGACCGCATGATGTCGGTCATCCGCGAGCCGACCCAGGCCGCGACCGTCTTCCAGGCCACGCGCACGCGCATGATGGCGGCCGGCGTCGACGTCCGTACGGCCGCGCGCTGCACGCGCCGCATCGACACGCGCGCCGACGAGCCGCGCTTCTACACGCTCGACCTGGCCTTCGGCGAGGGCGCCGCGACGCAGCACATCACCGCCGACGTCTTCGACAGCGGCGGGCGCGTGTCGCTGGTCGGCTCGCTCGGCAAGCCCGGCGCTGGCGCCAAGATGGACCACATGCTCGACCTCATGGAGGGCTTCATCACCATCCTCGAGGGCAAGGCCGAGCGCCTCGCCAAGCTCACCGCGCTGCGCGCGTACAGCGCCGCCCACAAGCAGGAGCTGCACGACATCCAGCACGAGATCCAGGCCCTCATGAGCGACGACCCGACGAGCCTCATGTCGACCTTCGGGCGGCTCGCCGACCGCACGAGCGATCTCTCGACGCGCACCACCGCGGCCATGGAGCAGACGCTCTCCGACGACGAGCTGCGCGACGTCGTCTTCGACTTCTTCGGCACCACCCCGACCCAGGACGAGCCGCCGCCCGACGAGCCGAAGCCCGACGCGCCGACGCCCGATGAGCCGAAGCCCGACGTGCACGCGCCGAATCACGGCTTCTGAGCCGCGCAAGGCCCGCCTTGCTTCGGGCGAGGGCCGGTGCTCAAATCGATCGATGCTCGCTCGAAGCCCGCTCGCCGCCCTCCTCGTCGCGCTCGTCGCCGCCTGCGGCGATGGCTCGCCCGGCCGCGACGCAAGCGACGCAGGCGACGCGAGCGACGCCACCGACGTCAGCGACACCGCGGACGCGACGGCCGACAGCGCACCCGACGACAGCGGCGACGCGACCGCGCCCGACGCCGACGTCGGGCGCCCGACCGAGTGCCAGCTCGCGGCCGACGCCACCGCCCCCGACGCCACGCCCTACCTCCAGGCGCTCGGCTGCGACGGCGACTTCGCCGCGCTGTCGGCCCCGCCGACCGACGCCTCGCTGCCCGGCGCGCGCGCGCTGAAGACGGTCTACGACCGCGTGTCCGGCCCCGCGCTCTACTTCCAGAACACGGCGCTCTTCGGCATCCACCACGACTTCTGCGCGGCCTTCCTGTCGGGCCACGGCAAGCCGCCGGTGCCCGACCTCGGCGAGTTCAACCGCACCGAATACTACAGCCCGTCGCGCCGCTTCTTCCTGGGCGCCGTCTCCTTCTATGCCGGCCCCGACGCCTGGACCTACGAGATCTCGCCCTACGACACCGCCAGCGCGAGCATGGTCGCGACCGCCTTCGAGGCCATCCGCGGTGCCACCTGGTTCGGCGCCGACCTGGTCTTCCACCCGACCTCCGAAGCCCAGGACGCCCTCGCCGCCCAGCTGCCGACCGACATCCCGGTCGTCACCACCGACGAGCTCCTCGACGCCATGGACTATCGACCGCTGAGCCTCGGCGTCGCCGCCGGCACCCTGCGCTTCGTCGCCGCCGCCGACCTCGTCGCCGGCACCGTCAGCGTCGACGACCACGACATCGTCGTGCTCGACGTCGTCCCGGCCGAGCTGCCTCCGACCGCCGCCGTCATCAGCGCCGAGCTGCAAGCGCCGCGCGCGCGCGTGGCCGTCCTGGCGCAGGCCCGCGGCACGCCCGACGTCAGCCTGCGCGGCGCCTTCGACGACCCTGCCCTGCGCGCCCTGGCCGGCAAGCCGGTCGAGCTCACGGCCGGTCCCTTCGATTGGCATATTCGCGAAATCAGCCAGGACGACGCCGTCGCATTCTGGCAATCCCACCGCCCGACGACCGTCACCGTCCCGGCGCTCGACCTCACGCGCACGAGCATCGTCCCGGTGGCCGACCTCATGCCGACCGGGACCGACCTCGCCCAGGCCATCCACGACGCCATCCCGGCCTACGGCGGCCAGGCCGCGCTCTACGCGGCGCTCGGCCGCGCCAGCATCCCGCATGCGCCGCCGCCCAACGAGCCGCTGCCGCTGCGCCCGGCCGTCGCGGTGCCGGTCTACTTCTACGCGCGCTTCCTCGAGCAGAACGGCCTCGCCGCCGCCGCCGACGCCATGCTCGCCGACGCCGCCTTCCAGTCCGATCCGGTCGTGCGCCACGCCCGCCTCGCCGCCTTCCGCGAAGACCTCCTCGACGCGCCGCTCGACACGGCGCTCCTCGACGCGCTCGGCGCCGCCATCGACGGCCTGCCGAGCCAGCGCTGCCGCTTCCGCTCGAGCACCAACGCCGAGGACCTCGACGACTTCAGCGGCGCCGGCCTCGACGCGTGGGCCATCGGCGATCCCGACGACGCCGGCCGGCCGATCGACCTCGCCGTCAAGACGGTGTGGGCCAGCGCCTGGAGCGCCGAGGCCTTCGCCGAGCGCCAGCGCCGCGGCATCGACCCGCGCGCGGTGGGCGTCGCGCTGCTGGTGAGCCCGCTCGCGACCGCGCCGGTGGCGCACGGCAGCGCCGTCAGCGGCAACCTGTTCTCGGCCGACCAGAGCGAGCCGGCCTTCGTCGTCGAGGCCGCGCCCGGCGCCGAATCACCGACGCCGCCGCCGCTGGCTGGCACATTCGCCGACTATTTTGTCTATTACTGGTACTACTCCGGCCAGCCGGCCACCTATTTGTCACATTCGCCGACGCTGGCGCCGGGCACCACCGCGCTGACGCGCGCGCACGCCTATCGGCTCGGCCAGGCGCTCGACGCCATCCACCAGCTCTTCGCGCCGGTCTTCCAGCCGCCGAGCGGCTTCTACGCGATGGACGTCGCCTTCGAATTCGATCAGGCTGTCGACCAGGAGGTCGACGTGAGCATCGAAGCAGTACGCCCGCACCGCGGCTGGGGTCTCGCCCCATGACCGAGACGCCGCCGCCGCACGACCTCGGGTCCGTGACCCCGCACATCCACCCGCTCGACCCCTACACCTTCGGGCCGACGCAGCTCTGCTTCGGCTGTGGCCCCCACAACCCGACCGGCCTGCGCCTGAAGTTCGAGCGCCGCGGCGACCTCATCTGCAGCCGCTTCACGCTCGGCCCCGGCTACGACGGCCCGCCGGGCCTCCTGCACGGCGGCCTGCAGGCGCTCATCGCCGACGAGGTCGCCGGCTGGACGCTGGTCGGCCTGCGCGGCCGCATCGGCGTCACCACGAGCCTGCAGGTGCGCTACATCCAGGGCATCCGCCTCGGCCAGGAGGCCATCGCCGAGGGCAAGCTCGCCAGCGAGGGCGAGGGCATCTCGACGGTGCAGGTCACGCTGCGCCAGGGCGACGTCGTCGGCTCGATGTCGCGCATCAGCTTCGCGCTCGCCGACGTCGCCAAGATGACCGCCCTCCTGCCAGGTGGGATGCCGAACGGCTGGGCCAAGTTCTTCGGCGGCTGAGGAGCGGATCGCGCTCGCCGCCTATTCGGCGGCGTGAGGCTTGTGGCCGGTCGCGGCCCGCACCTCGCGCGCGAGCTTGTCCATGCGCGCGAACGACTCGGCGTGCAGCCGATCGACCTTCTCGTGGAGGTGCGCGATCTCGAGCTCGGCCTTCAGGTTCACCTTGTACTCGATGTCGTTCCGGATCTGGTCGCGCGCCGCCTGCCGGTTCTGGCTGAGCAGGACGAACACCGACAAGAGGATCGCCTCGAGCGACACGACCATGGTGAGGAACCCGAACGGGTACGGGTCGAACGCCTCGCTCGAGCGGTTCACCCAGATCCAGATGGCGAAGAAGACGACGTGCATGACGAGGAACGCCATCGACCCGCTGGCCTGGACGATCCAGTCGGCGGCGCGGCCGAAGAAGCTGCGCTCCTCCTCCTCGAGGTTCACGTTGCGCGACGCGGTCTTCCGCAGGAGCTCGGCGTTCGTCCTGAGGCGGCGCCCGGTCGCCGTCAGCAGATCGAGCGCCGCGCCCGGCTTCAGCCGGAACAGCTCGTCGAGGTCCTCGCGGTCGACCACGATGGCGGTGAGGTCCCTCGTGACCGAGGCCGCGGCGGTCCGCGGCCCCGGGTCGAGCAGCGAGATCTCGCCGAAGAACTCACCCTTGTCGGCGGTCTCGAGCACGATGCGCTGGCCGGTCGTGTCCCGGAAGTAGACCTCGACCTGCCCCTCGAGGACGACGTAGAGCTCCTCGCCCGGGTCGCCCGCCTCGAAGAGCACGGTGCCGGCCGAGACCGTCACGATCTCGACGCGCTCGGCCAGCACCGCGCGCTCGCTCTCGTCGAGCAGCGCGAAGAACGGGACCCCGGCCAGGGCATCGGCGGTGGTCGCCATCGCGCCCTCAGCCGTGGGTCTTGGCCGCGACCTCCGCGGTCACGCGGGCCACGAAGTCCTCGACCGTGAGCGCGCCGAGGTCGCCCTCCTTCCGCCGTCGCACGCCGATGGTGCCGGTCTCGGCCTCCTTCTGCCCGACGACCAGCGCGTAGGGGACCTTCTCGAGCTCGGTCTTCCTGATCTTGTAGCCGAGCTTCTCGTCGCTGGTGTCGAGCTTGGCGCGCACGCCGGCCGCCTTCAGCTTCTTCTCGACCTCCTTGCCGTACTCCAGGAACTTCTCGGAGATGGGCAGGATCTTGGCCTGCACCGGCACCAGCCACAGCGGGAAGTCGCCGGCGTAGTGCTCGATGATGATGCCGAAGAAGCGCTCGAGCGACCCGAGCAGCGCGCGGTGCACCATGATGGGGCGGTGGTGCTGGTTGTCGGCGCCGATGTAGTGGAGGTCGAAGCGCTCGGGCAGGTTGAAGTCGACCTGCACGGTCGTGAGCTGCCAGACGCGCCCGATGGCGTCGACCACCTTCACGTCGATCTTCGGTCCGTAGAAGGCGGCCTCGCCCTCCATGCGCTTGAAGGTGATGCCGCGCGCCTCGAGCACGCGCGAGATGGCGGCCTCGGCGAAGTCCCAGGCCTCGTCGCCGCCCAGGTACTTCGACTTGTCCTTCGGGTCGCGCACCGACAGCTCGACCTTGTATTCGGGGAAGCCGAAGGTCGAGTACATGAGTTGCGCGAAGTCGATGCAGCCGTTGATCTCGTCCTCGAGCTGCTCCTTGGTGCAGAAGATGTGGGCGTCGTCCTGGGTGAAGCCGCGTACGCGCATGAGCCCGTGCAAGGCGCCCGAGCGCTCGTAGCGATAGACCGTGCCGAGCTCGGCGAAGCGGATGGGCAGCTCGCGGTAGCTCTTCTGGCGGTTGCGATACACGCCGATGTGGAACGGGCAGTTCATCGGCTTGAGCTGATGCGGCTGCCCCTCGACCTCCATCGGCGCGAACATCGAGTCCTTGTAGAAGCCGGTGTGGCCCGAGCGATCCCACAGGCTGAGCGGCGCCACGTGCGGCGTGTAGAGGATCTCGTAGTCGCGGGCCAGGTGCTCTGCGCGCCAGAAATCCTCGATCTGCTTGCGGATGAACGCGCCGTTCGGCAGCCACAGCACGAGCCCGCCGCCGTACTCCTGGGTGATCGAGAAGAGGTCGAGATCCTTGCCGAGCCGGCGATGGTCGCGGCGGGCCGCCTCCTCGAGCAGCTTCAGGTGCGCCTCGAGCTCCTCCTTCGTCTCGAAGGCGAGCCCGTACACGCGGGTCAGCATCGGGTTCTTCTCGTTCCCGCGCCAGTACGCGCCCGCGATGTGGGTCAGCTTGAAGTGCTTGAGCTTGCTCGAGTAGTTGACGTGCGGGCCGGCGCACATGTCGGTGAAGGCGCCGTGCTTGTAGAAGGAGACGACGTCGCTCTCGAAGCCGTCGATGAGCTCCTTCTTGAAGGGCTGCCCGTTCTTCTCGGCCCAGGCCACGGCTTCGGCGCGCGGCAGGGTGAAGCGCTCGAACTTGTGATTGCCCTTGGCAATCTCGCGCATCTTCTCCTCGATGCGCGGCAGGTCGGCCTCGGTCAGCGGCGTCGGCAGCTCCATGTCGTAGTAGAAGCCGTTGTCGATGTGCGGCCCGATGGCGAACTTGGTGCCCGGGAACAGGACATCGATGGCGGACGCCATGAGGTGCGCCGTCGAATGGCGCAGGGTCTCGACGGGGGAAAGCTGACGGGTCTCGAACTGGTCGGCATCGCCGACGGCCTCGGGCGCGATCATTGCGGAGCTCCTTTGGTGTTCGCGGGACTGCGTTACGAAGACAGACGACCGCGAGGCCCGCACCATGGGCGCTGCATGCAAGGGAGTCAAGCCCGACGCATACCCGAGCCGCGTTCGAAGCGCGTCTATCGATCGACGGCTTCGCTCCGCACGGGTCGCCCTGGTCGGTCTCTTCCTCCGCCGCGATGCGCGGCTCCGACCAGAGACCGACGGCGCCCCGGCTCCGCTCAGTCGGCCTTGAACTTGGCCGCCCAGGCCAGCTCCACGACCTCGGCCGCGCGCGCCAGCGTGAACGACGCGAGGTTGATGACGAGATCGTAGCCGGCGGGATCGGTCGGGTCACGACCGAAGCCGGCCTTGAGGAACGCCTTGCGATCGGCGTCGACGCGCGCCACCTCGGCGCGCGCCTGGGCCTCGCTCCAGCCGCGGCGCGCGACGAGCCCCTTCACGCGGTGCTCGACCGGCGCGACCACGCGCACGTGCAGCGCCTCGCTCGGGCCGAGGATGAACTGGCAGCCGCGCCCGACGATGACGGCGCGCCCCTGCGCCGCGACGGTGTGCACCACGCGCACGAGCTCGCGCAGGTAGCCGGCGTCGCCCACGTCGCTGGCCGGCCGGAACACCTCGGCCAGCGCGTCGATCGAGGTCCGGCGGTGCTCGTCGAGCGACTCGAGCAGCCGCTCCGGCGCCTGCGTGCTCTCGGCGATGGCGTGCACCAGCTCCTGGTCCCAGCAGGTGTAGCCCATGCGCTCGGCCACGACGCGCGCGAGCTGCTCACCCTGCGCGCCGAACTCGCGCGACACCGTCACGACGTGAGGCCGCGGCACCGGCGTGACCGGCCCGACCGGGCGCGTCTGAGCCGCCATCCAGCGCCGAATCTGGTCCTCCACGAGCCTTTCGATAGTGCGCGGTTGCCTGTCCATATCGACCTCCCGAAGACCCTTGCCACCCGATGATGCGCCATCCTCTTCCCAAGGGCGAGCCGCCGTGCGATGCAGCCGCCCTGCCATGTCCGACTTCACGCCGTTCGAAGAGAAGATGCGCGCGGCCGGCCAGCCCGACCTCGCGATCGCGACCTTCAAACACGCCTGGGACCAGCTCGTCGCCGGGGCCACCGGCCTCGTCCCCGAGACCGCCATCGAGCCCGTCGAGTCGCTGCCCGACAAGGCCGACCTCGCCGGCTTCGAGATCCACGGCGAGAAGGAGCTGCCCCACACGGTCGTCATCAAGCTCAACGGGGGACTCGGCACATCGATGGGCATGGAGCGGGCGAAGTCGCTCCTCGTCGCCAAGGACGGCCGCACCTTCCTCGAGCTCATCATCGACCAGGTCCTGAGCCTGCGCGCCGAGCACCACGTCGCGCTGCCGCTGGTGCTGATGGACAGCTTCCGCACCCAGGACGACGCGCAGTCAGCGCTCGCCGGCCACCTCGCGCTCATCGCCGGGCAGAACGATCTGCCGACCACCTTCCTCCAGCACCAGGTGCCGAAGGTCCGCGCCGCCGACCTCACGGTCGCCGTGCACGACGACGAGTCGCTCACCTGGTGCCCGCCCGGCCACGGCGACATCTACATCGCGCTCGCCACCTCGGGGCTCCTCGACCGCCTGCTCCTGCAGGGCTTCCGCTGGGCCTTCATCTCCAACGCCGACAACCTCGGCGCGGTGCCCGACCTGGCGCTGCTCGGCTGGATGGCCGCCACCGGCAAGGCCTTCGTCATGGAGTGCGCCGACCGCACCGCGGCCGACAAGAAGGGCGGCCACCTCGCGGCGCGCCCGCCGTCGCGCGGCGGCGGCTACCTCCTGCGCGAGGTGGCGCAGTGCCCGCCCGACGACGTGCGCTTCTTCCAGGACATCACGCGCCATCGCTTCTTCAACACCAACAACGTGTGGGTCGACCTGACGGCGGTGAAGGGCCTGCTCGATCGCCGCGGCGGTCGCCTCGGCCTGCCGCTCATCCGCAACGTGAAGCCGATCGATCCCACCGAGCCCGCCTCGGAGTCGGTCGTGCAGCTCGAGACGGCCATGGGCGCGGCCATCGAGCTCTTCTCCGACCTCGGCATGGACGGCCGTGAGGCGGCCGGCGCGGTGCGCGTCGGGCGCGAGCGCTTCGTGCCGGTGAAGACCACCAACGACCTCCTGGTGCTGTGGTCCGACGTCTTCATGCGCGAGGGCGACGGCCGCGTGCACGCCATCCCCGAGCGCGCCGGCAACCTGCCGCTGGTCGACCTCGACCCGAAGTACTTCAAGAACATCGAAGACTTCATGGCGCGCTTCCCGAAGGGAGCGCCGTCGCTGCGGAACGCCAGCCGGCTGGTCGTGCGGGGCGACGTGGTCTTCGAGGGCGACGTCGTCGTCACCGGCGACGTCACCATCGAGCACGTCGGCCCGGGACAGCGACGCGTCTCCGGTCCGATCAGCGGCTAGCGACGCCCGCGCTGCGTCGAGAGCGGCGAGCCGCCGGACGCAGGCGAGACGAGCGAGCGCGACGACGGGGTGGAAGGCGCCTCTTCGACGCCGCGAAAAGGCTCCCTCTGCGTCGGCAATACCGACGCAGAGGGGCTGCCAAACCATTTCCCCCGTACCGTCACCGCGAGCCATGCCGCTCGCAAAGGCCGGGCCCCAAACGGGCCCAGCAAGTGCTCGGAGCCTGCTTCGCCGTCGTCCCCCAACGACGGCGAGCAGGATCCGAACGTGATTTGCCAGTCCGCCCGACCAGGTCGAGCGGGCTGGCATATCGGCGCGGTCCCTCGCGCGTCTGTCCCCCAACGTCTGCGCGAGGGGCCGAGCTTTCCCCAGTAAAGCGCGAGCAGGCGGGTGGCCTCTCGCGAATGTAAGGATGAGCCCGTGTATGGTTGCGGGTCCAACGCGGGCTCGGTGCCATCGCCGGACGAATCCAGCGACCGGAGCGGGCGCGCCGAGCGCGCTCTGCTCCACATGCAAGGTGAGCCCAGGGCCGGTTGCGGGCCGGGCCGGGGCTCGAGGTCTCAGCCTCTCGTCAGCTCCCCGTTCCAGGGAACCAGCCAAAGGCAAACACTCAATCGGGACGGGGTCGAAAAAACCTGAGAGGTATTTTGCGAGAATCGACATGAGCCGCGTCGTTGGCCGCTCCGCGGCCTGTCGATGGCGCTCGATGGAGGCAGGCGACGGCCTCGGAAGTCCGTTGCCCCTGGTGGCGGGCCCTGCTATCCCTCCGCGCCTATGACGCCCGACACCAAGACGACCGCCCTCCCGCCGACCCTCGCCGCCTTCGCCGACGGGCCCCCCGACCTCGCCCTCGCCAAGGCCCTCACGCTGGGTCGCAGCGACGGGCTGGCCTCGTGCAGGCGCTGGTCGAGCGCAAGCAGCGCGCGCACCTCGACGCGCTGGGCGAGATCGCGGCCGACAAGGATGTGAAGAAGGCCGCGCGCCGCCGCCTACAAGCTGAAGTCGCAGGGCGTGCAGGCCGCGCCGCTGCCGCAGCGCGCCGCGGCCGTCGACCTTACGGTGAAGGCCGAGCTCGACCGCGTGGCCATCGCCTCGGCCCCGGGCATGGACGGCCACCTGTGGATCGTCCTCGGCACCCTGCCCGGCGCCGGCGGCGGCGAGCTCGACGTGCGCGACCCCGAGCGCGGCCCGCGCCTCGACATCGTCGAGGAGCTGGCGCTCGGCAAGATCCGCCGCGGCCACGCCGAGATGGTGGCCCAGGCCCGCCTGCAGAAGCCGGTCCTGGCCGACGCGGCGCTGGCCGCGCGCCTCATCGACCACGCCCGCGGCGACCTCGAGGCCACGCCGAAGTTCAACCACTTCCTGGCCTGGCGCGACCGCGCCGTGAAGCTCGGCGTCGACATCGGCCAGTGGGATGCGCGCGCGCACCTCGGCCCGGCCGGCCGCCCGGTACCGCGGACGGCCATCGAGAGCCTGGCCAGCCACCCCATCGTCGGCTACATCGCGCCGCCGGGCGCGGCGCTCGAGCAGATGGAGAAGGAGCTCGCACCGCTGCTCCACGGCAACGAGCCCATCGAGAAGGAAGCGTTCGTGAAGCGCTTCGAGGCGATGGCCCAGGAGAACGCCGTGCGCTGGTCGGCCGACGCGGCGCTGCGCGACCGGGCCGCGCGCTGGCTCGAGGCCACGGCCGACGTCCTCTACTTCGGCGGCGAGAGCGAGCACGCCAAGATCGCGCTGGCGCTGGCCGACGACCTCCGCGCCTGGGATCCGGCGGGCGGCGCCCACCCGGTCGTCAGCTACGCCTTCGAGACCAACCTCGACGTCGAGGCCGCCTGGCACCACCGCGAGGCCCACGCCCGCGGCGACGCGCACCACTGAGTCGACAACGGCAGGTCGCCCCACCGAGCGCTTGCTCGTTTCGATTGGACGACCCGCGGCCGCGTGCTAAGGCCGAGGCGTGATACTCGCACGCCTCGAGGCTCTCTTCCGGCCCATCGCCCTCTCCGGCTTCCGGGCCTGTGCCGAGGCGATCGCACCCAGCAACGACCTCGGCGCTCCCGACGTCGACGAAGCCGACATGGTCGCGCGCGCCGACGCGTGGTGGCGGCTCCTGCCGCCCGACTCGCGCCGCCTGCTCATGCTCCTCTATACGGGCATGGAGCTCGGCGCGCCGCTGCTCCTCGGCAGCCCGCGGCGGCTGTCGCGGCTGCCGGTCGAGCGGCGGCTGGCGCTGTTCGAGGGCTGGCGCACCTCCAAGCTCTGGCCGCTGCGCTTCGTCGCCGACGCGGTGAAGTCGCCGGTCGTCATGATGTACCTCTCGCACCCGCGCTCGCTCGAGTGGCTCGGCGCCACCACCTGCGAGCACCCGTTCCCCTCGCGCGCGACGCTGCCGCAGCGGCCGCCCTTCCCGCTGGGAGACGGCCGATGATCCACGGCATCGAGCGCGTGCGCGGCGGCTTCGACGCCGACGCCGACGTCATCGTCGTCGGCTCCGGCCCGGGCGGCGCGGTCGCCGCCGACAACCTCGCGCAGGCCGGCATGCGCGTCGCGCTGGTCGAGGCCGGCCCCGAGGTCCGCCCCGACGACATGACCGACACGCCGCCGCGCGTCCTGGCGCGCTACTACTGGGAGGGCGGGCTCCGCCTGGTCGGCGGCGACGCGCCGAACCCGTCGATGCAGGGCCGCTGCCTCGGCGGCAGCTCGGTCGTGAACTCGGCCATCATGCTGAAGCTCCCCGACTGGGTGCGCGACGAGTGGTCGCGCGAGGACAACCTCGGCGACTTCTTCTACGGCCTGCGCGGCGCGGGCTTCGACCGCGCCTTCGAGCGCGTCTTCGCGCGCACGCGCACGCAGCCGACGCCGATGACGGTCATGGGCCGCCGCAACGCCGTCGTGCGCGACGCGCTCGCCAAGGCCGGCCTCGACGGCAAGCCGCTGCCGCGCGCGGTCGAGGGCTGTAAGGGCTGCGCCGACTGCATCACCGGCTGCCACTCGGGCGCCAAGCAGTCGGTCGACCGAGCCTACCTGCCCGAGCTGCTGGCGCGCGGCGGCGAGGTCTTCACCTGCAGCCAGGTCGACCGCATCTTGGTCGAGCGCGGCCGCGCCACCGGCGTCAGCGGGCGCGTCATCGACATCGACGGCTGGCGCGACGTCGGGCGCTTCACCGTGCGCGCGCCGCGCATCGTGGTCGCGGCCGGCGTGGCCCAGACGCCGGCCCTGCTATTGCGCTCGGGCCTCAGCGGCGGCGGTCGCGTCGGCAAGAGCCTCTACGCGCATCTCTCCGGCCTCGCCACCGGCATCATGGAGGAGCCCGTCGAGCCGTGGTCGGGCGCGACCCAGGGCTGGGGCGCCTTCTCGAAGGACATCCGCGGCCTGAAGTACGAGGCGCTGTGGGCGCCGCCGAGCCTCATCGGCCTCAACTGGGGCGGCATCGGCCGCGACTTCCTGGAGAGCCTCCGCGACATGCGCTTCGGCGCCGTCATCGCCGTTGTCTACAAGGCGCGCGTCACCGGCTCGGTGAAGGTCGGCCTCGGCGGGGCGCCGCGCATGAAGCTGAAGATCCCCACCCACGAGTGCCACATGGTGGCGCGCGGCCTGAAGACCGCGGTCGACGGCCTGCTCGACAGCGGCGCGCGCTACGTCGCGACGACCATCTCCGGCATGCCGGCGCGCATGCGCTCGCGCGCCGACTCGGAGGCCCTGCTGTCTCAGGCCATCCGTCCGCACGACTGCCACATGACCTTCAACCACGCCTTCGGCTCGTGCCGCATGAGCTCCGATCCGGCGCGCGGCCCCATCGACTCGCGCGGCGCGCTGCGCGGCGTCGAAGGCGTGTGGCTGGCCGACGCCAGCGTCTTCCCCGGCCCGTCGGCGGTGAACCCGCAGGCGACCATCATGGCCATGGCCGACGTCATCTCGCGCGGCATCGCCGACGTCGCGACCTGAGCCAGACGCGAAAGGCCCTTTCGCTTCGACGATCCGCCGGAAGTGAAAGGGCCTTGACGATACCCGCGGCGCGCGACGCGCGCGCGACTACTTGGTGTCGAGCAGGAACGGGTACGAGAACGTCACCGAGCCGTTGTCGGGCGGGTCGAAGCGCCAGCCCTGGACCTTGTCGATGATGCAGTCGGCCACCGCGCTGTTGCCGGTGGTGTTGCCCGCGGCCGAGATCGACGTGATGCGCCCGGCCGGCCCGATGGTGAAGCGGATGGTGACCTTGCCCTTCAGGTTCTGGTCCACGCGCAGCGCGTTCTCGTAGCAGTACTTGATGGCGCCCTTCCGGCGCGAGAAGACGCGGGCCACCGAGTCCTTGTCGATCTTGCCGGTGCCCTCCTGGCCCGAGATGGAGCCGTCGCGCACGTTGGCCTTGATCTTCACCTCGCTGTCGGCCGTCTTCTCTTCGGTCTTGGCCGTCGTGGTCTCGAGGCGACCGCCGCCGACGTCGTTCTGGTTGAGCGTCTTGTAGCGCCCGCCGTCCCCGCCCGCGGCCGCCGTCGGACCGCCGTTGAAGCCGCCGTTGGCCTGCGCCGCGGCGCCGCCCTCGGCGAAGTCGAAGGCCGCGGCGTAGTTCGAGTCGTGCACCACCGGGCGCCCGTCGCCGGTGCCGCTGCCGAGCGCGCCGAGGAAGGTCTTGCTGCGCACGCCCTCGGCGAGCTTGGCGCGCCGCGTCTCGCGGCTCACCGGCCCGGCCTTGTCGCGCCCGTTCTTCGGACCGGGCGCCTTGGCCGCCTCCTGCGCCTTCTTCTGGTCGGCCGACGGCGACGGCTCGGCCTTGATGGCAGGAGCCTCGACCTTCACGGTCTGGGTCTCCTTCTTCTTCTTCTCGGGCTTCATCTCGACGCGCAGCGAGGCGTAGGCCTCCTCCTCGCTGCCGAACGGGTTGTGGTAGTACTGGCCGGTGATGATCCACCACACGTGCGCCGACAGGCCCGAGCCGCCCATGACGAGGAAGACCGCGCCCAGGATGTAGCGGTACGGCCAGTCCATCTTGTAGAGCAGGCCGCCCTTCAGGACCTGCGTGAGCGCGCTGCGATCGCTCGGCGGCGCGTCGACGAACTGGAACAGGATGACCACCGCGCCGACGACCACGCGGCCGCGCGAGGTGTCGGAGAGGTCGACGGTGTAGGCGTTGCCGCGCTTCTTGGCCTTGCCGCTCTGGATGAGCTCGGCGAAGGTCTCGGGCGCCTGGCCGAGGTCGATGCGGCCGTCGATTCCCTTCTCGAAGACGAGCGTGTAGCGGCCGGGGCCGCGGCTCTCGAACAGCTTCAGGGTCGGCGGCGCGCCCATGCCGGCGAGCTGCACGACGTTCGACGCGTCGGCGCCGAAGGTCACGTCGCCCTGGCCGCGGATGAAGCGCTCTTCGACCACGCGCTTGTCGTGGATGACGCCGATGCGCAGGAGCTTCTCCCGCGGCGCCGCGTCCTTGGCTTGACCCGCTGGCCTCTGGGTCCCTGGATTGGTGCCCTGCATCATCGTCCTCGCGTTCGCCCCCGGCTTCCCCAGCATGGAGGATTCGGAGGTTCTACCAATTCTCGGCCCTCTGCGTAAGGGCTTTAGCGGTCACATCGCCCGTGAGCACGGTCGACGCCTGCAAATGACGCCGACCGACTCCCGACCTTACATCGGCTGCCACCGCCGTCGAAATCTCTCCCCTCGGCGCGAGGCAGCCTGGCCCGCCGGAGCTCGCGTCTTCGCCGAATTGCTCGGCCGTCCGGGCGAGCATTCCCTGGCCCGCTCACGTTCATGTGGTGCGTCTCAGCGAGCGCGCCGGGGCTCGCACCCGCTCTGGATGCCGGGCCATGGATGATCTTGCGCAGGGGTGGCCTCGCGTCTATGCTCCGCGCGACCTTAGGCCTTCGGGCGACGACTGGGGACGGAGCGTTCATGAGTATCACGGAGCTGTTCTCGAATTTCGCGACCAAGTACGGGGCCGAGTGGGTGATGTACATCCTCATCGCCTGCAGCGTCCTCTCGATCGCCATCATGATCGAGCGCGGCCTGTACATGCGAAGCATCCGTGGTGACTTCGCCACCTTCATCCAGTCGCTCACCCAGCGCCTGAACTCGTCGGAGCCGCTCGAGAAGGTGGCGAGCTGGTGCGCCAAGCAGATGTCGGTCGAAGCCCGCGTGGCCGCGGTCGGCCTCGGACGCGCCAGCGACAACTTCCGGGCGATCGAGGAGTCGATGGCGGCGACCATGGTGGCCACCAAGATCAAGCTCGACCGCGGCATGACCGTGCTCGCGACGCTCGGCAACAACACGCCGTTCATCGGCCTCTTCGGCACGATCATCGGCATCATCCAGGCCTTCAAGAAGCTCTCGGACTCGAAGAGCGTCGACCCCGGCATCGTGATGGGATCGATCTCCGAGGCGCTCTCGGCCACGGCCGTCGGCCTCGTCGTCGCCATCCCCGCCGTCATCGCCTACAACTCGTTCGGCCGCGTCATCAAGACGAAGATGGCCAACAGCGATGCGACCGCGCGCATCCTGATGACCTACTTCGCGCGCAACAAGCCGGAGGCCTGAGATGGCGGGCGGAGTTTCGGAAGACGAGGACAGCATCGCAGCCATCAACATCACGCCGCTCGTCGACGTCGTGCTGGTGCTGCTGGTCATCTTCATGGTGACGGCCAACATCATCGTGAACAAGGGCATGAAGGTGCAGCTGCCCGAGGCCTCGACGGCCGAGGCGCTGCCCGAAGAGCGCACGCTGGCCGTGACCGTCCTGAAGGACGGCACCATCCAGCTCGACGGCACCAACATCACCCTCGAGGTGCTGCAGACGACCGGTCGCACGCTCAAGGAGAAGGGCGACAAGGTCATCGTCATGCTCGGCGCCGACAAGGACGCCAAGTACGACCACGTCGTGCGCGTGATGGACGCGCTGCGCGCGGTGGACATCACCGACTTCGGCCTGCAGCTGCAGCCCGTCGGCCCCGCCCGCAGCAACTGAGCCGGCTCGAAGGCTGTTGCGAGCGCAGGCCGCCCGGATGAGGGCGGCCGGAGCGAGCTATCCGCTCGCCTGCTCGCCTCAGCGGAGGAGCCTCCTGAGCGCGTCGCCGTAGCGGGCGAGGCGCTTCGGACCGAGCTGCGGCGCGCTCTCGAGGCCGGCCTCGCCGAGCGTCGCCAGGTGATCGAGCGCGCGCGCCGGCAACACCAGCTGGAGCGGCGCGCCGCGCTGGCGCGCCTCGTCTTCGCGCCACTGCTTGAGGCGCTTCTCGCGCGCGGCGATGGCGGGATCGACGCGCGGCCGCGGCGGTCGCGCCGGGCTGGGCGGCGGCTCGGCGCGCGCCTTCTCGATGGCCGCGAGCAGCGCCTCGGGCTGGCGCACGATGTCCTTCGGCAGGCCGAGCCCGCCGAGGTCGGACGCGCTGGACGGCGCGCGCTCGGCCACGCGCAGCAGCGACTCGTTCGGCACGAGGCGGGCCGGCGGCACGTCGCGCGCCTCGGCCACCGCCTCGCGCCAGGCGACGAGCGCGACCAGCATCGACATGGCCTCGGCGCCCGGGCGCGCGCCGCCGAGCACGCGCCAGAAGGCCTGGTCGGGGTCGCGCGGCGCGTGCGCGCGCGCCTCGGCGACGGCGAGGCAGGCCAGCGCGACCTCCTCCTCGATGTCGGCGTCCTTCACGATGGCCTCGATGGCCTTCGCCAGCGGCACGAGGTAGTGCACGTCGGCGACGGCGTAGGCCAGTGCGTCGGCCGGCACCGGGCGCCGCTTCCAGTCGTGCTGCTGGTGGCTCTTCGGCAGCGTGACGCCGCAGAAGGCCTCGACCAGCGCGCCGAAGCCGGTCTTCTCGATGCCGATGAGGGCGGCCGCGGCCTGCGTGTCGAAGAGGTTGGTCGGGCCGAAGCCGAGCTCGCGCTTCATGATGGCGACGTCGTACTCGCCGCCGTGGATGAGCACGCGGTGGGCCGGGTCGGCGAGCCAGCCGGCGAGCGGCGCGAGCGCTTCGGAGGCCGTCGCGAAGGCCAGCGGGTCGACCAGGAAGAGCTCGGGCTCGCGGCCCGGCGCGAGCGTCGCCAGCTGCACGAGGCAGAGGCGCTCGCGGTAGGCGAACATCGAGTTCGACTCGGTGTCGAGGGCGACCTCGGTCGCCGACATGAGCGCGGCCTCGAGCGGGGCGAGGGCGTTCGGCGAGGCGATCCAGGTATGCGCGGGCGCGGGATGCATGGGCTTGCCTTGTCAATGGGTCGCGTCTTATAGGTCGCGGCCTGCCGAGGAGGCTGACATCCATGTCGCTCAAGGACAAGCTCACTGAAGATCTCAAGACGGCGATGAAGGCTCGCGACCAGGTGCGCCTCGACGCGATCCGCCTCTTGCTGTCCGACCTGAAGAACCAGGCCATCGCGCAGATGAAGGGCCCGCACGGCGACATCGACGAGGCCGAGGAGCTCGCCCTCCTGGCCAAGCACAAGAAGCAGCGCGACGAGAGCATCACCGCCTTCCGCGCCGGCGGCCGCGAGGATCTCGCCAGCGCCGACGAGGCGCAGCTGCAGGTGATCCTGAGCTACCTGCCGAAGCAGCTGACGCGCGACGAGGTCGAGGTCATCGCCCGCGAGCTCGTGACCGAGGTCGGCGCCACGTCGAAGAAGGACATGGGCAAGGTCATGGGCAAGCTCATGGCCAAGGTGAAGGGGCGCTTCCCGGGCGACCAGGTGAAGAGCATCGTCGAGGGCATCCTGCCCTGACGCCCTGAGGGCCCGACCTTCAGAAGAGATGCAGGACGAAGTGGGCGACGACTACGCCGGCGCCGCCGATGGTGGTCGCCGCCGCGGTGATCCACAGCCAACGCTTCGACTTCTTGGGCGCCGCGTCCGCGCTCGGGCTCGCCGCTGAGCCGGGCTTGCCGGCCGCGACCGCGGGCGCGCCGGGCTTGGCCGCGACCGCGGGCACGCCCGGCTTGGCCGGGGCCGCCGCGCCCGGCTTGGCCGGGGCCGCGGCGGGCTTGGCGGGCGCGCCCTTCCCCTTGGGGTCGGGCAACGGCTCGAGCTCCTCGCCCTCGGGCAGCTCGTCGTCCTTCACGGTGACGAGGTCGGGGATGCCGAGGTCGTCGTCCTTGGCGGCGGCGATCGGCGAGGGCTTGGCCGCCTTCTTCGGCAGCTCGACCTGGGCCAGGTCGACGTTGAGCTCGGAGAGCAGCGCCGCGAACTCGTCGTCGAGGTTGCCGCCCTTCTTGGCGCCGGCCGCCGGAGCTGCGGGCTTCGGCGCCGGCGCGGCGGCGACCGGCGCCGCCGGTTTGGCCGTCGCGGGCGCGGGCGCTGCAGCCACCGACGCGGCCGGCCGCGCGGGCGCGGGCGCACGCAGCGACCGGCGTCGGGGCGGCGCTCGCCACCGGGCCGACCGTGTCGGGCAGGTCGGCGCCACGCGACTCGACGTCGATCGATCGGTCCTGCAGCTTGGCCAGCGCGTCCTCGGCCCGGGTGCGCTCGGCCTCGTTGCCGTCGAGCTCGGCCTGGAACGCCTGGCGCTGCGCCTCGTGCTTGGCGAGCCGCTCCTTGGCGGCCGTGGCGAGGTCGGGCCGGCCGTCGTTCTCGGCCTTGGCGATGACCGCCTGGACCTTGCCGATCATGCCGTCCTCGGTGCCGAGCAGCGACGGCAGCTCGATGGCGCGCGCGTCCAGGGCCGCGATGTGGGCCTCGACCATTTCCGTCGCAGCGCTTATCTTGCGCGCCAGCGCGGTCAGCGTCGCCTTCGGGTCGGAAGCCTTCGCCAAGACGTGGTCGAGGTTGGCGTCCAAGAGGCTCTGGGTCAGCTTCCAATCCATTTCCATCACACCCTCTCGCGGTTCTGCGCGCGGCGAGGATACACCCGGGAGCCCTCGTGGACACCAGCATCGAAGCCACCCTCCAGACGGCCGTGCAGGCGCTCGGCAACCGCGAGCCCGAGCTGGCGGTGACGACCATCCAGGACCTCCTGCGCAAGGACCCGCCCATCGAGGGCCAGTCGGAGATGTTCGCGCGCGGGCTGCTCGCCCCGGCCCTGGCCTCGCTCGGCCGCATCGTCGAGGCCCGCGTCGAGGCCGTGCGCGCCTACGAGATCGCCGACCAGCTCGGCGACAAGGAGAGCGCCCAGCACTACGACGCGCTGGTGCGCCAGCTCGACGTGGTCGGCATGAGCGACGAGGCCGTCGACCAGGCCTTCGATCGCGCCGCCGCCGCGCTCGACGTCGGCGACTCGCCGACCGCCGAGGCCGAGCTCCACACCATCCTGGTCGCCGCGCTGGCGCACGTGCGCGCCGACGTCGAGGCCTCGGCGCGCGGCATGCTGGCCCAGGCGCTCATCCTGCGCGGCGCCACCGCCGAGGCGCGCG
This sequence comes from Myxococcota bacterium, assembly GCA_046351155.1. Taxonomy (GTDB): domain Bacteria; phylum Myxococcota_A; class UBA9042; order PHBI01; family PHBI01; genus JAXLYZ01. The sequence goes on from JAXLYZ010000053.1 coordinate 59,791, forward strand.
AGCAGTGCCAGAAGGCGCTCGAGCTCGCCCAGGCCGTCGGCGACACCGCCGCGGCCCAGCACTTCACCGGCCTCCTGTCGCAGCTGGCGACGCCCGACGGCGCCGAGCAGTACCGCCGCGAGGCCGAGGTCGCGCGCCGCGCCGAGGAGGTCGCCAGGCAGGCCGGCGCCATCATGGAGGCCGGCGACTTCGACGGCGCGCTGGCGCTGCTCGAGTCGACGGTCGGCGAGGCCGAGGCCGCCGGCGTCCGCCACTCGGAGGCGACGCTGCGCGGCATGATGGCGCAGGCGCACCTCATGTCCGGGCGCCGGAAGGACGCCGAGCGCGAGGCCAAGGCCGCCCTCGTCATCGCCCAGGCCATGGGCGCCACCGAGGCCGCCGAGAGCTTCCGCCAGATCATCCAGCTGGCCATCGGCTTCACCGCCCCGATCTCCGAGGCCTGATCTCCGAAGTCCGGTCTCCGAAGCCGGGGCCGACGACGCGACGCGCGATGCACAACCTCGGTTGTGCATTGCCGACACCGCGCTCGCGACGCGCCGTGGAGTCACCTCACGGGCAGGTGTAGTCGACCGTGTGCGCGCCGAGGAAGTTGAGCTCGGCCGGGCCGTGCACGTCCCACTCGTTGGCGCTCGAGCTCATCCAGTCGGTGGTCGGCGCGCTGACCGACGGCTTCCGCACCAGCACGTGATCGGTCGTGGCGTTCTGGACCCCGGCCACGGTCCAGCCGGCACCCGAGGTGGCCTCGGTGCCGATGGTGTCGATGAGGGTCGAGCCGTGGGCCAGGCCGATGGCGTCGTCGCCGTTGAACATCATGTAGGTCTGGTTCGAGGCGCTGTCGCACACGTTCAGGATGGCCGCCACCGCGCCGCTGTTGCACAGGACGTAGACGTCGCCGTTGGCCAGCGTGCCCGACAGGAAGAGCGGCGGGTTCTCCGTCCACACGCCGTCGTTGGTGATCTTCCAGATGGCGTACTGACCGAGGTCGACCTGCGCGCCGGTGAAGTTGGCGATCTCCAGCGCCTTGTTGAAGCTCGCGCCCTCGACGTACTCCGAGATGAAGAGGTCGCTGGCGCAGGTGCTGCACGGGCCGCAGTCGCCCGGGCACGACGTGCAGGTCTCGTCGGGCGTCGAGCACACCGTGTCGCCGCACGCCACCACCGCCGTGCACGGCGGGTTGGCGAGCCCCGGCGTGCCGAGCTGCGCGTCGGCGTCGCTGTCGACCGCCGGGCACCACTCCGAGGGCAGATCGTTGTCGTTGGCGTCGGTCGAGGTCGGGTCGAGGCTCCAGGCCACCCCGGCCGCGGTCGGCGAGCCCGTCCACGCCACCCGATCGATCTCCTGCCCGGCCTCCTCGAGCACGATGGCGTCGCTCGCGCCGTCGAGCGCGAAGCCCGAGTAGGCGTAGTCGACGTAGGCCGCCGGCGCGCTGCCGAGGACGACGCGCTCGCCCGGCGCGATGGTCAGGCTGCCGCCGGTCGGCGCCAGCGCGTGGAAGTCGCTGCCGTCGTCCTTCAGGACCAGGCCGGCGAGCTCCAGCGTGACGGTCGAGACGCTCGTCACCTCGAGCCACTCGGGGCCGGCCGTCGGGTCCGCCAGCACCTCGGTCACCACCAGCTCGCCCGGCAGGGCGCGGCACTCGCCGCAGTCGCCGACGCAGCTCACGCAGTCCTCGTCGATCTGGCAGCTGCCATCGCCGCACCAGTGATCGGGGTCCTCGTTGGGGCCGCCCGGCGTGGCGCGCGACAGGCTCTCGAACGGGCCGGCGAAGTCGGGCAGCCGGCCCCACGTCTGGCCGTCGGCGATGTCGACCTCGCTCACCGCCGACACGTCCTGCAGCACGTTGGCGGCGTCGTAGAGCCACACGATGTCGACCACGCCGAGCCCGAAGCCGAGCTCCTCGCTGGTCAGCTCGAGGATGGCGTTGGGCGCCAGCGTCGAGGTGGCGGCGCTCGGGAAGACGTACTGCCCGCCGGTCGTGGCGATGCGCCAGCCGGAGAGGTCGGCCGCCGTCTCGGGCCCGGCCGCCAGCTCGATGTAGTCCGAGCTGCCACCGCCGATGCGCACCTCGTTGATCTGGGCCAGCGGCAGCGCCTGGATGGCGCAGGTGGCGGCCACCGCGTGGGCCCCGAGGCCGCTGTCGTCGGGCGGGTTCACGGCCCATTGAACCGCGCCCACCGCCCAGTCGGTGGTGCCGCTCACCACCGTCGGGGCGCGCGTGAGGCGATGGTCCTTGGTGCCGTTGGCGATGCCGGCGACGGTGAAGCCGCCGGTCGGCGCGTCGCCCGGCTCGCCGATGACGTCGACCAGCACGCCGTTGTGGGCCAGGCCGACGGCGTCGTTGCCGTTGAACTGCATCGGGTCGGAGGTGCTGGTGAGGTCGCACAGCGCGAGCAGCGCCGGGTCGGCGTCGCCGTGGCACACCACCACGACGGCGCCGCTGTCGAGGGTGCCCGACAGCATGAGCGGCTTGGCCTCGCTCCAGTCGCCGCCGTTGGTGATCTTCCAGATGGAGTACGACGACAGGTCGACGGGGCGGCCGGTGAAGTTGGCGATCTCGAGCGCCTTGTTGAAGCCGGTGACGCCCTCCAGGTACTCGCTGAAGAAGAGGTCGGTGCCGCAGATCTCGGGGCAGGTGCAGTCGGCGCAGTCGAGGCAGGTCTCGTCGCCGTTGCAGCTGAGGTCGCCGCAGAAGGGCGCCGGCGGGCTCGTGTCGACCGGGCTCGCGTCGGTCTCGCCCGCGCTTTCGGCGCTGTCGCCGACGATCTTCGTCGTCTCGCTGCTGACGTCGCCGTCGTCGCCGCTCGTGGCGGTGTCGGTGGTCGTCACGGCGTCGGTCGCGGCGCTGTCGTCGAGGGTCGTGTCGGCCGCGTCGATGCCGCTGTCGGTCGGCTGCGCCGAGTCGCTGGGCTGCGCCGTGTCGGTGGCGGTCGGGAACGAGTCATAGTCGGGCACGAAGATGTCGTCGAAGACGACGTCCTTCGTATCCGCGCTGTCATAGCCGCCGATGTTCGTAGCCGGGTCCGAGCACCCGACGACGACCCAGCCCATGACACACCACCCCCACCGGTGCGACCCAGTCATCCGCACCAACATGGCAGAAACCGGGCGCGGCGAGCAAACGACATGATCGTGACGATCCGGCTCCGCCCGCCAGGCGCGCGCCCCGGGCGCGGGTCAGCGTCAGGCGCTTGACGCTTCGATCGCCTCGCCGAGCGCCTCGCGGAGCCCGTCCAGGATCGGACGCGAGGTGAAGCCGAGGTCGGCAGACGCCCGGTGCGTATCGAAGCGCACGAACACCGGCACCGGCACCGGCATGAGCCAGGCCAGGCCGCGCTTGCCCTGCTCGGAAAGCACCTTTCGCATCGTGCGCAGGAAGCGCAGCTGCGACACGGGCGGACCGGCGATGTTGTACGCCTTGCCGATCGACAGCAGCGGGCGCTCGAGCGCGGCCGCCGCCGCCAGCGCGAGATCGCCAGCGTGCACCCACGGCACGCCCACGGTCGGCGCGAAGCGGAGCCGCGCGGCGAGGCTCTTCACCAGCTTGGCGGTGGCCTTGGTGTCGCGCGAGCCGTAGACCGGGCCGGGCCGCAGGCAGGTGAGCTGCAGATCGTGGGCCTTGGCCACCTCCTACGCGATGGCCTTGGACATGGTCTTGGTGCGGGCGTAGCGCCAGTCGGTGGTGAGGTCGCTCCACTGGAAGCGGTGGCGCGCGGTCTCGGTCTGCTGCGCGTCCCTCATCGATGGCGACGAACAGGCGCGTGCGGTAGACGGCCACGCTCGAGATGTGACGACGTGCGCGCACACCCGCTTCGGAGGCCGCCTGCAAGACGTTCCGCACGCCCTCGCAGTTGACCCGCTCCATCTCGGCCAGGTCGCCCTGGTTCGAGCCGAGGGCCGCGTTCGAGACGATGGCGTCGGCGCCCTGGAAGGCGTGGACCAGGCTGGCGCGGTCGGTGATGTCGGCCTGGACGAGGCGCACCGCGGGCGCGAGGAAGGCGGCCTTGGCCGGGTTCCGCACGGCGCCGACCACGCTCGCGCCGCGCTCGGCCAGCGTGCGCGCGATGTGCGATCCGACGAAGCCACCCGCGCCGGTGACGACGACGGTGCTCACGTCGCGACCGCCACGTGCTTGTCGGCGACGATCTTGGCCTGGGCCGCCTGGTGCTTGGCCTCGGGCGGGAGCCCGATGGGGTGGTCGTCGCTGCCGTCGGCGGCGCGGCAGCCGAGGAACTCGTACGGATGCTCCAGCACCTCGACCATGGCCTTGATGCCGTGGCCGGCGTTGAGGCCGTCGTCGATGCGCTCGTCGAAGGTGAAGCGCAGCGGGATGACGCGCTTCACGACCACCTGGCCGTTCTCGGCGAAGGCGCGCTCCTCGGCGCGGCCGACCATCACGAACAGCGGGCAGGTGCCCCACTCGTAGAGATGATGGTAGCCGGCCTTCATGCCGACCGAGCCGAGGTTGGCCGCGAAGACGCTCGTGTACATGGCGTCGTTCTTGATGAAGCCGCCGGGCAGGAGGCCGTAGTAGTCGAGCCCGCGCAGGAGCTTCACGCCGAGCCGCATGATCGGGCGCGGGATGCTGGCGAGGAGGTTCACCTCCTTGTCGACGTAGGTCACGGCGTCGGAGCGCTCGACCTTGATGTTGGCGTTGAGCGCGTCGCAGAGCTCCTTGAAGGACTGCCCCTCGGGCACCTCGCGCTTCACGGCCGTGAGCTTGGCGGCGCGGTTCAGCTTCTGGCGCTTCATCGAGAAGGTCACCCACACGCCGTTCCTCTGGTAGAGCCGGCGCCCGACGGCGAAGCGGTTCATCGACGGCGTCTTGCGCACGCCGGCCGCGATGGCCGCGACCACGGCGTGGGTCATGTCGGCGTGGAAGCGGCCGTCGACCTCCTTCAGGTAGCGCTCCAGCTCGTCGGCGACGGCGTAGTCGTCGTAGTAGACCACCGACTCGTTGCGCGTCGGCATGATGTGCAGCATCACCTTGCGGTACGATGGGATCTTGCCGAGGAACTCGCCGTCGGGACGCGCGGTCCGCCAGTTGAGCAGCGTCACGATCAGGAGGAAAGCCGCGATGACGATGAGCCAGACCATGGGAGGACCTCCGGGCGCGGAGGACCATCCTCCATGGGGTCGGGCCGGTCAAGGCTCCCGGGTCGAGCAGCCATGGCGCTGACGCCGGGGCTCCTGCGCGCGCTGCAGGCCGCCGAGCTCGACGCGGCCGCGGCCGCCAAGGCGGCGTGGTCGACGCGCATCCGCGCGGTCATGGACGCCATCGATCCGCCGCTGGCGCCGATCGAGCTCTCGCTCGGCCTGGGCGTCGACGCGCCGGCGCCGCCGACTGCCACCGGCGCGCGGCGCCCGCGCACGTCGACGGTGTCGCGCTGGCTCTCGGCCACGCCGCGGAACCTCCACACCCTGCCCGACCCGGTCATCCAGGCGCCGCTATCGCGCGCCTCGAGGCGGCCACGCGGTCATGGCGGGGCGCGCACGCCCGGCATCGACGGCGTGCGCGCGCTGACCTTCGCCGAGCCGTGGAGGTGCCGCGGCTGGTCCCGAAGCTCGACATCGTGCGCTTCGGACACGCGCCGGTCGAGGCCCCCATCGTCGTCGAGCCATCGGGCCAGGGCCTCTTGCGCGGCCTCGAGGTGCCGGCCGCGGGCGTCCGGGGCCATCGACTTCTCGGGCGGGGCGCTCGAGGTGCCGCGCGGTGGCCGCGCGCGCGCCGTCTCGGGCCCGGGAGATCTCTGTCGGCCTCGGCGCCATGCGCCTCGCCACCGCCGGCCACCTGCCCGAGGCCGACGGCATCGCCGTCCTGCGCCGCGCCTTCGAGCTCGGCATCCGCCTGGTCGACACCGCCGACTCCTACGGCGTCGATCACGACGACATGCACGCCGGCGAGCGCCTCGTGCGCGTGGCGCTCGGCGGCTGGCCGGCGGCCGAGCGCGACGACGTCATCGTCGCGACCAAGGCGGGCCTCGTCCGCCCGGGCGGCCGCTGGCTGCCCGACGGCCGGCCCGACCACCTGCGCGCCGCCTGCGAGCAGAGCCTGCTGGCGCTCGGCGTCGAGCGCATCGATCTGTGGCAGCTCCACGTGAAGGACCCGAAGGTGCCCTTCGAGGAGATGGCCTCGGCGCGCTGGCCGAGATGCAGCGCGCCGGCAAGGTGCGCCAGCTCGGGCTCTGCAACGTGAAGGCCGCCGACGTGCGGACGGCGCTGCGCGTCCTGCCCGAGGGCGCGCTCGTGTCGGTGCAGAACGAGCTGTCGCCGTTCGAGCCCGAGGCCGCGCTCGAGGTGCTGGCGCTGACGCGCGCCCACGGCATCGCCTTCCTCGCCCACCGCGCGCTCGGCGGCTACCGCGGCACGGTGCGCATCACCAAGCGGCCGAGCCTCTACGCCATCGGCGAGCGCCACCGCTCGAGCGCCAGCGGTGGTGCTGGCCTGGCTGCTCGAGCTCGCGCCACGCTCATCCCGCTCTTCGGCGCCACCAAGGTCGAGAGCGTCGAGGGCTCGGTCGAGGCGCTGCGCCTGGCGCTGACCGAGGAGGACATGCGCGTCCTCGACGACGCCTTCCCGGCGGTGGCGTTGCGCCACGCGGGTCGCGCCGGTCGAGGCGCCGCCCGCGCCGGGGCCCCACGAGGGCCAGACGGCGGTCGAGCTGGTGTCGGAGCCGCTGCCTTCACCTGGTTCTGAACCCGAGGTGGTGCTCATCCTCGGCATGCCCGGCGCGGGCAAGAGCCCTCATCGAGCCCTACGTCGCGCGCGGCTACGAGCGCTTGAACCGCGACGACCTGGGCGGCCGCCTCGACGGGCTCGTGCGCCTGCTGAACCTCGTCGCCAGCGGCCGGCGCCACCTCGTGCTCGACAACACCTACGCCACGCGGAAGTCGCGCGCCGGCGTCATCGCGGCCGCGCGCGAGGCCGGCCTGCCGGTGCGCGCGCTGTGGCTCGACACGCCGCTCGAGGAGGCGCGCTGGAACGCCTGCCTGCGCATGATCGAGCGCCACGGCCGCCTGCTCGGGCCCGACGAGATCAAGGTCGCCAGCAAGCTCGAGGCCAACACCATCCCGCCGCGCGCGCAGCACCACTGGCTCGAGACCTTCGAGCCGCCGAGCACCAGCGAGGGCCTCGAGCGCATCGAGCGCCGCGCCTTCGTGCGCGCGCCGAGCCCCGACACCAAGAAGGGCCTGCTCCTCGACGTCGACGGCGCGCTGCGCAGGACGCGCTCGGGCGAGCTCTACCCGCGGACGCCCGAGGACGTCGAGCTCCTGCCCGGCCGACGCGAGGCCCTCGAGCGCTGGCTGGCGCACGGCTGGCGCATCTTCTTCACCTCGAACCAGAGCGGCATCCACTCGGGCCGCGTGCGCACCGACATGGTCGACCGCGCCTTCGCGCGCACCATCGAGCTGCTCGGGCTGCCGGTCGACGACGTCGTGTACTGCCCGCACCAGGCCTTCCCGGTGGCGTGCTTCTGCCGGAAGCCCATGCCCGGGCTGGCGGCGCTCCTGGTGACGCGCCACCACCTGGCGCGCCCGTCGCTGGTGGTGGTGGGCGAGCTCCAGAGCGAGCGCGACTTCGCCACCGCCATCGGCGCGCGCTACGTCGCGCCCGACGCGTTCTTCGGCGTGGCGAGCCCGCCGCGGCGCCGGGGCTGAGCGCGGTCGGTCAGGCGGCGCGCGCCAGCTCGAAGCGCACGACGCGGGCCGGGAACCAGCCGGCCTCGAAGCTCGACACGTGGAGCCGGGTCGGCCGGATGCGCACCGGCGTGGACGGCGTGTACAGCTTGAACCAGGGCAGCTTGGCCACGAGCCGGGCCATGACGCGCTCGGCCTCGGCCGGCGGCAGCACCTCGGCCACGCCGGCGCCCTGCACGAAGTCCTTCATGGCGTCGTTCTCGCTGACGAGGAAGGCCAGCTCGGGGTGGGCGCGCAGGTTGGCCAGCGTCGTGCCGGCGTCCTCCAGGAACAGCACGAAGCTCTCCTCGTCGCGCGCGAAGTAGGCGCCGAGCACCCACGGCGAGGCGGGGCCGCCGGTCGAGGCGATGGCGATGGCGGGGTTCTTGTCGCAGGCCGCGAAGGCGCGGGCGAGGACGGCGTCACGGGTCGGTTCCGGGCTCATGGCGAGGCTCCTTGGCGGTTGACCTTGAGGTTCAATATGTCTTGAACAGATGGCGACGGCGAAGCCGGCGCAGGCCAGCACCGCATCCGAGGTGGAGCTGGGCGGCCCGGGCACGCGCAGGCTGCGCAGCGAGGCGTGATCGCGCGTCGGGGCGCGACGGACGCGCAGCGCGACGGTCGGCACCAGCATGAGCAGCGGCACCAGCCCGGCGAGGAGCGGCAGCGCCAGGTCCAGGCCGTCGCGAGCCAGGCCAGGAGCGCCCCGGCGTAGAGCGCCTCGAGGTAGCGGCGCGCGCCGCGCGGCCCGAGCAGGCCGGCCACGGTGATGGCGCCGCGCGCGCGCGGTCGACGTCGGCGTCCCGGCGGTTGTTGGCGTGCAGCAACCCGACGGCGAGCAGGCCCATGCACAGACCCAGCGGCACCAGCGCCGGCACGAGCACGCCGCTGGCGGCGACGCCCATGCCGAGCGTCAGCGCCGGCCCGCACAGGACGAGCACGGTGAGGTCGCCGAGCGCGCGGTACTTGAGGCCGATGCGGCGGCCGGAGTAGCCGACCGCGCCGAGGCCGGCCACGGCGACGACCAGCGCCATCGGCAGCGGCGCGCGCAGGAGGGCCGGCAGCCCGGCCAGCGCGCCCAGCACGAAGAAGGCGAGCGCGGCGCGCTTCACCGCGCGCGGCGTGAGCCAGCCCTTCTGCAGCACGCCCGCTCCGCCGAGGCCGCCCGGCAGATCGATGAGGCGGCGGTGGTCCTCGACGTCGTTCGCGAGGTTCACGCCGAGCTGAAGCAGCATGGCGCCGAGCAACCCGAAGACGGTCGGCAGCCAGGCGATGGGCAGGTTCAAGAGGTCCAGGACCAGCAGCGTGGCCAGGCACGGCGCGGCGGTGGCGGTGAGGCTGATGGCGCGGAGCGCGCTGAGCCAGACCGCCGGCGAGGCCGGCCGCCCCGGCTCGGCGCCGAGCGTCAGCGTGACCTCGCCGCGCTCGAGCGCCAGCGGGCGCGCGACAGCGCCGCCCCCGGGCAGGCGGCCCTCAGCCAGGACGTGGGCGAGCTCGGGGCTTCCGAGCCGGAGCCGGACGTGGCTTGCCGGAGGCTGGGCGTTCATGCGGCTTCTCCTTTCCTTTGGCGGGAGCTCTCGGGGGCGTCTTGGAAGACGGCTTCGGCGCCTTGGCCGGCGCGGCGGGCGTCGGCGCCTCGGCCGCGACCGGCGTCAGGGCGTGGCGCACCAGGTGGATGTCGAGGTTGGCGGTATGCAGGAAGGCGCGCAGCGCGGCGCTCACCAGCTCGGCCAGCGAGCGCATCTTCTTCACGCGCTCGAGCGCCGCCGGGTCGCCCGGGTCGTCGGCCGCCAGCATCTCGGCGCGCGACAGATCGCGCGCCACGCTGTCGACCAGCGAGCCCTCGCGCTCGGCCACGACCTTGCCGATCATGCCGAGGAAGTCGGTCTCGGCGGCGTAGCGCCAGACCGTGTCGCCCGGCGCGCGGATGCGCCGCACCACGTTCCAGTGCTCGAGCTCGCGGATGCCCATCGACACGCCGCCCTTCGACAGCCCGAGCTCGGCCTGGATCTCGCCGGCGTCCATGGGGCGCCCGCGCAGGTAGAGCAGCGCCCACACCAGGCCGTGCGAGCGCTTGAAGTTCCAGAACTCGATGACGTTGGCGACGGCGTCCGCGACCAGCGCCTCCCACGGCTTGAGCTTGCCGACCGGCGCCTGGTCGGCGTCCGGCTCGCGTTGATATCCCTTCATCTGTCTTGCCTCGCGACGGCGTCCACCAAGGCCTCGGCCCAACCGAGGAGCCCAGCCAGCACCGGCCGATCGGCGTCGCGGCCGAGCGCGCGGCGCGCGGCTGCCCCCCCGCGTAGCGCCCCCGCGGGCGCG
>JAXLYZ010000054.1:0-69101 GCA_046351155.1 Myxococcota bacterium
TCGTCGTCATCGTCGACTCGGACGGCAACGTGCAGGGCGACGTCGGCGACGCCGGCGACGGCAAGGACGAGCAGGTCTTCGCGCTCGCCCCGGGCGGCAACTACTACGCGGTCGTCGTGCCCAACGACACCTCGGCCGTCGGCAACGGCGACACCGCGGTGCCCTACACGCTGACCGTGACCGCGGTCGCCCCCGAGTGCACCGCGACCCAGGCCTGCGCCGACAACAGCAAGATCTGCGACGTCGAGGCCGGCAAGTGCGTCGCCTGCATCACCGACTTCGACTGCAAGACCAGCGCGAACCCGGTGTGCCTCACGACCGACAACGTCGCGGCCTGCGGCAAGGTCGACGCCTGCACCGGTGACGACGCCGGCGAGTCGGCGGACGACGGCCCGGCCGGCGCCGTGGCGGTGACCGTGCCGACCACGACGCCCGTCGCGGCGAAGATCTGCGGCGAGGGCGACCAGCCCTCGGAGCGTGAGGCCGACTGGTACAAGTTCACGCTGGCCGCGGCCGACGACGTGACCTTCACCCTCGACTGGACCGGCGCGGCCGTCGACCTCGACATCGCCGTGTACGACTCGACGGGCGAGGTCGTGGACTCGTCGGTGACCAAGCACCCCGAGGTGCTGGCGCTGACGGCCCTCCCGGCCGGCGACTACTTCATCCAGATCGTGAGCTACGAGGGCGCCCCGACCGCCGCCATCGACTACACGCTGGCCATCACGACCCCGTGATTTCGCGCCGGGCCTCGGCCCGGCGACCTTCACCGATTCAGTGAAACGAAGACCCCGGCCTCGGCCGGGGTCTTTGTTTTCGTCGCCGATGGGTCGGACGAATCTGCGAAGAAGCCGGCCCCGGAGGGGCCGAGGTGCCCCGCGCCTAGCGCGGATATGAGAGATTCAACGGGCGGCCTCGGTGAGCTCGATCATCTTCTCGAGCGCCTTCCGCGCGTCCCGGCGGATGTCGTCCTGGCTCCGCGGATCGAGGCGCTCGCGCCAGCCGGTCTGCTCGTCGACGACGTCGCCCGAGAGCACGCGGTTCAGCTGCGGCGCCCTGCCCTTCGACAGCAGATCGACGAGCCCCACGAGGTGCGGCGGGTCGTTCCGCGACATGGTGGCGCAGCCGCAGCCGATGCTGGCGAAGCGCGGGTCGGGGATGTCGGCCAGGTGGACCACCTCGACGCCCTTCCTCGCGGCCTGGTCCTTGGCGTTCCGGACGAAGTGGCCCTCGGTGCCGACGGCGATCTTCGAGCCGGGAGCGGCGTCCATGACCGCCTTCCAGAGGTAGTTGGTCGAGCCGCTGCCGTCGGCCGCCGCGACGACCTCCCACGGGCTCTCGGGGTGGACCACGACGCGGTAGCCGCGCTCCTGCCAGTAGCGCACGTGCTCGGGCTTGAAGATGGTGTGGACGCCGCAGAAGGAGCCCCACAGGACGAGCTCGGCACGGTCGAGCTCGGCCAGCTCGGCGGCGCCCAGGTCGCCCACCTTCTTCTTGGCGCCCGCCCAGCCGGCCGGCCACTGCAGCATGCGCTCGGGCGCGATGCCGACGGCGCGGCCCGAGTTCTCGCCGAGGTGGCGGTCGGGCACGAAAAAGATCTTCTTCTTCTGGTCGCGGGCCCAACGCATGATGAGCTGGGCGTTCGACGAGGTGCACACGGCGCCGTTGGTCTGCCCGGCGAGCGCCTTCACGCGGCCCGACGTGTTCATGTAGACGATGGTGAGGAGGTCGTCGCCGTAGCGCGCGTGCAGGTCCCGGAAGAGCGGGAAGACCATGTCCTCCTTGGCCAGGGCCTCCATGGTGCAGCCCGACTTCGGGTTGGTGATCCAGACGTCCTGGTGGTCGTGCTTCAGGAGCGCGATGGTCTCGGCCATGAAGTGGACGGCCGACTCGACGAAGTGCGTCTTCTCGGGGTGGCGCACGGCCTGGAGCGCGAGCTGGTAGCTGTCGGAGATGAAGCCGCCGTAGCGCTCGACCATCTTGACGATCTCGCCGCCCATGTAGAAGTGCGCGAGCAGCATGGTCGTGTCGCCGAGCTCCTCGAGCGCCGGCACGAGGTAGCGGTCCATCCACGGAGCACGGTCTCGGCGTGCGGTCGGCAGCGCCAGGTACTCCTCGGCAGAAAGGCCGAGCTCAGGCTGGTACCAGTCGAGCGGCAGGTCGGTCTGGCAGATGGCCATGCCCGGCTCGAGCACGATCCTGGGTCGGGGCCATCGGCTCCGATCGATCTCGAGCGCGCGCCCTGGATGGAGCGTCGCGGCAGTGGGCCGGCGAGTTCGGGGTCGGGGTCAGCATCGCGCGACAATGCGGCCCGGCGGTTCGCGAGACAAGTAGAGCGCGCTGGGCTATGAACCGAGGTCACGCCAGGGCTCCAGGCCCTGGCGGAACGGAGACCCGACATGCCCATCCTGCAGATCGTCACCGGCTTCCTCGGATCGGGAAAGACCACCTGCGTGCGCCACCTCGTCGAGGGCCCCGGCGAGATCAAGATGGGCGTGGTCGTCGGCGAGTACGCCGAGGACGGCTTCGACGGGCAGATGATCCAGGCCTCGGGCGCGGTCGTGCGGCAGATCACCTCGACCGGCCGCGCCGACCAGGCCAAGAGCTACCTCCCCGCCGTGCGCGCCTTCGTCGAAGAGAACCGCATGTCGCGCATCATCGTCGAGACCTCGGGCGTCACCGAGATAGCCCAGGTGTCGCAGGAGCTGTGGGCCGACCCCATCGTGAGGAAGGGCGCCGAGTTCGGCCAGACCATCGTGGTCATCGACGCCGGCGCCTTCGCCGCCCACGACCAGTACTTCGCGCACCAGTTCTGGTCGCAGATCGATGTCGCCGACTTCGTCGTCATCAACAAGACCGACAAGGTCCCGGGCGAGTCGCTCGAGTACATCCGCCAGCGCATCAAGGCGCGGAACCCCGAGGCGCGCGTCCAGTTCGCCTACATGAGCCAGGTGCACCGCGCCTCGGCCATGTCGATCCCCTACGACAACTACGTGCCGCGCGCGCTGCGCGCCACCTGGACCGGCGTGCTCCCGCCCGAGTTCGAGAGCTTCGTCTACCGCTCGGAGCGCGTCTGCCACGACCGCCTGCTCTTCGGGCACAAGCTCCTCAACCTGCCCGGCGGCAAGATCGCGCGCTTCAAGGGCGTGCTCCGCGGCTGGGATCGCAGCTACTGCGTGAACGGCCTGCCGGGCCAGCTCGACTGGGACAACACGCCGGTCGAGGGCGACACGCGCATCGCCTTCATCGGGCTCGGCCTGGCGCAGCGCGAGGCCGAGATCCGAAAGACGCTCGACGACGAGCTCGAGCGCCAGAAGCAGGAAGTGCTGGCCGACATGGCCGCGCAGCGCGCCCGCCGCGAAGGCCGTTGAAGCGGCTCATCGTCACGGGCCAGGCGGAGTCGGCGCCGGCCATCGTCGAGGAGATGCGCGAGAGCGCGCCGGGCGTCGAGCTCACCGTGCTCGCGCCCGGGGTGTGGCTCGCCGCCTCCGACGTCGACCTCGTCCGTCGTTGGCAGGCGGCGCCGCCCATCTTCGTGCGCCCCGTGTGTCGGGTGGCGCTGGAGGTGCCGCTCGAGCGCCATGAAGGCGACCCCGAGCGGGTCGCCGCCGCGGCCGCCGAGCTGGTCGCGGGCCTCGCGCCGGGCGTGCCGTTCTCGGTGCAGGCGCGGCTCGTCGCAGGCGATCTGCCCTACAAGCCGTTCGCGCTCAACGAGGCCTTGTCCCGCCGCGCGCCCTCCGGCGTGCCGCTGGGCGTCCGGCATCCGGGCCAGGTGGTGTCGGTCGTCGCGGCCGAGGTCGGCGGTCGCGCCGTCGCGTACGTCGGCGCCTCGCGCGTGGCCGAGAACCTGTCGGACTGGGCCGGCGGCGCGCGACGATTGTCGCGCGATACGGACCAGGTGAGCCGCGCCGAGGGCAAGCTCACCGAGGCGCTCGAGGTCTTCGGCCTCGAGGTCCCGTCGTCGGGTCGCGCGGTCGACCTCGGTGCGGCGCCCGGCGGCTGGACGCGCGCTGGCGCGCGCGGCGTCAAAGTCCTGGCGGTCGACCCGGCGGCGCTCGACCCGCGCGTCGGCAACGACCCGGGCGTCACCTGGCTGCCGACGACGGCGGAGCGCTGGCTCGCCGGCAACCCCACCCCGGTCGACATCGCCGTGGCCGACATGCGCATGGACGCCCGCGACGCGGCCCGCCTGATGGTCGACGTGGCGCCGGTCGTGCGCGCCTGGGCGGTCCTCACGCTGAAGCTCCCGGAGCGCGACCCGCGCCCGCGCGTGGCCGAGGCCCTGCGCATCCTCGGCCACTCGGACGAGCCCGGCCTCGGCTGGCGCATCGTCGGCGCGCGTCAGCTCTTCCACAACCGCTCGGAGATCACGGTCGCCCTGCGTCCGGCCTGAGTCGAGTCAGGCCGCGCGCGCGAGGATCCCCACGGCCATGCTGTAGTCGGGTGGGTCCGAGCTTGGCGGCCGCGGCGCGACCACCGTCTGGGCGAGCGCTGCGAAGGCCACCCGAGGCGCCGCGATCCGCTCGCCATCCGGTCGAAGGAACGCGAGCTCGGCGCCGCGCCGCTCGATGCGGAAGCCGCCTTCGTGCACCAGGCGATGGTGCTCCGAGCACAGCAACAGCAGGTTGTCGCGCGAGGTCCGACCGCCGTCGACCCAGTGCTCGATGTGGTGGGCGTCGAGCCACCGTCGATTGGCACATCCGGGAAAGCGACAGCCGCCATCGCGCACGTGGAGTGCCCGCCGAATCGCCGGCGGGATAGTCCGCGTCTTTCGCCCGACATCGAGTGGCGTGCCCTCGTCGTCGACGCTCACCGCCGTGACGCTCGCGTCGCAGGCCATGCGCCGGAGCGTCTCCGACGGGACCTGCGCGCCGGTCGGCGACAATTCCGCGGAAGCGCTCTCGGGAGCGAGGAGGTCTGCCTTCACGCACACCAGGAGCTGGTGCCGCTCGCCGCCGGGCCGCGCCTCATGCCGCTGGCCGGCGACATACGACTCGGCGACCTGGACCAGCGCTTCCGCGGAATCGCCTGCTCCGCCAACCCCATCGCGAGCGAGCTCGATGGCCTTCATGACGAGCGCAGCCTCGTCGGCGTGCAGGCGCGCCTCGATGCGCACCATGCCGTCGCGGTCGGGCCGGCTGCGCACCCAGCGCTCGATGCCGTCCTCGGAGGTGCCGGTGACCTGCTCGACGCCGCGGCATATCGTCTCGAGCTGAGCGGCGGTCGCCTCTTTTGCCATATAGAGGAGCTTCGACTCATTGGCCGGCGTCGCGATGCGCGTCATGGCCCGCACCTTGGAGTAGCTCACCTCGCCGCGGGCCAGCGCCGCATCGATAGCCGGCAGCTCGCCCAGCGCCTTCGCCACCCGCACCTTCTCGCGCGCTGCGACCGGTCCGAGCCCCACCCGCCAGCCGAGCCACGCCGCCATCGTCGGGAGCCCATGCTGCCGATGCCGCTCGCGTCGATCCATCTCGCGCACGAGCGTCAGCAGACGATGCTCGGCCTCATCGATCTGCGTCGACAGCACGGCCACAGCCTGCTCGAGCTCGGCATCGCTCATCGCCCGCACCGCTTCCGCGGGAACGCTCTGATCGTCAATGGACATGCGGCGAGATTGCCAGAATCGCCAGACCGATGCAATCGCCAAATGACAAACAAAACAAAACAAACAAGACAATATCCAATTTGCCGTCATCGTCGGGACTGTGGGTGATGTGGAAAACGCGCAGCGTTTTCCAAGGGGCTCGTGGAAAACGCGCAGCGTTTTCCACGCGGGTGTGGGGAACCTCGTGCGGATTCTGCGGAGCAGAATCTGCACAGGTTCTCCATGCCCGCGTCAGCCCCGGCATCATCCACAGTCCGGTCGGGATGGCTGCCTGCGTGGCGTCAGCCAGGAGCTCAGAGGTGAGGCGCAGACCCTGTGGAGGCTGACGCGCCTGTGGATGACTGTGAGATTCCGCTGAAGCGGAATCTCGCACGAGTCACCCACGAGGCGCTTGGAAAACGCTGCGCGTTTTCCACGAGCCCCCACAGGCGTTGGTCGACTGCGAATGGAGACACATTTTTGCAAATGTGAGAGCGGCCGCGTGCGACCTGTCATCGCAGGCCGAGCGCACTTCAGCCCGGACGCCCGCCCGTCCCGACGGAGTCTATGATGCGGCGCGTCATTACTGGGCTTCGAAGCACGGGCGTCCGAGGATCGCAGTGCGAGCGCGCGTCGAGCAGGCTCGAACCGGGGCGCCGGCGGTCCTCCGAGGTCGTCCCGAGCCGAGGAACGGCCGCCGCAAGCCGGAGCGCCCGCACTGGACGCGAGCCCAGGGAGCCGTTGCATTCTCGTTGCATCGCCTCCATAGTCCGGCCGTTCGCCCCGGGTGACCGTCCCAACACCCGACGTCCCGCGGGCTCAAAGTCAGACAGGAGACAGCACGATGAAGATCACCATGGCCCGCGCTTTCATCGCCGGGTGTTTCACCCTGGCGCTCGGCTTCGCCGCTTGCAGCGACGACACGACGACCCCGAAGGACACCTCGACGGCCGACACCTCGACCACGAACGACACGACCGCGACGACCGACGCCACGACCGCCGACACCTCGGTCGACACGAGCACGGAAGACACCGCGGCCCCGACCAACATGTGCACCAACACGGCCGACCTGGGCATCATCCAGAGCACGACCGGCCAGGCCAACGACCCGGCGAACGTCGCGCAGAGCTGCGGCCTCGCGTGCCTCGGCTCGGGCGACGGCAGCGACGCTGCGGTCCGCACCTGCGCCTCGGACTGCGTCTCGAACGGCAAGGGCACCATCACCGGCACCGGCCTCTCGAGCGGCTGTGCGGGCTGCTACGCCGACGTCGTCATCTGCGCCAAGAACAACTGCCTCGCCGTCTGCCTCGACGGTGGTGACGACTGCGCGCAGTGCCGTGAGACCGCTGGCTGCAACGCCGCGTTCTACACCTGCTCCGGCCTCACCCCGCCGGCGAACTGATGAGCTCCGCGCGCGGCCTCGCGGCCTTCGGCGCTCTGCTGGGGACGACGCTCATCGCGTCGTCCTCGGCGTTTGCCGGTGGCTATGACACGCCGATCCTCTACTCGGCCCAGCACATGGGCATGGGTGGGACGGCGATTGGCTACGTCGACGACCCGACGGCGATGTTCCACAATCCGGCCGGTCTGGCTCGGACGATGGGCCTCACGTTCACGATCGACGCGACGCTCATCCTCGGCTCGATCGAGTCGTCGCCGGACATCGCGGCGCCGACGGCGACCCACACGTCCGAGCCGATCATGGCCGTCGCGCCGCTCATCGGCGTGTCGGTGAAGCCGGTCGACTGGCTCGCGCTGGGCGTCGCGTTCTATCCGGTCGCGTCGGCGGGCGCCGAGTACAAGTACCCGGCGTCGGACGGCAAGACGGTCACCAACAAGACCGATCTCGTCTTCCTCGAGATCGCGCCGACGGTGGCGTTCAAGCTGCCGGGCCACGTCACGCTGGGCGCCGGCTGGCGCATCATCATGGCGTCGCTCGACCGTCAGCTGACGAACTCGCTGCTCGCGTTCGATGCCAAGCTGAGCGGCACGAACCTGGGCGGCGTCCGCGTCGGCGCGCAGTGGGAGCCCATCCCCGAGCTGTCGATCGGCGTCGTGTTCCGCAACAAGACGGACACGAAGATCGTCGACGACTCGGGCATCGCGCTCTCGCCCGACCCGCGCCGCATCGAGACGACGTTCACGCTGCCCGCCAAGTTCGGCTTCGGCCTCGCGCTGAAGCTGAACCCGGTGCTCATCGCCGTCGACCTCGAGTACGCGCTGCAGAGCCAGAACAAGCAGTCGACCTTCCTGTTCGGCCCAGACAAGCAGGTCGGCGCGCTGCCGCTGGTGAGCGTCTTCCGCTGGCACGACAACGTCACGCTGCGCATGGGCGTCGAGTACACCGTGGCGGAGCGCTTCATGTTCCGCGGCGGCTTCCTGTTCGACACGCAGGTGTCGAACGAGGACTTCCCGAGCGCCTTCGGCACCCCGCCCACGTCGACCACGACCATCACCGCCGGCTTCGGCATGAAGTGCGCGCAGAACTGGAAGTGGAACTTCGCCGTGGTGCATCGCTTCGGCTCGACCAACGTCGAGCGCGCGACGCCGCAGACGCCGACGTGCCTGCCGTGCAGCGGCGATGGCCCGTACTCGCTGTCGATGACCGGTCTCTACCTCGACTTCACGTACTCGTTCGCGAACATCTTCGATTAGAGCCGCATGAGGCGCGACTCGGCCCCTTCGGGGCACATCTCGTCGCTGAGGGAACGCGGCCGTCACCTTGCGCACGCAGGGTCGACGGCCGCCGTGCTTTCAGGCTATGCCGCGCGCATGAGCGCTACCGACACGAACGTCCCGACCGCGACCCAGACCGAGCTCGAGGCCGCCACCTTCCGGCGCCTGCTCGAGCACCTCCGGGCCCACCCCGAGGTGCAGAACCTCGACCTCATGAACCTGGCCGGCTTCTGCCGGAACTGCCTGGCCAAGTGGTACCGCGCCGCCGCCGAGGAGCGCGGCGTCGCGCTGTCCGACCCCGACGCGCGACAGATCGTCTACGGCATGCCGTACGAGGAGTGGAAGGCCAAGCACCAGACCGGCGCGACCGTAGTCCTGCCGACGAAGCCGTGACGATGGACTGGTCGCCCTTCGAACATCACCTGACGACCCGCGGCACGGAGATCGACCAGACCGCGACCGTCGGCCTGCCGTCCTTCGTGCGCTACTTCGAGCACCTGCGCTGGCTGACGATGGAGGACCCGCGCCTCGGCCTGGTCGACCTCATCCACGCCGGCCACTTCTTCGTGGTGCGGACGCAGGTGGTCGAGCTGCTGCGCCGCGTGGGGCAGAGCGTGCCGCTGCGCATGACCACGCGCTTCGAGTCGATCGGCCGCTCGACCGCCGCCGTGCTGCACGAGTGCACGCGCACGACCGACGGCGCGCTGGTGGCGCGCGCGCGCGTCACCGGCGTCTGGCTCGGGCCGACGCGCAAGATGGTGCGGCTGCCCGATGCGTTCCGCGAGTTCGCCGACGGGCAGCTCGCCGCGCTGCCGCTCGAGCCCCACCCGCCCGAGCTCGACGACCACGCGCCGCTGCCCGACCCGCAGGTGGTCGCGCGCCCCGACACCCACGCCACGTCCTTCACCGCGCCGCACGAGACGGTGTTCGCGCCGCTCGGCGTGCGCACCGGGCCGCCCGCGCCCAACGACCCGGTCATCGTCGAGCGGCGCTTCGAGCATGTGCACCGCCTGATCGTGCCGCCGCGCGACCTCGACGTGTTCTCGCACGTCAACGCGGCGACCTGGCTCCTCTACTGCGAGGACGCGCGCCACCTCGGCGCCATGGCCGGCGACCTCGGCCCGACCGCCGGCGGGGCGGCGCCCGGGGCGCCGGTACGCTGCCAGCACCCGCGCGGCTGGGGCGTGCGCGCGGGCTGGTTCTATCAGCGCGAGGCGGTGCTCGGCGACGCCCTCGACGTCGGCGTCTGGAGCATCGGACCGCGCGCGCTCGGCTTCGCGTTCCTGCGCGCCGGGGCCAAGGGCGACCCTCATCACGACGACCACGGCCCGCTCGTGACCGTGCGGCTCGACGTGGCGCCGGGCGGGCGCGCGGTGACCGAACCTGCCTGATGCGCACAACGTCAGGGAGCTGACGCCCAGCCCTTGATGAAAGTACGTGTTTCGCATTAGGGTCGAGGACAGGCGGGGTCGTCCCGAGGTCCGATGGGCGCGCAGAGCTTGCGCGCGCTCCCGGACACAGCGCGACGTGCCCATGCGCCGACGCGCCGGACGACCAGAGCCCTTCACGGACCAAACCTCGCTCGGAACCGTTGAGTCATGTCGCAAATCCTCCAGATGCCCGGTGTCCCAGAGTCCTCGAAGCAGATGCTCATGCGCCTGCTCCAGGAGGATCTCATCCCGGTGCCGGCGTTGAAGGCCGTCGTCGAGTCCTATCGGCGCGTCATCGCCGAGGCCGCGCGCAAGCATGGCAAGGCCAACATCAAGATCGGCAACGCCATCGCCGACTCGCTGGGCATCCTGCTCGGCCGCATCAACGAGACCACCGGCGAGGACAACCTGCGCATCATCCAGGCCGCCGTGCGCTACTTCGTCATCCAGAACGACGCGACCGGCAACGACCTCGAGTCCGAGGACGGCCTCTTCGACGACGCCCGCGTCATCAACGCCGTGCTGCGCTACTTCGGGCGCGACGACATCATGGTGAAGGGCGTGCCCGAGCCGGCGTCGTCGCGCGGCATGCCGACGCGCGGCGGCGCGGCCGCCCCCGTCAGGCGCTAGCGACCGGGGTGGCGAGGTCTTCGGCGTGCCGCGTGGCGGCGAGCATGCCGCACGCCGCGTCGCGCTCGCGACCGCCGGAGTAGCGGCGGACGACCGGCACGCCGAGCGCGCGCAGCCGATCGCGGAAGGCGTCGAGCTCGGCCGGGTCGGCGCGCTGGTGAGCGCCGGTCGCGTCGTTGACGTCGATGAGGTTCACGCGCAGCGGCAGGTCGCCGAGCAGCGCGCGCAGGGCGTCGACCTCGTCCTGGCCGGTGTTGACGCCGGCCATCACGACCCAGGCGACGGTGACGCGCTCGCCGTGGGCGGCGAAGAGCGTGCGGATGGCGGCGGCCAGCTCGCCCAGGCCCCAGCGGCGCGTGACCGGCAGGTAGCGCGCGCGGCGCGCCTCGACGGCGGACGTCAGCGACACGATGAGGCGGTAGCGGTGGCCCTCGGCGGCGTAGCGCAGCATGGCCGGCACCACGCCGACGGTCGAGATGGAGATCGACTCGGCCTTGATGCGGCCGCCCGACGGGTCGCTCAGGATGCCCGCGGCGGCGAGGACCTCGTCGTAGTTGTGGAGCGGCTCGCCCTGCCCCATGAAGACCACGCCGGTGACGCGCGCCGAGCCGTCGGCCGGCAGCTCGTCGCGGACGGCCTTCCAGGCGGCCACGATCTCCCAGGCCGCGAGGTGGCGCGTGAGGCCGAGGCGACCGGTCGCGCAGAAGGTGCAGCCCATGGCGCAGCCGACCTGGCTCGACAGGCACACGGTGTACATGCCCGGCTTCTCGAGCGGGATGCGCACAGCCTCGGACAGCGCGCCGTCGGGTGAACGCAAAAGGTACTTGACGAAGCCGTCGGCCGGGTCGGTGACGCGCTCGACGACGTCCAGGCCGCGGTGGTCGACGTGCTCGTCGAAGGCGAGGCGCACGGCGCGCGGCACGGCGCTGCGCTTGGGGCGCGCGGCCGGGTGGAAGGCCAGCGCGCTGGCCAGGAGGCTGCGCGCGTGACCGGCCGTGCAGGGCGCGCCGCGCGCGACGAGGTGGGCTGCCAGCGCGTCGGGCCGGAGGCCGTGCACGTTCGGTCGGTCGGCCGTCGCCGGGGTCGACGGGGTTGGGGCCGAGGTCATCCGAGCTGGCTCAGGCGCTGGCGCTCGAGCGCGGTGCGGGCCAGCGCGCCGAGCGCCGCCACGGCGTGGCCGAAGCTCGCGAAGCGCGGGTCGTTGGTGTGGCCCTCGACGAAGCGCTTGTAGATCTGCTGCGCCACCACCGCGAGCTTGAAGAGGCCGAAGGCGAAGTAGAAGAGCGGGCGCGTCACGGCGCGGCCGGTGCGCTCGGCGTAGGCGTCGGCGAGCTCCTGGCGCGTGATGGCGCCGGGCGCGTCGGTCGGGCCGAAGGCGAACATGCGGATGGTCTGCGGGTCGGTCGCCTCGACCCAGTAGGCGAGCGCCGAGCCGAGGTCCATGAGCGGACAGCCGACCGTCGCCATCTCCCAGTCGAGGACGCCGATGATGCGCGTCGGGTCGGCCGGGTCGAGGACGAGGTTGTCGTACTTGAAGTCGTTGTGGACGATGACCTGGCCCTGGTCGGCCGGGATGTCGCGCACGAGCTCGGCGATGACGTCGTCGACGGCGGGCACGTCCTGGGTCTTGGCGTTCTGCCAGCGCTCGGCCCAGCCGGTGACCTGGCGCGCGGCGAAGCCCGGGCCTTTATAGAGCTCGACGATGCCGGGGCGCGTGGCGTCGACGGCGTGGAGGCGCGCGAGCTCGTCGACCAGCGCCAGCGACAGGCGTCGATGATCGACCTCGATCCCGCGCGGCAGCGTCCGCCGCGGGATGATGCCGACGATGCGCTCCATCAGATAGAAGGGCGCGCCGAGGACGGCGGGGTCGTCGCAGTAGGCGAGCGGCCGCGGCGCCTTGGGGTAGACCGGCCAGAGCCCCGACAGGAGGCGGTGCTCGCGGCCCATGTCGTGGGCCGAGCGCACCTTCGAGCCGAACGGCGGACGGCGCAGCACGACATCCCTCGCCGGGGTGTCGCCGTGGGCGCCGAGCGTCAGGAGGTAGGTCAGGTTCGAGTGGCCCTTCGGGAACTGGGCCAGCGTGAGCGGTCCGGACGCGAGCTCGGGGTGCGCCGTCGCGAGCCAGCGCTCGAGCGCTGCGAGGTCGAGCGCCTCGCCGTCTCGGACGGTCGCCGTGCCGTCGATGCCCGGCGTCGCTCCGGCGTTCGCGCCCGCGCTCATGAGCGCGCGCCGGGCTTGGGCATGCCCGCCTTCTCGAGGAGCAGGCGCGCCACGACGCCCTTGTGGACCTCGTCGGGGCCGTCGTAGATGCGGGCCGCGCGCTCGTGGCGGAACCAGAAGGCGATGGGCGTGAGGTCGGTCATGCCGAGCGCGCCGTGCACCTGCAGCGCGCGGTCCATCACGCGGTCGAGCATGTTGGCGACGAAGAACTTGATGGCCGAGACCTCGACCTTGGCCGCCTTCTGGCCGTGGCGCTCCATGAGCCAGGCGGTGCGCCGCACCATGAGGCGCGCGGCCTCGAGCTCGGCGTGGCTGTCGGCGATCCAGCCCTGCACGGTGTCCTTGTGGCCGAGCACCATGCCCGGCCCGAGCACGCGCGTCGCGGCGCGCTGCACCATGAGCTCGAGGCAGCGCTCGGCGATGCCGATCCAGCGCATGGCGTGGTGGATGCGGCCCGGGCCGAGGCGCTCCTGGGCCATGGCGAAGCCGCTGCCGACCTCGCCCAGGCGCTGGTCGTCGGCGACGATGACGCCGTCGTAGACGACCTCGGCGTGCGAGGCCCAGCCGGCCTGGCCGACGGCGTGGGCTTCGCCCATGACCGGCAGGTTCCTGACGATCGTGAAGCCGGGCGCGTCGGTCGGCACCAGGAAGAAGGTCGCGCGCTGGTACGGCGGCGCGCTCGGGTCGCTGACCGCCATGACCACGGCGAAGGCGGCGCCGTCGGCCGCGCTGGTGAACCACTTGCGGCCGTCGATGCGCCAGCCGTCGCCGGCCACGGTCGAGACCGTGGTGGCGGTCGTCGACATGAGCACGGGGTTCGAGCCGGCGTGCTCGGGCTCGGTCATCGAGAAGCAGCTGCGGATGCGCCCGTGCGCCAGCGGCTCGAGCCACTGCGCCTTCTGGGCCGCGCTGCCCCAGCGGTGGAGGAGCTCCATGTTGGAGACGTCGGGCGCCTGGAGGTGCATCGTGTAGTGGCCGAGCGGCGTGCGCCCGAGCACCGACGAGATCTCGCCGATGGCGGCGTGGCCGAGGCCGAGGCCGCCGAGCTCCTTCGGCAGCTGCGGCCCGAAGAGGCCCGCGTCCTTCGCCTTCTGGCGCACGGCTTCGAGGTCGCGCGCGACGGCGGCGAAGCCCTCGAGCAGGAAGCGGCCTTCGAGCGGCAGCACGTGCTCGTCGACGAAGGCGCGGTAGCGGAGGCAGAGTTGTTCGAGCTCGGGCTCGCGATCGAAGTCCATGGTGTGGTCTTGTCGCACCGGGCGCCCCGACCTTCAATGCCCGAGCGGGGGTTCGCCCTCAGGAGGCCTCATGACCGACGCGGTGCGCATCGAGCGGGACGGCCCGGTGTGGACGATCGTCCTCGACCGGCCGGCCCGGAAGAACGCCGTCGACCGCCCCACCGCCGAGGCCCTGACGGCCGCCTTCGAGGCCTTCGAGGCGGCCGACGAGCAGCACGGCGACGCGCGCGTGGCGGTCTTGTGGGGCGCGGGCGGGACCTTCTGCGCCGGCGCCGATCTGACCGCCGTGGCCGCAGTCGCGGCTTCGCCAGCCTTGGCGGCGACGAGCGGCGACCCGGCGCGCATGAACCGCGTGGCCTGGCCCGGGCCGGGGCCGATGGGGCCGACGCGCATGCGCCTGTCGAAGCCGGTCATCGCCGCCATCGCCGGGCACGCCGTGGCCGGCGGGCTCGAGCTGGCGCTGTGGTGCGACCTGCGCGTGGTCGAGCGCTCGGCGGTGATGGGCGTCTTCTGCCGCCGCTGGGGCGTGCCGCTCATCGACGGCGGCACGGTGCGGCTGCCGCAGGTGGTCGGCCTCGGGCGAGCCATGGACCTCATGCTCACGGGGCGCGCGGTGGGGGCCGAGGAGGCGCTGGCGATGGGCCTCGCGACGCGCGTGGTGGCCGACGGGTCCGCGCGCGCCGAGGCCGAGGCGCTGGCGCGCGCGCTCGCCGCCCTGCCCCAGCGCTGCCTGCGCTCGGATCGGCAGTCGGCGTACGAGTCGCTCGACCTGCCCTTCGAGGCGGCGCTGGAGCGCGAGCTGGCGTTGGGGATGGCGACGTTGGCGTCGGGCGAGAGCGCGGCGGGCGCGGCGCGCTTCGCGGCCGGTGCGGGTCGGCATGGCGCGGCGGCGACGGATGGAAATTCGACGCCGGAGCGGTGACACCTCCGGGCGAGCACGGTGTTCGACGAGCCGGAGGTCATCATGCCGTCGTTCCTGTCCTCGGCCGCCGTCACGGCGGTCGCGCTCGCGTCTTCCATGCCCGCGCTCGCCGCGCCCTCGCCCTCGCCCGACGGCCCGTCCTTCTGGGACGACCTCGGCGCGAGCCTCGGCTACGGCCGCTGGGTCAGCTCGGTGTACACCTCGGAGGGCCTGGCCACGCGCATCCGCTGGGAGCCGCTCGAGCACTTCGGCCTCGACCTGACGAGCGACTTCCTCTCGACCGAGGGCGCCGGCGCCAAGGCCTTCGACATCCCCATCGGCTTCCACCTGTACGTTCCGTTCGAGCTCGGCTGGGGCGTGCGCGTGCGCGCGCTGGCCGGCCTGTGCGTCGACGTCTCGCTGGCTCGCCAGGCCGTCCCGGGCACCACCGCCAGCGACGACGTGCGGCTCGGCTTCCGCTTGGGCGGCGGCGCCGAGGTCGGGCTCGGCGGTCGCTTCTGGGCCTTCCTCGACACCAAGTGGGAGCGCTACCTCGGCCACGCGTCGAAGGGCTCGGTGTGGTCGGCCGGCCTCGACGGCGAGCTCGATGTCAGCGATCGGCTGGCCGTGTCGATCGGCCTCGGCGTGAATCTATAGATGGCACCCGGCTTCGCCCGGGGCCTCAGCGCGCGACGATCGAGATGACCCACGACAGGCCGATCCAGGCGCCGATGGCGCTGCCGAGGCCCGCCGCCAGCGCCACGATCAAGGTGCGCGTGAAGGGGTTCCGGAAGAAGCCGCGGAACGTCTGCACGTCGCGATGGATGTTCTCGCAGTCCTCGACGGTCGGCTTCCTGACCCACGCTTCGACCGGTCCGACGATCATCGGCGAGGCGATGAGCGGGTGGATGGTGGTGATGGGCGAGCACAGGAGCGCCGACAGGATCGAGAGCGGCTTGCCGCCGACGAGCAGCGCGCCGAGCCCCGACGCCAGCGACGTCGGCAGGATCCAGGCGAGCAAGAGCTCGTCGAGCGCCTTCCCCTCGGTGTTGCGGAGGCCGATGAAGAAGGTCGCGACCAGGATGGCCGGCACCACCCACTTGAGCACGCCGCGCCACCACGCCGGCTTCGGCAGCGCCTCCAGAGCCAGCCGATCGACCGGCGTGTGGAGGTTCGCGACCATGCCCTTCACGTGGCCGGCGCCGACCACCGCGAGCACCTTCCGCCCGGGCGCCTCGCGCGACTTCGACACGAGGTAGCGGTCGCGCTCGTCGATGAGCGGCTCCTTCACCTCGGGCATCACGCGCGCGAGCTCGGCCATCATCTCGCTCAGGTGGCCCTTCTCCTTGAGCTTCTCGATGGCCTCGGCGTCGAGCGCCAGCGCGTCGTCGGCGTCGGCGGCCGCCTTCCGGCCCTCGAAGAGCGACGCGATGATGGCGGCGAAGAGCTTGTTCTTCTTCCAGAAGCCGAGGTTCGCCCAGGTGCGCTTGAGGGTGATGTGCACGTCGCGGTCGGCCAGGATGATCTCGGCGCCGATGGCGCGACCGGCCTCGACCGCCGCCAGGAGCTCGGCGCCGGGCATGACGCCGAGCTCCTGGCCGAGGCGGCGCTGGTAGGCGCCGACCGCGAGGTTGGCCAGGAGGAAGAGCGTCTTCCCCTCCTTGAAGACCTTGAAGATGTCGAGGCGCTTCCAGCGCTCGACGTCGCTCAGCGCCGCGAAGCGGGCGGCGCACAGCTCGACGCACACCGTGTCCGGGCGCAGCGCGTGGATGGCCTGGCGCACCTCGTCGACGCTGGCCTTCGACACGTGGGCCGTGCCGAGAAAGTAAAGCGTCTTTCCGAGATGCTCGACCGTCGTGACGTTCGGGAAGGCCGAGGCGTCTGCGGCCGTAGCCGCATCCGAAGGCGCATCCGAGGGCGTCACGTCCATCGCATGGCGGATACCACAGCTCGGGAGTCGGAGCGAAGCCGGCTCGCCCAGCGGCGCGTCACTGCATCAGCTGCTGGAGATCGGCGCTGGCGAGCGCGAAGTCGGGCTGCTCGGCGACGACCGCCTGGAGCTCCTGCTTGGCCTCTTCCTTCTTGCCCTTGTCCATGAAGTCGAGGGCCTTGCCGTAGCGCACGGCGGTCTTGGTCTTCAGGCCCTTCGGGTGCGGGTGCGCGGGCGGGCGGACCGGGTCGGCCGCGGGCGGCGGCGCGTCGATGTCGTTCGAGGTGAGGACCGAGGTGAGGTCGCCGACCAGCTTCTGCTCGATGTCGAGGAAGGAGTCCTGCTTGCCCTGGGCGCCCACCGAGCGGATGACCTTGCCGGTCTCGACCTCGACCAGGCGCGCGTCGACGCGCAGCGTGCCGAGCAGATCGAAGAAGCCGCCGAGCACCATGTACTTGGCGCCGAGCAGCTTGCCGAGCTTGTTGGCCGTGGCCGGATCGATCTTGGCCGTGGTGCCGAGCTGGAGCTCGTCCATGATGTCCTGCAGGCGATCGCGCTCGACGATCTGCACCGTCGAGACCGACGACAGATCGCTGATGAGCATCTGCGCGATGCCCTTCTTCAGGACCGCCAGCGACTCGTCCTTGCCGGTGTAGTCCATGTAGAGGATGGCGATGGTCGGCTTCGCCTTCTCGGGCGTCGGCGCCGCGCGAGACGGCCCGGCGAGCGCGGCCGTCGCGACGACAGCGCTGGCGACGGCGAGGAGAGCGGCGAGCGACCTGGGGACGAAGCGTGCGACTTTCATGGCGGCCTTTGAACGCGAAGTGCTCGAGAGCATTCCTGGACTATGGACCGAGCACACGCCCGGAGTAAACGCGGGGGATCAGGGGCACTTCGCGGCGGCGGCCGGGTGCCCGAGCTCCTTGGCCTTGCAGAAGGCGGCCTTGGCGCCGTCGAGGTCGCCGGTCTTGGTGCGCGCCTGGCCGAGCAGCATGAAGCCGTTGGCCTCGCGCGGCGCGCGCTCGGTGGCGACCTCGAGGTCGACCACCGCGGCGGCGGCGTCCCCCGACAGCAGCAGGGCCTGGCCGCGCAGGAGGCGGGCCGGCGCCAGATCGGGCTTCCGGCGCAGGATGTCGTCGAGGAGCGCGGCGGCCTCCTTGGCGTGCTTGTCGCCGAGCTCGATGAGCACCGCGTTCATGAGCGGCGCCAGGTAGTCGGGCTCGCGATCCTTGGCGCGGAGGTAGCTCTGCTTGGCCTTCACCATGTCGCCCTTGGCCTGGTAGACGTTGCCGAGCACGTTGTGGGCGAGGCCCCAGTCGCACAGCTCGACCGCCTTCTGCGCGGCCGCCAGCGCCTCGCCCGGGGTCTGCACCGCGCGCAGCGTCGCGCGCGCGAGGAACACCTGACCCTCCGGCGAATTGGCGATGAGGTCGGCGTGCTCCTTCAGGAGGTCGAAGGCCTCCTGGTCGCCCGGCCGCAGCTCGGTCGGCTTGCCGCCGGCCAGGAGCCGCCCGGCCTTGACCAGCACCTCGAGCGTCCCGTCGGGGCCGCGCGTCTTGCAGGACTCGGGCGCGTCGGGCTCGCCGGCGTCGAGGAACACCACCGCCAGCTGGAGGCGCGGATCGGGCGGCGCCACGTCGGGCTCGACGTCGGCGGCCGCGAGCACGGCGTCGTCGACGGCGTCCGCGGCGGCCACGGCGTCCAGCGCGGCGTCGGCGCCCGCGCCCGCGTCGTCGGCCAGCGCGACACCCGTCGCGTCGCCGGTCGCGGCGTCCGGAGCTCCGCCGCGTCGGCCTCGGCGACCGCGACCTCGGCCGCCGCACCGGCGTCGGCGGCGCCGGCGTCGCCCGCGCTCGCGACCGCGTCGCTCGACGCGCCGGCATCGGCGCGCTGGCCACCGCCGCGTCGCTGGCGCCGCCGCCCGCGTCGGCCGCGGTGACCGGGCCCGGCCCCGACGAGCCGCCGAGGAGCAGCGCCGCGGCCACGCCGCCACCGGCCAGCAGCAGCACCAGCACGATGATGAGCGGCAGCTTGCTCTTGGCCTTGGCGCCCCCGCCCGCGGCCGCCGCCCGGCGCGCGCGCCGAGCGTCCTGCTCGGAGGCCGGCGTCTTCCGCGTCTCGGCCGCCAGCGCGCCCGGCTGGCGATGCGGCATGCACGCCTCGAGGCGCCGCACGACCTCCTCGGCGGTGCCCGGCCGGTTCTTCGGCTCCTTCTCGAGGCACTGCATGATGAGCTGCTCGAGCTCGACCGGCAGGTGGCCCGGCACGAGGTCCGACGGCCTCGGCGGCAGCTCCTGCACGTGCTTCACCATGAGGCTCACGGTGGTCGGGGCCACGAACGGCACGGCGCCGGTGGCCATCTCGAAGAGCATGACACCGAACGGTAGAGGTCGGTCCGGAAGTCGGGAGCCGCGCCGGTGGCCTGCTCGGGCGACATGTAGGCGGGCGTGCCGACCACCGCGCCCTCGGCGGTGAGGCGCTGCGAGTCGTCGTCGTTCTCGACGAAGCGCGCGATGCCGAAGTCAAGCACCTTGACGAAGTCGCGCTCGCCGTAGACGTCGAGCAGCATCACGTTCTCGGGCTTCAGATCGCGGTGGACGACGCCCTCGGCGTGCGCCGCGGTCAGCGCCTTGGCGATCTGCACGGCGATCTTCAGGAGCCGCTCGAGCGGCATCGGCCGCTCGTCGTCGGAGAGCGCCTTGGCCAGCGTGCGCCCGCCGAGGAGCTCGCATCGCCAGGAACAGCTGGCCGGCCTCGGTCTGGCCGTAGTCGTAGACGCGGATGGTGTTCTGGTGCTCGATCTTGGCCGTCGCCTGCATCTCGCGCTCGAAGCGCCCGACGGCGTGCCGGTTCGACGAGAAGTGCGTGTGCAGGAGCTTCACCGCCACCATGCGGTTCATGGCGATCTGGCGCGCCTTGAAGACGACGCCCATGCCGCCCGATCCGAGCACCGAGATGATCTCGTAGCGGCCGGCCACGACCTTGCCGAGCAGCCCCTGGTTTTCCGCGGTGTCCGTCATGTGTGTACCCCGGACGCCGCATATCACAACGCCCTTTCGCGGGCGACGAGACCGTGTGAACATCGCGGCCATGGCGCTCGACCGAGACCTGACGCCGCTCCCGGGCGCCCTGCCGCCGCCACCGACGGCCGCGACCAACCGCCGCCTGCCGGTCGACGGCGGCATGGCCGCGCTCGGCGTGGTGACGCTCGCGGCCGCCGCCTTCGGGGTCGTCGTCGGCATCAGCATCTTCGTCGCCGGCCGCACCTTCGGCGGCCCGGCCGGCGCGCTGGTGCCGGCCTTCGCCGTGTTCGTGGCCGGCCTCGTGCGCTCGGGCTACCACGTGGCGGCCGGGCGCGCGGCCACGAAGCGCCTGCCCATCCTCGGCGCCGCCGTCACGCGCTACCTGGTCGTCAGCGCCATCCACACGCTCGTCGTCCTGGTCGTCGCCATCTTCGCCTGGTTCGACGGCGGCTTCGTCCTGCCGCTCTTGCTCGGGCTCGGCGCGCTGCTCATGAGCTGGCCGGTGGCGCTCTGGCTGCTGGCGCACCGCCGCTCGCTGAAGCGCATCTTCGAGACCGCCGACACGTTCGACCTCGGCCTCGTGCCGGGCGACCGCAGCGTCGGTGCGGCGGGTGTGCTCATGGTGGTCTTCGGCTCGCTGTTCCTGGTCGTCGACCTGGGCGTCGCCGGCTACCTCATCGTGGCCGGCGTGCCCATCTCGACCAGCACCATCATGTGGTTCGTGACGCTCGGCCTCTTCACGCTGCGGAGCAGCCTGCACGTCGGCTGGGGGCTCGCGGCGCTCCGCGGCAAGATGGACTTCCCGACCTTCAAGCGCGCCTCGCAGGCCTACCTCTGGCTGGCGTTCCTGACGGTCCTGGTCGCGCTCGGCGCCATGTTCGCCATGGACGAGTTCCGCATGGCGCTGCGCAAGGCGCCGATGAACGTCATGTTCATCGCGGTGGTGGTGTCGATGGCGCTCATGGCCTGGCCCGCCGTGCTGAACGCCTTCGTGCAGGACACGGTGCCGTTCTGGGACGACGGCGACGCGGAGCGCCCGTTCCGGCCGGCGGTCGATCGCGGCCTGACCGCGCTCGGCTACCTCCACGTGTGGCTCGCGGTCTTCGGCGCGGCGCAGTGGGTGGCGAGCATCGTCGGGCTGAGCCAGCTCGGGCTCATGCCCAGCATCGGCGCGCCCGGCGGGCCGCTGCACGCGCTGGTGTCGCTGGCCGTCATCGGCGTCCAGCTGTGGGTCGGCCTCGAGCTGGTCGGCAGGCCCGCGCGCTATCGGCGGGCGGCGCTGGTGTATGCCGCGGCCGCGACGCTGGCGGTGGTGCTGACGCTGACGGTCTTCAAGGTGAGCGTCGAGCCGGGCGCCATCGAGGACGAGCCGGGCGGGATGGAGACGCTGCTCGAGGTCGTCTCGACCGCCATCGCGCTGGTGCTGCCGCTGCTGACGCTCGGGCTGTCGCGCGCGCGACCGCTGGCCGAGGCCTGAGCGCGACCTCGCCTCAGCGCCCCTCGAAGACCGGCTCGCGCTTGCCGAGGAGCGCGGCCATGCCCTCCTGGAAGTCATGGGTCGCGATGGTCGCCGACTGGGCGTAGGCCTCGTTCCAGGCGGCCTGGCGCACGTCCCAGCCGAGGCCCTGGCGCAGGCTGGCCTTCATCATGCGGACGGCGATGGGCGCGGCGCGGGCGATGTCGGTGGCGAGCGCCAGCGCGGCCGGCAGGACCTCGTCGGCGGGGACGGCGCGCGACAGGATGCCCATGGCGGCGGCGTCGCTGCCCGACACGAGCTTGCCGGTGAAGAGCAGCTCGGCCGCGCGCGAGGCGCCGACGAGGCGCGGCAGCACGTAGGAGATGCCGAGCCCGGAGTGCAGGCCGAGGCGCGCGAAGTTGGCGCCGTAGCGGGCGTCGCTCTCGCCGACGCGCGTGGCGCCGATGCGGATGTCGCAGAGCAGCGCCAGGCCGAAGCCGCCGCCCACCGCGTGCCCGTTGAGCGCGCCGACGACCGGCACCTCGACGTCGAGGAGCGACAGGAACGAGTGTACATGGCGAAGCTCGCCTCGTGCGGCATGCGCGTCGGGCCGTCGCCCTTCCGCTGGATCTGCGCGCGCAGATCGGCGCCGGGCCGAGAAGCAGGCGCCCGAGCCGGTGACCACGACGGCGCGCGCGGCGGCGTCCTTCCGGGCCTCGACCACGCGCACGGCGAAGGCGTCGAGGAGCTCGGCGGTCATGCTGTTGCGCTGGTCGGGCCGGTTGAGGCGCAGGATGCCCACCGGGCGCTCGGCGCTGGCGGGCTCGTAGAGGACGGCGTCGGAGGTCGTCATGCGCCGACCGTAGACGAGGCCGCGCACGCTGCCAATCTCTTCCAGCCGCCGGCTGCCCCGGTTGCGCGCGCCGTGCGCCGTCCTTGAAAAGGCGGGGCCGGCGGCCGATGGTGCGCGCGTGACCTCGCGTCCCGAGACGACCGGCCCGCGCCCCGCCCTCATCCCGCCCGGGCTCCGCGACATGGCGCTGGCGTCCTTGCTCTTCGCGGTGATGGGCGCGCTGGTGAAGCTGGCCGAGCGGCACCTGCCGGTGGGCTACGCCATCTTCGCGCGCTCGGCCATCGGGCTCGCGCTGTCGTATCTCCTCATCCGGCGCGCCGGCCTGTCGTGGCTCGGGCGGCGGCCGCGGCTCCTGGCGCTGCGCGGGGCCATCGGCTTCTCGGCCCTGTACTGCACCTTCCAGGCGCTGGGTCGGCTGCCCATCGCGCACGCCACCGTCATCCTCCAGACGCAGCCCATCTGGACGGCGGTGGCGGCGGCCATCTTCCTCCGCGAGAAGGCCGGCCTGCGCGTGTGGATCGGCTGCGCGCTGGCGCTGACCGGCGTGGTGCTGGCGGCCGATCCGCGGACGCTCTTCGGCGACGCCGCGCACCTCGATCCGCTGGGCGTGGCGCTGGCGCTCCTGGCGGCGCTGCTGTCGGCCTGCGCCTACGTGACGGTGCGGGCGCTCCGGCGCTCGGACCATCCGCTGGTGGTGGTCTTCTGGTTCGCGCTGGTGGCGACGCCGGCGAGCCTGCCGACGCTCTTCGTCGAGCCGGTGTGGCCGACGCCGATCCTGCTGCTCGTGCTGCTGGGCATCGGCGTCACGGTGCAGATAGCCCAGGTGCTGATGACGCGCGCGCTCCACCGCGAGCCGGCCGGGCGCGTGGCCGCGGTGGGCTACCTGCAGGTGGTCTACGCCTTCGCCTTCGGCGCGCTCTTCTTCGACGAGGCGGTCGAGCCGCTGGCCGTGGTCGGCGCGCTGGTGGTGCTGACCGCCGCCGCGACGGTGAGCCTCGAGCTCGGCCGGGGCCGCGCCCGAGCGGCCGCGGCAGCCTCGGCCGACGCGAGCCCGAGCGCGACCGACGACGCTCCTCTTGACAGCGCGCGACGCGTTAGCTAGATGCGGTGCCCTCGCTGGGGGCGATTAACTCAGCGGTAGAGTGCATCCTTCACACGGATGAAGTCGCAGGTTCAAATCCTGCATCGCCCACCAGACCAAAGCCCAGGCACCCCCTGGGCTTTCGCGTTTCCGGATGCCGCGCCGAGGTCACGCTTTCGGCGCCACGTCTGCTTCGAGCCACAGCTCATCGCGGACGATGGCGGCGTTGTACAAGCTCAGCGCGAGGCCTTTGGCAACCTCGGAGAACACGGGCAATACCCGGTCGCGGAGCATCGCCTCGATGTCGTCGATCTTGCGGTCTGCCGCCGCCGCGAGTCCGCCTGTGACAAGACTCCGGACCGCCGAGTGGACCATGCGTGCGACGATGAGAGTCAGCACCGGCGCGGCCAGGCCGACCGCCCACGCGAGGCCGGGGCGGAGCGAGGTCTCGAGCCGGCTCGTGTCGAGGGTCGCGTCCATGCGCGCGCGATCGAAGAGCAGTCCGATGCGCCCGCCAATCGCCACCTCGGTGGCCCCCCAACGCCAGCTGCCGTAGCGCCGGATCAGCAAGCCGGAGACGGCGATGGTGCCGTGATCCATCTCGAACGCCAACCGCTCGACCTCGAGCCCCAGCGGTAGCGATGCGTCACGAGCGACATGACCGAGCGCCGCTTCGATGAACTGGCCGTCGACGGCCAAGGCGAGCTCGCGCGCGTCAGGCAAGGGGCTCGCGAACCCGAGCGGCGCGGGCGCCTCGTCGGCCCGCAGCAGGATGGCGATGGCGGGTGACGACGAGGCCGGGTCGGTCGCTGCGGGCAGCGCCTCGATCGCGGCGAACCATGCGCGCGCGCCACGGCCGACGACATCGTTCAGTGGCTCGAGAGCCACGCTGGCGGTCTTCGTCGCAGCCATTGCGTAGGTGGCGCCAGCGAGGATCTCGACGGCCAGTTCGACGAGCTCGTCTCCAAGCGTCTCCCCTTCGAAGGAGAGCACGTCGACGCGACCGAGCGTCATGCCGAGCGTGAGGCGCCCGTCCTTGACGGTGGCCACC
The DNA here is from genome assembly GCA_046351155.1 of Myxococcota bacterium. Taxonomy (GTDB): domain Bacteria; phylum Myxococcota_A; class UBA9042; order PHBI01; family PHBI01; genus JAXLYZ01. Next base: position 24,074 of record JAXLYZ010000054.1, read on the forward strand.
GGGACGACGCTCGCCACCACCTGGCGGAAACGCCCGAACAGCTCGACCTCGATGCGGATCAGGACCTCGGGTGGACCGCCGGGCCGGGCGCTCGGAGAGACCTCGACGCGCGGGTTCCGAAGATGGTCGCCGCGCACATCTTGGAAGAGATGCTCGAGCACGAGCGCGAGTCCACGCACCTGGATGAACAGGACGATGGTGTTCCGGCCGGTCAGGCGCCCCATGGCATCCTAGAAGTCGAGCCCGAAGCGGGCCGAGAACGCGTTGCTGAAGACCTGCTGCGGGTCGAGGTCCTTGCGGGCCTTGATGAACCCGTCGACGTCGGCGGACCGGTACGACATCTGATTCGCTTTCGGGAGCGACTCCGGCAGGAACTGCCCCCAGTGCGGGCGCGCCGCGAAGTCCTGGACCAGCGTGCGGCAGAGGCGCGTGAGCGTCTCCTCGGCCCCGATGAAGGCGCGCATGGTGGGCAGCTCGATCATCGCCGTGATGCCGTCCGTGACACGCTCCAGCTGGTCCGGTTGCTCGAACTGGGGCGAAAGGAAGGGCCGTCGATCGTTCGCGCAAGCGCGCACGGCCCGAACTCCGATGGGGCTCGCGAGAATGCGTCCGTAGGGCGTGGCGGCGTCGTCCTCGGCCATCTGCACGGCCAGTTGGTGAATGCGCTCGATCGCGCCCGCGAGCGTGCCCCACCGCACCGCGACCGAGAGCGCGATCGGGTCGGTGGTGTTGGGTGCTCCGAAGCTCAGCCCCTCGGCCGCCGACATGACGACGGGCTCGGGGCGGACGACCGCCGCCAGCGCGGTCCGTTGGGCCTCGCGCGCCTCGTCGAGGCGAAGCCGGCCGGTCCGCTTCCACCGCTCGAGGAGTCGCTCGCTGGCAAAGACAGTCGCCGTGTCGCGCAAGACCCGCTGCCGCTTTCCCGAAACCGGCTCCTGCGTGGTCCAGCGCTTCCCGATCACCACGTCGTCGAGGTCGTAGGGGTTGATCCACAGTTCGAAGCTGTGAGGCACGCCGTCGGGAACGGGAGGCTTCGACGACTTGTCCGAGCCCATGCACCATCGCACGAGGTCATCGAGCCGATGGCGCAGCGAACGCCACTTGTCTCGCTCGCGCACCTCGGCGATGCGGAAGCCGTCCGGTTGCACGTCGATGATCACCTCGGTGATGATGCCGACAAGGCCGAGTCCGACCAAAGCCGCCTTCATAAGGTCGGGCGAGTTGTCGGAGGCGAGCTTGACGTCCGGGGGCAGCGGGGTGTCCGGCCATGCGAGCCGACGGTCGGTGCACTCGCCGTTGGCGTCGAACCCGTGGACGCGCAACGCCCGCACGTGCTCGGCCAGTGGGCCAAACGCGGCGCCAGCGCCGTGGCCCCCGACCGACATCGTTCCGACGAATGTGAGCCCGCCGTAGCCCGGCTGGTTCTTGAGCGCGCCACGGGCGACGTGGGGGTCGTGGGCACCGAGCGCGTGATTGAGGTCGTCGATGCGAGCGCCCCCCGCGAAGCGGCACATGTCGCTTTTGTCACTGCGATATTCGACCCGCCTGAACCACCTCATGTCGCGACGGGTCCCATAGAGGGCATCGGCCTCGATGACATCGCTCATGGCGTGATGCCCGCCCACGGCCTTGAGCCGCCGCGCCAAAGGCGCGCGCGGACCCTGCACGGTCGCGTCGCGTACGAACCGCTTGGCGTCCTCGGCGGCCTCGTCACCGCTTCGTGGTCTGCCCTTCGCCATGAGCGCGATCTCCGTCGGCTCGAGGTACTCGACGGCATTGTCGACGTAGCCGAGCAGGAATGAGCCACCGAACTCGATGCCGTCACCGACTCGCCTGACCGCATCGGCGAGCGTACCTGCCGCAACTGACTTGGTTCCGCCCTGCGCGCCGTGGGGCATCACGATTAGCGGCAGGTGCTCGATCTTCGTCGTCGGAAGCAAGGCCGCGAAGGGTACGCCGGTCGCAGTTGCGATCATGGCCCGCGTTCTTGGCGTCACTCGCTTGAGACGCCGCACTCTGGCCGCGCCGCTCGGGAATGGCACCGGGCGGACGACCTCGAGGTTCAGCCTGGCGACGACGCCATCATGGTCCGACCAGCCAGCCCCTCGCGTGTCGAGCACACTGACTTCGTCGATGCTCTCGGGATGGAAGCCGAAGGATGCCGAGTGCAGGAGCCAGTAGTCGATGCGGCCGTCCGCGTTCGTCGTGGGAGGATGCGGATCCCGAACGAGCGCCATGTCGGCGACGCTCGATGCGAAGGCGGCCCGGAGCGAATCGCGTCCCTCCGGGTCCGCCATGTTGCAGTCGCCGCCGATCGCCACGAGACGGCAATCCGGACGATCCAGCGCGACTTCATCGTGCAGCGCGGCGCGCAGTGCCGCTCGTAGCTCGATGAGCTGTGCCCGGCGGATGTCGGAATTGGGCTTTCCGGCCTGCAGATGGACGTTTGCGATCACGGCCCGGTACGGCTTGCGAACCTCCGGCATAGGTTGGCTCAGCGACCGACCGACGAGCCGGGCCAGCTGCGAGTGGTCCGCGAGATTGGGAAACCTACCGAGATCGAGGGTGCAGATCATCGCCCCCTTGGCCGCGAGAGCATCGGTGCCTGCGCTCGCTTTCCAGGCGTAGGACAGAGGCTCGCTCGCGAAAGGGAAGCGGCTGAGCGTCATTAGCCCGCTGTTGCCGGGTGTCGTCGACTTTCCGCGCGGCTCGGCGATGAAGGGCAGGTACGGGCTCAGCCACTGGATCAACCTGCGCCGGCCAGGCCGATCGAAGACCTCCTGTAGGCATACGATATCCGGCCGCTGCGCGATGATCAGCCTTGCGAGACCATCCGCGCGGCGCTCCTGGTCGGTGTCCTGGCGCGCCGCCCGATGCCGCCCGCGGCGCTCGTCGGCGCGCTCCAGAAGCCACGCGGGCATGAGCCGGCTGAGGTTGCCCGGTACCACAGTCGGCATCGGCAGGAGCTGGGTGTTGAGCGTGATGAGCGTGAGGCGGTCCTGCGTCAGGGAGCGGCGCACGGTGATCACGCCCGCTCGCGGGCCCGCGGTGAGGGTGATGCTCGTCAGGGTCTCCCGGCGGACGGCGTGTAGTCGAGCGAGCGGGTGAGGAGCTGGACCCCCGGCGTCTCGGGTCGGCTCACCCAGACCTCGTGGGGGCGCAACGAGCGATTGCGTCGGTCCTGAAATAGGTTGCCATGGGCGAGCTGGAAGAGCTCGTGGGGCTCGAAGCTGAAGGCCGCCCTCCCCATCAGGTCGTGGGGTCCCAGGAACTGCAGGAGACCCGCGCCAATGAACTCGTAGCGGCGGAGCTTGCCTTCGCCGATGGCCGGCTTGAAGACCTCGGTGGTCGCGGGCAGGAGGGCGTAGCTGCGCTCGAGCAGCGGCGTGCCGCCGAGGTCGAGCTCACAGATCCGCCCGGACTTGCTCTTCGCCGTGAAGCACAGCGGATTGTCGATGGGCCCGAACTCCAACCCGGAGTCGTCATCGCCGGCGACGCGGTAGCGCTCGACATCGCGCATGAACCTCTGCGCGTCGGGGGCGGACGTCATCATCCCGTTGGCGACCAGCGACATCACCAGGTAGGGCTTGGGCCGCACCGGCTGCAGTCGGATGCCCCACAGGATTTCGTCGAACGCGACCCCGACCGAGCCATCCGTGATCTGCATGGCCGTCACGTAGAAGATGCCGGTGTTCCGATCGAGCGCGTACGGATGGGTGCCTGGCGGCGCGAGCTCGTATTCGCGAATCAGCGCGAGCGGCATCTCGAGGTAGCAGACGATCTCGAACTCGACCGTGTAGCGCCGCTCGAACACCCCGAGGCCGTCGATGGCCCTGTTGAAGAGCGCGCGCGGCGACGGCAACCAGCGGATCATGGCCACACCTTCATCACCTGCTTCAGCGCCTGCCGCGCCGACCATGAGAGGCGGCCCGCGACACGCTTCAGCCGGTCCTCGACCTCGTCGAAATCGAGTGGCTCGGGGAGCTCGAGCGGCTCGCGAAGGTCGACCTGGAGCGTCCCATCCGGGTGAACGGTGTCGCACACGGCCGCGATGATGGCCTCGTGCGTGCGCTTGCCGTACAGGTTGAGCGCGCCCTCGTAGTTCTGCATCTCGTACTCGGCGCGCGTCGTGAGATAGCCCATGTAGTCGTTGACCATGGCGATCGGGCTGGCGCTCGTGACGCGCTTGCGCGCCGCTCCGCCCTCCCCGCTGGCGACCGACGAGAAGCGCGCGAGCAGCGCCTGCTCGAGCTTCCACGACGCGTAGGTGGTGATTTCGCAGGGCAGTCCGAAGAAGACGTGCGTGCCGATGCGCAGGAGGTGCACGGGATGCTCGTCGCCCGGCTCGACCTTGAGCAGCTTCCGGATGGCGAGCTGAGCCGGGCCGAGCGCGGGATCCTTCGGCAGCTGATCATCCTCGCTCGCGATCGCCGCCGGGTTGATGATGCCCTTGGCACCCGCGACGATCCGCTGCGCCAGCCGCATCGCCGCGTCGACGCGGCGCGCCTCGCCGCGCTCGGGGTTGAAGATGAACGGCGTGCGCGACTCTTCGCAGCCGAGGATGACGGGCGTGCCGACGTCCCAGGTCACGAGCCCGTCGTCACGCGGACGCCAGCGATAGAACCCGAGCTCGATGTCGTCGGAGGGCGTGCCCGGCGCGTTCAGCGCGTCGACCCAGCGCGGGACGACCTTGTCACGCATCTCGTTCGCCAGTGCGAGCCCCATCGACCGCATGTCCTTGCCGACCGGGATGGCCGTCACGTCTCCGGCAGGGCCTTGCCCGACCGCAGCCCAACCCGTCCGCGGGCCGCAGGCCGGGTCGCGCCGCGCCCAATTCAGGTTGGCGTTGTTCTCGATCGCATCCGCGGCCAGCCCCGCCCAGTCGGGGTGGTAGTACTTGTGTTTGCGTCCGACCGAGGCGTTGTGCACCCCGATCACGGCGAAGGTGCCGATCAGCGTCTTGTCGGGCTGGACCGCCGACACCGCCCAGAAGCGCGGGTCCACCGCCGTCTTCTCGTCCTGCTCGTCGTTCGGGTCATTCTGCCTTGCCGCGAAGCCCGGCGGCGGCCAGCCTCCGCGATGGTCGAAGTTCGCCTTGAAGGCCTCGATGCTGCGGTTGCGGCCGAGGTCGCTGGCGTCATGCTGGGTCACCACCAGCTCGGCATCGACCAGACTGCCGAGCGCCTGGCCGAACGCCGCGAGCAACGCGTCCACGATGACGTCGATGACGTCGTCGCGCGTGCCGCCCGGCCACTGGTTCAGGACGTCGTAGAGCCGACAGCCGGCGAAGTGGCCGGGGGCCGAGTGCGTGTGGGACGGAATCAACCATACGCTGGCTTCGCTGATTGGCCCTCCGTCCCGAGAGCGCTCCTCCCCCTGTCGGCGGGTGTCGGCCTGGCGCTCTCGCGCGTGACCTCGTCACACCGCAGCCGCTCGAGCCCCTGGACGACCTTCAGCGTCACCGGCCGCGAGCCGCCCTGCAAGTCTAGGAAGCCCAGGAAAACCCTCGTCTTCCAACCGCCCTGGTCGATCACCATGGCGCGCGCGAAGAGCCCAGGGGAGGCAGTGGCGTCGGGTCCGTTGTAGCCGGCGCCGGACACCGGGCCGTAGCCCATGTGCCCGAGCCCGTCGGGGAACTCCATCGCCGCCTTGCCCACGCCGACTCTCACAGCACCTCTCCAAAGCCCGTGACCAGGACCTCGATGTAGCGTTCGGGGCGACGCACGCCCCTCGATGCTAGTGCCGCGAGCGCCGCCCGCGTGTCGTCGTTTCCTTGCTGCCCGCCTCGCAGGCGCGCCCGGACGAAGCGAAAGGCCTGTTCGTGCGCATACATGTGCGCCGAGGCTGCGTCCGCGACGCCGCGCTCGAGCCGAGCCACCGCCGCGTCGAGGTCACCTTGCAGGTAGGCCGCACCCGCCACCAGCGGGCAGCTCAAGACCAGGCTCCGCGGTCCGGGCGGCTCGGCCTCGATCTTTCGACCGAGCGTCGCCGCCTCGCGGACGAGGCTCGTCCGCCGTCGCCCGCGCGGCAGCGTCGAGGCCAGCAGCAATGCGGCACGACCGCGACCCGAGCGCGTCTCGATGCGGAACGGCTTGAGCTGCATCAGCTGCGAGCCGCGGATCCCCTTCCATGCCGCGAGGTAGAGCCCGTAGCCGACGTCGCCTTGACGCCGATACAACGCCAGGTGGTTGCGCTCGAAGAGCTCGGCCAGGTGCTCGACCTGGAAGCCGCGGTCCCCGAAGGCACTCATCACGCCGTCGGCGCGCGCCTCCGCCTCCTCGAGCGTGTCCCGCACGGTCGCGTTCATCATCATGTCGCGCACGACGTACATGAGCTGCGCGTAGCGGTCGCCGCGCGCGATGGCGTCCTCGAGCTCGGCGCGGAAGGTGCGCTCGTGCGCCTCGAAGTCCGCCAGCCACACCATCGCGTCGAGCATGTGGGTCATGGCGAAGTTGACCTCCCACGAGGCGCCGCGGCAGTGCTCGCGCAGCGTGCGCGCCCCCTCGGAGGCCGCGGCCACGCAGCGCGGCCAGTCGCCGACCGACCACAGCGACGAGGCGCGCATGATCTCCACCACCGCCCGCGCCATCGGATCGCCGGTGCTCGCCGCCAGCATCTCGGCGCTCTGCAGCAGCTGGCTGGCCCGCTTCTCGACGTCGCTGCCGCTGTTGAGCGCGTTGCGATAGCCGGACTCCATCGCCAGGACGCGCGCCAGTCGCTTCGGCTCGCCGGCATCGAGCGCCCAACGCAGACCCTGGTTGTGCACCTGGAAGGCGCGGATGGTGTCGACCAGCGGCAGGACCGTGCCGACGCCGAGGCACCAGTCGATGCGCGTCAGCACCTCGGCGCCGAGCTGCTGATCCGCGCGCAGCTCGTAGCGATAGCCGCGGCGCCAGAGACGCAGCCGGTCCCATATAATCGATGGCAGGGCGCGCACGCTCGTGCGCGAGAGCTTGATGCCGAGGCGCCGGAACGCGCGCCGCGCGAGATCGAGCCCGTCGACGATGTAGCCGCCGCGCATCAGCTCGAGCGCCGCGCGACCGCTCAGCGTGTCCGCGTCTTCGCCCTTGGCGTGCGCCGCGGCGGCGAGGAAGATCTGCGCCGCCTCGTGGCAGCGACCGCAGTTGACGAGCGCCTCGGCCAGCGCGAGTCGCGCGTCCTGCGTGCGGTCCTCGGCGAACTCCGCCGCCAGGTCCAGCGCCAGGCGCGACAGCTCGACGGCCCGCGCGAACGCGAAGCCACGGTCCATGCGGGCGGCCGCCTCCGAGACGAGCGCATAGGCGCGGCGGCGCTCGCCGCCGGCGATGAGGTAGTCGATGAGCGCTTCGGGTTCGACCTCGCCCTCGGCCTCGAGCACCGCGGCGATGCGCAGGTTCAGGTCGCGCAGCTCCTCGACCGGCAGCGACGCCAGGACCACCTCGCGGAGCTTGTCGTGAAAGGGCGTCAGCAGATGTCCGGTCGAGCCTGCCCGCCTGACTAGACCCATCGCCATCAACCGCCGCGCCTCGCCGTCGCCGGCCGCCCCGTCAGCGACCATCGCGGCCGCGCGCTCCGTCATCGGCGCCCGCGCCACGCACAGCGCCACCAGCAGGCGCCGTGACCGTTCGGACAGCGCCGCGACGCGGGCCCGCAGGAGTCCGTCGAGCCGAGCTTCGGTGCCGCCTTCGAGCGCGGCCAGGAGCGGCGTCGCCTGCGTCAGCAAGAGCGGATGGCCGCCACCATCGGTGACCAGCCGGCGCGCCGCCTCGTCGTCCAGAGCCATCGCGGCGTTGGCCCCGATGAGCGCGCGCGCCTCGTCGTCCTCGAGCGGCGCCAGCGTCACCTGCGCCGCGAGCTTCACGACGTCGCCGAGCACGGTGATGCACGGTCCGTCCCCGGTCGTGAGCGGGCGGTGCGACAGCAGCACGAGCGCGCCGGCAGACCATGTGGCACGACCGATCTCCGCCAGCAGGAACGCGGTCTCGATGGGCCCCCACTGCACGTCGTCGACCCACAGGACGAGGCGCCGCGCCGCCACCACGAAGTGCAACACGCGCACGATGGCGCGCGCCGTGGCGCGCCGCTGCTCGATCGGATCCGGCGGCAGGCTCGGGCCGGGCTGCGCCGCGGCCCGATCGGCGAGCCTCGTCCAGGCCGGCACGCGCGCGACGGCAATGCTGACGTCGTCGGGCAGGGCCTCCTTGCGCGCGAGCCGCTCGACCAGCGCCGCCTCGAGCGCGTCGAAGACGCCGTCGAAGCCGTTGAACGGTACCGCCTCGCGCTGATAGCAGCGACCGGTGAAGACGGCGGTATCGCCGCGCGGCCCGAGGCGCACCATCCACTCGTCGAGCAGCGCCGTCTTGCCGATGCCCGAAGGCCCGCTGATGGTCACGTAGCGACAGTCGGGCGACGAGGCCTCGAAGAGCGCGTCGAGCCGCGACATCTCACGCGTGCGACCGACGAAGGTGGCGTCACCGACCCAGCGGTGAGCGGGCGGGTCGGCGTCGGCGCTCGGCGCGAGCTCGGCGCGCCAGGCGGCGAGCTCCTCGGCACGCGGGCGGTCGGCCGGCGCGATGGCCAGCAGCCTATCGATCATGGCGGCGTCGCGCGCCGACAGCTGCCGGCACGAAGCCGCGACGGACGGCGGGGGCTTCAACGACTTCTGGACGCTGAGGAGTAAGGGCTCGCCGTCGAACGGAGGCGCGCCGGTGAAGAGCTCGTAGGCGATCGCTCCGACGGCGTACCAGTCGGACGCCGGGGAGGTCGCCCCGACTTGCGCCTGCTCGGGCGACATGTAGGTGAGCGACCCGGCGAACGATCCCCGCGAGCTGCCGTCGACGAGGCGAGCGAGGCCCGCGTCGAGCACCACGAGGCGTCCCTCGTGGGTCACCAGGATGTTGGAGGGCTTCAGGTCGCGATGCAGGATGCCGCCATCGTGCAGCGCCTGCACGGCGTCGATGAGCGCGCCGATCGATGCCCGCGTGCGCTCGTGCCGGACCGCTTCCGGAGCCGCCTCGCTCGCGCGCGTGATGGGCTGGCCGCGCACGAACTCCATCGTGAACAAGCACTCGTCCTCGTCGATGTGCAGCTCGAAGAGCTCGACGATGCCGGGATGATCGAAGTCCTTGAGGACGCGGAACTCCCGCCGCAGCTGCTGGTTGGCCTCCGCGCCGAAGCCGCGCAGCATCTTGAGCGCCACCACGTGGCCGCGCACCGCGTCGTGCGCCAGGTAGACGTCGCCGAAGCCACCGTGCCCGAGGGGGCGAATGAAGGCGTAGCGCGGGTGGCGCCACGGGGCGATGCCCGGCGCGGCGGGCGGCGGCCGGCGTGACGGTGGCTCCGGGGGGTGGGCGAGCGTTTCGTGACCCATGAGCTCGATGCGGCGGACCCGTCCGCCGCGGACATCTGAACGGTAGCGGCAGTGTAGCCCGAGTCCGGAGACGCCGCTACCGGGTCAACCGCGTGCGATGAGCGGGCTCGTCAGGTCGTGCCCCAGCCCCCGCTTCGAGGACGAGGGGGCGACGGCAGTCTCGTGCGCGACGAGACGCGTTCGGGGTCAGCGGGCGACCTGGATCTTGCCGTGGGCGTGGACCACGTCGAAGCCGGGCAAGGACCAGCTGTCGCTGTAGTTTCCGAACCAGCTGGCGCTCCGGCTCGAGTCCTGGAGCGGGCCCCAGCCGGCCTTCTTCAGCACCTTCTCGCCGACGATCTGGCCCGTCGAGTCGTAGTCGGGGCCGTACATCTCGGCGGTCAGACCCAGCGTCTTGCCGCTGTAGGTGATGGTCGGGTTCAGGAAGAGGAAGTGCGTGAAGGTCTGGTCGAGGGTGAAGGCGAAGTCGACGTCGACCCGCCCGTCGCCGTCGACGTCGGCCGTCGCCGGGAAGGTGAGCTCGGTGTCCTGGCCGAGCGTGACGTCGGGCAGCACCGTGCCGTCCTCGAGCGTCAGCGTGGCCTTCACGCCGTCGGCGTTGAGGTAGAAGCCCTCGTAGACGTCGACGTCGAAGGCCAGCGCGCAGGACCAGAGGTCGTAGCGCAGCTTGTAGTAGAAGTGCGGCGCGATATCGACGCGCACCGTGGCCCACCACGGGCCGACCGAGCCGCCCCAGTAGGCGATGCCGACCAGCGCATCCATCACCGAGTACGGGTCGAGCACGGTGTGGAACGCGCGGTGGCTGACGACGCTCGTGTAGAGCAGGTTCGGGTAGTCCTGCTGGGTGAAGAAGCTGGTCTCGCCGCCGGTGAGCTCGTCGACGTCGAAATCGCCGGTCACGTCCTGCGTGCTGACGTCGCTCCCGGCGTACGCGGTGTACTTGGCCCAGTAGACCTCGCCCGTGGCGAGGCCGTTCACCGCGCCATCGAGCCAGCCCTTCATGACGTCGACGATGAGGCAGCCCATCGAGAAGCACTCGTCCGACGGCAGCCCGTCGGGGTAGACGTCGCGGAAGAGCTTGCTCTGGAACGTCGAGTTGTCGACCTTGAAGTGGATGGGCGGCAGCGCCGTGCTCCCCGGGATGTGCGCGAAGGGGACCGCCTCGTCGAAGGTGTCGATGAGCGTCGAGAGGATGTGGACCTCGGGGTTGTCCATGTTGAAGGCCATCTTGGCGTCGATGGACGGCGTGTCGCCCCACATCACCGCGGCGTCGCCGAGGCGCCACGTCGACGAGAACGTGAACGGCCGACCGAGCGGCACCTGGTCGGGCAGCGTCAGCCCGACGTCGATCGGCACGTAGGCGCTGACGCCGCCGATGTCGATCTGGAGCGAGAAGTCGCTGTAGGCGTCGCCGCTCACGACCGCGTTGTTGCTGAGCGTGCCGAACGGCGTCGGGAGGTCCTGGTCCTCGCCGCCGTCCTGCGTCGCGAGCGACGAGGTCAGCGACGCGTCGGGGATGTCGAGCGCGTTCTGGGCGTCGGCGAACTGGTGGAACACCGACTGGTTGGTGGCGCCGAACTGGAGGGTCAGCGACGCCTCGATGACGTCCTTGTCGTCGAGGTCGACATCCAGCGTGACGGCGTCCTCGAGCCCGGCGAGGTCGGTGGCGGTGATGATGAGCTCGTGGCGCGGCTGGGTCTCGAAGTCGAGCAGCGTGCCGTCGGCGACGGTGAGGCGCCCGGTGGCGGCGTCGAGCGCGAAGGCGCCCTGGTCGTCGCCGGCCGTGATGGCGTACGTCGTCGCATCGCCGACGTCGGGGTCGACCGCATGCAGGAGGGTCACCAGCGTGCCGTCGGGCGCGCCCTCGCTGACGCCGGCCGTGAGCAGCGCGGTGTGCGAGAAGGCGGGCCGCTCGTTCTCGTCGAGCACCGTCAGCGTGAGCTGCGTCCGGGTGACGAGCCCGTCGGCGTCGACCAGCGTCACCGGCAGGACGATCTCGGGCGTCGCCTCGTGATCGAGCGCGCCGACGAGCCTCAGCTGGCGCGTCGCCGGATCGAACGCGAGCTGACCCGCGACGCTCGACAGATCGACGCTCGTCACCACCGCGTCGCCGTCGGCGTCGAAGACGTCGAGCGCGGCGAGCTTCGTGCCGATCGGAGCCAGCTCCGGCACCGACAGCGCGGTCGTGTCGAGCTCGGGCGCGACCTTCAGATCGACGCCCGGGCCGACCTGCAGGACCGCGTGCCCCGACACCAGCGTGCGCACGGCGATGCCGTCGACGGTCTCGTCGCCGGCGAAGCGCCAGCCCTCGTCCTCGACCTCGAGCAGGCCGCTGCCGGTCACGAGGAGCGCGTTGGTCACCTCGGAGAGGCGCAGCACGTCGGCCGCGGTCAGGTCGACGCCGGCGCCCGCCGCGAGGTCGACGGCCTCGACGCTGTCCACGCGGCCGCGCGCCGAGGCGAGGTCGAGGGTGAAGCCGGAGACGCGCAGCGTGTCGAAGCCGAGGCCGCCGCGCACGCGCCGGAAGCCGCTGTCGGACACCCCGAGCACGTCGTCGCCCGAGCCGCCGTAGAGGACGTCGTTGCCGCCGCCGCCGAGCAGCACGTCGTCGCCCTGCCCTCCGACGAGCATGTCGTCGCTGCCGTCGCCGGTCAGCGTGTCCGCGCCGGCGGTGCCGAGGGCCGGCGTGGCGCCGGTGCGCGGGCGGCCGTACCAGACCTCGACCCGGCCGCCGCCGGCGGCCGCGGGCATGCCGAGCAGCAGGTCGGAGAGGCCGTCGCCGTCGAGGTCGCCGCCGGCCACGCGCCACGGCCGCCCGGCGAGGCCGGTCAGGACGAAGCCGGCGCCGCTCTCGCCGCTCTCGAGCTCGGCCAGCGTGTGTGACTGGGTCGAGGTGGTGCCCCAGACGACGTACACGCGCGAGTCGCCGGCGTCGGTCTGGAGGCCGAGTGCCAGGTCGTCGTTGCCGTCGCCGTCGAGATCGCCGACGCCGTTGGCGACGGCCAGGCCCTGGTAGTCGCGGCCGTCGGGCCGACCCTCGAGGACGAAGCCGCCGTCGCCGCGGTCGGGGCCGTCGGTGTCGAGGTGCCCGCCGGGGCCGCCGAAGAACACCGCCAGCTCGATCTGCGCCACGCCGGCCTCCTTCTCGACGAAGGCCGCGACCAGGTCGTCCTTGCCGTCGGCGTTGACGTCGCCGGCGCCCGAGCTGCGCCCGAAGATCTCGTGCTTGCCGACGATGAGGCTGCCGAGCGGGGCCACGTCGATCGACGAGCCGCCGATGTTCCAGGCGCCGGTCGCGACGCGCCGCACGACGCTGTCGGGCGCGTCGGGCAGCATGACGTCGGCGCCGGGCGAGGCGCCGGGGACGAGGTAGCTCCAGGTCGAGCCGAAGCCGGTCGCCTGCACGTAGAGGTCGTCCTTGCCGTCGCCGTCGAAGTCGCCGGCCGAGGCGAGCCAGCTCCCGACCTGGCCCAGGAAGGTGAGGTCGCCGGTGCGGCCGTCGAGCTCGCGCGCCGGCAGCGTGGCGAGCGAGCCGCCAGTGAGGCCGCCGGCCAGGATCATGTCGCCCAGCGACAGCGCGCACCTCGCCGCCATTGGCGTACTGCCGGCCGGGTCCATCTGCGGCGCGCCGAGCGCAGGTCGGGGACGCCGTCGCCGTCGAAGTCGCCGGTCGCCAGCCCGAAGCCGGCGTTGTGGCCGTCCCAGGCGTAGTCGGCGCCGGCGAAGCTCCAGAGCTTGCCCTGCCACACGCCCTGCGCGCCGTCGAAGGCGGCGCCGGTGCCGTTGGCGATGAGCTCGCCGACGTAGCGCGGGGAATCCGCCGCGGGCGAGCCGGCCGACGAGGTCAGCGCCGGGCCGGCCAGGACGTGGCCGCGGCCGGCCAGGTACTGGCCGTTGGCGAGCCGTAGGGCGCGGTCGCGACGAGGTCGGGCACGCCGTCGCCGTCGATGTCGCCGGGCGCGTCGAGCTGCGCGCCGAAGCCGTCGCCGAGCGGCGCGGCCGAGTCGCCCTGCGGCGTGTAGCCCGACTCGCTCGACGGCGTGCACGAGATGATGAGGCCCGGCTGGCGCGCGCGGCAGATCGACGCCCACTTGTCCCAGCCGCCGCTGTCGCCCACAGCACCGAGCCCGGGCGTCGCCGGACTCGATGTCGCCGAGCGCTCGTCCCGCCCTGACCGCTGCCCGGGACGACGTAGACCTTGCCGCTCTGGCCGGCGCCGTCGGCCGCGGCGTTGGGCGCGCCGACGGCCAGCTCGGGGTAGCCGTCGCCGTCGAGATCGCCGATGACCGCCAGCGCGAAGCCGGCCTCGTCGCCGCTCGCGTCGCCGAGCAGCGTGCGGCTGCTGGGCGAGACGGTCCCCGGCGTCGTCGCCGAGGCCGCGCGAAGCCGCCGCCGGCCAGGCCGAGGCGCGCCTTGCAGGCGATGCTCTCGCCGCCGTCGAGGCCGGCCGTGGCGAAGGTCGCGCGGTGCTCCGACTGCAGCACGCCGTCGACCGTCCAGTCGTAGCTCACGACCGGGTCGCCGCCCGTGCAGGCATCGCCGATCGCGGCGACGCAGGTGAGCGTCTCGCCGACGCGGGCGCGCGTGGCGAGGCTGGCCGTGACGCTCGGCGCGGGGCCGACGACCAGCGCCGCGGGCAGGTTGGCCGCGACGTCAGCCAGGCCGGGCTTGGCGACGCGGATCGATCCGGCCACGCTCCCGCCCGAGGCCGCGGCGCTCATCGGCAGCGTGACGGCGTTCCAGCCGGCGACGAGGTCGTCGACGACGACGCTGTCGGAGCCGACCGCGACGCCGTCGACGGTCCAGGTCACGGTCACGGTGATCGGCGACGGCAGTCCGAGCTCGCTGTCGGGGTCGCTCAGCCACACCACGGCGCGGCGCGCGTCGCACGGGCGGCTCACCGGCGGCACGATGAGCGGGCTCGCGACCGCCACCGGGGCGGCCAGGACGCACCGGCGGCAGCGTCGCGAGCGGCCAGGTCTGGCCGATGTCGTAGCCCTGCGCGCGGCAGCGGAGCCACGGCCCGTCGCTCGGGCCGACCTGACGCGACGTGGTCAGCGGCGCGCCGCTCGTCGAGAAGCCGGCGTCGACGGTCCAGGTCACGCCGTCGCTCGAGCGCTCGATGAGGTTGTCGGCGCTCTGCCGGCCGTCGGCCGACGGCTTCAGCGCAAGGGCACATGAGAACGTGTCGCCCACCGGGACGGCGCCGGTGTGGCTCGCGACGAACGACACGAGCTCGAGCGCGCCGGCCGCGACCGTCACCGCCGGGCTGATGCCCGGGTCGTCGAGCACGTCGCGGTCCTCGCCGCTGGTGGGCCACACGTAGCAGCTGACGGTCGACCCGACGTGGGTCGCGCCGAGCGCGCGCAGCGTCGTGGTCGCGACGCTCGCCTCGGGGCCGATGAGGACGCCGATGACGTTGTCGACGCGCCAGGCCACGTCGTAGGCGACGGGCCGCCCGCTGGCCGCGGTCGCGCTGTGGCTCCACTGGCAGCTGAGCGCGTCGTCGAGGTTCTTCAGATCGAGGCTCGAGCGCGACAGCGTCACGTCGCGCGTCGCCCAGGTGTGGCGTCGCCGGCGCCGCCGATGTGGGCGACGACCGGGTCCGACGCGACGCCGGCGGACGCGCCGTCGGGCACCGACACGGCGCACGCGACGCTGCCAGAGTCGGGGCTCAGCGCGCCCGCGAGCGTGCAGCCGCCGTCCTGCACGACCAGGCCGGTGGCCACGACGGTCAGGTGCAGCGCGGCGCGGCGGCGTCGCCGTCGACGTCGAGCAGCGTGCCGGCGGCGCGGCGCGGGTGATGTCGTCGCCGCCGCCGATGTCGGACTGCGCGATCATGGCGTCGCAGCGCAGGACCTGGTCGGCGATGGTCAGCGAAGGCCTCGCGCGGCGTGCCGCCGCCGCCCGGGTCGGAGACGGCGCAGCCGACGACGTCGCCCTTGGCGAAGAGGCCGGCCAGCGTCGAGGGCCGAGGCCACGTCCTCCTCGGCGACGACGGCGTCGTCGACGGTCCGGTAATGGAGGACCGGCTGGCCTGCGGCGGGCCAGCCGTCTGGATCGACGGCGCCGACGAGCTCGCAGTAGAGCGCGTCGCCGGCGTTCGGGGCGCGCCCCTCGGCGTCCGCCGACGAGGTGAGGCGCGGCGCGTCGTTGGCCGAGACGACGGGCTGGTCGGCGCGATGCGCCACGGCCGAGGTGGCCCGCGTCGTCGTGAAGCCGTCGGCCGCGGTCACGGTGCAGGTGACGCCGTCGCCGGGCGACACGAGGTCGTTGAGCAGCGTCGGGCCGGTGGCGGTGAGCGCGCCGACCGGCTCGCCGGCGGCGCCGACCTGCGCCCAGGCGTACGTGAGCGTCAGCGGATCGCCGTCGGCGTCGCTGGCCGCGACCTCGCAGCTGAAGCTGCCGCCGAGCGGCGCGTCGGCCACGCGCGGACCGTCGAGGCCAGCGCCGCGTTCGGCGAGCGCCACGCTGGCCGTGTCCGAGCACGCGGCGCGCCCGCTGGCGAAGACGCCGTCACCGTCACGGCCAGGTCGGCCGCGCGGCACGGTCGCCGGGGACGCTCGGCGCGGCGATGGCGGCGTCGGCGCCGTCGAGGGTCAGGACCAGGCGACGGTCGCGACGTCGAGGATGCCGGCCCGGGTAGTCGCCGACGCTGGCCGTCAGCGCGTCGCCGGCCTCCGGCGCGGCCGGGGCGATGGCGACCGCGGCGAGCGCGGCGCACAGCTGGAGGTCGTCGCAGCTGCCGTCGTGATCGCTGTCGTCGGCCGGCGCGGCCGGGCACGGGTCGGCGGCGTCGCAGGCCCCGTCGCGATCGGCGTCGACGAGCGCCGGGCCGCTGACGCTGAACGGCGCGGCGGTGGCGCTCGCGCCGACGTGGCCGGCGTCGCTCGGCGTGGCCAGGCAGCGGACCACCGCGCCCGACGCGAGCGACACGCCGTCGAGGCGCGCGCCGGTCGCGGCGACGACCGGGGCGCCGTCGACGGTCCAGGCGTAGGCCAGCGTCACCGGATCGCCGTCGGGGTCGGCCGCCGTCACGTCGCAGCGCAGCGCGTCGCAGGGCGTCGTGCCGAGGGCGGTCACGGCGATGGCGGTCACCGACGGCGCGCGGTTGTCCGGGACATCGGCCTCGATCGTGTCCGGCGAGACGGTGTCCGGCGCGACGGCCGTATCGGCCGTATCGACTGCATCGACCGCATCGGGCACGTCGATCGAGGTCGTGTCGCTGCTGTCGCCCGTCGTGGTGGCCGCGTCGCCGGTGGCGTCGGTGGCCGCGTCGTCGGTGGCGTCGGGGGCCGCGTCGGGGGCGACCGCGGTGTCGCGGGTCACCGCGTCGCCGCCGCAGCGCGCGGCGCAGAGCGACAGGCACACGGACAGGAGGAGACGGAACGATGGGGCTCGGGGCATGGCTGGCCTCGCTGGCGACGGCTCGGGCTGGCGGGCGCAGAGCAAGACCCAGGCCACTGCACCGGCCGGGCATGTTCGCGAGGCGGCGACCTCGGCGCAAGCGGATCCGTCCGAGTGGCGGTCGCGTCATATGCCAAATTCGCGGCGGAGCGAATCATGTCATATTCGCCGACCCGGACCGGCGATCGGCAGCGACGACGCGTGGGGCGTTCTGCCTCGCAGCGTGGCCGGTTGGGGCGGGTCGTCCGCAGGCCCCGAACCGCCCGCCGGGCGCGTCGCAGGCGGCCCCGCCGCATGGCACACGGGCTGCACACGAGGCCTCGGCGCGCGCCGACGCCCGGCGACCGCATTTCCATCCGGGCAACCCGCATGGAATTCATCACATGGAGGAGATTGCCATGCACACCACGCACACCTCGAGCCTCGGCGCACGCCGCTCCACCTCCACCCGTGCCGGCCTCGCGCTCGGCATCGCCCTCTCGCTGGGCGGCTTCGCGGCGTGCTCGGACGACTCGTCGCCCAAGACCGCGCCCATGACCGCCGAGGACTACGACCAGGTCGCCACCACCATGGGCGCGCTCGTGGCCGACGAGAGCCGCGGCGAGCCGAACGCGTTCGGCGGCGCGGTCGAGCTGGCGCACGGCATCGTGCCGGCGAGCTTCCAGATCAGCGGCAACGTCGTCATCGGCAACCTGTTGGGCCTCGACTACAACTTCTCGGTCGCGTGCCGCGACGCCAGCTCGGCCGAGGTGGCCTGCGGCGATCAGGCGACGAGCGCGACCGTGGCGGTGTCGTGGTCGGGCTCGTGGACCTCGACCCACGCCGACGCGTCATCGGACTTCGACGGACACTGGAGCCTCACCGGGCTCGACCAGGACCTCGTCACCCTCGATGGCAGCGCCGACGCCAGCGCGTCGATCGCCGCGCACCACGAGGGCAGCGCCGACACGACGTGGGACCTCGACTACACGGCCACCTACGACCACGTCGGCATCGACGCCGACAGCCGCCGCGCGGTGTCGGGCAGCGTGAGCTACGCGCTGGAGATCGAGCGCGGCTACCCGGCCCAGAGCGGCACCGTCCAGCGCCACTTCAGCGTCGACGGCGAGGTCTCGTTCCAGGCCGACGGCACCGCGACGCTGGTGCTCGACAACGACCAGGTCTACCGCATGAAGCGCGACGGCTCGGTCGAGCTCGTGGCCCGCGGCTCGCTCGAGTGACGCGGCGGCGGCCCGGCGCGGGGCGCCGCGCTGGGCCGCTTTACGAACGGCGGCGACGAGCGCATGGTCCGCGGTCCATCCCCACGGAGCCTCGCCATGCCTCAGCCGTCGGTCCCGGTGATCATCCTCCTGGCGCTCGGCGCCGTGGTCCTGTTCCTGCTGCTGCGCAGCTTCCGCGTGGTGCAGCAGTACGAGGTCGGCGTGCTGTTCCGGCTGGGGCGCGTCATCGGCACGCGCGGGCCGGGCCTCACCTGGGTCATCCCGATCGTGGACCAGCTGCGCAAGGTCAACACGCAGATCATCACGCTGCCCATCCCGTCGCAGAAGATCATCACGCGCGACAACGTGTCGATCGACGTGGCGGCGGTGGCCTACTACCGCGTCACCGATCCGGTGAAGAGCGTCGTGGCCATCCAGAACCTGCTGTCGGCGGTGGGACAGATCGCGCAGACGACGGTGCGCAACACCATCGGCAGCTTCACGCTCGACCACGTGCTGAGCGAGACCGAGACCATCAACAAGCGCCTCATCCAGTCGATCGACGTGCAGACCGAGCCGTGGGGCGCGGTCGTGAGCATGGTCGAGCTGAAGGACATCACGCTGCCCGACAGCATGCAGCGCGCGATGGCCAAGGAGGCCGAGGCGGAGCGCGAGAAGCGCGCCAAGATCATCGCCGCCGAGGGCGAGTACCTGGCGGCCGAGCGGCTCGGTCAGGCGGCCGACGTGATGCAGGCGCACCCCATCGCGCTGCAGCTGAGGAACCTGCAGACGCTGCTCGAGATCTCGGCCGAGAAGAACTCGACCATCATCTTCCCGGCCCAGTTCTTCACGTCGCTCCAGGACATGCAGCGCTTCGTCGGCTCCGAGGGAGCCGGCGTGCTCGCGAACGCCAAGAAGTAGCGCCGCGGCCCGGCGCGCACGTCGAGCGCGCGTGCCGAGCGCGCGCGTCAGCGGCAGTTCTGGCCCGCCGGCTGGCAGTCCGGGCCGCTCTGGCAGCTGCCCCACTGGCCGCTGGCGTTGCAGGTCTGCTGCAGCGAGCCGCAGTGGCAGAGGCCGCAGCTCCGCGTCGAGCCGGGTGTGCACGACTCGACGCAGGTGCCGGTCGTGGTCGACCAGGTGCCCTGCGCGCAGCTGGCGATGGCGCTGCCCGAGTAGCCCGCGAGCGTGTTGGTGATGGTGCCGCTGTAGTTGTGGGCCTGGGTCGCCTGCGACGCCGAGCAGCCGATGTTCCAGGTCAGGGTCTGCGTGGCGCAGCTCTTGTTGGAGCTGCAGCCGGCGGTGCCGCCGCCGCCCTGGCCGGTGCACGACCAGGTGAAGGGACCGGTGCCCGAGACCGCCGTCGGCGTGCCGGCGGAGCACAGGCCGGTGCTGGGCGCGGCGGTGGTGCTGCCGCCGTTGGCCGAGCCGCAGGCGCCGGCGATGATCTGCGTGCACGTCGTGCTGGTCGTCCCCCAGCTGCCCTGGCTGCAGGTCGCCGTGGCCGAGCCGGTGAAGCCGCCGGCGGTGTTGGTGAGCGAGCCGCTGTGGCCGTGCGACTGC
This sequence comes from Myxococcota bacterium, assembly GCA_046351155.1. Classification (GTDB taxonomy): domain Bacteria; phylum Myxococcota_A; class UBA9042; order PHBI01; family PHBI01; genus JAXLYZ01. Next base: position 43,589 of record JAXLYZ010000054.1, read on the forward strand.
GCCGACTGGGAGGCCGAGCAGCTGGTGAGCCAGCTCACCGTCTGGGCGCCGCAGCTCTTGTTGGAGCTGCAGCTGGCGGTGCTGCCGCCGCCCTGGCCGGTGCACGACCAGGTGAAGGGTCCTGCGCCCGAGACCGCCGTCGGCGTGCCCGCCGAGCACAGGCCGGTGCCGGGCGCGGCGGCGGTGCTGCCGCTGTTGGCCGCCGCAGGCGCCGGCGATGATCTGCGTGCACGTCGTGCTGGTCGTCCCCCTGTTGCCCTGGCTGCAGGTCGCCGTGGCCGAGCCGGGTGAAGCCGCCGGCGGTGTTGGTGAGCGCGCCGCTGAAGCCGTGCGACTGCGCCGACTGGGAGGTTGAGCAGCTGGTGAGCCAGCTCACCGTCTGGGCGCCGCAGCTCTTGTTGGAGCTGCGGCGCTGGCGGTGTTGCCGCCGCCCTGGCCGGTGCACGACCAGGGTGAAGGGACTGGTGCCCGAGACCGCCGTCGGCGTGCCGGCCGAGCAGAGGCCGGTGCTGGGCGCGGCGGCGGTGCTGCCGCCGCTGGGCCGCGCCGCAGGCGCCGGCGATGATCTGCGTGCACGTCGTGCTGGTCGTCCCCCAGCTGCCCTGGCTGCAGGTCGCCGTGGCCGAGCCGGTGAAGCTGCCGGCCGTGTTGCTGAGCGTGCCGCTGAAGCCGCTGGCCTTTGTCGACTGCGCTGCCGAGCAGCTGGTGTTCCAGGTCAGCGTCTGCGCCGCGCAGCTCTTGTCGGCGCTGCAGCTCGCGGTGGCGCCCCCGCCCTGGCCGGTGCACTGCCACGTGAACGGGCCGGTGCCGCTCACCGCGGTCGGCGTGCCGGCCGCACAGAGGCCGAGCTCGGCGCGGCCAGCGCGGAGGTGCTGTTCGAGGAAGCCACGTGCGCCGACGATGATCTGCGTGCAGGTCGTGGCGCTGGTGCTCCAGGTGCCCTCGTTGCAGGTCAGGTCGCGCCGCTGACGTAGCCGCCGGCGGTGTTGGCGAGCGCGCCGCTGAAGCCGCTGGCCTGGCCGTCTGCGACGCCGAGCAGCTGGTGTTCCAGGTCAGGTCTGCGCCGCGCAGCTCTTGTCCGCGCTGCAGCTTCTCGCGGTCGCGCCGCCGCCCTGGCCGGTGCACTGCCACGTGAACGGGCCGCTGCCGCTCACCGGCGTCGGCGTGCCCGCCGCGCACAGGCCCGAGCTCGGTGCGGCCAGCGCGCTGGTGCCGTTCGAGCAGCCGCAGGCGCCGACGATGATCTGCGTGCAGGTCGTGGCGCTGGTGCTCCAGGTGCCCTCGTTGCAGGTCGCGGTCGCGACGCCGACGTAGCCGCCGGCGGTGTTGCTGAGCGCGCCGCCGAAGCCGCTGGCCTGGGTCGATCGGGAGGCCGAGCAGCTGGTGTTCCAGGTCAAGGTCTGCGCCGCGCAGCTCTTGTCCGCGCTGCAGCTCGCGGTGGCACCGCCACCCTGGCCGGTGCACCGCCACGTGAACGGGCCGCTGCCAGTCACGGTGGTCGGTGTGCCCGTCGCGCACAGGCCGAGCTCGGCGCGGTCAGCGCGCTGGTGCCGTTTCGAGCTGCAGGCGCCGACGATGATCTGCGTGCAGGTCGTCGCGCTGGTGCTCCAGGTGCCCTCGCTGCAGGTCGCGGTCGCGCCGCCGACGTAGCCGCCGGCGGTGTTGGCGAGCGCGCCGCTGAAGCCGCTGGCCTGCGCCGGTTCGCGATGCCGAGCAGCTGGTGTTCCAGGTCGGCGTCCGCGCGGCGCAGCTCTTGTCGGCGCTGCAGCTCGCGAACGCGCCGCCGCCCTGGCCGGTGCACTGCCACGTGAAGGGTCCCGCTCCCGAGACCGCGGTCGGCGTGCCCGCCGCGCACAGGCCGGAGCTCGGCGCGGTCAGCGCCGACGTGCCGTTCGATAGCCGCAGGCGCCGACGATGATCTGCGTGCAGGTCGTGGCGCTGGTGCTCCAGGTGCCCTCGTTGCAGGTCGTGGTCGCGCCGCCGACGTAGCCGCCGGCGGTGTTGCTGAGCGCGCCGCTGAAGCCGCTGGCCTGGGTCGACTGCGCGGCCGAGCAGCTTGGCGTTCCAGGTCAGCGTCTGCGCCGCGCAGCTCTTGTCGGCGCTGCAGCTCGCGGTGGCACCTCCACCCTGGCCGGTGCACTGCCACGTGAACGGACCGCTGCCGCTCACCGCGTCGGCGTTCCCGCCGCACAGACCCGAGCTCGGCGCGGTCAGCGCGGAGGTGCCGTTCGGGAGGTGCCGCAGGCGCCGACGATGATCTGCGTGCAGGTCGTGGCGCTGGTGCTCCAGGTGCCCTCGTTGCAGGTCGCGGTCGCGCCGCCGACGTAGCCGCCGGCCGTGTTGCTGAGCGCGCCGCTGAAGCCGCTGGCCTGGGTCGTCTGGGATGCCGAGCAGCTGGTGTTCCAGGTCAGCGTCTGCGTCGCGCAGCTCTTGTCCGCGCTGCAGCTCGCGGTCGCACCCCCACCCTGGCCGGTGCACTGCCACGTGAAGGGGCCGCTGCCGCTCACCGCGGTCGGCGTTCCCGCCGCGCACAGACCCGAGCTCGGCGCGGTCAGCGCGCTGGTGCCGTCGGCCGCTCCGCACGCGCGCCGACGATGATCTCGACGCAGCTCGTGGCGCTGGTGCTCCACGCGCCCTGGCTGCAGGTCGCGGTCGCGCCGCTGACGTAGCCCGCCGCGCTGTTCGTCAGCGCCCCGCTGGCGCCGTCGGGCGCGCTCGCCGCCGCCGCCGAGCAGCTCGCGCCCCAGGTCAGCGCGTCGCGGCGTCGCAGCTCCGGTTCGAGCTGCAGCTCGCGTCGCCGCCGCCGCCCTGACCGGCGCACGACCACGCGAACGGACCGGCCCTCGACCGCGCTCGGCGCACCCGTCGCGCAGAGGCCGGACGTCGGCGCGCTCAGCGTGCCGCCGCCGTCGGCCGCGCCGCAGGCCGCGTCGATGATCTCGACGCACGAGGTCTCGCCCGCCGCCCAATGACCCTCGGCGCAGCTCGCCGTCGCCCCGCCGCTGAAGCCGGGCGCCGCGTTCACGAGGCCTGGCGCTGCCCGTCGGCCGCCTCGGCCACCGCCGCGGCCGGCCAGGCCGTCTCCAGTCGGCCGAGCTCGGCCGCGGCGCAGCTCCGGCGCGCGACGCAGCTCGCCGAGCTTCCGCCGCCCTGGCCTGCGCACGACCACGCGAACGGACCGTCGCCGTCGACCGCGCTCGGCTGCCCGCCAGCATGGCCTCGACGTCGGCGCGGCCAGCGTGCTGCCGCCCTCGGCCGGACCGCAGGCGGCGTCGATGACCTCGACGCACGACACGTCGTCGGTCGCCCACGCGCCCTGCGTGCAGGTGGCCGTCGCGCCGCCGACGAAGCCCGGCGCCGCGCGTTGACGATGACCGCGCTGGAGCCGTCGGGCGCGGCCGACACCGCGGCCGAGCGCTCGGAAGCCTGGACCAGCCGAGCGTCGCCGCCTCGCAGCCCGGTTGGCGCTGCAGCGCGCGTCGCGACCGCCGGCCTGGCCGGCGCACGTCCACGTGAACGGGCCGTTGCCCTCGACCGCGCTGGCGCTGCCGGCGCACAGGTCGGCGCTCGGCGGCGCCGCGCTGTCGCCGCCGTCGGCCGCGCCGCAGGCCGCCTCGATGATGGCCGTGCACGAGGTGTCGCGGGGTGCTCCAGGCGCCCTGGCTGCACGTCGCGGTGGCCGCGCCGACGAAGCCCGGCGCGCTGTTGGTGACGACCGCGCTGGCGCCGCCGACGTCCGCGCCGACCGACGCGCGCCGCAGCCCGCCTCCCAGGCCAGCGTCGCCGCATCGCAGCTGCGATCGGCGCGACAGCTCGCGCCGGCTCGCCGCCCGCGCCGGCGCAGGTCCAGAGCCACGGTCCGCCGCCCACGATGGACTCGGCCGCGCCCGTGGCGCAGAGGTCGTCGCTCGGCCGCGCGAGCCAGCTGCCGCCGTCGGCCGGGCCGCAGCTGCCGCAGTACGAGACGCTCGGCGGAGGGCAGCTCGCGCTCGCGCCGTCGCAGCGCTCGGCCACGTCGCAGGCGCCCTCGGCCGCGCGGCACACGAGGCCGGCGTGGCCGGCCGGGCAGGCAGGCGCCGGCCGTCGCAGGCGTCGAGGGTGCAGGCCTGGCCGTCGTCGCCGCAGTCGCTCCCGGCCGGGCGCGCCGTGTAGACGCAGGCGCCGTCCTCGCCGCAGGCGCCGACCGGCTCCCGCGCACTCGCCGGGCGGCACGTCGCAGGCGCCGCACTGGCACACGCCGGCGATGCACTGGCTGCCGAGGCCGCAGGCCGGCTGGCAGAACGGGCCGACCGGGAAGCCCACGCCGAAGCCGGCCGCGAACGACATGCCGGCGCCCGTCGTCGCGGTGTACTTCGTCGACCGGCGCCGCCGGGTCACCGGTTGAGGGCCTCGGCGCCGCAGTCGCCGAGCGGCACGTCCCAGGTGATGTAGTAGACGGCGCCGGCCGCGATGCTGCCGTTGCCGATGGCGTCGTTGCCGGCGAGCGGGGCGGCGGTGCCGCGCGTGCGCAGCCGGCAGCCGGCGATGGCCGGGCCGGGATGCGCGAGCGCGGCGTTCCAGTAGACGGCGCGGGCCGAGCCGGCGCCGAGGGGCTCGACGCCGCGGTAGAGCGCCACCTGATAGAGGAAGGTGTCGGCGTCGACGGCGCCGAGCTCGCTGACGGCGCCGCACTCGCTGAGTGCTCCGGGGGTGCACTGGTTCCCGACCGGACCGTCGACGCGCAGCGCAAGGTCGGGCGTGAAGTCGGCGGCGCTCGGGCTCGAGCAGTCGAGCTCGAGGTCGTCGAGGTAGAGGACGGTGCGATCGACGTCGCCGGCGCCCGCGGTGCAGGCGAAGCCGAGCACCATGGTCGGGCCGCGGACGCCGTCGGCGTCGTGGAGCAGATCGCCGGCGTCGCAGTCGAGCTTGGCCGAGCAGAAGACGTCGCTGAAGGTCACGGCGATGTCGAAGAAGCCCTGGTCGGCCGAGCGCATGAGCGCCACGTCGAAGCGCACGCTGGCGTCGGCGTTCGGGGCGCAGGTGACGACGCGCTCGAGTGGACCGGCGGCGGTCGGGTTGACGATTGCGAGCGAGGCGCCGCTGACGCCCGCGTCCGAGCCGGCCGCGAAGGCTCCGGCGTCGGCCACCGGCGCGGCGTAGGCGCCGACCACCCACAGCTTGACGGTGTGCTGGGCGACGCCGGCCGAGGCGTCACAGGGGCCGACGTAGGCGATGCCGCCCGCGCCGTCGCCGAAGCGCGACGAGGTGAGGCGGCGCTGCCAGACAACCTCGGGCGGCTCGGCGCCGTTGTCGACCTCGACGTCCCACACCACGTCGCCCACGCCGGCCAGCTCGAGGGCCGCCGCGCGCAGCGCGATCGAGCCGCGCTCGCCGACGGCGTCGCCGCCCGAGCACGAGAGCGCGGCGGCCCACGCGACGAGCGCGACGCCGCGCGCGAGCGACGGCAGGACGGTCCCGGAAGACGGCCAGGTCACGCGAGGCTCGCCTCGCGAAGAGAATCCGTGTCGGCTCAAGGCAAACCCGCACAGTCTCGAGTCAGGCGCGAGGTCGTCGACGGACGACCTCCCGTCACGCTACGGCGACGGGCTCCGCAGCTCCCGCACCGTCAGCGACGAGCCGACGGTAATTCGGCGTCCTGGCCGGCCGCAACGATTTCTCGGCTGGGCGGAAACCGACAGCGCGCAAGTCATCGGAGACGCAAGGCCGTGACCCCGATGCGCGGCGTCCAGGGCGGCGGCGCGACGGTCCGCGGGTGACCCGGAGGGTGACGCGCGGCGCGATCGGCGGAGAGTGCGGCGACGGATTCTCCCGGAGTGGCGTGCCGGAGTGGCGCCGAATGTGCCCGCGCACATTTTCTCGAATTTGTGTTTGACGCGCCAAACCGCCACGAATAGGTTCCGCGCATTCGCGTCGGATTGACCCGACCCTGCGACCTGTCGCCCGCGTGTTCGCGTGGCGCGTCGGGCGCATGCATGGAGACCCAGACGATCATGGTTCGCTACCTCAACCTCGTCCCGAAGCGCTCGAGCGCATGGAACCTCGCCCAGCCGGGGCGCGGTGCCGTGCGTCCGACCTCGTGCGAGGGGCATGATGACCGAGGGGTGACCTGCTGACCGTAGCTCGTTCGATCGAGCGCACGCGAAGGCCGGCACCTCAATCGAGGTCCCGGCCTTCGGTGTTTCTGGGGCCGGGAGAGACGCGGAATTCACGCAGGCGCACGGCGATATTCGCCGCGCGTCGTCGTGTCCGAGTGACATATGGCGGGTGTAGCTCAGCCTGGTAGAGCACTGTGTTGCGAACACAGCGATACACCGCTCGCGCCCTCGGCGCCGGCCTGACCGGCACCAACTGCGCGTGCATACAAGCAAAGTCGGAGGTTCGAATCCTCCCACCCGCCCCTCTTCATCGCTCGGACCGCGTCCGCGCGGCGCACGCCGCGCTGCGTCTCGATTCCACATTTCACCACATCCACGCGCGCCGCGCCGGCGACGCGATATTGCCTTATTCCAATTTCGGGGCGTGGGCGACGGTAAGCCATCTGACTGCGGATCAGACTACAATCGCTCGCACACTCGGCCTCCTCGGAGGCCAACGCGGCCGAGCACACAAGCTGATTGCTGTGGCCTCGCTCGGGGCCGCCTGGGAGCTCCGCTCTTCACTACCGCCGGCCTCATCGGCCGGCCTTCGTTCCAGAGCGGAGCGGCGGCCTTCGCTCGGGTGCAGGTTCGACTCCTGCCGCCCCGACCTCCACTCGCGAACATCCAGCAGCGTCCACCCGACCTTCCACCGACGTCCACCGAGACAGACCCATCGAGAAGACACCATGAATGCCAACACTCCCGACATCGCCCGGCGCGTCGAGGCGCTCGGCCCTGCCGAGGCCATCCTCGCGACGCTGACCCAGCACCTCGACCACGTCGTCCACAACCGGCCCGGTCTGGTCGTGGCCGATGCGGCCGCGGCTCCCGGCGTGCGCTGGACGCCCGCGACCTGGGTGCAGGAGGGCGACGACAAGGTCGTCTACCGCCTGACCCTCGAGCGCCGGGCCTCCGAGCGCGTGCGCGTCGGCGTCCTCGGCGCGGACGGCGTCGTGCGCGACGGCCGGAAGGTGGTGGGCGAGCTGCGCAAGCCCGGTCTCTTCCCCGAGGTCGCGACGTGGATCTACCGCCGCATCGCCGACGTCTGGCGCATGGACCAGGAGTTCGCGGCGCGCTGGGCGTCGTGGGCGTTCGGGCAGGACCACCGCGACCTCAAGGTGCTCTTGGCCGCGTTCATGCTGGTGCAGGAGCGCGCCGGACAGCCCGTGGTGGAGGACGGCCGCCGTCTCTTCGACGACGACGACTTCCGCGCGGTGGGCGAGGCGATGTGCCTCGTCCGCGCCAAGCACGACCTGAACCCCAAGCTCATCCTGCGCATCGGCGACGTGCTGGCCCTGCCCGGCGTCGCCGCCGTGAACCGCGCGCTGGGCTTCGGGCAGTCGGGTCGGACGCCGCCTCGCGGCCGCTACTACAAGGCGGTCGAGAAGTGGCTCCGGCATCGCGAAGAGAACCCTCGCATCCTGGAGGGTCTGGTTCGCGCCGGCTTCAGGACCACCGTGCAGGCGCTGGCGCGCCGCGTCGGCTACAAGCCCGGGTCGCCCCGCTTCTTCGAGATCCTGCGCTGGAAGCAGACGCAGGCCCGGGACGGGCGGCGCACGCTGGCCATCGGCGCCGAGGTCGCTCGAGCCGAGTCGTGGGTCGACATGAGCGAGGCGGAGATCTGCCAGCGCATCGTCGAGACGCGGCCCGACTGGAAGCGCATCGTCGGCCTCTTGCCGCGCGAGGTGGGGCTCACGCGCGCGGTGATGGCGGCGGCCATCGACGCCGGCTCGCTCTCGGACGCCGACTTCGTCATCCTGACGCCGACCCTGGAGGAGCTCGGGCTGCTCCAGGTCGCGGCGTTGCGGGACCGCTGGCAGGCCGCCCTCGCGGCGGCCGAGAACCGGCGCGCGGCGCACGTCGCCCAGCGGGTCACCCGGTCGGACACCGCCCTCGCGCTGCGCGAGGCGGCGGATCAGGCGACGAAGAAGGCGCTCGAGCAGGCGACGCGGGCGCTGCGGGTGTACGTGGTGATCGACAAGTCGGGCTCGATGGAGGGAGCGCTCGAGCGAGCGAAGGCGTGCCTCGCCAAGTTCGTCCAGGGCATCCCCCTCGAGCGCCTGCACGTGTCGGTCTTCAATACGGTGGGTCGCGAGGTGGTCATCAAGGCCGCCAGCGCGGCCGGCGTCGACCAGGCCTTGCGCGGACATGCCGCGGGAGGCGGGACGAGCTACGCCGAAGGCGTCCGGGCGTTGGCCAATCGCGGCCCGCGCGCGGACGAGGACGCGCTCATCATCTTCGTGGGTGACCAGGCCGATGCGGCGGACGACATGCTCGTGCGCGCGGTCCAGGAGACCGGGCTCCGCCCCGCGGCGTTCGGTCTGCTCGAGGTGGTGGGCAACGGCGGCCGCGGAGACGTGGTCGCATCGGCGGCGCGAAAGCTTGGGATCCCATGCTTTCACATCGACGTCGAGATGTTCGCCGATGCGTACGCGGTGACGCGCACGCTGCGGCACTTGATCGCCGCGACGCCGGTGAGCCGGGGCGTGGCTCGGGTCTCGTTGGTCGAGACCATCCTCGGGACGCCGATATTGGCGAAGCCGGTGTGGGCATGACGGAGAGAGGACCGCTGTGGCGGACGTTGGTCGCCGAGCCTTCGGAGCGCGTGCTCCCCTGGCTCGGCGGCCGCGTCGTGCACGCCGCCCAGCGCAGCTGGAGGCTGGCCGGGGCGTCGCCACCCGAGCATGGGTGGTGGCGCTTCCGCGTGGACGGCGGGCGCCGCGCCGAGCTCGTGCCGAGCGCCGAGCCCGCGTCGATGCCGCTCGGCTTCGAGGTGGGCGCGGCGCTCGTCTCCGGCTACCTCGTCGGCGATCGGCTGGTGCCCGATGGGGCGCGCGTCGCGGCGGATGCGGCGCGGCTCGGCGACGCGACGCGGCGCGTGCACCTGGTCGAGCCGGGGCTCGGGCGCTTCGCGCGCGCGTCGGCGTTCGCGGAGCGCGAGGGCGCGCTGGTGTTCGTGCGGCAGGAGCTGCCGCTCGGACCCGAGCCCGAGGTGGAGGCGGCCTACCAGGATCGACGGGCCGACCTCGACCCCATCGCCGGGGTGACGCCCGCGCTCGACCTGGCGTTCCGCTGGTCGAGCCGCGAGCGCCAGCGCATCGAAGATCAGCGGGAGGCCGCGCGGCGCGCGCGCGAGGAGGCGGAGCGACAGCAGGCGATGGTGCAGGCCATCGGCTCGGGCGAGGCGCGGCGCGAGCTGGCCGCGCACGACTTCGAGGCGGCGGCGCGCGCGGCGCTGGCGCTGTCGGGGGCCGAGCTCCTCGACGCGCGGCCCTCGTTCCAGCGCGGCGAGGTGGTGGTCAGCTACAGGTTCAGGGGGCGGCGCCTCGAGTGCGTCGTCAGCCGGGCGACGCTCGGCATCGTCGACGCGGGCGTGTGCCTGCTCGACGGCGAGACGGGCGAGCGCGGCGACGCGCGCTTCACGCTCGAGTCGCTGCCCGGCGTCATCGGGCAGGCGCTCGACGAGGATCGGCTGGTGGTGTGGCGACATGTGTGACCGTCCGAGCGGAGCCGGGTCGCCAGTCGGACTCTGGACGGAGCCCGACGCAGGCGGGCGGAGGAAGAGGCCGACGCGGGGGCGACCCGCGTGGAGCGAGGCCACAGGAGTGACGCTCGCGCAGCGAGCGGCCGGATCCGTGGTGCGCGGCAGCGCGGCCGGGCTCGAGGCCGCGCTGGTCTTCGACGTGCGCGGCGGGACGCTCCACTGGCATGTGCCGGCGGCGCGCTCGGCCGCGTCGATCGGCGACTCGCGCGCGCTGTGGGAGGTCCTGTGGGCCGAGCGCGCGCGCTTGGGCGGCGTGGCCCACACCCACCCGTGGCGCGGCCCGGCGGCGGCGTCGGCGACCGATGTCACCACCTTCGCGGCGTGCGAGGCGGGGCTCGGTCGCCGGCTCCGCTGGGTGGTGGCCACGGTCGACGACGAGGCCCAGCTGGGCTGGGTCGGGCCGGGCCGGCTCGACTACGCGCCGGTCGCGGCGCGCATGGAAGTGGAGGAGCTAGGGCGCCTGCGGTCGCTTTCGGGCATGACGGAGGACGAGCGATGACGACGAATCTCTTCAGGGCCACCGAGGCCCGGCTGAACATCACCTGGAGCGGCATGAACGGAGACCTGCCCGACGCGGTCGGCTGGGACCTGAGCGACGCGGCGCTGCAGCAGGTCGCGCTCGAGTCGGTGCGCGCGGGCAGCGTGCCCGGCATCGGCGCCGACCTGCAGGCCGACTTCAGCGACTTCGTGGTGGACCGCTTCGCGGCGACGCACGAGGTGCCCTTCAACCGGCTCTTCGTGCGGCCCAAGACGCCGTTTGGAGGCGCTGACGCGGACGGTGCGCGCCATGGCCGCTGAGGCCGGCGCGGGCGAGGTGGTCATCGTGGGCGTGGGCACGCTGGGGTCGCACCTGGCGCTGCTCGCGCGCGCTGGCCGCACGCGCTCCGGCTCGTCGACTTCGATCGCGTCGAGCCGAAGAACCTCGCGGCGCAGCTCCACACGAAGCTCGGCCTCGGCAAGAACAAGGCGGTGGCGCTGCAGCAGCTCCTTCTGGGGATGTTCGGCGCGCGCGTCGTGGCGACGCCGCACCGGCTCGCGCCCGAGAACGCGGCGACGCTCCTCGGCGGCGCGGCGCTGGTCATCGACTGCACCGACAACGCGGCGGCGCGCGCGGCCATCCAGGCCGAGGTGCGCGCGCGCGGCACGCCGTGTCTGCACGGCGCGCTGTCGCGCGACGGCGCCTTCGCGCGCATCGTCTGGGACGAGCACTTCGCCATCGACGCCGAGCCGGCGCCCGGCGCCCCGACCTGCGAGGACGGCGCGCGCCTCGCGTTCTTCGCGCTGGCCGCGGCGCAGCTGGCGCTCGTGGCGCAGCGCTTCCTCGAGTCGGGGCAGCGCTGGAGCCTCCAGCTCACCGCGGCCGGCGTGAGCCGGCTCGCGTGAGCGGCACCCTCCACACTAGCGCGCGGCCGGCACGAGGGTCGCCTGCAGGACGACGTCGACGCCGTCGTCCGACAGCTGGCCCGCGTAAGCGCCGTCCGGCTGGAGGCCGAGGACGATCTCCTTGAAGGCGCCCTTCACCCCGAAGGTGAAGTGGCCACCCTGCTTCCACATGTTGAGGAGCTCCTGCAGCGACAGGCTCGCCAGCACCGAGACCTGTCCGCTGCCGTCGGCCGCCACGCCCTGCACGAGCAGCTTCGTGTGCTGCACCACGTCGGCCGCGAGCTCCCAGGGTTGCACGTCGGCCACCAGCTCCCAGGGCTGCACGTCGGCCACCAGCTCCCACGGCTGCACGTCGCCGACGGTCGCGCGCCCGAGGACCAGCGTGTAGGCCGTCAGATCGGTGAAGGCGCCCGGCGTGAAGGTGGCGAAGGCCTGCGACTTCCGCACGTCACCCGGCGTGCAGCCCTTGCCGAGGAGCTCGGCATAGCGACCGAACGTCACGCGCCGCGGGTAGACCGTCGCGACGCCGTCCTGGCCGGCGGGCAGCGGCAGCGGCAGCGTGCCGGCCGACGCGGCGTGCGTGAGGTCGGCGTGCGGGGCGGCGAAGGCGCGGCTCGCGACGCTGGCGCCGCCATCATAGAGGTAGCACATGGTCAGCGGCCGGCTGCCGCCGACGAAGGTCGAGGCGTAGACGGTCTTCACGCCGCCCGGCCCGTTCAGGGGGTTCGCCTGGCAGCGCGCGGCGTCGCTCACGTCGACGTCGACGTAGGGGTGGGCCGTGCCCGCGGCCTCGAGCTGGCCGTCGACCAGGACGGGCGCGTCGGAGGCCTCGGCCGTCGCCTGCGCGCGCAGCCGGCACGGGCCGGTCGGCAGGTCCTCGAGGTCGATGGCGATGTTGAGGTACTCCTTGTTGCAGCTCTCGACGAACGAGGTCGCCGGGTCGTCGCAGTCGAGCCCCTCGCTGCCGAAGTAGAGCGCGTACTGCAGCACCGTGCCGTGGCTGCCGGTGGCGATCTGGTTGCCCTCGGGATCGGTCGCGGGCGTGAGGTCGAGATCGAAGACCTCGCTGCCGCACGTGAGCTGCACGGCGCTGTAGCTGATGAGCGTGTCGGGCGTGGCGCTCTGGCCGTCGGTGCCCTTCGCGGTGTCCGGCCCGCCGGTGCAGGCCAGCGCCAGGACGCCGTGCGATCGCGGCCCGGCCCGTCGACCGGGAAGCCGTCGGCCTCGGGATGACCGTCGCCGTCGTCGCCGAAGAGGAGCTCGATCCACTCGTCGTCGAGCGCCGACTCGGTGCCGCCGCCGGCGTAGCAGGTGTCGTACTTGGCCGAGCAGAAGACGTCGGCGAAGTTCACGGCCACGTCGAAGAAGCCCTGCTGGGCGTCGCGCATGACGGTGAAGTCGAAGGTCACCGCGGCGTCGGCGTTCTCGCGGCAGAGGACGTCGAGCGTGCAGCCCTTCGCGCCACACGGGTCCTGCCAGCCGCCCGTGCCGGTTGGGTCGATGTAGGCGCCGTCGGCGTCGTAGAGGCCGTCGAACCAGACCGTGACGCTGTTCATGCGGCGCCCGTTGGGACCGTCGGCATCGCAGGTGCCGATGTAGGTCGTGTCGCCGCCGGCGCCGTTCCCGTACTCGTTCGAGCAGATGGTCGCGGCGTCGCCGGCCAGGCGCCGGTCGGGGCCGCTGACGGCGACCTGGTGGCCGGGGACGCCCTGCGACCAGACCTTCTGACCGCCGCCGGTCGGACCGCCGGGCGCGTTCCACACGGCGATGTCGAAGCAGGCGCCGCCGATGCCGGCGAGCTTCAGCGGGGCGATGGTCAGGGCGACGCCGGGGCCCGTCGGCGGGCTCCCTCCGGCGTCACAGGCGACGAGCGCGAACGGAGCCAGGACAAGGCACCAGGGGCGGGCTGCATGAAGGACCTCAAGGTCGGGGGAGACGGGCACCGAGGTTGGGCGGAGGTTGGAACATTAATGCGACCTCCGCAAGCAGCCGCAGCGGTGCGTGCGAACGGGGGCTTCGGGGCTCGCGCCGGCGAGCGAAATCGGGCGAGCCGCGACGGCCGGGCGCGCTGCCGAACCTTGCTCCGGCGGCGGCGGCGAGCCATGGTCGACGTCCAACGGCGCTGAGGTCCAGCCATGCACGCGCGCAAGACCCAAGGCATCTCCGTCCCGGCCATGATCTACGGCACCGCCTGGAAGGAGGCCGAGACGCGGGCGCTCACCGCGCGCGCGCTGGCGGCCGGCTTCCGCGGCGTCGACAGCGCCAACCAGCGCAAGCACTACGTCGAGGCCGACGTCGGGCTGGCCGTCGCCGACGCGGCCGCGGCCGGCATCGCGCGCGAGCAGCTCTTCCTGCAGACCAAGTTCACCTACCAGCGCGGCCAGGACGAGCGCCTGCCCTACGACCCGCGCGCCGACTTCGCGACCCAGGTGCGGCAGTCGTTCGCGAGCTCGCTCGAGCACCTCGGCACGACCTGGGTCGACGGCTATCTCCTCCACGGACCGTGGGGCGGGCATGGCCTGGCGGCCGCCGACTGGGAGGTCTGGCGCGCCATGGAGGCGCTGCACGCCGACGGCCGCGTCCGCCTCCTGGGCATCAGCAACGTCACGCGCGAGCAGCTCGAAGCGCTCTACCGCGGTGCCGCCGTGAAGCCCGCGCTGGTGCAGAACCGCTGCTGCGCCCGCCACGGCTGGGACCGCGCCGTGCGCGCCTTCTGCACCGAGCACGACATCCTCTATCAGGGCTTCTCGCTGCTGACCGCCAATGTGCGCGAGCTGGCGACGCCGACCGTCGAGGCCATCGTCGCGCGCAGCGGCCGCGCTGCCCGAGGTCGTCTTCCGCTTCGCCCTCGCGGTCGGCATGGTGGTCCTCACCGGCACGACGAGCGAGGCGCACATGCGGCTCGACCTGGCCGCGGCCGACCTCGCGCTCGAGGCGTCCGAGGTGCGCGCGCTCGAGGCCTGCGCCGGCTGATCGAGCCCGCGCCCACGGGCACGACCGCGCTCGGGATCGGCGCGGCTGAGCACAGGTGCTCGATTGTCCGGCGCCGCCCACGCGGCGATTGCCCGCCCGCAACGCCGCCGCGACATTCGCCTCCGCCCGCGCTGGAGGTCCTCATGCTCGCTCGCCTGTCGCTCATGCTCGCGCTGTCGTCCGCCTGCGCCGAGCCCGGTCGCGTGGGCCGGCCGCCTGGCGCCGATGCCGACCGTGCGACGCCGACCTCGACACCGCGCCCGAGGCCACCCCCGATGCCACCGCGCCCGACGCTGCGGCGGAGGACTCCGAGGCGGGCGAGGTCGAGGCCGACGTCGCGGACGCGCTCGCGGTCGAGGTCGCGCCGGCCTGCGCGGGCTGCCTGGTCGATGGCGGCTGCGCCCAGCCCGGCGACCGGCCGGCCGGGAACCGCTGCGCCGTCTGCGATCCGACGCGCTCGGCCAGCGGCTGGAGCCCGGACGATGGGCTCAAGTGCTCAGACGGCGACCCGTGCACGAGCGGCGAGGCATGCCTCGGCGGCGCTTGCCAGGGCGGCCTGCCGGTGCACGGTCCGACCTGCGGCGAGGAGCCGGCGCCGAGCGACGCGTGCTCGACCCACTTCGACTGCTACCCCGAGCGCGTGTGCGCGCGCTGGCGCTCGGACGGCGACGCGCACTGCAGCGCGCCGTGCGGCTCGAGCGCCGAGTGCGCGCAGGGCGAGGTGTGCGAGAAGCTGCCCGGCGGCGCCAACGTCGGCTTCTGCGAGCCCGCGCCGAGCGGCCTCGTCGCGAGCGGCGGCGCCTGCTCGAGCGACGCCGGGTGCGCGGCGGGCGCGTGCGTCGACGGCGTGTGCCGGGCGACGTGCTTCAGCGAGGGCGCCTGCGCCGCGAGCGGCGAGAGCTGCGCCATCGCCATGCACGACGGCGTGCCGCGCGCCGCGAGCGCGTGCGCGCCAGCGGGCGGGCGGCTGCCGGTCGGCGCGCTGTGCACGCCCGACGGCGGGCAGTCGTGGAACGGCGCGGCGTGCGCCAGCGGGCACTGCGACCTCATGCCATACCCGAGCTCGATGGTGCTGCCGTGCGCGGCGCTGTGCGGCGCCGAGGCCGACTGCGGCGGACAGGAGGAGTGCGCGGTGGTGGTCTACGGCGAGGCCGCCGCCGCCGCGGCGATGCCGTTCCATCCGCAGCTCGCTCCGCCGACCCACGACGCCGTCAGCGCCTGCTTCACGCCTCCCATTCCGGGCGGCACCAAGCTCGAGGGCGAGCCGTGCGCGGCGCCCGAGGAGTGCCGGAGCGACAAGTGCCTCCACCTGGCGCCGGGCGACGCGCAGCGCTACTGCAGCGCGCTCTGCAGCGACGACGACCAGTGCCCGAGCGACATGCGCTGCAAGCTCGACACGCTGACGCTGGCGAGCCCGTGGTTCCAGTCGCCGTACATCGACGCGCAGGCGCCGGCGCCGAGCGCCTGGACGCTCGTGCGCGTGTGCAAGTTCGAGTGAGCCGGGGGCGGCAGGCCGCGGGCCGGATCGCGGTCGCGCAGGTCAGCGCAGCGGGACGATGACGTCGTCGCGCTCGTTGCCCTGATCGTCGGTGACGAAGAGGCGGATGCTCGGCTCGCTCGGGAAGACGAAGCGCAGGTTGGCGAGCGACACGTCGACGTCGAGCGGCGCGCTCGGGTCGGTCCGCACCTCGCCGCCGGCCGCGCGCCAGTCGTCGCCGACGAGCCTGGCGTAGGCCACGACGCGCACGCCGGCGTCGCTGTGGACGTGGGCCGCGTCGGCGTCGACGTTGATGGTCGGGCTGGCGTCGACGCTGTAGGCGCGGTCGACGAGCGCGAGCCAGCGCTGCCAGCGCAGGCGGTGCACGCCGGTGAAGTCGAAGCTCGGCTCGTCGTTGGGCCAGATGGCGGCGAGGCCGGACGACGTCGCCGAGGGCGGCTCGCTCGCGACCAGGAGCCGGTTCACGTGGTCGAAGCCGCGGTTCATGATCGACGCGCTGTCGACCGGGTGCGGCAGGTCGAGCGCGTGGCCGAGCTCGTGCAGCACGGCGCCGAGGCCGGTGGCGTAGTTGGCCCAGGCCACGTCGCGGAAGCCGCTGTCGTCCATCAGGCCGAGCGCGGCCATCGAGGTCGCGTCCTCGAGGCGCGCCGGCACGTCGTCGAGCGCGGCGGCCCAGGTGTGGAGCGTGCCCGAGCCGAAGACGGCGAGGCCGCCGCCGCCCAGCGCGGTGTGGGCCAGAGCCTTGCCCTGGGCCGCGTCCCAGTGGGTCATGCCGAGGATGACGACGGTCTTGCACGCGGCGCACGGCGGCAGCTCGGCGAGGTGATCCCAGAGCCAGGAGAACATGGCGAGGCCGCTCATCGACCACCAGGTCGCGGTCGGGAGCGAGGTGCGCCAGACCGTGACGCCGCCCGGCTCGAGGCGGAAGGTGCGGCGATCGAGGCCGGCCTCGGCCAGGCGATCGGCCACCATGGCCTGCAGCAGGCGGCCGCCGAGCGCGATGCGGGCGGTGGCGCTGGCGCTCGAGCTCGGCTCGCCCGGCGGCGCGTCGAAGCGGCCGTCGCCGTCCTGGGCGATGGCGTAGACGAAGCGCACCGTGCGCGGGTTGGTCTGCGGCTCGTAGCGGATCTGGAGGTGGGTCCAGCGCGCGCTGCGACCGTCGCCGGCGTCGCTCGCGAACGACACCCAGTTGTCGCCCGGCGCGAGCGGCACGAGCGCCTTCCAGCGCCGGTCGGCGACGGGCCAGGCGCGGGCGGCGTCGCCGGCGCGCGAGGTGACGACGGTGGCGTCGTCGGCCACGCCGCGCACGATGACGAGGTCGTTCGGCACGACCGCGACGGCGTCGTCGGGGAGGTTCGAGACCTCGGGCGCGGCGGCGCCGTCGTCGGCGCGCGCGCGCGAGCAGGCGGCGCTGAGCTGGTTCGCCACGAGCGCGGCCATGTCGACGCGACCGTCGCCGTCGGTGTCGTAGGGGAAGTCGTCCCAGGCGAAGCCGTCGAGGAAGGTGCGGCCCGAGTTGCTCTCGACGATGGCGCCGCCGCCGCCCCGAGCGTGGGCCCAGACGCGACCGGCGGTGGCCTCGAGCGCGGCGCCGGCGGGCTCGCCGGGCGGGCTGGCGCGGGCCAGGAAGGCGGTCTCGCCGAGGTCGAACGGGGTGAGGTAGAGCGGCGCGACCCAGGTCGGCGCGAGGTCCTCGGCGGCCGTGCGCGTCGCGCCGGCGCGGGCCCGAGCGTGGCCGCGACGCTCGGCCCCGGCAGTCCATCGAGGTCGCGCGCGCTCATGACGATGGCGCCGCCGGCCTGCACGAAGTCGATCAGCGCCATCGGCCAGGCGCCCTCGGGTCGGGTCGCGTGGAGGTCGATGATCACCGCGCCGAAGGCGCCCGAGCCGAGCCTCGCCACGAAGTCGTCGGCGCGCGCGACGGCGTAGTCGCAGCCGAGCAGCTCGACCGCCTCGCGCCCGAGCCGCAGCTGCGAGCCGACGTCGTAGACGAGCACGCCGGGGATCTCCGGACACGGGTCGGTCGGCGGCGCGTCGGTCTCGACGACCGCGTCCGTCTCGACGACCGCGTCCGTCTCGACGACCGCGTCGGTCTCGACGACCGCGTCCGTCTCGACGACCGCGTCGGTCTCGACGACCGCATCGGTCTCGACGACCGCATCGGTCTCGACGACCGCGTCCGTCTCGACGAACACGTCCGTCTCCACCTCCACGTCCGCGTCCACATCCGCGTCCGCGACGTCGTCCACGTCCGCGTCCGAGGCCGCGGTCGTCGCATCCCGCGGCGCGACCCCATCGATCGCATCGGCGACGGCCGCGCCGCCCTCGTCACATGCCGCGAGACCCGAGAGCGCCAGAGCCAGCCACGACGTCGAGACCTTCATGGCCCCATCAGACGATGGCCGAGCCCGATCGCGAAGGCGGGAACCTTCCCCGCGCGCGATATGAGCACCCCTCCCCGGGCTCGCAGCGAGCGCCTGAGCAACCCTGCTCCATTTCGCGCGACGGCTTTGGGCGCGGCCCCTCACCCCGTTAACTCGACGCCGTCTCCCTCGCCGCCCGGAGCCTCGTCATGCTCGCACGCACGCTTCCCATCGCCCTCTCGCTCCTCTGCGCCGCCGCCTGTAGCGCCGAGGACCATCGGGGCACCGAGACCGTCATCAACACCGGCGACGTCGCCGGCTCCGACCCGTTCACGGTCGCCTTCACCGCGCCGGCCGCCAACGCCGTCGTCGCCGGCCAGGCCCAGATCGACCTCGCCATCGCCGTCACCCCGCCCGAGGCCGGCCTCAGCGCCGACTTCAGCGTCGACGGCCAGGCCCTCCAGCTCGAGACCGACAAGGCGCTCGACTCGTCAGGCACCTTGACCATCCACATCGCCATGACCGCCGGCTCGCACCGCGTCCACGTCCATGTCGACGACGGCGGCAGCCGCAGCGCCGAGGCCGAGGTGGTCTTCATGGTGAACGTGCCGCCGCCCGCCCCCACGGTCACGTGCGGCCCGACCGCGCCGGGCGATCAGGACGTCAGCGCCCACGTCGACGTCGAGGACACGAGCACGCTCGGCGGCCTGCCGCTGAAAAAGACCTACCAATGGCGCAAGCTCCCTTCGTCCGACATCGTGGCCTCCAGCGAGACCCTGCCGGCGGCGCTCACCACGCGCGACGACACCTTCGAGCTCACCGTCGTCGCCAACGACGGCTGGGTCGACGGCCCGCCCGGCACCTGCCAGGTGACCATCGCCGACAGCGCCCCGTCGTGCACCGGCCTGCTCCTGCGCCCGGCCGCCGGCGACACCACCCAGGACGTCACCTGCGCCTGCGCCGGCTGGTCCGACGCCGACGGCGACGCCGACCACAGCACCAGCCAGTTCATCGACGTGCGCGACGGCTCGCCCAACGACACCGGCGGCAGCTGCACCCTGCCCGCCGCGATGACCGACAAGGGCATGACCATCGCGTGCACCCTCACGCCCAACGACGGCACCGCCGCCGGCGGCCCGCTGTCGAGCTCGTCGGGCCAGGCGGTGACCATCCTCAACTCGGCCCCCAGTGCGCCCGCGGCGAGCCTCACGCCGCCCTCCGGCGACGCCGCCACCTCCTTCACCTGCACGCTCGCCACGCCGTCGACCGACGCCGACCAGGACTCGCTGTCGTACGTCGTCGCCTGGACCGTCGCCGGCTCGGCCGCCAGCACCACCGCCGCGGCGGTCGTCCCGAGCAGCATCGGCGCCAAGAAGGGCCAGGCGCTCTGCTGCACCCTCAGCGCCAGCGACGGCAGCGCCACCTCGCCGGCCTCGGCGCCCGCCTGCACCACGCTCGACGACGCCGCGCCGACGCTCGGCACGGTGCTGCTCACCACCGACGACGGCGCGCTGCCCGCCACGCGCCGCTCGACGCTGTCGTGCCAGGTCCACGACGCCGCCGACGCCGACGGCGACGCGCTCACGCTGACCTACGCCTGGTACGCCGACGGCGTGCTCGTCGCCGGCGCCAGCGGCGCGACCCTCGACGCCCAGGGGCTGCCGCTCGGCGCGCGCGTGTCGTGCACCGTCACCGCCTGCGACCCCGAGGACGCCTGCGCCGAGGCCACCGACAGCAAGAACTCGCTGGTGCTGGTCAACGCGCTGCCGGAGATCGACAGCGTCAGCGTCGTCGACGCCGACGGCCACGCGCGAGGACGACGCGCTCATCTGCACCTGGGACGGCTGGGACGATCCCGACGGCGACCCGGCCGCGGTCGTCTACGCCTGGGTCGTCACCGACCCCGCCGGCCACGAGACGGTGCTGCCCGGCGAGACCGATCCGACGCTCATCGTCCAGGGCCTCACCCCGGGCGACACCGTGAGCTGCCGCGTGACGCCGGTGAACGGCGCCGACCTGGGCCCGGCCAAGGACAGCGACAACTCCATCCTGGTCGTGGTGCCGACGCCGGTCCCGCCGAGCGTGACGGTGCTGGCCCCCAGCGGTGCCGACGGCGACGTCACCTGCCAGGTCACGAACCCTGGCAAGTACATCCCGGCCGGCGCCACGACCACCTTCTACTGGAGCATCGACGGCGGCCCCGAGGCCCCGGGCGGCATGGTGCGCCTGGCCGCCGACGTGAGCCACTGCGATCTGGTGAAGTGCCGCGCGCGCATCACCGGTGCGGGCGGGCTCGACCTCAGCTCCAACACGGCGTCGCTGCAGATGCCGCTCGGCTCCGACTGCGACGACCACAACCCGTGCACCGCGGCCGTGTGCCTCCAGGCCGGCGGCTGCAACGCCGTGCCCGAGGACGGCGTGGCGTGCGACGACGGCGACCCGTGCAGCGACCTCGAGCTGTGCGACGCCGGCAAGTGCGTCGGCAGCGTCGACATCTGCAGCGAGGATCGCCTGAGCGTCGGCGCGACCAGCTACGGCCGCCCGTACGTCGGGGCCGGGCCGAGCGCGGGCTACGCCACCACCTGGTTCGGCAACGGCGACTACCAGTCGTTCGTGCGCTCGACCGACGCCGACGAGAGCCGCGTCGGCGAGGAGCAGGGCCTGCAGCCGGCGGGCGCCGCCGGCACCATCGCGTCGGGCCCGACCGTGCTGCCCGACGGCACGGTGCTCACCTTCCGCAACTCGACCCCGCCGTACAACCCGTACAACAACCTGAACCAGTTCCCGCTGACCATGTACCTCCAGCGCTGGTCGCCGGAGATGAAGCTCCTCGACGAGACCGCGGTCGCCAACTGGCTCGTCGCCAGCGCGCTCTTCGGCCCGCCCTGGTACGCGTTCGGCGGCTACCGCATCCAGGCGCTGGGCTTCGCCGACAACGGCATGGGCGTCATCCACGCCACGCGGAACGCGCTCACCTGGGAGGGCATCAAGTACCGCACGGTCGCCACCAACCTGGCGCTCGGCGCCGAGGTGGTGCTGGTGCCGCCGGCGTCGGTCTACACGCCGAGCACCTGGTTCGCCGCGCCGGTGCCCGACGGCACCGACGACTTCCTGCTGGTGTGGGCCGACGCCGCCAACACCAACGTCCTGGCGCAGCGCTTCACGCGCGCCGGCGTGCCGCTCTGGGCCGCGCCGCTCCAGGTGGCCACGGTCGGCGTGGCGGTCGCCGAGATGCGCGTCGCCGCCTTCCCGAACGGCCGCTTCGTGGTCGCCTGGGAGGCGGCCGGCATCGACGGCGCCGGCCAGGGCATCCGCGCGCAGCGCTTCGACGACCAGGGCTCGTTCATCGGCCAGCCCTTCACGCTGACGGCGGCGACCAGCGGCGACCAGCGCCTGGGCGACCTCGGCGCCTTCTCCGACTACCACTTCGTCGTGGCCTACCGCGACGCCTCGACGCCCACGCCGACCTACCTGGCGCGCACCTCTCGTCGGCCGCCGTCGGCGACGCGCCCATCATCGTCAACGAGACGAGCGCGGTGTCGGCCAGCCCGCCGGCGCTGGCGGTGCTCTCGAACGGCGACTACGTCGTGGCCTGGCGCGACAGCGCCAACGTGCTGTGGACGCGGCGCTACAAGGCCAGCGGCGCGGCCGCGCCGGCCTCGGCCGAGGTGCGCGCCAACGACGAGGTCAGCCGCTCGCAGGAGACGCCGAGCGCCGCCGGCACCGCCACCGGCTCGCTCATGGTGGCCTACGCCTCGCCGGTCTACCCGGGCGGCGACATGGGCCACGAGATCGTCGCGCGCGTCTTCGACCCCGATGGGCTCGAGGTGAGCCCGGAGCAGATCGTCAACACCACGCTCGAGTCGGGTCAGACCACGCCCGCGGTCGCGGGCAGCGCCGACGGCTTCGTCGTGGCCTGGAACAGCGACGGCCAGGACGGTGAGGTCGACGGCATCTTCGCGCGCCGCTTCGACGACCTCGGCGAGCCGCAGGGCGATGAGTTCGGCGTCAACCTCACGACCCAGGGCTACCAGCGCCAGCCCGCGGTCGCCATGGCCGCCGACGGCACCGCCGTCTTCGCCTGGAACGCCCAGGGCACGCCGTCGCAGGTGGCGCTGCGCGTGTTCGCGCCGAACGGCGTCGCGACCGGCGAGCTCACCGTCAACAAGGCGAGCCCGCCCGGCCCGCAGGACCACCCGGCCGTCGCGGTGGTGCCGTTCGCGACCCAGGCCGTGGTGGTCTGGCAGTCGCAGGGCGAGGACGAGGGCGGCTACGGCATCGTCGCGCAGAAGGTCGGCTTCGACGGCACGAAGGTCGGACCGCAGGTGCGCATCAACGCCACCGGGGCCTCCGACCAGCGCAACCCGACCGTCGCCGTCAGCCAGAGCGGCTACTTCGTCGCGTGCTGGGAGTCGGTCGGCCAGGGCCCGGGCGGCGCGCTGGCGGTCGTGTGCCAGCGCATGAAGACCAGCACCATGACGCCGCAGGGCGGCGAGTACCTGCCCTTCGCCTTCGCCGCCGACCAGTCGACGCCGGTCGCGCGCTACCTCTCGAGCGGCCGGCTGGCGGTGGCCTGGGCCGGGCTCGGGCTCGACCAACAGGGCCAGGCGGTGCAGCTCGCGCGCGTCAACGACGTCGGCTCGGAGGTCGCGCCGCGCATCGTGGCCAACCGCTTCGGCGCCAACGATCAGTACCGGCCGTTCCTGGTGGCGAGCGACGACCGGCTGTTCGTGGGCTGGCAGTCGAACGGCCAGGCGGGGCCCGTCGGCGGTGACATCTACTTCCGCATCATCCCCGATCGCCCCGTGATCCTGGGTACATAGCGCCGACGGGCGGCGGCGCGAGCCGCGAAGGCGGCCGCGTTTTCAAGTCGATGGGGGACGGACGTCACTGCCGGCGATGTCTGTTCGTCCCCCGTCACAGCCGGCGCTGCGCTCTGCGGTCGCGCCGCCGGCCGCGCCAGCTGCGGCGGCGCGCACCGAGGACGGCTCGCGCGAGCACGCCCGCGGCGGGCCCAGCGCGCCTTCCCGGGCCGCATCGGGCCCTACGCGTCGAGGCGCTGCTCGGGCGCGGCGGCATGGGCGAGGTCTATCGCGGCTTCGACCCGCGGCTCCAGCGCCACGTGGCGCTGAAGCGCATCCTGCCCGGGCGCGCCAGCGCTGGGCCAGGCCCGCTACGGCGCGAGGCGCGCGCGCTGGCGGCGCTGCGGCACCCCGACCTCGTGGCCATCCACGACATCGGCGAGGACCAGGGCGACCTCTACCTGCGCGATGGAGCTCGTGGCCGGCGCGCCGCTCTCCGAGCTGCTCGGCGCGCGCTGGACGCCGACCGGCGCGGCCGCGCTGGCGGCCAGGTGGCGCGCGCGCTGGGCGCGGCCACGCCGCCGGCATCGACCGCGACATCAAACCGTCGAACATCCTGGTCCAGCCCGACGGCCGCCGCGCATCGTCGGCCTTCGGGCTGGCGCGCCGGGCCGGCGAGGACGACGCCGTCACCGGCGGCGACGCCATGGTCGGGACCGTCAGCTACATGGCGCCCGAGCAGGTCACCGGCCAGCCCATCGCCGGCCACCGACGTCTACGCGCTGGGCTGCGTCCTCATGCGCTGCTGGGCGGCGAGCCGCCTGGCGCGAGCGGCGCGAGGCCACGGTGGCGGCCACGCTCGGCGGCGTCCACCGCCCCATCGAAGACGTCCGGCCCGACCTGCGCGCGCGCTGTCGAGGTCGTCGAGCGCTGCCTGGCGCTCGAGCCGGCGCGGCGCCCGGCCGAGCAGGCGCCGCCATGGCCGCGCTCGACGCCGCCGCCCGCGCGCTGTCGCGACCGCTCGGCGCGGCCGCGGTCAGAGCGAGCTCGGGCTGGTCGCGCGCTCGGCCGAGGTGCCGCTGGTCGACAGCGCGCGCGCGCCCCGTCGCAGGCGCCGGCGCCTGAGTGCAGCCCGACGTACGGCCTCATGCGCGGCGGCGCGCGGCGCAGGTGGTCGTAGGCCTGGCGAGGCCTCGGGGGCGTGGTGGCGCTGGCGCTCGCGCTCGCGCCGCGGCTGTCGTCGAGCGCCTCGAGCCCGAGCTCCGACCCGGCGCGCGAGCTCGCGCCCATCGGCCCCGGCCCGACGCCGACGCGCGGCGCGCGCACCACGCTCGCCGTGTGGCCGCTCACGCCGGCGGCCCCCGACGCCGAGGCCGGCGCGCTCGCCGGCGAGGTCGGCGACCTGGCCGACCTCGGCGGACTGGTCGCGGCCGGGCTCGTCGAGTACCTCGGCTGCGCCGGCGACGCGGTCACGGCGCTCGACCCGCACGAGCTGGCGCGCGGCGCGGCGCAGGCCGAGCTGGTGCTGAGCGGCAGCATCGCCCAGGCGGGCGGCGTGGTGACGGTCGAGGCGCTGGTGACCGCGCCCGAGGGCGGCCCGGCGCTGCGCGTGAGCGCGAGCGGCTCGCGGCGCGATCCGCTGGCGCTGGCGCGCGCGCTCTACGCGGCGCTGGCCGACAAGCTGGCGCTGCCCGAGCCCGAGCTGCCGGTCATCACCACCTCGCGCGAGGCGTGGCGGGCGCTGGTGCTGGCGCGCGAGGCCAACCTCGTCGGCCACTACCGGAGCCTCGACGCCCAGCTCCTGGCCGCCGAGCGCGCCCACCCCGACATGGTCGCGGCCAAGCTCTACCGCGCCGAGCTGACGCTGGCCAACGACCGCACGGACGAGGGCAAGGCGCTGCTCGCCGAGGTCGTCGCGCGCAAGGCCGAGGTCTCGCCGCGCGACGCGAGCTGGGCCGAGCTCGTGCTCCTCGAGCTCGACCCGGCCCGCTCGAACAGCTTCGGACCCGCCATCGAGGCGCACCTCCGCCGCTGGCCGCACGACCTCGAGGCGCGCATCGAGGAGCTGCACCGGCGCTTCATGGGGCGCGGTACCGATCGGCTGAGCGAGTCCATCCCCTTCGCCGAGGCGCTGCTCGACGCGGCGCCGACGGTGCCCATCGTCGCCTCGAAGCTCGTGCGCGCGCTGGCCTGGACCGGGCATCCCGAGGTCATCGCCGACCGCCTGGCCGCCCACGGCGTGCGCCCCGACGCGCCCAACATGGCCTCGGTCTTCGCCGAGGTGGCGCTCTACCAGAAGGACTATCGCCGGGCGCTCGAGCTCTTCCGCGAGGACCGCAGCGACGACGGCCAGACGCCCTACTACGGCCTGCACATGGCGCTGGCGGCCGAGATGCTGGCCGGCGATCCGGCCTCCGCGGCGGCCCACGCCAAGGCGCGCATCGAGGCGGCGCTGGCGGCCGGCAAGCCCATCTGGCTCGACTGGACCTACTACCTCTGGTTCAACGCGCTCATCGCCGCCGGCCAGCTCGACGCGGCGCTCCTGGCGGTCGACGCCTGGGCCGAGCGCACCGGCACCGACCACGTGCCGCGCGCCTATCGCGGCTGGCGCTGGGAGCTGCGCCTGCTCATGGAGAAGGACCCGGCGCCGGTGCTGGCCGAGATCCACCAGGCGCTGGCCAGCGAGGAGAGCGCGCCGCTCGAGGTGCTGCTGCCCATGCTGGCGCGCATCGAGACCGACCCGAGCGTGCTCGAGACGTGGATCGCCAAGCTCGACGATCGCCTCGGCAAGCAGATGGGCAGCGGCACGCTCC
>JAXLYZ010000055.1:0-68862 GCA_046351155.1 Myxococcota bacterium
ACGCCGCGCGCGCCCGTGGGACCGCCATGATCCGCGCGCTGGTGAAGACGCTGCGCCCGCATCAGTGGGTGAAGAACCTGTTCGTGCTGGCGCCGCTGGTCTTCGCCGAGCAGGCCCTCGAGCCGGCCCACATCCTCCGGGCCGCGCTGGCCTTCCTCATCTTCTCGGTGCTGTCGGGCTGCGTCTACATCCTGAACGACCTCGTCGACGTCGAGAACGATCGCCAGCACCCGGTGAAGCGCTTCCGGCCCATCGCCTCGGGAGCGCTGCCGGTGCTGACGGCGCGCATGGCGCTGGCCGGGCTCCTGCTCGGCGTCATCGCGGTGTCGTTCGCGGCGCTGCCGACCACCTTCGCCGCGGTCGGGCTCACCTACTTCACGCTGAACGTGGCCTACTCGTTCGCGCTCAAGCACGTGCCCTTCGTCGACGTGGCGTGCATCGCCAGCGGCTTCCTCCTGCGGCTCGTGGGCGGCGCCGTCGCCGTGCAGGTGCCCATCACCATCTGGATCTTCACGTGCACCTTCTTCCTGGCGATGACGCTGGCGCTCGGCAAGCGCAAGCACGAGATCCTTCAAGCCGGCGCGCGCGGCCGCGACCAGCGGCGGGTGCTGGCCCGCTACGACCTCGGCCACGTCAGCATCGCCATGGTCGCGATGGCGCTGGCGACGGTCGTGTCGTACGCGCTCTACACCGCCTTCGGCGATCGCCACGGCCGCCTCTTCGACCCGCGCGACCTGGCCTGGACCATCCCGTGCGTGCTCTTCGGGCTGTGGCGCTTCAATCGCCTCGTCAACAAGGCCGACGAAGGGCGGAGCCCGACCGACCTCATGCTGCGCGACATGCCCTTCCTCGTGAACCTCGGCGTCTGGTCGGTGATCGTCGTCGCGGTCATCTACGTGCACTGATGGCGGCCTATGCTCGCACGGGTTCGCGCGCGCTGGCGCTGGCGCTCGCAGCGCTCTCCGGCTGCGCCTCGACGCCGCCGCGCATGCCGCGCTCGGCCGCCTACCTGGCTGCCGTGCGCGAGCGCGTCGCGACCCACGCCGACGAGACGCGCTTCGTGCTGAGGCACAACCCGTCGAGCTGCGACTGCCCGCCGTTCGAGGTGAAGCTCGGCGAGGTGTGGCAGCGGACCGAGCTCGTCGGCGTCGACGACGACGACGCCACGGTGCTCGCGCTCGAGGCCGCCATCGAGACCGGCCCCGACGCTGAGCTGGCCATCGAGGGGCACATCGAGGGCGAGCCGGCGACGTGCGGGCGCGGCGCGCTCTACGTGTCGCTCGTGCCGACCGCGTTCATCGGACCGCCGGCGCAGCCCGCGCCGAACGGGCCCACCCAGTGAGGGCCATCGGCCACGAGGACGCGCGCGGCGCGGCCTTCTGCGCGCTCATGACGCTCGAGCGCGAGAGCGAGACGCGCGCGCCCGAGGTGCTGTCGCGCGAGCTCGCGCGCGTGCCCGACGCGCGCGACCGCGGCCTCGCCACCGAGCTCGTCTACGGCGTCCTGCGCTGGCGGAAGGCGCTCGACGGGACGCTCGAGCGGCACGTCGCGCGCGGGCTCGCCGGCCTCGAGCTGGCCGCGGTCATCTGGCTCCGCCTCGGCGTCTACCAGATGACCATGCTCGACCGCATCCCGCGCGAGGTCGCCGTCTCGGCCACGCAGGACGCGGCGCGCAAGGCCGGGCACGGGCGCATGACCGGGCTCCTGAACGCCGTCCTCCGGAAGGTGCAGGCGCTCGACAAGGACCCGCTGCGGAGCCTCCCGACCTGGGTCGGCAACGAGCTCGCGACCGCCTACGGTGCGCACGTCGCGCGCGAGGCGGCGGCGCTCCGCGAGCGCGCGGTGACGACGCTCAGGCCGACGCTCGGCAAGGGCGGGCGCGAGGTCGCGCGCGCGGCGCTCGTCGGCGCCGGGCTCGACGTCGCCGACGCGCCGCACGGCTACCTGAGCGTGAGCGGCGGCGATCCCTTCCAGACCAGGGCCTGGGAGGACGGTCTCTTCGTCGCGCAGGATCCCGCCGGCGCCGTCGTCATCGAGGGCATCGAGGCGGGCGCGCGCGTGCTCGACATGTGCGCCGGCCGCGGCATCAAGGCCACGGCGCTGGCCGACCGCGGCGCGCGCGTGGTGGCCGCCGACGTGTCGGCGCAGAAGCTCGAAGAGCTGGCCGCGCTGGCGCGTCGCCTCGGCGTCGCCGAGCGCATCGAGGCGTCGGTCGCGCGCGACGGCACGACCTCGCTCGAGGACCTCGGCCTCTTCGACGTGGTGCTGGTCGATGCGCCGTGCAGCGGGCTCGGCACGCTCAGGCGTCACCCGGAGATCGCCTGGCGCAGGACGCCGGCAGACGTGGTGGCGCTCGCCGACCTCCAGCGCCGCCTGGTGGCGCGCGCGGCGGCCTGCGTCAGGCCCGGCGGGCGGTTGGTCTACGCGGTCTGCAGCTTCGTTCGCGTCGAGGGTGAGGCGTCGCTATCATCGGGCGGCTTCGAGGTCATCGACCGCGTCGACGTCGAGCCGTCGAGCGGCATGGATGCCTTCCAGGTGGTCCGCTCGAGGAGACTCCCATGAGGCCTGCCTCCATCGTCATCGCCGCAGCGCTCGCCGCCGGAGGCTGGGCCTGCGACTCGAACCCCACGCCGCACCCCGAGCGCGACGCGACCAACACGGCCTTCTACGACAGCGCGAACCCGGCCGGCGAGGGGCCCGACGACGACAACGACGGCGTGCCCGACTGCGTCGAGCTCAACGGCACCTGGGACGGCAGCCACTGCCAGACGCCGCCGGACGGCCTCGACACGACGGCCGGCGGCACCGACGGCGACGCCTTCGAGGGCGACGGCGATGCGGGTGACGGCGGCGACGAGGTCGACGCGATCGACGACGACGGTGACACGGCGTCGTCACCGGCCGACTGACCCGCTTGAATAGCGGTCAGGTCGGGTCCGTCCGTGCCTCCGTTCTCAGTCCATGGAGGTTGCATGCGTTCGATGCTGTCCGGGATCCTGACCGTTGGACTCTTCGCCGCCGCCGGCGGCAGCGCCCTGGCCGAGGAAGGCGAGCACGGCTGGAAGTACGAGCTCCACGCGCTCGGCTCGAAGGCCGGCGAGGCCGTCGTCGTGATCGGGGTCGAGGAGGCGGTCGGGCGGGCGCGCGTGCGTCCGATCCGCATCGACGCGCACACCGAGGGCTTCGCGACGAACTTCCTCGACGCGACCTCGATGGCAACCACCTGGGTCGATCAGTCGTGGCTGCCGGTGCGCTCGCGCTGGGACCAGCGCTTCGACAAGGTGAGCCGCGTCATCAAGGCGACCTACACGCCCAAGGGCGTGACCGGTACCGATGAGCGCGACGGCAAGATCTTCGAGAGCCCGAACTGGCAGATCGGCCAGCACCCGATGGACGTGGTGTCGGTCTTCGCCTACCTGGCGCGCGCCGAGCTCAGCCCGGGCAACCGCTTCGAGATCCCCGTCTTCGACGGCCGCCGCATCTACACCGTGAGCGGCACCGTCGGCGTGGCCAAGGAGATCCAGCTGCCGGTCGGCTTCAGGAAGGCCATCCCGCTCCGCGCCACGGTCACGCGCGGCGAGTACAAGCGCAACATCGAGCTGTGGATCTCGGCCGAGAAGGACCGCACGCCGCTCAAGCTCGTCTTCAAGTACGGGCTGCTCGGCGAGGTCGAGGCGCTCTTCGTCGGCGACTACAAGTCGGGCTCGTGAGGTCGGCCGGGCTCGGCCCGGTCACATGCCGGTGAGCACGAACGCCATGAGCTTGCGCGTCGAGCCATCGGCGAAGCGCACCGACACCTTGGCCTTCTCGCCCTGACCCTCGACGCTCTCCACCCGTCCTTCGCCGAAGGACGGGTGGAAGACGCGCCGACCGCGGGCGAGGCCGCCTTCTTCGTCCTGGCTCTCGTCCTCGTAGCTCGGCACCGCGTCGACGGTGTAGTCGGGCTCGGCCTCGCGCCGGCTGCCATAGCCGCCGCCGCCGTAGCCGCCGTAGCCGCCGCCGCCGTAGCCGCCGCCCCCGCCGTAGCTGCCGCCGCCGGCGTAGCGCGGGCGGGCCGGGGCGCCGTCCTCGACCACGACGCCGGCCGGCAGCCCATCGAGGAAGCGGCTGCGGATGGCGAGCTTGCTCTGGCCGAAGCGCCGCCGCGACTGCGCCCAGGCCAGGTGCAGGTGGCGGCGCGCGCGCGTCATGGCGACGTAGGTGAGGCGCCGCTCCTCCTCCATCTGGCGCGGGTCGTCGTTGGCGTTGGAGTGAGGCATGAGGTCCTCCTCCATGCCCGTCACGAAGACCACGTCGAACTCGAGCCCCTTGGCCATGTGTGCGGTCATGAGCACCACGGCCTCGGCGTTGGGGTCGGTCTGGTCGAGGGCCGAGACGAGCGCCACCTCGTCGAGGAAGGCGTCGATGGTATTGCCCTCGGGCTTCGACTCGGTGAAGTCGGCGATGGCGCCGACCAGCTCGCGCACGTTCTCGGCGCGGGTCTCGGCCTCGACCGAGCCGTCGCGCTTCAGCCAGTCGAGGTAGCCCGTGCGCTCGAGGACGAGGCGCGTGAGCTCGAGCGCTGAGCTCTTGGCGACCTCGGCCTGCAGCCCGACGATGAGGTCGACGAACGGCACGAGCTTGCCCTGCGGCGCGGCGGCGGCCTCGGCGCAGGTGGCCGCCCACAGCGAGAGCTTCTCGTCGGCGGCGCGCTGCTCGATCTTCTCGAGCGTGCCCTTGCCGATGCCGCGCGCCGGCTTGTTGATGATGCGCTCGAGCGCCACCGCGTCGGCCGGGTTCACGAGCAGCTTCAGGTAGGCGATGACGTCCTTGATCTCGGCGCGGTCGTAGAAGCGGAGCCCGCCGTAGACGCGGTAGGGCAGGCCCGAGGCGCGCAGGCGATCCTCGAAGGCCCGCGACTGCGCATTGGTGCGATAGAAGATGGCGAACTCGGACAGCGAGAACTGGTGCCTGAGCGCGCGGATGCGCGACACGACCCACTCGGCCTCGTCGCTCTCGCTCTGCGCCGTGAAGAGCAGGATGCGATCGCCGTCGTCGTTCTCGGTCCAGAGGATCTTGCCGTGGCGCTCGCTGTTCTTGGCGATGACGGCGCCCGCGACGGCCAGGATGTTCTTCGTCGAGCGGTAGTTCTGCTCGAAGCGGATGACCTTGGCGCCGGGGAAGGCCTCGCCGAAGCGCAGGATGTTCTCCACCTCGGCGCCGCGCCATCGGTAGATGCTCTGGTCGTCGTCGCCGACCACGCACAGGCGCCGCTCCTTGCCGAGCAGGGCTTGCAGCAGCAGGTACTGCGCGCGGTTGGTGTCCTGGAACTCGTCGACGAGCACGTAGCGCCAGCGCAGCCGCAGGTCCTGCGCCACCTCGGGCACCTCGCTGACGAGCCGGTACGGCAGCCAGATGAGGTCGTTGAAGTCGACCGCGCCCGCGTCCTTGAGCGCGGCCTGATAGAGCTCGTAGAGCTGGGCCTGGCGCTCCTCGAAGGGCGTGCCGCGCGGGATGGCGGCGTGGTCGGGGCCGCGGCAGAGCTGCTTCTGCTGGTCGATGAAGGCGCGGATCTGGCGCGGCGGGAACGCCTTGTCGGAGAGGCCGAGGCGCTGCAGGCAGCGGTTGACGACCGTCTCCTGGTCGTCGTCGTCGTAGATGACGAAGTGGCGCGGCAGGCCGAGGCGCTGGCCGTGCATGCGCAGGAGGCGCACGCCGATGGCGTGGAAGGTGCCGAGCCAGAGGGCCTGCGCCTTGTCGCCGAGCAGGTGGCCGACGCGCTCGCGCATCTCGCCGGCCGCCTTGTTGGTGAAGGTGACGGCCAGGATCTCCCACGGCTGGTAGCGCTCGATGTCGACGAGCCAGGCGATCTTGCGCGTCAGCGCGCGCGTCTTGCCCGAGCCGGCGCCGGCCAGCACGAGCAGCGGCCCGTCGTTCGACAGGACGGCGTCGCGCTGCGGCGCGTTCAGGCCCGCCAGGAGCTTCTCGGCGCGCTCCTTCTTGGCCGGGTCGAGATCGAGGGTCAGCTGGGGTCGCATCCGCTGGGCCCTTTACGGCCGCTGGCCGATGAATGCAACGCCCGGCGCGCGTGCGCGCCCTCAACCCTTGATGTCGTACTTCTCCATCAGCCGGTAGAGCTGGAAGCGGCTCTTCAGGCCGAGGTGGCGCGCCGCGGCGGCGACCTTGCCGTTGGTGTGGCGCAGCGCGTCGCGGATCGCCTGCGGCTCGAGCACGCCCGGCTCGGTGCCGCGCGGCAGGCCGAGCAGCGGCTCCACGTCGGGCGTCACGTCGAGGAAGGTGCTCGGGCTCGAGAGCACGATGCGCCACAGCACGCTCGACAGCTCGCGCACGTTGCCGGCCCACTCGTGCACCAGCAGGCGGATCATGAGCAGCGGTGACAGGCGCGGCTCGCCCTTGCCCGGCTCGGTCTCGTCCCAGCCCTCGAAGTAGCGATGCCCGATCTCGGGCTGCTCCCTGGCCATGTGGTGGAGCATGTCGCGCGCGATGAGCGGGATGTCGGCGCGCCGCTCCTCGAGGTCCGGCACGCGCACCGTCAGCGGGAAGCGGTTGGCCAGCGACGGCCGGATCTTGTCGGCGTTCTTGGTCGTGGTCGCGAGCAGCTGGCCGCGCGGCGGCGGGCGCGTGGCGATGCGGGCGGCGTAGCGCGCCAGCGTCGGCTGGAGCTCGAAGCCCACGTCCGACAGCTCGTCGATGAGCAGCGTCGGGTGGTCCTCGCGGCGCAGCAGGCCCTCGAGGTCGTCGCTCCTGAGCGACGAGCCGTCGATGGCCACGATGGGGTTCTGCCGCGACGGCGACAGCTTGTGGATGGCGCGCCCGACCGACTCGCGGCCGCTGCCGGCCGAGCCCGTCACCAGCACGCCGGCCGAGGTGCCGGCGGCGAAGCGGATGCGGTCGCGCAGCGCCCAGAACTCGGCGGTCTCGCCGACCAGGCCCTGCGGATCGGCGCGCCCGAAGTCGAAGTCGCCCTGGCCCTTCTGCACGCGCCCGAAGTCGGTCGGCCGCCGATCGCACAGGAACAGCATCTCCTGCGCGAGCAGCAGCGTGCAGCTCTCGACCAGCTCGCAGCGCGCCACCGGCTCGCCGTCGAGGGCCATCGTGCTGCGCCCCATGTTGGTCACGTTCAGGGCATCGCCGACGCGCGTCACGCGCACGTGGCGGCGCGACAGCGTGGCGCCGTCGAGCGGCGCGGCGGCGCCGCTGAAGCCGGGGCGGCGCGGGATGAACTCGGCGCGCGCGGCGCCGTCGCTCGGCTCGCCGCGGCCGCGGCCGATGATGCGGGCCTGCTGCTCCTCGGGGAAGACGCACGACTCGCCGAGCCGCGACGGGTCGCGCATGCTCCAGGCGATCACCAGGGACGGATGGTCGTCGAGGCCTTGAGCCTCTTCCGAGCGCGCCCCGACTCCCCAGCGGGATGCGTCGGGGGCCTCGTCGAGCGTGATCGGTTCGTCAGCGGCACCCACAGCGCCCCGGGTTTTGGCACCGGTCAGCCGGCATGGCAATGCCTTGGCGATCGCCTCGCGATCGGAGCCGTACGTCGCGTGTGACCGCACGGTTTGTGCGGTGAGTTGTGCGGTGGTTGTGCGGCCATATTCCATGCGGGCGCACACAGTTGTGCGCGCACACTGCTGGAACCGTACGAATCGCCGCTGTCAAATGCGTATGTCTCCACGACATCACGCAAGGCCGAGCGCCACGCGGGCCAGGAAAAACCTGGCCCGGGGTGTCAGGAGATGGGCCGGACAGCCACCCGGCCGGCGGCGGCGGTTCCGCGCGGCAGTCGACGGAACCGACCGCCGCGGGTCAAGCCCGCGGCGGTCACCGGCTCATTCGACGGTCACCGACTTCGCCAGGTTGCGCGGCTGGTCCACGTCGGTGCCCTTGAAGTCCGCGAACGTGTAGGCCAGGAGCTGCAGCGGGATGGCCGCGACCAGGGGCAGGAGGTGCGGCGTCACGGCCGGTATCTCGAGCACGAAGTCGGCGAGGTCGTAGGCTTCGCGGTCGCCCTCGGTGGCGATGATCAGGACAGGGCCAGAACGGGCGCGCACCTCGGAGAGGTTCGAGCGCACCTTGGCGAAGTGGGGGTCCTGCGGGTTCAGGACGACGGTCGGGACGTGCCGATCGATGAGCGCGATCGGGCCGTGCTTGATCTCGCCGGCGGCCTGGCCCTCGGCATGGATGTAGCTGATCTCTTTCAGCTTGAGCGCGCCTTCCAGGGCCAGCGGGTAGAGGTTGCCGCGGCCGAGGAAGAGCATCGAGTGGACCTCGTGCCAGCGCTCGGCCACCGCGCGGTACGGCTCGGCGTGCTGGAGCGTCTTCTCGAGCAGCGTCGGCGCGTGCATGAGCGCCTCGAACTCGGCGCGGCGCTCGCTCTCGGACAGGCGCCCGAGCAGCTCGCCGAAGCGCAGCGCCAGGAGGTGCATGGCCACGAGCTGGGTTGTGAAGGCCTTGGTCGAGGCCACGCCGATCTCGGGCCCGGCGTGGGTGTAGACGACGCCATGGGCCTCGCGCGCGATGGAGCTGCCGATGACGTTGACGACGGCGAGCACGCGCGCGCCTTTCTTCTTGGCCTCGCGGATGGCGGCCAGCGTGTCGGCCGTCTCGCCCGACTGCGAGATGGCGATGACCAGCGTGTTCTTGTCGATGGGCGCGTTGCGGTAGCGGAGCTCGCTGGCCAGCTCGACGTGCGAGGCGAGGCCGGCCAGGTCCTCGAAGAGGTAGCGGCCGACGAGGCCGGCGTGCCACGAGGTGCCGCAGGCGACGATGTAGAGCTGCGAGAGGCTCTGGAGATCGGCCGCCGTGAACGGCACCTCGGGCAGCTCGACGGTGGCGCGCTCGAGCGAGATGCGCCCGCGCAGCGTGTCGGCCACGGCGCGCGGCTGCTCGTGGATCTCCTTCAGCATGAAGTGCTTGAAGCCGCCCTTCTCGGCCATGGCCGGCGTCCAGGTGATGTGCGTCGACACCACCGGCACGATGGCGTTGGTCGCCACGTCGCGGATCTCGACGCCCGATTGGCCATCCTTCGGCGCGCGCACGGCGGCGAGCTGGCCCTCGTCGAGGAAGACGATGTCGCGCGTGTGGGCCAGGATGGCCGAGACGTCGGAGGCGAGGAAGCTCGCGTCGGCGGCGATGCCGACGACCAGCGGCGAGGCGATGCGCACGCCCACGATGACGTCGGGCTCGGAGGCGTCGACCACGACGATGGCGTAGGCGCCGTGGAGGCGCAGCGTCGCGCGGCGCGTGGCCTCGACCAGGCCCAGGCCCTCGCGCTTCCGGTAGTGCTCGATGAGGTGCGCGATGACCTCGGTGTCGGTCTCGCTCTTGAAGACGGGGCCGCGCTGCGGGAGCTCGCGCTTCAGCTGGACGTGGTTCTCGATGATGCCGTTGTGGACGACCGCCACCGAGCCGGCGCGATGCGGGTGGGCGTTGTCCTCGGTGGGCGCGCCGTGCGTCGCCCAGCGCGTGTGGCCGACGCCGGTCGTGCCGTCGAGCGGCTCGGCGCGGATCTTCCGCACCAGGTTGTCGAGCTTGCCCTCGGCGCGCCGCAGCGCGAGCTCACCGCGCTCGACGACGGCCACGCCGGCCGAGTCGTAGCCGCGGTACTCGAGCTTGCGCAGACCCTCGACGAGGATGTCGACGCACGCCTCCGACCCCACGAAGCCGACGATGCCGCACATCAGATGCCTCCGCCGTTGAGCTTGTCGGAACCCGGGTCGGCGGCGTCGGCCGCGCTCTTCTCGGGCGCCTTCTCCGCGGGCTTGTCGCCCGCCTTCTCGTGATGGTGGGCGAGCCCGTGCTCGCGCGGCTTGCGCCGCTTCTCGTAGTAGCCGGCCTTCAGCGACTGCGGCGCGCGCGACAGCACCAGCGCGCCCTCGGGCACGTCGGCGGTCACGGTCGTCCCGGCCGCGATGGTGGCGTTCTTGCCGACCCGGACCGGCGCCACGAGCTGCGTGTCGGAGCCCACGAAGACGCCGTCCTCGAGGACGGTCTGGTGCTTCTCGAAGCCGTCGAAGTTGCAGGTGATGGTGCCGGCGCCGACGTTCACGTCGCGGCCGATGACGCAGTCGCCGAGGTAGGACAGGTGGCTCGCCTTGCTGCGCGCGCCGATGTCGGCCTTCTTGGTCTCGACGAAGTTGCCGATCTTGGCCTTCTCGCCGAGCACGGTGCCGGGGCGGAGGTGCGCGAAGGGGCCGATCTCCGAGCCGCTGCCGAGGCGCGCGCCGGTGGCCACGCAGTAGGGCTTCACGTGCACGTGGTCGCCGATGTCGCAGGCCTCGACGATGGCGCCGGCGTCGATGCGGCAGAAGTGGCCGATGCGCGTCTTGCCGAGCAGCTGCACGTTGGGGCCGAGGACGGTGTCGGAGCCGATCTCGACCTCGCGCTCGATGCGGATGCTCGAGGGGTCCTGCATGGTCACGCCGCGGTCCATCCACAGCGCGCGCAGGCGCTGCAGCGCGACCTCTTCGAGGGCCGTCAACTGCGCCCGCGTGTTGACGCCGGCCGCCTCGATGGGGTCGGCCAGCGTGAAGCTGCCGACCTGCTCGCCGCGGTGGGTGAGCTTCTGCACGATGTCGGTCAGGTAGATCTCGCCTTGCGCGTTGTGGGGCGCGAGGTCGGCCAGCGCCGCGGCCAGGACGTCGCGCTGGGCGATGCACATGCCGGCGTTGACCTCGTCGATCTTCTTCTCGTCGTCGCTCGCGTCGGCGTGCTCGACGATGCGCCGGACCGCGCCGTCGGCGGTGCGCACGATGCGGCCGTAGCCGGCGGCGTCGGCCGTCCGGAAGGTCGTCACGGTGAGCACGTCGCCCGACCTCCGGTGCTGGTCGATGAGCGCGGCCAGCGTCTTCGGCGCGAGCAGCGGCGTGTCGCCGTAGATGACCAGGATCGACTTCGCCGGGCCGGCCTCGGCGAGGCCGCACTGCACGGCGTGGCCGGTTCCCTTCTGCTCGGCCTGCGTCGCGAAGCGCACGTCCCAGCTCGGGAAGGCGTGCGAGACCTTCTTCCGGACGACCTCCTCCTGGTGGCCGACGATGGTCACGACCCGATCGACGCCGGCGCGGAACGCCGTGTCGACCAGGGCCAGCACCATCGGGCGGCCGAGAAAGGGGTGGAGGACCTTGGCGACGTGCGAGCGCATGCGCGTGCCCTTGCCGGCCGCGAGGATGAGCGCGCTGAGGCTGGGAGTGGGGTTGGCCATCGGGCGGGACAATAGAAGGGCCATGGCGTTCGCGCCAACGTTTCGCCGTGTTTTCTAGTCCGCCCGGGGCAGGTGCAACCGCCACAAAACGGGTTGCGCTGGCGGCTCAGCCGGGTAGGGTGGGTGTGATGCCCGCGACTCGACACGCCCTCGACATGTTGGCGGACGCGGCCCGTCTCGCCGGCGCGCCGGCGCTCTTCGGCGCCCGCGAGGACCTGCTGCTCCCGGTCTTGCGCTGGTCGACCTGGCTGCGCGCCTTCCTCGAGCGCCACCCCGAGGCCGCCGCCGAGCTGTCGGCGCTGCCGCCCATCCGCACGCCGGCGGCCTGGCGCGCCTGGCTCGACGAGCGCGTGCCGGCTGACGCCGACGACCTGGCCTTCGGGCGCGCGCTGCGCATCGCACGCCACCGCGCCATGCTCGGCATCACCGCGCGCGAGCTCCTGACCGGCGATCCGCTGGCGACCGGCACCGATCTCTCCGGGCTCGCCTCGGCCGCGCTCGAGCTGGCGCTGGCCCAGGCCACGCGCGACATGCGCGCGCGCTTCGGCGTGCCGCGGCTGGCCGATGGCGACGTCTGCAGCGCGGTCGTCATCGGCATGGGCAAGCTCGGCGGCAACGAGCTCAACTACAGCTCCGACGTCGACGTCATCTTCGCCTACGGCGGCGACACCGGCCAGACCGACGGCGCCCACGGCCTCGGCCAGGTGGTCGACCTCCACACCTATCACGCGCGCCTCTTCGCGCGCGCGGCCCAACTGCTCGGCGACGTGACCGACGAGGGCTTCGTCTTCCGCGTCGACCTCGACCTGCGGCCCGAGGGCCGGACGGGCCCCATCTGCAACAGCGTCGACGGCCTCGAGAGCTACTACGAGTCGTTCGGCCACGCCTGGGAGCGCCTGGCCTGGCTGAAGGCGCGCCCGGTGGCCGGCGATCTCGCGCTGGGCGAGCGCATCATCACCGCGCTGCGCCCGTTCGTGTATCGGAAGCACCTCGACTACGGCTTCGCCGACGAGGTCTTCGCCATGAAGCGCCGCATCGACCAGGGCGGCGCGCGCCTCGGCGGCAAGGAGGGCTTCAACGTGAAGCTCGGCCGCGGCGGCATCCGCGAGGTCGAGTTCGCGGTGCAGACGCTGCAGCTGACGTGGGGCGGTCGGCTGCCCGAGCTGCGCGCGCCCGACACGCGCACGGCGCTGTCGCGCGTGGCGCTGGCCGGCCTCGTCGACCAGGCCGAGGCGGACCAGCTGCTCGGCGCGTATCGCTTCCTGCGCCGCATCGAGCACGCGCTGCAGATGCAGGAGGATCGCCAGACCCACCTGCTGCCGGCCGACGCCGAGGGGCGGAGGAAGGTCGCGGCCATGCTCGGGCTCGACGAGGGGCGCCTCGACGCCACGCTGGCCGAGCACCGCCAGCGCGTGCGCCAGTCGTTCGAGGCGCTGGTCGCGAGCGCCGGCAGCGCGCGGCCGGCGTCGAGCGAGGGCGACCCGGCGTGGGACGCGGCGCTGGCCGCGGCGCTCGAGCCGGAGCTGGCCGTCGAGCAGCGCGACCAGGCGCTGGCCGAGCTCGGCTTCGAGCGCGCGGCCGACACGAGGCTGCGCATGGACGCCATGGCGCGCCGCCCCGAGAGCCCGTTCCACTGGCGCCAGGCCACGCTCGGCGACGACGCGCCGGAGGGCACGAGCCTGGCCAAGAAGGTCGTGAAGGCGGTGCTGGCGACGCCCGACCCCGACCTGGCGCTGGCGCATTTCGAAAGTCTCTTTCGCACCCTGCAGCACCGGCGCGCGGCCTTCGACCAGCTCGACGCCGACCCGCGGCGCCTGCGCACGCTGGCCGGTCTCTTCGGCTCGAGCCACGCGCTCTCGCGCGTCATCATCCGCTCGCCGGGGCTCCTCGAGCGCCTCGTGCTCGACGGCAAGGAGCCGCCGCTCAGGAGCCGCGTGCAGCTCCGCCAGGCGCTCGACGCCGAGCTCGCCGCCGGCAACCTCGGCGCGCATCCGAACGACGGCAAGGACAGCCTCCACGCCGCGCTGCGCCGCTTCAAGCAGGCCGAGACGCTGCGCATCGGCTTCTTCGATCTGGCCGGCATCCTCGACGCCGCGTCGGTGCGCCAGCAGCTCTCCGACCTGGCCGCGGTCATCGTGCAGGCGCTCGCCGCGGATGCCATCGGGCAGCCTGGCTTCGCCAGGCCTTCTGGCGCCGATGCCATCGGGCAGCCTGGCTTGGCCAGGCCTTCTGGCGCCGATGCCATCGGGCAACCTGGCTTGGCCAGGCCTTCTGGCGCCGATGCCGGGACCACCGGCGGCGGCATGTCGGTCGTGGCGCTCGGTCGGCTGGCGGCCGGCGACCTCGGCTACGCCACCGAGCTCGATCTGATGTTCGTCTGTCCGCCGGCCGGCGAGCCCGCGCTCGGTACGCGCGCGGCCCGCCTGGTGGTGACCGGCCTCACCGCCGCCACGCCCGAGGGCACGCTCTACGCGCTCGACAGCGTGCCGCGGCCGTCGGGCAACCACGGCCCCATGTGCGTCGCGTCGGACCGCCTGCTGGCGCACCATCGGGGCGACGCCGCGCTGTGGGAGCGGCAGGCCATCCTCGGCGCGCGCGCGCTCGGCGACGGCCCGGACGCGGCGCTCGTCGCCGAGCTGCGAAACCTCGCGCTCGGCTCGGCCCACGGCGAGCGCGCTGCCGCCGCGCGGAGCGAGCTCGCGGCGCAGCGCGCCCGCGACGAGCGCGCCGCGCCGGCCGGCGACCTCCAGCGCGGCGCGGGCGGCGTCGCCGACGTCGAGTTCCTGGTGCGGCTCTGCCAGCTCACGCTGCCGCCCGAGGCCGCGGCGCTGGCGCGCGACGGCCACGACGCGGGCGCGGTCGCGGTGGGCCAGGCGTTGGCCGGCCTGGTCGCGCTCGGCCTCGTCGACGCCGCGCGCGCCGACCGGATCAGAGAGGCCGCGGCCTTTGTGGCACAGCTTGAAAACCGGCTGGCGCTGGTGCAAGAACAGCCGTCGGAGCGCCTCCGGGCGCTCGCGATGGAGCCCGCCCGCTGGGACGGCGCCGAGCGCGAGCACCTGCGGCGCCTGGCCCTGCGCATGGGCCACGGCGACGAAAGCGATCCCGCCGCGGCGCTCCAGAAGGAGCTCGCGCGCCATCGCAAGACCCTCATCGACGAGATCCCCGAGCTCAGGAGCTGACCATGGCGATGACCAAGTCGAAGTACATCTGGATGGACGGCAAGCTCGTGGCCTGGGACGACGCGCAGGTGCACGTGCTGGCGCACGGCCTGCACTACGGTCTCGGCGTGTTCGAGGGCATCCGCAGCTACCAGCGCGCCGACGGGCGCAGCGCCATCTTCCGCCTCGGCGAGCACATGCAGCGCTTCTGCGACTCGGCGCGGCTCATGATGCTGCCGCTCGAGCACACGAAGGACCAGCTGGTCGAGGCGGTCATCGAGACGTGCGCCTCGAACGGGCTCCGCTCGTGCTACATCCGGCCCATCGCCTTCTCGGGCTACGGCGCGCTCGGCGTCGGCACGGCCACGAACCCGACCGTCACCGCCATCGCGGTGTGGCCGTGGGGCGCCTACCTCGGCGACGAGGGCCTGGCCAAGGGCTGCCGGCTCAAGACCTCGAGCTTCAACCGGCCGCACATCAACTCGCAGCTCCACAAGGGCAAGGTCACCGGCCACTACGTGAACTCGATCCTGGCCAACCGCGAGGCGGTGCTCGAGGGCTACGACGAGGCGCTGCTCCTCGACACGCAGGGCTACGTGTCCGAGGGCTCGGGCGAGAACATCTTCGCCATCCGCGCCGGCGTCCTCTACACGCCCGGCTACGGCGGCCCGCAGCTCGGCGGCATCACGCGCGACACGGTCATGACGCTGGCGCGCGAGGCCGGCATCCCGGTGCGCGAGGAGCAGCTGACGCGCGACGTGCTGTACCTGGCCGACGAGGTCTTCATGGTCGGCACCGCCGCCGAGGTCACGCCGGTGCGCGAGATCGATCGCCGCCAGATCGGCGCCGGCGCGCGCGGGCCCATCACCAAGATCATCCAGGACCGGTACTTCGACGTGGTGAAGGGCAGTGATGCCGCGCACGACGCTTGGCTCACGTTCTACGAAGCGAAGTCCTGACGCGCTCCGGGCGATGACGACGTTGCGGTACCCGCGACAAGGCCTATAGTCCCGCCCCGGAGTCGTACCCGCGACTCCAGGGCAGGGCGACATGGCTGAGAAACCGCGCGGTCCGAAGAACACCCAGACGATGGAAGCCTGGACCCCGGACGACGGGGTCGCGCCGACCGGCGGGCGCGGCAGCGAGGAGCACCGCGGCCTGGCCGCCTTCGACAAGGGGGCGGCGGCGGCGCCGTCGCGGCAGTCGAAGGGGTCGTCGCGCTGGTCGGGCGGCGGGGCGCCGTCGGGTCCGCCGCCGAAGAAGATCGACGCGCGCCAGGCCGCCAAGGACGACCTCGACGCCGACCTCCGCGCGGCGCGGCTGCAGGCGCGCGAGCCGGTCGACGACGACGACATGGCGCCGGTGTCGGCCTCGCTGTGGGCCGAGCAGGCGGCCGCCGCGGGCAAGGGCAAGGGCAATGGCGGCCGGCGTCAGCAGGTCGACGAGGTCGTCGAGGAGGAGGTCTACGAAGAGCCTCCGAAGAAGTCGGGCGCGTGGAAGTGGATCCTCGGCGGCGTGCTGCTGCTCGGCGCCGGTGGCGCGGCGGCGTGGTTCGTCGCCGGCTCGCGGAAGTCGCCGTCCGATGACGTCAGCGACGCCGTCGCCAGCGACGCCCACGCCAGCCACGCCGCGTCCGACGCCGCCGCGGCCCACAGCGACGACGAGTCCGACGCCGCCGTCGCGGCCAACGACGACGCGGTCGCGGCCGACGCCGGGGCCGACGAGGCGCAGGTCGCGGCCGCCGACGATGCGGCTCCGGCCGCCGAGGTCGCGCCCGCGGACGCGGCCGTCGCCGCCGCCGACACGGCCGAGCCGGCGCCGACCGGGCCGGCCGCCTGGGCCCCCGACGCCATCGCCAAGAACCCGTGGGTGGCCATCCCCGCAGCGCCCGCCGGCCAGCGCCTCGGTCTCCGCGACAGCGAAGGCGGCGACTCGCTCAAGCGCACGGGCTTCGTCGCGGCCGCTCAGTTCAACGCGCCGACCGCGGCGTACCGGCTCCAGGCCCACGAGGTCAGCTGGGGCGAGGTCGGGCTGGCCACGACCATCACCGAGCTCTCGCTGCTCGAGCGGCCGAAGTGGCTG
Source organism: Myxococcota bacterium (assembly GCA_046351155.1). Classification (GTDB taxonomy): domain Bacteria; phylum Myxococcota_A; class UBA9042; order PHBI01; family PHBI01; genus JAXLYZ01. The sequence continues at coordinate 16,435 of JAXLYZ010000055.1, forward strand.
CCGAAGAACGCCAACAAGGCCGCCGCGCTGCCGGCCACCGGCGTGCCGTGGGCGCTGGCGCGCGCGTACTGCCGCGCGCTCGGCGGCGATCTGCCGAGTGAGGCCGAGTGGGAGTGGGCCGCGCGCGGCGCCGACGATCGCCTCTTCCCGTGGGGGCGCGAGGCGGTCGACACCAACGACGCGCACATCATGGCCTCGGGCTCGGTGCCGGTCGTGGCGGTGGGCACCTCGAAGCTCGACCACACGCCCGACCCCACCTTGTACGACCTGCTCGGCAACGCCGAGGAGTGGACGCGCGACGCCTGGCGCCCGGCCGACCCGGCCGCGCCGGCCGACCCGCGCAGCGCCACCCACAAGGCCGTGCGCGGCTGGCCGCTCATCAACGCCGGCGGCCACATCCCGGCCGAGGGCACGACCTACCGCAGCGCCGGTTGCGCCGACGCGACCTGCCTCGCGACCGACGCGGCGACGCTCGAGCGCATCGGCTTCCGCTGCATGATGCCCGGCAACTGATCGCGCCAGGCCTTCGAAGCGGACCGGCCACCGCGCGCGGCGCTCCGGTCAGCTTGGAAGGCTGCCCTGCGACGTCGTGACAGGAGCTCTCGTCACGTCAGGTCGCGCGCCCGAGGGCCTGGACGTGTTCGCGCGCGCGGCCGACACTCGGGGCATGCGCACGTCCACGCTGCAGCTTCGACTCGCGACCTTCGGTCTCCTGCTCGCTTCCGCCGGCTGCGCGGCTCCTCACCCGCGTCCCGATGCCGCGACCGACGCGGCGACGGGCGGGCCGGCCGCGTCGTGTGACGCGCTCGCCGCGCACGCGCGCGAGGTCATCGCCGAGGCCCGCAGCCGCGATCCGTCGCTGCGCTATCTGCCCGGCGCCGAAGGCCCGTTCGGAGCCTGCCTCGCGCCGGCCGACCCGCGCGGGAGCTGGGCCCTCACCCTCGACGACTTCAAGCTCACGTCGCAGGACTGCCGCGGTCCGGCGCCCGGGAAGTGCACGCTGGCCGAGGCGCACGGAGCGCTCGTCTACGTCGAGACGGACGGTCGGGTGATCGCGTCGGGGGCGTTTCGTCAGCTGAACTACGCGGCCACGTACGACGATAGCCCGGACGCGAGCCCCTTCTGCGTGGGCGCGGACGACTTCGTCTGTCGACTCGATGCGAAGGTCGACTGGACCGGCGACGGCGTGCTCGAGTGCGCGCTCGAGAGCCGCACCATCCGCCTCGCCCAGCTGGCGTCGGGCCGCATCGAGCCTTTCGCGGAGCACGTGTTGCCGACACTCACGGACCTCCAGGACATCGACGGCGACGGCCTGCTCGACCTCATCGACGAGGAATTCTGGCGCTTCGACCCGTGCGACGGCTCATGCTGTGCCGACTGCGACGACGTCCGCCCGCTGGCTCTGGTCGCGCACGCGCTGCGCCCGGCTGCGACGCCCGCGACCACGCCCGTGCCGGACGGAGATCGCTTCGCCACCTCCGACCCCGTCACACGCGAGTTCTATCGGCGCGCGTGCCGCGGCGTCGGTGAGGCGCCCTGGGTGCGCGCGGAGCTGATCGACACGCTGCGCGGCATCGCCTGCGCGCGCCTCCACGGCGCGGCGGTGGACGACATCGACGCGGCCCTCGAGCGCGCCTTGAAGGAGCGCGTTGACGACGAGCCCGCCGGTCTCCCCACGTTCCATCCGGACGCGCTCTGGGAGTGGGTCGCGCGCGCCGCCCCGATCCAGCCCTGACGGGCGTCGCGGCCGCGTCGCGCGATCTCACCAGCTGTCGTAGGCGCCCTTGTCGCAGTCGCCGGTGGTGGCGGTCTCGTCGGTGCAGCCGTTGACCTGGTCCTTGCCGCCGAAGAGCCAGCCGCCGCCCAGGCACTGGTCGGTGCCGCTCCAGTCGGACCAGATGACGTCGTCGCCGCCGTTGCCGCACAGGCGATCGGCGCCCGCGCCGTCGCTGATGCTGTCGTCGCCCATGCCGCCGCGGATGAAGTCGTCGCCGGGCCCGCCGTCGAGCGCGTCCTTGCCGAGGTCGCCGTCGATCTTGTCGCGGCCCGGCCCGCCCCAGGCGGTGTCGTCGCCGAAGCCGCAGTCGAGCGCGTCGTCGCCGTCGCCGCCGCGCAGGCGGTCCTCGCCGAGGTCGCCCCAGAGCTTGTCGTTGCCGTCGCCGCCGTCGAGCGAGTCGCTGCCGGCGTCGCCGACCAGCTCGTCGTCGCCCGGGCCGCCGATGAGGAAGTCGTCGCCCGGGCCGCCCTTCAGCTTGTCGTCGCCCGCGCCGCCCCAGAGGATGTCGCCCTCGCCGTCGACCACCACGAGGTTGCCCGACTCGCCGAAGAGCTGGTCATTGCCGTCGCCGCCATCGAGCGTGTCGTAGCCCTGGTTGCCCTCGAGGATGTCGTCGCCGCCGAGCCCGACCAGGCAGTCGTTGCCGTCGCCGCCCTCGAGCTCGTCGTCGCCGCCCGTGCCGATGACGAGGTCGTCGCCGTCGCTGTCGGCCATGCCGTCGTCGGTCAGGACGCACGGCGCGCCCGGCGTGCAGATCCAGTGGAGCCCGCCGGTGAAGATCTGGACGCGGCCGCCGTACGCGTCGTCGAGCCAGTTGGCGAACGGCCGGCCGCAGAAGCGCTTCTCCATGTCGACCCCGGCGCAGGCGCCGGCCGGGTCGTAGCTCTCCTCGGCGATGGGCCCCGACAGGATGCCGTCGAGCATGCGCACGGCGCCGCAGCCGCGGTCGGGTTCGGGCACGGTGAAGCCGACGTGGCCGTGCTTGTAGAGGTAGTAGGCGGCGTAATACGCCATGTAGTCCATGCCGTTGAACTCGGCGTCGCCGACGTTGCGCGAGCCGTCGACGTCGCCCGGCTCGAGGATGCGCGACTCGCCGCGCCAGCCCGACGCCTCGTCGCAGCCGCCGTGCGCCGCCGACACGCCGATGCACGGACCGCCGCAGGGCGCCGAGTCGAGGAGCGCCTCGATGCGCCAGTCGGACCACGGCGCGGGCAGCGTCTCGCCATGCATGATGGCCCAGGTCATGGCGTAGAAGTCGCTGCCGTTGCCGAGCGCCTTGGTGGCGATCTTCTCGCCGTCCCACGCGCCGTCGACGGCGGCCAGCATGAAGACCATGACGCGGTTGTACCAGGGCGTCAGGCTCCAGATGACCTGGATGCCGCCCCAGGCCGCCTCGCCCGCCGTGCGCGACAGCAGGTTCCGGTAGTCGTCGACACCGAAGTCGTCGCCGCAGATGGCGTTGGCCGCGCCGGCGATGTGGTTCGAGAAGCCGATGGCGTTGCCGCCCCAGGCGTCGGGCGGGTGCTCGCCGGTCGGGTCGGTGACCTTCCAGCCGTGGTCGCGCAGCCCCATGGTCATGCGATGCGCCGCGCCGCGCGCCTCGGCGCGGATGTCCATGCCGTCGACCACGACGCCGTCGGGGACGAGCGCCGCCACGAGGCCGAGTCCGTGGAGCAGCGCGATGGTCTGGTCCTCGCTCGTGTACGAGCCGTCGGCCGTCGACGGCGCGTGGCAGGCGATGTCGCCGGCGATGCACTCGTAGCCGGCGTAGCCGTCGTCGCGCGGGAAGGTGTAGCTGCCGTCGGCCTTCTTGATGATGTCGAAGAATAGGTCGTCGCGCAGGAAGAAGCCGTCGGCCGCGGCCGGCACGCCGAAGTAGCTCTCGGCCTCGGCGTCGAGGCGCTCGTAGGCGGCCAGCGCGTGCTTCAAGTCCGACAGCGTCTCGTCGGTGGGCAGGCCCATCTGGCTGAACATGGCGTACTCGAGCGCGAGCACGTCGTAGTAGTGGCCGAGCCACGAGGTGCCGTCGCCCCACTTGTAGATGCCGGTCGCGTCGGCGAGGTCGGGCCGCGGGCAGTCGCCGAACTCCCAGTAGCCCGGGCAGGCGGCGTCGGGCTGGCGCCGCGACGCGGGCATGGCGGTCCCCGGGCCTTCGCCGGGCACGATGAAGCCCGGGTTCCGCGCCGTGCCGTCGCCGCGGAAGCGCGTGCGGTAGCTCATGTACTTGGCGAGCCAGTCGCCCGGCGTGCACGCGCCCGGCGAGGTGCGCGCGCCGACCGACGGCGCCGGTTGCCACGGCAGCGCCACGCCGGCGCAGTCGGCGCGGCAGGCCCCGGGCGCGCCGGACGTCGCAGCTTCGGGCCCGTCGTCGCAGGCCTCGGGCGGCTGCGTCTCGCCGTCGCCGCAGCGCGGACCCAGGCCGAGCAGTCGGCCCGGCAGTGGCCGTAGCTGCCGTTGGCGTCGCCGCTGTCGCAGCGCTCGGGCTTCTGCACGGCGCCGTCGCCGCGGTACGGGCCGAGCCCTGGCAGTCGGTCGCGCAGTGGCCATACAGGCCATTGTCCTGCCCGTCGTCGCAGACCTCGCCGTGGGCCTGGAGGCCGTCGCCGCAGTTGGCCGACGGCCCGCCGCAGTCCATCGGGCAGGTGTCGGGGAGGCCGTTCAGCGGCCCGGCGTCGCACGTCTCGAAGGGCGCGTCGACGCGGCCGTCGCCGCAGGTCGGGCCGCGCGCGCCGCAGCCCTTCAGGCAGTAGCCGTAGGTGCCGTTCTGGTCGCCGTCGTCGCACACCTCGCCGAACTCGGGCTCGGTGAAGCCGTTGCCGCAGAACGGGCCCTCGCTGTTGCAGGCGGCCGCGCAGTGGCCGTACTCGCCGTTGTGCGGGCCCTCGTCGCAGACCTCGAAGTCGCTGTCGACGACGCCGTCACCGCAGTGCGCGCCGACGCCGGCGCAGCCGAGCGCGCACGCGCCGTACTCGCCGTTGTGCGCGCCGTCGTCGCAGGCCTCGCCCGGGTCGGGCAGGCCGTTGCCGCAGGGCGGCGGCAGGCTCGCGTCGGCGCCGTCGGCGACCGCGCTGTCGGCCGGCGCGACGCTCGCGTCGTCGCGCGCGCCGCCCGCGTCGCCGCATGCGGCCAAGCCGCAGCCGAGGCCGGAGAACAGTGCCAGGACCCAAGACGATCGTGCGGAAGCCATACGCCCTCGCCGTGACGGAGCGGGCAGCCTAGCACGGCCCGTGAGCGGCGTTCATGAAAAGCTGCCGGGTCGGCCTGCCGCCTGCTCTCCCGCGGCCACCGGCGGCGGTCTGCACCTTCGTCGGCCGGCCGCCCGACGCTGCGCCATACGAATCGCGCCGGGCCCCCGCCGCGCATTGACGCCCCGCCGGCGCCGGCCCAGCATGCGCCATGGCTGGCGACGACACCGTCCTTGATTCGCCACCGCGCGCCGCGCCCGGCCTCGTCGTCGGGGTCGGCGCGTCGGCCGGCGGCCTGGCCGCGCTCGAGGCGCTCTTCGCCGCGCTGCCGCCCGAGCGGCCGAGCGGGTTGAGCTTCGTCGTGGTGCAGCACCTCGCGCCCGACCACAAGAGCATCCTGGCCGAGCTGGTCCAGCGCCGCACCGCCTGGCCGGTGGTCGAGGTCGGCGCCGAGAGCGTCGTCGAGCCCGACCACATCTACATCGTCCCGCCCAATCGCGACCTGACGCTGGTCGATCGCCGCCTCATCCTGGCGACGCCCACCGCCCCGCGCGGCCAGCACCTGCCCATCGACTCGTTCTTCGTGTCGCTGTCCGCGCTCGGCCCGCGCGCCGTCGCCATCATCCTCTCCGGCTCGGGCCGCGACGGCTCGGCCGGCGCCGTCGCCGTCAAGGAGGCCGGCGGCACCGTCATCGTGCACCCGGCCAGCGCCGCCTTCGACGAGATGCCGCGCCAGGCGCTCGCCACCGGCGTCGCCGACCGCGTGCTCGCGCCGGGCGAGATGCCGATCGCCCTCGCGGCCATGGCCGCCCGCTCCGACGGCGACGCGGTGCCCGAGCCCGCGGCGCTGGGCGCCCTCGAGCGCGCCAGCGTCGGCCAGATCCTCGCCGTCCTGCGCTCGCGCACCGGCCACGACTTCGCCGAGTACAAGCAGAACACCATCCTGCGCCGCATCGAGCGGCGCATGGCGCAACTGCGCATCGCGACCGGCGGCGAGTACCTCGGGCGGCTGGTCGACGACCCGAGCGAGGCCGACCACCTCTTCCGCGACCTGCTCATCGGCGTCACCAGCTTCTTCCGCGACCCCGACGCCTTCGAGGCGCTGCGTGCCCGCGCCATCACCCAGCTCTTCACCGACCGCCCGGCCGGCGCGCTCGTGCGCGTATGGGTGCCCGGTTGCTCGACCGGCGAGGAGGCCTACGCGCTGGCCATCCTGCTGCACGAGCTGTCGATCCAGTTGGGCGGGACGGTCGGCGTGCAGCTGTTCGCGACCGATGTCGATCGCCGCGCCATCGATCGCGCGCGCGCCGGCGTCTACCCGGCCAGCGTCGCCGCCGATCTCGGCGCCGAGCGCCTGGAGCGCTGGTTCGTGCTCGAGCCCGACGGCGCCAGCTACCGCGTCGGCCGGGCCATCCGCGACCTGTGCGTCTTCTCCGAGCACGACGTCACGCGCGACCCGCCGTTCTCCAAGCTCGACGTCGTCTCGTGCCGGAACCTCTTCATCTATTTCGACGCCCGTCTACAGAAGCGGCTCCTGGCGCTCTTCCACTACGCCCTCGAGCCCGGTGGCCTGCTCCTGCTCGGCACCTCGGAGACGGTCGGCGACGCCGGCGAGCTCTTCGCCACCGTCGACCAGCAGCACGGCTCTTCCAGCGCAACGTCCTCGCCCCGCGCGGGCGTCCCGGCGCGCCGGTGGCGCTCGCGCGCCAGCCGCGCCCGCGCCCGCCCGCGGCCGTCACGCCCGCGGCCACGGTCGTCGGCACGCTGCGCGAGGCCGCCGAGCGCGGGCTGCTCGACGAGTTCGGCGCGGCCGGCATCCTGGTCGACGAGCGCGGCGACATCCTCTACCTGCACGGACGCTCGGGCCTCTACCTCGAGCCGTCGCCCGGCGAGGCCAGCATGAACGTCTTGCGCATGGCCCGCGCCGGGCTGCGCGCCGACCTGGCCATCGCGCTGCGACAGTCCGCGGCCAGCGGCGAGCCGGCGCGCGTCGCCGGGCTGCGCGTGAAGACCAACGGCGACTTCACACCGGTCCGGCTGGCCGTCCGTCCCGTGGCGGTGACGGGCGCGACCGGGCCCGAGCCGACGCTGTTCCTGGTCGTGCTCCAGGCCGACACCAGCGCGCCGGCCGCGGTGACCGAGCAGCCGCGCGAGGGGCCCGCCCCCGAAGGCGAGGAGCTGGCGCGGCTCCGCGCCAAGCTGAGCCTGCACGACGAGCACATGCTGGCCTTCAACGCCGAGCTCGGCCACTTCAACGAGGCGCTGAAGTCCACCAACGAGGAGCTGCAGTCGACCAACGAGGAGCTGCAGTCGACGGTCGAGGAGCTCGAGACCTCGAAGGAGGAGCTGCAGTCGGTGAACGAGGAGCTCACCACGGTGAACCACGAGCTGAACGCCAAGGTGAGCGACCTGTCGCGCGTCAACAACGACATGAGCAACCTCCTGGCCGCGACCGGCATCGGCATGATCTTCGTCGACCACCAGCTGCGCATCCAGCGCTTCACGCCCACCATCACCGCGGTCATGCACCTCATCCCGTCGGACGTCGGCCGCCCGCTGGCACACGTCGTCTCGAACCTCGTCGACTACCAGAGCCTGGTGGGCGACGTGCAGGCCGTGCTCGACTCGCTCGTGCCGCGCGAGGTCGACGTGCGCAGCACCTCCGGCGTCTGGTACTCGCTGCGCATCCGCCCGTACCGCACGCTCGACAACGTCATCGAGGGCGCAGTCATCGCGTTCGTCGACATCGACGACCTGCGTGCACGAACGAACACCCCGGCCGATGCCACCGGGTCGGCCAACGATAGGCCGATCCGCGATTGATGCGCGCCCGCGACCGACACCGCGCGCCCTCTCGGTTTCCGGCGGCGGCCAAGGCAGCGCCTACGCGCTGGTCCCAACGGGCGGCCCATGCTAACCGCACCACCTAGGTTTTCAGCGGTGACGGCGCGCGGGCGTCGCTCCATCGCACACGAAGAGGGCGTCCTCCTCTGGACGCTCACGGAGCTCCACGCCCCATGTCAGAACCACCGCTCCCCGATACCCTCAAGGCGCGCGCCGACGAGAAGGTGCGTCGGGTAGCCGCGCTCCGGGGGCTCGGTGCGGAGCTGCAGACACCCGAAGCCATCCTCGCGCTGGTGCACGACCTCCACGTCCACCAGATCGAGCTCGAGATGCAGAACGACGAGCTGCGTCGCTCGCAGCAGGAGCTCGCCGCGTCGGAGGCGCGCTTCTTCGATCTCTATCACCGCGCCCCGGTCGGCTACTGCACCGTCAGCGAGGACTGGACCATCCTCGAGGCCAACCTCACCGGCGCCGAGCTGGTCGGCGTGCCGGCGGCGACGCTCGTCGGCCAGCCCATCGCCCGCGTGGTGGCCTTCGACGATCAGGACATCTTCTACCGCTTCCGGCGCGAGCTCACGGCCGAGGCGGCGCTGGGGGTGGCTCACGTGTGCGTCCTGCGCGTGGCGCGGCCCGACGGCGTCACGCGCTGGGTGCGGCTCGACGTGGTCGGAGCGCGCGCGCACGAGACCGCGCCGCGCACCTTCCGCATCGCCATGAGCGACGCCGATCCGCTCGAGCGCTCGAAGGCCAACGTGCGGGCCGCCGCCGAGCGCTTCCGCCGCCTCGCCGACTCGACCACCGACCTCGTCTTCACCCTCGACCGCGAGCGCCGCATCGACGGCGCCTTCGGCCGCTCGGCGACCTCGTCGGGCCTGGCCGACGCGCAGGGGCAGACGCGCGGCGAGCTGTGCGCGCCCGGCCTCGCCGCGCTCCACGACCAGGCCGAGCGGCGCGCGCTGAGCGGCGAAGACGTCGTCTACCAGCACCCCGACGTGCAGCCCGACAGCGGCCGGACCTTCCAGACCTCGCTCTCGCCGCTGCGCGGCGAGGACGGCGGCATCGTCGGCGTGGTCGGCATCTCGCGCGACATCAGCGCCCAGCTGGCGCTGGCCGAGAAGCTCAGGCTGGCCTCGTCGCTGGCGTCGCTCGGCACGCTGGCCGCCGGCGTGGCCCACGAGATCAATACGCCGCTCCAGTTCCTCGGCATGAGCGTCGAGTTCCTGAAGGAGTCGGCCGATCGGCTGACCGAGATCCTTACCGCGCGCCGCGAGGAGCTCGCCGGCGTGCTGAGCGAGGTCGAGGAGATCCTGAAGGACCTCCCCGAGACGGTCGACGCCGCGCGCGTCGGCGTGCGGCGCATCGCCGGCATCGTCAGGGGCATGCGCGCCTACACCGAGCCGAGCCACGTGGCCATGGAGCCGGCCGACCTCAACCAGTCCGTCCAGCGCGCGCTGACTCAGCTGCGCGACGAGCTCGTCAGCGTGGCGGAGGTCGAGTGCGACATGGGCGAGCTGCCGCTCGTGTGCTGCCACATCGCCGAGCTCGATCGCGCCCTCGCCCACCTCGTGTCGAACGCGGCGCACGCCGTGGCCGACGCGGTGCAGACGAGCGGCGGCAAGGGGCGCGTCACGGTGCGCACGCGCGCCGACGGCGACGACGCCGTCATCACCGTGAGCGACAGCGGCGTCGGCATCCCCGACGAGCTGCGCGAGCGGGTGTTCGAGCCGTTCTTCACCACCAAGGACGTCGGCAAGGGCACCGGCCTCGGGCTCGGCGCGGCGCGCACCATCATCGTCGACCGCCACGGCGGCAGCCTCACCTTCGAGAGCGGCGTCGGCCGCGGCACGACCTTCCTCGTGCGCCTGCCGATCCGCGGCATGCCGCGCGTCGACCCGAACCCGAGCGGCAACGACGACGAGGCCGGGTCGCGCCGCTAGAGGCTCGACGACCGCAAGCGCAGGAAGACGATGCCGCCCGCGACGTGGCCGGCGGCGGCGTTCAGCACCGCGGCGACGGCCAGGGCCATGGCGAAGCCGTCGGCGCCGGCGCGCGCCAGCGCCAGCGCCAGGAGCCCGAGCGCCGCGGGCGCGATGTGCAGCACCATGGCCGTCCGCCCCGCGGCGCCGTCGCGCCCGAGCCGGCGGCTGAACGCGACGCCGGCCACGAGCCGGCGGCGACCGCCAGCGCGCCGACCAGCGCGGCGGCCAGGACGGCTCCCGCCAGCGCCGCGAAGGCGCCGCTGCGGCCGCCGACGACGAGGCCGACGACGGTGCCGAGCGGCGGCATCAGCAGCAGCAGGACGCCGACAGCGATGGCGAAGCCGCCGAAGGCCGGGCGCGCGAGCAGCAGCCGACGCCGAGCGCCAGGGTCGAGGCGCCGTAGACGATGAGCGCCGGCAGCACCGCGTCGACGCCGCGCAGCAGCACGATGACCCCCAGCAGGTAGCCGAGCGCCACGCCGAAGTGACCGATCGCTCCGAGCCTCGCATAGCCCGGCGAGGCCCCGACCGCGGGCGCCGGGCGCGCGCGCGGCGTCGTCACGGCGCGGCGAGGAACGTCGCGGCCTGCGTCTGCGCGGCCGCGGTCACGGCCGGGTCGACGAAGTCGAGCAGGAAGCCGTGGCCGCCAGCGAACTCGCTGACGGCGATGTGCAGGAGCGGAGCCTGGTTGGCGTCGACGTCCGGCAGGCCGAGGTCGAACAGCACCGGCGCCAGCTGCGGCACGTCGGTCGGCTCGGCGGCGCCCGCGGCCATGGCCTGCGCGTAGCGGATGTTGGCGTTGTTCGGCACCACCAGATCGTCGTGCGCGAACTGGATCAACAACCTTGGTTGTGCATTGCCCAGCGCACCCGACACCATGGCCGCGGCGAAGGTCGACGGGTCGGTGGCGGCGGTGACGGTCTCGGCGACGCGCGCCCACATCTCGCGCTCGGGGCCGTCGGGCACCATGAAGCGCTTCGAGCCGGCCAGCAGGCCGAAGCCGGTGGCGTGGCACGAGCCGTACAGCAGCAGATCGACGTCGGGGTGGATGCGCGGCGAGTCGGTGACGATCTGGGTGAGGTCGCCGCCGGGCACGTTGAGGATGGCGCGATCGATGGCCGGCGACACCGCCACCACCGCGGTCGCGACCATGGCGCCGAGCGACTGGGCCACGACGCGGATCTTGCCGTACTGGTCGGGGACGTGGTCGCCGTCGAAGTCGATGAGCGGGCTCACGCCGTCGGCCGAGGCCAGGAGGCGGATGAGCGCGAGGTTGTCGACGATCGACTGGCGCACCTTGTCGCGCGTGCGCGCGAGGAAGGTCGGGTCGATGAACGGGTCGGGGAAGAAGACGCCCTGCGTGGCCAGGAAGGCGTCGACGTTGTCGGCGAAGTCGCCCTCGGGCACGTCGATGTCGGCCTGGCGATCGCCGTGCTGGTAGAGGTCGATGGCGATGAGGGCGTGGCCGGTCTTGCAGGCGGTGTTGGCGAACGAGAGCCAGTCCTCCTTGGAGCGCCCGACGCCGTGGAAGGCGACGATCACCGGCATGGGCGTGGCGTGCACCTTGGGGAAGGCGGCGATGTAGGGGAGGAGCCGCGAGGGGTGCGCCTTCGAGAGCGACAAGGGGTTGGTCGGCTGGAACGGCAGGAGCGGGTTCCGGCCGAGGAACGTCCCCGACAGGAAGAGCCCCTCGGGCGAGGGCTGCGTGTCGGACACGAAGACCGGCGTGGCGATGGCGCCGCCCACCAGCTTGTCGATCGACTCGGTCGGCAGCGAGCCGGCGCCGGCGGCGGCGTAGACCGCGGCCACCGCCTTGTCGCCCTGGGCCAGCACCTGGGCGCCGCCGACGGCGAGCTCGCGCGTCTCGGCCGGGACGATGGGGGTGATGTCGAGGACCTCGTCGGCGCCGTCCCGGTCGACCGGCAGCTGGCCCGCCACGTAGGCCGCGAGGAGCTGCATCTGGCCGGTCGCGTCGACGACGGTGAAGGTCCAGAAGGCGAGCGTGTCGGAGCGCGTGTCGATGTCGGGGTCGGCCGCGGCGACGGCAGTGAAGGCGTCGTCGCTGGCCGGGTCGCCCTCGGTGAGGATGCGCGTCGCGTCCTGCGAGCGGCCGACGGTGCCGCCGCCGTGGGTGCCGATGACGCCGAGGCGCACCGCCACGGCGTAGGTGCCCGGCAGCCACGGCTGCTTCGGGAAGGCGACGACGGCGCCGCTGCGCTCGCCGAAGGTGATCTCGCCGAGCTCGACCGCGGTCGCGACGCCGCCCTCGACGCGGTAGACGCGCAGCGCCGGGCGCACCGTGCTGACGTCGATCCAGCGGTTGGAGTCGTGCGGCGCGGGCGTGAAGGGGATGCGCAGCGCGGTGATGGGCGACCAGCCGATCTGCGCCGTGAAGCGCAGCTGCTGCAGGAAGGGCAGGGCGGCCTTCTGCTCGGTGGTGAGCTTGTCGAGGACCTGCTCGCCCTTGTACTCGTCGATGGGGAAGACCTGCTCGGCCGGGTCGGCGGCGCCGCGCTCGAAGAGCAGCGTCACGCCGACCTCCTCGTCGCAGGCCGCCAGCGCCAGCCCGAGCAGGCCGAGGCCGGTGAGCGTCCGGAGTCGCAGGCCGTGGGTCATCGATTCACCGTGTGCATGGAGGTCTCGGGATAGCGCTGGCCGACGGCGGCGCCGGGCGGCATGAGCCGGTCGAGCTCGGCGCGCTCCTCGGAGGTCAGCGTCAGCTCGGCCGCGGCGGCGTTCTCGTCGACGCGCGCCGGCTTGGTCGTGCCGGGGATGGGCACGACGTTCGGCTGGCCCAGCACCCAGGCCAGCGCGAGCTGCGACGGCGTGACGCCGCGCGCGGCGGCCAGGCGCTCGACGCCGGCGACGAGCGAAAGGTTCTTGTCGAAATTCTCCGCCGAGAAGCGCGGGAAGTAGGCGCGCACGTCGCCGGGCGGGAAGTCGGCGTGGGACTTCAGCTGCCCCGACAGGAAGCCGCGCCCGAGGGGGCTGTAGGCCACGAAGCCGACGCCGAGCTCGGCGCAGGTCGCGAAGATGTCGCCCTCGGGCGAGCGCTCCCACAGCGAGTACTCGCTCTGCAGCGCGGCGATGGGATGCACCGCGACCGCGCGCCGGAGCGTGGCCGGGCTCGCCTCGGAGAGCCCGAGGTAGCGCACCTTGCCGGCGCGCACGAGCTCGGCCATGGCGCCGACGGTGTCCTCGATGGGCACGTTGGGGTCGACGCGATGCTGGTAGTAGAGGTCGATGGTCTCGATGCCCAGGCGGCGGAGGCTCGCGTCGCAGGCGGCGCGCACGTGCTCGGGGCGGCCGTTGACGCCGCGCCGGGTGGGGTCGGTCGGGTCGCGCTCGATGCCGAACTTGGTGGCGATGACGCAGCGCTCGCGGCGCGTGCGCAGCGCGCGCCCGACGAGCTCCTCGTTGGTGGCCGGGCCGTACGCGTCGCTCGTGTCGAAGAAGGTCACGCCGCGCTCGAGCGCGCGGTCGAAGACCTCCAGCGCCAGCGGCTCGGGCGTCGGCGGGCCGTAGAACTCGCTGAGCCCCATGCACCCGAGGCCGACCGCCGACACGCGGAGACCAGACCGACCGAGCTCACGTACCTGCATGGCCACCTCCCCGGCCCGGCAGTATCGCCGTCCTCGGGCCGGGCCGCAAGGCGCCCACCTCGAACGGATGAGCGACGTGAGCACGCTGCGCGGCACGTTGACCGGGCCGCCGGTGCCGGCCACCAGCGCCACGCCGTAGGCGCCGGGGGCGATGCCGCTGAAGTCGAGGCTGGCCTCGAAGTCGGCGTCGGCGCCGACCGGGAAGCGCCGGACGGCCGTCGCAGTGCCGCCGTCGGGCGGCAGGAACAGCATCACCACCTCGGTCGCGCCGGCGAGGTCGGCGTGGCCGCTCACCGTGAGGCGCTGGTCGTGCTCGTAGAGGCGCGCCGGCAGGCCCTGCACCGCGGTGACCGAGTCCTCCTTCCAGGTGTCCTCGGGGATGTCGGAGACCTCCATGCGGCCGATGAGGTAGCGCTTGGCCGACGCGTTCGAGCGCACCGTGTGGCCCTCCTCGGGGAACAGCGCGCAGCCGCCCTGGACCACGTCGATGAAGCGCGCGGGCAGGCTCTCGCTCCACACGTTCTCGACCTGGAAGTGGAGGTGCGGGCCGGTCATCTGACCCGAGAGGCCGGTCACGCCGAGGCGCTCGCCGGCGTCGACGGCGTCGCCCGGCACCACGTCGGCGCCGCCCGGCGCGAGGTGGACGTAGGCCGTGAAGAGGCCGCCGCCGTGATCGAGCACGACGTAGTTGGCCTTCTCGCGGAACGACTCGTCGGGACCGTACTCGGTGTGGTCGTCCTCGACCCACACGACGATGCCGGGCGCCGCGGCGAAGACGGCGGTGCCCTCGGGGACGCCGAAGTCGTACGCGAAGGCCTGGTCGCCCGTGTGCGAGATGCTGCCGTGGTTGCCCTGCGTCACCTCGACGTCGAGGTCGTCGGGCAGCGGCAGCGCCAGCGCCAGCGGCACCGGCGTCTCGGCGGCGACGGCGTCGCGCCACACCGAGCTCTCGAGCGGCGCCAGCGCCTGGTCGGGGCAGGGGTGCTCGGGCAGCGGCACCGGGTCGACGCGGGCCTGGCCCGACTTGCAGGCCGACTGCGTCAGCGCGAGGGCGAGGCTCAGCGCGAGGGGCGCGCGCCAGCTCAAGCGCCGACCCCGAGCAAGAGCGCCTCGAGCGAGCGGACCTGGTCGCGGATCTCGGCGGCGCGCTCGAACTCGAGCGACTGCGCGGCCTGGATCATCTCCTTGCGAAGGCCCTGGATGCGCCCCTCGAGCTCCTTCGGCGACAGCGCGGCGTCGCGCATGCCGCGCACGGCGGAGCGCTCGGTGCCCTTGCCGCCGGCCTTGCGCCCGTCCTTGGCCGCCTTCTTCGAGCCGCCCTTGCCGCGCAGCAGGATGCTGTTCTCCTCGGGCTGGTAGTCGTCCGAGTCGGGCCCGGAGCGGAACGGCCGCACGATGGTCTTGGCGGTGATGCCGTGCTCGCGGTTGTGGGCGACCTGGATGGCGCGACGGCGGTTGGTCTCGTCGATGGCGGCCTTCATCGAGCCGGTCACGTGGTCGGCGTACATGATGACCTTGCCCTCGACGTTGCGCGCGGCGCGGCCGATGGTCTGCACCAGCGACCGCTCGGAGCGGAGGAAGCCCTCCTTGTCGGCGTCGAGGATGGCGACCAGTGCGACCTCGGGGATGTCGATGCCCTCGCGCAGGAGGTTGATGCCGACGATGACGTCGAACACCCCCTGGCGCAGCTCCTCGATGAGCTGGATGCGGTCGAGCGTGTCGACGTCGGCGTGGAGGTAGCGCACCTTCACGCCCACCTCCTGGTAGTACTCGGTGAGGTCCTCGGCCATGCGCTTCGTCAGCGTCGTGACGAGCACGCGCCAGCCGGCCTTCGTGCGCTCGCGGATCTCGCCCAGCAGGTCGTCGACCTGGCCCGCGACGGGGCGGATCTCGACCTCGGGATCGACGAGTCCCGTCGGGCGGATGAGCTGCTCGGCGACGGCCGGGCCGGCCTGCTGCAGCTCGTAGTCGCCCGGCGTGGCGCTCATGTGGATGACCTGTCCGATGTGGTTCTCGAACTCGTCGAACGTGAGCGGCCGGTTGTCGAGCGCCGACGGCAGGCGGAAGCCGTAGTCGACGAGCACCTGCTTCCGCGCGCGGTCGCCGCGGAACATGCCGCCCACCTGCGGGATGGCGACGTGCGATTCGTCGATGATCATCAGGAAGTCGTCGGGGAAGTAGTCGAGCAAGACCGGCGGCGGCTCGCCCGGCGAGCGCCCGGTGAGGTGGCGCGAGTAGTTCTCGATGCCGTTGCAGAAGCCGAGCTGCTCGAGCATCTCGAGGTCGTAGAGCGTGCGCTGCTCGAGCCGCTGCGCCTCGAGCAGCTTGTCGCCCTGGCGCAGCTCCTGGAGGCGCGGCCCGAGCTCGGCGCGGATGCCGGCGATGGCGCCCTTCAGCTGGTCCTGCGGCGTGACGTAGTGGCTGTTCGGGAACACCGCCGCGGCGGGGATCTTCTCGATGACGGTGCCGCGCAGCGGGTCGATGCGCGCCAGCGACTCGAGCTCGTCGCCCCAGAACGAGAGCCGCAGCGCCTCGTCCTGCTCGTAGGCCGGGAAGATCTCCACGACGTCGCCGCGCACGCGGAACGTTCCGCGGTGGAAGTCCCAGTCATTGCGCTGGTATTGGATGTCGACCAGCTGCCGCAGCAGGCGGTCGCGGTGGTAGCTCTTCCCCTCCTCGAGGTGGATGAGCATGCCCTTGTAGGTCGACTTGTCGCCGATGCCGTAGATGCACGACACCGACGCCACGATGATGGTGTCGCGGCGCTCGAGGATGGCGCGCGTCGCGGCGTGGCGCATCATGTCGATGGTGTCGTTGATGAGGGCGTCCTTCTCGATGTAGGTGTCGGTCGAGGGGACGTAGGCCTCGGGCTGGTAGTAGTCGTAATAGCTGACGAAATACTCGACGCGGTTCCTCGGGAAGAAGCCGCGCAGCTCGCCGTAGAGCTGGGCCGCGAGGGTCTTGTTGGGGGCCAGCACCAGCGCCGGGCGCTGCACTTCCTTGATGACGTTGGCGATGGTGAAGGTCTTGCCGGTGCCGGTCGCGCCGAGCAGCACCTGGTGCACGAGGCCGTCCTTCAGCCCCTGGACGAGCTTGGCGATCGCGCCCGGCTGGTCGCCAAGCGGTTGGTAGTCGGACACGAGCTCGAACGGGCGGTGCGCCATGGGTTCTCCCGCGGAGGGCCCGGGGGCGGTCTTGCTGAATTCGCGAGCCACAGCTAAGACAACCCGCCAGGGGTCGGCAGCGTAATCGCGGGCCTCATCCAGGTCGAGTGGCGAGCTGCCGACGCCCCACTCGAGTCGACGCCAGGTCGCAGGAACGACGCTGGCCCAGGAGACCCACACATGGCCGACATCCTCTTCAGCGTGCCGTCCGCCGGCGACAAGACCCTGGCCAACTTCTACGAGGTGGTCGGCAAGGACTTGAAGGACGTCCACCACGAGCTGTTGAACGAGATCGCGCGCGCCATCACCGAGCGCGGCTGGATCCAGCCGGTCGACGCCGTCGTGGCGCGCCTCGTGGACCAGGGCGGCTTCGCCGCCGACAAGGTGAAGAACGCCATCGCCGAGCTGGCCCAGCGGCGCCTCCTCACCATCGACGAGACCGGCAATCGCTTCGCCGGCTTCCTCGGCTCGATCTCGTTCACGCCGACGCCGCACCGCGCCCACCTGGAGACCGGCGTCGACGTCTACACGCACGGCGGCATGGAGCTCCTGGCCGTGAACTCGACCCTGCTCAAGCCGGTCGACGTGTTCACGAAGTGCCCCATCTCGGGCAAGGACATCCGGCTCAAGATCGCCAACGAGCAGATCATCGACACCAACATCCAGGGCATCTCCGGCTTCCTCGCCGAGTGGGACGGCCAGACGCCGCTGGCCTCGGTGGCCGCCAACTCGCCGCTCTTCGCGAGCGATGACGACCTCGAGAAGTGGGAGAAGCAGAACGCCAGCGTGAAGGGCCTGGCGCTGCCGGGCGACCTCCTGCTGTGGGTCGGCATGCAGGCCGCCCAGAAGCTCGGCGCGCTGCGCTTCAAGCTCATCGGCCACCACGATTAGAACCGCGCGAGCTTCGATCCGACCTCTCGCGAGCCCTCCGCGGCGCGCGACCCTGAAGGGTCTCGCTTGCTCCGGCCTCGCGAGAGGTCGGCGCTCGCGCGGCTAGGACCGGCCCCTCGGGGGCTCGCTTCTTCGCAGATCTGCCGCGGCCGACAGGCACGTGTGCAGGCCACGAAAAATTGACGAGGTGAGAGGGCGCCCTTAGGACAGCCACGTCCGGAGCGCGCGCCCGGGCTCTCGAACTCGCGGAATCCCTCGCGTCCCGCATCGCCGCTACGGCGATCGGTGACGGCCGAGGCCCGCCCACGCCTGGAGCCCCATCTTTGCCTCGTGCCGCCCGCATCACTGCGGCGACGCCGACGTCTGTCCGCGCGCCCACCGTCGTCCATCCCCACCTCGACGAGCACGTCCAGCCCATCGTGAAGTGGGCCGGCGGCAAGACCCGGCTCCTGCCCGAGCTGGTGAGCCGCATGCCGTCCAAGCGCGAGTGGACCGGCCGCTACTTCGAGCCGTTCATGGGCGGGGCCGCGCTGTTCATGCACCTCCTGCCGCGCAACGCGCAGCTCACCGACATGAACGCCGAGCTCGTGAACCTCTACGAGGTCGTGCGCGACGACGTCGAGAGCCTGGTCGACGACCTCCGCCACCACGCCCACGAGCGCGAGTACTACTACGCCGTGCGCGCCCTCGACGCCGCGCGCCTCGGCCGCATCGAGCGCGCCTCGCGCTTCATCTTCCTGAACCGCACCTGCTTCAACGGGCTCTATCGCGTGAACCGGCGTGGCCAGTTCAACGTCCCATTCGGCCGCTACGACAACCCGAACCTGTGCCCCGAGGATCGCCTGCGCGCCGTGTCGCGCGCGCTGGCCGACACCGCCATCGCGGTCGCCGACTTCGAGGACGCCGTCGCCGACGCCAAGCGCGGCGACTTCGTCTACTTCGATCCGCCCTACGTGCCGCTCACGCGCACCGCCAACTTCACCTCCTATACCGCCGGCGACTTCGGCGAAGGCGACCAGCGCCGGCTGGCCGACGTCGTCCGCCGCCTCGGCAAGCGCGGCGTCCGCTGCATGCTCTCGAACAGCGACACGCCCTTCACCCGTGAGCTCTACGCCGGCCTGCGCATCGAGGCCGTGATGGCTCCGCGGGCCATCTCGCGAGCCGCCGAGACGCGCCGGCCGGTGAGCGAGCTCCTGGTTCGCACTTATTAACAAGATTCGGCTCAGACTTTCGTAGCGCTCTCCCGATGGATCGAGAGCCATAGGGACGTCCCGATTTCGAACCGCGCGCGGGGACCTGAAGCATGCAATACAAATCGCCCAACACCGCAACGCTGCTGTGCCCGAGCTGCGGCTCGACGCTCGTCGGTGGCGACTGCGTCGAGTGCGATCGGCCTCGCGCGACGGCGCGGGGCTTGAAGCATGCGGCTCCGGCACGGCTCTATGCGGAGCCGGCGTCCCGGGCCGTCGAGCCGATCGTCGACGGGCGTCGCCCGAGCGGCGAGTGGATGGCCCGCCCCAAAGACGATGCGCCGCAGACGCGGCGCGCCCACCCGACGCAAGTCCGCTCGGCCCTGGTCGAGGCCGAGCTGAAGGCCAAGATGAAGGCCGAGGCCGCGGCTGTTCGGGCCACCGGACCGGCCACCGGCCCGAGCGTCATCGTGGCCCAGTCGGGCATTCGGCCGCGCGCTGGCGCGCCGAGCCGCGAAGGCGGGCGATCCACCGCGCCGCGCGTGCGCGCCGTCACGCCGCGGCCGCCCGAGCCGCCGCAGCTGTACCTCGAACCGCTGGTCGCGGCCGCGCCCGAGGCGCCTCCCGCGCTGGTCGTCGACGCGCAGCCCGAGCCACAGCCCGTCGCCGAAGCGGCGGCGCGCCCGCGCCAGATCTGGATGGTGGCCGCGGCGGTCGCCGCCTGCGGCGTCCTGGCGGTGATCATCCTGCTCTGACGGATCGGCGGGCCCGTCGCGACCCTGCGCGTGCCGGGTCCGCTCGCTTGCACTCGCCACCGCCTCGGGCTAAAGCCCGCGCTCCTTCGCCGAGTGCCGGTGCGATGACCGTCGACCTCCCATTCCGCAACGCCGAACCCGACCTCACCAAGCGCGCGTCCTTCGACGACACGGCGATGACGCCACGCGGCAAGTGGCCGCCGTTCCCGTGGAACCCGGCCGATCTCGACAACCCGCTGGTCGGCCGCGACGACGCGCTGGCCGCGCTGACGCGGGCCTTCGAGGACGTCGCCAGCGACTGGGTGCTGCGCGTGCAGCTGCTCCTGTCCGACTACGGGCTCGGCAAGTCGCGGCTCCTCTCGGCGTTCGTGGCCGCCGCGAAGGCGCGCGAGCCGAACACCATGACCATCGAGGTCCGCTGCCCGAGCTCGGGCGGCGGCGGCGGGCCCTATCGGCTGTGGGACGCGGTGCTGCGCGCGGCGTTCGCCATCAACACCGACGCCGACGCCGACGAGGCGGGCGCCATGCTCTTGCGCGCCGTCGAGCGCTGGATCCCGGCCGACGTCGCGGCGCTGGTCGCGCACCTCGTGGGCCAGCCGGTCTCGACCGGCGGCGCCGCCGACGAAGAGGCCCTCATGGCGCGCTGCATCGGCGCGCTCGGGCGGCTGCTCGAGGCGATGGCGCTCGACCGGCCGCTGCTCATCGTGGTCGACGACGCCAACCGAGCCTCGGCCCGCGACTTCGCGCTGGCGTCGGCGCTGGCCGCGACCGTGAAGGGCCGGCCCATCATGCTGGTGCTGGCCGGCTCGACCAACCTGGCCGACCACCTGCCAGGCTGGGATCGCTTCCCGGTCGTGCGCCTCACGACGCTCGACCAGGCCGACTCCGAGCGCATGCTGCGCCTGTTCCTGACCGGCCTCGCGGCCCCGCCGTCGAAGGAGCTGGTCGAGCGCCTGGTGGCCGTCGCGGGCGGCAACTCGTACGCGCTGAAGGCGCTCGTGCGCTGGCTCCACGAGGTCGGCGCCATCCGCCCGGCGGTGCAGAAGGCGCCCGGCGACCCGCGCGGGCGCTGGCTCCTCGACGAGTCGAAGGTCGAGGGCAAGGCCATCCCCGACACGCTCGAGGGCGTCATCCACGCCCGCTTCGCCGCGCTGCAGAACGACGAGCGCGAGATCCTGAGCCAGGCCGGCGTCATCGGCCGCGAGTTCTGGCTCGGCACGCTGGTCGCCATCGCGCGCCAGAACGTGGTCGAGAACCCCGAGACCTTCACCGAGGACGAGACGCCGGCGCGCATCCGCGCCGTGCTCGGCAAGCTCGTCGCCGGGCGCTTCATCGAGGTCCGCACCTCGCGCATCCGCGGTGAGGAGTGCTTCGGCTTCCGCTCCGGGACCCACTGGGAGGCGGCGCTCGAGGCCCTGCCGGCGACCACGCTGCAGCGCTGGCACCGCATCGTCCTGGCCTGGCTCGAGCTCCAGTCGGAGAACCCCGAGCAGGCCGAGCCGTCGACCCACATCCAGGGCCGCGGCCTCTATCTGCGCGAGCTGGCGCGCCACGCCGAGGGCGCGGGCCAGCCGGCGGCGGCCTCGGTCTACCACCTCCGGGCCGCGCGCCTGGCGCTCGGCGAGGGCCACGGCCGCGCCGCGCTGGCGTCGCTCGACGAGGCGCTGCGCCTGGTCCAGCCCGACCAGCTCGCGACGCGGCTCCGCATCCTCTTCGACCTCGGCGAGGTCCACGCGCTGGCCGGCACGAGCGACCTCGCCGTCGAGTACTACCACGAGGCGCTCGCGCTCGCGTGGCGCCTCGGCGACCGCAAGACCGGCGCCACCGCGCTCACCAAGATCGCCGACGTCGAGGTCGCCCAGGGCGCCCACGACGATGCGCGCCGGCACCTGCTCGAGGCGCTCCGGCTCTTCGAGTCGATTCAGGATCCGCACGGCGTCGCGGCCGGCTGCATCGCGCTCGGGCGGCTCCACTGGCGGCTCGGCGAGTTCGACAAGGCGCTCCTCGTCTACCGCAAGAGCGAGCACATCTATCGTCGGCTCGGCCACGACAAGGGCATCGCCGAGGTGCTGCACGTGCAGGGCGCGGTGCACTACGACCGCGGCGACGTCGGCCTGGCCGAGCGCTTCTACCTCGACGCGCTGGCGCTCCGGAAGTCGTGCGACGACCGCCGCGGCCTGGTGCGGACGCTCAACAACCTCGGCGGCGTGTGGATGGGCCAGCGCCTCGAGAAGAGCGTCGAGGTCTGGCGCGAGGCGCTGCGCCTGTGCCGCGACCTCGGCGACCTGGCGCTCTACGCGACGCTGGCCGACAACCTCGGCGAGGCGCTGGTCTTGCTCGGCCGCCACGACGAGGCCGAGGACATGCTCGAGCGCGCCGTCGAGCTGGCCGAGGCCACCGGCCAGCGCGCGACGCTGGTCGTCGCGCTCCGGAACCAGGCGCAGCTGCGCATCGCGCGCGCGCAGTGGGATCGCGCCGAGCAGTCGCTGGGCCGCGCCAAGGCCGAGGCCCAGGAGCTCGGCCTGTCGCGCCTCAACGCGCTCGTGCTGCGCAGCATCGGCGACCTCGCCGTCGGGCGCATGGAGGCCACCGGCGTCATCGGCGAGCACGGCAGCCAGGGCCTCCTCCAGCGCGCCGAGATCGCCTATCGTCGCGCCGCCGAGGAGTTCGAGCAGGCCGGCTACGACCTCGAGGCCGCCACCAGCCAGGAGCGCCTGGCCGACATGCTCGACCTCGCCGGGCGGAAGCCCGAGGCGGCCGAGCATCGAACGCACGCCCGGAAGCTCCGCGCCGGCCACACGCGCCCGAGCGCGCCGCCGCCGGTCCCGGCCGCGTGAGGACGTTCGTCGGGGCTGGCGGCGGGCCGGGCCTCGCGCTGGCGCTCGCGGCCTGCGTGGCCGGCTGCGGCACCTTCGGCGGCTTCGACCCGCCGGTGCCGATGCGGCTCCCCGACGACGACTGGGCGCTCGGCGTCTCGACCGCCGTCGTGTGGGACGAGTCGAAGGCCATCGACCAGGGCGATGGCCTGGTCGGCGTCGACGCCAGCTGGCTCGACGGCGTCTGGGGCCTGCACGCCGGCCTGCGCGTGCACGGCGACGGGCTCTACACGCGGGTCGGCGGCCTCGTCGAGGCGACCGGCTGGTACATCGTCATGCTCGGCCTCGGCACGCGCTTCGGCTGGACCACCGACGGCGCGCACCCGGCCACCGACCTGACGTTCCTCGTGGCGCTGCCCATCCCGGTCTGGAAGGACTGCGTCGGCCGCAGCGGCTCCATCGTCGTCGCGCCCTACGCGCGCCCCGGCTTCCGCCTCACCGGCAACGACCGCGACCCCGACGACATCCGCGGCTGGCACGAGGTCGGCATCACCGTGCGCTGGACCTCGTACGCCTTCTGATCAGACCCCCGCACCTGGGCGTGATCCGCTAACGGTGGTGGTGCCGGTGCCAGCGCCGCGGCCAGGGGCCGTCGTGGTGCGGCGGGACCGGCACCGCGGCGGGGCCCGACGGCCCGGCGCGCTGCATGCGCGACGGCCCATCGCGACCGGCGCGCACCGAGGCCCAGTGGCGCGGGATGCCCGGACGCTGCCAGCGCGGCGTCCAGCGCACC
This sequence comes from Myxococcota bacterium, assembly GCA_046351155.1. Taxonomy (GTDB): domain Bacteria; phylum Myxococcota_A; class UBA9042; order PHBI01; family PHBI01; genus JAXLYZ01. The sequence goes on from JAXLYZ010000055.1 coordinate 39,430, forward strand.
GACTCGGGCGCGAGCGAGCCGAGCCGCACGCGCTCGACCAGGGCGTGGCCGCCGATCTCGACGCGCGGGCCGACGATGTAGCGGCGGCTGCCGTCGTGGGTGGCCCAGCGCACCCACGGCCGCGTGCGATAGAGGAACCAGCCGGCGTAGCTCGCGCTGGCGCGGCGCATGGCCAGCCCGCGCGTGTAGAAGTCGGGCGCGCCCACGAACGACCAACCCGCGACCGGCACCGGCCAGTCGCTGCCGTCCGGCCCGAGCGGCGCCCAGCCGACCATGCCCTCGCCGACGCGCCACTCGACCCAGGCCGGCGCCCACTCGATGCCCGGCACCCAGTACCAGCGGTCGCGGTAGAGCCAGCGGCCGTAGTGGGTCACGGCCCAGCCGTAGGGCTCCTCGGCCACCCAGGTCGGTCCGGCGTCGGTGTCGACCCACGAGCCGTCGCGATAGGGGACGTAGTCGGCGTCGCTCGGGGTCCAGATCCAGCCGAGCTCCGGGTCTTGCTGCCACACCCCCCACGACGCCAATTCGTCATAGAAGACGGAGACGTGGCTCACGTCGCCGCGCGTGACGTCGTCGCCCACCACCACCACCGACTCGCGCGGCGGGGCCGGCGCGCCCAGCCACAGCTCGGCGCTGGCAAAGCAGCCCGAGCCACCGACGGCGAGCGTCGCGAGCAACCAGAGCCGGGAGAGGTGGGTCATGCGCAGGCCAACGCGTGTATACGGCGATCGTCCGCGCCGCATTCAAAGAAACTCCCGAGCGCCCGCTAGGCCGCATGAATGGCTGCTCTCAGCCCATGGGCGAACGAGCTTCTTGACGCGTCGCGGCATGGACGCAAACGGTGGTCCCGATGCCCATCTCGTACCTCGAGTCGCATGTCCACACCGCCGACGGCTACCGGCTGACGCTGTACCGCAGCCCGCCGCGCGGCCCGCGGCGGGTCGATCCCGAGGCCCGGCCGGTGCTGCTCCTGCCGGGGGCCGGGGCCAATCGCTTCACCTTCGGCCTGCGGGCCGACCGCTCGCTGCCGGCCATCCTCAACGCGCGCGGCCTCGACGTGTGGCTGGCCGAGCTCCGCGGCGCGCGCTCGTCGAAGACGCTGTCGGCGCGCCGCAGCGAGCGCCCCGACGTCACGCTGTGCCTGCGGCTCGACCACGACCTGCCGGCCATCCTCGCGACCATCCGCAGCGTCACCGGCGCCGAGCGCGTCGACCTCGTCGGCCACAGCATCGGCGGCCTCCTGGCCATGCTCGCGGCCGGCGGTGCGCTGGCCCCCTACATCGGCCGCGTCGTGACGGTGTCGGCGCCGGGCACCTTCCGCGGCTTCGTCGGCGGCGACGAGCCGGGCCGCCTGGTGCGCAGCGTCGCGCGCGGCGTCGAGGCGCTCTCGGGCAGCTTCGATCGGATCGTCGTCTCCCCGTGGGCGCGGACGCCGGGCCCCATCCCGCACCTCAGGTCCTTCCAGCGCCACGTCCTCCCGGGCGCGCTCGACGCGTCCGAGCGCCGCCTCTACTTCGACCACTGCGTCGAGGACCTGCCGAGCGGCGACCTCGGACAGATCGCCCGCTGGATTCGCAAGGGCCAGCTCGAGGACCGCTATGGTCGCGGCCTCGAGCACTACCTCGCGGCCGTGCGCGCGCCCGTGCTGGCGCTGGCGAGCCCGCGCGACAAGGTCATCCCCGAGGCGCTCGTGCGCGCCGGCTTCGACCGGCTCGGCAGCGACGACAAGACGCTGGTCCTGGTCTGCAAGGACCACGGCCACAGTCGCGACTACGCGCACGCCGACATCCTGCTCGCGCGCTCGGCGGTGGCCGACGTGCTCGAGCCGATGGCGGCCTGGTTGGCCGACGCCCTCGACGTCAGAAGCTCGCGACGATCTGCAGCGTCGGGATGACGACCAGCGTCGACGGCGTGCTCGCGGGCTTGCCGTTGATGTCGTCGTCCCAGTCGATCATGAAGCTCGAGTACTGCGGCATGACGAAGCGCACGTCGAAGCCCAGGCGCACGCGCTGCGACAGGTCGTAGGTGGCGCCGAGGCCGAAGTGGAGGGCCCAGCCCTCCCAGCCCTTGCCGTCGGTGTCGTTCTTCGGCTGGTAGCCGCCGATGGCGTAGCCGGCGCCGAGGAAGACGCTGGCGTCGACCTTCAGGTCGGCCAGCGAGTCGACCAGCAGGAGCGGGTGGAAGCGCAGGCTGAAGTTGGGGTAGCCGGCGCCGTCCTCGAAGTTGGTCGTGCCGTGGCCGACGATGCCGATCTCGGGCGCGACCGGTCCGACCAGCCAACCGAAGCGGAGGTCGAAGGCCAGGCCCGAGCCGAAGTCGGTGCGGACGAGCTCCTTGTAGTCGGCGCTGCCGACGGCCGGGCCGATGACGAACGGGCCCGCCTTCAGCGGCACGCCGCGGTCGCCGCCGGCGATGGCTCCGCCGATGCCGAAGCCGAAATAGCCACCTTCCGGCGGGCGCGCGGCCGCGCTCCCGAGGCCCGCGACGAGGGTGAGGACGGCCAGGGACGGAACGATCAGGGGCTTCATGCGCGTTCCCATAGGCTGCAAACGACCGCGTTGTAAACAGGCGACGTTCGCGGCATGGTAGAAGGCACTTGGAGGTGACGAGTGGCGGTCACGGAGACCACGACGCGGGTATCACTCAGCAGTGACAAGCTGAACCTGCCGGCAGATTCGGGACGCGAGTGCCTGGTGGTCCTCTATGGTGGCGGCGGCGGCGGCAACATCGGCAAGAAGTACGACCTCGCCGTCGGCGTGACGACGCTCGGCCGGGACCCGCTCGCGACCATCGTGCTCGACGTCGACAACGTCTCGCGCAGCCACGCGCGCATCGAGGTGAAGGCCGGCGAGACCTGGGTCCACGACCTCGGCTCGACCAACGGCACCTTCGTGAACGAGCAGCCGGTGCAGCGCGCGCCGCTGCGCTCGGGCGACCTCCTCAAGATCGGCGACGTCATCTTCAAGTTCCTGGCGGGCCAGAACGTCGAGGCCGCCTACCACGAAGAGATCTACCGGATGACCATCCGCGACGGCCTCACGTCGGTCGCGAACGTCCGCTACCTGAACGAGTTCCTCGAGCGCGAGGTGGCGCGCTCGCGCCGCCACGGCCGCGAGCTGGCGCTCATCCTCTTCGACATCGATCACTTCAAGAAGATCAACGACACGCTCGGCCACCTCACCGGCGACTACGTGCTGCGCGAGCTGGCGCGGCTCATCGACGGGCGCGTGCGGCGCGACGAGCTGTTCGCGCGCTACGGCGGCGAGGAGTTCTGCCTCGTGCTGCCCGAGACCACGCGCGACGGCGCCATCGCCTACGCCGAGATCGTCCGGAAGTCGGTCGAGGAGCACCACTTCCACTACGACGGGCACGACGTGCCGGTGACGGTCTCGGTCGGCGTGACCATGTTCACGCCCGAGATGACCAAGGCGCTCGACCTCGTCCGGGCCGCCGACGAGGCGCTCTACCGGGCCAAGAGGAACGGCCGCAATCGGATCGAGAGCTGAGTCGTGCGCGGCCGGCCGAGCCGAGCGACCGGGCTAGCCGTCCTCGCCGTCGTCGCGTCGCTCGGCTTCGGCTGCGACTTCGGCATCGGCGGTAGCGGCGGCGGCTGCGTGTCGATCTCGCAGGGCGACTACACCATGCCGGTGAAGCGCATCATCCAGGATGCGCTCGCCGTGCGCGTCACGCAGAGCGGCCTCGACTTCCTGACGGCGCGCATCAAGACGCTGGTCCTGACCTTCTTCCACGCCGACGCCAACGGGCGCGCGGTGGTGCCGCTGGCCGACCTCGGGCTCGGCTCCATCGGCACCAGCATCGGCCCGTTCGACGCCAGCGTGCGCGATCTGGTCGTGACCCTCGACCTGGCGCGCCTGTCGGTGCGCCTCGTCCAGGGGTCGAGCCCGGCGCGCATCGAGATCACCGTCATCGACGCCGAGGTCGGCCTCGTCGACGGCACCGTCGCCGGCGGCGTCGACGGCACCTTCTTCTCGGGCGACGCGGCGTGCGGCCTCGCCAACGGGCCCGACGGGCGCGTGGCGCTCTTGTCGATGACGCTCGTGCTCGAGCTGGCGACGACCAGCGACGGGCTCCTCGAGGTGCACGTGCTGCCATCGCAGTTCGACCTCCAGGACATCGCGCTCTCGCTCGTCACCGACTGCGATCGCCCCGAGTGCCTCGACGGCCTGTCGCCCGGCGACACCGGCGAGTGCCTCGAGTGCGAGACCATCTGCCCGGCCGTCGACATCGGCGCGCAGCTCGCGTCGACCTTGCAGGACGCGTTCGACGGGCTCTTCGACCAGCTCCTGAACCTGCTCGCCGACGACCTCGCCAACCTGGTCCTCGACGACCTCCTGAACGGCAAGCCGCTGGCGGTCGAGGGCGAGCTGCCGCTGGCCAAGATGCTCGGGCCGGTGCTGGCGTGGATGAAGTCGGCGCGCCCGCTCGGCGTGCTGGGGCGGCCGGCCGGCCAGGCCTTCCGCGTCACCGGCTTCGGCGACGCGCTCGGGCTCGACCTGGTGATGGATGCGGGCCTCGACGCCGCGCCGGCGCACCCGTGCATCGGCGATTTCGGCGCCGACCGCGTGTTCGTGTCGGGGCCGCGGCCGACCTTCGACGGCCTGGCGTTCGGGCCCGACGGCGGGCCGATCACCTATGACGTCGGCGTCGGCGTGTCGGCCGCGGTCATCAACGAGGGGCTCTGGGCGCTGTGGAAGTCGGGCACGCTGTGCATCGACGCCACCACCGATGACGTGGTCACGCTGACCTCGGGCAAGCTCGTGCTGACCGCCGGCACGCTCGATCTGCTGCTGCCGGGCGCGGCCGACATCGCCGGACCCGACGCGCCCATCCGCATCACCGTGCGCCCGCACCTGGCCGAGAACGCGCAGGTGGGCGACGTCGTGCGCCTCGGCCAGAGCCCGCTCCTGACCGTGCGGCTCGACGACAGCGAGATCGGCGTCGAGGCGCTGGTCGGCGACGCCTGGCTCCGGCTCGTGTCGTTCAGGGCCGGGGTCGATCTCAGCGTCGGGCTCGAGGCCACCGTCGACCAGAAGATCGCCGTCAGCATCGACGACGTCGCGCTGCGCGACCTGCGCCTGCCCGACGACGAGATCTTCCACCAGGCGCGGCTCGACATCATCGCGCCCTTCGTCGTCGACCTCGCGCTGGGCGTGCTATCGGAAAGGCCCTTGACCATCGACCTCGGGCTGTCGGGGCTCGGCTCGTCGCTCGGGCTGCCGCTCGTGCCGGTGGTCGAGGCCATCGCGCCGGCCGGCGACGCCAGCGACTGGCTGGCCATCTACCTGAAGCTCGAGGACCCGCCGGCGCCCGAGGCGCTGGCCGCGGCGCCCGACGTGACGCCGCTCGACGTGAGCCCGGGCATGGCCATGGTGCTCGCCGAAGTCGCGCCCGATGCCCGCTTCGAGCTGCGCGTCGGCGGCGGTCCGTGGTCGCGCACGTTCGTCGGGCCCGGGCCGCACCTCCTGACGTCGAACCGGCTGTGGCTGCTCGGGACGTGGCCGCTCGAGGCGCGCAGCATCGATGCCCACGGCCATGGCGGCGACCCGCGCGTGGTGGCGCGCCTCACCGTCGAGCGGCCGCCGTACGCCGCCGAGCGCGCTGGCGCCGGCGAGGTCGACGCCGCGCCCGAGCCCGACGACTCCGGCTGCGCCGGCGCCGGGGTGGCGGCCTCGCGGGCGCGCTCGGCGGGCTGGCGCTGCTCGTCGGTCGAGGCGGGCGTCGCCGCGCGCGCCGCGTCGGCGGCATGGCGCTCGGCGTCGGGCTCGCCGCGTGCACCGACGCCGGCGTCGCGCCCGAGCGCCGCTGCGTCGGCCACGACCAGTGTGACGACGGCTTCCTGTGCGGCCCGGAGGGCTTCTGCGTCGGGGCGACGCCGTGCGCTCGACGGCGACTGCTGCCCGGGCGCGGTGTGCTTCTCGGGCTGGTGTCGACCGACCGCCGAGTGCGGACCGGGTCGACCGTGCGAGGGGCTCGGCGACGTCTGCGTCGGCGACCAGTGCGTCCCGACCGCCTGTGACGTGGCCCAGCCGTGTGCCGAGCCGTTCGCGTGCATGGCCGGTCGCTGCCTGGCGCGGGCGCCGTGCGACGGTCGCTGCGGGGCCGACGAGGTCTGCGACGCGGCCGCCGACCGCTGCCTGGCCGCGCCGGGGTGCGCCATCAGCTGCGACGTCGGGTGGCGCATCGCCGCCTGGGAGGTGGCTCCGGACGCGCTCAGCTGCGGCGAGCCGGCGTGCGCCTGCGGCACCGCGCTGGCCGTCCCGCAAGGTCGGCCCGGCGTCGACGGGCGCCTCGCGACGGCCGGCGAGACGCCGCTGCTCGTGAGCTACGAGCCGGTCTACGGCGACCTCGTCCTGTCGCGCTTCGACGCGCAGGGCGCGCGCAGCGACACCGTCCTCGACGGCGCGCCCGACGACGCGCCGGCGGTGGCGCTGGCCAACACCTACCGCGGCGGCATCCTCGCGCCCGGGCCCGATCGCGGCACGCATCCCGCGCTGGCCACGGGCGGCGTCGACGGCAGCTGGGACGTCGTCTACCGCGACGAGGACGAGAAGCGCCTCCGCCACCTGCGCTTCGATCCGGCCACCGGCCGCGTCGTCGCGCGCTCGGACGTGCCCATCGCCGGCGACGTCGGCCGCTACTCGTGCCTCGTCAGGGACGGCGCGAGCCTCTCCGGGCTGGCCTTCGTCAGCGCCGATCCGAGCGACACCCGATCGCAGCTCGTCCGCTTCCAGGGCGGCCCCGAGGGCTGGTCGGTCGCGACCGTGCTGGAGACCGACCTGCCGCCGCGCGCGGCCGACCCGTGCGGCGGCGCCTGCGGCTTCGGCGCGCTGTGCGTGCTCGACGGCGGTGCGGAGGCCTGCGGCGACGCGCTCCAGCTCTCGGGCTGCGACGTGGCGTGCGGCCCGCACGAGGAGTGCGTGGCGGTCGGCGGCGCGCCCGCCGCGTGCCACACGCGCGTCTATCCGCGCTACGCGGCCGATCGGCTGCCCTTCGGCGAGGGCCTCTTCGTGAGCTGCGATGCCGACGTCGCGGCCTGGTACGACGCCGACCGCCAGGCGTTGGTCGTCGCGCGGGCGCCCTTCGGAGCGGCCGATCGCCAGCTCGTCGACAGCGGGCCCGACCGCGACTCCGGGCGCCATGCCGACATCGTGCGGCTCGGCGACGGGCGCGTCGTCGTGGTCCACCAGGAGGCGATCGCCGGGCGGCTGCGCGCCGGCATCGCCAGCGACGTGCTCGGCTCCTGGAGCTTCGAGGACGTCGACGCCGGTGGCGCGTGGGCCGACGTGGCCGAGGTCGACGGCCACGCCGTCGTGGTCCACGGCGAGCCCGACGGCGGTGACATCCGCGTGGCGGCGCGCCTCGGCAACTGCTGGGCGACCGCGCCGGTGCTGGTCGACGGCGGCTTCGCCTACCCGACCGTGACGGCGGTCGGCGCCGAGGCCTGGCTGGCGGCGCTCGCCTTTGCCTTCGAGGACGACCTCGACCCCGCGCACCACCCGGTGCTGGAGCGGCTGTCGCTGCCGGCCAGCTGCGCTCGGTAGCCGAGCGGCAGGCGGCCGTTGACAGGAACGGCCCGGGTTCCCAATCTGGGGCCGTCGTGGATCGCGAACACCTCATCCTGCGAGAGATCGTCGAGTCGCACATCGACTCCGGCGAGGCCGTGGGCTCGAAGGCGATCGCCGAGCGGCTCGGGCACCAGCTGTCGTCGGCGTCGATCCGCGCCGTGATGGCGACGCTCGTGCAGCGCGGGCTGCTGGTGCAGCCGCACACCTCGGCCGGGCGCGTGCCCACCGACCGCGGCTATCGCGAGTACCTCTCCGAGGTGCTCGGCGCGACAGCGGTGCGGCCGCGCGACAAGGCGCGCGTCGAGCAGATCGACTGGCACGACGGCGAGTCGACGACCGACCTCCTGCGCGAGGCCGCGACGACCGCGGCCGGTGAGCTCAAGACCGCCAGCGTGGTGGTCGTGCCGCGCCTCGAGCGCTCGCTGCTCCGGCACCTGGACCTCGTCTACCTGACGCGCGGCCGCGTGCTGGCGGTGGCGGTCACGGCGGCCGGCGTGGTGCACGAGCGCATGCTGGTGGTCGAGAGCGACATCGGCCGGCCCGAGCTCGAGCGCTTCACCAACTTCCTGAACACCATCCTCCCCGGCCGCTCGCTGGGCGAGGTGCGCAGCGCCATCGAGGCGGCCCAGCGCGAGGATCGCGACCTCCTCGAGCGGCGCGCCCAGGCCATCGGGCAGCGCGCGCTCGAGGGCGTCGAGGCCGACGCCGAGGTGCTGGTCGACGGCGCTTCCCGCCTGCTGGCGGCGCGCGAGTTCGCGGAAGCCCCCGAGAAGGCTGCGGATCTGGTCAAGGTGCTGGAGGAGCGCGAGGTCTGGTTGAGCCTGCTCGAGCGCCTGGCCGAGGCCGACGACACCGTCGTCTACCTCGGCGCCGAGCTCGGCGTGCCCGGCCTCGAGCCGTGCGGCGTCGTGGTCCGCCGCTACGTGGCCAGCGGCACCGGCGGTGGGATCGTGGCGCTGCTCGGACCCAAGCGGATCGACTACCGCCGCGCCATCCCGCTGCTCGGCCTCGTGGCCCGCAGGCTCGGCGATGTCCTGGCCGTCGGTGGCGGCTGAGGCGGCCGGCCCGGCCCGCCGGGCCGATACGAGCGCGCCAGCTCACCATTGACAGCGCCGGTGTCGGCTGCTACACCCGCGCGCCTTCCCGCGCCTTGGGAGCCCGTGTTCACTTTGGTCCGTTCGCTCGCCATCCTCTCGCTCGCCTTCGCGTCCGCCGCGTGTGGCAGCTCCGCGCCCGCCCTCGATGGCAGCGTCAAGGATCCGGTGCGCCGCGGCTACTACGACGCCATGCGCTCGCTGGTGGACGGCGACTACCTCGAGGCGACGACGCGGTTCCAGGTCGTGGCGTCGAGCCCGCGGACCTCGAAGTACGCGGCGCTGGCGAAGCTCCGGCTGGGTGACGCGCTCTTCTATCAGGAGCGCTACGCCGAGGCGACCGAGCTCTATCGGGGCTTCACGAACCAGTACAAGAGCGACCCGAACCTGCCGTACGCGCGCTATCGCGTGGCCGAGTGCTACTTCGAGAGGCTGCCGTCGGACTGGTTCGCGGCGCCGCCGGCCTACGAGATGGACCAGACGCTCACGCAGCAGGCCGAGGCCGAGCTGAAGGGCTTCCTGTCGCAGTTCCCGACCAGCCGCTACGCCGCGTCGGCGCGCCAGATGCTGGCCGAGACGCGGCTCATGCTCTACCGCACCGAGATGTACGCGGTCGACTTCTACGCCGCCCACCACAAGTGGCAGGCGGTGGCGTGGCGCCTGAAGGACGCCATGGACACCTACCCCGAGCTGGCCGTGAAGGAAGCGCGCGTGTGGCAGATGTCGCGCGCGTGGCGCCACGTCGGCCAGGACAGCGAGGTCGCCCGCTCGCTCGGGCTCTACCTCGAGAAGTTCCCCGACGGCGCGCACGTCGGCGAGGCCAAGGCCGAGCTCGAGGCCATCCGCCAGGGGCTCGACAAGAAGCCCGACGCCGCGCCTGCGGCGCCCGAGAAGAAGCCCGACGCCAAGCCGAAGGCCGACAAGAACGAGCCCGCCCCGAGCCGCGACGAGCCGCCGACGGCGCCTGACGACGAAGAGTTGAAGCTGCGCCCGCCGGACGCTGGACCGCTCGCGCCTGACCCCCTGTGAATGTAGTGATGCGGCGCGCCGAGCGCGCCCGCGGAGGATAAGATGCCCGTCAAGACCCCGAAACAAGCGGTCGAAACCCGCTTCGGCACCCGGAAGGACCTCGTCGCCAAGATCGCGCCGCTCATCGGCGCGAGCGACGACGAGAAGCGCCGTCTCCTGGGCACCACCAACGCCAAGCTGCTGCGCATCCACGAGGTGGCCGAGGCGGTCTCGAAGCAGTTCGGCAGCAAGGCCAAGCTCATCGACGCCATGGCCAAGCTCCAGTTCGGCGCCGCCAAGCCCAACGACGGCTGGCGCGCGAAGATGGAAGCGCAGACGGTCAAGAAGCTTTTCGACAAGCATCGCGAGCTCGCCGGCAAGGCCTGATGTCCGGGCCGTCGCGGCGCGAGCCGCGCGGCCGGTGTCAGCCTTGACGGGGGCCACGCTCAGGGCGCTCGCGCGCCTCGAGTCACCGCTTCGGCCGGGCCTCTCCCCCAGGAGGACCGCGGCCGGCGGCACCAGGGGGATACGTTGACAGGCGGGTCGACCCGTGGTGTCATGGTGACTGGCCCCCGTTTGCTCGAAGCGCACGACCGGACCAAGTGACGAACGATTCCACATCATCATTGGACTGGCTCATTCGCACGGGACTGGCTCTGCCTTCCTGGCGAATCGCGGCGCACTGGGCGACTGCGATGGCCATCATCGGTGAGATGTCGGAGCTCGGTCGCCTCGGTCCGGTGGCGATGCATGCCTCCGCGCCCGGCGCGCTCTCACGGATGAGCCCCGAGCCGGATTTCCGAAGAGACCCGCTGCGCGGCCTTCGGTCGATGATCAAGGAGTCTCCATGCAGCCGACCTTCAAGATTGGCGACAAGGCGGTCTACCGGAACCACGGTGTCGCGATCATCACGGGCATCGAGACCATCGAGATGTATGGCTCCTTCCAGAACGTCTACGTTCTAGAGGTCATGGACTCGAAGCGCGACCGCGTGATGATCCCGGTCGACAAGGTGAACTCCGTCGGGCTCCGCAGCCTCATCAGCCAGGAAGAGGTCGACGAGGTCTACGAGATCCTGCGCGAGCGGCCCGGCAAGTTCGACCAGCAGACGTGGAATCGGCGCCAGCGCAAGTACACCGAGAAGATCAACACCGGGTCGGTCTACGACGTGGCCGAGGTGCTGCGCGACCTGTACCTGCTGAAGTTCGACAAGACCCTTTCGTTCGGTGAGAAGCGCATGCTCGACCGCGCCCAGCAGCTCCTCGTGAAGGAGCTCGCCATCGCGCGCGACAAGCAGGAGAAGGACGTCGAGGACGAGCTCGCCGAGATCTTCGCCGATGCCGTCCCGCCCGTGCCCGAGGGCGAGCTCCCGCCCGAGGAGACCACGGCCGAGGTCGTGTCGGTGGCCGTGCCCGAGCCGGCGCCGGTCGTGGCGAAGCCGGTGGCCAAGGCGCCGAAGAGCAAGACCGCGCCGCGGCCGCGCACCAAGGCGGGATGACCGGAGCCTGGACCGCGTCCGCGTCTTCGTGATCCGGCCGCGATGCGGCGTCGCTCGCTCGTTTGCGCCTCTGGCGTACGTGAGTACGCCTCGTCGCTCACTTCACTCGCGCCTTGCCTGGCCGCCGGCTCGCTTCGAATCAGACGCGGCCTGGCGGGCCGCGGCCGTCAGCGCTTGCCGTCGACGCACCACGCCTGGATGACGCTCTCGTAGAAGGCGGTCGCCGTCTCGATGCGCGCGGCCTCGATCGACTCGTCGTCGCGATAGAGCGAGGCGAGCGTGCCGCCCGGGCCGAAGACCAGGGCCTCGACGCCGTGCGCGCGCACGAGGCCGGCGTCCGAGGTGAAGAGGCCGGCGCCGGTCTGGGACGAGATGCCGGCCTTCTCGGCGGCGCGGCGCACGATGGGCCAGAGCGTGTCGACGCCCTCCTGACCGGCGAAGGCGGCGCGGTCCTGCATGACCTCGATGCCGACCTCGATCTCCTCTTCGCCCTTCAGCGCGTTCTGGACCGCGACCGCGAAGCGCTCGACGAGGTCGCTGCTGTCCACGCCCGGGCCGGTCCACAGCATGATGTAGCCGGAGATGGCGTCGCGGTCGGACACGACGCGGCCGGTCCAGCTGGTCTTCGGCGGGCGCGCGTTGGGCGCGTTCCTGGCGGTGCCGAGGCGCGGCTCGATGGCGGCGAGGCCGGCGTCGCGCGCGGCGAACCAGCCCGAGACGAGGCCGTCGATGGGGAAGGGGAGGGCGGTGCCGTCCTGGATGGGCGAGGCCTCGATGCGCGGGCCGTGGGCCTTGAGCGACGGCGGCGTCGCGAACGACGTCGCGAGGCGCAGCGTGCAGCGCGCGGGCACGCGGTTGGCGGCCTCGCCGGCGTCGATCGAGAGGATGCGGATCTCGCCGGCCTGGCGCATGGTCTCGAGCACGGCCAGGCCGCGCTCGAGCGCGTCGTCGACGGCGGGCGGCGCGCCGCGCACCTCGGAGGGGACGGCGGGCGAGAGCGCGTGCGCCGAGCGACCCTCGATGCGGATCTCCCAGAAGCCGGCGTGCGGCGGCATGCGGCGATGGCGCACGCGGCGCGTGAGCTCGAGGCGGAGCGCGATGCAGCCGGGGTGATCGGTCCACAGCTGGAGCGAGGTCGGCGCGTGCACGAGCGCGACACCGCCGGCGGCCTCGAGCATGTCGAGCACGCCGCGGATGCCCGAGCCGTGGGCCTCCTCGCCGGAGAGGGCGACGATGTGGATGGGGCGCTTGAGCTCGTCGGCGCGGAAGCGCGAGGCGGCGGCGATCTTGGTGACCAGGTCGACCTTGCCGCCGTTGGCGCCGAGGCCGATGAGGCGCTTGCCGTCGTTCGACTTGCGCGCGGCCAGGGCGTCGCCCTCGAGCGACGGCCAGTTGGCCGGCACCGGCTCGACCGAGGTGCCCACGGTGGCTATGAGCCACAGCGGCGGGGCGTTCACCGGGTGGGCCGGCGGCCCTTTGCGGCCGATGAGGTTGACGCGATCGAAGGGCTCGCCCGAGCTCACCTGCTCGAGGATGGTGAAGTCCCCGAAGTAGAGCTGGTCCATGAGGAAGGAGATCGTCTCCGAGCCGTTGCCGCGGATTCGCGAGTCGCGGCTGAGGGCTTCAAGGACCGCTCGGATCGGGCTCGTGGGCATCAGTGAGGGCTCCGGTCCGCTGCGACGACGGCGTTGGCACGTCGGTCGAGCGAGGATAGAAGAGCCTGCCGCCCGTCACGCTGTCAACGGGCGTCGTCGCAGCGGACCGGGCGGCAGCGCGTCGGAGCTCGAATGCGGGCGGTCGTGCAGCGCGCGTCGCGCGGGTCGGTGAAGGTGGACGGCGAGGTCGTGGGCGCGCTGGCGCCGGATCGACCCGGGCTGGTGGTGCTGCTCGGCGCGGGGCGCGGCGATACGGTCGCCGACGCCGAGGCCATGGCCGACAAGGTGGTCGGTCTGCGCATCTTCGAGGACGCGCTCGGCAAGATGAACCTCGGCGTCGAGGAGGTCGGCGGCTCGCTGCTCGTCGTGAGCCAGTTCACGCTCTACGGCGACTGCCGCAAGGGGCGCCGGCCGTCGTTCATCGACGCGCTCGAGCCGGGCGAGGCGGCGAAGCTCGTCGAGGCGTTCGTGGCGCGCGCGCGGACGCGCGTGCCGCACGTGGCGACCGGGCGCTTCCAGGCGCACATGGAGGTCGAGCTCGTGAACGATGGGCCGGTCACGCTCATGCTCGACTCGGGCAAGGCCTTCTGAGGCTCGAGGGCGCGGAGGTCGGCTCGGCCGTCAGTCCCCGACGTTCTCGGGGCGCCAGCGCGCCCAGGCCGCGGGCGTGCGGCGGCCGCGCAGGAAGTCGATGGCGTCGGTGACGAGGGCGCGCGTGGCGTCGTCGCTCGCGCTCTGCGCGAGGGCGTCGAGGCGCGGCAGGGCCTCGGTGGCGTTGGCGCGGACCAGGCGCTCGAGGGCGAAGCGGAACTCCTCGCCGGCGGCGCCGCGCGGGTCGGCGAGGAAGGGCAGGAGGCCGTCGATCCAGCGGCGCATGGCGGGCTCGAAGCGGTCGACCCAGGCATGGAACGGCGGCGCGTCGAGGCAGCCCTGGAGGCGCTCGGCCTCGGTGCAGTAGACGCGCACGTGGAAGTGGTCAGCGTGCGGCGAGCTGTCGCCCGGCTGCTGCAGGACGGCGGCGGCGCGCTTCAGGAGCTCGTCGTCGGCGCCCGCGGCGCGGCCCGCGGCCAGCAGCAACGGCTCGAGGTGCGAGGCCACGAACACCCACTGCACCTGCACCGTGGGGTCGCGCAGGAGCGCCTCGACCAGCGCCCAGTTGCGCTCGGCGTCGAAGACCACGCTCGCGCCGGTCACGCGGCCGTCGGCGTCGACCCAGCGCATCTCCGGTCCGTCGTGCGGGGCGCCGCGCGCGGTGTCGCCGTCGGGGTCGCGCACGTAGAACGAGAGGTCGACGTCGCGGCCGCTGGCGTGGCTCGCGTGCGGCGCGAAGTTGCCGCCGTTCCGGAGCGAGAGGTCGCCGGCGAAGAGGCGGCTTCCCGGGTAGCGCTCGGCCACGTGGCGCGCGGCGCGGGCCAGCGCGTCGACGAAGGCGGCCGAGCCCCAGAGCGCGCCGCGCTGGCGCGACGACTCGCGCACGACCAGGCCCGGGACGTCGTCGGGCAGGGCCTTGGCGCCGACCAGGTAGCCGCGGCTGGTGGTGCCGATGGACCATGAGTCGCCAGGCCCGAGCGCGCCGACGAAGGCCGCGTCGAAGGCGGGCGCGGGCGGTGCAGGCGGCGTGAGCGGCGACGGGAGCTCGGCGGCGATGGCGCTCGGCAGGAGCCTCAGCTCGGCCAGCGCGAGCGGCGCCAGGGCGCGCGCGACGACCGGCGCGGCCGCGCTGGGCAAGGGCTCGGCGCTGCAGCCCGGGCCGGCCAGGAGCGCCAGCAGCGCGAGCGCCCGACGCGCGGGGACCTGGCCATTGCGTCGCGCGCGGGGAGCCGATAGGGTGCGCGCCATTTCGTCAGTTGGGGATGACCATGATCACGCGCACCTCCGCTCTCCTCCTCGCGCTCGTCGGTATCGCAGCTTGCGGTGGCTCCGACAACAACGGAACCGAGAAGGACACGGCCGTCGCGACCGACACGCCGGTCGACACGATCCAGGTCGACACGAGCGTCGCGCCCGACACGACCGTCGCCCCCGACGTCACGCCCGACACGACCACCTGCGGGCTCGGCGCCGCCTGTGACGACGGCGATCCCTGCACCACGGAGGACGCCTGCGACGCGACCGGCGCGTGCAAGGGCAAGGCGAAGTGCGACGACGGCCTCGCCTGCACCACCGACTCGTGCGCCGAAGGCGTGTGCACGAACGCGGTCGTCTCCGGCTTCTGCGCGGGCGGCGCCGACCTCGACGCCTGCGTCTCGGCGGGCGGCAAGGACCCGGCCAACACGTGCCGCCAGTGCGCCGCCGGCAACACCTGGAACACGCTCGCCGACGACGTCGGCTGCAGCGACGGCGACGTCTGCACCACCAACGACAAGTGCCACTCGGGCGCCTGCGTCGGCGGCCCGGCGCTCGAGTGCCCGAGCGACACGCCGTGCGTCTCGCGCACCTGCGACGCGGCGCTCGGCTGCGTCGACAGCAACACCACCGCGGCCTGCGACGACCACGACCCGTGCACGGTCGGCGACACCTGCGCCGGCGGCACGTGCAAGAAGGGCACGGACGAGCTCGCCTGCGACGACCACAACCCGTGCACGGTCGACTCGTGCCAGCCGGGCGTCGGCTGCGTCTTCGACGGGCAGGTGAAGTGCGACGACCACCAGCCGTGCACCAAGGACACCTGCGACGTCGGCACCGGCGCGTGCAGCAACACCGACATCGCCGACGGCGGCGACTGCGACGACGCCGACCCGTGCACGAGCGGCGAGACCTGCAACGCGGCCCACCAGTGCCAGGGCGGCACGGCCACCATCTGCGACGACCAGAACGCCTGCACGCTCGACACGTGCGCCTCCGACAAGGGCGGCTGCCTCTACCTGTTCCTGACCCAGCCCTGCGACGACGGCTACTCGTGCACCCACGACGACCTGTGCGTGGCCGGCGAGTGCTTCGGCGCCAAGACCAGCGCGTGCGGGCTCTGCCCGCTGGCCGGCGACCTCCACGCCAACAAGGTCGTGAGCCTCGAGCTCATGTCGGACGGCAACGCCGGCTCGGGCCTCGACGTCGACGGCGACCCGGGCACGTGCGCGCCCGCCGACTCCTGCTCGGCCGGCGTCGACAACGAGCTGTCGCTGCTCGCCTCGCTCATGAACCCGGCCATGTCGCAGTCGATCGGCGACGGCGTCGTGAAGTGGGTCGCCGACCTCTCCGACATGAAGACCGACGGCACGCCTTTCGGCTTCTCGATCTACGACTCGAGCCTGTCCTTCGACTCGGCCGCCATCGGCTGCGACTACCAGGTCGACACCTGCGCCTACGACACGGCGCCGCTCTCCTTCGGCCCGGACTGCAAGCCGTACTTCCACCTCGACGGCATGCGCATCGCCAACGGCACCATGAGCGGCGGCGGCGACGGCCAGCTCATCAGCATGGTGCTGCCGCTCGCGACCGGCGCGCTCATCTCGGTGACCATCGCCAACGCGCAGGTCGAGGCGAGCGTGACGTTCGACGCCGACAACCACATCACCAGCATGAACGGCATCGTGGCCGGCGCCATCCCGAAGGCGCAGCTCCTCACCGCCATCGAGGGCCTCGACCAGAACGACCTGCCCATCGACAAGGAGGCGGCCATCCAGCTCCTCGACCTGCTGGTCGAGCCGGACATCGACCTCGACGGCGACGGGCTCGACGAGGCGGCCAGCCTCGGCATGCGCTTCCGCACCATCCCGGCCATCATCAACCCGGTCGAGGTCATCCCCTGATGTCCACCGGAGCGGCGGCCGACCTCATCGTCACGCTGACCGACGCCGAGCGCGCGGCGCTGCGACACGGGCCCGGCGCCGCGCTCGGCGAGGACGACCCGCGGAGCTACGCGCTCGAGGAGGCGTCGGTCGGGGTGCACTTCCTCATCTCGGGCTCGGTCGGCGGCGGCGACGGGCCGCTCGCCTTCCTGGCCAGCGCCGCCTCCGACGCGGGCGAGCCGGGCGTCCTCGGAGACGCGCGCGGGCGCGTGCTCGGCCCGGAGACCGTCGCCGCCGTCGCCGATGCCATCGAGTCGCTGTCGGCGAAGCTCGTGCGTCAGCGCCTGGTCAGCGATGCGCTGCGCGCGCTGCCGCCGTTCGCGGGCCGCGCCCTCGACGACGAGGACAAGGAGTGGCTGCTCGCGGTCCTGCAGGGCCTCATGACGTTCATGCGCCAGGCGGCGCGCGCTCGGGCGTCGCTCTGGGTGGCCGCGCGCTGAGCCGCGAGGCGCGCCGCGCTCAGCCCGACTTCTTCCACAGCTCGAGCGGGCGGAGGGGGTCTTGCTCGTCGACGCGCAGGCGCTCGTAGCTCGGCGGCAGGCGGCCGCCGAAGCCGTTGTAGAGCATGACCACCGTGCCCGGCCGCGCCTCGGCGAAGAGCGCCTCGACCTCGGCCACGTCGCGGTCGTGGCTCTCCGGATCGAGGGTCGTCGATGTGGTCGTCAGGCCCGATGCGCGGAGTTCTCCTCGAGCAGGTTGTAGAGGTAGTAGGCGTCGGCGCGCGGGATGGTCGCGCGCGAGAGCGGCGCGGCGATGAAGGTCGCGCGCCTCGACGCCGTGGGCCCTGGCGAGCTCGCGCGCGGCGTCGACCAGGTGCAGGCGCTGCTCGATGCCGATGAAGCGGCTCCGGCACGCGAGCGCCGCCGCGACGCACCGGCTTGCCGGGACCGGCGCCGAGGTCGACGACGTCGTGCGGGCGAAACTCGCTGGCCCAGCGCGCCACCGTCCAGGCCACGCGCAGCGCGGTAGAACTGGGCAGGCTGGCGCCACGAAGGTCGGCGTCGGGCAGGCCACTGTCCGGCCGCGTCCTCGCCGCGACGAAGCGGACGACGGTCAGGGCGCGGCCTCCGACGGCGCCTTCGCGCGCAGCGCGTCGAAACGCGCGAGGAGCAGCAGGTTCTCCAGCATGGGCCGAAGCGCCTTCAGCCTGCACGCCCTCCTCCAGGCTGTCCATAGCCCTTCGCGGTTGTCAGCGTGCATGCGCCGGAAGGTGGCCTCGTCCGGCCGGCTTGCGCCGGCACGTCGGCGCTCGCGGCAGGCCGGGGTCGAGCTTGCGCTCGAGCGTGCCCTCGGTGGCGGCAGGCTCGGCCAGGAAGTTCGGCGCGATGGTGAGGAGGTCGCAGCCGGCGAGCTCGACGATCGCCGAGGTTCCGGAACGGCAACGCCCATGACCTCGTCGCCTTGGCCGTGGCGCTTGTAGTACTCGTAGATGCGCGTCACCGACCGCGACGCCGGGATCGCCAGGCGCAGGGTAGCCGTCCCGGCCGGTGTCCTTCTTGTACCGTCGAGGATGCGGCCGACGAAGGGCGAGATGAGCGTGGCCTTGGCCTCGGCGCAGGCGATGGCCTGGTGCAGCCGAAGAGCAGCGTCAGGTTGCGGTGGATGCCTTCCTTCTCGAGAACTCGGCCTTGCGGATGCCTCCCAGGTCGAGGCGATCTTGATCAGCACGCTCGCGCCCGGCCTCGGCGGCGTCGTACTGCGCGATGAGCGCGCGCGCCTTGGCGATGCTGGCCGCGGTGTCGTACGAGAGGCGCGCGTCGACCTCGGTCGAGACGCGGCCGAGCACGATGCGCAGGATGCGCAGGCCGAACTCGACGGCCAGGCGTCGATGGCGAGCCCCACGATGTATGCGCGTTGTCGGCGCCGGCGCCAGCCGCCGTCTGGGCCCAGGCGAGCGTGCCGTCGGCGATGTCCGGCACCACCTCGGGCATCTGCGCCGCGGCGGTGATGAGCGAGGGGTTCGTGGTGGCGTCGCGCGGGCGATGCTTCTCGATCGACTTGATGTCGCCAGTGGCTCATTACACGATGACGGTCATCTGGGCAAGCTGATCGAGGAGGTTCGCCACGGCTGGATCCTTCTCGCTGGAGGGTGGCTCGAACCGCGCCATCGCCAGCACGAAGCGGGGTCGCGCCGCGAGCCGCGCGGGCGACGCCGAGGCGCCCGAACCAGTTCGTGACAATGGTGACCAAGTCTGTCGACAGCTGGCTGCCAGCTCAACGCCGCCCAGGACCGTGTGGAGGCGCAGGCCTTTATGCCCGACATCGCCATGCCGCTCCTCGAGGCGCCCTCATCGGACCTCAGCCGCGGCCGCTGCTCCGCGCTCGCGCGAGGTGCGCATCGCCGGCATCGGCGAAGCCTGCTCGCCGGCTACGTGCGCTCGCCGCTCGCCGATGGCGCCTTCCGCCTGTGGTTCCTGCTCGGCCTCATCGGCACCTTTGGCATCGTCGTCGGCCTCGTCACCCCGGCGCCGTGGGCTGCCGATCCTCGGCCTCGGCGGCGTGGCGATCGCCGGCCTGCTGGTCGGCTTCGGCACGCGCCGCTCAATGGCTACCTCGAGGGCTACGGCGTGGTCGGTATCGCGCGTCCTTCCGCAAGCGCTCGTTCGTCGCCGTCGCGACCTTCATGGCTTCCGCCGACGCCGCCACGGTCCTGATCACGCCTCGCGGGAGCGCTGGGCATGAGCGCGCTGCTCTCCGTCCTGGCGGGCGTCCTCTTCGCGCTCGGCCTGGCCATCTCGGGCATGACCCAGCCCGGCAAGGTGGTCGGCTTCCTCGACTTCCTCGGCCGCGCAGGATCGAGCCTGGCCTTCGTCATGGTCGGCGCCATCGGCGTCCACGCCGTGCTGCGCCGCCTCGTCCTGCGCCGCCCGGCGCAACTCTACGATGCGCGCTTCCACCTGCCGAATCCGGCGAACGCCTTCGAGCGAAGCTCGCATGCCAAACAGGCTTCTTCCCGGCATCGGCTGGGGCGCGGCCGGCTTCTGCCCAGGCCCGTCGCTGGTGGCGTTCGGAGCCGGCCGAACACCGCGCTCGTGTTCGTCGCCACCATGGTCGTCGGCATCGTGCTCGAGCGCGCCCTGCGCCCGCGCCGCCGGAGCCTCGGTGAAGTCGTTGACGCCGGCGCGCCGAATGGACGAAGGCGTGGCGCATGACGAGGTCACCCGCGCTACCGCATGAGTCCGGAGGCGGCCGCGGCCGAACCGGCGCCGCGCGTCTCGGTGGTCGTACGGGCTTCCATCGCCGGCGCGCTGGCCGAGCTGCTCGGCGCGCTCTTGGCGCAAAGACCACCCGAGCTTCGAGGTGGTCGTGGTCGAACGCGCGGTCGGGCGAGCCCGGCCGCTGAAGCTGATGCCGCGCTTTCCGTGGCCGACGCGCGCGTGCGCATGCTGCGCGTGCCGCCGCTCGGCGGCCAGGCGCGCGCAACCACGGCGTGCGCGAGGCGCGCGGCGCCATCGTCATCCTCATCGACGACGACGACCTGCCGCTCGGCTTGCAAGCTGGATCGCGCGCCACGAGCCGCCTGGCGAGCCGAACCTCGTCGGCGAGCGCGCCAGGTGCGGACGCCCGGCGAAGAAGCGCTCGCCGGCTACGCCGTCCGCGCGCTGACCCGCGCCTTCGTCATGCGCTACTCGCCGCTCGAGACGCCGCCGTTCGCGCGCTTCGGCGACGAGGACGTGGCCCCGATCACGGCTGGCTCCACGGCGCGCTCCGCCGTGCGCCGCGGCTCGCGCTCGCCGCCGGCTGGCGGACGAGCACGTCGGAACCAGGACGAGCACAGCTTCGCCTTCAAGCTCAGGCGCGTGTTGCAGCCCGTTGGTGCGCCAGCGGCCGCGAGCACCGCGGGTAACCGGCGCGGACTCGAGGTGGCAACGCCGAACGGCGCGCACCAGCGGCGCGGCACCGCCAGCATCGCTTCCGGCACCCCGGGCATCGGCGCTGCTGCAGCACCCGCGGCGCACCCCTGCGCAGCAGCGCGCGCCGGCAGCAGTTGCGCGCGCCGCGGGCTCCGGCAACTGCAGCGCGGCCGCGTGCGCAAGCTCGTCGACGTCGCCAACCTCATCCGGCGCTACCCGGCCATCAACCGCGACGAGCGCAAGTAGCGCAGGCCGAGACCTCGGCGCACGCGCAGCTTGACGGCCGGCGCGCCGCCCGCCGAGCCGGCGAGCAGGCGAACACCGATGCGGCCGAGGTCGACCGAGACCGCGAAGCGCGGGTCGGTGGCGATCTTCTGCCAGGCGCGCTTCATGCCGTCGGACCAGTCGACGTCGTCGAAGACGATGATGCCGCCGGCCTTCATATGAGGATGGATGAGCTCGAAGTAGTCGAGTGTCGCGTTCTCGTCGTGGTGCCCGTCGACGAAGACGAAGTCGAACGGGCCGTCGCTCTCGAGCGTCGGCTTCAGCGTGTCGTTGAAGCGGCCGAGGCGGATGCTCACGCGCTCGCCGAGGCCGAGGCCGACCAGGTTCCGGCGCGACAGGTCGGCCAGCGCCGGCGAGCCCTCGAGGCTCACCACCTGCCCCTCGCCGTTCAGGTTCATGGCGCCCGCCTGGTAGGCGGCCGAGACGCCGAGGCAGGTGCCGAGCTCGAGCGCCTTGGTGCAGCCGAAGTCGCGCACCAGCCGGAAGAGCACGCCGGCCCAGAAGGGCGACTTGCTGGCGCCGCTCATGTCGGCGACCGTGCGCGTCCTCGTCTTGCCGGCGGCCATGGCGTCGGCCAGGCGATAGGGCTTGCCAGCACCGAAGTCGAGGTGCTCGAGCGGCCTCGTCGAGCGCCGCCGTGGCGGCCAGCGTCCTCGATGCCGAGACGAGCGCGGCCTCGTCGGGCAGGCTCGGAGCGCATGGCCTTGCCGATGCAGGTCGCGAGCTTCACCGAAGCCGCCCGCCAGGCGCTTCCGCTCGGCCCCGCCCGCACGGTCAGCGCAGCCGCCCCAAGAGCCGCTCGCACGAACTCGATGCGCTTCAGCATGACCATGCCGTGTCCTCCATTCGCTGTGGCCTCGCTCCGCGCAGGTACGCTGGCGACCCGCCTTCGCTCGGAATCCGTCGTGCGACGGCGCGGATACGACATTTGCCCGGCGGCTTGGAACCGCTTTCCCGAGGCTCAGCTCGACGGCCTCCAGGCCGGGCGCGCCTTCTTGCGCTTGAAGACGATCTCGACGAAGGGCGGCTCGCGCTTCACCGTCCACAGCGCGCCGAGCCCGAGCCCGACCACGCCAGGCCGGCCGCGGCCAGCACCGGCGGCGAGGCGCCGACCGAGGCGAGGGCGGCGCAGAGCCTACAGGATGGCGCCGAGCGCCACCACCGCGGGCGTCCCGGCGAAGAGCTTGGCGACGAACAGCAGCGGCTGATCGAGGAGGCGCGCCGTGAAGACGACCAGCATGAGCGACGCCGGCGGGTAGGCGATGAGCCAGGCCCACGCGACGCCGTCCGCGCCCCACTGCGCGCCGATGAGGAACGCCGTCGGCAGCACCACGCTCAGCATGACGGCGTAGATGAGAACGAGGCGCGAGTGGCCGAGCGCGTTCAGCACCTGCGGCAGGATCGGCAGCACCGCGCGCAGGAGCCCGATGACGCAGAAGAGGCGCACCAGCGGCACCGCGTCGAGCCACTTCTCGTAGCCGATGGTCACGAGCAGGTCGGGCATGTGCACGAAGATGACGACCACCACCAGGCCGATGAAGATGGTCGCGCCGCGCGCCATGCCGAAGAGGTAGCGGCCGAGCTCGGGCTTGTCGTGCTGGAGGCGCGCGAAGGCCGGGAAGGCGACCTGGCTCACCACGCCGACCAGCGTCTTGGTGATGTCGTCGACGGTGCGGAAGGCGAAGGCGTAGAGGCCGCTCGCGCCGGTGCCGACGACCTTGCCGAGCACGAGGTAGTCGGAGTCCGAGTAGAAGCGATAGAGGAAGCGCGAGCCGGTCGTGTAGAGGCCGAACGAGATCATCGGCCGCACCTCGGCGAGCTGCTCGCGCCAGGGCTTCCGGCCGGGGCCGAGCGGCCAGCCGGGGAACCACGGCCGCATCGACGATGAGCAGGCACTCGAAGGCGCGCCGACCTCGCCGGCGATGGGCGCCCTACGCCGAGGCCGGCGTGCGCAGGACGATCATGAGGACGGCCGAGCCGGCGCCGGCCAGGTTGTCGGCGATGGTGATGCGGCGAGCACCAGCAGCTCGCGCGTGAAGCAGCGCCTTCGGCACTGAAGTAGGCGCGAGCACGCGCGACGCCGAGCCCTGCACGCGGACAGGCGGCAGGCGCGGGCGTCTCGTAGAAGTCGGCGATGGGCCGGCGCCGACGAACACGATCAGATAGAGCGCGAGCGAGCGAGGAAGCGGCAGCCGAAGGCGCCGCAGCTGGTCGCGGGTCGGCACCTTGGCCTGGATGACCGAGGCGCCGAGCCCGAACCACGGCCAGGCTCTGCAGGATGGCGACGACGGTGATGGCCGTCCACCAGGCCACGCCGAGCTCGCTCCGCGCGCAATCGAGGAGTCGAAACGCACGAAGAAGAGCCACCGACCAGCCGGAGAAGAGCTTGGTCGCGCGAGCAATTGCCGATGGCGACCCGAATGACCGCGCTCGGCACCTGTCGCGCGGTCGTCACCACCCACCGCTCTTGTCCGTCCTGCCCTCGTCGGCCACGCCTGCCCGTGGAGTCGCAGGCGGCCGGCGATACCATGTTTTCATCGCGTCGCCGGATCGACGCCCGCGGTAAAGCCTTCACCCGATCGGCGTGGAGCCGACCACGTTGCCCTCGGTGTCGCGCACGAGGCCGATGAAGCCCAGCTCGCCGATGTCAGTCTTGGGCAGGAGCACCGCGCGCCGGCCGCCGCGGCCTTGCAGCCGAGGGCAACCCTCGAGGCCGCCCGGGGCGTGGTCGACGGCGAAGTAGACGCGGTGGCCGACAGGCCAGGGGCGTGCGGATCGGCGTCCTTCACCAGCGCCACTCGGTACGGCATCATGGGGAAGACCGCCATCGAGGCCCGCGTTGCTCCAGCGCAGCGTGCCCAGGACCTTCTCGTAGAAGGCAGTGGCACGCGCGAAGGTCGTCGGTGGGATCTCGAACCAGCTGATGGGAGAGGTCACAAGGCTCCGCTGGGTCGCGGCCGTTTGTCGGTGTATGTCTGCGCTCATGGGCGTGAAGACCGCGACGAAGGCTACCTTGCAGGACCCGGTTGACAGCGGAGTGTCAGGTTTGTGCGCGCCGCCGAGCGGCCGCCGCTCGAGCCTCGGAGGCCAGCCGTGAAGCGCCAGTCCCGCCTCTTCGCGCTGGCCGAGACGCTGCGCGCCAGGAAGACCGGCGTCACGGCTGAGGAGCTGGCCGACCGCTTCGACGTCAGCGTCCGCACCATCTACCGCGACCTCGAGGCGCTGGGCGACGCCGGCCTGCCGCTGCTCGCCGAGCGCGGCCGCGGCGGCGGCTACGCGCTCGAGCGCGGCTACACGCTGCCGCCCGTGAACTTCACGCCGCGCGAGGCGGCGGTGCTGGTGGCGCTCGGGCGCTGGGCCAAGGAGCTCCGCACCATCCCCTTCATCGACACGCTGCAGGGCGCGCTCGACAAGGTTCGCGGCGCGCTCTCGGCCTCGGCCCAGCGCGAGCTCGTCGACCGCGCCGACGCGCTGCGCTTCGTCGGCGTGCCGACCTTGCCGGTGGCCGAGGCGGTGCGCGCCGCGGTCGAGACCGCCTGGCTCGAGGCGCGCCCCTTGCGCATCGCCGGCTGCGACAAGGACGGCGTGGCCTTCGACCGCGTCGTCCAGGTCGAGGGCCTGCTCATGGAGCGCCAGGTCGCGCGCCTCCTGTGCATCTACGACGGCGAGCGCGAGGTGCGCGCCGTGCGCCTCGACCGCATCAGCGAGGCCGAGCTCGCCGTGCGGCAGTAGCGCTGAGAACGGCTCGTCGGTCAGGGGTTGGCGGACCCGAACGACGCCGTGGCGCAGGTGTGGAAGCCGCCGGTGCCGTTGGGCGAGCGGCAGTAGGACGGCGCGGCCTCGCCGGCGGCCCAGTCGGCGACGTCGACGACGTTGCCGTTCTTGTCGAGCAGCTTGACCAGGTCATCGCTGGCCAGGCCGAAGGTGAAGTCGACGTCCTTCTCGAGGACGACGTAGCCGCCGGCCGAGATGCTCCGGGCGCCGAAGGTGAAGGTGTGGTCGGCCGAGTCCAACACCTGGTAGCCGAGCAGCGCGATGGTCGCGGCCGTGCCGTTGTAGAGCTCGATCATGTCGATGCCCTCCGAGGTGACCTCGTTCACGACCAGCGCGGCCGCGTGCGGCGTGCACGCGGACAGCACGTAGGCGTCGCAGGTCGGGCAGCCGACGGTGCCGCCGCCGAAGCCCAGTTGGTGCAGGCGATGCCGTCAGGGAGGTCGATGCCGTCTGGCTCGCCTCGCGCACGTTGTTGCCGCAGGTCTCGGCCGGGTTCTCGACGTTGGCCGTGCCCTTGGTCAGGTTGTGGAAGGCGTGCCGAACGCGCCCGAGCCGTTGGGGTAGCGGCCCCAGGTGGCGCCGACCGGCGCATCGCCCGCGTCCCAGGTAGTGCCGTCGACGACGACCACGTCGCTGCGGTCGGACAGGTAGGCGCCGTCGATGTCGCTGAAGCCGAAGTCGAAGCCGGCCGCGCCGGTCGGGTCCTCGTCGAGCGCGTAGTAGGCGCCCGGCGCGATGATGGTCGAGGCCGGGAAGACGTAGCCGTGGAGGGTCGTCGTCGCGCAGGGTGTAGCCGCCGATGTCGACCGCGGCGTTGCCCGCCGTTGGCCAGGGCTCGAGCCGGAGGTGGTCGGTGCCGGCGACCGAGACCTCGTTGATGACGATGTTGATGACGGGCTCGACGGTGTCGGCGTCGGGCGTGGTCGTGGCGTCGGTGGCCGTGCCGGTGTCGGTCGGCGCGGCCGAGTCGAGGTAGCCGTTGCCGGTGTCGTCGCTGCCCAGGTCGGCGGTCGCGTCGCCGAGTAGTCGCGTCGCCGCGGCGCTGTCGACGTCGCTCGCGTCGACTATGGTGTCGCTGGTGTCCGGCGTCGTCGCGTGTCCTTCGCGCAGCGGCGGTTCCGACCCAGGTCGCGGCCGAGGTGAGGAACGTAGACCAGCAGGCGCTTCGCCGTTGGAACGGACAGGCCGTGTAGTCGAGGCTCGCAGGTCCGCGTCCAGCGCTTCGCACGACCAACCCAGGTAGCAGCGACATCCCCATGTACTCGAAGGTCTTGCCTCTTCCAGCCTTCTACGGGCGTTACCTCGACCTCGCGGCGCGGCGTCCATGGACGGTGCTGCTGGTATCGATGCTGCTGTCGGGCGGCACTCGGCGTTGCAACGGGCTCGCTCATCAAGGTCACGGCGACCTCGGGGCCTGTTCCCCGAGGACACGCCGGCGGTGGTGCGAGCGCGCGAGGCGCGGAAGACGCTCGAGCTCGACGCGGGAGCTGCGCATCCTCGTCGGCAGCCCGACCGCGGCCTCAACCAGGCCGTGGCCGACATCGCCTTCTATCGAGACGCAGAAGGACGACATCGAGCGCGTCGAGTTCGCCGCGACATCTGCTTCTTCGAGAAGAACGGCCTCCTCGCTGTCCGCTGAAGGACCTCGAGGAGATGCAGGCCAAGGTCACCGGCTTCGCCATCCGAAGGCGGTGAAGAGGACCTCGGGCTCGACGACGACGACGACGACGAGGCCGAGGAAAGCCGGCGCCCGGCGACGCCAAGGCGGCCGAGCAGAAGAGCGAGCTGCCGCGTCGATCGAGCAGATCAAGAAGGACTACGCAAGGCCGGGCTTCACCGAGTGCTTCGAGAGCCCCGACAGCAGGTGCTCTCGGTGAAGGCAGCTACGAAGTTCAAGCCGTCGGACGCCACGCGCACGAGCGCGCTCGGCGACCGCCTCGAGACCTACCTCGCCGGCGTGCAGCAGGCGCACGCCGGAGCAGGGCGTCACCTTCCACCATGGACGGCGACTACGGCCAGGTCACGAAGGCGATGAAGCAGATCATCGGCGACGCGACCGTGTCGGGCGCGTGGGCGCTGCTCTTCGTCGCCATCGTGATGCTGGTCTACTTCCTGCGCTTCCGGACGCTGCTCGTCAGCGGCGGTGCTGGGCGTGACGCTCACTTCTGGACGCTCGGCTTCGCGGTCATCGGCATCGGCTACCTCAACGACGTCCATCAACCACCATCCTCTTCAGCATGAGCGTCGACTACATCGTGCACGGGCTGTCGCGCGTGTCCGAGAAGTACGAGCCGGCGGCACGCTCCATGCCGAGGCCGTCGCGGGCTCTTCGGCCTGGCGCGGCCGGGCAACAACCTGCTCTCCGCGCTCGGCCATGGGCGACCGCTACGGCGTGTTCCGTTCTTCGACTTCCGCGAGCGCAAGGCCTGGGCATGGCGCCGGCCGAGGACCGTGTTCGGCGCTCATCGCCTTCTACTTCGTGTACCCGCCGCTGGCCTTCGCGCTGCACCGCGTGTGGGCCGAGAAGCCGCGGAACGTCGGCGCCGCGCGCCCGACGCCGACCACGTCGTCGGCGAGCGAAGAGGGCCACGACCTCGACGGGCTCAGGCCGCGCCGCCGGTGTCGAGCCTATGAAGAAGAAGGTGGCCTGGGTCATGCTGGTGAACGGGCCATGGTCGGGGCCGCGCTCGGCTCGGTGTGCGGCTGGCCAGCTCTACTTCGACCCGACATGGGCAAGTTCCGCGCGGCCGACGCGCAGACCGAGCAGCGCTCAAGACGAAATACAAGGCCGAGTCGCGCACACCAGCCCGGCTGGTCATCACCCAGGACCTCCACCAGACCGAGCGGCTCTATCGCTACCTGAAGGCGCACATGGCCCAGGCTATCCGGTGCTCACCGATGGCTCGGTCTTCGCCTTCGACGCCGACCAGCGCCCAGCCGGAGAAGCTCGCCATCGTGCGCGAAGACCGGGCAAAATCATGAACAAGTACGGCGCGCTGGACGGGCAGGCCAAGGCCGACGCCGACCGCCTCATGCCCTACCTCGACCCGCACCCGTTCACGGCCGACGAGCTGCCGACCTGGGTGAAGGAGAAGTTCACCGACACCGAAGGGCGCTACGGGCGCTACGTCGTCCTCTACGCCAGCGGCTCGAAGGCCAACGCGCTGGCGGCCCAGAAGATCCAGGACCAGATCGGCGACATCACCATCCCGGCCGATGGCGCAGAGCCGGCCGTGACGGTGCACTCGTCGGCGACCTACTTCGTGTCGGCCGAGGCCTACCGCGTCGTGAAGCGCGAGGGCCCACTGGCCGCGCTCATCGGCCTCATCGTCGTCATGATCGTCGTGCTCACCGAGTTCCGCCGCCCGCTCGAGCTGGTGATGATCACCGTGCCCATCCTCTGCGGCTTCGCCATCATGCTCGGCCTGATGGTGCTCATCGACTTCCCCATCGACCTCTTCAACGTCATCGTCCTGCCGCAGGTGTTCGGCATCGGCATCGACACCGGAACCCACCTGACCCACCGCATCAAGGAAGGCGGGCCCCACGTCGTGGCCAACGTCCGCCACACCGCCATCGCCGCCGGCATCAGCTCGCTGCTCACGACCATCGGCTTCGCCACCCTCGTGTTCGTGCAGAACAAGGGGCTCCAGGGCATCGGCTGGCTGGCGGTGCTCGGCATCGGCACGGCCTACGTGGTGAACCTCGTCATGTTCACGGCCTTCCTGTGGATCGGCCGACCGCTGGCCCAGCCGGTCGTGCGGCCCGTCGCGGAGGGCGCGTGAGCGCGCGCGGCCACGCCGCCGCGGCGTGCCTCGTCGCGTGCCTGTCGGCGGGCCTCGGAGCCGCCTGTGGCGCGCCGCTCATCCAGGTCGACACGGGCGTGCCGCTCAGCGACAAGGACCTCGCCATGAGCTGGGCGAAGGTCGAGAACCGGAAGTCGGACGACTTCTCCGAGCAGCTCGTCGTGCGCGGCGTCATGCCCGACGGCGCCTCGCTCTACGCCAAGCTCACGGTGACGAACCTCGCCTCGGCCGACGGGCGCGCCGACCTCAACATCGCCGTGACCCTGCCCGACGGGCGCAAGCTCAAGTTCCGCGAGAAGAAGGAGCGCGAGGACTGGACCTTCGCGCAGGACCGCTTCTACGCCGAGGTCGGCGACGGCAGCATCGAGCTGCGCGTCGGCCACGCCAAGATCGTCTGCAGGACGGACGACTTCGAGCTCGAGGCCGACATCGCCTCGACGCTGCCGGCGCTGCGCCCGCCGGGCGGCGTCGTGAAGCGCGCGGCCGGCTACTACGTGACGACCATCCCCATCCCGCGGGGCAAGCTGTCGCTCAAGGTGAAGCTGCTGACCGACGTGCCGCCCGCCGAGGACGAGGAGCCGACCGGCGGCGGCGACAAGCCCGAGAAGGGCGAGGGCGAGCCCGCCGCGGAGGGCGAGGCCGGGGCCGAGGCTTCGCCGCCGGCGCCGCACGACGTCGACCCGGAGGACCTGGCCCGCGACTTCGACCTCGAGGGCGTGGCCTACGCCGAGCATCGCGCCAGCACCATCGCGCCGTACGCGCTGGCCCACGCCTGGCACGGCATCCTCGACATCGGCCCCGATCGCACGGTGGTGTTCTCGGCCTTCGAGCCGGCCCACGCCCGGAACGCGCACGCGCCGACGCGCGCCACCAAGGGCGAGCCCGAGGTGCAGGGGTGGATCTTCGCGGCCGAGGACGACGGCTTCGTCATCTACGAGCCGGCGCTCGAGCTGTGGGCCAAGGAGTGGCACAACGACGAGAAGACGAACTACCCGCTGCCCGGCCTCGTGTTCGTCAGCGACCCGCTGCGCTCGGGCTTCGAGGGCGTCGTGAAGCTCGGCACGCTCAGCGAGCGGAAGGACGAC
>JAXLYZ010000056.1:0-65949 GCA_046351155.1 Myxococcota bacterium
GCGCGTCCGCGCCGCCGGAGGCCACCCTCGTCCAGCGCTACCGCCAGGAGGCCGAGGACGAGGCCGCGCGGCGCCACCTGACCTGGGTCATGCCGCGCGCCAGCGGGCTCCCCGAGCTCGCGACCGAGGGCCGCGGCCTCATCACCCGGCTCAACGCGCAGGCGCCGCAAGAGTACGGGATGCTCTACATCTTCGCCGAGCGCTTCGGCTTCTGGGCCGCCAACGGCGAGCGCCTCGGCGACTGGCCCTACCGCACGCGCCCGACCTCGATGCCGTCCGGCTTCTACCTGCTGGTCGAGAACCACTTCCGCCGCATCGGCGAGACGGGCGGCGAGCCGAACCGGCTCGGCATCGTCGACGCCGGCGCGGCCTTCAACGTGAACCATGTGCCCGAGCTCGGCAACGACACGCCGCCGCTCATGCACGGCGCGGCGCTCTACGTCTTCGGCCCGGGCTTCGGCGGCCAGGCCGAGCCGCAGCCCTCGGCCGCGCCTCCCACCGAGCACGCCGACCCCGCGACCGGCGATGGCCAGGGCCAAGAGACGCCGCCGCCCCCGCCGGGGAACGGCACCCAGCCCGCGCCGCAGGGGGGTCACAGCCCGCGCGGCAGCTCGCGGGTGGACCGCGCGGTGCGCCGGGCCGAGGCGCGCGCCAACCACGCGCTGGCCGAGCTCGACCGCATCCACCAGCAGGAGGTGCAGCAGCTCCGCGGGCGGCAGTCGGGGCAGGGCTCGAGCCAGGGCTCGGCCGACGGCACCCGCGACGTGCGCGAGAGCGAGAACGTGTTCATGGGCGGCACCGCGAGCGGCCGCCAGCTCGGGGCCGCGCTGGACGCGACGCTGGCCGGGCCGGAACAGGCGACGAGCGGCGCCACCAGCGAGTACGACATGCGCCTCGCGGTGGGCGCCGGCCTGACCAGCGGCGCCGACATCCTCGAAGAGGCGCGCGCCGTCGAGCGCGGCGTCTACCGCTTCGAGGTCATCGACATCAGCCACGAGGCGGCCGACGCCGGCGGCCTCGGCGCCACGCGCGCCAACGCCACCCACACCATCGGGCAGCGCGCCGTCGGCGCGGGCACGCACGTCGGCCGCTTCGACGCCGCGCGGCGCGACCGCGGCCGCGAGCGGGCCAACATGTGGGACGACACGGGCCAGGCTGCGGCCGACGCGGAGAGCGAGTCGCGGGCGGCCGACCGCGCGCTGGCCCACGGCCGCATCGGCGAAGCGGCGCGGAACGCCACGGCCGCGCTCGGCAACCGCCTGGCCGTGCTGCTGACGCCGGTCTCGGCCGTGGCGCTGTTCGGGCGCCAGTCGATCCGCCGCCTGGCCGACGCCATCGGCGGGCACCCGTCCCAGCGCGAGATCGGCTGGCTCCAGAACCAGCAGGGCGTCTTCGCCGTGCGCTGCATCGCCCAGCCGCGCGGCCTCGACGGGCAGGCGACGCGCAACCCGAGCGTCGCCGTCAAGATCGTCGAGGTGCGCTCGCCGAGCCAGGTGGCGCGCGAGTCGCTGGACGCGCCCGAAGCGCAGCTGGCCGAGGCGCGGCTCCGCCAGGTGCTGGCCGAGCGCTCTGCCGCCGACGCCGGGACCACGGTCGATCCGACGCGCCGCGAGGAGATGGAGCAGCAGGTGCGCGCCGCCGATCTCCAGGCGCACGGCGCGGCCAGCGACTACATCCGCGAGCTCTGGGCCCAGGCGCGCACGCGCCTCGACCACATGCCGGCCGGCGACCCCAACCGCGCCGCGGCGCAGCAGCAGGTCGACGAGCTCTGGGACCAGCTCCAGCTCGCCGAGACGCGCGACCACCAGTCGGCGTCGCCGGTCTTCCGCCCGCACGCGGTCATCGTCGACGAGGTGAGCGGCACCGGCATCACGCTCCTGCTGCAGCTCGCGCTCACGCAGCGGCCCGACGGCGGCGTCGACGCCTGGCTGTCGGACGTGACCACGCGCAACGCGCCGCCGCCCTACACGGCGTCGGTGAACGCGCGGCCCGGCCACAACGCCCGCCTCGCGGGCGCGCTGGCCGTCTTCGAGAGCTTCGCCGCCAATAACCAGTACGGCCGCGGGCCGCTCACGGTGCGCTTCCCGCCCGAGCTCGACTTCCCCGAAGGGCAGCGCGAGCACGTCCTCCAGAGCCGGCCGCGCGGCAGCGGGCTCCTCTTCGCGCGCATCGACGAGCTCTCGCAGGTGCTCACCGCGGTGAGCCTCATCATCCCCGGCGTCGGCACCGCCGTGGCCGTGCTCGGGGCCGGCATCGCGGCGGCGCGCCTCATCCAGCGCTGGCGCGGCGACACGCTCCGCTTCGACATGGAGTCCGTCAACGACCTCATCGCCATCGTCGGCGCGGTGGCCCAGGGCGTCACCTCCATCGCCGGCGCGCGCGTCATCCAGGGCTCGAACGGCTGGCGCCTGGCCGCGACCGTCGCGAGCACGGTCGGCGCGGTCGCGGGCGAGGTCGGCTTCATCATCGGCACCTACCAGATCGTCCGCGACTACGCCCAGATCGCCACCGACGAGGCGAGCGGCGCCATCTCGCATGCCGAGGCGCGCCGCCGACGCGCCACCGCGATGGCCGGGGCCATCCAGCAGAACCTCCTGCAGTTCCGCGGCTGGCGCGAGCGCTTCGATCCCGACCACCCCGCCGCGCACGACGAGGAGCAGCAGCCGGGCCAGCAGGGGCAGCAAGGCCAGCAGGGCCAGCAGGGCCAGGCGCAGACGCCGCGCACGCCGCCGACCGTGCTCGACGCCGAGATGGCCGGCCGCTACCGCGAGGCCTACAACGCCGGCGTCCAGGGGATCGCCATCGGCTTCGTGGTCGACGCGGCGACGTACCGCGGCATGTGGGAGAGCAACGGCGGCGTCGGCGAGCCGCCGCGCCAGGGCTTCCGCACGAGCGACGGGTCGGTCGTCCTGTGGGGCCCCGATCACATGGCCTCGGCCATGAACGAGCCGACGCAGGGCGCCGCGCCGGTGCCGCCGCGCTCGGGCAACACGCTGCCGGGGAACGGCGGCGTCCCCGTGGCGCCGCGCTCGGGCGACACCATCCCCGGCAACGGCCCGGTGCCGGTGGCGCCGCGCTCGGGCGACACCATCCCCGGCAACGGCCCGGTCCCGGTGGCGCCGCGCTCGGGCAACACCATCCCCGGCCAGGGCGAGGTTCCGGCCGTCCCTCCGCGCTCGGGCAACACCATCCCCGGCCAGGGCGCGCAGCCGAACGGCCCGGCCGTGCCGCCGCGCTCGGGCAACACCGTCCCCGGTCAGGGCGAGGTGCCTGCCGGCCCGGCCGTGCCGCCGCGCTCGGGCAACACCATCCCCGGCCAGGGCGAGGTGCCTGCCGGCCCGGCCGTGCCGCCGCGCTCGGGCAACACCATCCCCGGCCAGGGCGAGCAGCCGCGCGCGCCGGCGGGACCGGTCGCCCCGGTCGCGCCGGTCGCGCCCGGCAGCGCGCCCGCGACCGAGGGTGCCGCCCGGAGCCCGACCCCCATCGGCGCCCCCGTGACGGCCAGCGACTTCCTCACGCTGCGCGCGCGCGTCGCGACCGAGGCCCCGGGCATCCAGCTGCAGTCGATGCCGCTCACGCCCGAGGCGGCCGCGGCCTTTCACCAGGTCGAGGGCAGCATCGGCGGCTTCCAGGTCGAGCGCGCCGGGACCCGCGAGTACGCGCGCGCCTGGGCCGACCACGAGAGCCGCACCGGCACGGGCGACGGCCCGCCGCCGAACGGCTTCATCGATTTCGCGCGCGGCGTCATCATCGTGCCCGAGACGCTGCCCGAGCGCGCGCCGACGCCGGCGCCGACCGGCCAGGAGGCGCCGGTGCGGTCGCCGTCGCAGCCGTCGTCGGAGCCGCCGCCGCGGCCGCCGTCCCCGCCCGCCGGCGGCCCGCAAGGCCCGCAGGGTCCGCAGGGTCCGCAAGGCCCGCAGGGTGGCTCGGGTGGCCCGCCGCGCCGGACGCCGCCGCCGGCGCTCGACTACGCCGCCGCGCAGGCCACCCTCGACTCCTTCCGCGCCGCGGGTCAGCGCGGCGAGCGCGGCGGCGGCCCCGGCATCAGCACCGTCAACGACTGGATCACCTACGCCTCGTACTTCCAGCACTACGCCGGCGACGGCGTGAACCCGCCGCCGCACGGCTTCGTCGGCCCCGACGGGCACGTCTACCTGTGGACGCCGCGCGGCCAGCTCCGGCCGCCGGGCGAGCCGACGCCGCCCATGCCGACCGACTGGGCGCGGGCGGCGCAGACGCCAGGGCCGGGGCTGACCGCCGCGGAGCGGGCCGCGCCGCGCGTCGCGACCCCGCCGCCGAGCGGACCGGTGCGCGTCCTCGGCGAGGCCGAGGCGGGCGAGGCCCACACCTACCTCACGGCCGCGGGCGGCTTCTACTCGATGGGCCTGGCCATCCCGTACATGGTGAACTTCGAGCCGACCTACGAAGCCTACGCGCGTCGCTATCGCCAGGCCGTCGGCGACCCCAACGCGCACCCGCCCGACTTCGGCTTCGTCGCCGCGGACGGCACGCGCGTCCTCTACACGCCCAACGGCGTCGAAGGCGGCCCCGGCCGCGGTCCGCCGCCGCCCCGCGAGGGCGCTCCGCCGGCGCCCGACGCGCTGCGCGTGCCCGAGAGCAACGCGCCCATCAACGCCGAGACCGCCCCCGGCGATCTCCAGCGCGTCATCGACAACCCGGCCACCACCGTCGGCGATCTGATGCGCGTGTGGTTCCAGCTCGGCAGCTGGGCGCGCGTCCTGCGCTGGCGCGCGCGCCAGCTCACCGAGCCGCAGCAGGCGCGCCTCGCCGCCGCGCGCCAGGTGCTCTTCGACGAGGCCGATCAGGCGGTGCGCCGCGTGATCCCCGAGGCCGAGTCGCGGCGCCAGCTGGCGGGCTCGACCGGCGTGACCTCCGACATGGATCCGACCTACATGGGGCCGCGCTCGATCGAAGCGTGGCGCCTCTTCGTGGACGGCATGGAGGCCGCGCTCGCGCGGCGCGGGCTGCCGACCGAGGGCTGGATGGAGGTCCTCGGCATCAACCCGTACACCGACGTCCAGGCCGATCGCTTCGGCCTCAACGAGAACACGCCGACGCAGCAGGCGGCGCGCGGTCGGCTCGAGGTGCGCGAGGGCCAGGAGCTCGAGATCGCGCACCGCGAGCGCCTCATGGCGCGCGACCCGAGCGGCCGGCTGTGGCGCGAGTACGTCGACGGGCTCGTGCAGGCCGCCGAGCGGGCGCACCCCGGCGACGCCGGACCGGCCGCGGCCGTCCGCGAGCAGTACGCCACCGTCGACGCGCGCGCCGCGCTGAACGAGGCCGAGCTGCTGCGCGCGGCGGGCCAGAGCGACCCGCGCATCGCCGCCATGGACCCCGAGTCGGCGCTCCGGCTCTTGCGCTCGCCGCAGGGCGCGGAGCAGCTGCGCGCGGCGCGGCGGCGCATGCTGCAGCGCGCGCACGAGTCGCTGGCGCGCCTCCAGTCCGAGGCCTCGTCACCGCCGACCGACATCCAGCGCGAGGCCATCCTCGCGGCCGCGATGCGGGTGAAGACGCTGGAGGACGAGGCCTACCATCCGTCGGCGGTGCAGTCGGTGGTCTTCGGCCAGCAGGAGGGTCACCAGCAGCGCGTCGACGCGGGCCAGGCGCCGGGCCGGCAGCCCGACCTCACGGCGGGCCAGCGCCAGAACGCGCTCATCGACAGCCTCAACATGCTGCAGGACCACCTGCCCGCGATGCGCGAGGGGCTCGAGCTCGGGGCCCAGCCGAACGTCGCGGCGGACCCGCTGTCGAAGTACTTCTCGCGCGTCATGCTCGAGGCGCGCGAGCTCGGCATCCCGGTGCCCGAGCGCTTCGTCCTGCTCGGCGATCTGACGCGGCGGCTCCGCGCCGGGCGGCGCGTCGGCCCCGAGATCGGCGCCGGCGGCACCCGCGAGAACAACGCCGGCGCGCGCATGTCGTCGGCCGAGGCCAACGCCATCGAGGCGGCGGCGCGCCGCGCCGGGCTCATCGGCCCCAACGGCCAGATCGATCCGGCGCGCATGACGGCGATGATCAACGAGCTCGACGGCATGCTGCGGACGAGCGTCGCGCTGCGCCGCGCGACGCCCGAGGTCGGCGCCGCGCAGGTCCCGAACCCGGACACCAACCACCCGTGGAGCGCGGCCGCCCCCTCGGAGCCGACCACGACGCCGCAGAACCGGCGCCAGCCCGGCGTGCGCCCGGGGATGACCACGCGCTGAGGCGCGCGCCGACGCTCAGGCGATGGCGGGGAGCCGCAGCGTGAAGATGGTGCCGCCGCTCGCGGGACAGTCGAAGTCGATCGAGCCGCCGTGGCCTTCGAGGATGCGCCGCGCCGTGGCGAGGCCGAGCCCGGTGCCGCGGCTCTTGGTGGTGAAGAACGGCTCGAAGAGGTGCGCGCGCGCGTCGGGCGGGATGCCCGGGCCGCGGTCGGCGATCGACACCTCGTGCGCGTCGCACTGGCGTCGCCCCGAGATGCGGATCTCGCCGTGGCCGTCCATGGCCTGGGCGCTGTTGATGAGCAGGTTGACGACGGCCTGGCCGAGCAGCTCCGGGTCGACCCTGACGGCCTCGTCGGGCAGGTCGACCTCGAGGCTCACGTGGGCGAAGCGCGGGTCGGCGCGGAGCAGCGCGATGTGGCGCTCGAACACCACAGCCAGCGTGGTGGCGGCCAGCACCGGCGCGCGCGGGCGCGCGAAGGTGAGCACGTCCTCGACCAGGTCGTTGAGCGTGTCGATGCGGGTGACGACGTCACCGATGACGGCCGACTCCTTGGTGCCGATCGGCAGGCGGCGACCGACGACCTGGAGCACGCCGCGGATGCCGGCCAGCGGGTTCCTCACCTCGTGCGCGACCACCGCGGCCATCTGGCCGAGGCGCGCCAGCGTGGCCTGCTCGCGCGCGGCGTCCTCGGTGCGCTTGCGCTCGGTGATGTCGTGGTCGATGGCCAGGTACTGCTGCGGGCGTCCGCCGGCGTCGAGCAGCGGCACGATGGTGGCGTCGACCCAGAACAGCGAGCCGTCCTTGGCGCGGTTCTGCATCTCGCCGCGCCAGATGCCGCCGCTGGCGAGCGTGCGGTACATCGCCGCGAAGAACTCGGGCGGGTGGAGGCCCGAGCTGAGCATGCGATGGTCGCGGCCGATGAGCTCGTTGCGCGTGTAGTGCGAGGCCTCGCAGAAGCGATCGTTGACGTAGCCGATGGTGCCGTCGAGGTCGGTGCGCGCCACGATGGCGCCCTGGTCGAGGGCGAAGGCGAGGTCCTGGGCCTCCTTCTGCGAGCGCCCGAGGGCGCGTTCGGCGGCCGCGCGCGAGACGCCGGCGAGGCGCGTGCGCACCACCATGAAGGCCGTCGCCCAGAGCGTCAGCGCGGTCGCGCTGCGGCTGAAGACGACCGCGTCCATGGTGGCCGGCGAGCGCGAGAAGACGGTGCTCACGACCAGGGCGACCGTGGCTGCGGCGGCGATGCGATAGGCGGCGCGCGGCGCGGGCGCCCACAGCGTCACCAGCACGGCGCCGAAGTAGAGGCTGTTGATCGAGTAGCCGGGGCTGAGCCAGAAGCTGGCGGTGAGGATGGCTGCGACCGCAAGCCAGGCGGCGACCTCGATTCGGGACATATGCTATCGTCCGGGAGGGAGAGTGGCGTTTGTGGGTTCACCCTGACCGATCGTGTGATCGGAGTATCCGCAGGCGTGCGGAGGGGAGCAAGCGTTGAGCGTCGACATCGCCGCAGAGACTCGAGACCGGAACCCCAGCCCGTCGGTGCTGGTGGTCGACGACGAGGCCCTCATCCGGTGGTCGCTGAGCGAGGCGCTGAGCGAGTCGGGCTTCGTCGTCTACGAGGCGCGCTCGGCCAGCGAGGCCAGGGCCGCCCTGGCGTCCTTCGGCCCCGACCCGCTGGTCGTGGTGCTCGACCTCCGCCTGCCGGACGTCCGGGACCTGTCATTGCTGCGCGAGCTCCGCGGCGCGCGACCGGACCTCGACGTCGTCCTGCTGACGGCGCACGAGACGCCGGAAATCCGCGCCGAGGCGGCGACGCTCGGCGTGCACCGCATCGTGCGGAAGCCCTTCGACGTGACCGACCTCACGAGCATCGTGAAGGCCGCCTGGCTCGGCGGCGCGGCGTGAACGATCAGGGCGCGCGCGGAGCCGGCGCGAAGTAGTACTCGGAGCCGGGCATGACGCCGACCAGCACGTCGTCGACGAAGAGGTGCCAGGCCGACTCGGTGCCGGCCGCGGTCGAGGCGATGTGCTCGGCCCACACCGCGTCGCCGAGCGTGCGATAGGCTTCGAGCGGCGTCGGCGAGCAGGCGCGGAAGACGAGCGTCGGGCGCGACTCCTGCCCGACCGGGTTGACGGCCTTGCCCTGGATGGCCACGAGCGGCGGCGTCGTGCGCACCCACGCGAGCTTGTCGGGCTTCACGCCGAACATGACGTCGCCGGTGTCGGCGTTGGGCCAGGTCGCCTTCTGCGCGCCGGCCGTGCACTCGAGCGCGCGCCACTTCTGCTCGCCGATGGTGGCGTTGACGATCTTGGCCGTGAAGCCCTCGGGCGTCGGGACCTTGCCGAGGTCGGCGAGGT
The DNA here is from genome assembly GCA_046351155.1 of Myxococcota bacterium. Taxonomy (GTDB): domain Bacteria; phylum Myxococcota_A; class UBA9042; order PHBI01; family PHBI01; genus JAXLYZ01. Next base: position 8,578 of record JAXLYZ010000056.1, read on the forward strand.
CGAGCAGCTGGTCCGAGATGGCCAGGACGCCGTCGCGCGTGAGGCCCTTCGGCAGCTTGGACACGACCTCGAAGGGCGTCGCGTCGACGCGCACCAGCGCGTGCTTCAGGCACGTCTCGCTGAGCCCGTCCTCGCTCATCTTCGACTCGGCGCACTCGTGCAGCCAGACCGCGCCGTCCGGGCCCAGCATGAGCTCCGTCTCTTGCAGCGCGTCGGCCGGGGCGAGGTCCTTCCAGTCGGCCGGGGCCACCGCGATCGGCGCGCCGTCGGGCTGGCCGTCGCGGAAGCGCCGGACCTTGGTGCTGCCGTCGTCGCCGCGCCGCTCGAGCGCGACCAGCGTGTGGGCGTCGACCCAGGCGAGCTCGCTCACCGACACGCCGGTCTCGCGGTGGAGCTCGGTGAGGCCGCTCGGCGCGAGCTTCCAGATGACCATGAAGTCGGGGCCATCCTCCGTGCCGTGGAGCGTCATCGTGGCGATCATCAGGCCGTCGGGCGGGATGCGCGCGGCGACCTCGGGCGCGATGGTGGGCTGGGCGATCGAGGCCGGAGCCGGCGCGGCCGCGTCGGGCTCGGGCGCTCCGGCGTCGGCCTCGGGCGCGGGCGCGACGACCGCAGCGTCGGCCGCGGGCGCGGGCGCGACGACCGCGGCGTCGGGCGCAGGCGCGGGCGCGGCGACCGCGGCGTCGGCCTCGGACGCGGGCGCGGCGACAGCGGCGTCGGGCGCAGGCGCGACCACCGCGGCATCGGGCGCGGGCGCCGAAGCGACGGTCGTCGGCGCGGCCGGCGGCGGCGTGGGGGTCGACTTGCCGCACGCGGCGAGGGCCAGGACGAAGAGGAGGGGCTTGCGCATGCGGCATGCTCCCACCGAACGCGGCGCGCGGCAACGCGGCCGGCGCTCGCGCGTTGCCAAGGCGCGGCGCGTGTGGGAGCAACATCGCGTGCGCCTCACCCTCCGACGCCGCCCGCGACCGACCGCCGCATGAGCACCCCGACCGATGCCCGCGAGCGCTGGCCGGCCACGCGCCGGAACCGCGACCCCATCCTGGAGCGGCTGCGCGAGGCGCTGCCGGCGCGCGGCGAGGTGCTGGAGATCGCCTCGGGCAGCGGTGAGCACGCCGTCTACTTCGCGCAGGCGCTGCCCGAGCTCGGCTGGCAGCCGACCGAGCGCGAGCCGCGCCTCCTGGCCAGCATCGCCGCCTGGCGCGCCGAGCCCGAGGCGGGCGCACCGCCCGAGAACCTGCGCGCGCCGGTGGTGCTCGACGTCCACGCGCGCCCGTGGCAGACGCCGCGCGCGCGCTACGAGGCGCTCTACTGCGCCAACATGATCCACATCGCGCCGTGGCAGGCGACGCTCGACCTCTTCGCCGGCGCCGCCGAGGTGCTCGTCCCGGGCGCGGTGCTCGTGCTCTACGGGCCGTTCGCGCAGGGCGGGCGCCACACCGCGCCCTCGAACGAGGCCTTCGACCAGAGCCTGCGCGAGCGCGACGCGCGCTGGGGCGTGCGCGATCTCGACGCGGTCGTGGCCGTCGCCGCGAGCCACGGCTTCGCGCTGCGTGGGCGCCACGACATGCCGGCCAACAACCTCACCGTCGTCTTCGCGCGCGGCTGACGCGCGTCGACGCGGGCTAGGCGAAGCGATCGGTCGCGGCCACCAGCGCGCGGCTGATGCCGTGCTCGAAGGCCGAGTGCCCGGCGTCGCCGATGATCTGCAGGTCGACCTCGGGCCAGGCCGCGGCGAGATCCCAGGCGCTCTGCAGCGGGCACACCAGATCGTAGCGCCCGTGCACGATGACGCCCGGGATGTGGCGGATCTTGTGGACGTCGTCGAGCAGCTGGGTCGGCGCGCGGAAGAAGCACTGGTTCAGGAAGTAGTGGATCTCGATGGCCGTGATGGCGATGGCGTCGTCGGCCTGCTCGGCCTCGGCCAGGTCCTCGGGGCTCGCCACGACGTGGCTCAGCAGCGTCTCCCACACGCTCCAGGCGCGCGCGGCGCGGAGGCGCACCTCGGCGTCGGGCGAGGCCAGGAGCTTGGCGTAGCCGCGCAGGAGGTCGCCGCGCTCGGCCTCGGGCACCGGCTCGATGAAGCGCGCCCAGCCGTCGGGGAACACCGCGCCGACGGTCGCGCCCTGGTAGAGCCAGTCGATCTCGAACGGCCGCCCGAGGAAGATGCCGCGCAAGACGAGCTCGCTGACGCGATCGGGGTGCGCCTCGGCGTAGGCCAGCGCAAGCGTGCTGCCCCACGAGCCGCCGAAGACGAGCCACTTCTCGATGCCGAGGTGCTCGCGCAGGCGCTCGATGTCGGCCACCAGATCCCAGGTGGTGTTGTGCTCGAGCGACGCGTGCGGCGTGCTCTTGCCCGAGCCGCGCTGGTCGAACAGCACGGCGCGATAGCGGTCGGGGTGGAAGAAGCGCCGGTGCTGCGGCGAGATGCCGCCGCCCGGGCCGCCGTGGAGGAAGATGGCCGGCTTGCCGCCCGGCGCGCCCGACTGCTCGTAATAGATGCGATGCCCGTCGCCGACCTCGAGGTGCCCGCTCTCGAACGGCTCGAGCGGCGGGTAGAGCCAGGTCAGCGGGTCGTGCAGCGCGCGCGGTCGGGTCGAGGTCGGAGCGGTCATGGCGGTCTCCTGTCGGCGCGCGATGATGACCGGCTACGGCCCGCGCGGCAACCACACGTGGAGGCTCTCGTCGTCGGCGATGAAGGCCGCCTCGAGGCGGCCCGCGCGGGTCCCGACCATGTCGAGGTGGGTCGGGCCCGAGGCCAGCTGGAGCACGGTCGGCGTCCCGATGGTCAGGCCGTCGACGCTGACGTGGATCAGGCGGCGGTCGCTCGAGTAGACGAGGTCGAGCTGGCTGCCGGTGGAGGGCACCGCCACCAGCAGCTGGCCGAACGCGCCGTCGGTGGTCTTGCGGTCGACCTCGTGCGCGGTGATGTGGATGGCATCGGTGTAGTAGGCGTGCGACAGGACGACGTCGCCGCCGTCGCGGTAGTTGAAGAACACGTGCGGCTTGTCGAGGCTGTCGACGGCGATGGCCAGCGACGACGCCGCGGCGAAGGTGCCGATCGTCTCCTTCGTCCAGCTGCCGAGGGCGCGGTAGGCGAGATAGACGACGCGTTCGTCCGAGGTCTCGCCCGGGTCGATCCAGGCGACCCAGGGCGTGCCGTCCGGGCCCATGGCCCAGCCGACGCGCAGGAAGTTCTTGCCGACGACGAGCGGGTCGGCGTCGTCGGGGACGTCGAAGCGCACGTCGACGGGGTCGAACGTGTCCAGCAGGAACTGGCCGATGAACGGGTCGACGCAGCCGACCTGGAGCGCCTGCTCGATCGGGTTCAGCTCCATGCCGGCGGTGCGGCACGGACCGTTCGCGGTGGTGAGGTCCTCCCAGCCGCCGCCCTGCTTCGGACGCGCCATGACGATGGCGCGGTCGGGATCGAGGTGGGCGATGTGCGGCACGCCGTCGGCGTCGGCCGCGATCGACTGGCCGAAGGCGGCCCAGGCCGCGATGGTCGGCTCGATGGTGAAGTCGGTGCCGTTCCAGCGCGCGATGCTCAGGCCCTCGGGATCGAAGCGCCCGAAGGCGATCATGAGGTGGTCCGACACGGTGTCGAGCCCGACCGACATATCGTTCACGAAGGGCGCGACGATGCGGACGTGGCAGCTCTGATCGCCCGGGCACACGCAGCGATCGTTCTCACAGACCGCCACCGGTCCGCAGCCGGTGCCGCAGCCGGGCCCGGCGTCGACGGTGTCGACGGCGTCGGGCGCGTCGGCCGTGTCGTCGGCGTCGACCGCATCGGGCGCCGTCGTCGCGGCGTCCGAGTCGTCGACGGTGGTGGCGTCGGCGTCGGGCGTCGTCACGGCATCGGTGGGCGCGTCGCTGTCGGCGATGGTCGTCGCGTCGGTCGCGCCGGCGCTGTCGGCCGACGTGTCCGACGACACGAAGGCCGGGTCACCGGCGCAGGCCGCGAGCGCGGTCGCGCAGAGTAGGCAGGCACGGGCGCCCAGCATGGCTCCTCCCTTGGGGGCCGCAAGCTATGCCACGACCCCACCGCTATGCAATCGCCAGCGCGCGAGCACGAGCTACGGCAGCTCGATGCTGCCGTCGGCATGCAGCGTCACGACCACGGCGTGGTGCTCCCAGCCGGTCGAGTAGACGGCCTTGGTGATGTGCTGCGAGGCGAAGACGCCGTGGTCGTCCTGGTAGGACATGGCCACCTCGGCGTCGACGGCGGTCGGGCGCCGCGCCGACACGCCGGGGCTGTCCGAGTCGCCGACGAGATCGCTGACGGCGTGCCAGCGCGGGTGGCCGTAGGCGTAGGCGGTGTAGTCGCCGACGCGGTCGTAGGGGCCGGCCGAGATGACCGCGACCTTCGGCGTCATGGCCTGGACGAACGCCGCGGTGGTGCCGTTGTAGCTGCCGTGGTGGTCGACCTTGTAGAGGTCGACGTCGAGCAGCGAGGTGCCCTGGTACTGCGCCATCAGCGCGGCGATGCCGGCCTCCTCGAGGTCGCCGCCGAGCAGCATCGAGGCTTGTCCGAGCGCCACGCGCAGGACCACGCTGTGGTTGTTGGCGTTGGCCAGATCGTTGGGATCCCATGTATTGCTGAGCGGGCTGTCGGCGTCGATGCGCCCCCACAGCGCCGTCACGACCGGGTCGAGGCCGCCGCCTTCGGCGCAGGCCGGGAACGGATCGATGATGGCGTTGGTGAAGCCGGCGGAGGTGGTCTTGCGCTGGAGCACGTACCAGCGCTCGATGCTCGGGTCGGCGTCGGCGAACTGCTGGAGCTGCTTCTGCTCGTCGAGGCCGGAGTCGAAGCCGCTGGCGTCGCCGTTGGTGACGACGTTCCGGATGACGACGTCGCCCGCCTGGACCATGGCCAGGAGGCGCGGGACGCCGTGGGTGTGATCGATGTGCGGGTGGGTCAGGACGACGACGCCGAAGGTCTTGTGGAGGTCGGGGCGGCTGGCGAAGAAGTCCTTCACCTGGGCCTCGAAGGCATCGTCGCTGTCGAAGCCGGGCGACCCGCCCGAGGCCGGCGTCACCTCGCCGCCGGTGTCGATGAGCATCGCGCCGCACGGCAGCTCGACGATGAGCGACTCGCCCTGGCCGACGTCGAGGACGTGGAGCTTCATGGCCGGGCTCGGCTCGCTCACGTCGGGGCCGATGGCGCTGTCGCTCGGCACGGTCGCGTCCGCGGTCGTCGCGTCGGCGGTCGTCGTGGCGTCGGGGGTGGTCGTGGCGTCGGCGCCGGCGTCGTCGAGGCTCGTGTCGTCGAACGCGTCGGGCGCGTCGGCGTCGGGCGCCGTCGCGTCGCTGGGCGCGCCGTCGTCGGCGGCGCCGGTGGTGGCCGGATCGCCGCAGCCGCCGGCCGCCAGCGCGAGGGACAGCGCCGCCAGGGCGAGCCGCGCGCGCGCCGCGGCGGGACCGGGGAGACGGAGGGAGACGCGCTCGGGGTGCTCGACGTGCATCGCCCGCACACGTCGCGAATTGCGCCCGGTTCGTCCAGAGAGAAGCGCGCGAGCAGCCGCCGCGTGCAACCTCATGGCGCGACGACGCGCGCGAGCTCCTGGCCGAGCCATTGCGCGAGGCGCGCCTCGAAGGCGATCGGCGGACGATCGCCGAGCGCCAGCTCGAGCGCGGGCGGAGCCTCGACGCTGGCCGGCGCCCGGACGACCGTCGCATAGACGTGCGGCGTCGACGGCTTGCCGACGCGGTCCGTGCCGCGCTCCCAGTCGGAGATGCCGACCGCGGCGATGCTCAGCGCGCCCATGGCGTCGGCGAGCGCGCCCAGCGCGATCGGCGCGGCCAGGGCCCGCTGGCGCGCGTCGCGGAAGCGCAAGAGCGGCGGCTGGCCCGGCGCCGAGAGCAGGACGACCGGCGCGTCGACGCCGCGCGCCGGCACCGGCACGCGCGCGCCGGGATCGGCCAGCACCGACCGATAGAGCGCGACGAGGTCGGGGTGGTAGAGGTCCTCGCCGATCGGGTCGGGCGCTCCGCTGGCGAGCTCGCGCGAGGCGAGCGAGACGACGACGGCACGCGCGCCGGCCTCGTTGCCCACGCGCAGTTCGATGAGCGCGACGTAGGCGGCGATGCTCAGGTACTCGCCGCGCAGCTCGGGCACGAAGCCGCACTGCGCGACCGCCAGCTCGGCCAGCGCGTGCGCGTCGCGGTAGCGCAGGACGCCGAGCTCGGGCGCGAGCTCGACGCCATGGTCGGCGTCGGCGCGCGCCAGCGGGAGCTGCTCCGCCAGGTGGCGGCAGAGCGTGTCGGCGAACTCGACCTCGGGCCGCGCGCCCGCGGCGGGAGCGACCTCGAGCCGCGGCTCGCGCGCGGCCAGCGCCCGCACCAGGGCCCGCGCCGCGTCCGCGCGCGCCGGGTCGCCGCCGTCGACGATGGCGGCGCACGGCACGGGCTCGAGAGGCACGACCGGCGCCGCGCCCGACCCGCCGGGCGCGGGAGCCGGCGCGGCGTGCGCCGCGAAGCTCATCGCGACGAGCAGGCGCCCGACGACGAGAGGCCCGAGCGTCGCGCGCCAGCTCCTGATGATGACGTGCATGCTCCAGGTATCGCAGGCTCGAGCGCGCTGTCGAGCCTGCGGTCGGCGCGGGCTCAGGCCTTGGTCGGCGGCTGCCGATTGGCGCCCTGGAAGCCGAGCATCCAGCCCGGGTACTCGGGCGGCAGCGCGCTGGCCGCGTCGAGCGCCGCGAGATCGTCGGACGTCAGCGCCAGCGTCGTCGCGGCCAGGTTGTCGTCGAGCTGGGCCAGGTCCTTGGCGCCGAAGATGACGCTCGACACCCACGGCTTGGCCAGCACGTAGGCCAGCCCGACGCGCGCCACCGACACCTCGTGGCGCGCCGCGACCTGGCGCATGGCGTCGATGCACTTCTGCGCGCGCGGCCGGTCGACGGGCGGGAAGTCGAACTGCGCGCGGCGCGCGCCGTCGGGCAGCTTGCCGTCGGCGTCGGCCTTGCCGGCCAGGAGACCCCCGGCCAGCGGGCTCCACACGAGCACGCCCATCTGCTGGTCCTGCACCATCGGCACCACGTCGCGCTCGAGGTCGCGCCCGGCGATCGAGTAGTAGGCCTGCACCGACTCGAAGCGCAGCCAGCCGTGGCGCTCGGCCAGGCCGTTGGCCTTCATCATCTGCCACGCCTGCCAGTTCGAGACGCCGAGGTAGCGCACGCGCCCCGAGCGCGCGATGTCGTCCAGCGCGCGCAGCGTCTGGTCCATCGGCGTGATCGAGTCCCAGCCGTGGATCTGGTAGAGGTCGACGTAGTCGAGCTGGAGACGGTCAAGGCTCTTGTCGATCGCGTCCATGAGGTGGCCGCGCGAGGCGCCGACGTCGTTCGGCCCCGGGCCGGTGCGGCCGAAGGCCTTGGTGGCGATGACCACGTCGCTGCGCTTCACGGCCAGGTTCTTCAGCGAGCGCCCGAGCAGCGTCTCGGCCAGGCCCTCCGAGTACACGTCGGCCGTGTCGATGAAGTTCACGCCCGCGGCCAGCGAGCGCTGGACGATCTGGTCCACCACCTCCTGCCCGAGCGAGCCGACCACCGTCCAGAAGCCCTTGCCCCCGAACGTCATCGTCCCGAGGCACAGCTCCGACACGTAGAGACCCGTCCGACCCAACAGCTTGTAGCGCATACATCCCCCGGCGCGGCGGCGATCGAGGGCTCCGGAGCCCCGGCCCGCGCACGATCGGGCTACGCCTCGGCCCGCGCGAGCGCAACCCGCCCATTGGGCTAGCCCCGATGACGTTCTGCGAACACGGTTTACCGGCGCGCGCGGGCGGCCTCCTCCGGGGCGTACACCTCATCCAAGGGAGTCCGTCATGCCCGTCCGCAAGGAGCGCAAGCTCTACATCGTCGGCGCCGTCTGCTTCGTGCTGCTCGCCATCCTCACCCGCTACCACCTCGGCTTCGTCGAGGAGAACGACCCGTTCGAGTCGCTGGCCGACCTCGCGCCGGCCGCCTTCCTGGCGCTCGCGGCCGGGCTCGGCCTGCTGGCCGGGCTGTTCACCATGCCCTTCGGCTGGAAGCCGCGGCTGTGGCTGAGGGCCATCGTCGGCGTCGGCGCCGGCCTGGCCATGCCCTTCCTCGGCGAGGCCTACCTCGACCTGCGCGGCAACCCCGAGCGCATCATGAAGGTGGAGCTGTTCGTGCCGGCGCTCATCACGCTCGTCGCCGCCGCCATGCTCTACGCCATCATCGACCGCGTGGCCCCCGGCCGGAGCGACGAGGCGCGGACGACCGGCGGCGCGATCGCCGGTTGACCCGCGCGGCGCGACGGGTCTGGATACGGCCGCCGCGCGCGCCCGCGCGTCCGCGGCCGGAGGTCGCCCATGCGCAGCGTCATCGGAATCGCGAGCCTCGCCCTCGCCGCCTGCGGCAGCGCCCCGCCCGTCGCCGCGCCCGCGGCACCCGCCGCACCCGCTAGCGAGGCGCCGGTCGACGCGCCCGCGGCTCCGCGGCCCGCCGTCGCCGGGCTCGGACCCGTGCTGGCGTTCTCGGTGGGCGACGCCAGCGCCTGCGCCGTCGACCTCGAGCACCGCGCCACGTGCTGGGGCGACGGCTCGCTCCTCCGCCTGGGAAGCGGCCGCGAGGAGTCGAGCACGCAGCCGGCGGCGGTGCTCGGCGTTGCCCCCGCACGCGCCGTCGCGGCCGGCGGCGGCGTCGCCTGCGCCATCGACGAGGACGGCGCAGTCTATTGTTGGGGCGGCTACCACCAGGTCCCGGGCGACGAGGACGGCATCCACTGGCCGGTCGAGCGCGGCCCGACGCTCGTGGCCGCGCCCGTCGCCGGCGTGCGCCAGATCTCGGCCGGCTGGGTCGAGGTGGCGCTCCTCGACGGCGCCGGCGCGGTCTCGATCCTCGACGCCTACGTCGGCCCGGTGCCGCTCCCCGACTTCGCGCCCGCGGTCGAGATCGCCGCGCTCTCCGACGGCTTCTGCGCGCGCACGACGAGCGGCGGCGTGCAGTGCGTGACGTCCAGCGAGTCGGGCACGAGCGGCAACGGCGGCGGCCCCGGCGGCTCGGGCGAGGAGCCGGGCACGGTGCTCGCGCCGCAGACCTGGACGCCCGAGCTCGAGCGCCTGCTCACCGACGAGGAGGGCAACCCGCGCCTCGCGCCCTGCTACGTCGGCGCCCCCGACGACGGCGACGCCGACCCCACCCCCGACGGCCCGGCCGCGCCGGACGCGCGCCCCGACCTCTGCAAGGCGCCGCTCACCGGCGCGCGCGACCTCGACGCCCACGGCGAGGTGGCCTGCGTCGTGACCGCCGACGGCCGCGTCGCGTGCTGGGGCTGCGCCGACTGCTGGGAGTCGAAGCCCGCGCCGATCGGCATCCCGCCGAAGGGCTACGCGCTCGTGCCGATGCTCGTGGCCGGCGTCCACGACGCCGTGGCGGTCGCGGTCGGCGCGCGCCACGTCTGCGCCCTCACCCGCGGCGGCGCCGTCCTGTGCTGGGGCTCCAACGACGAGGGCCAGCTCGGCGATCCGGCGCTGCCCGGTAGCGCCACGCCCGTGGCCGTGACCGGCCTCGGCGACGTCGTCGCCATCGACGCCGGCGACGCCACCACCTGCGCCCAGCGCCGCGACCGCACGCTGGTGTGCTGGGGCCGGACGCTCGGCACCCCGCCCGAGCCGCTCGGCGCCGACGTCGTCGACGCCGCCGAGGCCGAGGCGGCCGAGGTCGTGCACACCGCACCCGAGCCGGTCGTGCCGGCCGGCGCCGCGCTGAACGACGCGGCCCACCCCTGCCGCGACGTCGACGTCATGCGCCGCGGCGGGGGCCTCGACGAGGTGACCTACCGCTACGATCGCAGGGGCCGGCTCGCGCTCGAGACGCACCGCGAGGCGCGCGACGACGGCGCCTGGAACCACAGCGTCACGCGCACCTACGACCGCGCCGGGCGCATCGCCACGCAGAAGGCGCAGGGGTCCGAGGACGACACGCGCTACCACTTCCGCTACGACGCCCAGGGTCGCGTCATCGAGCGCCGCGGCGACGGCGAGCGCGAGCGCTGGACCTGGACGCGCCAGACGACCGCGAGCGGCGTGGTCGAGATCGGCACCTCCGACCGACGCAAGAGCGTGCGCCTCACCTACGACGACCACGGCCGCGTGGTCGCGCGTCGCGAGAGCGACGGCGAGCGCGAGGAGGCGCGCGACGCGCTGACCACCTACGACGCCGACGGCCGCGTGGTGCGCGAGCTCACCGCGGACTACCCCTTCGCCTTCTTCGACTTCCCCTGGCAGCGCGTCGAGCGCCGCTTCAGCTACGACGCCGACGGCCGCCGCGTGCGCAGCGAGGAGCTCGTCGAGGTCGACGACGACCAGTGGGTGCCGCAGCGCACCACGGTCCACCTCTACGACGGATGCAAGCCGCGCTGAGGCCCTCTGCGCTTGACGGCGCGGACCGGGCTCGGGTTAGAGTGACGCATTCGGGTCGGCCAATTCCGGGAGTCGCTCTCATGTCGCAAGCACGGTCGAACAGCGTTCCGTCCGCCGCCGGTGCGGGTCAGGTCGCCGGCCCCCAGGCCGCCGCGCCGACGTCTTCGGCGGCCGCGGTGCAGCTCAAGGCGGCGCTGAAGGGCGCGAGCTTCGAGGCGCAGGCGGCCATGCTCGCCCCGCCGGTCCAGGCCAAGGGCGCGCCCGAGGGCGACGTGCACGCGGCGGCGGCGGCCGGCACCAAGGGCGGCGGCGGCGCGCTGCCGCACGGCGACACCATCCAGAAGGCGTTCGGCAGCCACGACGTGTCGGGCATCAAGGCCCACACCGGCGGCGAGGCGAGCCAGGCCTCGGCGGCCATGGGCGCCAAGGCCTTCGCCAGCGGCGACCACGTCGCCTTCGGCGGCGCGCCCGACCTCCACACCGCCGCCCACGAGGCGGCCCACGTCGTGCAGCAGAAGGGCGGCGTCCAGCTCGCGGGCGGCGTCGGCCAGTCGGGCGACAAGTACGAGCAGCACGCCGATCAGGTGGCCGACGCGGTGGTGGCCGGCAAGTCGGCCGAGGGGCTCCTCGACCAGCACGCCGGCGGCGGCTCGGCCGCGGTGCAGAAGCGCGAGGTGCAGCGCCTCGCGACGCCCGACGCGCAGAAGGGCATCGTCGGCGGCAAGACTACGCTCGAGGACTACAACGGCGGCGCCGTCAGCGACGCCGCCAAGGAGAAGGCGCGCCAGAAGCAGGACAGCGAGAACGCCATGACGCTCGCCCAGCAGGCGGCGACCATCGCGACCCAGACGGCGAGCAGCGACCAGGAGGTCTGCGCCGCCATCGCCGCCGGCACCGTGCCGCGCTACCTCGCGCGCGTGAGCTCGCGCGCCGACTTCGGCCGCGGCACCTTCGGCAACCCGGGCAAGCCCTTCGTCTTCGCCACCGAGCCGTCGGCGCTGCGCGGCTGCAAGCCGGGCCAGGCGCTCATCAAGGTCGGCTGGACCAAGAAGTGGCTGACCGACAAGATCGGCCAGGAGATCGTGGTCTGCATCTTCGACACGAAGTCGCCGGTCCCGAACAAGGACGGCAGCGGCGCGCAGGCGCTGGTGAAGACCGGCAGCATGGAGTGGTCGGCGCTGGCCACCGAGGCGCTCGGCAACGCCAAGTTCCAGACCGAGCTCGCGGCCGCCAACATCCCGGCGGCGCAGGTGCCCGAGTGCTTCCGCATCCTCAAGGCCACGCCGGTCGGCGCCGCGCCGAAGACCACCGACGCCAAGCTGTCGGGCTGGTGCGTGGCCATCCGCGACATGATCGACCGCGTCTTCTCGGCCAACTGGCTGTACTCCGGCATGGGCGCCACCGTCGGCCAGGACGGCAAGCTCGGCGGCCGCGAGGTCATGTGCAAGGAGAACGGCACCGGCTTGAAGCTGACGCCGACCAACAGCCAGCTCGTGTCGCTCGGCACCCTGACCCAGGGTGAGGTCGACGCCATGACCGACTACGGGAAGTGACGATGCGGAGCGAGCACCAGACCGTCGACGGCTCCGACCCCGGCGTCGTCGTCATCCGCCAGACCAAGGTCATCGACGGCGTCGATCTGAGCGGCATCCTGCCGGTCGATCGCGCCAACGTGGCGTGGCTCCGGCAGGCCATCGAAGCCGTCAGGAACGGCGCCTACGAGGACCAGGTCCAGACCGCCGGCGGCGACGCGCTCATGGTCTTCGGCGGCGGCCACGACTCGGCGCCGGTCGTCAACGTGCACAACCGCCGCAGCGCGGACGGCCCCTTCGGTGGCGTCTTCGCGCGCGGCTTCCTGGCGTCCGACGTCGACCAGCTGCTGGCCGACCTCGCCGCCGCCTGACCCGCAGCGGGGTCCGACAGGAGACTTGCGATGGCTCTCCCTCCCAAGGAATGGGCGCGGCTCGACGCGTTCAGGAAGCTCATCAAGCAGACGCTGACGGCCATCGAGAACGCCGGCGGTCAGGGCGCGCTGGCCTCCGCCGCGAGCGAGAGCGCCGGCAAGTGGGACGCCACCGACGCCGAGTTCGCGGCGCTCTTGCGCGACCTGGCGCAGTCGGTGTGGCAGATGCCGTTCGCGCAGGTGCGCCCGACCGTCGGCGCCATCGTCGCCCACCTGAAGGGCGAGCTGGCCGACGTCGAGCGCCAGCTCGCCTGACGTGGCGACCCACGAGCGCACGCGCAGCCTCTGGGGCTGGGGCTACGCCGATCGCTTCCCGGCGCCCGAGCCGCGGAAGGCCATCGGCAAGATGGTCGAGGCCATGCTCGGGCTGCGCGGCCTCGAGCTGCGCGAGCCGGCCGCCGACGGCGCGACGACGCTGCCGGCGCCGCGCCTCGCGCTGCCCGACGGCCTGTGCCCGCTCGACGCCTCCGACGACGCGCGCATGCGCCACAGCTACGGCAAGGCCTGGCTCGACCAGGTGCGCGGCTTCGCCGGCGACTACGCCGCGGCCCCCGACGTGGTGGCGCGGCCCGAGCGCGAGGCCGAGGTCGAGGCGGTCTTGGCCTGGGCCGATCGGGTCGGCGCCGCGGTCGTGCCGTTCGGCGGCGGCACCTCGGTCGTGGGCGGCGTCGAGGTCGCGCGCGAGCGCGCCGAGGCCGGCGTCGTGTGCCTCGACCTCGGCCGCATGAACCAGGTCCTCGAGGTCGACCCGGTGTCGCGGCTCGCGCGCATCCAGGCCGGCGCGCTCGGCCCCGACCTCGAGCGCCAGCTCGCGGCCCACGACCTGACGCTGCGCTTCTTCCCGCAGTCGTTCGAGTTCTCGACGCTCGGCGGCTGGGTCGCGACGCGCGCCGGCGGCCACTTCGCCACGGTGTGGACCCACATCGACGACCTCGTGGCCGAGACGCGCATGCTCACGCCCGCGGGCCTCTTCGCCACGCGGCGCCTGCCCGCGTCGGGCGCCGGGCCCGCGCCCGATCGGCTGGTGCTCGGCTCCGAGGGCGCGCTCGGCGTCATCACCGAGGCCACCGTCCGCGTGCGCCCGCGGCCGATGTTCCGCGCCTCGGCCACGGCGCGCTTCGCGAGCTTCGCGGCCGCCGTCGAAGCCGCCCGCGCGCTGGCCCAGTCCGGCCTCCACCCCGCCAACGCGCGCGTCCTCGACGCCACCGAGGCGCGCTTGAACCAGGTCGTGCGCGACGGCTCGCACGTGCTGGTCATCGGCTTCGAGTCGGCCGACCACCCCGTCGACGCCGCCATCCAGCGCGCGCTCGAGCTCGCCCGGGACCACGGCGGCACCTGCCCCGAGGGCCCGACGCTCAAGGCCGGCGGCGAGAAGGCGCGCTCGGACGGCGCCGAGAAGTGGCGGAGCGCCTTCCTCGACGGCCCCTACCTCCAGAGCATCCTGCTCGGCCTCGGCGTCATGGCCGACACCTTCGAGACGGCCTGCCCGTGGGCCGCCTTCGAGGCCCTCGACGCAGCCATCCGCGCGGCCGTGCTGGACGTGCTCGTGCGGCGCTCGGGCAGCGGCAGCATCGGCTGCCGCTTCACCCACGTCTACCCGGACGGCCCGGCGCCCTACTACACCTTCGTCGCGCCCATCGCGCGCGGCGCCGAGCGCGAGGTGTGGTCCGAGGTGAAGGCCTCCGCCAGCGACGCCATCCTGGCCCACGGCGGCACCATCACCCACCACCACGCCGTCGGGCGCACGCACCGCCCGTGGTACGACCGCGAGCGCCCGGCCCTCTTCGGCGACGTGCTGCGCGCGGCCAAGCGCGCGCTCGACCCGCGCGGCATCATGAACCCGGGCGCGCTCGTCGACCCCTGAGGCGGCTCAGGTGAGGAGGCCGCGCACGACCGTCGCGCGGTGGCCGGCGAAGGCGAAGACGTCGGGCGCGATGGGGTAGCGCGCGCTCTCGTAGGCCGAGCGCACCTGCGCGGGCACGAGCGGCCGCTCCTTGCTACCGACCAGCAGCAGGTCGCGGCTCGGCACGGCGAAGGCGATGCCGTCCGGGCCGTGGCGATCGTAGAAGACGTCGTCGAGGATGACGGCGCGGCCGGCGTCGTAGCCGTCGCCGAGCGCCACCTCGCGCGCCTGCCAGTCGATGGCGGCGCGGTGATAGAGGTTGCTGCGCGCCCCCGAGTGCACCGTCTCGAGCGTCGTGTCCCAGCCTTCGAAGCGGCCGCGCGCCATGTACTGGAAGCGCCAGCCCTGGTCCTCGACGTAGCACACGGCGAGGCCGCCGCCGAAGTCGCGCCACAGGAGCCGCTCGTCCGCGCCCGGCCGCACCGCGTCGTAGGCGTCGACGAAGCGACGGCGCTCGAGCTTCGGGAGCAGCGCGGCGGCGCCGGTCCGGAAGTCCTCGCCCGGCACGAGCTTGGCCGGCACCTTCACGGCCGCCTCGATCGCGGCCGCGACGGCCATGAGCTCACCGGCCTCGGCGTGCGGATCGAGGTCGTCGAGCGGCAGCCGACCGGGCACGGGCGTCGTGCGCCCCTCCCAGACGATGGCCTCGCCGCCGCCCACCAGCTCGAGGCGGACCTGCGCCAGCAGCGCCCTCAGCTTGTCGATGACGCTGGTGTCGGCGCTCATGCGTAGGGGATGGTGCCGGAGATCCAGGGGCCGGCCGGGTCGTCGCCGCGCGACGTGAGGATGAGCGGCCCGTCGTCGGTGATGGCGATCGAGTGCTCCCAGTGGGCCGACGGCTTCCGGTCCGCGGTGATGACGGTCCAGTTGTCGGCGAGCTCGATGGTGTCCTTGGTGCCGAGGTTCACCATGGGCTCGATGGCGATGGTCCAGCCCGACTTCAGGCGCTTGCCGCTGCCGGGGATGCCGACGTTGGGGACCTGCGGCTCCTCGTGGAGGCGGCGCCCGACGCCGTGGCCGCAGTACTCCTCGACGACGCCGTAGCCGAACGACTTGGCGAAGGTCTCGACGGCGTGGCCGATGTCGCCGATGCGGTTCTCGGGGATGCACTGCGAGATGCCGCGGTACAGGCTCTCGCGCGTGCGCTCGACCAGGAGCCGGATGTCCTCGCGCACGGCGCCGACGCACCAGGTGCAGGCCGAGTCGCCGACGTAGCCGTCGAGGGTCGCGCCGCAGTCGATCGAGATGATGTCACCGTCCTGCAGGACGCGCGTCGCCGAAGGGATGCCGTGCACGACCTCTTCATTGATCGAGACGCACAGCGTGGCCGGGAACGCGGTGACCTTGCCGGCGAAGTAGCCCTTGAAGGTCGGGGTGGCGCCGGCCTTCCGGATGCGGGCCTCGGCGACGCGGTCGAGCTCGAGCGTCGAGATGCCCGGCTTCAGGATCTCGCGCAGCTCCTTGTGGACGTCCGCCACGACCTGGCCGGCTCGGCGCATCTTCTCGATCTCGGCTCTGCTCTTGCGAATGATCATGGTGGGGCTCCTAGCACTATCGCTCGGCGCCGAGCAAGAACGGCGCGGCTGGCCGCCGCCACCCGATTTGCTGGATCACCCCCGCGATGGTAGGGCTCGTCATTGATGGACGCGCCACTGTCGAGGAAGGGCAAGCTGAGACTGCTCGAGATCGCTCGCGAGGCGATCTTCTATCGGCTCCAGCGCGGCTCGGTGCCGCCCTTCAGCGTGAACGAGCCGGAGCTCATGCAGCCGGCCGGCGCCTTCGTGAGCCTGCACCTCGACGGCCAGCTGCGCGGCTGCATCGGCAACCTGCACAGCGATCACCCGCTGCACGAGGTCGTCGCCGAGATGGCGGTCGAGGCCGCGACCGGCGATCCGCGCTTCCCGTCGCTGAGCTCGAAGGAGCTCCCCAAGACCGAGATCGAGATCAGCGTGCTGACGCCGTTCGTGCCGCTCTCCCCCGAGGAGGTCGTCGTCGGCAAGCACGGCCTCTACATGGTGCGCGGCCCGAAGCGCGGCGTGCTCCTGCCGCAGGTCGCCCAGCAGTACGGCTGGACCGCCGAGGAGTTCCTGCAGCACACCTGTCGCAAGGCCGGGCTCGCGCCCGACGCCTACCTCGACAAGGACACGCGCATCTTCGGCTTCGAGGCCGAGGTCTTCTCGAACGACTCGATGCACGAGACCTGAGTCGACCCCCGCCGGTCGCGTCGCGACCCGGGCGCGGGGCCCTCGACCAATTATCGTTTACTCGTTCGATTCTGCTGGTCCTCCGGCTCGTCCCCGCCTGGAGTGCCGTCATGCGCTGCCTCGTCCTGTCGTTCATCCTCATCGCCTGCGACTCGCCCGGAGGGAAGGACGCCCGCTGCGGCGCCGACCCGAGCCCAGCCTGCCAGGGCGACGCCGCCGTCGCGCCGGACGCGAGCGCGCCGAGCGACAGCGACAGCGCCGGCGACGGCGGCGGCGACAGCGCCGGCGCCGACGACAGCCAGGCGCCGAGCGACGTCGTCCTGCCCGACACCACGGGCCCGGTCGAGTGCATCGGCAGCCTCACCCGCTGCGGCCAGGACCTGGTGGAGCAGTGCATCGAGGGCCACTGGGTCGCGACCACGCAGTGCACCGGCAACGACATCTGCGTGAACGGCGCGTGCGTCACGCAGGAGTGCATCGAGGGCGTGCGCTGCAGCGACGGCTCGCGCCAGGCCTGCGTCGACCACCACTGGCAGGAGGTCGAGCGCTGCGACTTCGCCTGCGACGGCGCCGCGTGCGCGACCCACGGCGAGGCCGACTGCGCCGCGCTCTTCCTCGACTGCGCGGCCGAGACCGACTGCGACCTGGCGCCCGACTCCGAGTGCACCAAGGCCTGCGCGCGCCGCGGCAGCGTCGCGGCCCAGACCACCTTCGACGCGCTGGTCGGCTGCTACGACAACCCGTCGTGGGCGACGGCCGTCAACGACTGCGTGCCGCTCAAGGCCGAGTGCCTCGCGCCGACGCCGGGCGGGGGCTCGTGTGACAACCTGCACGGCTGCCTCTTCAGCTGCCCGTCGGGCAACGACGACTGCGCCCTCGAGTGCTACGGCGCCGCCACGCGCGAGGCCACGGTGCGCGTCCTGCGCTATCTCCAGTGCCAGAGCTGCCAGGACTTCGACTGCCTCCAGACCTGCGGCGACTACCTCGACATCTGCCCGTAGCGTCGGGCGCTCGGCGCGTCGACGCACCGCCTGGGGGTCAGCCGATGCGGGCCAGCACGTCGTCGAGGTAGCGCAGGCCGAGGTCGGTGACGCGCAGCCGGTCGCCGTCCCGGACGAGGCGACCGTCGGCGAGCTCGCGCGCGATGCCGGCGGCGAAGCGCTCGAAGTCGGGGCCCATGGCGACGCCGATGTCGACGCGCCGGAGGCCGGTCATGAGCCGCTCGAAGGCCAGCGTCGCGTCGTCGACGACCTCGTCGGAGGCGCTCGCCAGGCGGCCGGCGAGCACTTCGTCAAGGTACTTGCTGGGTCGCGCGACGTTGCTCCAGCGGCGCCCGCCGACGAAGCCGTGGGCGCCCGCGCCGAGGCCGAGGTACGGGCTCAGATCCCAGTAGGCGCTGTTGTGCCGCGCCAGGTGACCGGGCCGGGCCCAGCTCGACACCTCGTAGTGGAGGTAGCCGCGCGCCGCCAGGTGGTCGCGGATGGCGAAGAGCGCGTCGCCCTGCAGCGCGTCGTCGGGCGCCGCCACGGCGCCGCGGCGGATGTCGCGGGCCATGAGCGTGCGCGGCTCGATGGTGAGCGCGTACAGCGAGAGGTGCGGCGGCGACCAGGTCGCCACCAGGCGCTCGAGCTGCGCGAGGAAGCCGTCCAGCGTCTGGTCGGGCAGGCCGTACATGAGGTCGACCGAGAAGCTCGCGAGCGCACCGCTGGCGTGCGCGGCGGCCACCGCATCCAGCGCGCGGGCGGCGCCGTCGACGCCGTGCGTGCGCGTGAGCTGGGTGAGCTCGGCGTCGTCGAGCGACTGCACGCCGAGCGACACGCGCGTCGCGCCGAGCGCCGTCACCGCCGCGAGCCAGATGGCGTCGCACTGCTCGGGGTTGGCCTCGAGCGTGACCTCGCCGCCGGGCGCCACCGGGATGGCCGTGAAGAGGCGCCTGAGGTCGGCGACCGGCCACAGGCTGGGCGTGCCGCCGCCCACGTACAGGGTGCGCGCGACCGCGCCGTGAGCGCCGGCCAGGCCCTGGCCGGCGGCCGTGCGCAGGGCCAGCTCGGCCAGCACGCCGTCGGTGTAGCGCGCGGCCGGGATGGCCTTCGGCGTCGTCAGCGCGAAGTCGCAGTAGCTGCAGCGGTGGCCGCAATACGGGAAGTGGACGTAGACCCCGAGCATCGCATCGCCTCGCGCCGTCAGCGCGTGTAGACCTCGACGGTCTCGGGGAGGTAGCCCTCGTCGAGCACCTGGGCGAAGCCCGGGCCCTCGAGCGCGAAGATCTTCGACGGCACGCCGTTGTCGACGTCGAGCACGACGATCGACGCCGGCTGCTCGAAGTCGTGGCCGGCCAGGCGCTCGCCCGGGCCGGTCACGGGGCCGACGCTCACCACCGGCAGTGCGCCGTAGCGGCCCTTGAAGTAGGCGCGGTGGCCGGCCGACACGAAGGCCGTCGCGCGCGCGCGGAGCAAGAGCTCGTAGACCTTGAACTTCGGCCCGAGCGTCGAGCCGGCGGCCGGGCCGCGCTCGCTGAACGGGTGCAGCGGCAGGTACGAGAACACGATGCGCGACTCGTAGATCTGCGCCTCGGCGAGGCGCGCGCGCAGCCAGTCGAGCGCGCCGTCGTCGAGCGTCGCGCCCGACACGAAGGCGAGATAGGCGCCGTGGAAGGCGATGGCCCAGCGCTCGGGGAAGTGTTCGCCGTCGGCCAGATCCAGCAGGTCCCCGGACGGCCCGGGGTGCTTCGGATCGGACGGCCGCCGCACCTCGGGCCCGCTCGCCAGGTCGGCCGGCGACATGCCCCACAGGACCGGCACCCCGGCCGTGCGCAGCGGCTCGGCCAGCTGCGAGCGCGCGTGCTCCCAGGGCGAGGCGTCGTCGCTCTGGGCCGCGCCGCCGACGACGATGGCCAGATCGGCGCCGAGCTCGATCACGCGGCGCGCGCACAGCTCGAGGTCGCCCGGGCCGAGGTCGGCCAGCAGCACCGCGCGGAAGCTGGTCGGGCCGGCCTTCGGCTTGGCCGGGATGGTTCCCGCCTGCGGGTCGGGGCGGTCGCTCGGCACCGACACCGGCAGGCGCTCGAGCGGCACGATGCGCGTGGCCGCGAACGACCAGGCGCCGTCGCGGAAGGTCACCGTCACGCGCTCGTCGGCGTTTCCGCCGTGAAACGTATGCGAGACGACGCAGCCCTCTTCGATGGGCAGCCCGTCGCCGAAGTTCCACTCGCAGGCCGCGGCCTCGTGGCCCGCCGGTGGAGCGGCTTTGAAGTGCACCGCCGTCGAGCGGTAGACCATCAGCTCGGGCGGCTGGAACTCGAAGAGCGGCGGCCCTGTTTCAGCCGCTGTTTCACCGTCGACGGCGGCGTCGACGGCCAGGCTCGGGCCGGCGTCGGGCAGCTCGAGCGCCGGCAGCGCCAGCCCGGAGGCGTCCTCGGACACGTGCGGGCCGCGACCGCAGGCGGCGAGCGCCGCGAGCGCGACGGTCGCGACGAGCGCGCTCCAGGCCATGCGGTTCGGGGCGTGCGTCACAGCCAGACTCCCCACACCACGCGGCGCGTGCCGATGACCTCGAGCGGCGCGCGCGCGTCGCGCTCGTGGCGATCGAAGCGCTCGCCGTCCAGCGTGTAGGCGCCGTGCAGCGACAGGCACTGCACGTCGCGGCGATACTCCAGGCCGCGCGCGCGCGCGCCGATCATGAGCGGCGGGATGAGCGCGATGACCTCGCCCTTGTCGATGGGCAGGACGCCGACCACGCTCATGCCGCCCGGGCTCGACATGCGCCGGACGGTCGCGACCGCGCCCTTCACGAGCTGGAGCGGCACGGTGGTGGCGACCACCGAGGTGTAGCGCGGGAAGACGTCGCCATCGATCACCAGCGGGGTCGTGGGCGCGTCGAGCAGGTGGCCGAAGCGGTTCCACAGCTCGGTGCGCAGCGTGTAGCCGGCGGCGACCTCGAACAGGAAGCGCGTGAGGCCGCGGTAGCCCTGGCCGAAGCGCTCGTACATGGTGAGCGCGTTGAAGACGAGCTCGGAGCCGAAGATGGTGCCGTGGCGCAGGTTGCCGTCGGGCTCGCGCGCGGCGAGCAGCGGCACGCCGCGCTTGGGCACGCTGCCGAAGCGCGCGCCGCGGATGTGGCCGAGGAAGCGCTCGAAGGTGCGCACCGGATGGCCGCGCGTGCCGAAGACGCGGGCCAGCATGTTCATGCCGCCGCCGTTCACGAACAGGAAGAGCGGCATCGGCACCTGGTGCCGATCGGTCACGCGGATGGCCGCGTTCAGCGTGTGGTGGATGGTGCCGTCGCCGCCGTTCAGCACCAGCACGTTGACGGCGTGCTCGAAGAGCAGCGTCTCGAGCGCCGGCTCGAGCGCGTGGATGGACGGCGTCTCGATGGCCGCGGCGCGATCGGGGAGCAGCGCGCTGAGCTTGCCGTGGCCGACCGTGCGCCAGTTGGTGCGGGCCAGCGGATTCGACAGGAGCCCGGGCCGGACGCGCGCGTTGGGGTCGAGCCCCTTGCGGTAGCGGGTGGTGTAGTCGGCGGGCGATTCGGGAGAGGGCATGGCCACGGCGTTCACTCGAAGTGCGCGAAGGCCGGCACGACCGGCTCGACCTCGCGACCGGCCTCGCGCCATAGCACACCGGGCGCTCCGTCTCGCGCGAAACCGATGGCCGCGAAGCCGTGGGCGCCGAGCGCGGCGGCGCGCTCGGGCGGCGCGAGGATCGCCAGGCCGTAGTCCTCGCCGTGCGCCGCGCGCTCGCGCGACGTGAACGCGGCGACGGCATCGTCGGGGGGCAGGCGGTCGAGGTCGACGACGATCACCAGGCCCGACGCGCGCGCCAGCCGGGGCAGATCGGTGGCCAGGCCGTCGGAGAGATCCATGCCCGCGTGCGCGCCGCCGGCGGCCGCGAGCGGCCCGGCCCAGAGCGGCGGCTCGGGCCGGAGGTGCGCGCGCAGGCACGGGTCGTCCAGGAGGTCGGCGCGCGCCTGCGGCGACGCCAGCCAGCGCACGAGGCCGAGGCCCGAGCGCCCGATGGGCCCGGCCACCATGAGGACGTCGCCGGCGCGACCGCCCGAGCGCGTGAGCGGCGACCCGGCGAGCGTGCCCCAGGCGGTGATGCTGACGACGATGGGGCCCGGGCTGGCCACCGTGTCGCCGCCGGCGATGACCACGCCGCTCGCGCGCGCGCACGCGCCGAGGCCGCGCGCGAAGGCGTCGACCCAGGCCCGGTCGAGCCCGCGCGGCAGCGCCAGCGCCAGCGTGAAGGCCTCGGCGCGAGCGCCCATGGCGCCGACGTCGGAGAGGTTCACGGCCAGGCTCTTCCAGCCGAGCGCCTCGGGCGGGTGGCCGCGCAGGAAGTGGGTGCCCTCGATGAGCGCGTCGGTCGTGACGACGCGCGCGGCGTCGGCGCGCATGACCACGGCCGCGTCGTCGCCCGGCCCGTCGGGCGCGGCGAGGTGCGGCACGGCCGCCAGGATGGCGCGGATGAGCGCGTCTTCGCCGCTCGGGCCGTCGGCCGTGCTCACGGCGTCGGCTCGCCCGGGGCCGGGCGCTGCGCGCGCCGTGCGCGCTCTTCGTCCTCGGACACGCGCGGCCTGAGCGTCTCGCCGTCGACCGTCCTGAGGCGCACGCGCGGGGCCACGCGGCCGTCGCTGACCGCGATGACGCCGGTCGCGCCGGGCAGCGTGTGCGCGGCGAGGAGCGCGCCGAGGATGGCCACGCGCGCGCCCTGGTCGGCGCCGTCGACGGCCGCGACCGGCCCGGCCAGGAAGCGCGCCGCATCGAAGACCTCGGCGTGGAACGCCGTCGGGGCGCGCCCGAAGCGCAGGCTGAAGGCGGCGGCGAAGGCGCTCGCCTCGGTCGCGCCGGCGGCCAGCTCGGGCGCCCACACGTCGGCGAAGATGGCGTTGTCGGTCAGTCCCTCGGCGCGCTCGATGACCGTCGGCGAGCCCCAGCCCGAGCTGCCGAGCAGCTGCACGCGATGGACAAGCGGCTTTCCCTTTCGCGGCTTCACCACTGCGAGCGGTCCGGCCTGCGTCTTCGGCACGATGCCCCAGGCCTTGAGGAACGGCACGAGGCGCCGCACCACCACCGCCTGGTCGGGGATGAAGATGGCGTCGAAGTCGATGGTGGCGTCCTTCCCGGGCTTGGGCGCGCGCACCAGCGCCGCCAGCGCGGCCTTGAAGTCGTCGGCCTTGCCGCCGGCGTTGGCCGGGTAGGTCGCGCTCGCCGCCACCTCGCCGCCGAGGCGCACGATCTCGGCCGCGAAGGCCTGCGCCGCCTCGCTGCCGAGGTCGGTGTCGGGCTGCAGGATGGCCACGCGCGTCACGCCGAGCGGGCCGCGCGCGTGCTGGGCCAGGGCCGCCGCCAGCTCGGCCGCGCTGGTGCGCACGCGCAGCACCGGGTCGGGCACCGCGGGCGCGACCGCCGCGTCGAGGGCGCTCGCCAGGACCACGTGCGGCACGCCGTAGCGCCGCGCCACCGTCGCCACCGCGGCCGTCTCGCGCCGGCCGATGGGCCCGAGCAGCGCCGCCACGTGGTCGACGGTCAGGAGGTGCTCGGCCTTGGCCGCCGCCTGCGCCGGGTCCTCGGCCGTGTCCTCGAAGACGAGCTTCACCTCGGGGTGCTCGCCGAAGGCCAGCTCGATGGCCTCGCGCGCGGCCAACCCGGCCTTGTCGTGCGGGCCCGACAGCGGCAGCAGCACGCCCACCGTGCGCGGCGCCACCGCGCTCCAGACCGCCGCGCGCTGGTCAAGCTCCTTGACCAACGGCTCGAGCTCGGCACCGACGAGACGCCCGCGCACCGGCGACGCCAGCGTCGCTCGGCACTCCTGCCAGGCCGCCGCGCTCGACGCGCAGGCGAGGTCGAGCTCCCTCCGCGCCAGCCAGCCGGCCCAGCTCGACTCGGCCGGCACCGTCGCGTTCAGCGCGCGCGTCCGCTCGAGCGTGAGCTCCGGCTCGACCCAGCCGATCACCTGCGCCCGCGCCGCCTCCCCGCCAGCCAGCGCCAGCGCGTCGTCGGGCGCGCCGGCCAGGAACTGTCGCCGCACCGCGTCGGGTAGCGTCTCCGCCGCGGGCGGCGGCTCGGGGGTGAGCGGCGTCGGCGGGGTCGACGGCGTCGGCTCGCGCGGCGTGTCGTGGGGGTCGGCCGGCGGCCCGGGCGGCAGCGACGACGCATCCGGCGGGCCCTCGACCGGGGTCGGATCGGGCCGAGCCGTGGCGCAGCCTGCGGCCACCATGAGGCACGCGATCATCATGCGACCGATCATCACGACGAGCCCTCCTTCGACGACTGGGCCTCGGCGTCGGCGCGCGTCGAGCGCGGGAACGCGTCCGCCGGCAGCGTCGCGCCCCAGGCCGCGAGCGCCCCGCGCGCCGCCGCGTCGAGCTCGCTCGGCCACTCGACCTCGAGCGTCACGCGCTGCTCGCCGCGCCGCGCCACGCCCCAGCGCGGCAGCCGCAGCTCGTCGCCGGCCTTCGACCCGGGCGGCACCTGCACGGTGGCCGGGCCCCACGCCGTGGCGACCTCGATCGGCCCGCCCACCAGCGCCTTCCAGAACGGCACCACGCGCGTGTGCCACACGTCGAGCCCGTGCACGCTGAAGCGCGCGTCGGGCTCGATCGCCACCTCGACCAGGAGGTCGCCCGGCGGCTCGCCCGGCTCGCCCTTGCCCTTCACGCGCAGCGTCTCGGTCGCGCGCGTGCCGGCCGGGATGGGCACCACCAGCCGCTCGACGCCGCGCACGGCGCCATGCCCGCGGCACCCCTCGCACGCGACGGCCGGCACCCAGCCGCGCCCCTCGCACCTCCGGCACACCTGCCACGCGGCCCTGACGACGGGCCGGCTCACGACCTCGGCCCGGCCGCCGCAGCCGCCGCACACGATCGGCGGGCCGCTCGCCGCCCAGCGCGCGCCGCCGCAGCGCCGGCAGGTCTCCGACCTCGGCAGCTCGACCACGCGCTCGGTTCCACGAATGACATCCGCGACCGGAACCGACACGCGATAGCGGCGATTCCGGCCGGGCTCGGCGGCGCGCGGCCGCACGCCGAAGACGCGATCGACCCAGCCGGGCTCCGGCACGGCCGCCTCCGCGATGGCGGACAGCAGCTCGTCGAAGGCGGCGCGCGCCGCCGGATCGCCCAGCACCGACCACGCCTCGCCGATCACCTTGAAGCGCGCCTCGGCGCTGCCGTCGCCGGGGTTGGCGTCGGGATGCCACTGGCCGGCGAGCTGCCGATAGGCGCGGCGGATGTCCTCGACCTCGGCATCGGAGGCGACGCCGAGGACGCCGTAGTACTGCCGGATCGCGTCGCCGCTCACGGCCGCGGCCCCGGGCGACTAGAGCAG
Source organism: Myxococcota bacterium (assembly GCA_046351155.1). Classification (GTDB taxonomy): domain Bacteria; phylum Myxococcota_A; class UBA9042; order PHBI01; family PHBI01; genus JAXLYZ01. The sequence continues at coordinate 33,364 of JAXLYZ010000056.1, forward strand.
CGTGTCGGGCACATAGATGATGTCGCCCGGCTGCAGGTTGACGTTGGTGGCAAGGCCCTCGGTGATCTTCTTCACCGCCACCGGCACGCGCTTGTCGCCCTCGGCGGTCTTGCGCGTGACGATGACGTAGTCCTCGTTGGCCGAGTCCTTGAAGCCACCCGCCAGCGTGATGGCCTCGACGATGTTCATGCCGGCCGAGTACGGGAACGTGCCCGGGTGCTGCACCTCGCCGAGCACGAAGACCTTCTTGGAGTTGTACTCCTTGACGAAGACCGACACCGACGGGTTCTTGATGTAGCCGTCCTGCAGCCGCCGCTGGATCTCGCTGGCGATCTCGTTGGGCGTCATGCCCTCGACCACGACGCGGTCGATGAGGTGGAACATGATGGCGCCGTCCGACGACACGCGGAAGAGCCCCGACAGCTTGTCCTCGCCGTAGACGGTGACCTCGAAGACGTCGCCCGGCCCGAGGCCGACCTTCAGCATCGACGCTTCGATCTTGGCGTTGAGCTCTTCGTAGCCCTTGGTGGGCGCCGTCTCGCACGAGCTGCAGCGCGCGGTGCCGACGAGCAACAGCGCTAGCAGCATGACCCGGAAGCCCATGCCTCAGTACCTGAGGTTGAGCGACGCGAAGATGCGATGGTCGTCGTAGGCCACGAAGTTCTGCTGGCCCGCCGTCGTGATGGCGAAGTCGGAGACGACCGACTCGTAGCGATAGCCGACGGTCACGCCGAAGAGCCGCGAGAGGTCGAAGTCGAGCATCACGCCGCCGCGGATCATGCCCTCGCTGCGGTTCGTGTCGGTGGCCGACGGCAGGTCGCCGGTGGCCAGCGGCAGCGGGCTCCACGCGCCGTACGAGCGGATGTCGTAGGCGAAGTCGACGTCGAGGTCGACGAGCTCGCCCAGGCGCTGCGTGAACTCGACGTAGGGCCGCATGTACTCGACGTAGCCGCCCAGCGGGGCGAGGTCGAAGTCGCGCGCGAAGCCGAGGTGCACGATGGTGTTGGGGCCGAAGCGCCAGCTCACCTGCGCCATGCCGATGAAGCTGGAGAAGCCGTCGCCGCGCTCGAGCAGGCTGTTGCCGTAGCCGGCGCGCACGAGCAGCGCGAGCTTCTCGGTGATGTAGCCCGACATGCCGGCATAGACCTTCACCGGCGTGCCGTCGACGAAGTTGCCCGGCTGGCTGGCCGAGTCCTCGAGCGGGTGCGCGTAGGTCGAGAGCGCCAGCGTGCTCTCGAGGAACGCGTACGTCATCGGATAGAAGCGCCACGACCCCATGAAGCGGAAGATGTGCTGGTCGGTGTCGATGCGATCGATGTTGTCGTAGCGGATGAGGTCGTAGCCGTAGCCGAGCGTGAAATCGAGCGCGCGCCCACCGGGGTGGAAGCTCGCGTCGACGCCGGCGATGTTGTGGTTCTGGTTGCCGTTGGCGGCGATGTCGGGCCGCATCCACAGCGAGCGCTCGAAGGTCTCGTGGAGCGTCAGCGTGAGCGCCTTCTTGGGGAAGAAGGACGCCGAGACGTGCGCCTTGCCGCCGGCGTTGGTCTGGTCGGTCGCGTCGGACCCGCCCGTCATCGGGACGAAGACGTCGAGGTCGAGGCCCATCGACAGCGCGACGTTCTCGAACTCGGGATTGAAGAGCGCCACGCCCGGCCGCACGTGCAGCGAGAAGACGCCGTCGGGATCGCCGTTCCTCGAGTCCTCGCGGAAGAAGTTCGACCGGTACTCGCTCTCCAGGAAGAAGCGCGGCTGGATGACGAACTCACCGGCGGCGATGCCGAAGCGCGGCTTCTTCGAGAGCAGGCCGACGCCGGCGCCGACCAGACCCGAGTAGCGCGGGCCGAGGCCGGCCGGACTGATGATGCGCGGGTCGCCCCAGCCCTGCTCGAACTCCTGCGCCCGAGCCTCCGGGATCGCCGCGGCCGCCACGAAGGTGACGCCGAGTGCCGCGATCAGGAGCGAGCCTCGTTGGGCCGGATTCAATTCAGAGCTCTCTTTCGGGTCGTCATGTATCGCCTATCGACGAAGCCCCATCGTGGCCCGGTGTCGCACGCTTCGTTCGTCTCGTCGAGCTTTCCCAAGAGACCTCACGGCAGCGACGCCGGCCCCGATGCGGGGGCCATCAGAAGTACGGGCTCGTGTGCGGAGGCTCGACCGGGGGCTCGAGGAACACGTTGTAGTCCGACGCGAACAGCGACGGCAGCTCGTCCACCACCGGGAGCGATCCCGAGTAGACCAGGCGGCGCTCGACGTTCGACAGCTCGAGCGCACCCGAGCCGATGCTCACGGCGCTCTTCACCTGGGCGTAGTACTCGGAGACCTTGGCCGCGGCGATGGTGATCTTGACGTACTCGTTCTCGACCCGCTTGCGATCGCCCTCGGCCGCCTTCTGCTTGAGGGTGATGAGGTTCTGCTCGGACAGCTTCACGAGCCCCTTCATGACCGTGATGGCTTCGTTCCGGGCCATGGCGCCGGCCACGTCACCGGCCGTCAGCGAGGCCTCGAGGAGCCAGAACGAGTCGGTGAGCTGCTCTTCCATGCGCTTCACGCGCTTCTCGGAGCGATCGGCCAGGGTCTCGTTGCTGAGCTTGCTGAGATCCTCCTCATCATCGCCGAACGACAGCGGAGCGACCTCCGGTCGGTTCGTCGGCTCGGGGGCCGCCGCATGGACGGTCAACGCCAAGGCCGCCACACCCGTGGCTATCAAACTCGTCAGGGCTCTCGCCCTTCGACCTAGCCTCACGTCTTCCCTCCGTGCAGGAGTCGTCAGAACTTCCAGAGTTACGCGGCCGTCATGATATGCGGCCGCGGACCTTGGGTCAACCATGACCCCGTGGCCCATGTAGGTTGATCGCGCCCCGCCGGTTGATCATTCGGCGTCGAGATTTGCCTGCGCCGGGCCGGCGGCCGCCCCGGAGCTCCGCCTGCCGCGCCGGGCCGACGCCTCATGCGCCGGGCCGGGAGCGCGCGCGCGCGAGCAGGAGGTTCTCGAGCTTCACGCTGTAGAGGTCGATCTCCTCGAGCACCTTCCGGGCTACCCCGCCGAGGTAGATGTGCGCGGCCAGCGTCGGGATGGCCACGCACAGGCCGAAGACCGCGCCGTACATGGCCTGGGTGATGGCCTGGCCGAGCGCGCGGTGGCGCTCGAGCTCGGGCAGCATGTCCTGGCCGGCGATCTCGAAGGCCCCGATCATGCCGTGGATGGTGGCCACGAGGCCGAGCAGGGTGGCGATATTGGCGATCCCTGACAAGGCCTGCGTCCGACGCGTGACCTGCGGCACGACCTCGAGGGCGGCCTCCTCCATGGCGTTCTGGATATCGTCGGCGCCCTTGTTGGCGCGCACCAGGCCGGCCTTCACCACGCGCCCGAGCGCGGCGCTGCCGGTGCCGCTGGCGACCGCCAGGGCCTGCTCGATCTTGTCGGCGTGGACCAGCTCCTGGACCTCGCTCATGAAGGCGCGCGCATCGACGCTGTAGCGGAAGACCAGCGCCACGAAGCGCTCGACGATGACCCCCACGGCGACCAGCCCGACCGCGCCGATGCACCACACCCAGAGCCCGCCTTGCGCGAGCCATCCCGCAAAGCCGGTCACCGTCGGCCCTGCATCAGAACGGGTTCTTCTTCGCCCCGCTCACGATGCGGTCCACGAAGGTGCGCTGGAGCTTCAGGTTCTCGTACTCCACGCGGCTCCGGCCGAGTACGTAGAAGACCTGCGGCTTGGAGATCTTGCCCTCGATGACCAGGGCCTCGAGCTCGATGACCTTGGGCGGGCCCTTGCCGGGCGGCGTCGGATCGGCCGCCAGCGCGGGCGCCGAGGCCATCGCCATCATCACGAGCGCTGCCGTGAGCCTGATCAAGTCAGAAGGCCTTCGGAGGCGAAGGGCCATGGCGGGCGAAGCGCGCTCGCCCTTCGACGGAGAAGGCTGCCCTGACTTGCTCATTTGTTGTCTCCGCCGCCCCCGTCCTTCGGGGGCCCTTTCAGCTCTTCGTTCCGGCGCTCGGTCTCCTGCTTGATGAGGAGGCGAGCTTCGTCGACGTACTTGTCGCTCTGCGCGTCCTGGCCGCCGCCGCGCTTGTAAGCGTTGAACGCATTGACGGCGTCAGTCAATTGCTGGATCCGATCGCGCTTGGGCATCTCGTTCTCGAGGTAGAGCACGCCGAGGTTGTAGTAGGCGTCGGCAACCTTGGGCTGGAGCGCCAGGACTTTCTTCCAGCTCTGCTCGGCCGCCTCGAACTGGCCGGCCCCGCGCTGGGCCGAGCCGATGTCGAGCCAGGCCTCGTAGAAGTTCGGCGCCAGCGCGATCGCCCGCTGCAGGACGTCGTTGGCCGACTCCCAGTTCTGCACCGCGACGTAGATGCAGCCGAGCGCGTTCAGCGCCTCGACGTAGCCGGGCCGCTTGCCGACCGCCTCCTCGAGCAGCACGCGCGCTTCGACGAGCTGCTTGTCGTGGTAGCGGATGCCCGCCAGCAGCGCGAGCGCCTCGGGATCGCGCTCGAGCTCGAGCGCGCGCGCCAGCACCGACTCGGCCGTCACCGGCCGCTCGAGCCCGAGGTAGCTGCGCGCCAGCACCTTCATGGCCGCGACCGACGTCTCCTGGAGCTTCAAGACGCGCGTCGCCGCGGCCGCCGCGCCGTCCCACTTCTTGGCCGCGAGCTGCGCCTCGCCGTACGCGAGCTGCACGCCGACGTTGTCGCGGTAGGTGTTGGCCAGCTCGCCGAGCTTGGTCACCGCGCTGTCGGGGACCTCCTGGATGGCCTGCACGCGCACCAGCAGGATGAGCGCGCCGGCGTGGGTCTTGTCCTTCCCGAGCGCGACGTTGGCCGCGTTCAGCGCCGCCGGCAGGTCGCCGCGCAGGAGCTTGAGGCGGCCCATGGCGGTGTTGGCGTCGGGGTTCGTGCGGTCGGCCTCGAGCGCCTGCTGGGCCTTGGCCTCGGCGCCGCCGAGGTCGCCCTGCTCGAGCAGGTCGATCGACTGCTGGGCCAGCTGCTTCGAGCGATCGGGATCGGCCGCGCGCGCGCTCGTCGCGACGAGCGCCAGCGCGACCACCGTCGCAAGGCCTCGGAGCACGGCGCTCAAGGCCCACCTCCGGGCGCGGGTGCGGGCGGTGCGGCGACGTCGGACTTCACGCCCTCGGTGCGCGCGTCGATGCCGAACTTCGGCTCGAAGGTCGGCCGCCGCTTGGTCTCCTTGTAGAGCGGGTAGTCCTTCGGCTTGTAGCCGTTGATGGCCTCGAGCGCCTTCGTCGCCCACTCGGTCGTGACCTTCAGGCGCCGCGACTCGTTCACGGTGCGCTCGAAGCGCTCGATGGCGATGTTCTCGTACTTCAGGCCCTCGTCCTCGACGGTGTTGGTGAAGATCTCGAGCTCCTCGTCGGAGAGGCCGGTCGGCTGCGGCGCCTTGTAGAGCGTGTTGGCGAAGTCGCGGTAGAGGTCGCCCAGGCGGAAGAAGGCGGCGATGGTCCAGTCGAGCGACTTGTAGGGGATGACCTCGCTGTACGAGAGGTCGAGTTCCTCGAGCATCTTCTTCTTGCGCGCGAGGTCGGCCGTCATCTTCTTCTGGCTGCCGCCGGTGAGCTTGATCTTCACGTAGTCGGCGAAGCTCTGCTCGACCAGCATGAACTTGGCCTTGGCCGCCAGCGCCGCGGTCGGCGTGCCGGGCTGGAAGCCGCGCGCCTGGTACTCGCGGAGGACGTCGTTGTAGAGCTTGGCCGCGTCGCGCGGCTTGTTCTGGAAGGCCGCCAGATCGGCGAGGCGCATCATCGCCTCGACCACGCGCGCGCCCATGCCCTGGTTCTCGGAGAAGCGCGTGATGAAGGCGTTCAGCGAGCGGCGCTGCGCGTCGCGCTCGTTCAGCTTGTCGTAGAGCTCGGCGGCGCGGAAGAGCGCGTTGGCCGCATCGTCGCGGTCCTTGAAGGTGTCGGCGTAGCGCTCGTAGGTCTGGGCCGCGGGCTTCAGGTTGCCGGCGTACTCCTGCAGGCGGGCCGCGGTGTAGAGCGCGTAGGGCCGGTTCGGCTCGGTCGTGCCGTCGGTGCGCTGGAGGTAGAGGAAGTAGGTCTCGACGGCCTTGTCGAAGTTGAAGAACAGCTTGTAGTTCTCGGCCAGCTCGAAGACCGACTCGGTCTTGAAGTCGCTCTTGGCGAAGCGCGGGTCGTTGACGAGCTTCTCGAAGATGCGCGCCGCCGAGTCGTAGTACTTGACCTCTTTGTAGGCCATGGCGGCGTTGTAGTAGGCCTTGTCGAGGAACTTGGCGTCCTGGTTCTGGTCGGCCAGGCGCTCGAACTCCTTGGCGGCCTCGAGGTGCTTGCCGGCGGCGAGCAGGCTCTCGGCCCGCTGGAACTGCGCACCCAGCTTGAACACCTGGATGCGCTTCTTGATTTTATCCATGATCTCGGGGTTTCCGAGCTGCACGCGGTCGGCGATGGTGGCCCAGCGCTCGAGGTTCGCGAGGTCGTTCTCGTCGCGATACATGTTGAGGATGTTGGCCATGGCGTTGGCGGCGAGGTCGTCGTCGGGGAAGCAGGCCACCACCTGGCGGAAGCGCTCGCGCGCGTCGTCGTAGTCCTTGAAGCGCATGGCGAGGGTCGCCGCCTGGTAGGCGAAGGCCGCCTGCGGCTTGACGCTGCCCTCGTGCTGGATGTCGCGCAGCACGAAGAAGTCGACCGAGGCGAGCCAGTCGGTGACCTCCTGCGGGTAGGGCTCGGCCTGGAAGCGCTTGGTGTCGTTGCCCTGGTCGGCCTCGGGCGTCTCCTCGGGCGACCACGGCTTCGACGGGTTGGCCTTCTCGGGGATCTTCTTGTCGTCGACCGCGGCCACGAGGATCTTCTCGTAGGCCTTCACCGCGCTCCACGCCGCCGGCTCGCGGAACTTGCCCTGGTAGGGATCGCTCGCCACCTCGAGGTAGGCCGCCGCGGCCTCCTTGAACTGGTTCGAGTAGTAGAGGGTCTCGGCGAGGTAGAAGCGCATCTCGTAGGACGGCGGCTCGCTCGGGTACTGCGTCAGGTAGTCGCGATAGGCCTTGGCCGCGAGGCGGTAGCTCTCGAGTGCCTCGTCGAGGAGCTCGGGCTTGTTCTCGGTCTTGGCCTCGGTCTTCAGCTCCTGGGCGTGCTGGTGGAGCGACAGCGCGCGCCGCCGCATCTCGAGCTCGACCGTCTCGCTGGCCTCGGCGATGCGCTTGGCCTCGGCCGCGTTGGCGAGCGCCCAGGCGCTCTTCGGCGCGAACATCTCGGCCAGCCGCTGCCGCTCGCGCGTGGCCGAGGCGATGTCGCGCAAGACGTCGTAGGTGCGGATGATGCGCTGCTGGTACTCGACCGCGCGCAAGGCCGTCGGGTTCGAGTTGATGAGGCCCTGGTAGACCTGGATCGACTCGGCGTACTTCCGGACGTCGTGGAGCTCGTAGAGCACCTCGGCGTAGCGCTCGATGATGTCGGCCTCCCACTGCGTGCCGCCCTGCAGGTAGGCCATCGCGCGCGCCACGCCGCGGCCGGGATCGTCCTCGCCGTCGTGGTCCCAGTCGTCCTCGGCCAGCGAGCGCGCGAGGTAGTCGATGGCCTCTTCGCGGAGCGCCGACGCCGTCGCGCTCTTGTCGTCCTTGTGCGCGTCGTACCAGGCGATGAGGTCCTTGAAGGACCGGATCGCCTTGTCGTAGTCGTACATCTGGAAGTAGGTCCAGGCGAGCTTGTAGAGCGCCTTGTCGTAGAAGCGGCTCTCCGTGTACGCGAGCGCCTTCTCGTAGGCCGCGGCCGCCTCCTGGTACTCGCCGTAGTCGAAGTGCGACTCGCCGACGCGCAGCCACACCTCGGGCGCGTACTCGCTCTTCGGGTACTTCTCGACGAGCTGCATCCAGGTCTTCCGCGACGCGACGTCGTCCTCGCTCTCCTCCTGCACGTAGCCCAGCAGGTAGTACACCGCGTCGGCGTAGCGGTAGGTTTCGCCGAAGCGCTGGATCAGCGTCAGGTAGGTGTTGACGATGTCGGCGTAGTTGCGGACCGGCGCCTTCGGCTTCTCGGGGATCTTGCCGCGGTCGTAGAGCGCCTTCTGCTCGTTGTAGCTCTTCGACGCCTCCTCGTAGTCGACGGCGCTGCGCTCGTAGTAGAGCTCGGCCAGCCGGAACATGGCGTCGGGGGTGTACTGCTCCTCCTTCGGGTACTTCTCGATGAAGCGCTCGAACTGCTTGATGGCGTCGTTGCGGCGCTCGCGCTCGGTGAGCTCGACCTGGTTCGACTGCTTGTCGAAGCGCTCGTTGACGCCCGCCATGCGGTCCTTGAACGAGCTCTCGAGGAGGTCCTGCACCTCTTGCCGATACTCGTCGGCGACCTCGTAGAAGCGATCGGCGACCTTCTGGAACTCGGCCCGCTCGGGCGCGAGCTGGGCCATGTCGTCGGTCTTCTTCTTGGTCTCCTCGGTCATCGACAAGCGCTCGCGCTTGCACTGGCCGATCTCGGTCACGCTGGCCACGAGCGCTCGCGCCTGCGCGGCGCGCTGGGCCTCGGGCGCGGTCGCGGGGGCAGCCGCGGGACCGCCCGGCGGCGTGGCGGGCGGCGTGCCCGGCGGCGTCGCGGGGCCGGCCGGAGGTGTGGCCGGAGGGGCCGCGGGCGTGGCCGGGCCGGGGGTCGGAGCCGGCGCCGGCGGCGCGCCGGGACCGGCCGGGGTCGGCGTCGGACGCGGCTCGGCGGCGAGCGCGCCGAGCGGCAGCGCCAGGGTCAGAACCAACGCGAGCGCGCGCGAGACGAGCCGCCTCATGGCGTCTTCTCCTCGAGCGGCGTGCCCGGCGGCGTGGCCTCGTCGTCCTCGACCTGCTTCTTCTCGGCCGACTCGTTGGCCGCGCCTTCCTTGATCGACTCGAGGTCCTGCGTGAGCTGCTTCAAGCGCTTGTTGCGCTCGTCGCTCAGGCGCCCGAGCTCGGCCGTCTTGTCCTGCTTCCGCGCCCACATGACGTCGAGCAGGCCGACGTCGGCCTCGAGCACCACGCGGTCCATGCGCACGGCGGCGCGCTTGAAGAACTCGTCGCCGAGGCGCGAGGCGATCTGGCGGCCGTCGCGGTCGAAGCCCTGCACGTCGACGTTGTACGCCTCGAGGTTCTCGATCTCGTGGCGCACGAGGTCGACGAGCTCGCCCGTCTTCGTGCCGACCTCGCGATCGATGGCGCCGATGACGCCGTCGAGGTTGGTCACCGCCAGCGCGATGCGCGACCGGAGGTCGCTGTACTGGCCGAAGTCCTTCGACAGCGTGCCGCCGAGCCGCGCGCCGACGCGGTCGTAGAACTGGCCCTCGTGCGCCAGCGCCTGCAGCAGCTGCGCCTTCAGGCCCTGCTCGCCCTGGCTCGCCTCGTCGCCGGTACCGACCGACTTCAGCGCCAGCTGGATCTCGCGCTTCAGCCCGGTGAGCTCGTCGTACATCCCCTGGAGCTCCGCCTTCTCGGCCTCGATGTCGGTGCGCAGCCCGGTCTCGCGCTCGGGCGACAGCTTCTCGTTCTGCGGCGTGTCGGCGTACTGCTTCTGGTTCAGGAACTTCTCGACGGCGATGAGCTGGCGCTGCACGTCGGCCAGCCCCTGCTCGACGAAGAAGTTCTTCCGCTCGAGCTCGCGGTAGCGGATGGACACGTCGGCCTGCCGCTTCTCGTAGGCCTCGAAGGTCTTCGGCAGCGCCGAGGCTTGCTCTTCCAAGTGGCGCCGATACTCGACGAGCTCCTTGTGCTCCTGCACGTCGCCGCCGGCCAGCCGCCCCTCGACGGACGCCGACTGCTGGTCGAGCATCTCGCCGGCCAGCAGCACCAGCCGGTTCTCGAGCACCAGCGCCTGCGACCAGCCGTCGCGGAGATCGGGGAACATCTCGACCCGGTTCTTGGCCGAGAGGATCTGCTCGAGCTCGACGCCGATGGCGTGCGCCGTCTTGATGTCCTCGCGCTCGCCGGCGATGCGGTCGAAGACGCCGGCCACGCGCGAGAAGTCGGCCGTCGACTCGAGCCACTTCACGGTCTCGACCGAGAGCGGGCTCTGCAGCGCGCCGAGCTCGCCCTTCCGCGCCAGCAGCCACTTGAAGTACTTCTGCACGTCGTCGGGGTTCTTGGTGAAGCGCGCGAGCTCGTTGCGGATGGGCGCGAAGCGATCGACGATGGTCTGGTAGCTGGCCAGCGCCTCGTCGTAGTCGTTGAGCATGACGTTCAGCTGCCCGCGCAAGACGTGCGCGTCGATGTCGACCTGCGGGTCGCTCACGGTGAGCAGCAGCACCTCGACCGTCTGCAGCGCCTTGTCGTACTTCTCCTGGTTGATGTAGGCCCAGGACATCTCGTACAGCGCCTCTTCGTAGTGCACGCTGTGGCGGCCGATGTTCTGATAGCTCGTCAGCGCCAGCTCGATGTTGCCGCGCTGCACGAGGAGCCGCGCCACCGCGAGCCACGCCTGGTCGCGCAGCTCCTGCATGTCGGGCTCGTCGCCCTTCACCTGGGTGAGGTTCCGGAACACCTCGAGCGCCAGGTCGTACTGCCCCTTCGCCGAGTAGGCCGCGCCGATGTAGAAGCGCGCCTTGGTGTAGAGCTCGCTCTGCGGCGGGATGACCTGGAGCCAGGTGATGGCGTTGTCGGGCTCGTCGAGTCGGATGTAGGCCTTGCCGAGGCCGTAGCGCGTGCGGTCGGAGCTGACGTTCTGCCCGAGCTCGGAGATGGCGGTCTTGATGGTCTCGGGCGAGCCGTCGGTGAGCGCCGACTCGAGCAGGTTGAGGCGCGCCTCTTCGGCCAGGATGGGGTCGCGCGAGCCCTGCGCCACGCGCAGGAAGTGGTCGTGCGCGGCGCGCGGGTTGTCGATCTTCAGCAGGCACTCGCCCAAGAGCAGCTCGGTCGCGTCGTACTCGAGGTCGCCCTGGAAGTCGGGCCGCTCCATGACGTCGATGAGCAGCATGGCGGCGTTCTCGAACTGGCCGAGCTCGTAGAAGACGCGCGCGTCGATGAGCCGGCGCTGGTTCGGGAACTTGCGCACGATGGCCAGCGGGTTCGCGAACTCCCGCACCAGGCGGTCGGCCGCGGCCTCGAGGTTGGCGATCTGCGAGCCGTACTTCTTCGGCCCGCCTTCGCCGGCGTGCGCCATCGAGCCGCTCAGGAGCCCGACCAGCGCGACGCATGCCCCCAGAGCTCGGGTCACGGCGTCTCCTCGGGCTTCGCCGGGGCGTCGCCGGGCGGCGTGGCCGGAGTGCCGGGGACGGCGGGCGTGCCGGGCGGCGTGATGACCTGGACCTCTTCGTTGGTGTAGCTCACCTGCTTCACGTCGAAGGTGATCGAGGGCCGCTCACGCAGGTCGTAGGTGATGTCGCCCTTCTGGTAGCCGATGGCGCGGACCGTCGTGATCTTGCCCTTGGTGGCGTAGAACGTGTAGCTCGCGCGCAGCTTGAAGAGGTAGTCCTTGAGGTAGGCGAAGACCGCCGAGTCGCCGCGATAGACCATCTCGACCGCCAGCACGTGGTTGCCGGGCACCATGTTCTGGTTGAAGATCTCGATGGTCTGCTGCTCGTCGAGGAGCTTCGAGGAGTCGTCGGCGAAATAGATCTTCTCGCCGTCGAGGTGATAGAGCACCTGCACCGGCTTGAAGCTCGAGCCCATGTCGTTCTCGTGGAAGACCACGACCTTGGCCTCGGCGATGACGTCGTTGAGGAGGCGCTCCTTGAGCAGCAGGAGGCGCGTCTTGGCGCGGAACACCTTCTCCTTCAGGCCGAGCACCTTCTCTTCGAGCTCGCGCAGCTGGAAGTCGTGGATGTCGTCGGCCGGCGCCGCGGGCGCGCCGACGACGCCGGGCGTGCCGAGCAGCGGCCCGGCCGGGCCGGTCGGTCCTGGCGGCGGGGCGGGCGCCGGGCCATCGGCGGGCGGTGAGGTCGGGTCACCCGGCTCCGGGTCCGCGGCCCACGCGCTCGCCGCGAGACCTCCCAAGGTCAGGGCGAGCAGCGGCACGGCGAGCGGATGGAAGGAGAAGCGCTGTCTCATGGACCGACCTCGTATGCGGCGCCAGGGGATATGCTTTCTTCCCCTGTGTTGCCCGGACGAACAACTTTTGCCCAGGGTCTTCTACAGCAATCGGGCCGAGGATTGAAGGCCGTTGATGTCGTGGAGGTTCCCGGATCGGGGGCGGATCGGAGCCGGATCGGGGGCGGATGAGGGCCGATTCGGGGCCGGCTCGACGCCGCGTCCGGCAGGCGTCAGGCCGAGTCGCCGCGCGGGCGAGCCGCGCACGCGCGCGCGAGACGCACCCTATTGGACCCGCCGCGCCGCCATTTGCGAAGCCCGTCGCTCGCGGTCGAGGGCTGCGGTCGGCGGGGGTCGGCGGGGACGCGACCCGCCAGTCGACTCAGTCCAGCGGCGACCAGGAGCCGGGCACCGGCGTGGCCTGCTCGGCCAGCGACAGGTAGCGCGCGACGATCGCCATGAGCTGGTGGACGCCCTCGCGGGCGAGGCCCGAGGCGAAGTAGAGCTCGTGGACGCCGATCTTGGCGAACTCGTCCCGCCATAGCTGGCGCTCGTCGTCCTCGGTGATGAGGTCGACCTTGTTGAGCACCACGATCTGCGGGTAGGCCGCCAGCTCGGGCGACCAGGCGGCCAGCTCCTCGTTGACGATGCGATAGGCCTCGAGGGGATCCTTCGCGTCGGGCGAGAGCGAGACGAGGTGGATGAGGACGCGCGTGCGCTCGACGTGCTTGAGGAAGCGATCGCCGAGACCGGCGCCGTCGTGGGCGCCCTCGATGAGGCCGGGGATGTCGGCCAGCACGATGTCGCGCTCGTAGCGGCGATAGACGCCGAGGTTCGGCACCAGCGTCGTGAAGGGATAGTCGCCGACCTTGGCCTGGCTGTTCGTCAGCGCGCGCAAGAGCGTGCTCTTGCCGGCGTTGGGCAGGCCGATGACGCCCACGTCGGCCACCAGCTTGAGGTTCAGCCGCAGCTTGCGATGCTCGCCTTCCAGGCCGGGCTGCGCGATGCGCGGCGCCTGGCGGGTGGGCGTCGTGAAGTGGGTGTTGCCGAGGCCGCCCTTGCCGCCCTGCGCGAGCACGGCCTGCTTGCCCGGCTCGTCGAGGTCGAAGAGCAGGTCGCCCGTGTCCTCGTCCATGATCTGCGTGCCGACCGGGACCGGCACGATGATGGACTCGGCGTCGCGGCCGGTCTTCTTGGCGCCCTGGCCGTAGGCGCCGTCGGTGCCGCGATAGTACCGCTTGTAGCGGTGGTCCATCAGCGTGCCGACGCCGGTGTCGGCGACGGCGATGACATCGCCACCACGTCCACCATCCCCGCCATCGGGGCCGCCGAGGGGCACGTGGGCCTCGCGGCGGAAGCTGATGCACCCAGCGCCGCCGTGTCCGCCAGTCACTTCGATGACGGCTTCGTCGACGAACTGCATTGGGATATCACCAGAGAGGTCTGCGAGCCCGCGTCCGAGAGTCCCGGACGCGAGCGTTCAGAGCCTCAGTTCGCGGCCGGCACGATCGACGCGCACTTCTTGCCGAACTTGTTCGTCACGAAGGCCACGTGGCCATCGCTCGTCGCGAACAGCGTGAAGTCGCGGCCGAGGCCGACGTTCTTGCCGGGGTGGATGACGGTTCCGACCTGGCGCACGATGATGCTGCCAGCGGTCACGAACTCGCCGCCGTAGGCCTTGGTGCCACGGCGCTGGCCGTTGGAGTCACGGCCGTTGCGGGAGCTGCCCTGTCCTTTCTTGTGAGCCATGGTGCTGTCCTCTTGTTGAGACCGCCGAACGACTTTCCGGCGGCGGTCCCGCGGGCCTGTCTCAGGCCGCGATCGAGTCGATGCGGATGCGCGTGAAGTACTGGCGGTGGCCCTTCTTGCGCTTGTAGTTCTTGCGGCGGCGGAACTTGAAGATGAAGACCTTCTTGGCCCGGCCTTGCTCGACGATCGTGCCGGTGACGCTCGCGCCCTTGACGACCGGGGTCCCGATCTTCATGGCGTCGCCGCCGATGAGGAGCACCTCGCCGAACGTCACGGTCGATCCGGTGTCCCCATCGAGGCGCTCGAACGCCTGGACGGTGCCTTGTTCCACCCGGTACTGCTTTCCACCGGTCTTGATCACTGCGTACATGCTGCCCTCCACGGGAGGCGGGAACCTAGGGAGGTCGGGTCAGGCTGTCAAGCGAAAGATCGGGCCGCCGGAGCGGCCGGTGCGAGCGCCGGCAAGCTCTCCGAGTAAGGCGCCCGAGCCGCCCCGTGCTCGGTCACGATGGCCGTCACCAGCTCGCCCGGGGTGACGTCGAACGACGGGTTTCGCACCGGCACCTCGGGGGCGATGCGGCGCCCGAAGACCTCGAGGACCTCCTTGGCCGGACGCTCCTCGATCGGGATGTGGCTGCCGTCGGGGATCGTCAGGTCGAGCGTCGTCGTCGGCGCGGCCACATAGAAAGGAAGGCCGTGGCGGGCGCACAGGACGGCCACGGTGTAGGTCCCGATCTTGTTGGCGGTGTCGCCGTTCCGGGCGATGCGATCGGCGCCGACGATGGCCACGTCGAGCTCGCCCTGGCGCATGAGGTAGCCGGCCGCGACGTCGGGGATGAGCGTCACCGGGATGCCGTCCTGCTGGAGCTCCCAGGCCGTGAGGCGCGCGCCCTGGAGGTAGGGGCGCGTCTCGTCGGCGTAGACCTCGAGGCTCACCCCCGCCTCCCAGGCGCTGCGGATGATGCCGAGCGCCGTGCCCCAGCCGGCCGTGGCCAGGCTGCCGGTGTTGCAGTGGGTCAGGATCCGGAGCGGCCGGTGCGCCGGCGCGGGCGGGAGCAGCGGCACGCCGTGCGCGCCGATGGCGCGGTTCTGGGCCAGGTCCTCCATCGCGATGGCCAGCGCGTCGAGATCGAGCGCGGCGAGGATGGCGTCGATCGGCGCCGCCTCGGCCGTCATGCGGGCGAGCGTGCGGCGCATGCGATCCACCGCCCAGGCCAGGTTCACCGCCGTCGGACGCGCCGACACGAGGTGGTCAGCGAGGCGCTCGAAGGCGGCCGCGAAGCGCTCGTCGCGCGGCAGCGCGCGGGCGCCGAGCGCCATGCCCATGCCGGCCGCGACGCCGATCGCCGGCGCGCCGCGGATGGCCATGTAGTGGATGGCGAGCCAGACCTCGTCGACGGTGGTGCAGGGGATCCACACCTCCTCGAAGGGGAGCTTGCGCTGGTCGAGGATCTCGACCGTGCCGTCGGCGGTCCGGCGGATCGGCACCACGCCCACGTCGGTCGCTGCGCGCGCGCGGGTCACTTGCCCTCCCGCTTCCGCTCCAGGCTCGCGCTGAGGATCGACTGGACGAGCTGCGGGTTGGCCTTGCCGGCCATGGCCTTCATGACCTGGCCGGTGAGGAAGCCCATGACCTTGGTCTGGCCGCCGAGGACCTGCTCGACCTGCGCCGCGTGCTTCGTCAGCACCTCGTCGACCGCGGCCTGGATGACGGCCGTGTCGGACACCTGCGCGCCGTGCTTCGCCAGCCAGTCGCCGGCCGTGACGCCGGTCGCCAGCATGGCCTGGAGCGCGTCCTTCCCCATCTTGCTGCTGAGCGTGCCGGCCTGGATGAGGCGCACCAGCTCGGCCAGCGCGGACGGGGTCACCGGCGATTGGTCAAGGTCCTTGCCTTCCCCATGCCCCTCCTTGGCGAGCGCGCCGAGGAGGTCGTTGGCGATCCAGTTGGCGGTGGTCTTCGGATCGGCGCCGGCCGCGAGGACGGCCTCGAAGTAGTCGGCGCGCGTGCGGCTCTGGGTCAGCACCTCGGCGTCGTAGGCCGACAGCGCGAGCGCCTCCTGGAAACGCTGGGCGCGCGCCTGCGGCAGCTCGGGCAGCGCGGCGGCGATGGCCTGGATGTCGGCCTCGGCGACGTGGACCACCATCAGATCGGGGTCGGGGAAGTAGCGATAGTCGTGCGCGTCTTCCTTGCCGCGCTGCGACTTCGTCTGGCCCGTGG
Source organism: Myxococcota bacterium (assembly GCA_046351155.1). Lineage (GTDB taxonomy): Bacteria > Myxococcota_A > UBA9042 > PHBI01 > PHBI01 > JAXLYZ01. The sequence continues at coordinate 49,276 of JAXLYZ010000056.1, forward strand.
CCTCGTCGAAGCCGCGCGTCTCCTGCACGACCGACCCGCCCGACTCGAGGATCCGGCGCTGGCGCTCGACCTCGCTCTGGATGGCCAGTGCCACGAAGCGGAACGAGTTGACGTTCTTGATCTCGGTGCGCGTGCCGAGCTCGGTCGCGCCGACCCGCCGGAGCGACACGTTCACGTCGCAGCGGAAGTTGCCGGCCTCCATGTCGCCGTCGCACACCTCGAGCCAGGTCACGAGGCGGTGCAGCGCGCGCAGGTAGGCGACGGCGTCCTCGGCCGAGCGCAGGTCGGGCTCCGACACGATCTCGCAGAGCGGCACGCCGGCGCGGTTGTAGTCGACGGCCGACTCGTTGCGACGCCCGTCGTGGCTGGTCTTGCCGGCGTCTTCTTCCAGGTGGATGCGGCGCAGCCGCACGCGCGTGGCGTTGATGGTGAGGCTCCCGCCCTGGCAGATCGGCGCCTCGTACTGGCTGATCTGATAGCCCTTGGGCAGGTCGGGGTAGAAGTAGTGCTTCCTCGCGAAGCGGCTCGCGCGATCGATGGTCGAGCCCATCGCCAGGCCGAGCTTGATGGCCAGCGCGATGGCCTCGCGGTTCGGCACCGGCAGGGTCCCCGGCAGGCCGAGCGTCAGCGGGTCGATGAAGGTGTTGGGCGCCAGGTCGGCGGTCGAGCCGCCGGCCACCGGGCAGGCCGAGAAGAGCTTGGTCTTCGTCTTCAGCTGGGCGTGGACCTCGAGGCCGATGATGGTCTCCCAGGCGGTGTCGGCGGGGCTCATCGCGGGTCCTCCCCGAGCGTCGGCGGGCGCTGGCGATGGAAGTCGGTGACCTGCTCGAAGGCGTGCGCCGCGCTGAAGAGGCGGTCCTCGGCGAGCGGCGGCGCGATGAGCTGGAGGCCGATGGGCAGGCCGTCGCGATCGAAGCCGGCGGGGACGGAGATGGCGGTGTTGCCGGCGAGCGACGACGGCACCGTGAAGACGTCGGCCAGGTACATGGCCAGCGGGTCCGCCGTCTTCTCGGCAGTCCGGGCGCCGAGCGGGAAGGCGGTGAAGGGCGAGGTCGGCGCGGCGATGAGGTCGACCTCGGAGAACGCCTGATCGAAGTCGCGGCGGATGAGCGTCCGCACCTTCTGTGCGCGCTCGTAGTAGGCGTCGTAGTAGCCCGACGACAGCGCGAAGGTGCCGAGGATGATGCGGCGGCGCACCTCGGGCCCGAAGCCCTCGGCGCGCGTCTTGGCGTAGAGCTCGGCGATGTCGGCCACGGCCTGGGTCGAGCGCGGGCCGTAGCGCAGGCCGTCGAAGCGCGCGAGGTTCGACGAGGCCTCGGCCGTCGCGAGGAGGTAGTAGACCGCGACGGCGTACTTCGTGTGCGGCAGCGTCACCGGCACGACGCTCGCGCCGAGCTGGGCCAGCGTCGCCAGCGCGGCGGCCACGGCGGCGCCGACGTCGGGGCTCACGCCGTCCTCGAGGTACTCGCTCGGGACGCCGATCTTCATGCCGCGCACGCCGGCCGGCGCGAAGGGCGCGCCAGTCTGGACGGGGGCCGGGTGCGTCGTGGCGTCGAGCGGGTCCTGCCCGGCGATGACGCCGTAGAGGAGGGCCGCGTCCTCGGCGGTGCGGGCGAGCGGTCCGATCTGATCGAACGAGGAGGCGTAGGCGATGGCGCCGTAGCGCGACACGCGACCGTACGTCGGCTTCAGGCCGACGAGGCCGCAGAAGCTCGCCGGCTGGCGCACCGAGCCGCCGGTGTCGGTGCCGAGCGCGCCGAGCGCCAGGCCGGCCGCGACCGCCGCCGCCGAGCCGCCCGACGAGCCGCCCGGGACGCGGTCGCGCGCCCACGGGTTGCGCGTGACGCGAAACGGCGAGGCCTCGGTCGAGCTGCCCATGGCGAGCTCGTCCTGGTTGGTCTTGCCGAGGATGATGGCGCCGGCCGCGCGGAGCCGCGCGATGACGGTGGCGTCGTAGGGCGGCACCCAGCCGGCCAGGATCTTCGAGCCCGCGGTCGTGACGAGACCCTGCGTGCAGATCTGGTCCTTCACCGCGATGGGGATGCCGGCCAGCGGCCCGAGGACCTCGCCGCGATGATGGCGCGCGTCGATCGCGCGGGCGTCGGCCAGCGCGCGCTCGGCGTCGAGCGCCAGGAAGGCGCCGAGCTCGCCGTCGCGCGCGGCGATGCGGCGGAGGTGCCCGGCCGTGAGCTCCTCGGCCGAGAGCATGCGCGAGGCCAGCATCTGGGCGGCGCCGGCGATGGTGTCGGGGAGGCCGTCGGCCTGGACTTCGGAGGCGTCCATCACAGCACCCGCGGCACGATGAAGGACTGGCCGTCGTGCTGGGCCGAGGCCGCCAGCGCGACCTCGCGGTCGAGCGGCGGCGCCGGCGCATCCGCGCGGAACGGCGCCTCGAAGGGCAAGGGGTGCACCATCGGGGCGACGCCGGTCAGGTCGAGCGCCTCGAGCTGCGCCACGTAGTCGAGGATCTTGCGGAGATCGGCGCCGAGCGAGGCGAGCTCGGCCGGGTCGAGCGCCAGACGCGCGAGGCGCGCGAGGTGGGCGAGGTCGGGTTCGGGGGAGGCCATCGCCCGGGCGCTTAGCGCGATTGGGCCGCCGCGGTAAAGCCTCAGCGCGCGCTGGTCGCGCTGGTGGTCGCCGGCGCCGGGGCGGGAGCGACGCCGAGGGCCTCGCGCACATGGGCCGCGAAGGCGTCGAGGTCCTGCTGGTCGTCGGGGAAGATGGCGTCGACCGGCTCGCACACGACCTCGGACTGTTGCTCGGTCGTCTGGCAGATCCCCGAGCGATAGCCGGTGCTCTGGCACTGCGTCGTGGTCTGCACCGAGCCCGGCGGCGCGGTGTAGGTGCAGGACTTGAACTCGCCGCGCACGAGCGCCTGGGTGCCGGCCTGGCTGGCCTTGAGGAGGACCGTGTAGCGGCGATGCGTGGCGGTCGACACGTTGCCGTCCGGGATGGTGGTCCAGACGCTGCGCACGACGCCGAGGCGAGCGTCGACGCTGGCGACCTCGAGGCCGTCGGCGACGATGGCCTGCTGGACCTCGTCGACGAGCGCGTCGGGCGGCGCGGGGACGTCGAAGCGGCTGGCCACCGGGGCGGTGCCGCAGGCCGTGACGGAGGCGCTGGCGGCGAGCGCGAGCAGGGACGAACGAAGGACGGACGAACGCAGGAAGGACGAGCGAAGGAAGGACGAGCGCGGCATGGGGGTGCTCCTGACGGGGAAGACCTCCATGGGAGCCGATGCCGGCGCGAAGTAAACGCCGCTCGCGAATCGACGCGAGCGCGAGCGCTGGAGCCGGCTACCGTCGCTACCGCAGGCGCGACCGTAGCGCCCTTGCGGCGCGCGCCCGAGCCGCGCCCGCGAGGCGCGCCGCGCCGCCATTGCGCGGGCCCGCGGCCCTCGGCACGGGCGTTGCTCTGGAGCCCGGCATGCTCGCGCTCACCCCCTCGCTCAAGACCGTCGTCGCCCTCTCGCTCGGCGCGCTCGCCATCGCCGCCTGCGACGACATGGCCCAGCTCGACGTCGGCTTCGTGCCCGACGACGCGGCCGCCCTCCACGAGGCGCGCCTCGCCCCGAAGAACGAGGTCAACTGGACCGTCGCTGTCGAGCTCGAGCGCGCCTCGACGCTCAGCATCCAGGTGCCGGTCGTCCTCGACGCCGTCGAGCGCGACGTCCCTGCCCCGGCGGCACGCTCGAGCTCGCGCTCTTCGACGCCCGCACCGATCGGCAGCTGGCCGTCGCCTTCGTCGCCGACGCCGGCCTGCCGCTGACGGTCGACGTCGCCGACCCGTGCGACGGCGACGCCTCCTGCTCGCGCGTCTTCCGCGTCCACGCCCGCTGGGTCGGCGCCGACAGCGTGCTCGTGAACCCCGACGTCGAGGTCGCCAGCGACGGCCGGGTCCGCTTCGCGGAGTGACCGGCCGGCGCGGCGTCGCGCTCAGCGGATGACGACCGCCTCGTTGCGGGTGGCCGGGCGCATCGCCGGGTCGACGGCGATGGGGACCTCGGCGCGGTCACGCTGGACGCGCGTCACGGCCAGGAGCGCGCCCGCCATCGAGGCCACCAGGCCGGCGAGGAGGGCGGCGAAGAGGGCCCACATGGCAGCGCCGGTCTTCTCGGCGGCGACCATCGCCTCGTACGAGGCGCGCGACCTGGCGGCCTCGTACTGCGCGACGACGCGGTTCGCGACCGCCTCGGCGTCGGCGCGCGACAGCGAGGTCTGCTGGTCGAGCGCGGTCACGACCATGGCCTGGTCGACGCGACCCTCGCGCACGGCCTGGGCCACGACGTCGTTGGTGGCGGCGCGGAACTGCTCCGGCGTGATGACGGGCTGGCCCGCCTCCTGGAGGCGCGCGTTCACCGGACCGAGGGCGTCGGTCGAGTTGATGCTGATGTTGTCGCCCACGGTGCTGGCGACGGCGCCGATGCCCTGCGCCGCGCCCGTGGCCACGGTGCCGACCAGCATCGAGACGATCCAGACGCCGCCGATGGCGGTGATGCCCCACATGGCGAGGCCGTGCAGCGAGCCCGTCAGCTTGGTGACCGGACCGGCCACGCGACCGGCGACGAAGCCGCCGATGAACAGCGCCACGAGCGGCGCGACCAGGCCCCAGATGCCACCGATGGTGGCCGCGGTGTCGACGCTGCCGCGATCGCCGGGCGTCACGTTCGAGAGGCCGAGCGCGACGCCCAGCGTATAGAGAAGGATCCACATGCCGAGCGCCGAAACCGTGCCGGCGGCGATCGCCGCCCAGCTCACTCGCGGAGTGATGGGGCGAGCGACGACGCGCTCCTGGACGACATAGGCTTCGTGCGCGGCATTCGGGCGCTGGGGGTAGGCGGTGGCAGTCATGCGAGCTCTCCTGTGGGGGTTGCGTCGCGGCCCGAAGTGCGCGCGACCTCGGCACAGCTACGGATATCCGGCCGCCGGCCCATAGTGGTTTGCCCGCAGCGCGCGGAGGGCCGAATCAGTCGAACGTCAGGTCGGTCACGAGCCCGACGCCGAAGAAGGTCCCCCACATGTCCTCGTCGTGGAGCGGCATACTGGCGAACGTGAACGCGAGGCCGAGGCCGAGGCCGACGCGCTCGCCCACGTCGAGGTCGCCGCCGAGCGCGGTGCGGAAGCCGAGGCCGGCGCCGTCGGAGCGGGTCTCGTGCTTGCCGAAGTCGTCGCTCACGACCGGCGACGCCACGGCGCCGAAGCTGAGCCCGACCGCGAACGAGCCCCAGAAGGGGCCCACGCGGACGATGACGCCCGGACCGGCGCCGCCGACGGCGCAGGTGGCGTCGCCGGTCGCGGTCGCGTCGAAGATGCCGAGCTCGACGCCGGGGTGGAGGATGAAGCTGCCCCAGGCCGCGGCCTCGAGCCCGACGAAGTCCGAGGCCATGGTGCCGATGGCGCCCGACAGCGTGAGCGCGGTGCCGTCCATGTCGACGCCGTCGAAGGCCGACATCATGCCGTAGCCGAAGCCGAAGTCCGCCTGGATGAAGGCCCCGCTCCCGACCTGGTCGTAGTCGTGGCGATGGTGGCCGTGCGCCGAAGCGGCCGGCGCCAGGGCGCCGACGAGGCCGAGGGACAGGGTGGCGAAGGAGACATGGAGAGGCAGTCCGCGCATGGTGACCTCGCTGGCGTGTGGGCGGTCGCGCCGCCCGTGGTGGTCGCGTCGCGTGCGTCGTCGCGCGCGCCGCTCCAGCGCTGTCTAGCGCCGCTCGCGGCGGACCGGCTGTAAGGCAGTGTCAGACTTGGTAAAGCTCCGTTGGCCGGCGCGACGGGCGACGGCGACGGGCCGTCACGGCGTCTGATGGCGGGCCACGAAGCCCTCGATCTCGGCGCGGATGCGCGCCAGCGCGGCGGGGCTCTCGGCCTCGGCGCGCATGACGATGATGGGCTGCGTGTTGGAGGCGCGGATGAGGCCCCAGCCGTCGCCGAAGTCGATGCGCGCGCCGTCGATGTCGATGACCGGGTGCGCCTGGCGGTAGTGATCGATGGCCGCGCGCACGATGGCGAACTTGCTCTCGTCGCTCGCGTCGAGGCGGATCTCCGGCGTGGCGTGCGTCTTCGGCACGTCGGCCAATAACGACGAGAGCGGCGTCGCCGAGCGCGACAGGATCTCCAAGACGCGCGCCGTCACGTAGATGGCGTCGTCGAAGCCGTACCAGCGCTCCTTGTAGAAGATGTGGCCCGACATCTCGCCCGCCAGCAGCGCGCCCTCGAGCTTCATCCGATCCTTGATGATCGAGTGGCCGACCGCGCTCATCACCGGGCGGCCGCCGTGCTGCAGGACGTCGCTGAAGAAGGTATGGCTGCACTTCACCTCGGCCACGATGGCCCCGCCCGGGTGCGTCTTCAGCACGTCGCGCGCCAGGAGGATGAGCAGCCGATCGCCCCACAGCACCTGGCCCTGGTCGTCGACCACGCCGATGCGATCGGCGTCGCCGTCGTAGGCGATGCCCACGTCGGCCTTCTCGCGGCGCACCGTGTCGATGAGCTCGACCAGGTTGTCCTCGACCGTCGGGTCGGGGTGGTGGTTCGGGAAGCGCCCGTCCATGGTCGTGTGCAGCGCCACCACGTCCAGGCCGAGGCCGCGCACCAGCGCCTCGCCGGCAGGACCGCCGGCGCCGTTGCCGGCGTCGAGCACCACCTTCGGGCGGTGCGGGCCGAGCTGGATGCGCGAGAGGATGTCGGCCACGTAGGCCTGGCGGAGGTCGTGCTCGGTGACGACGCCGGCGCCCGACTCGAACTCGCCGCGCGTGGCGAGGTCGCGCAGCGTGTGGAGCGCGGCGCCGTGCAGCGACGCCTTGCCGAGCATCATCTTGAAGCCGTTGTGCTCGGCCGGGTTGTGCGAGCCGGTGATCTGCACGCCGCCGTCCGTGTCGAGGTGGTGCACCGCCCAGTAGAGCTGCGGCGAGGCGCCGACCCCCACGTCGTGGACCGCCAGGCCGGAATCGACAAGGCCCTTGACGAACGCCGCGTGCAGGCGATCGGACGACAGGCGGCAGTCGCGCCCGAGCGCGACGCGGTGGCCGTCGGCGCGCCGCACGATGGTGGCGTAGGCGCGCGCCACGCGATAGGCGACGTCGTCGCTCAGATCGCGGTCGGCGACGCCGCGGATGTCGTAGGCGCGGAAGATCTGCGGGTTCATCGCGGCCTCCTCACAGGAGCTCGCTGCGGCCGCGCGCGGTGAGCGCCTGGACCGCGTCCTTGGCGCGCTGCGTCGCCTCGCGCGGGCACACGAAGGTGACGTCGGGCGTGTGCACGACGACCAGGTCGGAGACGCCGACCGCGCACACCATGCCGCCCTCGGCGAAGAGGACGTTGCGATGGCCATCGAGCTCGACCACGTCGCCGCGCGCGAAGGTCGAGGCCTCCGCCGGGCGGTGGTCCCAGAGCGAGCGCCACGAGCCGACGTCGGACCAGCCGAAGTGGCCGGGCAGGACGGCGATGACCTGCGACCTCTCCATGACGGCGTAGTCGATGCTCACCGACGGCAGCGACGGATAGGCCGCCGCGAGGTCGTCGCGTGCGGCCAGCATGGCGGCGTGCAGGTCGGGGCGGTGCTCGGCGAGCTCGGCCAGGAGGAGGCGCGCGCTGACGAAGAACATGCCCGCGTTCCAGTCGTAGCCGCCCATGATGAGGTAGTCGGCGGCGGTGTCGACGTCGGGCTTCTCGGTGAAGGCCGCGACCGCGAAGGCGCCCTCGCCGGCCGATCCGACCTCGGCCCCGAGCGGCGCGCCGCGCCGGATGTAGCCGTAGCCCGTCTCGGGGTGGGTCGGCGGGATGCCGAGCGTCACGATGCGACCGGTGTCGGCCAGCGCCAGCGCGCGCGCGCAGGTGGCGCGGAAGGCCTCGACGTCGACGATGTGGTGGTCGGCCGGCAGCACCATCAGCATGGCGTCGGGGTCGTGGTCGAGCGCATGCAGCGCGGCCCAGGCGATGGCCGGCGCGGTGTTGCGCCCGACCGGCTCGGCCAGGATGTGCTCGCCCGGGACCTCGGGCAGCATGGCGGCGATGGCCGGCGCGAGCGCGGTCGAGGTGACCACCAGGGTGCGCTCGGGCGGGGCCAGCGGGCGCGCGCGCTCGAGCGTCACGCGCAGCATGGGGCCCTCGCCGAAGAGGTCGAGCAGCTGCTTCGGGCGCGCCGCGCGCGACACCGGCCAGAAGCGGCTCCCGACGCCGCCCGCGAGGAGGACCGACCAGACGCTCATGCGAAGCCTCCCGTCACGCGCCACAGAATGGCGAAGATGCCGACCGCCAGACACCAGCCGGCGAAGAGATAGAGACGCCCGCGCCCGAGCATGGCCAGGAGCCAGCGCAGGGACAGGTAGCCGACGACGCCCGAGACCAGCGCGCCGACCAGGCCGTGGATGAGCACGGCGCTGTTGCCGTCGTAGCCCTTGAGCGAGAAGATGAGCGCGCCCAGCACCGCCGGAATCGAGATCATGAAGGAGAAGGACGCGGCCGCCTCCTGATCGAGACCGGTGAAGACGCCCGTCGTGATGGTCGAGCCCGAGCGCGACAGGCCGCGGAAGGTGGCCGAGAAGCCCTGGGCCAGACCGATGACCAGCGCGTCCTTCCAGGTCATCTCGGCCAGCGTGCGCCCGCGCGGCGCCGGCGGGCCGCCCGCCGCCTCGGCCGCAGTCGCGCGCTTGAGCCTTGGCGGCGGCCGCCTGCGCGCGCTTGCGCGCCTTCACGCGCTGGCCGAGCGCCACCAAGACCAGCGCCGTCACGAGCAGCGTCGCGCCCACGCGCGCGATGTCCTGGCCCCAGGTCTCGGCCACGTGGCGCAGCGCGAAGACCATGGCCAGGGTCGGCAGCATGGCCAGCACCACGTGGGCGCCGAGGCGGAAGTCGGCGTCGTCGCGGTAGGCGGCGCGCGGCGCCTTGGCCCCGCGCCACGCGGCCGCCAGCGTGCGGCGCACGAGCGCGTGATAGACGCCGATGACGGCGACCAGCGTGCCGAGGTGGAGCATCACGTCGAAGAGGACCGCCGTGTCGCCCAGGCCGAAGACGGCCTCGGAGATCCGGAGGTGGCCCGACGAGGAGATCGGCAGGAACTCGGCGACCCCCTGCAACGACGCCAGAAAGATGACCAGACCCCAACCCAACGGCGACTCCTAGGGCGAGCGTGGCGGCGCCACGGGCGCGGTGTTCGGACCGGTGCCGCGGTCGGGGCCCCCCGGCTCGGGGCAGCCGTCGATGTCCTCGTAGCCGTCGAGGTCCTCGGCCGCGCGCGGGCACTGGTCGACCACGTCGCTGATGCCGTCGCCGTCGTCGTCGGCGTCGCTGGCGTCGGGCACCCCGTCCTGGTCGAGGTCGGGCGGCGCCGGCGGCGCGTCGACGGGCGGCTCGGGCTTGACCGGCGGCGGCTCCGCGGGCGGCGCGCCGCAGCTCGTGGCCTGGGCCTCCTCGGCGGCGGCGGCCCACACCTCGGCCTGGTCGAGGTGGGCCTTGGCGGCGATGGGATCGCCGCGCTCGGCGGCGCTGCGCGCGAAGGCGATCTCGGCCATGCCGCGGGCCAGCGGCTCGGGCGGGCAGTGGTCCTTCCTCACCGGGTCGAGGCGCGCCTCGAGCGCCTTGCCGCGCCGATCGACGTCGCCCGCGCTGGCGCAGGCCCCGAGCGCGAGGGCCAGGACGACCGCGACCCGGGCGCGCGCGCGCGTCACGGCGCGTCGCCCAGCAGCCGGCGCTGCGCGGCCTCGGCCGCCTTGCGCGCGCGCACGGCCCACTGCTCGGCCTGCTTCCAGTCGCCGTGACCCGAGCGCACGCGCGCCTCGGCCACGAAGGCCTGGGCCTGGAAGTAGTCGTAGCGGGCCTTGTTGGGCGCGGTCGGCAGCGCCGCCGGGGCGGCCTCGATGAGCGCCTGCTCGGCCTCGTCGAGGGCGCGGCTGGCGCCGATCGAGGGGCAGCTCGCCATGAGCGCCAGCAGCGCGACACCGAGCGTCTTGAGCAGCGTGCGAGACATCGGCGCTTCGCTACCCGGTGGACGCCCCGAGGTCAACCCGCTATCGTCCGCGGCCCGTTTGGGAGTCCGCATGACCGAGCCCGCCGCGAAAGCCTCCACCCCCGCATCACCGGCCGCCGAGTCGGCCTCGCCTGCCGTGGCGCCAGCCGCGCCGGTGGACCCGGCCCACAAGAAGCTCGTGACCAAGAAGTGGGTGCGCTTCCTGTCGGTCTTCGCGCTGTGGCTGGCGGCCGATCTGGTGACGAAGGACTGGGCCGACTCGAACCTGGCCAACCCGGGCCACCCGCAGCCGCTCATCATCGCGGCCGACGAGGTCGGGAAGCCGCTCGGCGAGGTGGTGAAGGCGCGCTTCGGCTGGAGCGACGACGAGGTGCAGCGGGACCTGGCGGCCAAGGTCGACCGGCTGGCGCCGGCCGGCCCCTACGCCGGCGACTCGAAGCCCTTCAACAAGGACGGCCCGGCGCAAGGCGTCAGCGGCTTCTACGTCTTCTGGCGCGGCGATCCGGAGCGCGCGCCGCGCCGCTTCGATCGCGCCGATCAGAACAAGCTCTCGTTCTGGCTCGGGCTCGCCTTCCCGAAGGCCGACAAGGCCCAGGTCAACAAGGTCGCCTACGAGGCGGTCATGGACGAGACGTTCGCGACCTGGCTGCCGCAGCTCTTCAAGAAGCTCTCGGCCGAGGACGTGGCCCAGCTCGCGGCCGACCGGCGCATCCACCCCATCGACCCGCCCGGCGCCGACCGCGGTCCGGTGAGCCCGACCGAGGTAGTGCAGGCGGGCCAGGACTACCTGCTCGTCGACCACCAGATCAGCGTCATGGGCAACTGGTGGAAGCTCCTCTACGCCGAGAACCCGGGCGCCGCCTTCGGCTTCCTGAAGGGCGTCTCGCCCGACGTGCGCCAGCTCCTCTTCATGCTGCTCACGGTGGTCGCGTTCTTCGTCATCGCCATGATCGTCCGGCGCCTGCCGCCCACCGGCTGGCTCGTCGTCACGGCCTTCGGCGGCATCCTGGCGGGCGCGGCCGGGAACTTCATCGACCGCATCCGCTTCGGCTACGTCATCGACTTCATCGACATGGACTTCGGCGCCTTCCACTGGCCGACGTACAACGTGGCCGACATCGCCATCAGCCTGGGCGTCGTGGCGCTCGTCCTCGACCTGACCTTCAACAAGGACTCGCTCCTCGTGTCGGCCAAGGACAAGGAGAAGCGGGCGAAGAAGCAGGCGGCCGCGCGCGCCTGAGCGCGCGGTCGGTCGTGGCCCGGCGCGGTCGGTCGCGAGTGGGCGCGGCCCGGCGCGGAGCCCGCGGCCGGCGTCACAGGCCGATGAGCGCCATGATGAGCTCGAGCGGCAGCGTCACGGTGACGCGCACGTTGGTGCCGTCGCTCTTGCCGTCGACCAGCAGCGGATCGTCAGGCAGCTTTCCGATCGCCTCGCGCTTCGACGCCAGCTGCGGGAAGTCGGCGAGCGCGCGGAAGAGGCGCGTCGGCCGGAAGGCGACGACGGCGAAGCCGTCCTTGGCCGGCGCCGCGAGCCACGGGTCGGCGACCGGCGCGCTGTCGGCCTGGGCGGCGATCTCGGCGGCGCGCGCGGCGCCGTGCGGGCCGATGGCGAAGGCATAGCGCGTGGGCGCGCTGCCGAAGGCGAGCTCGAGGCGCGGCCCGACGGCGCGCATGAGCGCGTCGGCCAGCGCGGCCGGGATGCGGCCGGCGCCGAGGCGCGACCAGTCGAGGTCGAGCGCCAGCGCGTCGGCGCCCGGCGCGTTGGCGAGGCTCGGCACGACGCCCATGGCCTTGCTCAGGCGGCCGACGCCGCTGATGAAGTCGGGGAAGGCCACGCCCGGCAGCATGTCGGCGTTCATGCCGCGGTCGACGAGCTGCTGGCGCGCCGGCGCCCAGGTCTTCTCGAAGGCGAGCTTCAGCAGGCCGAGCAGCGTCTCGCGCGCGGCCGGGCCGTCGCTCACGGCGGCGGCCGTCTCGATGGCGAACGGGAAGCCGCCGCTGGCGGTGACCCAGAAGGCCGACGAGCCGGTGGCGAGCTCCTGGAAGCGGGCCACCGCGGCGGCGAAGGCCTTGGCGTCCTCGGGCGACCAGGCCGTCGCGGCGGCGCCGCCGGTCAGCGCCTGGGCGATGCCGTCGGCGTCGACCAGGCCGTGGAGGTCGATGTTGTAGGCGACCGCGAGCCAGGCGTCGGCCGGGATGAGCGGCGCCAGCGTCGGGTGCTTCTGGGCGAGGTCGGCCATGGTGGCCGCGAGCGGCGTGCCCGGCGTGGCGCGGAAGCTGAGCGCGATGCGCGGGAAGTCGCCGCGCGGATCGATGGCCACGCCGAAGCGGTCGAGGCCCTGCACCATGCCGAAGAGGCCGGTGGCGATCGACTGCATGGCGGCCAGCTGCTCCTGGCGCATGCCGGCCTTGTGGAGCTGGTCGGCGATGGCGCCCATCTGCTCCTTGGCGCCGGCCAGCTCGGCCGCGAAGATGGTGCGCGCGTTGGCCACCGAGCTGTCGATGACGAGCGGGTCGCTGGGCGTCCAGGCCGCGAGGTCTTTCAGGAACGGCGCCAGGTCCTTGGTGAGCCCGGGGTGCGACGAGAGCGTCAGCGTGTCGTCGCCGAGGTCGAGGTAGACCGGCTTGTCGGGCGCCACCTCGAGCTTGGCCCAGTGGCCCTCGACCTTGGCCTTGGCGCTCGGGAACGCGCTCGGCTGGAGCTTGGTGCCGGGCACCAGCGGCAGCACCACGAGGAAGCCGTCGGGGTAGGTCTTCGGGTCGGGCACCGCCAGGCGCAGCGGCCGATCGAGCGCGAGCCAGCTCACGTCGGCGAGGCCGAAGCGCTGCTTCATGTGCTCGAGCAGGAAGGGCAGCGGGTCGGCCGTCATGGCCAGCGCCGGCACCATCTTGGCCTGCGTCACGAAGGCGTCGACCAGCGCCTTCAGGCTGGGCGTGCCGACCACCGCCACGACGCTCGGCGGCAGCGTCGCCACCGAGGCCGCGGCCAGCTCGGGCTGGACCACGGCCGGCGCCGACACCGGGGCCGGCAGCGCCGCCAGCGGCACCGGCTTCGGGGCCTCGGGCGGCTTGGCGGTGGCGCTGTCGTCGGCGCGGTGCTCGGCCGGGTTGCCGCTGGCGCCCGACTCGGGCGTCGAGCTCGGCGCGGTGGCCGCGGGCGGCGAGGTCGGGGGCGCCGGCGGCTTGGGCTCGTCCTTGTGGCAGCCGGACAGCGCGAGGCCCGCGCCGAGCATGGGCGCGAGCAGCAGGGCGGCGAAGGTGGCGGCGAGCGGTGAGCGTCTCATGGCGACCTCGGAGCGGACTAGAAGGGGAGGCCGAAGCCCAGCGACCCGTAGAGCGGGAAGTTCAGCTCGGCCGCGGCGGAAGGCGCGAAGATGTAGCTCGCATTCCCCGCGCTGAAGGTGAAGTAGAACTCGCGGACCGGCGCCCAGCGAAGGCTGAGACCGAAGTCGATCCCGAGCCATACGGTCGGCGAGTCGGCGGAGAAGAGGCCGCCGCAGCGATCGCTCTCGGGGCCGAAGAACTTGCAGTCGACGTCGGTGGTCATGGCGATGTCGGCCAAGGAGATCTGGAGATCGAGGCCGGCGCGCAGCGACAGCCGCAGCGTGGGGCTGCCGACGGCGAGACCGAGGCCGACCGTCACGCGCGTGGTGGTGAACACGTCGAGGAGGTCGCCGTTGGCGTCGGACAAGGTCGAGGCCTGCGCTGTGCGGAAGAAGACCTCGAGGCCGGGCGAGGGCTCGAAGGTGACGCCGATCTGCGCGCCCGGCCCCTGCAGGAAGTCGCGCGTCCGGCGGTGGCGCAGCCACACCGAGTGGACGTAGCCGAGGTCGGCGTACCAGTGCGGGCGCCAGGTCGGCCGCACGAGGCCCTGCTCGGCCTGGAGGGCGCAGGCGTGCCAGGCCGACAGCGCGCGGTCCAGCGCGCGCTCGGCGTGGGCCTTGTCGTTGGTGGCGAAGGCCTCGCTGCGGGCCGGCGCGCGCGTGCGCGCATCCCAAACGACGAGGCGCAGCGTGCCGTCGGGCTCGAGCAGCATGAGGCCGATGACGTCGAGGCCGAGGCGGTCGGCCAGCGCCACCAGGACGTCGGCGGGCCACAGCGCGCCGAGCGGGTCGGGGCGATCGGCGAGCTCGGCCTGGGCTTGTCCGAGCACCTTCTCGGTGTCGGCGTCGTAGTAGCCGCGCGCCACGCGGCGGCCCGGGTCGAGCTCGAGCGCCGCCACGAAGGCCGCGCGCGCGCCGGCCTCGTCGCCGAGCTCGCGCAGGACGAGGCCGCGCTGGAACTCGACGTCGGCCATGGCCTTCGGGTCGGCGAGGCGCGAGAAGGCCTCCTTGTGGAGGTCGCGCGCGCGGTCGAGGTGGCCGAGCGCCTCCTTGGCCTGGAGCGCCTTCCAGCGGTCGAGGCCGAGGTCGTAGCGGTCGGCCGCCAGCGCCACCGTGCGCTTGATGTCGGGGGCGCGCTGCAGGCGGTCGCGCAGCACGTCGGCCGTCAGCACCTCGACCTGGTCGCGCTGGAAGCTGGCCTCGAGCGTGTGGCGCCAGGCCAGCGCGGCCGCCAGCGGCGGGGCCTTCTGCGGCGCGTCGCCGAAGAGGTCGGTGCCGATGGTGGCGACCGGCAGCACGCCCACGATGGTGGTCTTCCAGCCGACCGGCAGCGGGTCGCCGCGGTCGGCGCGGGCCGCCGGCGCGAGGCCGGCCCAGGCGAGCGCGACCAGCGCCAGCGCGACGAGCCGCGGCGTCATGGCTTCGGGTCGCAGATCTTGAAGTCGTCGGGGACGAAGGTGTCCTCGAGCGTGAAGGTGATGTCGATCGGCTCGCCGCCGCTCGTGCCGACGGTGCCGTCGAGCAGCGGGTTGCCGTCGCCGTCCTCGGTGAGCGCCAGCGACCAGATGAGCGTCGGCGCGCCGCAGCGGCTGGTGGTGGCGACGAACGTCTTCCGGTCGAGGTCGACCGAGCCGTCGTCGACGAAGGCGCACTCACAGTCCTCTTGTGGGATGAGCCCGGTCGGGTCGTTGTATTCGACGACGCCGGTGATCTCGGGTCCGAAGTGGCCGAGGTCGAGCCAGGGGCGCCCGTCGAGAAAGGTCGCGGTGAGCGGCGCGGTGGCTTCCCAGCGGCCGCTGAACATGTGGCTCGCGTCGGTGCAGGCGACGAGTCCGAGGCATGCGAGCCAGGGCAGCCCACCTATGAACGGAGATGCGCACACGGGCGCGAGCGCCTTACCACGCGGGTCCGCGCTTGACAACGCAGGGCTTAGGCCGGCAACGTTCGCGACGTGTTCGGCGAACGCGCGGCGATAGCAGTCCTCGGCCCGACCCGACCCGACCCGCAGCGCGTCGGTCGCGTCGTCGACACCGCCATGGCCTTGGGCGGCCACCTCGCCCGCCTGGGCTATGGCCTGGTGGTCTTGGGCGACGGCCAGACGGCGCAGGCCGCGGCGCGCGGCGCGCGCCAGCTCGACGGCGCGGTCATGTGCGTGGCGCCCGGCTTCACCAGCAGCCAGCGGCTGGCCCAGCTCGACGTGCCCGGGGTCGAGGTCGACCCGCGCAGCACCGTCCTGTCGGCCATCGAGCGCGTGCTGGAGCTGGCCGACGCGGTCATGGTGCTGCCCGGCGACCTCGGCGCGCTGGCCGCGGTGCTGCAGATCTGGTCGTGGGGCAACGAGCCCGACACCCCGTTCCGGCAGGTCATCCTGGTCGGTCCCGAGTGGCCCGAGATCGTCAAGCACCTTGCCGAAGTCGCCGGCATCGACCAGAAGACGCGCGCCATGGTGACCTTCGCCAAGGAGCCGACCGAGGCGGTCGAGGCGCTGCGCTACTACGTCGCTCCGCGCTGAGCGAAGCCGGGTCGCCAGGCGGCCTCTGCACGTAGCCCACCGCAGGTGGGCGGAGGAAGAGGCCGACGCGGCGGCGACCCGGCTGCGCTCAGCGGGCGAGCGGTTCGGAAAGGAACTTGACGAGGTGCGCGTACACGTCGGCATGGTCGAGCAGGTCGAGGTGACCGAGGCCATGCGCGACGTGACAGCGCGCGTCGGGGATGCCGAGGGAGAGGCGCGCGTCGGGGTGGCGGCCGAGCGCGCTCTCGACCGGGACCAGGCCGTCGCCGAGCGGGCTGGTGAGGCGGCTCGAGGTGAGCGAGGCGGCGATGGCGTAGCAGGCGACGCTGGGTGGCAGCGGCACCGGGCGGCGCGCGTCGGGGCCGTGGCCGAAGCGGTCGTGGCTCGAGGCCGGCGCCTCGACGGCGCCGTGGCGGAGGTCGGTGATGCCGGCGCTCCTGAGCTTGCTCAGGCGGCCGATGGGTCCGGTGTAGGCGCTCACGCCGAGGACGGTGGTGACGATGTTGCCGCTGCGCTCGAGCGGCGAGCCGTGGTGCGGCGTGCCGAGGAAGACCACGCGCCGCACCGGCAGCGACGGCGCGAGGTGCATGGCGCTGCGCGCGACGAGGCCGCCCATGCTGTGGCAGAGCAGCGCCAGCTCGTCGAGCGGCCGCGGCCAGGCGGCGACGAGCGCGGCGAGGAGCGGCGCCAGCTCGGCGCCGTTCACGCCGACGTGGAGGCCGCTGTTGTAGTGGAGGTAGACCGGCGTGTAGCCGAGGTCGCGCGCCAGGGCCAGGCCGTGATCGTGGCCGCGGCGGAGCCAGCCGCGGTCGGCCATGCACGAGCCGTGGAGCAGCACGAGCAGCTTGCCGGTCGCGTCCGGGAAGGCCGCGCGCAGGG
>JAXLYZ010000057.1:0-63125 GCA_046351155.1 Myxococcota bacterium
GGTGAGCGCTCCGAGCGTCGGGTCGTAGAGCCAGGTGGTGCGCGACGCGGCCGTCAGGCGCTGGATGACGATCGAGCCCTGGTCCTTGCCGAAGTAGACCTGGGCGCCGGTCACCGGATCGGTGTCGACCAGCGCGGGCGCGCCGAGGTTCAGGGCCAGCGCCGAGCGCGGCAGCCACAGCCCGCCGACCAGCTGGCCCTCGCCGGTGAGGCCCGGGCCGGTGCCCTGGCTGGCGCCGTTCAGCGTCGAGGCCAGCGTGAGGAGCGACCAGCGCGCGCCGGCGGCGCTGACGCGGATGTCGATGGTGATGGGCTGCTGCACCGTGCCGGCGGCCGGGATGGTGGTGGCCTTGCTGCCGCTGTAGTCGAGCTCGGCGCCGCTCCGGACCCAGTTCGGGGCGCGGCTCGAGCCCCACGGCAGCGGCAGCACGCGGATATCGACGAGGGTCGTCTGGTTGGCGCCGCCGTTGCCGGTCTGGCTGTCGAAGACCAGGACGCCGGTCTCGCTGTCGAACTCCCAGACGGTCGTGCCCGCGCCGGTCGCCTGGAAGCGGATCACATGGACGAGCGTGTCGTCGTCGAGGGTCTTGTCGTAGCGGGTGATCGACAGGTCCGGGCCGGCCAGGCTCTCGGCGCCGACCAGCACGCCCGGGTCGATCCAGAAGAGGCCGAGGCCCGGATAGCCGCGCACGGCGCCGGTCGCGAGCGCGTAGGGGCCGAGGCCGTCGTCGCCGTACATGGTCTCGTAGGCCAGCACCTGGGTCGCGTCGCGGGCGGCGATGTCGTACTGGATGACGCCCGCGCCCGAGGCGCCGCCGGCCGCCGCGGCCGCGGCCGAGCGGTAGGTGACGCGCACGCCGGGCGCGATCCACGAGGGCGCGGGGCGCGTGCGCAGCGTCGGGAACAGCGCCAGGAAGGGCTGGGTGTCGCCGATCTCGTCGTCGCTCGGCTGGGCGTGGGCGGCGCTCGGGGCGAGGGCGAGCGCGGCGCCGAGGGCGACGACGGCCAGCGCTGCGAGGGCGGCGGCGGGGCCGCGGGGGCGGATGAGGTCGAGCATGCAGGGCTCCGAGGCGGGCGAACGATCAATAGCACCGACGAGGCGCGGGCGCGCGCCACGGGCCTGCGCCGGGGGTGCGCGGAGGGGGATTCGGAGGCCGGTGACGGATCTGGCTCCGGGTGATGCTGATTTTTTTCGGCGACCGCACTAGGTTGCCGTCGGCCGCGAGGAGGCACGGATGAGCGAGACGTCGTCGTCAGAAGGTGCGCTGGTCGAGCAGGCTATGGACGTGGTGGACTACTGGCTGATGGCCGGGCCGCAGCGCTGGTTCAGGAAGGACGCGGCCTTCGACGCCGACTTCCGCGAGCGCTTCCTGGCCGCCCACGAGGCGGCCGCGGCCGGCAAGCTGAGCGGGCTCGCGGCGACGGCGCGCGGCGCCATGGCGCTGGTGCTGCTGCTCGATCAGCTGCCGCGGAACGGCTTCCGTGGCTCGCCGCGCATGTTCGCGACCGACGCCCAGGCGCGCGCCATCGCCGAGGCGGCCATCGAGGCCGGCTTCGATCGCGAGGTGCCCGAGGACCTGCGGAACTTCTTCTACCTGCCGTTCATGCACTCGGAGTCGCTGGCCGATCAGGACAAGGCCGTGGCCCTGTGCGCGCAGCTCGGCCAGCCCGAGACCGACAAGTACGCGCGCATGCACCGCGACATCATCGTGCGCTTCGGCCGCTTCCCGCACCGGAACGCGGTGCTCGGGCGCCAGTCGACCGAGGAGGAGCTGGCCTTCCTGGCGAGCGGCGGCTTCGGCGGATAGCCGCGCCGACGGCCACGGCTTCTCGGGCTAACGCTTGATGGTCGACAACGAGAGCGACGACCCGGCCTGGTGGCGCCCGGTCGCCGAGCTCGACGGCGGTCGGGCCGAGCTCGCGCCCGGCGACCGCATCCTCACCGCGACGCCGCGGCCCGTCGCCGCAGGCGCCCGACGGCCGCGATAGCCGCGAGCGCGAGCAGGACCGACCCGAGCTCGCCGCCCGCGCCCGAGCCGGCGCAGCCGCCGTTGCCCGACGCGACGATCGAGGTGTCGAGCGGGTCGCACACGTCGCCGACGCCGTCGTCGTCGCTGTCGGTCTGATCGGCGTTGGCGTCGGCCGGGCAGTTGTCGTCGGTGTCGAGCACGCCGTCGCCGTCCTTGTCCTGGCAGGCGTCGCCGACGCCGTCGTGATCGCTGTCGGCCTGGTCCTCGTCGCTCGCGGCCGGGCACACGTCGCAGGCGTCGCCGAGCGTGTCGCCGTCGCCGTTGCCCTGGTCGGTGTTGGCCACGTCGGGGCAGTTGTCGTCGGGGTCGAGCACGCCGTCCCGGTCGCGGTCGCGCGCGAAGTCGACGCTGCAGGTGATCGACGCGTCGTTGCCGCTCGGGTCGATGGCGGTCGCGGTGTACGTCACGCGCAAGGCGCCGGCGGCCACCGAGCCGGTGACCTCGAGCGCGCCGTCGCGGATGGTCAGCGGGCAGTCGGCCGGCGCGATGGGCGTGGCCGCGCCGCCGGCGTCGACCGCCTCGCAGCGGACATCGTCGAGCGTCACCTCGGCCGTGCAGGCGTCGGCCGCGCTCGGGCCGACGACCGCCGGCAGGGACGTCGGAGCCGCGCCGCAGGCGATCGTCGGCGCGGTCGTGTCGAGCACGGTCAGCGCCGTCGTGCAGCTGCCCTCGTTGCCGGCCTCGTCGCTGGCGGTGAAGTGGACCGTGTGCGGCCCGACCGCCCAGGTGTCGGACGCGCTCGCCACCTCGACGTCGAGCGAGCAGTTGTCGTGGGCGGCCGCCGTGAGCTCGCCCGTCCAGGCGCAGGCGTCGGCCGGCGCGACCTCGCTCACGGTCTCGACGCAGGTCAGCGTCAGCGCCGCGTCGTCGACCACCGTCACCGTCGTCGTGCAGGTGCCGTAGTTGCCGGCGCCGTCGACGCCGGTGAAGGTGACCTCGGTCACGCCCACCGGGAAGACCTGCGGCGCGTCCGAGAAGACCGCCACCTCGCCGCCGAAGCAGGCGTCGTCGACGCTCGGCTCACCGACCGCGACGGCCGCGCCGCAGCGGTCGGGCCCGGTGGTCGCCGACCTGGCCTCGGGGCAGGTGAGCACCGGCGCGGTGGTGTCGCTGACCACGACCTTGGCGATGCAGGTCGCGAGGTTGCCGTTGCCGTCGGTGGCCGAGAAGACGATGGGTGTCGTGCCGAGCGGCACCGTCTCGCCCTGGGCCTCGTGGCTGACCGTGACCGGCCCGCACGCGTCGGTGGCCTCGGGCGACACGCCGTCGAGGTCGAGCGCCGCGCCGCCGTCCTTGCACTCGACCGCCAGCGCCTCGCCGCAGGCCAGCGCCGGCGCGGTGGTGTCGAGCGGGCACGGGCTCTCGCTGACGAGCCACGCGAACTGGGCCGGCGTCGGGTCGCAGCGGCGCATATCACCGCTCACCTCGCACGACCGGACCGCGAAGCCGTGCGGCCCCGGCTCGAGCACGCCGCCGCTGAAGCTGCCGCCGTCGCAGGCCTCGAAGTCGCCGCCGTCGAGCGCGCACTCGAAGGTGTCGAGGCTCGGGTCGGTCGGGTCGGCGTAGCTGAAGTCGGCGCTCGTGCCGCTGCCGGCCGCCAGCGGCGGCGTCGAGACGAAGACGGTCTCGGGGTAGCTCGAGTCGATGGTCCAGGTGTAGCTCTGGCCGACCTCGTCCACGCCGCACACCGCGCCCGAGGCGAAGACGGTCAGCGTGTGCTCGCCGTCGGCCAGGCCGTCGAAGGTCGTCGTGCGCCCGCACTCGGTCGGCTCGGCGTCGTCGAGCGCGCAGGTGAAGGTCGCGAGGGCGTCGTCCGAGTCGAAGGCGAAGACGGCCGTGCCGCTCTGCGACGGGTCGGCCGGCGCGATGGCGATGACGGTCGTCGGCGGCGTGAGGTCGACGGTGAAGACGGCGCGCGCCGGCGTCGGGTCGGCGTTGCCGCCGGCGTCGACCGCGCGCACCTCGAAGACGTGCTCGCCGGCGGCGAGCTCGCCGTACTCGACGTGGCCGCCGTCGCACGCGGACCATGACCCGCTGTCCAGGCGGCACTCGAAGTGCGGCGCGTCGGACGTGAAGTCGAAGCTGGCGCTGCCCGTGCAGAGCACGCGCGCGGGCTCGCCGGTCAGCGTCGTGGCCGGCGCGCTGGTGTCGATGACCCAGTGCACGTGCGCCGGGCTCGGGTCGACGGCGCCGGTGTCGGCGACCACGTAGACCCACAGATCGTGCGGCCCCTCGTCGAGGTCGGTGAGGCTCAGGACCTCGTCGCACGGGGCGTACGCGAAGGTCTCGCCGACCGGGTCGAGGGCGCACTGGTAGCCGGCCGGCGTGATGTTGGTTCCGAAGACGAAGGTCGCGTCGGCGACCTGGCTCGGGTTCTCCGGGCCGGACAGGACGAAGGTGTCGGGCACCGTCGGGTCGACCACCCAGGTGCAGAACGCGGGCGTGTCGTCCTGTCCGATGACCGCGCCGAGCGCGCGCACGATGAACGTGTGCGAGCCGGCGCCGAGGTCTTCGACCGTGTAGCTGCCGCCGTCGCAGGCGAACCACGCGCCGCCGTCGATCCTGCACTCGAAGCGCGTTCCGGCGGGCGTCACCGTGTTGCCGTAGGTGAGGGTCGCCGACGTGGCCGCGCTCGGTGAGGCCGGGCACTCGACGGCGGTGTCGACCGCCGGGCACACGCTGCCGCCCAGCGCGTTCTCGTCGGTGAGCCCGTCGCAGTCGTCGTCGATGAGGTTGCACACCTCGGTCGAGCCCTCGCCGGCCGAGACGCTGCAGCCGACGCTCTCGTCGAGGAGGCAGGTCGTGACGCCGGTCGCGGCGCAGGCGCCGACGCCGACCGTGCACGCCACGCCGAGCCCGAGCTCGTCCTTGTCGGCGCGCCCGTCGCAGTCGTCGTCGACGCCTTCCGCGTCGCAGCGCTCGGGGATGGGGTCGATGACGACCGCGCCGCACAGCGTGTCGGCGTGATCGGGCGCGCACAGCGTGACGCCGGTCGAGGAGGCAGCGGCCCTGGCCGACGAGCACTCGACGCCGACGTCGAAGTCCCTCGTCGGTCGACTCGTCGCAGTCGTCGTCGATGCCGTTGCACGACTCGCTCTGGCGCGCGTCGGCGTTGGGTCACCCGCACCGCGCACGACGTGCCCTTCGCTGCACACCTCGACGCCGGTCGCGACGCAGGCGCCGACGCCGCAGGTCACCGCCGCGCCGACGAAGTCCTCGTCGGTGAGGCCGTCGCAGTCGTCATCGAGCCCATCGCAGGTGGCGTCGCTCGCGGCGTAGTGCGGGAAGGCGAAGGCGGCGTAGTCGGCCTCGGTGCACGCGGCCCAGCCGGCGGCGCCGCCGCAGCTCGACGCCCTCGCGCCGGCGCACACGCCCTTCTGGTTGGCGCACAGCGGGTGCACCAGATCGGGGTCGAGCACGTCGAGCTTGCCGTCGCAGTCGTTGTCGACGCCGTCGCACAGCTCGGGCGACGAGGCGCCGAGGCTGCAGGTGTCGACGGTCGCGCCCTGGCGGCAGACCATCTGCCCGCTGGCCGCGCACGCGCCCGCGCCGCAGGTCGTCGTCACGCCGTGGTAGTCGTCGTCGGGCGTGCCGTCGCAGTCGTCGTCGGCCCCGTCGCAGTCGTCGTCGAGCTCGTGATAGGCCGGGAACGCGCCCAGCGCGTAGTCCGCCGGGAGGCACGCGCGCCAGCCGGCCACGCCGTCGCACTGGCCGCCGCGCTTGCTGACGCCCTGGCACACGCCGACCTGGTTCTCGCACAAGGGCAGCACCAGGCCGGGGTCGGCCTGGTCGACGAGCCCGTCGCAGTCGTTGTCGATGCCGTCGCACACCTCGGGCGCGTCGCTGGTCACGGCGTGGCAGGTGTCGCTGACCGAGCCGCCCTGGCACTGCAGGTGGCCGGTCGCGGCGCACACGCCCGAGCCGCAGGTGGTCGGCACCTGCACGAAGTCCTCGTCGGTCTGGCCGCTGCAGTCGTTGTCGAGCCCGTCGCACGCGCGGTCGTCGGGGGCGTAGCGCGGGAAGGCGTAGGCCGCGTAGGTGCCGGTCGTGCACGCCTGCCAGGCGCCGTCGACACACAGGCTCGCCGGCTTCTTCGAGCCGGCGCACACGCCGGCCTGGGTCTCGCACGCCACGTTGGCGACCATGTCCGGATCGGCAGCGTCGGTGAGCCCGTCGCAGTCGTTGTCGAGCCCGTCGCACACCTCGGCGCCCTTGGCCTCGAGGTTCGGCGTGCAGCTCGCGACGACGGTGCCGTCGCTGCAGCTCGAGCGACCCGTCGCCTGGCACACGCCGAGGCCGCAGGTCACCGGCGTTGCGACGAAGTCCTCGTCGGTGTCGCCGTCGCAGTCGTTGTCCACGCCGTCGCAGGCGTCGACCTGGGCGAACTGGAACGGCGCGTGCGCGGCGTAGTCGGCGGCCGTGCAGGCGCCCCAGCTGCCATCCTGGCACAGCGCGGCGGGCTTGGTCGCGCCCTCGCACACGCCGAGCTGGTTCTCGCAGAGGTCGAGGATGAGCGAGCTGTCGGCCGCGTCGGTCTGGCCGTCGCAGTCGTCGTCGACCGAGTCGCAGGTCTCGAGGTCGCCGCCGCCCTCCTGCGCGCAGGTGTCGTACTCGAAGCCGAAGAAGCAGATGAGCTGCCCGCTGGTGGCGCACGAGCCGGTGCCGCACACGGTGTCGGTGGTGTAGTAGTCGTCGTCGACGACGCCGTCGCAGTCGTTGTCGAGCCCGTCGCAGTCGTCGGCGGAGTAGCCCTGGTAGACGTAGGTGCCGGGGAAGCCGCGGCTGTCGGAGTAGTTGAAGGCGTTGTAGGCGTAGTCGGCGCCCTGGCAGGAGAGCCAGTAGGCGTACGGCTGCCCGCCGAGCGTCGTGGTGATGCACATCGAGCGCGTCTTCATGGCGCCGTTGCAGACGCCCTTGGTGAGCTCGCACGTCTCGAGGACGAGGTCCGGATCGGCCGCGTCGACGAGCCCGTCGCAGTCGTCGTCGACGCCGTCGCAGGTCTCGGGCTGCGGCACCGGCGGCTGGCAGTCGTCGTAGGTCATGCCCTCGCCGCCGCAGTAGCGGTAGCCTTGGCCCGTGCACGCGCCCTCGCCGCAGGTGATCGCCACCGGCTGGTAGTCCTCGTCGGTCGAGCCGTCGCAGTCGTCGTCGACGCCGTCGCAGGTGTCGTCGGGCACGTCGAGGGTGATGGGGTCGTGGCTGCACTGGCCGAGGAAGTTGCAGTGGTCGACCGTGCAGTGGTCCTCGTCGTCGCACGAGCAGTTGAGCGGCACGACCAGCGTCACGTTCTGGTCGGCGCAGACGTCGACGGTCCGCGTCGGGTCGTCGGTCACGTACCAGGCGCCCTCGGTCGGGTCGGCCGGCGCCACGTCCCAGCCGTAGCTGCCGGCGGCCAGCGCCACCGACGCGCGCCCGTCGGCGCCGATGTCGAAGCTGTAGGTCGGCGTGCCGGCCGGCAGCACGGTCGTGTCGAAGAGGAACCCGGCCAGGCCGCGCTCGTCGGCCGAGCGCTGGCCGTCGTTGTCGGCGTCGAAGAAGATCGACACGTCGACCGTGCCCGGGCACAGGTTGACGCGCGCCGGGGCCACGCTGGCGGCCGGCACCTCGGGCAGCTCGACCGAGTCGAGCGAGCCGCGCCCGAAGATGCGCGTGCCGGTCGGCGTGCCCGCCGGGTAGTCGAAGCTCACGCGGATGTCGCGCTCCTCGCGCGGCGCGAGGCTCGGCACCGACGCGCGCAGGTAGCGGGCACCGGCGTTGCAGGCCGGCGTGAAGAGCACGCCGTCGACCGAGCAGGTGAGGGTGACGTCGCCGGCGAAGCCGTCGACCGTGACGGCGTGCAGCGTCGTGTCGACCTCGGTGCCCGAGCCGTCGCCGACCCGCGGGATGGGCACGACCGCGGTCAGCCCGGTGAGCTCGGAGCCGCCCGAGTTGCGCATGCGCAGGAGCAGACCCGAGCGCCGGTTGGCCGACGGGCCGCAGCCGCCGCTGCCCTCGCCGTCGCAGATGGGCTCGATGAGGAGGCGCTGCTGGGCCGGGATGTTGATCCGGAACGACGTGTCGACGACGTACGGCTCGTAGCCCTCGGGCAGGTTGTCGGTCGTCCACTCATCGTGCAGCGTCGGCCGGTCGCCGTCGTTCCACGGGAAGGCCGGGTCGACGTAGAGGTCCATCTCGAGGTGGCCGTAGCCCGACGGCGTGCAGCCGCAGTTCTGCATCCAATAGAAGGGGCCGCCGCCGCCGAGATCGATCGACAGCGTGGTCGAGCCGTCCGGGTTCCGCGTCTGGACCAGCTCGCCCGCCGGCGTGTCGCAGTTGTCGACCACCCAGCGCGCGTCGACCACCACCAGCCCGGCCGGCACCGTGGTGGTGTAGCGCGGGCGCACCGCGAACTGCGACGACTGCTGGCTCTGCGCGTGCACGGTGGCGCCGGCGTTGGCGGAGATGAGCTGCGTGCCGAAGGCGTCGGTGAGGTAGAAGCCGTAGTCGTAGAACGGCAGCCGCGTCTGCAGCTGGATCGGCGTCTGCTGGACCTGGCTCGTCAGCTCCGGTCCGCCGTCGGTGATGCGCCCCGAGGTCACGACCTCGAGGGTGTCGTCGATGGACTCCGCGTCGCAGGCGATGGGCGAGGTCGCCTGCACCTGGATCATGCGCAGCGCGGTCGTGCCGTAGGGCTCCTCGTCGCTCCAGGCGGGCGAGTACATGACGAAGTGGGTGTAGCCGGCGAGCGAGTCGCCGATCGCCAGCGGCGTGCACTCGATGCTGTCGTCGGTCTGGAACTCGGCGCGCGTGAAGACGCTCTCGTAGGGGGCGGTGCAGCCGTAGAGCTCGAAGGCGTCGAAGGCGGTGTTGTTCAGCGCGTATGCCACCGACGCGTAGAAGCCGTCGTAGTCGAGGGTCGTCGGCAGCCGCACGCAGCCGAAGGCGTCGTAGACCGGCACGCCGCCCATCGGCATCTCGAAGACCAGGCTGTGGTAGTAGCGGCCGCCCGGGTTCAGGCCGCTCATGTAGTTGGTGTAGGCCACCGGCGGGCTGCCGCAGTCGCGCACGTTGTAGAACGAGTTGTTCTGGGTCGGCTCGTAGTGGAACGCGGCCGGCGTCAGGTAGCGCAGCGTCGGGTCGCTGGGATCGGTCGAGCCGTAGAGCATGGTGGTCGCGTCGGTCGAGAGCGTCGGCGCCCCGCCGCACGCCGTCCACATGAGCGGGTTGCCGGCCGCGCCGTAGTTGTCGAGGCGCTCGTCGGCGCGCTGGCCGGTGGCGGTCGGGACCGCGTAGATGTAGCCCGGCCCGACGACATCCGAGGCGTACAGCGTGAAGTCGTCGGCCGCCCCCCACGGCACCTGATCGAGCGCGGTCTCCCAGAAGCCGCCGTAGAACGGCGTCACGAAGCGCGTCGGGTGCTGGAAGTGCAGCCGAAGCTCGGCGTTCCGGCCGACGAAGCCGGTGTCGCCCGAGTTGGCGTAGAGGTAGGCCTGCAGCAGCCAGCCCACGCCGAGGCTGCCGTCGGGCGCGCGCGTCGTGCCGATCGTGAACGGCTGGAACGTGTTGTAGAGGTTGTAGCTCGTGGTCACGACCGAGTCGGTGCTGGCCACGACCGGCCCGGGCAGGCTCGGCGACTCGAGCACGGCCTCGACGTGGATGGGCGTGCCGTCGGCGAACACGTAGCGGGCCGGCGCCACGCGGAGCCGCGCGCGCCCCGAGATGCCGCCCGAGCCGCCGACGCGGATGGTCGCGACCGTCAGCGTGCAGGTCCAGTCGATGGGGTAGGCGGTGAGCGCGCTCGCCTGCGGCTGGCAGGAGGTCGTGAACGGCGTCGTGTCGCCCGGGTCGACGAGCAGGAGGCCCGGCGGCAGGTCGAGGGTCACGCTGACGTCGTCGAGGTCGGTCGTGAAGACGTACTGCAGGTCGAGCGTGTAGTCGGCGTTGCGCGTCTCCGACGTCCGCGGCGTCAGGTCGTGCGCCAGGTCGAGCGAGATGCTGACGCCGTCGCCGGGCAGCGCGCGCGCGGGTGTCGCGGCCGCCGAGAGTGACAGAGTCGCCGAGAGAACCAGCAGGTGGCGCAGCCGGAGAGCGTTGGTCCGTTGCATGGATGCCTCGTCAGAGCGGCGCGGATGGCGGTGCGCCGCCAGTGAGCAGAGCAAATCGATCCCGCGAGATCAAGGCGGAAACCGGGTTGCGATTTCGGCGCCAGATTTCTCGGCGATTCGGTGTCACATTCGGAGCCAGCGATCTCTATGGCCTCTCGCCGCGCGTCCGGCCGGGTCGGGGCGGTGCGGCGCGCGCCTTCCCGGGCGTGCGCTGGAAGGCACCGCTCACCCTGGTGAGCGCATTCCCGCCGCCGCCCGCAGGAGCGCCCTCAGCTGCGTCACCGCGCCGTCGTCGTCGACGCGTCGATGCCAGACGGTGACGATCTGCTCGCTGGTCACGGCCACCGGTGGCTTGGCCACGCGCAGTGCACGCGGGCCCATGAAGGCCCGGGCGACGCGCTCGGGCAGGGTGGCCACGCAGTCGCTGGCGGCCACCACCACCGGCACGACGGCGAAGTGCGGCACCGCCACGAGCACGCTGCGGCTCCGACCGACGCGCGCCAGCGCCCGGTCGACCTGGTCGTGCGGCTCGCCGAAGAGCGCCACCTCGCAGTGCGGCAGCGACGCATAGGCTTCGAGCGTCAGGCGCCGCGTCGGGTGGTCGGCGCGCAGGATGCACACCATGCGGTCGCGATAGAGCGGCTCGCTCCTGCAGCCGGGCGCCAGCGTCGGCGGCGCGCCCACCAGCAGATCGGCCTCGCCTCCGGCCAGGCCGCCCTGCAGCACCACGCGGTCGACGGTCATGACGCGCAGGCGCGCGCGCGGGAAGGCCTTGGCGAAGCGCGGCAGGAGCCGCGGCATGAGCGTCGCCGCCAGCGCGTCGGTGGTCGCGATGGTGAAGCGCCGCACGAGCGCGTCGGCGGAATCGGCGTCGGGCGCGCGCTCGCTCACGAGCGCCAGGCCACCGGCGAGCCAGGCGCGCAGCGTCGGGGCCATGGCCGCGGCGCGCGGCGTGGGCGTGAGCCCGCGCGCGCTGCGCACGACCAGCGGATCGCCCAGCGCGTCGCGCAGGCGGCGCAGCGCATTCGACACCGCCGACTGCGTGACGTTCAGGCGCTGGGCCGCGCGCGTGGCGCTGCCGGTGGCCAGCACCGCGTCGAGCACCACCAGCAGGTTGAGGTCGAGCGCCGCCAAGGTATTCACGTTCGTCATAGTCGGTGTCACCGAATATCACTGGTTCGCGCGGCTGTCGCGCGCCACTGTCGCGGCATGAACGACACCGACCGCAACGCCCTCCACCGCACCGTCATCCGCCGCCTCTTCGAGGAGTACCTGAGCCGCGGCGACGACATCCTCGACGCCATCGTCGCCCCCGAGTTCGTCAACACCTTCACCGGCATCGGCGGCCCGGCCGGCCTGGCCAGCGCGCGCGCCTTCCTCACGCGCACCTTCGCCGACCTCGAGATCACCCTCGACGCGGTCGTCGCAGACGGCGACCTCGTCGCCGCGCGCTGGCACCTCCGCGGCGAGCAGGTCGGGCCGTTCCGCGGCACGCCGCCGCAGCCGGGCCGCGTCGAGGTCAGCCAGCTCAGCATGTACCGCATGGTCGACGGCCGGATCGCGCAGTCGTGGGTCGAGGCCGGCGCGCCGCGCCCGGTCACCTCGCCCTAGCAAGGCCGCGCCGCCTCCGATGCGGCCGCGCTAGAGCAGCGTGCCGTGCTTGATCAGCGTCAGCGCGTACGCGAACTGACCCGGCCCGCCGCGCAGGTCGACGGCGCCCTGGCGCAGCTGGGCGTAGAAGTCGCCGAGCGCGAGCGTCGTCGCCAGCGACTCGTCGCCCTGCGCGCCGGCGTGCCCGGCCAGGCAGGCCAGGTGCAGGAAGGCCACGCCCACCAGCACCGCGGCCAGGCGGCGGTAGTGGACGAAGCTCGCCGGCAGCGCCGTCACCGGCTCGCCGTCGTAGGCCGACAGGAGGCCGAGGCTGGTGGCCTCGTCCATGCGCAGGAACATGGCCAGGACGCCGAGGTCGAAGTACGGATCGTTGCGCCCCGAGCTGTCCCAGTCGAAGAGCAGCAGGCGCTCGCCATCGTAGACCAGGTTGGTCGGGTTCATGTCGTTGTGGCTCAGCACCGGCGCGCGCTCGGGCGGCGGCGCCGACGTCGCCAGCTCGCGCGTCACCGCCTCGGTCACGAACGCCGGCCGCGCGAACCCGGCCGCATCCAGCGTCGACCACAGCCTCGCCAGCAGCTCGACCGGCACCACCGGCGCGCCCGGCCCGTTGTCGTCGGGCGGCAGCGGGATCTCGTGCACGCGCCGCACCGTCCGGCCCATGAGCGCGACCGCCGCGTCGCGCGTCTGCGGATGGCCGTAGAGTCCGAAGAAGCCGCGGTCGGGCACGAGCTCGGACACGACGGCGCGGCGCTCGCGATCGACGTAGACGATGCGCGGCGCCACGCCGGCGTTGGCCGCCAGCTCCTGGCGATGCAGGCCCTTCGTCCACGCCCCGGGCGCGCTCTCGGCGGCGGCGACCTTGAGCACGTAGGCGTGCTCGCCCGCGTCGACGCGATACACGCCGGCGCCCGAGAGTCCGGCCGCGATGGGCGTGATGGTCGCGGTCACGGCGCGCAGCGCGGGGGGCAGGCACGCGTGGAGGTCGGTCGTCGTCGTCATCGGCAGGGCGCCCCGTGGTGGAGGGTGCAGACGCATCGCGCAGCTCGCGCGCGTCTGCGGGTGATGCTCCGAGCGCGCCGTCGATGCAAGCGCTGGCGCCCGCGCGCCGTCGCGGTCAGGGCCGCGTCGGATCGGTGACGCGCGCCATGAAGACGATGATCTTCGTCCAGGCCGTGCGCACGAGCACGAGGAACGGCCGGTCGATGTCGACCACGACCTTCGGCGGCGCCGGTCGCGGCGTGAGGTCGTCGCCGTGGCGCGGCTCCTCCGCCTTCCACATGTCGTGCTCGGTGACCGACGTGGCGCGCGTGCCGCCTTCGTCGAGCGACAGCGAGGTCCACTGGCGCACGCCGCCGAGGTAGGCGTCGGGGTCGATCGGACCGAAGTCCGCGTCGGGCGCGAACGCGGGCGCGAGCGGACCGGCCGCGAGCACCTTGGCCAGGTCGAGCTCGCGGCCGGCGAGCTGGACCCGCGGGAGCGTGAGGCCCAGCTCGGGGTGATCGGGGGAATCGAGGAGGCCCAGGAGCTCGTCGCCAAGCAGCGCCTCGACGCGGCCCAGGCCGTTGCGCTCGTGCGGCACGAGCAGCACGGTCTGGAGGCCGTGGTCTTCGTCGGCGAGCAGGACGGCCTCGAACGCGGGCGTGTCGACATAGCCGGCCTGGTCCAGCACGCGGTGCATCGCCGCCACCTCGACCGGCGCGGCGCCGCCGACGTAGAACTGCTCCGGGGACACGTCGCCGTCGAGCGGCTCGAGCCAGCGGCTCGCCAGATCGGCGACGTGGTAGAGCGTCAGCGCGTTCCCCGGCGGAGACGGAGGCAGCGCGCTCACCGCGTTGCCGGTCGCGACCCGGGCCCACGCGTCGAGGCCCGCGTCACCCCGCTGGACCCACGCTCCGGCGCCCACGATGCGACTCACCAGCTCGGGCGACGGCGTCGCGTCGCCGACGGCGACGGCGGTCGCGAGGCGGAGCGGCCCGATGTGCATCAGGAGGCGCGGCAGCCCGGCCATCAACTCGGGCGCCACGCCGTGGAACGCCTCGACGAAGGCCGCGCGCGTCGAGCCCTGCGCGGCGAGCCCGATCAGCGCGAGCCCCGTCGACAGCCCGGCCGGCGCGAACGCCACGTTGCCGTCGCCGAGGCCGCGCCACACGTCGAAGGCGAGGCGGTTCGACGCCTGCGCGATGGACTGCGTGTCGAGGCCGGCGGGCGTGGCCGGGAGCGGAGCGTCACCGGCGCAGGCCGCGACGACGAGAGCGCCGAGAGCGAAGGCGCCGAGCCGGCCGGCTCGGGCCGTCCTCGGGCGGGCGGGGCTCACTGGGATACACGCTTCGACGTCTGCGAGCATGCCATGAAGAACGGGGTCGGCCGGGTGGATTCAACCAACCGCCACCGCGATGGCGCGGCCGCCTACTCGAGCGCGATCCACGCGAACGACTGCGGCCCGAGCCCGCCCACCGCCACGGCCTGCCCATCGCTGGTCGGCGCGCCGACCAGACCCTCGGCCGCCAGCACGCGCGGCTTGCCGGCCACCGGCACGCTGAAGCCCTCCACCGCGGCGCCATCGAAGTTCAGCAGCACCAGCACCCGCGCCGCGCCGGCCGTGCGCACGAAGCCGATGACGCCCTTGCCGGCGTGCAGGTCGAGGCGCGCCTGGTCGCCATGCCGCAGCGCCTCGCTGCCGAGCCGCGTCTTCACGAGGCGCTTGTAGAGGTTGAGCAGCGAGCCCGCGTCGGCGCTCTGGGTGGCGACGTCGACGCCCGCCTTCTCGTCCGTCATCGGCCACCACGGCGTGCCCGTCGTGAAGCCGCCGTTCTTGTCGGCGTTCCAGTGCATGGGCGTGCGCTTGTTCTCGTCGTCGCGCGCCTCGCCGCCGACCATGCCGATCTCCTCGCCATAATAGATGAACGGCGTGCCCGGCGCCGCCAGCATGGCCGCGGCCGCCACGCGCATGCGCGCGGCGTCCCCCCACAGCTGGCGCATGACGCGCGGCATGTCGTGGTTCGTGAGGAACGGCGCCTCGAAGCCGCGGTCCTTGGCGAACAGCTCCTGGCTGCGATCGACGATCTGGTTCAGGCGCGAGCGCACGCCGTCCTTGGCACACTCGACCATGGCCGCCGCCATGTCGAACGAAAATGTCATATCCAGCTCGTCGCCGTCGCCGTAGTAGCCGGCCTGGTCCTCGGCGCTGGTCCACGCCTCCCCGAGCAGCAGCGCCTCGGGGTAGTCCTTGTCGACGGCCTTGCGCATGCGCTTGATGAAGTCGTGGGTCATGGGCGTGTCGGCGGTCTCGCCGTGCTCGCCCTCGATGAGGTAGCGGATGGCGTCGACGCGGAAGCCGGCGAGCCCGCGCGCCAGCCAGAAGCGCATGATGTCCTGCATCTCGCGCTCGACCGCCGGATTTGCCAGATTCAGGTCGGGCATGCCGCTCCAGAAGAGCGCGTAGTAATACTCGTCGGCGCCGCCGGGCGGGCCGGGCAGCTTGTGCCACAGCGGCGCGCCGTCCCACGGGCGGGCCCAGCCCTCGGGCGCGTCCTTCCTCCAGATGTACCAGTCGCGCTTGGGCGACGCCGGCCCCGACTTCGACTCGATGAACCACGGGTTCTTGTCGGAGCTGTGGTTCAGCAGGAGGTCGATGATGATCTTGATGCCGCGCTGCTTGCCGGCCGCCACCAGCGCGTCGAGATTCGCCAATGTGCCATATTCGGGATTGACGTCGCGATAATCGACGACGTCGTAGCCGTGGTAGCTCGGCGACGGGTTGATGGGCATGAGCCACACCAGGCCGACGCCGAGATCCTTCAGGTAGTCGAGGCGGTCGGTCACGCCCTGCAGGTCGCCGATGCCGTCGCCGTTCGAGTCCTGGAAGCTCCTGACGAAGATCTCGTAGCCGACGACGTCGCGCCACCACGCGCGCGCCGGGGCGGGCGCCGCGACGGTCGCGTCGGGGGCCGCCGGGGCGGCCGCGCCGGCATCGGGCTCCACCGCCGGCGCGCGCGTCGGAGCGGGCGCCGTGGTGTCGTCGGGCGGCGGGCTCGAGGTCCGGCACGCGGCCAACGCCAGGGCCAGCGCGAGCGCCGCGCCGAGACGCTTGCCAGCCGACGCGCCGCGGGCGTAACGGTGGACGTCATGGGCAACAAGATGGTCCCGAAGCTCATCCTCGAAGGTACCCGCCTCACCCAGAAGACGGACATCGCCTTCGCCCTGAACGAGCACCCGCGCGTCGTCGGACCGCGGCGCTACCGCTACCACTCGCCGGTCGTGTCGGCCGAGTGGTGCGGCTTCACCAACCACCCGTGGGGGCGCGGCCTCGTGAACTTCGAGCCGCACGAGCTCTTCCACGCCATGGAGACCTACGCGACCTGGCTTCGGCTGTTCGAGCTGCAACGCTATTACTCCTGGATCGTCGACCGCTTCCACATCTCGACGCGCGTCTACCAGAAGCAGGCCCACCGCGTGGACCTCGACTTCCGCGACCTCGAGACCCGGCTGGCGGCGCTCAACTTCCGCATCATCCTCTGCACACGCGACCCCGACTCGTTCGTCGCCGCGCGCCAGCGCCGCCTGGCCGTGTCGGGCAACCCCGGCCAGTACGACGACCTCGGCGTCTTCATCCGCGAGCAGCAGGAGTTCCGCGCCGCCGTCGCCGGCTCGCAGCTCCGCCACCTCGAGGTCGACGTCTCCGACGACAACATCCCGGCCGCGGCCGACCGCATCGCCGACTGGCTCGAGGCGACCGGCGGCCTCTGGCTCGACTGAGCGAGACCGGGTCGCCATCGCCGCGTCAGCCCTTCACGCCGCCGGCCGTGAGGCCGCCGACCAGGTTCTTCTGCAGCGCGAAGAAGAGCGCCATGACCGGGATCGACACGAGGATCGACGCGGCCGCGAACTCGCCCCAGTAGATCTTGTTCTCGCCGACGTAGTTGGCGACCGTGACCGGCAGCGTGAAGGACGTCTGCTTGTCCATGAAGGTGAAGGCGAGCACGAACTCGTTCCACGCCGTCATGAACGAGAACAGCGCCGTCACCGCCACGGCCGGCATCGAGAGCGGCAGGATGATGCGCCAGAACACGGTGAACTGGCTGGCGCCGTCCATGATGGCGCTCTCCTCGAGCTCCTTCGGGATGGTGTCGAAGTAGCCCTTCAGCATCCACACGCAGAAGGGGATGGACGTCGTCGCGTAGACGATGATGAGGCCGAGCGAAGCGTTGAGCAGCCCGAGCTCCTTCATGATGATGTAGAGCGGCACCATGGTCAGCACGCCCGGGAACATCTGGCTCACGAGGAACGCCATGAGGCCCGCGCCCCGGCCCGGGAAGCGGAAGCGCGAGAAGGCGTAGGCGGCGGTCGTGGCGAGGAAGATGCCGAGCAGCGTGGTCGCCACCGAGATGACGACCGAGTTCAGGAGCTGGCGCCCGAACAGCCACTCGCCGTCGGGCCCCTTGGTCGTCACCACCGCCACGAAGTTGTCGACGGAGAACTCGGCCGGGACCGGCGAGAGCCCGCCCGACACGCCGGAGTTGCCCGGCGAGAAGGCGATGCGCAGGACGATCATCAGCGGGTACATCACCACGAGGCAGATGAAGATGAGCGTGCCGTGCGTGGCGAACGCCCCCCAAGGGCCCTTCGGCTTCATTCGAACGCTCCTTGCGTCGCCTTGGTGACGCGGTTCTGGAGCCAGCCGTAAGCCAGCAGGATGAAGAAGATGAGCAGCGAGTACGCCGCCGCCAGCCCCTCGCGGTGCAGCACCTTGAAGGCGTAGTAGGCCTCGGTGATGAGGATGTTGGTCTCGTTCTCCGGCGCGCCACCCGACACCAGGTAGATGACGTTGAACATGTTGAAGGTCCAGATGACGCCGAGGATGATGGCCGGGATGAGCGCCGGCTGCAGCAACGGCAGCGTCACCTGGCGGAACTTCTGCCAGCGCCCGGCGCCGTCGATGTCGGCGGCTTCGTAAAGGTCCTTTGGAATCGACTGGAGCGCGCCGAGCGTCACCACCATCATGAACGGGAAGCCGAGCCAGGTGTTGGTGGCCAGCGCCGAGAGGAAGTTCGACCAGAAGCCCGAGCCCGGCCCGAGCCAGTTCACCGGCTCGATGCCGAACACGTCGAGCAGCGAGTTCACCGCGCCGTGCTGCGACGAGAAGAGCCCCTTCCAGATGAGCGCGGTGATGTAGTTCGGCACCGCCCACGGGATGATGAGCAGCACGCGGTAGATGCCCTTCAGGCGCAGCTTCTCGCGGTTCAGGACCAGCGCCAGCGACAGCCCGATGCTCACGTGCAGGAGCACGTTGCAGACGGTCCACATGACCGTGAAGCCGAGCGTCCAATAGAACGTCGGGTGCGCCTCGGGCCCCGGGAAGAGGATCTCCTTGAAATTGGCAAATCCGGCGAATTTGTCATTCGACACGAACGACAGCGCCACGCCCATGATGAACGGCACGAAGACCAGCACGATCATGCCGATCATGGCCGGCAGCACGTAGACGTAGGCCGTCGGCTGCTCGCGGAAGCCGCGGAACACGCTGGCCACGCCCGGGCCGCCGACCAGGCCGAGGGCCAGCGCCAGCGCGGTCGGCACCAGCAGGAGCGTCGCCCCCTGTCCCACCAGCAGGAGGAACAGCGCGAGCCCGGTGGCGAGGCCGATGGCCAGGCGCGGGCCGGCCATCCGGAGCTTCGCGCCGAGGCGCAGGTCGGGCAGCTTCTCGGCGAACCAGCCGACCGCGAACGCCAGCAGCAGCGCCAGCAGCAGGCGCCAGGTCGGCACGCTCGGCTCGGGCGGCGCCACGCGCTTCCACACGCCGACCATGCCGGTGTACTGGCCGTCCTTCAGGATGGGCGCGAAGGCGCCGAAGAGGACGGTATGGCCCTCGTCCTGCAGCTCGTCGGCGCTGAAGGCGATGGCCGACGGCACCTCGGCCTTGTGCTCGATGCGGTCCTGCAGCGTGGCGCTGCGGTTCAGGAGCTCCTGCTTGAAGGTCGCCGCGTCGCTCGGCGTGGCCGCCGGATCGGTCACGCGCTCGAACGCCACGCCGGCGCCGGTCGAGATGCCGAACTCGTCGGTCCCGCCGGCGTTAACGACCTCGATGCGCGCGAGCTCGGGGTGGTCCTTCACCGCCGTCGCGCCGCCCGCCAGCACCTCGGCCGCGATGGTCCTGGCCGCCGCCTCGGCGGCGGTGCCGACCTCGGTCCGGTGCGCGCGCGCGTCGGCGTCGCGCGTGAACGCGACGCTGGCGATGCCGATGATGGCCGCCAGGAAGGCGGCCGTCGCACCATAGGCGATCTTCCAGTACAGCGGTCGGGCGGGGGCGGGAGCGGCGGCGGCCATGGTCAAGTCACTTGCCCATCTTGGCGATGTCGGAGACCATCTTGGCCTGGGCCTTCTTCAGCTCGACCTCGGGCTTGCGGTCCTCGACGAAGACGCCGGCGCCGATGGCGATGTCGGCCGGCGTCCAGAGGATCTGCATCTGCGGCGTGCTGTCCATGAGCACGGCGTTCTTGGCCTGCTCGAGGAAGACCTTCATGGCCGGGTCCTCGGCCGCGCCCTTCTCGAGCGTCGCGGCGTGGCAGACCGGCTGCTTGCCGACCTTCATGCGCACCTCGGCCGAGGCCGCGCCGGCCAGGTACATGGCGGCCTTCAGCGCCGCCTCCTTCTTGGTCGAGGTCTTGGTCACGAAGATCGACTCGATGCCGAGCATGGGCTTGGGCGCGACGCCGTTCACGGTCGGGATGGTGGCCATGCCGTAGTCGACCGCCTTCTCGTCGATCTCGGGGCGGAACCACGGGCCGTTGAAGACGACGACGGCGTTGCCGGCGTTGAAGAGGTTCGTGACCTGGTCGCCCGAGAGGCCGGACGGCAGCACCTTGTCGGTGAAGTGGAGGCCGCGCACGTACTGGATGGCCTTCACCTGCTCGGGGGTGTCGAAGGCCGGGTTGTGGGCGTCGTCGAAGATCTGGCCGCCGAAGGCATAGATCCACATGGCGTGGAAGTAGAGGCCGGCCGCCTGGTAGGCGATGCCGACGCGCTCGTCGGTCTGCAGCGGCTTCAGCGCCGCGACCAGCTCTTCCATGGTCGCCGGCGGGTTCGGCAGGAGCTTCTTGTTGTAGAACATCACCAGCGACTTCATCGCCAGCGGCAGCCCGTAGAGGTTCTTCTGGTAGACGAGCGCGCGCACCGAGTCGGGCAGGAACTGCTTCAGGAACTCGCCGTCGACCTTGCCCGAGAGCGGCTCGAGCACGCCCTTGTCGACCCACGGGCCGACCATGTTGTGGGCGAAGATGAAGAGGTCCGGGCCCTGGCCCTGCGGCACGGTGATGGTGATCTTGTCGACGAAGGCGTCGTAGGGCACCGCCTGCGGCTTGATGACCACCTCGCTCTGCGAGGCGTTGTAGTCGGCGATGGCCTTCTCGAAGGCCTCGGCCTCGCCGGCGCGATAGGCGTGCCACAGCGTGACCTCGGTGGCCGGCCCGGTCGGAGCCGGCGGCGCGACGGCGGCGTCGGCCTCGGCGGCGACGGTCGGCGCGGCGGCGTCGGCCTCGGCCGGCGCGGGCGCGGCGGCGTCGGGCGCGGGCGCGGGCGCGGCGGCGTCGGGAGCCGGCGCGGGCGCGGCGGCATCGGCCTCGGGCGCGGGCGTCGTGGCGGGCGCCGAGGTCGTGGGCGGCGGCGTGGTGGTGGTGGGCGAGGGGCCCTTCTTGCCGCACGCGCCGAGGGCGAGGGCGGCTGCGACGCTCGCGAGCAATGGCAGCGCGCGGCGGACGATGGAACGGTCAGCGACTAGCTCAGACATGAGGCTCTCCCAGGGGGATGACGGTGAGGTTGCGGCCAGCGGTGTCGAAGGCGTGCACGCGCTTGGCGTCGATACCGACGGCCAGGCGATCGCCGACGACGACGCGCATCTCGCCAGGCAGGGCCACGACCACGGTCGCGCCCTTGCCGGCGCCGGCGCTGTCGAAGTGGACGTGGGCGAAGGTCTCGGCGCCCATGAGCTCGACGTGCCCGACGGTG
This sequence comes from Myxococcota bacterium, assembly GCA_046351155.1. Classification (GTDB taxonomy): domain Bacteria; phylum Myxococcota_A; class UBA9042; order PHBI01; family PHBI01; genus JAXLYZ01. The sequence continues at coordinate 20,725 of JAXLYZ010000057.1, forward strand.
CCGGCGCCGATGGACGGCGTGCCCTCGGGCGCGAAGTGCAGGTGCTGCGGGCGCAGCCCGAGCACCACCGGCACGGTCGCCGCCTTCTTGATGCGCGCGACGTGGTCGGGCTCGAGCACGACGGTGAGGCCCTCGCCGCGGAAGACGAGGCCGTCGCCCTCGGCGGTGGTGGTGCCGTTGACGAAGTTCATGCCCGGGCTGCCGATGAAGCCGGCCACGAACTGGTTGGCCGGCCGGTGGTAGACCTCCATCGGGCTCGCGAACTGCTGCAGCTCGCCGGTCGACATGACCGCGATGCGGTCGGCCAGCGTCATGGCCTCGACCTGGTCGTGGGTGACGTAGACCATGGTCGCGCCGACGCGCCGGTGCAGCGCGGCGATCTCGACGCGCATCTGCACGCGCAGCTTCGCGTCGAGGTTCGACAGCGGCTCGTCGAAGAGGAACACCGCCGGCTGGCGCACCACCGCGCGGCCCATCGCCACGCGCTGGCGCTGCCCGCCCGAGAGGGCCTTGGGCTTGCGGTTCAGGAGGTCGCCGAGCTCGAGCATCTTGGCCGCCTCGTCGACGCGGCGCGCGATCTCGGCCTTGGGCATCTTCCTGAGCTCGAGGCCGAAGGCCATGTTCTCGCGCACGCTCATGTGCGGGTAGAGCGCGTAGCTCTGGAACACCATGGCGATGTCGCGGTCGCGCGGCGGCACGTTGTTCACCACCTTGCCGCCGATCGACAGCGTGCCCTCGGTGATGTCCTCGAGCCCTGCGATCATGCGCAGCGTGGTGGTCTTGCCGCAGCCCGACGGCCCGACCAGCACCACGAACTCGCCGTCCTTGATCTCGAGGCTGATGCTCTTCACCGCCACGACGTTGCCGGCGTAGCGCTTCACGACGTGGTCGAGCACGACCTCGGCGCGCGGTCGCACGCGCGCCGCAGGTTCAGGGGTCTGCACGCTCATCTCGGATCACTCCTCGACCGTCACGACGGTGTGGACGGACATCGTGCCCGACGGGTCGGGCCGATCGGCGAAGACGTCGCGCACCCGCACGCGGCGCGTGCCGTCCGCGGGCACGGTGTAGCCGCGGTTGGTGAGCGGGTACTCCTCGGTGCCACCCCAGCTGTCGGTCGGGTGCCCGATGGTGAACTTGTACTGGAGCCCGGTGCCGGGCGCGAACTGGAACCCGATGGTCCAGATGTGGTCGCCGGCGACCTTGTCGGGGGCGACGCCGTCGTCCTTCATGGCGACCGCGTTGGGCGTCCACTGCGCGTAGGCGTCCTGGTTGCCGGTGATGGACACGACGCCGGTGCCGGCCGGTGGCGGAGGATCGCTGAGCGTCACGTACTGGTTCAGCGGCACCACGCTGCCGGTGGCGTCGAGCTCGTGGATGACCGTGACGAGCTTGGTCGGGTCGGGGAAGACGATGATGGCGCCGAGGTTCGGCGCGGTGTCGAGCGCCTGGCCGCCCTGCACCGCGACCACGGCGATCTCCAGCGGGTCGCCGTTGGCCATGCCCATGTCGGAGAGGAGGAACTTCAGCTCGAGCACCGAGCCGCCGTTGACGGGCCCGCCGGTCAGCAGCGTCGCCGTGACGTCGGTCCAATGCCCGGCGCCGTCGGCCTTCTGCTCGGTCGCGACCGGGCTCGCGCCCGAGAAGTCGATCTCGATGCGCCGCGCCGGGCCGCCCGAGCCGAAGGTGATGGTCTCGCCCTCGGCCGTGGTGGTGTTGAAGGGATCGCTCACGAGCTCGCCCGACACGAGGTGGCCCTGGCTCGTGTAGACGACGAGCTGGTAGTCGGTGCCGAGCTTCAGCGACAGGTCTTCCTTGAGATCGATGGCCACGAAGATGCGGCCGCCCTCGAGCTTGTTGTAGCCATAGAAGACGCGCGCGATGTCGTCGTCCGGGTCGGCGATGGCGCCGGCCGCGTCGTTGTCGAAGAGCTCGCCGCCCGGCGGCACCCACTCGCCCGGGTCGGGATCGATCTTGCCGTCGAGCGTCGGCAGCGTGCCGAACGGGCCGGTCATCGCCACCGGCGCGGGCTGGATGATGGGCGCGAAGTCGGGGACGGTCATGGCGTCGAAGCCCTCGGCCACGAGCGCCGCGTTCATCTGCGCGTACATCGAGCGCAGCTGCGAGCGGAAGATGGAGTCGAACGGCGTGTCGTTGCCGCCGGCCGACGTCTGGTCCGAGCCGTACCACCAGAACCAGTCCGAGCCCTCGGCCGAGAGGAGCGCGCGCCACGCCTCCCACCACGCGATCTTCGAGGCGCCCGAGACGGGCGGCACGAGGAACGACGTCGGCATGCCGATCACCGGCTCCAGCGAGGCCTTGGCGGCCTCGATGTCGAGGCGCGCCGTGCGCAGGTAGTTCCAGCCGAGGTTCTCCTCGGTCTCGCCGATCCAGGTGTCGAGGCGACCGCCGACCCAGCTCCCCGGGAAGAGGTCCTCGTACTCGGTGAGGCCGGTCACCGGATGCGCCGGCACGTGGCGCGAGGCGTTGCCGTCGAGGTACTCGCTGCCGGTCACGGTGACGATGGCGCCGCGGTCGTAGGCGGCCTCGAGCCCGCCATAGAGGCCATTGAGGAACAGCTTGCCGTCGTGGTCCTTGGTGTACCACTCCCAGGCGTTCTCGCCGTCGAGGATGACCGACAGCAGGCGCTCGGGCTCGCCCCACTTGCCGGCCTTGCCGGCCACGCTGACGAGGAAGTCGAGCACGTTGTCGACGGGCAGGTTCGACTGATAGAAGAAGCCGACCTTGTCGGAGATCTCGGTGTCGCGGAAGACGATCATCATCTCGTCGTCCGTCTGCCCGCCGTCGCCGACCGCGGTGTCGGCGTCGATCATGTAGGGCTGGAGGTGGCTCGCACCCGGCTTGCCGCGGTCGAGCACCTGGCGGTCGGTGGCGATCCAGTCGATGCCGTTCTGTACGAAGGCCGGCACCACCTCCTCGGCCACCGCGCCCTCCGACGGCCACATGCCGCGCGGCGCGTGCCCGAAGAGGCCGGTGTAGTACTCGACCGCCATGGCGATCTGCGTCTGCACGTCGCCCGGCTCCTCGAACGCCGGGTCGGGCATCGGGTCGGCCGGCTGCCCTTCCTTCGCGAGATCGGTGTCGAAGAGCAGCGGCAGGATCGGGTGGAAGAACGGCGTCGTCAGCACCTCGACCTGGCCCGTGCTGCCGGTCCACTGGAGCTTCTTGTGGACCTCGAAGACGCCCTTCATGATCTTGTAGTCCTCGGCCAGGAGGCGATTGGCGAGGGTCTCGAGCAGCGCCAGGCGCGCCGACTCGGAGGTGCCCGGGTCGGTGTACTTCGCGGCCAGGCTGTAGGTGCCGTCGCCGTTGGCGGTGACCACGTCGGAGAGGTCGACCACGACGTCGGTCGCGCCGTCCTTGTAGACGGTGACCGGCCCGCGCAGGAAGTCGGGGTCCATCCAGGCGACCTCGAACCACACCTTGAGGAGCGCCAGGTCCATCTTCGTGTAGGTCGTGCCGTCCTTCAGGACCAGCGCCTCGTACTCGGGGAAGTGCTTGCGCAGCGGCTCGGAGATGCTGCGCATCGACCACACGCCCGACCAGTAGTAGCCCTTGTCGGCGTCCGACATGGTGGCCGGGTCCGGCGTGTCCAGCAGCAGGAGGTCGACCCACGGGTCGGTCGTGTGCGCCTCCGCGGCGAGGAAGCCCGACTCGTCGACGCTGTCGGCGGCGACGTCGACGTACGGCTCGAGCGCGCTGGTGTAGCGCTGGAGCTGAGTGAGCAGCGACGAGGTGAGGTTCACGTTGAGGTGGACCTTCGGATACTTCCCGACCGTGGCGGTCATGTCGAAGTAGTCCTTCTCGGCATGCTTCCGCACCCACGGCCCCTGCAGCTCGCCCTTCTCGGGGTCGAGGTACGACGGCTGGTGCTGGTGCCAGACCATGTTGAGGAACAGCGTCGCCCTCACGGCGCCGGTCCAGGTGTCGCCCGGCAGCTGCGCGCCGCTCGTCGAGCGCACGCCGCTCACGGTGAGGTCGTAGGTGCTCGTCGTCGAGAGCGCCGGCGACACCGTCAGCATGACGTCGTTGTCGTTCATCGTCAGGCCGGTGATGGTCGCCGTGCCGGCCGTGCCGCTGAGCGTGAAGTGGTCGGCGCCGGTGCCGGCCGCGAGCGTGTCGCTGAAGCGCGCGTAGACCGTCGCGCCGTCGGCCGACCACACGTGGATGACCTTCAGCGACTCGTCGACGGTCTCGACGTCGGCCGTCGAGTCGGTCTCGACGTCGGGCGTCGTGTCGGCCGTGTCGGCGCTCGTCTCTTCGATGGCGTCGGCGTCGGGCTCGACGTCGCCCGCGGTGTCGGCGACGTCGGCCGCGTCGGTCGCGGTGGCCGTGTCGGCCTTGGGCTTGTTGTCGTCACCGCAAGCCGCGAAGAGGGAGGTCAGGGCGATGGCTGTCAGCGCGAGACCGTCGTGTCGAAGGCGCATGTGCGTGCTCCTACGGGGCGCGGCGATCGGCCGCGGCGACCGGTTTGGATGCTAGATGACGTCGCGCCGGAGCACCATGGCACCCCGTGCGAGTGAGGGACCGCCGACCAGGCTCGGTCCGTCGGCGCCTTGATAGCACGATTCGGGCCCGCGCGATCGTCGCGGCCGGACGCCGCCTGGCGCGGTTCGCGGTCGTCGGGGTGTGAAGTAATCCACGCCCCCCTGGTTGGGGCCGCCCACTTGCTTTGGACCGCGAATCGGGCGAATCCATCACCGGGTCGGCAGAGTCTCGGGAAAAGCAGGATGCTCCGTCGACCAGCCGGGGTTTGCTGGGTGGCATGCTTCGTGGAGAGGCAGGCCCCGAGCGGGTAGGCCCCCGCAGATTGCGGATGTTTCCATCGTGTCGCCCAGGAACGAGCCCTGGGGCGCCACAGTCAGCCCGTCGGAACACCAAGCGAGGCGCCAGTGCGCTTCGAAAGGAAGATCGTCGTGAAGCGACTCATCACGGGCGCCCTTGCCGGCGCACTCATCACGACCGGGGCATCGGCCCTGGCGGGCGGCTTCTCGTTCAAGGATCCCAAGGGCGACGACAAGGGTCCGGGCAAGTACACCTACCCGACCGACGCCGTGTATACGAAAGGGTCTTTCGATTTGACGGAGGCCAAGTTCGAAGAGGACGGCGACTCCATCAAGGTGACGATCGAGGTGAACGCCAAGATCGAGGACCCGTGGGACTCGAAGGCCTGGGGCGGCAACGGCTTCTCGATCCAGATGATCTTCATCTTCCTCGACACCGACCACAAGGCGGGCAGCGGCCACACCGACGGCCTGCCGGGCCTGAACATCACCTTCGCGCCCGACTCGGCGTGGGACAAGGCGCTGCTCATCGGCGCTCAGGGCAACACCCGCATGCAGTCGGAGATCAGCTCGAAGGCCGCCTCGGTGAAGAGCGACATCGTGCTGCCGACGAGCGTCAAGGCGTCGGGCAAGAAGATCGTCGCGCGCTTCCCGAAGGACAAGGTCGGGACCCCGGCCGTCGGCTGGGGCTTCCAGGTCGTCATGCAGTCGAACGAGGGCTTCCCCGACAAGACCGACCTGCTCACGCGCAAGGTGAACGAGTACGGCGGCCAGCACCGCTTCGGCGGCGGCACCGACTACGACTGCGACCCGCACGCCATCGACATCCTCGCCGGCGAGGGCAAGGGCGACGCGAGCGAGGCCAAGGCCCAGTACGACTGGCTCGGCAGCTTCAAGTGCGACGCGTCGGGCAAGGGCACGAAGGCCGTCATCGGCATGGTCTACCCGAAGTCCTGAACGTCTGATTCCCGCCTCGGCCCGGTCACCTCACGACCGGGTCGCGGCTCGCTCCACCGCGCCGCAACTCACTGGCGGCGCGGCGCCACGACCCCGGGGAGACGCGCGGAGCAGCGCGTGGGGTGGATACGCCACGGGCCATCATCGGCCGGGACTGCAACATGAATCGCACCCCGTTCACCGTGCTCACCGCTTCGACCGTCGCAGCCCTGGCGATCGCGGTTCCAACCGCGGCCCAGGCCGAGAACGGCAACTTCGAAGTGTCGGGCAAGATCTATACGAAGTGGCTCTACCGCAACAACGACAAGGCCGGTGTCGTGAGCCTGGGCAACCCGTTCTGGCCCGACAACATTTCGGGCGACAACGGCGTCGCGAGCGAGCTCGAGCTCAACATCCTCGGCAGGGTCGGCGAGCACGTGCAGGCCGGCGCGCGCATCGAGAGCCGCTACGGCGGCATCTGGCAGGACTGGTGGGAGAACGGCGACATCGCCTACGACTCCGAGAACACCTCGGGCGAGTCGCTCGGCATGAACCGCTCGACCTACATGAAGCTGCGTGGCTATTTCATCCACGCGGAGCTCCCCATATGTTGGCTCGACTCGGTCCTCATCGGAGCGAGCGACCTCGGCATGTTCAACCCGTGGACCATCGGCAAGGTGCGCTACATCGACCGTGACAACGGCAAGGGCATCTTCCTGAACGGCACCATCGACGAAGAGCTCCTGAAGTACACGGCCGCCATCATCGCGCTGCCGAAGCTCTTCGTCGGACCCAACTGGTCGACCGGCGTCGGCGACCCGCTGGTGCGGCTGCCCTTCTACTCGCAGGACTGGGCGTACGGCCTGAAGCTCGAGAGCAACCCGGCCGACGGCGTGAAGATCACCGCCATCAGCACGGTGACGGCCGACTCGGAGATCGACCTCACCGACCCCGACGCCAAGGGCTCGGAGAACGCCAACTGCACCGACGAGCTCGGCAACCCCATCCCGGGCTGCGAGCAGAACGGCGCCGTCGACTGGACCAACCGCTACACCAACTCGGTGACGACGCTGGAAGCGCAGATCGACAGCTGGGAGGGCGGTTCGTTCAACCTGCTGGCCGGCCTGTCGTATCAGAGCATCAACGAGAAGGTGACCGGCAACGGCGTCCTGCTCAACAACGGCGTCTTCCCGCTCATCTACGACCCGAGCATGTTCGGCGGCTTCGTGCGCGCCCGCGCCGAGTTCATCGACATCCTGCCCGACGTCAACCTGCAGCTCGAGTACTTCAACATCGGCTCGACCTTCCAGTCGATCTTCGGCGCGCGCCGCGAGGCCGACGTGCTGCTCACCGACGGCTTCATCGAGGGCGGCCAGATCGCCACCTTCAACTCCGCCAACGAGTTCATCGATTTCGACGAGGCCTGGTACGAGACCATCATCGGCTGGCACGGTGCGACGGCGATCCTGTCGCTGGCCGGCGACGTCGAGACCTCGCTCGAGGGCACGTTCATCACCTACAACACCAACGAGCAGAACCGCGACGTCGAGACGAAGTACCCCGACTTCCTCCACACCGACGGCTACACCGACACCGACCTCTACGACTACGCCAACGTCTACGACCGCGGCCGCGACCCGCGCTCGGTCTTCAAGAAGAACGAGGACCGCATGTCGGCGCTGGCGGTGTGGAAGGGTCTCTGGCACACGGGCGCCGGCACCGGCCTCGACGTCGGCTGGAAGTTCCGCTTCATCTGGGACTCCGACAAGCGCTCGCACACGACCAAGGACGACGACTACAAGGGCCTCATCTCGACCAACCGCGTGTGGGTGAGCTACCCGGCGGCCGACGGCCTGCGGCTCACGCTGGGCGGGCAGTTCGACTACTGGGACGAGACCAATCGCCGCGGCACGCTCGAGCAGGGCTACGGCGATGACACGACGCTGAAGATCCGGCCCTGGTTCGATCTCAGCTACACGTTCGACGGCTTCACGCTGCGCTATCGCTTCGAGTACCTGCACAAGGACGCCGAGCGCGAGCGCGACACGGATCGCACCTTCGAAGTCATCCGCTCGAAGGCCAGCCTGGAGGTGGGGTGGTGAAGAACCGACTCTCGCTGTTCTCGTGCGCGGCCTCGGCCTCGCTCCTCGCCTGCCTCGGAGCCCTCGACGCCGGCTGCGGCATCGACGGGCAGATCTGGGGACGCCTCACCTCGAGCAACTACAAGCAGCCGCCGCCCGCCGGCACCCAGACGGTGACCGGCGTCTCGACGCTGCTCGGCGCGGGCGCCTCGGTCGAGTTCTTCACGCCCAACGGCATCGCGCTCGATCAGGCCGCGTCGACCGACGCCGACGGCAAGTTCTCGGTCGGCTTCCCGGCCACGACCAGCTACGAGGACACCATCGTCGTCGCCAGCAACGCGGGCCAGGAGGCCTGGGGCATCATCCCGCAGGTGCCGGCCAAGAAGTCGGTGCAGGAGGCGAGCCTCACCATCCCGATGGGCACCGACATCCCCGACGCCGAGGGCAATCCCGTGGTCGTGCCGTTCATGGACGACCTCGACGCCGACGCCACGCTGGCGACGCTCTTGCTCCTCGCCAAGGGTCACCTGTCGGTGCCCGAGACGTCGCTCTCGACGCTGTCGCCCGACGCCGTCGTGTCGGCGCTCGAGGAGATCGAGAACCTCATCGGTGACGGCGACACGCGCATCCTGCCGCTGCAGGCCATGCTCGGGCGCCTCCTCGCCAGCGGCGCGACGGTGGCCCCGCCGCTCCGGCCGTTCCCGACCGGCGACCAGAGCTACCTCGAAGGATCGACGCTGGCGGCCACCACCGACTACACCGGCGACGGCACGCCCGACACGACCTCGGAGGCGTTCGACGACGCGCTGAAGCTCGCCATCGGCGCCCTGGCCTTCGACGTCTGCTACTCGCCGGACACCATCCGCGTGGTGCTCATCGTCGACTTCAACGAGGGGAAGACCGACCGCAACTGCTCGGTCATCAACCGCTTCAAGTGGATCCCCGACCCGTCGAACAAGACCATGTTCATCACCGGCGCGCTCCACGAGACGACGCCCAACTGCGACACCGACCCGCAGCCGTGCCTCGACTCGGCCACGTTCGACGCGGCCGGGCAGCTCATGGGCAACTGGTCGCCGAACATCACGCCGATGTACGACGACGGCACCCACGGCGACGCGGTGGCCGGCGACAACCCGTGGACCATCATCACCTTCGACCTGCCGTGGTTCGACGCAGGTCGCCGACTGCGCGCTGGGTGCGCATCAGCTACAAGTACACCTGGGGCACGGCCGGCCTGCTCTGGATCAGCACCGAGGAAGGCCGGGGCAACCGCGCAACGTCCTCGAGCAGGGCGAGCATTCGGCCTGGAGCACCATGATCAGCAGCCAGGACAACCTCGGCGCGACGAGATCACCACGGCGACAAGCTCGAATCCGCCCGGCCTGCTGGGCAGGCCAGGCACGGTGCTCGGCAGGAGCGACTGGTCCGCCTCGCCCGAGCAACGCCGCGATGGCCTGCTCGACATGGCCTGGAGCGCCAAGATCGATACCTGGCCAACGACCTGTACGCCGATGCGTGCTCGACCTCGATCTTCCTGCTCGCCCTCGACCACCAACCCCGCGCAGGTGGAGGATGGCGAGATTACCGCGCCTCGGCGCCTGCTGTTCTCCGGCGGATACGTGCTGCTGTCGCTGCGGCACGGTCGTCTTCGACCTGGCCGACGCCAGGGGCGACGTGCGGCTCGACCTGCCGCACAGCCCGGACGTCCGGCCGGGTCACCCCGACCTCGAGCACCTGAGCGCTGGTCGACACCGGCGCCGGCTGGGAGCTCACCGCCACCTTCGCCAACCCGGTGCAGACGCTCACCGACGTGCGCGCCGCGCGCGACCACATCGTGACGATGGTGCCGCAGACGATCGACGTCTACCTCGACACCACCGGCGACGACCGCGGCCACCTGAAGGCGCTGCCCGGGCGCCACTTCCGCGTGCCAGCCTCCGAGGGCTGGGAGCAGGTGCTGGTGGTGTCGTCGCTCGACGACCTCACCGACGACGGTGTCGTGCATCCGCTGCGCGTGACGACGCGCGGTCGCCGGCTGGTGGCGCTCTTCCCGGAGGACGCCATCATCGGCCCGGTGAAGGGCGTCCTGGCCATCGTGCTGGCGACCTCGACCGCGGGCGACGGCCGCGTGCGGCCGGTGACGCGCGGCGGCGGCGACTGCACGGTGTGGGACGACTCGCGCTGCACGCTGGCCGGCGACGGCCCGCCCATCCTCGACGGTATCGGCGTCATCGAGGCCGACCGGCCGCTGTCGCTCACCTACCTCGACGGCCCTCGGCCGCTGCCCGACGGCGTGAAGGTGGTCTTCGCGCGCGGCGCGCTGGTGGGCGTCGCGCCCATCACGCCCGACATCGCCAAGGGCCGGCTGGCCACCCTCGTCGACCATCAGGGCGCGGCCTTCGGGACCGCCATGGTGGTGAGCGTCGTCGGCGACACGGCCACGCTCGAGGTCATCGGCGGCGGCTCGGGCGAGGCCGCCGACCACGCCATCTTCGCCGCGGCGGAGGACCGATGAAGCGACTCGCCCTGATCGCCATCTGGGCGCTCGGCGCGTGCGGCGACGGCGGCGGCGCGAGCGATGTCGCCGACACGCTCGCGCCCGACAGCGTCGACGACGCCGACGCGTCCGACGTCGCGGACGCCACCGACGCGGACACGACCGACGCGGACGCGACCGACGCGACCGACGCCGACACGACGCCGAGCCCGGCCTGGTACGAGCGCGCGGTGATGTACGAGATCTTCGGTCGGAGCTTCCAGGACAGCGACGGCGACGGCATCGGCGATCTGCCCGGCCTCATCTCGCGCCTCGACTACCTGAATGACGGCGTGCCCGGCTCGGGCGACGACCTCGAGGTCGACGGCCTGTGGCTCATGCCCATCTTCGCGGCCAGCTCGTACCACGGCTACGACACGACCGACTACACGACGGTCGACCCGCACTACGGCACCAACGCCGACCTCGAGGCCCTGGCGGCCGCCTGCGAGGCGCGCGGCATGCACCTCGTCCTCGACTTCGTCATGAACCACACCGGCGACCAGCACCCGTGGTTCGCCGACGCCGAGTCGAGCGCCAGCTCGGCCCACCGCAACTGGTACGTGTGGCGCGGCGACGACCCGGGCTGGACCCAGCCCTTCGGCAGCCACGACCGCGTGTGGCACAGCGGCGGCGGCGCCTTCTACTATGGCATCTTCACCGCCGCGATGCCGGACCTGAACTACCGCGAGCCGGCCGTGGTGGCGGCCATGACCGATGTCGCGCGCGGCTGGCTCGACAAGGGCGTCACCGGCTTCCGCCTCGACGCGGCGCGCTATCTGGTCGAGGGCACGAGCGCCAACGCGCTGGCCGAGCAGCCCGAGACCCACGCCTTCTGGAAGGACCTCCGCGCCGCGCTCGCGCCGGGTCGGCCCGACCTCTATCTGGTCGGCGAGGCGTGGACCTCGCGCGACGCCGTCACGACCTACTACGGTGGCGGCGCGGAGCTCCACCAGGCCTTCGACTTCGACCTCGAGGGCGCCCTCGAGATGACCCTCACCCGCGGCGCCGCGAGCTGGCTCGCCTCGACGCTCGCGCAGCAGAAGCAGGCCGGCGCGCCGTGGTCATTCGAAGCGACATTCATGTCGAATCACGATCTGGATCGGCCGACCAGCCGGCTCCCGGCCGGCTCGCTGCCGGCCGCGGCGACGCTGCTCCTGACAATGCCGGGCACGCCGTACATCTATTACGGCGACGAGCTCGGGGCGCTGTACGCGCCCGGCCTCGGCGACAAGTCCAAGCGCGGCCCGATGGCCTGGAGCGCGGACGCCAAGGCCGGCTTCACGACCGGCACGCCCTGGCTCGCGCTCGCCAACGAGAGTGCGACGCGCAATGTCGCCAGCGAAATGGCCGACCCTTCGAGCCTGCTCCAGCATCATCGCCGTCTCATCGCGCTGCGGCACGCGCATCCGGCGCTGGCCGGCGACGGCGTCAAGGTCCTGACGGCGCCGGATCCCGGTTTGTTTGCCATGTTGCGCTGGAGCGCCGATGAAGTCGTCGTCGTGATCGTGAATGTCGCCAATGCGTCGCCGGCCGCGGTGACGCTGGATTTGTCGAGTGAAGCTGAGTTGCTCGGCGACGGCCCGTGGACGATCGCGTCCCTGCTCGACGATGCGGATTCCGTCATCGCCAGCGATCGTGCGGCAATTCCCACGGGGGGGGCCTGGACCCCCTACGAGAGTCGGATACTGAGATTGCGGTGAGTCTACCCTCGACTCTGGCGGTGCTGTATGGTGCCGCCGAGTCGGGCCCGGGGATTGCAAACGCCCCGGGCCGCTACTGAGCGCCGTGCCGCGCGGCACGAAAGCCCGAGCCATCCTGGCGGCCTGGGTTCGACGAAAATTCCAAACCGCCAGGCAAGCCTGCTCACACAGGCCAACTGGCAAGTTCCTCGCGAGAGGAGGAGAAATCGATATGCGAGTTCTGACGAGGCACCTGGCCCTTGTCGCCGGCGCGAGCCTGTTCGTGTTTGGCGCCTGCGGCGACGACAAGAAAGCCACTGACACGACCGGCGACACTTCGGTGACGCCCGACGGCGATACGACGACGACCACCGACGTGGTTCCGGACAGCGTCGAAGAGACGACCGCCGACACGACCACGACGCCCGACGTCGACACGGTCGAGCCGACGTACGCGACCGCGACCTTCTCGATCGATGACAGCGTGAATCAGACCTACGACGCGACCGACGGGCTCGCGTGGAAGGGATCGTTCTCGTATGACAGAGCCACCAACGTCCTGTCGCTCAACTCGTCGTGGGGCGGCCCGTTCGTGCCGCTGTACGACGACGGTCCGGCGCCCGGCGGGCACGAGAAGCCCGGCGCGACGGCCGGCGACCACATCTGGACCGTGGTCGTGAAGATCGCCAGCACCGACGCCGACCAGGCCTTCGAGTACGGCGCCATCCGCGGCTCGGTCGACGGCGCCGACGCTGGTGGATCTGGGTGGGCAGCAACGGCACGTTCACCGCATCGGCGAACTCGACGGCGCAGGTCGACGCGGCCGGCCTCACCATCGCCCGTTCGGCACGGTGGACCTGACCCTCGTCATCGACGTGTCGGGCCAGGTGCGAACCTCGACGCCGCCTTCCGGGGCGTCGACTACGCCACCGTCAAGGTGAAGGGCAACGCCTGGGGTTGGACCGAGGTCGCGATGGTCGACGACGGCACCAAGGGCGACGCGACGGCGGGCGACAAGAAGTACACCTTCCGCCTGTCGGAGAACCTCGCCAAGCACGACGGTCTCCTCAAGACCGGCGACAAGCCCGAGTTCATCTTCGTGCTCGACGGCACCGAGTACAAGGCGGGCGGCGCGGCGGCCACGGCCGGCGTGACGGCCTCCACCTCGGGCGACAGCACGACCTGGAACCCGGCCACGGTGGCCATCCTCGACAGCAACAAGAACTCGTACGTCAAGATCCGTTCTACCCGCCCGAGGGCACGGTCGAGGTCGACTTCACCATCGACGACTCGGCGAACAAGACCTACACGACGGCCGACGGCCTCGCGTGGAAGGGCTCGTTCAAGTACGACCCGGCGACCCGCATCATGACCAAGGACACCAGCTGGGGCGGCCCGTTCGCCATGCTCTATGACGACGGCCCGTGGAATGCGGGCGGTCACGAGGGCGGCGGCGCGGTGGCCGGCGACAACAAGTGGGGCATCGCGGCGTTCGTGTCGAACACGGCGGCGGACAGCTTCGAGTACGGCGCCATCCGCGGCTCGGTGGCCGGCGCCGACGGCCAGTGGATCTGGGTCGGCGGCAACGGCACCTTCGCGGTGACGGCGGGCGCGACCACGCCCATCGTGGCCACGGGCCTCACCATCGCCCCGTTCGGCACCGTCGACTTCCGCCTCGTCATCGACGTGTCGGCCAGCGGCGCCAACCTCGACGCCGCCTTCCAGGGCGTCGACTACACCGGCAAGGTGAAGGTGAAGGGCAGCGCCTGGGGCTGGACCGAGATCGCCATGACCGACGACGGCACCAAGGGCGACAAGACCTCGGGCGACGGCAAGTACACGTTCCTCCTCTCGGAGAACATCGGCCCGCACGACGGCCTGCTGAAGGTCGGCGACGTGCCCGAGTTCATCTTCGTGCTCGACGGCGTCGAGTACAAGTCGGGCGCCGCCGCGGCGACGGCCGGCGTGACGGCGTACAGCGACTCGGCCAACCCGGGTCAGGACGCCTGCGTGACGGTGACGGCCGACTGCGCGACCGAGGTGATCGAGATCCTCGGCAACAACAACTCGGCTGTGACCATCGGCCAGTGATGTTCCGGGGCGCGGTGCCGTCGCCCTCGCGGTGACGGCGCCCGCTTCATTGGCTCTCAAGGCCCCGGTCCGGGTTCGCTCGGCCCGGGGCTTTCTCTTTCATGTCGCCCGTTCGCGGGCCGGAGCAGGTGGCATATGCGCAGCATGACGACGGGACTCTTCTTCGCGGCGATCGGCGCGGCGGGCTTCGGCCTGGGATGCGGTGACGACACCAAGAAGTCGGACGCCGGCGATGCGACCACGACGAGCGACGCCGACACGAGCGTCACGCCCGACGCGGACGCGGACGCGACCGGGGACGCCGACGTGCCCGAGCTCATGCTGCACGTGCCGTCGCCCGACTGGCGCGACCAGGTCATCTACTTCGTCTTCACCGATCGCTTCTCCGACGGCGACCCGAGCAACGACGACCAGGGCGCCGACGAGTACGACCCGACCACGACGAGCCACTACTCGGGTGGCGACCTGCAGGGCGTCATCGACAAGCTCGACTACATCCAGGGGCTCGGCGCGACCGCGGTGTGGATCCGCCGCCGGTGGCCAACCAGTGGTGGGACCCGCGCAACAGCTTCGGCGGCTTCCACGGCTGCTGGGCGCGCGAGCTTCTCGAAGGTCGACGAGCACCAGGGACGCTCGCGACGTACCAGGCGCTGTCGGACGCGCTGCACCGGCGCGGCATGTACCTCATCCAGGACATCGTCACGAACCACACCGGGAACTTCTTCTCGTACGACGGCGCGTACGACCCCGAGCACCCCGGACAGCGTCGTCCTGAACTCGCAGAGCAAGCCGTCGGGCTCGGCGCCGACTTCGCAGCGCCGTTCGACCAGAACGGCGGCCAACGCCGCCGAGAAGGCCATGGCATCACCACTGGACGCCGGCCATCGCCGACTACACCGACCCGGTGCAGGAGAAGACCTACCAACCCGAGCGACCTCGACGACCTCAACACCTCGAACCCGGTCGTGCGCGCGGCGCTGCGCGCGAGCTGCAGCAGCTGGATCCGCCAGGTGGGCGTCGACGGCTTCCGCATCGACACGGCCAAGTTCGTCGAGCACGACTTCTGGCACGACTTCGTCTACGGCACCGACAGCGCGGCGCCGGGCATGCGCACGGTCGCGGCCGAGACCGGGCGCGACCACTTCCTCACCTTCGGCGAGGTCTTCGAGGTGTCCGACCCGATGGAGGACGCCGGCGACGTGAAGGCCACGAGCTACCTCGGCAGCGAGGCCGTCCCCGAGCTCGACGCGG
Organism: Myxococcota bacterium; assembly: GCA_046351155.1. Classification (GTDB taxonomy): domain Bacteria; phylum Myxococcota_A; class UBA9042; order PHBI01; family PHBI01; genus JAXLYZ01. The sequence goes on from JAXLYZ010000057.1 coordinate 36,110, forward strand.
TGCTCGGCTTCCCGATGTACGACGAGATCCAGCGCGTCTTCGGCGGCGGGCGCGAGACGTCGCTCATGACCTACCGGCTCGGCAAGTTCATGGACCGGACGCTCTACCGCGACCCGTACGTGACGCCGAACTTCCTCGACAACCACGACGTGCAGCGCTTCCTGGCGCAGGCCAGCCGGCCGGCCTTCGAGCAGGCGCTGGTGTTCCTCTTCAGCATCCCCGGCATCCCGGTCGTGTTCCAGGGCACCGAGCAGGGCTTCACCGAGACGCGCGCGTCGATGTTCGCGGCCGGCTGGCAGTCCGGCGGCAGCGACCACTTCGACACGAGCTCGGACCTCTACAAGCTCGTCAAGTCCCTTTCCGATGTGCGCCGCGCCCACCCGGCCATCACCCGCGGCGACCTGGCCGTCATCGGCGACAACAGCGCCGGCCAGGGCCTCCTGGCGCTGAAGCGCACGGCCAACGGCGAGAAGACGGTGCTGGCGCTCTTCAACACCGCCGACGAGGAGGTGCTGGTGAGCGACCTCGCCACCAGCATCGCCGAGGGCACGCGCCTCACCGCGCTCGCGACGGTGCGCGCCGGCGACCCGGTCAACGTCGGCCGCGGCGGCAAGATCCTGGCGGTGCTGCCGGCGCGCGCCGCGCTCGTGCTCGAGCAGAGCCCGACCGTCGACACCGTGCCGCCGCCGACCGTGACCATCACCGTCGACAACGTCCTCGAGGGCCAGACCTTCAGCGACGACGTGACGCTCACCGGCACGGTCAGCCCGGCCGCGACCAAGCTCAAGCTGGTGCTCGACGGCTATCCGGGCCGCGCCGCGCTCATCACGCCCAAGGCCGACGGCACCTGGACCGGCAAGCTCGCGGTCTCGCTGTTCCCGTACGGCGAGCACCCGCACACGCTGGTCGTCTACGCGCCCGACGCCAAGGAGGCCTCGGCCACCTACCACTTCACGAGCAACACGACCTTCGACGGCGTCATCACCACCATCGACGATCCCATCGGCGACGACACCGGCCCGGGCGGCACCTACACCTACCCGCAGGACCCGACGTTCGCGGCCGGGAAGTCGATGGACATCGAGAAGGTCGTGGTCGAGACCGGCGTCACGACGCTGCGCCTGAAGATGACCATGGGCGAGACGAGCACGGTGTGGAACCCGTCGAACGGCTTCGACCACGTCTCGTTCAACATCTACTTCGACGTGCCCGGCGTCACCGGCGTGACCTTCCTGCCGCAGATCCAGGCCACGGCGCCTGCCGACTTCGCGTGGGACTTCACGCACTTCGGCTTCGGCTGGACCAACTCGCAGTTCAAGAGCGAGGGCGCCAGCGAGACCGTCATGGGCGGCCCGGTGCCGGGTCGGCCGGCCATCACCGTCGACCAGCCGAGCCGCACCATCGTCTTCGAGTACGACGCCACCAAGTTCGGGCTCACGGCCTGGGCCGGCACCAAGGTCTACATCACCACCTGGGACTTCGACGGCGTCGACGCGCACTACCGCGCCATCGCGCCCGAGGGCGGCCAGTGGGTGATGGGCGGCGGGCAGCCGACCGACCCGTACATCATGGACTCCGTCGGGCCGTTCACGCTGCCGGCGGCCCAGTAATGCCTCGTCCGGGCCGCCTGCGAGGCGGTCCGGGAACCAGAACCGGGCGGCGCGGAAACGGGCTGGCAAATGCCGGACGGCGCGGGTAAGGTCCGCGGCTCGTCGAGCCGAGGCAACGCGCGTGGCGACTGACATCGACAGCCTGACCGACACCGCTGCGCCGGCCTTGCGCCGCCGCCGCCTGTGGACCTACGTCCGACCCGAGGAGTGGCTGGCGCTGGCCGTCCTCGGGGTGTTCCTCGTGCTCGACCTGGCCGGCATCATGTCGTTCCGGCTGCGCACGAACTTCATCAAGGCCGGCTCGGACACGGCCGCGGTGTTCGGCATCCTGGCGACCGGCGTCGCCGCGTGGCGCGTGATGCGCAAGGCGCGCGCGCGGCCCGACGACCTGCCGTGGTGGATGACGACGCTGCTCGTGCTGGTGCCCATCGCGGTGGTGGGCGTCCTGGCGGTGCACCTCCTGCCGTTCGGCTGGGACGGGCGGACCGCGGGCGTGGCCTGGGCGCTGCTCGGCGTGCTGGTGGCGTGGTTCGTCGTGCGCGGGGCGCGGCGGCCGGCGCGCGCCGCGACGAGCGTGGCCGAGGCGCCCGAGGGGACCGAGCCGGTCGACGCCGTCGCCGCGCCGCCCGCGCAGCCGGGCTGGGACGGGCGCGCGCTGAAGGCGTTCGCGCTCGAGGTGCCGCTGGCGATGCTCGAGTTCGTGCGCACCTGGGCGCCGTTCATCGTGCTGCTCGCGGCCTACGAGAACGCGCTGTCGCTGGTGCTCGAGGTGAACCCGCACCTCTACGACGAGCAGATCTCGCGCCTCGACGAGGTGCTCTTCGGCGGCCACCTCGACGTGTGGCTGCAGAAGGTGACGAGCGGCGGCCTCACCGAGGTGATGGCCTTCTTCTACGACAGCCTCTACGTCTATCCCATCGTCATCGGCATGGCGCTCATGTTCCAGCGCCGCTCGCGCGAGCTGAGGAGCTTCCTCATGTCGTTCGTGCTGGCCGGCTACGTGGGCTACGTCGGGTACATGTTCGTGCCGGTCATCGGGCCGGCCTTCTACTACCCGAAGATCTACGACGTCGACCTGGCCAGCGGCGAGGACATCGACGCGCTGGCGGCGCCGAGCACGACCGAGGGAGGCGAGGGCTCGACCATGAGCTTCTACCTCCTGTCGCGCCAGCTCGCCGACAAGTCGACGTACGGCGGCAACACGCCGCGGAACTGCTTCCCCTCGCTGCACGTCGGCTGGGCGGCGGTGGTGCTCATCTTCGCGTGGCGCTACCTGAGGAAGCTGTTCTACGTGCTGGCGATACCGCTGACGTTGCTCATCACGGCGACGTCGTACCTGCGCTACCACTACGTGACCGACATCGTGGCCGGCATCCTGCTGGCCGTCCTGGTGTCGGACTTCGCGCCGCGCATCATCCGCGGCTGGGACCGCCTGGCCGGGCACACCGGGGCCGAGGCGCCGGGTGGGTCAGTCCCGTCCGACCTCGTGCCGCCGCGGCGCCGGAAGTTGAAGGTCGCGCTGCGCTACGGCCTGTCGGTCGGCTTCTTCCTGTTCGTGGTGGCCTTCGTCTACTCGTGGAGCCCGCCCGATCGCGCGACCGCGGCGGCCACGCTCGAGCGCCGCTACATCCGCGCCGACGCCCCGACCCTGCCCGAGGACGCGCGCGTCGGCGCCACCTTCGGCGGCAACATCGAGCTGCTCGGCATGTTCGCCGACGCCGAGTGGCGGCCGGGCCACCTCGTGACGATCACGTCGTGGTGGCGCTGCGACAAGCCGATCCCCGGGCGCCGCTGGAAGATGTTCCTGCACGTGCGCAGCAAGGACGGCGGCATGGTCGTGAACGCCGACCACCAGCCGGTCTTCGATGCCTATCCCTTGGCGCGCTGGAAGGCGGGCGAGTACATCGAGGACGTGGCCGTGGTGCGCATCCCCGATGGACGCGCGGTGGGCGAGCCGCTCGAGGTGTGGGTGGGCTTCTTCGACACCAACCAGGACGACAAGCGCTTGAAGGTCGGGCCGCCGCGCTATCCGCGCACGGTCGTCGACGACGCGGTGAAGACGCTCGAGCGGACGCTCCAGCCATGAGGTCGCACCCGCTGCGCTTCGCGGTCGTGGTCGCGCTGCTGGCGCTGGTGGCGGCCGTGCCGCGCGCCGGCGCCGCGCCCATCCGCGTGTCGGTGCTCTACTTCGACAACCACACCGGCGACCCGGCCTTCGACGAGATCGGAAAGGGACTTGCCGATATGCTCGTCACCGATCTCGCCGGCGTGAGCGGGCTCGAGCTGGTCGAGCGCTCGCGCCTCGAGGCGGTGCTGGCCGAGCAGTCGCTGCAGAAGAAGGCCATCTCCGACCCGGCCACGGCGGTGAAGATCGGCAAGATCCTCGGCGCGCGCTGGGCCATCACCGGCGCGCTCACGGCCGTCGCGCCCGAGCTGCGCGTCGACCTGCGCATGATCGACATCCAGACCGGCAAGGTCACCGTGGCCGAGAAGGTGGTCGGCCCGAAGGACCAGTTCTTCGCGCTCGAGGCGAAGCTGGTCGATCGCTTCGTGGCCGCGCTCGACCTGCACGCGCCCGAGCTCGGCCAGAAGGTCGCCGACGTGAAGATGGTGGCGCGCTTCGGCGAGGGCCTCGACCTCGCCGACAAGGGCGACGACGCGGCGGCGGCCAAGCGCCTCGGCGAGGTGGTGGCCGGCGACCCGCAGTTCACGCTGGCGCAGTCGCGCTACAAGGATCTGCTGGCGCGCCTCTACCAGGCCAAGGACAAGCGCAAGGAGGCGCTGTCGGACGCGGCCAAGGCGCTCGTCGCCAAGGCCGACAAGGTGCTGGCCGACGGCGGCGAGAAGGCGGTGCGGCGCTTCGGCTACCGCATGCTGCGCGGCATGCTGTTCGCGACGGCGCTCTCCAAGCTCGGCGTGAAGTCGGACGACGTGTTCGCGCCGGCGACCTTCCCGGGCGCCAAGCTGGCCGACGCGAAGCAGCTCGTCGCGAGCTGGCTCGCCAACCAGGAGGCGCTCGTCGCCGAGATGAAGAAGGCGCGCGCCGGCGGCAACGACGAGGCGTACGGCATCTTCGCCGACGTCGACGACGCCGATCAGACGAAGGCCGAGGAGCTCGGCACCGGCCCGAACCCGCATCGCATCGCCTTCGCGTCGCCGCAGACCATGCTGCGCGACATCGGCGCCGTCCTGTGCCGCGGGCACATCGACGTGGGCTTCCTGCGCTTCGACTTCGCGCCGGCGCCGCGCGAGCTCGACCCGGCCTGGCAGGCGCGCGCGCTGGCGGCGTTCGAGCAGGCGCTGGTCGAGATCCCCAAGGACGTGAACGACTCGCTGGTGCAGCGCGAGACCATCCGCACCCACGACGAGTGGGCCGAGTGCCTGGTCGCCATGGGGCGGAAGGTCGAGGCCGTCGCCAAGTGGCAGGCCATGCTCGACCGCTTCCCGACGGCCGAGGAGTTCGGCGACCTCGAGCACAAGGTCAAGGCCGCGCTGGGGATCGCCGACCCCGAGTAGCGTCGCGCGCGGGCGCGGGGCTCAGGGGCAGTGGCCGGCGTCGGGGCAGATGCGCAGCTCGACGCGGCGGTTCTGAGCGCGGTGGGCCTCGCTGTCGTTCGGCACGAGCGGTCGCGTCGCGCCGTTCGAACCGGGGCGGAGTCGGCTCGCGTCGACGCCGTGCTTCACGAGGTAGTCGCGCGTCACGGTGGCGCGCGCGAAGGCGAGCGTCGAGCCGTGGCGCTCGGTGACCTCGTCGGGGGTGATGTGGCCGACGATGCCGACGGCGACGATCGAGGGGTCGGCCTTCATGGCCGCGGCGATGTCGTCGAGGATGCGCTTGCCCTCGGGGGTGAGGTTGAAGCGGCCGCGCGGGAAGAGGACGTCGCGATCGACGGCCGGCGGCATGATGGCGATCTCTCCCATCAGCGGCTCGTCGGGCAGGTCGGTGACCGGCGGCGCCGGCGGCTGGTCGGGGGTCGGCGCGGGCGCGGGCGTCGGACCGGGCTCGACCTGGATCGGCGTCGGCGCGCCGGCGTGGGCGGCCGGCTCGCAGGCCGCGGTGGCCAGCGCGCCGGCGACGATCATGCCGCCCGTGACCATGCGCCACATGAACGGGGCGCGACGCGGCGCGGCGGGCGGCGGGGCGACGACGAGCTGGCCGTCGACGGTGGTCTGGCGCGCGCAGAAGTGGCCGCCGGTGAGGATGGCCAGGCCGCGGATGGCCGGCTCGGACATCGACGCGAGGTCGTAGACGCGCTTGTCGCACGAGGCGCAGTGGCGGGCCGGGCTGGTCGAGTCGCGGCGCATGGCGCCCCAGTCCTGGCTACACGGGTTGGCGATCGCGAAGGGCTTCATCGGTCGGGCTCCAGGTCGGCCGGGGTCCGATCCCCGGCCAGCCTGGCCCTCTACGCGCGACCGCGACGATGGTGCTACGACGACGACGCGCCGCGCGCGACGGACTCGGCGCGGGCCAGGAGATCCGGGCCCGATCGCTGCACGAAGCGATAGCCGACCTCGACCACCGGCCGCTCGAGGCCGAGCACGCGCCCGATGCGCGCCGGGCTGGCGTCGATGACGAGGTCGGGCGCGGCCGCGTGGATGGTGGCCGCGAGCTCGGCGCGCTGCTCGGCCGAGTAGCCCAGCGCGGGCAGCGCGCGGCCCATGTGCGGGTAGCGGCGATAGGCCTCGGCCACGCTGCCGACCGCGAACGGGCGCGGGTCGACGAGCTCGGCGTGGGCCGCCTCGGCCGCGAGGTAGGCGGCGCCCCAGGGCATGCCGCCGTGGGTGAGCGTCGGGCCGTCGTCGACCGCGAGCACGCGGCGACCGCGCATGGGCGGAGCGTCGGCCGGCAGCTCGAAGGCCAGATCGGACTCGACCACGGCGGCCTTCGGGACCAGCGCGCGCACGCGCTCGCGCATGGCGGCGAGGGCGATCGGGTCGGCGCGGTCGACCTTGTTGATGACCACGACGTGCGCCGATCGCAGGTTGGTCTCGCCCGGGTAGTAGGCGACCTCGTGGCCCGGGCGCAGCGCGTCGATGACGCAGATCCAGAGCGCCGGGCGCACGAACGGCGTGTCGTTGTTGCCGCCGTCCCAGAGGATGACGTCGCTCTCCATCTCGGCCAGCTCGAGGATGCGCGCGTAGTCGACGCCGGCGAAGATGGTCATGCCGCGCTCGACGTAGGGCATGTACTCCTCGCGCTCCTCGACGGTGCAGGCGTGGCGCTCGAGGTCGTCGACGGTGGCGAAGCGCTGCACCGCCTGGGCGGCGAGGTCGCCGTAGGGCATGGGGTGGCGGAGCACGCCGACGCGCAGGCCGCTCGCGCCGAGGTGGCGCGCGATGGCCAGGCACAGCGGGCTCTTGCCGCAGCCGGTGCGGGCCGCGGTCACGGCGATGACCGGCAGCGCCGAGGGCAGCATGGTCTGGCCCGGGCCGAGCATGGCGAAGCTCGCGCCGGCGGCCTGCACGCGCGCGACCTTGTGCATGACGTCGGCGTAGGCGAGGTCGCTGTAGGCCAGGAACACGAGCTCGACCTTGTGGCGCGAGACGAGCGCCTCGAGCTCGCTCTCGGGCACGATGGGGATGCCGTCGGGGTAGCGCGGGCCGGCCAGCTCGGCCGGGAAGGTGCGCCGATCGATGAAGGGGATCTGCTCGGCCGTGAAGGCCACCACGCGCAGGTCGGGGCGCGCGCGGAACCAGGTCAGGAAGTCGTGGAAGTCGCGGCCGGCCGCGCCCATGATGATACAGCGGGTCTCACGCACGTTCGTCTCCGCGGGTCGATGCAGCGGCCGCCGGCGCCGCGGACACCGCCGCGTCGATGCCGGCGCGAGCGTGCGCCGGCTGGCCGATGAAGGGGATGCGATCCTTGGCCATGGCGTCGAGCACGCGCTGCATGGCGTGGGTCACCTCGGCATAGCAGCGCGCCAGGACGTCGGGGTCGTCGGCGGCCGCGGGCGGCAGGTCGGGCCACGACAGCGGCGGGCCGAAGGCGATCGTCGTCTGCGCCGGCAGCGGCAGGTACGGCAGCAGCCCGAAGCTCAGGCCGAACGGCAGCGCCAGCGCGATGGGGAAGACCTTGGTGCGCAAGAGGCGGCCGAGGCCGAGGCGCTTGGCCAGCGTCTCGCCGCGGGTGAGGACGATCCACTGCTCGTGGGTGCCGGTCGCGAGCACCGGCACGATGGGCACGCGCTCGTGCAGCGCCAGGCGGATGAAGCCGGTGCGGTGCGCCAGCTCGACCTTGAAGCGGTCCTTCCAGGCGCGCATCGAGTCCATGTCCGAGCCCGGGTAGACCAGCACCAGGTGGCCGGCCCGCAAGGCGTGCGAGCCGCTCTCGTGGCCGGCGCGCAGGATGCCGACCTGGCCGCCGATGCGGTGCGCGACGCGGTCGTAGAGGACGAGGTCGTGGGCCAGCGCGTAGACTCGGCGCTCGGGGCCGAAGCGCTCGGCGATGGCGGCGACGGTGAACAGGCTGTCGGTCACCATGAGGCCGCCGTTGTGGCTCCCGACCAGCAGCGCGCCGCCCGTCGCCGGGACGTTCTCGAGGCCGTGCACCTCGAGGCGGAAGAGGCGCGCCAGCTCCGCCGTGCCGCGGCCGATCCAGGCGATGAGGGCCGGGTCGCGGCGATCGAGGTCGTCGGCCTGGCGGTGCGCGTGGTGGCGCAGCACGATGTCGTGGGGGGTCGCGACCGGCGCCAACGGCGAGAGCACGTGCGCGATGTCGCGCCAGCCGAAGTAGCGTCGGCCTTCCTCGAGCCAGCCGGTCCAGTCCATGGCTCCCTCCCGGTCGGGTCACCCGGCACGGACCTGTGCGAGCCGCATGCCAGCGTCGCGCGCGCGCGGCAGGCCGCCGAGCCGCGTCGGAGGCGGCGCCGAGCGATGGAGATGGGCTGGCGATCGGGCGCGGCGGCACGCGCGATGGGGGCTAGCGCACCTCGACCGAGACGCCATCCTTGATGCGCGCGCTCGGGTGGATGATGACCGCGTCGCCGGGGGCGAGGCCGGCCAGAACTTCGGCGTAGCTGGCGTGGCGGTGGCCGATGTCGAGCAGGCGCAGGCGGGCCTTGCCGTCGGCCAGCACGTAGGCGGCCCAGCGGCTCTCGCTGCGGAAGAGCGCGCCGAGCGGGATGCGCACGACCTGCTCGGCCGACCACGTCACGATGTGGACCTCGACGCGCCAGCCGTCGCCGAGCGCGGCCCACTTCTCGGGCGGGTCGACGAGGTCGATGACGACGTTGACGCGCTGCTCCTCGACGCCGAGCGCCGAGACGCGCGTGCGCGCAGACGGCTCGACCAGGCGCACGCGGCCGGCCAGGCGCTCGCCGCCCCAGCCGTCGATGCTCACGGCGGCGCCGGGGTGGATGGGCACGGCGTCGGCGGTGAGCACGTCGGCCACGATCTCGAGCTGGCCCGGGTCGCCGAGCTCGACCAGCGGCGTGCCCACGCCGACCACGCCCTCGCTCTCGGCGAAGACGCGCAGGATGCGGCCGCCGACCGGCGGGTAGACGACGACGTCCTCGTCGGTGCCGGCCGGTGCGGGCGTGTCGGCACCCTCGGCGACGCGCGCCAGCATGGCGGCGGCGGTGGCGACCTCCTTGGCCGCGACGGCGGCGCCGAAGCGCGCGGACTGGAGCTCGCGCTGGCCGATGTCGACGGCCAACGCGCGCCGGTCGACCTCGTCGCCGGGCATGGCGCTCGACGAGGCCAGCTGGCGCCCGCGCTCGAGCTCCTTCTTGGCATACTCGACCTGGGTCCGGGCGCGCTCGACCGAGGCCAGCGCCAGGCGCTGCTGTGCCTCGGCCACCTGATAGCGGCCCTCGAGCTCGACGCGCGAGCGGGCGTCGAGGAGCGGCGACGGCAGCGGCGCGATGCGCGCGACCGGCATGTCGGTCGTGACGCTGTCGCCCGGGCGCAGCTCGATGCGCGCCAGCGCGCCGGCCAGCGGGGCCGACATGACGTGGCGATCCTCGACGCGGGCCTGGCCGTCGTCGTCGACGGTCACCAGCAGCGGGCCCTTGTCGACGGAGGTCACCTCGATGGGCACCGGTCGCGGCAGCATGGCCCAGGCGAGGACCGCCGCGATGCCGAGGAGGAGCAGGCCGAGGAGGATGCGTTTGAGCCAGCGGAGCATATCAGTCTCGTGCTTTGAGGGCGCCGACGAGGTCGATGGCGTCGAGCCGTTTGCGGACGAGGATGGCGGTGGCGAGCGACGCGCCGACGACGACGAGCGCCGCGAAGCCGTAGGTCGACGGGAAGATGGACAGCACCATGCGGTACTGCTCGGGGTCGAAGCTGGCCATGAAGACGGCGGCGAGGCCGTAGCCGAAGAGGCAGCCGACCGGGATGGCGACGAGCGTGTGGACCGCGAGCTGGCCGAGCAGCACGGTGGCGACCTCGCGCCGCGTGTAGCCGAGGACGCGCAGCGTCGCGAGGTCGCGGCCGCGCTCGGACAGCGCGATGCGGGCGTTGTTGTAGATGACGCCCACGGCGATGACGACGCCGAAGATCACCGTGATGAGCGTCCACACGAACATGGTCTGGCCGGTCTGCGCGTCGATGGCCTCGCGGATCTCGGCCTGCTCGGTGACCATGACGACGTTGGGCGCGGCAGAGACGGCGCGCAAGAGCGTGTCGCGCAGCGGGTGCTCGACGGCCAGCGCCACGGCCGAGAACATCGGCTCCTCGCCGAAGGCGCGGGCCAGCGCGTCGAGGTCGAGGTAGGCGTTCATGCCGCTCTGGTCGGCGACGAGGCCCGCCACCGGCAGCTCGAGCGTGCGGCGGTCGCCGTCCTTGCGCTCGATGCTGACGCGGTCGCCGGGGCCGACGCCGAGGCGCTCGCCGAGCACCTCGCTGAGCAGCAGGCCCTCGGTCGGGATGCGCGCCGGCACGTCGGCCTCGCCCAGCACCTGGCGCAGGCGGCCGTGGGTGCCGAGGCCGGTGAGCACGGTGTCGTAGTGGCGCGGGCCGACCACGAGGCGGACGGGTGCCATGCGCATGGGCTCGGCGGCCATGACGCCGGGCAGGTCGCGGAACCAGCCGAGCTCGCCGCTCGGGGCGGGCACGGCGAGGACCACGGTCATGTCGTCGCGCATGGCGCGCGCGAGCGTCACGTCGAGCATGCGATCGAAGGAGTCGAGGCCGAAGCGCCCGAGGATGACGAGCGCGGCGGCGAACGAGATGCCGACCACCGAGATGAGCATGGCGCCGGGGCGGCGCTCGAGCTCGCGCACGATCATGCGGCCCATCGGGCCGGCGAGGCGCGCGATGCCGAGGTGGGACAGGAGCCCCTTCTTGTAGTGGGCCGGGACCGGCGGGCGCATGGCCTCGGCCGGCACCATGCGGGCCGCGCGCCAGACGGCGGTGAGCGCGCCGACCAGCGCGGCGAGGGCGACGGTCAGGACGCCGAGGGCGACGAGGTCGCCGCCCATGGTGAAGTCGAAGACCGGGAAGTGGAAGAAGAGGCCGTAGACGTCGACCAGGGTGAGGCCGAGGATCTGGCCGAGCGCCACGCCGAGGAGCGCGCCGAGCGTGACGACGATGGTGGCCAGCGCCAGCACGTGGCGGCCGATGGCGCCGCGCGTGTAGCCGAGCGCGCGCAGCACGGCGAGCTGCTCGCGCTGGAGGTGGACGATGCGGTTCAGCGCGACGTTCAGGAGGAAGGCGGCGACCAGCAGGAAGACGATGGGCACCTGCGTGGCCAGCACCTGCAGCTGCTGGATCTCGCCGGTCATGATCTTGTGCGACGACTGGCGCTCGCGGTCGTAGGCGCCGAGGCCGCCCCAGCGCTCGAGCACGCGGTCGATGCCCTCGAGGACGGCCGTGGTCGAGGCGTCGGGCGCGAGGCGGAAGGTGACGTCGTCGAAGCTCCCCTGCTTGCCGGAGGCGGCCGCGAGCGTGACCTCGGGCAGCCACACGACGCCGAAGGCGCGGTAGTCGACGCTGCCGGCCTCGGCCGGGAAGACCCACTCGGGCGAGAGCACGGTGCCGGCGATGGTGAGGTGGAGGCGCTTGCCCTCGACGACGACGTCGAGCGGGTCGCCCGGCTCGAGCTCGTGGCTCTCGGCGAAGGACTCGAGGACGAGGACCTCGTCGGGGTGGGCCGGGTCGGGCAGGTGGCCGCGGCGCACGAGCAGGTTCCGCGGGGCCTGGGTGGCGTCGCCGTGGGCCGGCGGCAGCGAGATGGCGCGGCCGGTGGCGGGGCGGATCATGTCGGGCAGGAGGAAGCTCACGCGCTCGACGAGGCGCGTCTCGATGGAGGTGACGCCCGGCACTTCGAGCAGGCGCGGCGCGACCGAGGCGGGCGCGCGCTCGAGGTGCGCGAAGGCGTCGGGGAAGGCGTAGGCGTCGTAGTAGGCGTCGCGCGACGACGACAGCGAGCGGTAGGTGCCCATCAGCGAGAGCATGGCCGCGACGCCGGAGGCCAGGACGAGCGCGATGGTGATGACCTGGCCGCGCATGCGCCAGACGTCGCGGAGCAGCTTCCGGTGGAGCGCGCGCATCACCAGTCCAGCTCTGCCGGAGCGACGCGGGTCGCGTTGCGGCGGACATCGGCGATGAGTCCGTCCTTCATGGTGACGACGCGGTCGGCCATGTCGGCGATGACGGCGTTGTGGGTGATGATGGCGCAGGCGGTGGCGAGGCTCTGGTTGACGGCGACGATGGCGTCGAGGACGAGGCGTCCGGTCTTGGCGTCGAGGGCGCCGGTGGGCTCGTCGCAGAGCAGGAGATCGGGGCGCTTGGCGATGGCGCGGGCGATGGCGACGCGCTGCTGCTCGCCGCCCGAGAGCTCGGAGGGGAAGTGGTCGAGGCGGTCGGTGAGGCCGACCATGGCGAGGGCCTGCTCGGCGCGCATCGGGGTCTTCACGAGCTCGACCGCGAGCATGACGTTCTCGCGCGCGGTGAGGCTCGGGACGAGGTTGTAGAACTGGAAGACGAAGCCGACGTGGTCGCGGCGGTAGCGCGTGAGGGCGGCCTCGTCGGCCGTGCCGAGGTCGTGGTCGGCGTAGCGGACGCTGCCGCCGGTCGGGGTGTCGAGGCCGCCGAGGATGTTGAGCAGCGTCGACTTGCCCGAGCCCGAGGGGCCGAGCAGGACGAGGATCTCGCCGGCCTCGAGGGTGAAGTCGACGCCGACCAGGGCCTGCACCGCGCTCGGGCCGGAGCCGTAGGTCTTGGTCAGCGCGCGCGCTTCGAGGACGATGGCGCGCGGGGCAGGGACTGGCAGGCCGGTGCTCATGGCACACCTCGGCTGGGGCGGATCCCCCGCCGCGGGCGCCTCGGGCGCTGGGCCGCGCGCGGTCGCCGGGCCGCGGGGCCGTGTCGGGCGTGGCCTTGCCGGGCCGTGAGACCGAGCGATCGGAGGACCGCATCCATGGCCGGCGGTCGTGCAAGCGCGAGGCCACGGCCGGGTCTCCCCAGGTGGGTCTCCCCAGGTGGGTCGGGTCTCCCCAGGTGGGGTCAGGACTACTTCTTTTCTCATTTTCCGCCGCGCGGAAAATGAGAAAAGAAGTAGTCCTGACCCCCATCCGGGGCACGGGCGGAAAATGAGAAAAGAAGTAGTCCTGACCCCCATCCCGGGCACCTGGATTCAAGGGATTACGGGGACATGACCGGTGGGGAAGATGTGAGGATTCTCGCGTGACCTGGCCTGGGACGACGCCCATACTGCGCCGCATGTGGAGACTCTCCGGTCATCGCTCCGTCATGGTGTCCCTCCTCCTCGCCTGGCCGCTCGCGGCCTGCGGTGACGACACCCACGGCGGCGGCGTGGTGAACGCCACCGACACCCACGGCGCGACCAGCGACAGCGCGGACGCCAGCGTCGGCGCCGACACCGCCGCCGAAGACAGCAGCGTCCCGGTCGACAGCAACGCCCCGGCCGACACCCTCGTCGCCGACGACACCGGCGTCGCCGCCGACACCCTCGTCGCCGACGGCACCGTCGCCGACGACACCGCCACGCCCGTCGACACCACCACGCCAGTCGACTCGACCACGCCCGTCGACACCACCACGCCGACCGACACCACGGTCGCGGCCAGCTGCCCGCCGCCCGCCTGCAACGCGGCTCTGCCCGACCTCGGCGCGACCTCCGACTGGAACAACCTCGGCTCCATCGCCACCACCGTCCTCGGCGGCGACCGCCACCGCGGCCGCGACCTCTACCTGCGCGAGGGCGACGACCAGTGGGCGCTGGCCAAGTTCGCCTACGGCGCGCTCGACAGCGACCTCAAGGGCGAGGACGTCGACATCTGGCTGCTCCGCGACTGCGGCACGACCTGGGAGCTCCTCGGCACCGCCACCACCACCAACGACGGCGACCACGCCACCGTCGAGGGCGTCGAGGACTCGGGCGGCTGGGTCTACTTCAAGATCCCCACCGCCAAGGCGCTCGGCCTCGGCCGCCACCGCCTGGTCTTCGTCGTGAAGGGCGACCACACGCTGGCCGAGCAGTTCATCGAGGTCCTGCCCGCCGACGCCCGCTTCGTCGTCACCGACGTCGACGGCACCCAGACCGAGAGCGAGACCGCCGAGTTCACCGCCATCTTCCTCGGCAGCGACCCGGCCGCGCAGCCGCACGGCGCCGAGGCGCTCACCGCCTTCGCCGCCCGCGGCTACCACATCTTCTACCTCACCGCCCGCCCCGAGTGGCTCACCGCGCAGACCCACACCTGGCTCGACGCCCACGGCTACCCGCCCGGCGAGGTCCACACCACCTGGACCTTCACCGGCGCCTTCAGCACCGCCGCCGAGACCTTCAAGACCGACGAGCTCGACGCCCTGCTCGCGCGCTTCGCCGGCGGCGTCGCCTTCGGCATCGGCAACACCGCCACCGACGAGGCCGCCTACGAGAACGTCGGCATCCCCGCCGACCACGCCTACCTCTACCAGTTCGACCCCACCAGCTCGGGCACGCGCATCGACGACTACGCCAACCTGGTCGGCGTCGCGAATGCACAACCCGAGTTGTGCGAATGAGACTGGACGACGCCGCCCGACCCCCGGGCGGCCCGCCACCGGCCGCGTGCGCTCCGGCCCGCCGCGCCCCCGGCCGGCTGTGCGAGGTGACCCACGCGACGGGTGCAGAGAACGCCTGATTTCGCATAGTTGAGGCCATGGATCCGACCTTGCTACGTGCCGTCTCGCGGCTCGCAGGGAGCAAGGGGGGAACGTGGATCTCCAGACGATGGCTTGGCTCGTCAGCGGCGGCGGCGCGATCGCCTTCCTCGGCGGCGGCTACCTCCTCGGTCGCTCGCGCAGCTCGGTCGCCAGCCCGCCGACGCCGCCCGCGCCGCTCGTCAGCGCGCCCGCGCCCCGCTCCGACGCGCCGCCGCGCGAGCGCCCGACGACGCGCCCCAGCCCGCGCCCGGCCGTCGCCAGCCGCCCCGGCGCCACGCGCGACGAGCAGCTCGTGCAGGTGATGCGCGCGCTCGATCCGCTCGGCAGCGACCTCAGCTCCATCGTGCTGGTCGACGCGTCGGGCCTCCCGCTCGCCTCGACCGACGAGCGCGTCGACCCGACCGAGGTCGCCGCCATCGCGGCCCAGGCCCTGGGTCTCCTGACGCGCGTCGGCGAGCTCGTCGCGCCCGCGCGCGGCCTCTCGCTCGACCTCGACGGCGGCCGCGTCCTCGACATCCGGCCCATCGCGCCGGGCGAGCAACCCTATCTCCTCGTCTCGGCCGGCGCGCGCCGCCCGGACGACACCCGCTTCCGCGACGTGGCGAGCCGCCTCACGGCGCTCCTCGCCGGCTGAGCGTCGCCGTCCGATGACTCGGGGGCGCCGCCCCGCACCGGCTGCCCTCTTCGATCCGACCCGAATCCGAAAGGAGCTTTCATGGCAACCCGCAGCGAACGACTCGGCGACATCCTCGCCAACCTCCGCACCTCGTCGCCCGACATCATCGGCGCCGCCATCATCAGCATCGATGGCTTCGTCATCGCCAGCGTGCTCCCGGCCGACCGCGAGGAGGACGTCCTATCGGCCATGGCCGCCGCCATGCTCGGCATCGGCGAGCGCATCGCCCACGAGCTCCTCCACTCCGAGATGCGCCAGCTCTTCGTCAAGGCCGACACCGGCTTCGTCGTGCTGAACGCCGCCGGTCGCGAGGCCATCCTCGTGTCGTTGCTCAGCGCCAAGGCCAAGCTCGGCCTCGTCTTCCTCGACACCGGACGCGCCGCCACCGCCGTCGCCGCCGTCCTGTGAGCCGGGCATGAACACCAGGTCCCTCGCGCTCGGCCTGTGCGCCGTCGGCACCGGCGCCCTGCTCGCGCTCAACCTCGGCATCATGCCGCGCCTCGCGGCCGAGGTCGCGCCCGCCGCCACGGCGTTCTCCGCGGCCCCGCGCGCGCCGACGCCCGAGCCCGCCGCCGCACCGCCGCCGACGACGCCCGAGCCGCGCGTCGCCGCCGCCGAGCCCGCTCCGGCCCCGACGCCCGAGCCCGCGCCGGCCCCGGCGCCCGCAGCCGCAGTCGCGCCCGACGCGCTCACGCCGTCGGCCAGCTTCGCGCTCGTCGTCCACTTCGACAGCGCCAGCGCCGCGCTGAGCTCGTCGGACCTCACCGCGCTACGCGCCTTCGCCGCCGCGACCCCGAGCGCCGGCGGCCTGACGCTCGGCTGCTTCACCGATCGCCTCGGCGACCGCGACGTCAATCAACGCGTCTCGCAGCGCCGCTGCGACGCCGTCATCGAGGTGCTCACCGCCGCCGGCGTCGCGCGCGAGCGCATCGCCTACGCCGCGCGCGGCGAGGGCGCCACCGCCGGCGCCGACGGCTCCGACGACCCCGAGGCCCGCATCGCCGGCCTCGTCCGAACCCCCTGATCGCGTCCCACGGATCGCATGAACCCCAGGAGCAAGCGCATGCCCATCAACCTCTTCGAGTCCCCTGAGCAACGCAACATCCTGCTCGACGAGCTCGAGCTCGGCCACGCCGTGCAAGCCAACCAGCACCTCATCGTGCGCGGCGACGAGGGCCTCTTGCTCGACCCGGGTGGACCCAAGACCTTCCGCCACATCTACCCGTCGATGCTGGCGCAGCTGAAGCGCGCCAAGCTCACCCACATCTTCATGTCGCACCAGGACCCCGACATCGTCGCGGCCGTGAACCCGTGGCTCACCACCACCAACGCGCGCGCCTACATGTCGGCCCTGTGGGTCCGCTTCGTGCCCCACTTCGGCCTCGACAAGCTCATGGCCGAGTCGTGCGTCACCATCCCCGACGAGGGCGGCATCCTGCGCCTGGCCGGCTCTGACCTGCTCGTCCTGCCGGCGCACTTCCTCCACTCGCCGGGTAACTTCCACATCTACGATCCGGTCAGCAAGATCCTCTACTCGGGCGACCTCGGCGCGTCCCTCGGCCAGGACTACGTGTGGGTCGAGGACTTCGACAAGCACCTTGCCTATATGACCGGCTTCCATCGGCGCTACATGTCGGGCACCAAGGCGACCCAGCGCTGGGCGGCCATGGCGCGTCAGCTCGACATCGAGATCATCGCCCCGCAGCACGGCTCGCTCTTCCGCGGCAAGGCCATGTGCCAGCGCTTCATCGACTGGATCGACGGCTTCGAGTGCGGCGTCGATCTCTTGCCCGAGTACAAGCTCCCGACCAAGCACGTCGGCTGACGCGCGCTCGCACGCGCGCCGCCGGCCAAGCTCAGAACGGGTTGCCCTTCGAGCGCAGCCAGTGCTCGACGAGCGGCGCCGGGTCGTAGCCGGTGTCGGTCTCGACCGCGGCGATGAGCTCGGCCATGCTGACCGCGGTGCCCACGTGCTGCTCGTAGAAGCGCGCCAGCACCGCGTCGAGCACGTCGGGTCCGACCTCGTCCGCCACCGCCTTCCAGAAGAAGGCGCCCTTCATGTAGACGATGTTCGAGAAGAGGCCGTCCTTCAGGATGTCCATCTTGCCGCACGTCTGGGGCCACGCGACGATGTCCTCGTCCTCGAGCGTCGTCAGCAGCTCCTCCTTGTTGTCGTCCCACAGCGCCTTCTCGGTCGCCGCGTTGGTCACCTGCCCGAGCGCGCGCGTCGACAGGTAGGTGGTCGTGCCCTCGCTCAGCACGAAGTCCTCCCAGCAGGCCATGCGCACGCCCGTGCCGTACCAGCCGTGCACCGCCTCGTGCACGTGCGTGATGGGCAGCTCCATCTCGCTCGTGGCAATGTGCCAAAATGGGTGGTGCTCCATGCCGCCGGCCGCCGACACGCCCCAGCTCACCGCCACCGAGGCCACCTTCTTGCCGAAGCTGTAGCGGCCGATGTGCTGCTCGAGCCAGTCGAACGCCGCCACCAGCGACTTCGTGCCGGCCAGCGCCTTGGCCTTGCCGTTGGGCAGCCAGCACACCGACACGGTGGTGCGGTTCTTGGTCTTGCCGAGGTCCTGGCAGGTGTACTTGCCGACCGCGAAGGCCAGCGTGTAGGGCGGCGCCTCGGCCGGGATCGACTCGGGATAGATGGCCTGCGACCCCGACGGATAGCCGCTCACCGCCAGCTCGAAGGTCGACCCGTCCGACGGCTCCGAGCGGCACGGGAAGAGATTGCCACAATAATATGGCCATATGACGGTCGAGCCGTTCTTGGCATATCCCTCGCCCTGCTTCTCGCGGGCGAAGTGGTAGTCGATGTGGATCGGCCCGTCGTTCACGGCGTGCTGGATGTTGAGCGTGGTGGTCTTCTTCTGCCACTTCACCGGGCCGTCGTCGTCGTAGACGTCGTCGACCACCAGGTCGCCGGCCTCGAGCGAGACCGTCTGCTGGTCGCCGGGCTCGAACCAGATCGAGGCCTCGCCGCTCTTGTCGGAGAGATCGATGTGGAGCCACGTCGACTCGACGCGCGAGGTCCAGTCGACCGGGATGCCGCCGCGATCTTCCTTGCCCGAGCCGTCGTCGCCGGGGTCGACGGTGGTGGCCGGGTCGGAGGTGGTGTCGTCGCAGGCAGCGCAAGCGAGGGATGCGACGAGGGCGAGTGACGGCAGGCGCATACCGCGAGGCTCCAACGGCCTCCGCGCCGTGTCAACCTAGAATCTGCTTGCTCCGCGGGAACGCGCTGGGCGATGGTCCGCCCCTATGAGGACCATCGCACTGCTGCCCGTCACGGCGCTCCTCCTCGTCTCGGCCTGCGCCGACGGCGGCGCCACCGAAGAGACCCCGCTGGTCGTGCCCGAGGGCAAGGAAGACAACTTCCTTTCACGTTCGGCGCAGGAGTACCTGGTCGAGGGCCAGACCACCATCGTGCTCGAAGGCGCCGACCTGGCGCTGTCGGACGCCGACAAGCTCGAGCGCGCCAAGCACCTCATCGCCTACAAGCAGGTGGTCGTCGCCTGGTTCCTGAACGCCTGGATCGGGCCCAAGGACAGCGAGGACAAGAACTTCGGCTACGGCGGCTTCAACGCGCTGACCAAGAACGGCAGCTTCGAAGACCTCGCCATCCACAAGATCGACGACAAGACCTATGGCTTCACCACGCGCCAGCAGCTGGCCGGTCAGCTCGATCTGCTCGACCGCCTGCCGGTGACCCACGGTGCCGACGGCAAGATGACCTTCGACCTCGTGCTCGGCAAGGTGTCGAACAGCGACATGCAGAAGCTCGCGGCCGGCGCCGAGTGGTTCCGCGAGGCGCCCTGGGAGGACTTCGACCCGCGCAAGATGGACCCGACCGGGCTCGAGAAGATCACGCTGTCGATCACGCCGCAGCCGCGCTCGCTCGACGGCTGGATCGACACGCCCAAGCTCTTCGCCGACGGCAAGGTCACCATCGGCGTCCACTTCGGCTGGGACTATCACGACGGCGCCCACATCCGCTCGTCGAAGAAGCTCTACGCCTGGCTCGTGAAGAAGGGCTGGAAGTCGCCGGTCGCGAGCTACGACAAGCTCTCCCGCGGCAGCGGTCCCTTCACGAAGACCATCATGGCCAACAAGAAGCCGGTGAAGGTCGAGCTGTCGATGTTCTGGGGCAAGCCCGGCAGCACCTCCGATCCCGACACCGCCGCCGGCGGCAAGAACCTGAAGGCCGACCTCATCAAGAGCCTCGAGACGCGCGAGGTCGTCATCTACAGCGGCCACTCGGGACCGTTCTGGGGCTTCTCGATGGCCAACTGGAACAAGACCCAGGAGGGCGAGCTCGAGGACAACGAGCTGGCCGGCCTGAAGCTGCCGACGAGCTACCAGATCGTGCTGGCCGAGGGCTGCGAGACCTACGCCATCGGCCAGGCCTTCTTCGCCAACCCGGCCAAGGCCGAGCGCGACAACATCGACATCGTCACCACCACCACCTACTCGACCGCCGAGGACGCCGACCCGGTCGTCGACTTCCTCGATGCCGTGGTCGGCACCTCGTACGGCAAGCACATCCCGTCGACCTGGGGCGACCTCCTGCAGTCGCTCGACTGGAACTCGTACGATCCGGCGCTCTACGGCGTGCACGGCATCGACGACGCGCCGCACCTCCACCCCTACGCCGACACCAGCAAGTTCTGCGCGACCTGCAAGAGCGACGCGGCCTGCGGCGCCGAGGGCAACTTCTGCGCGAACCTCGGCACCGACGGCAAGATCTGCACCGCCGCCTGCACCGGCGACGACGGCTGCCCCGACGGCTACATCTGCGCCCCCATCGCCAAGGGCGCGAGCATCACCGGCAGCGCCTGCGTGCCGCGCAACTACTCGTGCAGCGGCGGCGCGCCGCCGACGCTGGCCGCCATCATCAACGAGGTCATGGCCGACCCGCCCAACGGCGACGACGGCGATCTCAACGGCGACGGCCTCATCGATCCCGACGGCGACGAGTTCGTCGAGCTCTACAACGCCTCCGGCAAGGACCTCCGCCTCGACGGCTGGACCGTCGCCGACGGCACCGCCGTGCGCTACACCTTCCCGACCGGCACCACCATCGCCAAGGGCCAGGTCGCGGTCGTCTTCGGCGGCGGCAAGGCCAGCGGCCTGGCCGGCACCGGCGCCAAGGCCTTCATCGCGCCCTCCGGCCTGCGCCTCGCCAACAGCGGCGACACCGTGGTCGTCCGGAACGCCGCCGGCGAGGTCGTCGACCGCCTCGTCTACGGTCCCGAGGGCGGCAACGATCGCAGCCTCGTCCGCGCCAAGGACGGCGACAAGGCCTCGGCCTTCGTGGCCCACCCGGGCAGCGCCGTGGCCTCGCCCGGCCTGCGCACGAGCGGCGCGCCGTTCTGATCAAGTCAGAAGGCCTTCGGAGGCGGAGGCCACAGCCGACGCAGTCGGCTCGCCCTCCGACGTAGAAGGCTGCCCTGACCTGATCCGCCGGGCGGCCTCCGCCGCCTCCCGCGCTACGCCACGCCGCGCGAGCTCCAGTCCATGCGCGCGATGGCCTCGAGCTCGCGCGCGCGCAGCGCCGCGAACTGATCGTCAAGCAGCTTGACCAGGTCGTCGCTGCCGGCCTCGCTGCCGGGGCGCGGCTCGAGCGCCTGGCGGAAGGCGCGCATGTTGGCGAAGCGCTCGTTGGGCTTGCAGGCCATGCCGCGCTCGATGGCGTAGGCCAGCCGCGGGTCGAGCGCGGGCGCGCGCTCGAGGATGGGCACGTGCTTGGCCAGCACGATGGCCTCGTGGAGGGCGCTCGGGTCCTGGCGCTCGATGGCGGGCTCGCAGGTGAGCATCTCGTAGAGGCAGCACGCCAGCGCGAAGACGTCGGCGCTCGGGCCGGGCGGCTGCAGCAGTGACTCGGGCGCCATGTAGCCGAGGCGGCCGCTGCGCGCGCCGCGCTTGGCCGGGCCGACCTCGTCGTCGGCCGACTGCGTCACCGAGAAGTCGGCGAGCTTCACGCGCCCGTCGAAGCCGAGCAGCACGTTGGCCGGCGCCACGTCGCGATGCACGAGGCCGAGCGCGCGGCCGGAGGCGTCGCGCAGCTCGTGGACGTAGGCCAGCGCTTCGGCCACGGCGCGCGCGACGTAGCGGGCGATCGGCTCGGGCACGACGCGCCCCGAGCGCGTGAGCGCGGTGATGAGCTCGGCCAGCGACACGCCGTGGACGAGCTCCATGAGCATCAGGTTCCCGGCCGGCGTGACGAGCTCGCCATGGCCGGCGACGATGTGCGGGTGGCGCATGGTCTCGAGCAGGCGCGCCTCGCGGCTGAAGCCGGCGCGCATGCGCGGGTTCTGGGCGTGCGCGTCGGAGAGGCGCTTGGCGGCGACCAGCTGCCCGGCGCGCGGCCCGCGCGCCACGGCGCCGAGGTAGACGCTGCCGTGACCGCCCGAGCCGATGCCGTAGTAGAGGAGGGCGTCGCCGGCGTCGATGCCGGCCGGCGCGAAGCGCGTCCCGGTCACGCGCGGCCGCTTCTGGCGGCGCTGGCCTTCGTCGGCCACCGTCCTCAGCACCTCGAGGAAGCGCAGCGGCGAGCCGCAGCGCGGATCGGCCAGCGACAAGGACGGCGGCGGCAGCGGCGTGCCCATCGGCGTGGTGCCGCTCTTCACGCGCGCGCGCACCCCGGTGGTCGGCGAGCGCGGCTGCGGCGTCGGCGTCGTCAGCTCGAGCTCGGGCAGCGGTGCGTCAGCGACGGGCGCGACCGGCGCGATCGGCGCGACCGGCGCCGACGCGGGCGGCGGCGTCAGGCGCGTGATCGCCCCGGCCAGGAGCCCGAGCACCACCGCGCTCTCGACCTCGGCCGGCGCCATGCGCCCGCGCGGCAGCTCGGCCAGCGTGGCGCCGTCCTGGAGCGCGAAGAAGAGCCGGCCGTACTGGGCCGGCGGCAGCGCCGCGCGCAGCGTCTCGGGGATGGCGCCCAGCGCGCGCAGGGGCAGGTCGCCGATGACGGCGCGCCGCACCTCGTCGCGCGCCAGCGCCACCGCCGCCAGCGCCGCGCGCGCCAGCGGCACGCCGAAGCGCGACGGCGCGTGGGCCTCGATGGCGATGTGCTCGCACGGGGCCGACAAGAGCTCGCCGACCACGCCGGCGACGTGCTTCTCGAAGGCCTCGGACTGGCTGAAGAGCGTGTCGTACTCGCAGAGGAAGCCGAGGTCGGCGAAGAGCGCGGCGCGCGAGTCGAGGTCGTGCGAGGGCTCGACCCACAGGTTCAGCGCCAGGCGGAGCCGCATGTCGCCGGCGATGCCCGGGTCGTCGAAGAAGCGCTTGCCCTCGACCGCGGCGGCGATGACGCGCCCCTCGGCGAGGCACAGCCCGAGCCAGCCGTGCGGCCGCTCGACCACGATCTTCATGGTCGGGCGCAGCTGCAGCATGGCCCCGAGCAGCGCCCACGACGACACGCTGATGGTGCCGCTGTCCCAGCGCGCCGCCAGATCGAGCGGCGGCGGGACGTGGAGCTTGCTCGTGATGGCGTCGATGCCGCCCTGCTCGAGCGGGCTCTCGACCCACAGCACGCGGTCCTTCCACGGGCGCCCGGCCGCGACCCAGCCGGGGTCGCGCTCCTGCGCCGCGCCGAGCCGCACCACCTCGGCCACGAAGCCGTCGCGGAGGTCGGCCCACACCTCGTGCGGCTGACCGGTGGTCGTCTGGATGCCGGCGAATTCGAGCGCCGCGCGCAGAAGCAACGACTGCGCCGGGTCGGCGATGATGCCGATGCCACGCGTCGTCGGGCCCGTCGTCGTCATTCCCCTCCGGAGCGGACTCTCTGCTCGGTCATCGTTACGTTCTGCTCACTTCGACAGTTGCCGAGTCTCATCGGTCGCGCTGCGAAGGCCAGGAACGAGCAGGGAACCGGCCGGGCGAGTTACCCCGCCGCGGCGCGGCGGGGCGGGCCTCACACGCGCGGCGACTCGCGCATGGCCGCGGCGATGAGGGTCGCCAGCGCGCCGAGGCCGACGAAGAGCCACATGAACGGGATGATGCCGACGAGGTTGATGCCGACGATGAAGAGGATCCCCGAGATCTGCCCGACCAGCAGGATGGCGCCCTGCGACATCGACTCGGGCGCCGGGTAGCTGACCTCGGCGGCGTACTGGAAGCCGATCGGCGCGCCCGCGCCGAGGAGGAAGAAGCCGAGCACGGCCGACGCCAGCAAGAGCGGCAGGTAGCCCGACGCCAGCGTGAGGCCGAGGAGCGCCGGGGTCATGACCGCCATCGCCAGCACGAGGAACGGCTTCCGGCGGCGGCGCCGATCGGAGATGGCCGGCAGGATGGCCGCGCCGACGATGCCGGTGATGAACATGATGCCGCCGACCATGCCGGTGTCGTCGGCGGAGAGGCCGCTCAGCGCGCACAGCTGGTCGATGCAGGTCGAGAGCGCGTTGAAGACGCCGAGGCCGATGAGGAAGAGGCCCATGACCAGGCGCATGTCGCGCTGGCCGAGCATGGCGCGCACGGCGGCCCACGACAGCGGCCGCGCCTCGGCCGGCTCCTCGCCGGGCGGCGTCGGCGGCCGCTCGCGCACGAGCAGCAGCACCAGCACGGCGGCGCCGGCCGAGAGCCCGCCGTAGAGCAGCATGACCGGGCGCAGGTCGATGCCGGCGTCCGACTTCGCGACCAGCGCCGGCGTCACCAGCATGACCACGATGATGCCGAGGAACTGCGCCAGCGACGCGATGCCGACCGCGGTCGCGCGCTCCTTCATCGGGAACCACTGCGCCGCCAGCTTGGTGGTGGCGTTCAGCACCAGCGGCTGGGCCACCGCGAGCCCGACCTGCGCGGCCGCGACCACCGTGTAGCTGGATGCGCCGAGGCCCTTCACGATGCCGAAGACGGCCATCAGCACGGCGCCGAGCCCGACGCCGACGCGGATGCCCCAGCGGTCGATGACGTAGGACGCCGGGATGCACATGACCACGAAGACGCCCATGAAGATGAGCGACAGGAAGTCGACCTGGAACTGGCTCGCGCCGTAGACGGTCATCGCCTCGCGCGCGATCGGCGCGAAGGTGAGCCACTGGAGTTGCAGCACCAGGGCCAGCAGCGCGTAGGCGACGAGCACACCCCAGCGGGCGGCGTAGACGGTGTGGGAGCGGGCCGCAGTCTCCAATCCGAACCTCCTGCCGCGGTCATACACCGAGCCTGGACGGGGCGCACTCGCCGCTGCCCAGGACCGGCTCGGCGCCGACGATCTCGGGCGCCCGGCTGCTGGCGACGACGAGGTCGGGTTGCGAAACGCGGTCAACCCCGCTTTACAGGCCGGCCGAACGGGGAGACGGTCAGGGGCATCCCCGTCTCTTCGTCCTATTTTTGCGAGCACCGATGAGAGAACCAGCCACCCACGGGGTCCACGACGACTCTGCCGCCTCGCGCGGGCGCGCCGATCTGGCTGCGCTCGTCGCCGCCAGCGCGGCCGTACTCGATCCCATTGTCGCGCGCCTCGTGCTGACGCCCGACGCGCCGCTCGGCGACCTCACGCCGAGCCAATGGGCCGAGGGCGCGGCGGCCTTCGGCGCGACGCTCGTGCCGCTGCTGGTGGGCGCGCTCGGCGCCGAGCCGGCGCGGTTCTCGGACGCGCTGCTGGCGTGGCAGGACGCGCTGGTGGCCGTCGGGCTGCGCGTGGCGGCGGCGCAGGCCGCGCCGCTGGACACGCCGATGGGCTTCCGCAGCCTGCTCGAGGCGGCCCCCGACGCCATGGTCATCGTCGATCACCAGGGCATCATCGTGCTCGTCAACGCGCAGACCGAGCGCCTCTTCGGCTACGCGCGCAGCGAGCTCCTCGGGCAGCCGGTCGAGGTGCTCGTGCCCGGGCGCCTGCGCGAGGCCCACACGCGCCACCGCAGCACCTACGGCGCCGAGCCCAAGGTGCGCGCCATGGGCTCGGGGCTCGACCTCTACGGCCGCCGCCGCGACGGCAGCGAGTTCCCGGTCGAGATCAGCCTGTCGCCGCTCCGCACCGAGGCCGGCATGCTGCTCATGAGCGCCATCCGCGACGTCACCGCGCGCAAGGAGGCCGAGGTCGCCATGCGCCGCGCGCACGCCGAGCTCGAGCAGCGCACGGCGCGCGAGCGCGCCGCCAACGAGGAGCTCGAGGCCTTCAGCTACTCGGTGGCGCACGACCTGCGCGCGCCGCTCCGCGGCATGCTCGGCTTCGCGCAGGTGCTGGCCGAGGACCTCGGCGACCGCCTCGACGGCGACGCCAAGGACTGCCTCGACGAGATCCAGACCAACGCGAGCAAGATGGGCGCGCTCATCGACGCCCTGCTCCTGCTCTCGCGCCTCACCCGCAGCGAGCTGCGCGTCGATCGCGTCGACCTCGGCCTGCTCGCCCGCGCCCAGCTCGACGCCCTGGCGGCGGCCGAGCCCGCGCGCCGGGTCGAGGTCGTCGTCGCCTCCGACCTGATGGCCGACATCGACCCGGTGCTCGGCCGCGCGCTGGTGACGAACCTCGTCAGCAACGCCTGGAAGTTCACCGCCAACGCGCCCGACGCGCGCATCGAGGTGGGGCGCATGCCCATGCGCGAGGGCCGCGCCTTCTTCGTGAAGGACAACGGCGCCGGCTTCGACATGGCCTACGTCGGCAAGCTCTTCGCGCCGTTCCAGCGCCTGCACGCCGTCACCGAGTACCCCGGCACCGGCATCGGCCTCGCCACCGTGAAGCGCATCGTCCAGCGCCACGGCGGCCGCGTGTGGGCCGAGGCGCAGAAGGGGCACGGCGCGACCTTCTGGTTCACGCTGCCGCTGCGCGACGGAGGCGAGCCATGAGCGCGCGCATCCTCCTGGTCGAGGACAACCCGAGCGACGAGAAGCTCACGCTGCGCGCCTTCGCCAAGCACCGCGGCACGGACCAGATCGTCGTGGCCCACGACGGCGTCGAGGCGCTCGAGTACCTCTTCGGCACCGGCGCGTGGGAGGGCCGCGACACGACGCAGCAGCCGGCGCTGGTGCTGCTCGACCTGAAGCTGCCGCGCCTCGACGGCCTCGAGCTCCTGCGCGCGGTGCGCGCCGACGTGCGCACGCGGCTCGTGCCCATCGTGGTGCTGACGGCCTCGAACGAGGTGCAGGACGTGGCGCGCTGCTACGCGCTGGGCGCCAACGCCTACGTGCGCAAGCCCATCGACTTCATCGAGTTCGGCGAGACGGCGCGCACCATCGCGCAGTTCTGGCTGCGCCTGAACGAGGCCGCGACGCCCGGTGGCGCGCCGTGAGCAGCCACGACGAGCACGACGAGGCCGGCGCGAACGCCGACGCCAGCCTCGCCACGCTGCGCGTGCTGCTGGTCGACGACTCGGCCACCGACGTCAAGCTCGTCGTGCGCGCCATGCGCGGGCAGGGGCGGCCGCTCGAGCACGAGCGCGTCGACGGCGCCGACGACCTGCGCCACGCGCTGGAGCGCGTCGCCTGGGACGTCGTCCTGTGCGACTGGTCGATGCCCGGCTTCGGCGCGCTCGAGGCGCTGGCCATCGTGCGCGAGCCGTCGCCGGCGCGGCGCACCTCGAGCGACGTGCCGTTCGTCATCGTGTCGGGGACGGTCGGCGAGGCGACGGCGGTGACGGCCATGCGCGCCGGCGCGCACGACTTCGTGCTGAAGGACGGGCTCAAT
>JAXLYZ010000058.1:0-61389 GCA_046351155.1 Myxococcota bacterium
CGTGGGATCGGCGCCCTTACCCGACCTCGCCTACCTGCCCTCGCCGTCGCGCCGGACGCCATGAGACCTGGCATCGACCGTCCCACACCAGCCCCACACTCCCCCACAACCGATGCCAGCCGACCGCAACACCCCCGAACACTGACTGCTTTAGTTTTCATTCACTTGCGTGTTGCAGTCGCTCGCCGCGTCGTGCCCCGTGCTGCCCTCGATTGACTTTTAATCCGATGGTCGCGGGTTCGAGTCCCGCCCGACCCAAGCCTCCGCAGCGCTCCGCCCTCGCTGTTGACACGCTAAGCCGACGCTGCGCCGGAGGGCCACGCTCGCCGCGTTCGGCGAGGCCGCGGCGGAGGCGAAGGTCGTCGCGCTCTACACCCATGGCCGCCACGACCACGCGGCGCACGCCTCGGTCCTCGGCCTGGCCGCCGGACTGCCGCGCCGCCCGGCGGGGTCGACCTCGCGGGCGTGCAGCGCGTCGAGCTGTGGGCCTGCGAGAGCGGCGTCGACGTGGACACGAGCGGCCTCGGCCCGACCGCGGACGAGCCCTACGGGATGGACGGTACCTTCCTGCTGGCGGGCGTCCGCAGCACCATCGGCACGCTCTGGCCGGTGTACGACGCGCTGACCGGAGCCGTCGCCCGCCGCTTCCGAACCCGCCTGGCGGGCATGCGCGCCGACGAGGCGCTGCATCGCGCCAAGCGCTGGTGCCGCGACGAGGGCGCCGACCTCATCGTGCGGGCGCTCCGCGCCTGCGACGACCACCTCGGCGACGAGGCGCTGTCCGCGCTCGTTGACGCACCTGCGGGCGCCGAGCCCGCACCAGCCGCGGCCGCGGAACCCACCTCCAACGCCGCTGGCGCCGAGCGGCTGCGCAAGCTCGCTTGGACGCGGAGCTGTGCGGCTGTCGCTTCCAGCGTGACTGGCGCGCCGAGGGCCTTCCGACCTAGTCAACCCGGATTCAGCGGTGTGAGCCGACCGGAACGCCGAATGACGCGGAGCCGGCGGCGACAGACGCGGCGCGAGAGCGGCTGACGGCCGCCGCGAGATCGGCTATCCAGCGCCACGGAGGTTCCCCATGGCCGACGTCGACCCGCTCAGACCCGCGCCCGGCGCCGATCCGTTCCTGTTCGACGCCGAGCGGCTCCAGGCGCTCGCCAGCGAGGCGGTCGTGCGGCGCGGCGTCGCCTACTTCAACGAGCACCGCGTGGTCTCGCTCGGCTGGGACGAGGCCCGGCTCTGGGCCGAGGTCCAGGGCTCGCAGCCCGAGCTCGCGTACCAGGTCGACGTCGCGCTCGACGAGGACCGCGAGCCGCTCGCGTGCTGCACCTGCCCGTTCGACCTCGAGCCCGCCTGCAAGCACGTCGTCGCCGCGCTCATGGCGTACGCCGCCCAGATCGACCTGGCCGAGGTCGAGAGCGCCGCCGAGCAGGCCATCGCCGAGCGACAGCGCCGCGCCCGCACCGAGGTCGTCGTCCAGCACCTGGCCGGCGAGCTCACCTTCGGGACGTGGGCCGCGCGCAGCGTCAGCGACGCGGGCGCGAGCCTCAGGCCCTACCGCGTCCACCTGCGCTCGACCACCGAGCGCATCAACGCCTGCTCGTGCCCCGACTTCGCCGGCAACCGACTCGGCACCTGCAAGCACATCGAGGCCGTGCTCCATCGCCTGGCCAAGCGCCACATCGACGCCCACGAGCCGGCCCTACCCGTCGTCTACCTGGCGTGGCCCGGCGCCTCCGACGACGGCGCCCCCGCCATCGCCGTGCGGCGACCGCGCTCCGTCGCGCCCGAGGTGGCGGCCCTCCTCGAGCGCCACTTCGACCCCCGTGGCACCCTGCGCGGCGCGCTGCCCGAGGCGTGGGACGCCGTCGAGCAGGACCTCGGCCAGCGCGACGACGTCCACCTCGGCGACGACGCCCGCGCCCACGCCCTGCGCGTCGCCACCGACCTCGCCCACGCGCGCCGTGGCGAGGCCATCCGCGACGCCATCACCCGCTCGGGCGGCCACCTGCCGGGCGTGCGCGCGCGCCTCTACCCCTACCAGACCGAGGGCGTGGCCATGCTCGCCTCCGCCGGCCGCGCCCTCCTGGCCGACGACATGGGCCTCGGTAAGACGCTCCAGGCCATCGCCGCCGCGCGCTGGCTCTTCGACCACGCCGGCGTCGCGCGCGTCCTCGTCGTGTGCCCGGCCTCGCTGAAGGCGCAGTGGGCGCGCGAGGTGCGCCGCTTCACCGGGCTCGACGCCGTCGTCGTCGAGGGCGGCGCCGCGCCGCGTCTCGCGCAGTACCGCCAGCACGCGCCCTTCACCATCGTCAACTACGAGATCGTCGTGCGCGACCAGAGCGCCATCGCCGCGGCGCTCGGCCCCGACCTGCTCGTGCTCGACGAAGCGCAGCGCATCAAGAACTGGCGCACCAAGACCGCCGCCGCCATCAAGGCCATCGAGACGCGCTACGCCTTCGTGCTGTCGGGCACGCCGCTCGAGAACCGCCTCGAGGATCTCTACTCGGTCATGCAGGTCGTCGACGCGCGCGTGCTCGGCCCGCTGTGGCAGTTCATGCGCCGCTTCCACGTCAGCGACGAGCGCGGCAAGGTCGTCGCCTACCGAAACCTCTCCGAGCTCCGCCGCCGGCTCGCGCCCGTCATGCTGCGCCGCGACAAGCGCGTCGTGAGGACCAGCTCCCCGAGCGCGTC
Source organism: Myxococcota bacterium (assembly GCA_046351155.1). Lineage (GTDB taxonomy): Bacteria > Myxococcota_A > UBA9042 > PHBI01 > PHBI01 > JAXLYZ01. Next base: position 2,692 of record JAXLYZ010000058.1, read on the forward strand.
GTCCAGACCATCCCCGTGCCGCTGTCCGAGCGCCAGTCGGAGCTGCACGCCGGCGCGCTGCTCGTGGCCGGACGCTACGCCCAGGTGATGAAGCGCCGGCCGCTGACGCCCATCGAGGAGAAGAAGCTCCTGGCGGCGCTCCAGTCCGCTCGCATGGCCTGCGACGCGGCCGGCCTCGTCGACCACGAGACCGTCGGCTCGCCCAAGCTCGACGAGCTCGCGCGCATCCTCGAGGCGGCCTGCGTCGACGGCGGCGAGAAGGTCGTCGTGTTCTCGCAGTGGGAGCTCATGACGCGCATGGCCGAGGACGTCGCCAAGGGCCTCGGCCTCGGCGTGGCGCGCCTCCACGGCGGCGTGCCGTCGCGCGCGCGCGGCGAGCTGGTCGAGCGCTTCCGCGAGGACCCCGACGTGCAGGTATTCATCGCCACCGACGCCGGCTCGACCGGGCTCAACCTGCAGTGCGCGTCGGTCCTCGTGAACCTCGACATGCCGTGGAACCCGGCCGTGCTCGAGCAGCGCATCGGCCGCGTGCATCGGCTGGGTCAGCCGTCCTCGGTGCACGCCTTCCTGCTCGTGGCGGCCGACAGCTACGAGGAGCGCGTCGCGAGCCTGGTGCGGGAGAAGGCCGATCTGTTCGGCGCGGTGGTCGAGCCCGACGCGACGAGCGACGTCGTGGCGCTCGGGCGCCGGACGCTCGAGGCCGCCGTCGACGCGATCGGGGAGGCGCCGCCGGCGCGCGCCGACGCCGACGCGACCGAGGCGCAGAGCGCCAGCGGTGAGCGCGGAGACGGCGGTGAGGTCGGGCTCGCCGAGCTGGCGACGGACCTCGCGCTCGCCGCGCCCGGTGGGTCCGACACGGCGGGCGGGCCGGCCGGAGCCGCGCACGGCGGCACGACGAGCGCGTCGTCCGACGACGTCGCGGCCGAGCTGGCGCCCGCGCTGCGCGACGCCATCGCCGCCACCCAGGCGGCCTTCGGCGAGGCGCGTGGAGGAGATGATCGCCAGCGGCACGGGCCTCGTCGTCATCCTCGACCGGGCCGACGCCGCCAGCGTGGAGACGGCCGCGACGCTGTCGACCGAGCTCGACATCGCCGTCGTCGATCGGCGGACGTGGCAGGCGCTCACGCGCATGGGGACGCTCGGACCGACCCGACCCGTGCCCGCGCCCATCGTCGTCGCGGTCGAGCCCGCGCTGTTCGGCCTGGCGCGGCGCCAGCTCGCCGCCGCCGAGGCGCTGCTCGAGCGCGCGCTGGCCGGCCCCGCGCTCGGGCTCCTGGCCGAGGCCATGCTGGCGCGCACCGCCGCCGTCGCCGGGCGCGACGCGCCCCCCGCCAGCCACGACGCGGCGGCCTGGCTCTTCGTCGAGGCCATCCCCAAGGGCTTCGCCCCGGCCGAGGTCGCCCACGCCATCCTCTGCGCGCAGAGCCTGGCCCATGCGCCGACGGTCCCCGACGCCGTCGTGGCCGACGTCGCCGCCCGCGCCCGGAGCTTCGTCGCGGCATGACGGTCAGGGCTCGCCGACGCCGCGTCGGCCCGGGCCCGCGACGAACCATCCCTCCTGCTCCGCCTTCACGCCGCGCGCGAGCATGGCGGCGGCGAGGTCGCGCGCCGGAGCGGCCGGGTCGGTGAGCCAGGCCTCGAGGCCCGCGCGATCGCGCGCCGTCAGCGGGCGCGTCGGCAGCACATCGAGGAGCTCCGGCTGCATGCGGTAGGGCGCGACCGGCACGGGCAGGATGTCGGCCAGGTGGCGCAGGATGCGCAGCCCGCCGAGGTCGAGGTCACCCCAGTGGCGGACGCGCGCGATGCCCGCGGCGCAGAGCCGCATGAGGAGGTCGCGCACGATGCCCGCCGGGAAGCCGCCGACGAAGACGGCCACGACGCCCGGCTCGAGCCCGCGCCGCACCTCCTCCTCGAAGGCCACCAGGTTCTCGACGGTGAGGAGCTCGCGCGCGTCGAGCTCGAGGTCGGTCATGGCCGCGAGGGTCTCCTGTGTGAGCGCCAGCCACGGGACGCTCCAGCCGCCGTCGATGGCGCGGCCGCGCACCGTGAAGCGGAACGGGCCGTACGCCAGCGCCGCCATGCCGTGGAGCCGCACCACCCACTCGAGCGGCCCTCCCAGGACCGCCTCCAGCACCTCGCGGTGATCCTCGACGCGCACCGCCTTGGAGTGCCCGCCGAGCTCGATCGCCAGGAGCCGACCGCGCGGCACGCGCCCGGCCCGCAGCTCCTTGCCGATGGCGATGACCAGGCCGACCGCGGTCGCGTCCGCGCTCGCCGCGTGCGCCTCGAGCCAGCCGCGCATGCGCTCGAGCAGCGCGTGCCCGGGCGGGTCCTCGCCCGCCAGGTAGGCCACGACGTCGACCGCGCCCGCCGCCGCCAGCGCGCGCCGCACCTGCCGCTCGCCGGCCTCGGTCAGCGCCCAGCGGTAGGGCTGCCAGGTCCCGCGGCGCGTCAGTCGCTCGCGCACGCGCACGAGCCCGGCGTCGACCAGCCCCCAGAGCAGCGCCTCGGCGTCGACCTGGTCCTTGCCCCGACCCGCCGCGCGCCCGGCTCGCGCCCACGCCTTCTCGCGGCCGAGGGCCTGCACGAGGAGACGGTCGGCGCCGCCGGGGATGGCGCCGCCCGCGCCGATCACCCAGCGCCGATCGCGGCCGTCGGGCTCGATGCGCCTCACGCGTCGCTCGACGCGAGCCGCGCCGCAGGTGCGAAGCCGAGCTTCACCGGCGGCGCGGAGCGTGGCCGGCCGCGCGCATCGAGCCCGCCGCGGCTGCGCGTGCAGATCCAGATGGCCTGGAGCCAGGCGCCGCACTGCTCGAGGTCGGCCGAGGTCGGCATCGACAGGAGGTACTGCGCGCCGGTGCGCGCGAGGAAGGCGCCGAGCTCGTTCATCTTGGTGACGTCGGAGGCGCTGAACGGCTCGTCGACGACGAAGAAGGCGGCGCCGTCGGCCTCGAGCGACACGGCCGTCATGCTCATGAGGATCGAGAGCGCCGCCTTCTGCCCGCCCGAGAGCTCCTCGGCGTCGTGCGCGACGAGCGGCTTCTCGCCGATGCCGATGCGCACGAGGCACTCGAAGCGCCCGTCGTCGCGCCCGACGAGCCGGCCCTCGACGACCCAGTCGAGCTCGCGCGCGTCGACCGCCAGGCGCCCGAAGTAGCCGCGGAACACGCGCTGGGTCGCCTCCTTGTATAGGGCGTGCGCCGCCTCGGCCGCCGTCCGCGTCGCCTCCTGGCGCTCGGCGATGGCCGCCAGGCGCCGCTCGATGGCGTCGACCTCGCTCGCCTGGCGCGCGTGGTTCACCGGCAGCATCGGGTCGCGCTCGGCCGGCTCGTAGCGGGCGAGCTCCTCCTCGCCGCTCTCCACCAGGCGGCGCAGCGTCTCATGCGGATAGCCGTCGGCGAGCACGCGCGCGACGCGCGCGTCGGGCTCCGCCAGCGGCTCGGCCAAGAGCGCCCCGAGCTCGCCCTCCGCCGCGACGCGCGCCGCGGTCGCGCGCAGAAGCGCCTCGGCGCGATCGGCGCGCTTCCTCTCGGCGCTCTCGGCGTCGCCCTCGCTGCGCGTCGCGACCCGGTCGGTCTCGCCGGCGTCGTCCTCGGCGCGCTTACGCTCCGACGCCGCGAGCTCGCGGTCCGTCTTCGAGGTGGCGACGCGCTCGCTCGCCGCCGCCTCGTCGGCCTGGACCCGCGCGTGCTCGTCGCGCGCGGCCTCCCACGCGAGCCGGCGCCGCTGGGCCTCGCGCTCGGCGGCGATGCGCGCGAGCGTCGCCTCGAGCGCGCGGCGCGCGGCGCGCCACGCGTCGCTCTCGGCGTCGAGCCGCGCGCGCTCGGCCTCGAGCTCGGCCTTCCTGAGCTCGCGCGCCCGCCGCCAGAGGTAGCCTCGCTCCGCCGCCGCGACGCGGGCCTCGAGCCGCGTGACGAGGAAGCCGTCGGCGGCGAGGTGCTCGTCACGCCGCGCCGGCTCGAGCGGCTCGGGCGGCTCGCCGGGCAGCACGCGGCGGAGGAGCCGCGCCACCAGCGAGCGGTAGCGCGGCTCGCCCACCGTCACGATGGGCATGAGCCCCTCCTCGTCGGCGGGGGATCGGCCGCGCACGTCGGGCGCGAGCACGCCGTGGGGGTAGCGCGCCGCGCGCGCGAGGAGCGCCGCCTCGGCCCAGCGCTCCGGGTCCTGCACGAGGACGGCGAAGCGGTGGCGGCCGAGGTAGCCCTCGAGCGCCGGCGCCCACGCCTCCTCGGCGACGTCGAGCACCTCCGCCAGGACGTGGTGCATGATGCCCGCTCCGCGCAGCGCATCCCTGAACCGATCGACCTCGGGCGGGAAGCTCTGGAGGCCCTTCTCCAGGCGCTCGAGCTCGCTGGCGACGGCGCCCCGTCGCTCCGCACCGAGCTGTTCGGCCGCCGCGCCGTGGGCGATGTCGACGCGCACGGCCTCGGCCTCGCGCTCGAGCTCGGCCGGGTCGCGCGGCGCCACGCCGACGCCGGCATCGCGCAGCTTCTGGAGCTCGCCCCTGCGCGCCGCGAGGTGCGCATGCGCGGTCACCGCCTCGCCCCAGCCCTCGGCGGCCTTCGCCTCGGCCGCGCGCGCGGCGGCGCGGACGCGCTCGGCGGCCGTGGCGCGCTCCAGCGCTTCCTGCCATCGACCGCGCCGCTCGGCGACGATCGCCTCCTGCGCGGCGAGGTCCTTCCGCGCGGTCTCCTCGGCGCGCGCCGCGTCCATCGCCGCCTGACGCGCGTGGGCGCGCCGCACGTGCGGCAGCGCGGCCCGCCGAGCGTCGAGCGTCTCGGCGCGCGCGATGTAGTCGCCGTGGCGCTTCACCCGCTGACCGAGGACGTCGAGCTCGAGGCGGCGCTGGCGGAGCTCGTCGCCGACGGTCGCCTGCAGGCGCTGCTCGGTGGCCAGCTCGCGCCGGCACGCCTCCCAGGCGTCCAGCGCCTCGCGCCCGCCGATGACGTCGAAGAGCTCGTCGAAGAGCCGCGCCGGGTCGCGCTGGCACAGGCTGGCGATCTGCCCCTGCGGCAGGCACAGGAGCTTCAGGTACTCGCGCCCGATGCCGAGCTTCCGCAGGCGCTCGAGGTAGTCCTTGTGCGTGAGCACGCGCTCGACGGGCCCCCTGCCCTTCCGCTCGGCGCCGCTGACGCTCGACGGCACGACGTCGCCATCGAGGATGAAGTACTCGCGGCGATAGCTCGCCTCGTCGTCCTGGCGCATGACGACCGCGAGCGTCACGACGTCCTGGCGGTGCTCGCCGAGCGCGTCGCACGGGCGCCGTCGCGAGCCGGCCGCGGGCCGGTTGTCGAGCAGCACGCGGATCATCGCCAGCGGCTGCGCCTGTCGGAGCAGGTAGCCGTCGATGGTGCGATCGCCGCCCAGGCGGATGGCGCCGAGGCCGACCTTGAGCGCGTCGAGGATGCTGGTCTTGCCGGAGCCGTTCTCGCCCGTCACGAGCGTCACGCCGGCCGCGAGCGGCAGGACCTGGTGCGGCTGCAGATCCCAGTGGAGGAGCTCGACGCGATCGAGCCGGATCACGGCTCGTCCTCTTCGCCGTCCGGCGCGCCGGCGAGCGCGGAGCCGGCGGCCACGGCGCGCACCGCGGCGGCGAGGTCGTCGCTCCCGAGGCGGCGCGCGAGGTCGACCACGAAGTCCTCCATGCGCGGCAGATCGATGAGCGTGTAGAGCGCGCCCTCGGCCCAGATGCGGTCGCGCTTCTCGTCGTAGCGCACGAAGCGGCAGCGCTGGAGAACTTGCAGGAGCGCCTTGAAGCGCGCCGCCGAGAGGATCTCGCCGAGCTCGTTCCTGACGTGCGTGTAGCCGCTCGACGGCGTCTCCTCGTCGCTCGCGTCCGCGAACAGCCCGGCCTGCTCGGCGCGGGGCGCGACGGTCGCGCGGCCGCGGCGGAGGTCGCTCCACTCGCGGTACACGAGGTGGGTCCAGAGGTAGACGATGAGCCGCACGTGGCCGGCGTGGAGGCCCATGCGGTTCCGCGGCGGCCCGAGCCCGGCGGCGTCCGGCTCCGGCGCCACGCCGACGTGACCCAGGCGCTCGACGAGGCGATAGCCGACGGCCGCCAGGCGGCGGCGCACCTCGTCGAAGAGCGCCGCGTCGCCGAGCAGCTCCTGGCGCACGGCGCGGTGGTCGGGATCGACGCTGCGCAGCGCGCCCTCCTTGAGGAGGAGCTGGGCCAGCTCCGCGGCGCGGTCAGCCATCGCTCGCGACCGCGAGCTGGACGCGAGCGAGGCGGCCGGCGGCGAGCTCGCGGAGCCCGCCCTCGGCGACGAGCCACGCCAGGAGCTCGCCCGGCGGGACGCCGGCGGGGCTCGGGCTCGCCACCTCGACACGCGCGCGGCGCCCGTCGTCGAGGGTGACCTGCGCCCCGGGCTCGAGCCCCTCGAGCACGCCGAGCACCGCCAGGTCCCACGCGGCTTCCCGGAAGGTGTCGCCGGCGATCCAGCCTTCGAGCTCGAGCGGCGGGTCGGCGGCCGAGCGATCGGCGAGCGAGCGCGTGAGCCGCGCCCGGAGCAAGGCGGCGTCATCCGACTCGGCCGCCGACCACGGCGTTGACGAGGGCGCGGCGGGCGGGGCGTAGACGAAGGTCTCGCGGGCGCTCTGGAGGCGCCGCCGCGCCGCCTGGAAGCGGGCGCGCACCTCGTCGAGGAGGAGGCTCGGCGCGGGTGCCAGCGCGAGGAGGAGGCCGTCGGCCACGACGCGATCGAGCGCGGCGTCGTCGATGCCGAGCACCGCCTCGGCGAGCTCCTGGACCGCGTAGCCGGCGTCGGAGGTGTGGAGGCGGTCGAGGTTCCACTCGCGGAGGCGCGCGTGGATGCCGGTGTGCATGCGCACCAGCTCCTGCATCGCCTCGTGCAGGCGCACGATGCGGCCGAACTCGCGCGAGGACGCGTCGAGCCGCTCCTGGAGCCAGCCGAGGACGTCGCGCACGGTGTCGAGCTGGCGCGCGTGCTCGCGCCGGCTCCAGGCGATGAGGCGCAGCGGTCGGCCGCGCGAGAGGACGGCGCGGGCCTCGGCGACCTCGTCGTCGAGGAGCGCGCGCAGCTGGTCGAGGAGGAGCGCGACGGCGGGCGTCGCGCCGTCGAGGCGCGCGTTGAGCTCGGCCATGCGGGCGGCGCGCGCGAGGCCGTTCTGCGGGCTGACGCTGCCGAGGTCGGCGGCGTGGAGCAGCGTCAGGAGGTTCAGGCCGACGAGCGCCACGCCATAGGTGTTGTCGCTCGCGCGCAGCTCGAGCCAGCCGCCGTCCCGGAGCGAGCGCACGAGGCCGTCGACGCGCTCGGGATCGAGGAAGCCCGCCAGCGCGCGGATGCGCTCGAGGCTCGAGCGGCCTCCCGCGCGCGACAGCTCGTGGAGGAGCATGAGCTTCAGGCAGGTGTCGAGCTCGTTCTGGGAGAAGAGCGCGCGCACGAGCGGGAAGACCGGCAGGATCGCGCGCGCGAAGCGGAACGCGTCCAGCCCGGCCGGGTCGACGTCGCCGACCAGGGCTTGCGAGACCTCGTCCTCGAGGGGCGGCGCGCTCATCGCGCGATGATAGCCGGTCCATGGCCGTCGACAAGCCGGCCGGGTGCGACCACGAGCCAGGCCTTGCATCGAAGTCCAGGTCGTCGCCGCTCCGCTGCTGATGGGAATGAGCGGAGGGCGCCGCACCCACGCCGCTTCCGAGCTCGCGGGTGCAGTGACACGGGGCGCCACGAGCCTCGCAAGTCGCGCACCATCCCGCCCGCCATCCGACGGGCGCTGCACGCGCGCGGCGGCGGCTGCCGCTTCCCCGGCTGCTCGAACCGCCGCTGGCTCGACGCCCACCACATCGAGCACTGGGTCGACGGCGGGCCGACGAGCCGCGACAACCTCGCGCTCCTCTGCCACCGCCATCACCAGCTCGTCCACGAGGGTGGCTTCCGCGTGACCCGCGACGCGGCGGGCGCGCTGCGCTTCCAGCGCCCGGACGGCACGACCATCGACGCCGCGCCGGTGCCGACGGTCGGCATCCCCCGCCTCGGCCGCCGTGACGCCGCCGCGGGCACCGGCGGCCGGCCCCTGCGACGACCATTGGGCGGTCGCCGCGCTGCTGCCGCGCGTCGAGCGAGGTGGTTCCGGGCGACCGAGCGAGGGCGACGGCGGGTCGGAGCGGTGGTCCCCGAGGGCCGGAGACGTGGTCCGGCCCGTCACAGGCGGTGGTGCGGCCGCTCTCGACGGGTGGTGACCCGGCTCGCGACCGGTCGTGCCGGGAGCCGCGGGTGGTGGTGCCGGGCTCGGGACCACATTCCACGCGGCTCGGAACCACCGCGTCGGCCCCTCGGAACCACCTCGCTCGACCCGTGGAACCACCGGGCCCGAGGGTCGGCACCACCAGGCCGACCCTCGGAACCACCGCGACAGGCTTCAGGCGACCGGCGTCGGGGCCGCGCCGGTGGTGGCGTCGTCCTCGGGAACGACCTCGTCGTCCTCGGCGTCGGCGGCCTTCTTGTTGCTCACCTTGCGGAGGCCCATCTTGACGAGGTCCTGGTAGGGCATCGTCTGACGGAAGCGCGTGCCCCAGTGGGTGACCCAGGCCTTGAGCTTGGTGAAGCCGTCACGCTGCGCCGCCTTGGCGGCCTCGCGCGCGGCATCGGGGTCGGGCGCGCTCATGTCGCCGCCGGCCTCGATGGCCGCGACGTCGGCGCGCGCCGCGTCGATGATCGACGGCTTCAGGCCGGTCGCGACGAGCTGCGCCTTCATCGCGTCGGCGCCGGGGAGCTCGGCCGCGCGGGCGCCGAGGGCGTCCCAGCCGGCGAGCCAGGCCTTCACCGTGCGCACCACGTCGGGCCCGCGCGGCGCCTGTTCGTAGCGCTTGAACAGCTCGGCCACGATGGCCGCTTCGGCTGGGCTGAGCGTCATCGCCGCCGCCGTCCTGGTGAGCGGCACCCAGGTGTTCTCGAAGTCGTCGAGGCGACCAATGGCCGCCTCGTAGGGCCGGGCCGTCGTCGGCACCAGGTCGGCGAGGTCGGCCGGCAACGGGATGTCATCGCCCGACGCCTGCCGGCGTAGCGCGATGCCCAGCGCGTGCTGCTCCTTCGAGTAGCTCGCGAGCCGCACCGCGCGGCGCGCGACGCGCGAGTCGGAGAGCGCCACGAACAGACGCAGCGTGCGCTGCACGAACGCGACCTCCTTCGGATCGAGGGTCTCGAACGCATCATCAACCGCCATAGGTCCTCCTTTGGTCAGCGGTCTCGGTCACTTGTGGGACCCCGATCGCCTACCGGTGTTCGCGTCGGTCGTCAAGACCCCGTCGGTCGACCCACGGGTGGTGTCCTCGCCATCAGAGCGGTACCTAGATGTCACACGCCATCCGGAGCTGCCCATGCGCCTACGCCGACTCGAGATCGAGAACTTCCGCGGAATCGTGCGCCTCGACTGGAGGCACATCGGAGAGACGACCGCGCTCGTCGGTCCGGGCGATTCCTGCAAGTCGACTGTGCTCGACGCCATCGAGCGTGTGCTGTCGCCGCGCTGGAACTTCGCCTTCGACGACTCGGACTTCCACTCCCTCGAAACGAAGGACCCGATCCGCATCTGCGCGACGGTGACCGAAGGTCCCAAGGCCTTCGTGAAGGAAACGAGGTTCGGGATCGCAATCCAGGCACTGACCGCTGAAGGGACTACGGCCGCGGCGACGAAGCAGACAGACAAGAACGCGTTCGCTTGGGTCATCGAGCTCCGAGTCGACGCATCGCTCGAGCCTCAGTGGAACGTGATCGACGCAGGTGGGGGCCCGCATCCGATCAGCGCCAAGGACCGCGAGCTTCTTGGCATGATTCGCGTCGGAACCTACGTCGATGCCCATCTCGGTTGGGGGCGGGGCTCCGCATTGGCTCGACTCACGGAGCGTGGCGACTCCGTCGCGATGGTGCTGGCGGACGCTGCACGGCGCGCGCGCCACGGCTTCCCGATCGATGGGCTCGACAATCTCAGGAAGGCATCGTCGCAGGCGGTCAAGATCGCGGGCGAGCTTGGCGTGGCGATGACCGGCTCTCTCGAGCCGCACCTCGACGTCGGTGCGCTTGCGATGGGCTCCGGCGCGCTAGCGCTCCACGACGGCGATGTGCCGATGCGGCGAGCGGGGCTCGGCACGCGGCGGCTGTTGGCGATGGCGCTGCAGCGTGACGCCGGCGCCAAGGAGGGCCTCGCGCTCGTCGACGAGATCGAGCACGGCCTCGAACCGCACCGTATCCGCCGCCTGCTGCGAGTGCTTCGCGGCAAGGCGCCGGAGCCGCCGGACGGCAAGGCCGGCCAGCTCATCTTCACGACGCACTCGCCCACGGTGCTGTCCGAGCTCACGCCCGACGAAGTCTGCGTCGTGCGCCGCGACGGAGCGAACCACACCGTGACCGTGACGGCGGCGCCGAACGACCTGCGCACGGTGTTGGTCAAGGTCCCCGGGGCGCTCGTGGCGCGGCGGGTCGTCGTGGGCGAAGGCGTCACCGAACAAGGGTTCGTCCTGGCGCTCGGCGAGGCCTGGGAGGCCGCGGGCCAGCCCAGCCTCGCCTACCGGGGTGTCGAGGTGGTCGATGGTCTCGGCAGTGACATGCCGGCCAAGATCGCCGGCGCGCTCGCTAGGGTCGGCTACACCACCGCGTTGCTCGTCGACTCGGACGGTAAGGCGAAGACGTCGAAGGCCGAAGGCGCCAAGCTGCTGCAGTGGGCGGGGATTGTTGCGATCGAGGAGCGAATCGCACTCGACCTGCCGGAGGAGGACTCCGAGAGATGACTGAGCTCGGGGTGGCGTCGCCACGCGCCAAGAGCTTCAACTCCAGTTCGGGACTCGCTGGCGGGGGCGCTGAGCCTCCCGAAGACCAAGCTCGGCGCCGACCCGGCGACGTGGCTCGACGCCGTACCGGCCGCAGAATACCGGGTGGCGCTCGGCAAGACCGCGAAGGACAAGGAGTGGTTCAAGACCTGTGAGGGGGGTCACGCGCTCGGACGCCTCGTCGCGAAGCACCTGAGCAGCATGGCCGCCACCGACACGCACGCGATCGTCGAAGCGCTCCGACGGTTCATCCACGATGGTTGACCATCACCTCGAAGAGATGCTCGCGACGAAGCGCGGTTTCGTCGTGGCCGCAGCGGGGTGTGGCAAGACGCAGCTCCTGGCCCGAATCGTGGCCGACCCGCGGTCCGGCCGCCAGCTCGTGTTGACCCACACCCATGCCGGAGTTGCCGCGGTCAAGCGACGCCTCGAAGAAATGAAGGTGCCCGCGGAGAAGTACGCCATCGCCACGCTCGATGGCTTCGGGCTCAGGTACGGCGTCCCCTACCCCCTGATCTCCGGCCTCCGCCATGACGAGGGCTTGGTTCCGGATTGGGCTGTCGTCGCGCCCGGAGCGACCGAGGTCGTGAGGTCGGCGGTGGGTCGCGCCGTCCTGGAGGCGAGCTACGACGGTGCTCTGGTCGACGAGTACCAGGACTGCCGCGTCTCGCAGCACGAGCTGGTGCGGGCGATCGCCGAGGTCCTCCCGTGCCGCGCCGTGGGTGACCCGCTGCAGGCGGTCTTCGGGTTCCGCGAGGAACAGTCCGTCTCGCTCGCCGAGATCGAGGCGACGTTCGAACGCCAGAGCGACATGCGCGAGCCGTGGCGTTGGCGGCGGCCCGGGTCCAACGCCGCGCTCGGAGACTGGTTGATCACGGCCCGCGACGAGCTGGAGCGCTATGGCCGGCTGACTGTGCCGGAGGACGCGCCGGTCCGATGGGTCTCGCTGACCGGAGCCCGGGACCAGCGGGAAGCCAACGCGTGTCACGCCGCGCGAGTCGGCCGCGATACCATCGCCGCGATCATGCAGTGGCCGAGGGAATGTATTGCGCTTGCGAAGCGACTCGGCGGTCGCTGGTCGGTAGTCGAGCGCTTCGATGAGGCGGACCTGCCGGCGCTGGGCGCGCTGATGGCGATCGCGGACGGTCCGTCGATAGTTCGGGCGCTACACGAATTCCTCGCCGAGCGCGTGACGGGTGTGGGCCCGGCGTTGGAGCGCATGGTTGCGGCCATCGCGGCGCAACGCCCCCGGCGAACCTTCAAGGTCCACCTCGACCACCTGGCGCGCCTTGAAGCCATCGCACGACAGCCGAGCCCAGACACGATCTGCGACGCACTCGAAGCGATCCTGGGTGAGAAGGACTGGTATCTCTACCGGCCCGAAAACGTCATGCAGCTGCGGTCGGCGCTCCGGGAGTCCCGCGGACAAACTCGCAGCGACCTGCCCGCGGCCGTGGCGGCCGCGCGCGTTCGAGCCCGGCATGTCGGACGACGGACCTACGGGCGCTCCGTCGGAACCCCGCTTCTCGTCAAGGGCTTGGAGTTCGATCACGCCGTTGTGCTGCGACCCGAGTCGCTCACCCGAGAAGGCTTGTACGTCGCCATCACCCGCGGGTCGAAGTCGCTCACCCTGGTATCGGCGAGCCGCGTGATCATCCCGCGAACCGAAGGAGAGGTGCAGTGACACGCACCGGTGCGGCCGCCTTGACGGCCGGGAGCCGGTCGACGATCCTCACCGCATCCTCATTGTCCACCGCCGGGCGCCGCGAGCGTCCGAGCTAAGTCCCAACCGCGGAGTCCAGCCATGCTCCTGCACGAACGTCTGTTTCCTGTCGCGTGCTTGCTCTCCATCGCAGCGTGCGGCGACCCGGGGTCCGCACGCCGAGTCGGCGTCGACTCGGATACCTCTTCGCCGACTCAACTGAACGATACTGAGGAAGACCCGGGGCACGACGCGACGCCTCCGACCGACGACGCCCAAGTCGACAGCCACGTGGGAGGGGACACCGCACCCGGAGGTTGCTCGCCGGCCTGCGGCACAGGCTTCCATTGCGAGGGGACCCGCTGCGTCGCCGACAGCGGCCCCGAGACCTGCGAGCCCGCGTGCACGACGGGCTACGTGTGCCAGTTCGGGGTGTGCGTGTCCGAGGAGGTGGTGCACGGCGACGGCGGTCACACGACAGGCGGCACGAGCTGGACCGTGCTCGTCTACATGGTCGCCGACAACAACCTCGAGGAGGCCTCGGTCGCGGACCTCGAGGAGATGGCCGCGGTCGGCGGGAGCGCGGGGCTGCGTTTCGTCGTCCAGGTCGATCGGTCGAAGGGGTACTCGACCGCCAGCTTGCCGGGGATCGGCAACTGGACGACCGCGAAGCGGCTGGTGGTCGATGCGGGGGGCATGCACGAGGTGTCGGACCTGGGCGAGGTCGACATGACGGATCCCGCGGTGCTCGCCGACTTCATCGCGTGGGGCAACGCGGCCTTCCCGGCCGACCGCCACATGCTCGTGTTCTGGGACCACGGCGGGGGGTGGACCGGCTTCGGGCAGGACGAGACGACGCCGGGCGGACCCCTCCTGTCGCTCGCGACCGTCAAGCAGGGCGTCGCGCGCGGGCTGCAGTCGGCCGCGCTCGTGCGCTTCGACGTCATCGCCTTCGACGCCTGCCTCATGGCGACCTACGAGGTCGCCCGCGTCCTGAGCCCGTTCGGCGAGTATCTCCTCGCCTCGGAGGAGAGCGAGCCCGGGCACGGTTGGGACTACCGCGCGTTCGCCAAGGTGCGCGACAACCCGTCCCGCGCTCCGGTCGACGTTGCGTCCGACGTCATCGACGGCTTCTTCGCGCAAGGGACGCAACAGCACTCGGGCGCGGACCTCACGCAATCGCTCATCGACCTCACCCTCGTCGACACGCTCGACACGGCGCTCGGCAAGTTCGCTACCCGGCTGGCGGGCGTCGATGCATCGCAGATCGGCAGCGTCGGCCAGGCGCGGAGCAGCGCGCAGCGCTTCGGCAAGACGGCGCAAGTCGAACAGGAGCCCCAGCTCGTGGACCTCGGCAGCTTCGCCGGGCTCCTCGGGTCGACGACCAACGTCGCCGACTCCGAGGCGGGCACGCTGCGGAGCGCGATCCAGTCGGTGGTCCTGCGCTTGCGTAACGGCAACGCCGCGCGCGACGCCTCGGGCTTGAGCATCTACTTCCCGCTCTTCCGGTCGCTCTACGATGCGCACTACGACGACCTGCCCGAGCTCGCCGGGTGGCGGGCGTTCCTGGCCAACTACTACTCGGGCGGGGCGGGGCTCGCCCACCCGGTCGACCTGCCCGACAGCGGCACGCTGGCGTGGGTCGATGGCGCAGCCGAGCTCTCTGTCGACGTGACGAGCGCCGCCTTGCAGGACATCGTCCAGCTGCGAGGCTATGGCGGCGTGCCCGACACCAGCGACGCGTTCGCCTACACCTACTCGGCGTTCCCGGTGGGGTTCACGGGCACGACGCTCACGGCGACCTGGTATGGCGAGGTCGGGTCGCTGACGCAGGGAAGCCAGTCGGTCATCGGCTGCCTCGACTACTACCAGGACACCGAGAGCGGTGACTTCTACGTCGAAGTGCCCTTCTACTACACCGCGCCGAGCGGTGACGTGAGCTACGTCGTGCTGAACGACATCGTGCTTCCGGGCGGCACCCTCGCCGGCGATCGAGTGTGGTTCCAGTACACCGACGACAGCGTCGGCGAGCTCTACGTCGAGCCCGGCAGCCAGCTCGTGCCGCTGGTCGCGTACATGACCCAGACGGGCCTCGAGTGGCAGGAGAGCGAGGTCGTCTTCGACCCGACACAGCCGCTCACGTTCGACATCGCCTTCGTCGTGGATGCGCTCGAGCCCGGCACCAACGTGTACATCGAGCTGGACGCGTGGGACTACGCCGGCAACCAGGACTACGTCGGCGGGACGCTGGCGATTCCGGGTGGCGCTACGGGATGCGGCGACGTCAGCGAGGTCGGCTATTGCGACGGCGGGACGGTGGTCTACTGCGAGGCCGACACCGTGAAGCGGATCGACTGCGCGGCCGACGGGCAGGAGTGCGGGTTCGACGAGGCCGCCGGCTACTACGACTGCCTGCAACCGGCCACCGGCTGCGGCGACGTCGACGAGGTCGGCGTCTGCGATGGCGACGTCCTCTACTACTGCGACCAGGCTCAGCTGTACTACATCGACTGCGGCGCCGAGGGGCTCAGCTGCGCCTTCGACGAGCAGAATGGGTACTACGACTGCTTCTGAGCCCGCCGCGAGCGCGACCGAGACCGCGCTTCTCTTCGCGCCAACGTGAGGTCATCGAGCGCCACGTCCCAACGCCGCCGGACGCCCGCGGCGCGACCTTCAACCTCTGAGACTGATGAGCAGTAGCATCCCAGATCCGACGAGCTCGGAGCCATCCGTGGTGATCGATTCCGCGGGCCTGATGGAGGCGGAGGCGTTCGCGGACACGGCGGGCGCGAGCGGAGACGGGGCGCGACAGCGCGCGGTGGGTGTTGGCCCGAGCTCGGATGCGGCGCCCGAAGCGCGAGGCTCCCTGCTCGCCATGACCGGCCTCACGTTGGCGCTGACCTACGCGCTCCTGGTCGTGCTCGTTCCGGCGGCCTTCGTAGGCTGGTGGGAGAGCGGCAGCATGGTCGAGCTCCTGACCGGTGAGGCGCTGCTCCGCACGAACGGCCTCGATCGCGAGGTCTTCGCCAGCAGCTACTGGCCGGCATTCGCTATCGATCTCGCCATCGTCCTGTGGTGCTGCGTACGCTTCGTGAGGCGGCGCACCTATCCATGGCGTCCGTTGATGTGGCTGTGCGTCGTCTACGCGGTCCTCTACGCCGGGCTGGTGATCGCCGATGCTCGCGGTGACACGGACGCCCCTGACGGCGTGACCACGGTGGTCCTGCTCGGGATTGCCGCGCTGTGGCGCTACCTCATGCCGATCGCGCTGCTCATCCTGGTCGGTGCCGTCGTCGTCGCGGCATTTCGAGCCGGCCGGCGGTCAGAAAGGCGTGCCCGTCGTCTCTCGGGCTTGTTCGTCGTGCTCGGGCTGGCCGGCTCGTACGCGCTGCTGGGCCGCGTCGCCTTCCACGGGGAGCGGATCGCCGGACGAGGCGATCATCGCCGACGCCGTCGCACGCCGCGCCAGGCAACATCCTCGCGGAGCGACGCGTGAGGTCGTCGCGCAGTCGGCGCTGGCGCCTCGCTCGGCGGCAGAGCCCGGGCACCAGCGCCTTCCGCGAGTGCGCCGAAGCCCTGTCAGCCGCCTCGAAGAAGGCCGTCGCTTCCTCGAGACGGCCATCGCGAGGCTCGCCCGCCTATGCGACTCGCGGACGCTGAAGACGCGGTCTACTCGACGCTGCTCGAGGTCTGCAGAGCGCATGCGCGTGACACCAAGGCCAACGTCGTGAGCTATTTCGTCATGGCTGAAGCACAACACGGACCGGCTGCTGCCGACGAGGAGCCGGCAACCTATCGCGCTCGATCCCGACGACCTCGATCGGGGTTTGGGCGTGTGAGCCGTTCTCTAGCACCACTGCCGGCCTCGGTGTGGCCCGGGCGCTCTCGACGCTGTCGCCGCGCGACCAGCACATCGTGCTCATGCGCATCGTCGAAGGGCAGGACTTCGAGCCATTGGCGCCAGCGTCGGACTGAGCGCGCCAGCGCCCGGCAGCGCTGGGCCGCGCGCATCGCGACGGCCCACCGAATCTGGAAGACCGCTGAGCGGAAAAACGTCGCTCGCGTGTCACAAACGAGCGGCCCGTGACTGGAGCCGGTCGAGCAGGTCATCAGGCCTGCCAGGCCGGAGCTCTCCATGTCCGCGCCTATCCCCGGCAGTGTGCCGGCCATCAACTTCCATCTGTTCAAGCCCTGCAACCTGCGCTGCCGCTTCTGCTTCGCCACGTTCCGCGACGTCGTCCGGTCAGCTGTCACTGGACGACGCGCGGCGGCGCCTCATCGACGCGCTCGCCGACGCGGGCGCCGAGAAGCTCAACTTCGCGGGAGGTGAGCCGACGCTCCGTCCCGACCTGGCCGAGCTGGTCCGCCACGCCAAGGCGCGCGGCTTCGTCACCAGCATCGTCACCAACGGCGCCAAGCTGGAGGCGCTGCTCGACGCCTGCGACGGTGCGCTCGATTGGGTCGCCCTGTCGGTCGACTCGGCCGTCGAGGCCACGCAGCGGCTCCTCGGGCGCGGCAAGGGGCGCCACGTCGAGCAGGCGCTTCGCCTGGCCGGCCGCTGCCACGCGCGGGGTGTGCGCCTGAAGCTCAACACCGTCGTGACGCGCCTGAACCACGACGAGGACATGAGCACCTTCGTGCGGGCCGCGCGACCGGAGCGCTGGAAGGTCTTCCAGGTCCTGCGCGTCGTCGGCGAGAACGACGGCCGCGTCGAGCCGCTCCTCATCAGCGCCGAGGAGTTCCACGCGGTCGTGGCTCGGCACGCACCGTTGGCGGCTGAGGGACTTCAGCCGGTGGCGGAGGACAACGACGCCATGACCGACTCCTACGCCATGATCGACCCGCTCGGGCGCTTCTACGGCAACACCGCCGGCATCCACCGCGTGAGCCCACCGATCCTGGAAGTCGGGGTCGCGGCGGGGCTCTCCGCCGTGGGCTACGACCCGGCGAAGTTCAGCGCGCGGGGCGGCCGCTGGTCGTGGGAGGGGCGCGGCGATGAGTGACTCCGGCGTGCATCCCATCATCGTCGTCGAGGGGCTCGACGCCGTCGGCAAGACCACCCTCAGCCGGCAGCTCGCCGCCGCGCTGGGCGCGGAGCGCATCGCGTGCCCGCCGCCGCTGGTCCACGAGGGCGGCGCGCTCGCCGACCTGCGCGCCCACTTCGATGGGCGGCCCGAGTCCATCCGACGCGCCTACTACCGCTTCGGCAACCTCGTCGCGAGCGAGCAGGCGCGCATCGTGCGCGCGGTCCGGCCTGTGGTCCTCGACCGCTACTGGCCAAGCACCGTCGCCTTCGCGGTCGGCGCCGACCCGAGCCACGAGCTCGCGGCCTGGGTCGGCCGTTATCCCGACGATCTGTTGATCCCCGACGCGCTCGTGCTCCTCGAGGTCGACGAGGCGACGCGAGCACAGCGCATGACGGGGCGAGGCGAGGAAGCTACGCGCGAGGAGAGCGCCGGCTGCGAGCCGGGAGCAACGCGACCTCGGCATATCGAGCCTTCGGACCCCGTCGTCGTCGGCTGTCGTCGCTGGACCCTGACGGAGTCGTGCGCTCGGTTCTGCGCGCGATCGGCTTGGAGTGTCCATCCTGATCGATGGGCATGTCGCGCAGCGTTCGGCAGGAGGCGCCGAGGTACTGCCCACCGCCCGGCGGCGGCGTTTCAGCGTCTTCACGGCCGCACTTGCAGTCGCCCTGGCGCGGATATGCGGCTCGCCCAGACCCCACCTCGAGCCACGTTCCGAGGCCTGGCGACCCCAGCGCTCGGCCGCGGACCCGCTTGGCGTCGTGCCACCCCCAGCGCCGCGACGCGGCGCGGGCCCTGCAATCGTCGGCCGCGCCGCGCAACCGATGGCGCGGCTCAGGACGACGCAT
Organism: Myxococcota bacterium; assembly: GCA_046351155.1. Taxonomy (GTDB): domain Bacteria; phylum Myxococcota_A; class UBA9042; order PHBI01; family PHBI01; genus JAXLYZ01. The sequence continues at coordinate 21,052 of JAXLYZ010000058.1, forward strand.
GGAACCCAAACCTGTCCCGGCTCGAACCCCTACCCCGACGCCCTCGACGTCCGGCACACCCGCGACCGCGGCCCCCGCGCGGTACGGACGAGCGCTGCGCGGACCCGACCGCCAGAGCGCCGCTCGACGACCAGGATGCGATGCTCGCCGGGACCGACGCGCAAGGGCCGCCGAGCGAGACCTGCAAGCCGCCGCGGCGAGACACGCGCGGGATGCCCGCGCTGAAGCCGCCCGAGGCGGCCTGAGCCCCCACCGCGCGAAGGAGGCCGCGGCCCCGGCCGAGCGAGGTAAACAGATGTCGGAGGCCGGCGCTGAGAGCGTCGTGGCCGCGCCTGGACGACATGTCCCCGACCCGACCGCGTTCGAGGCGCAGCGGGCGGACGTCGAGGCCGCCCTCGCGCACCTCGACGCCGTCATGGCGGCGTTCATCGACGCCTGCCAGGACTGGCAGGTGCAGAGCTGGTCGAAGTTCATCGGCGGTGGCGGCAACCCCGTGCTCGGCATGACCGCCGCCGAGTACCACGCGCTCTGCATGGGTCTCGTCGGCGTGCCCGACGACGTCGGCGGGCTGGCGTACCGGCCGAAGCTGGCGCCGAGAAGACCGCCGCCCAGGAGGCCGTGGGCTACGGCGTCAACACCGCCATGGGCATGGCGGTGGGCGTCGACCGCCACGCTCGTCAGCGGCGCGAGCAAGGTCAGCACGGTCCTGCGCGCAGCGCTCGGCGCACGCCGGGGTCCCGGGCCCAGCGGTGGGCGTGCTCGTCAACGCTGCCTGGACCCCAACAAGGCCTGCTCTATCCCGACGACGAGCCCACCCCGCCGCGGTCTCGACGGCCACGGCCGGCCACGGCCAGCGTCTCCTAGAGACCTCGCTCGGCGCCGCCTCGAAGGCGCGCGCGGAGTGGGCGACGAAGCACGGCGTGTTCGCAGGCTCCATCGCGGCCAGCACCCTCGACGAGCGAGCTCGACGTCATCGGCGCCGAGATCGTGCAGCGCCATCGTGGGCGCGTGCAAGCCGGGGGGCGACGGGCTTCTCCGATGCGCTTGAAGGCGCGCTGGGTCGCGCAGCACAGCGACGCCCAGCACGGCTGGCGCCGGCACCGACGCGGTCTCCTGGAAGAAGGCCAAGCGCGAAGGCCTCGCGGGGAGATGTCCTGTTCCTCGAGCAGTGCCGCTACCGGGCGCTCTACGGCCTCGACGTCACCGCCCCGAGGACGCACCTCGAGCGGCTGTACCGCTGCCCGCCCACCTCGACGCGGAGGCGATCGCCGCGGGTGTGAGCGGGCACGAGACGACGCTCGGCCTGCCGAGACACGGCGACATGTTCGCTGCGCAGCTCCCCGATCCCGATTCGTGTCCCCTGAACGACCCCGTGACGCGACCGGAGGACATCGTCGGCGCCACCCGAGCGCGCGGCTACGACCTCAGCTGCGTGCCGTCCCTGAAGGTCGCGGATGGCGCCGTCGTCCTCGCCACGATGGCCTTCGACTTGCGGCCGAAGGCCGGTCACGACGCCGAGGGCGAGGCCTGCCACGATGGCGACAGGGCCGCGGTTCGTGCGCGGTCCTGGCAGCGAGGTCCGGAATGAACAAGCTAGCCCCAATCTCGATGGCATTCCTTGCGAGCGTCGCGCAAGGCGACCGGCGCCTGGTCACGGCACGCTTCACCGTCGAGGAGCACCGCCGCGCGCCAGCTTCCGCCCCGATGCCCATCACGGCGTTCGGGGTCGCCGCCGACGGTAATCCTCGTCGGGTCGCCGTCGCGCAGCCAGGAGTTCGAGCACGTGACCGTGGTCTACGGCCACCAGACGATCTACGAGGGCGGCCGGCAGGAGGGCGACGTCACGGTCGGCGAGGGCCGCATCATGACGTACAGTGCCGTCCTCGACGGGCAGCCGACGACGCGCGACTTCAGCGACCTCCTGCGCCCCATCCCGGGCTGGGGCTGGGAGCTCGTCGACCCCGAGCGCCGCCACTACGGCACCGCCACCGCCTGTCCGGAGACGTACGGCGACCGGGAGCTGAAGATCTACAAGTTCTACCGGCACCCGTCCGGCGTGACGCTCGACGTCTTCACGCTGTGCCTCTACGGCGACGACGGCCGCTTCGTCCATCGGTCTCACTACATCGAGATCGGACCCGAGGCGCTGCGGCCGCCTCCGCTCGACTGGTACCAGGCCCCCATCGACCAGCGGCCACCGTGGCCCGCCCGCCGGTGAGCCGCGCCGAGGTCCAACGCCTCCTGACGTGCGCGCCGTTCGCGAGGCCCGCGGACGACGACGGCATTCTCACCACGATGGCCTTCGAGCAAGGTCCGGAATGAACAAGCTAGCCCCAATCTCGATGGTATTCCTTGCGAGCGTCGCGGCGTGCGGCGACCGGCGCCTGGTGACGGGCATCGGCTTCACCGTCGAGGAGACCGCGGCACGCTCGTCCGGCTTCGTGCTCGACGTCTACTACGACAACGGGCCGCGCTACGACGGCATCCTCGTCGGGTCGCCGTCGCGCAGCCAGGAGTTCGAGCACGTGACCGTGGTCTACGGCCACCAGACGATCTACGAGGGCGGCCGGCAGGAGGGCCACGTCACGGTCGGCGAGGGCCGCATCATGACGTACCACGCCGTCCTCGACGGGCAACCGACGACGCGCGACTTCAGCGACCTCCTCCGCCCCATCGCGGGCTGGGGCTGGGAGATCGTCGCCCCCGAGCGCCGCCCCTACGGCACCGCCACCGCCTGTCCGGAGACGTACGACGACCCGAGCTGTTGATCTACCAGCCTGCACCGACACCCGTCCGGCGTGTCGCTCGACGTCTTCACGCGCTGCTCTACGGCGACGACGGCCGCTTCGTCCATCGGTCCCACTCCATCGAGATCACCCGAGGCGCTGCGGCCGCCTCCGCTCGACTGGTACCAGGCCCCCATCGACCAGCAGCCACCAGGCCCGCCGGTGAGCCGCGCGAGGTCCAACGCCTCCTTGACGTGGCGCTGTTCGCGAGGTTCGGCGGACGACGACGGCATTCTCACCACGATGGCCTTCGAGCAAGGTCCGAATGAACAAGCTAGCCCCAATCCGATGGTGTTCTCGTGGGCGGCCGCCGCGTGCGGCGATCAAGGCGCCTGGTGACGGGCATCGGCTTCACCGTCGAGGAGACCGCGGCACGCTCGTCCGGCTTCGTGCTCGACGTCTACTACGACAACGGGCCGCGCTAGCGACGGCATCCTCGTCGGGTCGCCGTCGCGCAGCCAGGAGCTCGAGCACGTGACCGTGGTCTACGGCCACCAGACAATCTACGAGGTGGCGGCCCTGAGACGGGCGATGTCGATGGTCGGCGTTGAGCCGCATCATGACGTACCACGGCGTCCTCGACGGCCACCGACGACGCGCGCGACTTCAGCGGCATCCTCCGCCCCATCACGGGGCTGGGGCTGGGAGGGCGTCGAGAGCACCACCACCGCATGTCCGGAGACGTACGCCGAGCGAGAGCTGGATGATCTACCAGTTCTACCGACACCCGTCCGGCCTGAGGCTCAACGTCGTGACGTGGTGCCCCTACGGCGACGACGGCCGCTTCGTCGAGCGGTCCCACTCCATCGAGATTCGAGCCCGAGGCGCTGAGGCCGCCTCCGCTCGGACCACGCGCGCCGATTCCCGGCGTCCATGACCGACGCCGGGGCGCGACGTGGCGACCGCCGTCAGCGGCCTTCGCCGTACGCTCCGTTGGAGAGCTTGAAGCGGAACTCGGAGCGCTTGCCCGAGCCGCGTTCGACACGCGGTCCTCGATGGTCCCGAGCACGCTCTTCTCGCGCAGCGCTTCCAGCGCGCGACCACCCCGGCCCGCCGCGCTCTTCGTGAGCTCGGCCAGGATGCGCGGGGACGATCTGCGCCGCGCCTGCGCGTTCTCCTGGTTCCCGACGATGGCGGGCAGCTCGCTCTGGGAGCGGAGCGGTCCTTCATCAGCGCGAACTCGATCGTGCCGTTGTCGGTGTCGGCGCCGTCGTACTGCGCCCGGACCAGCATGCCGTTCATGAAGAAGCTGATGCCGAAGCCCGCGCTGGCGCCGCCACCGCCGTCGGCCTCTTCTGCACCGCGCCGCCGGGCGAGCCGCGCCGCGCCGTCGTCGTAGCTCATCCCGCGGAGCTCGCTCTGGAGCGCGCCGCCGCCCCGCTCGCGTCCGCCTTGCCTGCACCCCTGCGCCACGCGCCTCGGCCTCGTTACCCCTTCTGTACACATTGGCTCCCGACGACCCGCGGTCTTCCCCGCGGCGGCAGCCCTTCCACCTTGAGCACGCCATCGAGGTAGCGATGCCCGCGCCGCGCGAGGCCGAGCGAGCCCCCGCAAGGTCGCTGCCGACGACCGACTCGTAGCCTGTTTTCGGGGACTCACGCCTCGGCCGCCGCGCGCAGGACCGCGCGCTCGGGCGTCGGCCGGCGCGTGCGCTTTCTTGGCGGCCCTGCGCACGTCCTCCGCGCGCGCCGGCGACGAGGCGACTCCGGGCGACGCCCTTCAGGCTCCCGCGCTGCCCCGCAGCGAGAGCGCAGAGGACGGCACCGGGTCGGCGAAGCTCACTGTCGCGAAGGCACGGGCGGGGCGACCGAAGAAGTAGCCCTGCATGCGGTCGCAGCCGAGTTGCGAGACCACGTCTCGCTCGCCCTCGCGCTCGATGCCTTCCGCCACGGTGAGCACGTTCATCTCGCCGCAGAGCTGCGTAATCGAGGCGACGAGGCGCTGCTTCGTCTGGTCGAGGTCGATGTCGCGGATGAGCGTCATGTCGAGCTTCACCACCTCGGGTTGGACGAGGACCATGCTCGAGAGCCCGGCATAGCCCGCTCCGAGGTCGTCGATCGCCAGACGATAGCCGAGCGCGCGCAGGCGCTGGGTCCGGCGCCGCACGTCCGGAATATCGGCCAGTGACATGCGCTCGGTGAGCTCGAGCACGACCCTGCCGGCGATATTCGAGAGTGGCGCGTGTAGGCCGAAGAGGTCCTCGTCCAGGAGGTCATGCGGATGCAGGTTCACGAAGATGTCGATGGCGGGGTCGAGCTCGGCCGCGCGCTCGGCGACGGCACGGCGGATCGCCCGGCTGAGATCCGGCAGGCGGCCGAGCGTCATGGCGGCCTCGATGAACACCCCCGGGTGCGGCAGCGCGGGTTCGCTGCTGCGCAGCAGGGCCTCGTAGGCGATGACCCTCCGCGCCCCGAGGTCGACGATGGGCTGGAATGCCATCCACAGCTTCGAGAGCGCATTTGCGAAATTCACATCCAGACTGATGCGATCCGAATCCAGCCGGCCGTCGATTCCCCGAGCCGACAGTGCCTCGTTCTTCAGGCGCGCGAGCTCGTGCAGTGAGACCGCATACTGCAGCGTCTCCCTCATCGCCTCGACCGAGATGGGCTTGGCAAGGTAGCGCAGCGCACCGAGCTCGACTGCCTCCATCGCCGATTCGACATCGGGCGCGCCGGTCATGAGGACGACCGGGAGATCGACGTCGATGGCGCGAACCGCGCGGAGCAACTCGATGCCGGTCATCTGCGGCATGCGGATGTCCGACACCAGGACGGCGGTCTCGCCCGTGCGCAGGTGGTCGAGCGCCGACTGCGCGTCGTGGAACTGGATCGATTCGAACCCCAGCTTCGCGGCACAGCGGGCGACCGCGGCCGAGACCTGGGGTTCGTCGTCGACGATGACGACACATCTGGATTTCATGGCACGTCCTGGTGGCGAGTGGCGTGACCTTGGGCCTATCCGCGAACAGGATCCTTCATACGGACTGTCCTGGTCGCGTCAATGCCCGGGTTCCGCGCGCCGCGGAATTCCGTCGGCCCTCGTGCCGGCCACCCGCGGCGACGGGGCCTCAGGCGTCGACCCGCCTACCCGCGCCACCTTTCCGGCGCGCCGAGCCGACCCGCCGCGCCCCGACCCCGCCGCGCCCCGACCCCGCCAGAGCCTCGGCCAGCGCCACCCGGGCACTGGCCGAGGAGCGGCGATCACATGCCCGGGATGGGCATGATCTCGACCGCCTCGATGAAGCCGCCCGACATGTGGAAGTGGGGGTGGCCCTCGAGCGAGCGCGCCAGCGCCTCCTTCGACTCGGCCTGCAGGATCGAGTAGCCGCCGAGGTCGTTGCGCACGTCCTCGGCGCCCGACGACCGCACCTGCACGCCCTTGCCGAGCGGCGCGCCCATGTCGACGATGGCGCCCTTCTCGCGGGTGGCCCACTCCATCCACAGCTTCATGCCGGCCTGCTGCTGCTCCGGGGTGGAGGTCATCGCCTGGGCGTAGGCCTCGAGCGGCGCGCGATAGAGAACGAGGAACTTCTTCATGGCAGTGCTCCGTGTGGTGCTGTCCACGGCCAGGGTGGATCAAGTCGGGCTCGACGGGAAGGTCAGTAGAGCACGCCGTCATGCTGGTCGTCGCGGTAGGCGACCGCCGAGGGCAGCGCGGGACGGCGCGCGAGACCGCAGAGCTCGGCGAAGAGCGCGGTCGCGGCCGGGATGTGGCGCGGCCGGAGGCGCATGAGCGGCGTCACCGCCGACCCGACCTCGTAGGGGCGGACCCACGCCGCATCCAGGTCGGCGAGCATCACCCAGCGCCCGACGAGGAAGCAGCGGCCCACGATGGGTGATGCGCGGAGCGGCGGGCGCGCACCGGCGCTCCATGGCTCGCCCTCGCGGTAGCACGGCGCGATGAGCTCGAGGTCCGCGAGGAGGCTCCGCCGGCCCGGCCACCAGCGACGACGCGGCCTGAGCCCGAGGAGGCCGCGCCGACCGACCAGCGCGTGGGTCGCGAGCAGCGTCGGTACCAGCGCGTCGAGGCCACCGCACAGGTCCCACTGCACGCCGTCGACCTCGACGCGGAAGGCGCTGTCCCACCCGAAGCGGCGCCAGGCGCTCGCGTCGTGCGCGTCGCCGAGGCGGGGCGCCGGGCTCGAGCAGCCGCACCCGCAGCCCACCGGCCGCGGCGACGAGCCGACCCGGCTCCGCGACCCGGCCCTGCGGCAGGCGCCGCGCCAGGTCCTCGGCCAGCGCCACCCGGGCCCTGGCCATCTCGGCGTCGAGGTCGTCCACGCGACGATGATAGCGCAGCGCCGATCCGCGCCCAACCCGAGCAACCGCTAGCGCGCGAGCGTCGCCACGAAGCCGCTCACGCGCGCCCCCACCACCGCGAGCACGTTGCCGATGCGCGCGATGGCCTGGACCGACGAGAACGACAGCGCCGGGTCGGTCAGCACCGACCAGCTCGTGCCGTTGGTCGAGGTGCGCAAGACGCCGTCGAGGCCGCCCACGACCCAGCGGTCGCCGTCCCACGCCGCGCGCCTCATCGCGTCGCTCGCGCCGCTGCCGTTGGCCGTCCACGAGGTGGTGTTGCTCGAGGTGAGGACGTTGCCGTTCTGCGCGACGACGATCCAGCTCGAGCCGTGCGCCGCGACGCCCCACAGGATGGTGCTGCCGGCGCCGCTCACCTGGGCCGTCCAGGTGGCCGCGTTGGCCGACGTGAGGAGGGTCCCGCCCCCTCCCACCAGCACCCAGGTCGAGCCGTTCCAGGCGGCTCCATACAAGTTCTGGGTGGTGTTGCTCGTGCGCAGCGTCCAGTTGATGCCGTCGCTCGAGGTCGCGATGCGACCGAAATCACCGGCCGTCAGGAAGTAGCTGTCGTTCCAGATGACCGTCTCCCAGGCGACCGTGTTGTCGGCGCGCCGCCCCGTCCAGGTGATGCCGTCGTCCGAGGTCCACATGGCCGCTCCGTCCCCCACCGCCACGCAGCGCGTCGGGCTGCACGCCACGCCTCGCAGCTCGTCGTAGCCGCGGTCGAGGCTCGTCCAGTTGGCGCGGTCGGTCGACACGTGGAAGAGGCCGTTGTCGTCGATGGCCACCCAGCGCGACGCGCTCGCGAGATAGGCGATGCCCGTCAGCACGTTCTGCTCGAAGCCGTGGCGCGTGGTCCAGGTCGCTCCGGTCGGCGAGGTCAGCGCCACCGCCAGCTGGCCCACCGCGACCAGGCGCGTGCCGTCGAAGACGATGGACGTGAGGTCCTGGCCGGTGATGTCGCGCAGCGACCAGTTGGAGCCGTCCGCCGAGGCCATCACCTCGCCGCGGTTGGCGCTCAGCGCGACCCACTCGTGGGCCACGCTGTTCCAGGTGACGTCGCGCAAGAGCTGCGCCGAGCCGCTGCCTCGCACCGACCACGAGGTGCCGTTCGACGAGGTGATGATGGTGCCGCTGTCGCAGGCTCCGACGAACATCGAGCCGTTGTGGGCCAGGCCGAAGACGCTCTTGTCGTTATTGGTGGTGGCCGCAATCCAGGTCGTGCTGGTCGGGCTCGTCGAGTAGCGCGTCTGGCCGGTGGTGCCGCCGACCACCCAGGTGCCGCCGCCGTACGCGACCGAGCGCAGCGAGTCGGTGGTGCTGCTCGAGCTCGTCTGCCACGACGCGCCGTTGTTCGAAGACGTGCGGATGACGCCGCTGTCGCCCACCGCCACGCACAGGCTCCCGCCGCAGGCGACGCCGTAGAGCACCTGGTTCGTGCCGCTCGAGCGCGAGGTCCAGACCAGCGCGTCGGCGTCGCTCGAGGTGTAGATCGCGCCGCCGTTGCCGACCGCGATCCAGGCGCTGCCGCTGTAGGCCACGCTGTAGAGCGGCGTCGGCATCGACACCCAGTCCCAGGTCAGCGCCCCGTCGTGCGAGACCATGATGCCGTTGTTGGTCGTCACCACCAGCCGGCCGTTGCCCTGGGCCACGTCCCAGAAGACCGAGTTGTAGACCGGCGTCGTGTCGTCGACGCGCGCCCAGGTCGACGCCGCCGCGTCGCCGAGCGCGATGTTGCCCTCGTCGCCCACCGCCACCCAGCCGCTCCGGTGATAGACGACGTTCGCGAAGCGCGTGCCGGTGCTGGTGCGGCGCGGGGTCCAGGGTGAGCTTCGTCGCCGAGGTCATCACCAGGCCGTCGTTGCCGACCGCGACGACCAGCGAGCCGTGCGCCGACACGCCGCTGAACGCCGAGCTGGTGCCGCTCGTGCGCTGGGTCCAGGCGGTGCTCGCGCCCGGCGCCGTCACGATGGTGCCGGTCGCGCCCGCTGCCACCCAGCGAGCCGTTCGCAGGCGATGCCGAAGAGGCCGTAGTCGTTACCGCTGTAGCCGACGGTCCAGCTCACGCCGTCGGGCGAGGTGACGATGGTGCCGCCGCTGCCGCAGCCGACCCACGAGGTGCCGTTGAAGGCGACGTCGGTCAGCGTGTTGGTGTTGTTCACCGAGACGTTGGTCCACGCAAGGCCGTCGGTCGAGGTGGTCGAGCCGCGCTCGCCGACCACCACCCAGCACGCCGCCGTAGGCCACGGCGCGTTGAAGCTCCAGGCGGTGATGGGGCTCGTGCGCGCGGTCCAGGTGACGGCGTCGGGCGAGGCGGATGAAGCTGCTGGCGCCACCTGGCGGCCTTGCCAGGGAGCCGCTCCAGGCGATGCCGTTCAGGCGCGCTGCGCGGGCGTCGAAGGTCCAGGTCGCGCCGTCGTCGCCGAGCGCGCGATGGCGCCCCAGTTGGACGACACCGCCACGAGCTCTTGGCCGTCGCTCTCGACGCCGCGCCAGTTGACGAGCGTGCCGACCGCGTCGCCCCCAGGTCCTCGCGCAGGAGCCAGCTGTTCTGGACGGTGACGGCGGCGGTCTGAGGGAGTCAGCGCCCGCTGCGGCCGCGCACGCGCGCCACGGCGCTGCCCGGCGCGAGCGGCGCGCGGTAGGTGGTGACGTCGAAGCGCTGCCACCGCCGCTCGGCAGAATTCGAAGGTGCAGGCGGCGTGCCGCCCGTCGCCGAGGTAGAGCTGCGTGCCGTCGATGCTCAGCGCGACCGAGGTCGGCGCGATCTGGAGCGGCGACGGCGTGATGGCTGCCGGCCGCGTCGGCGTCGGCTGCGCTGGTGCCGGCCACGCGCACCGCGACGGCGCTGCCCGGGTGCGGCGGCCGCCGTAGGTGGCGCTGACGCCGGCCTGGGCGAGGCCACCGAGCGGTGCTCGGCGGACGACGAAGGCGAAGGCGCGCCGCCGCTGCGCTGAAGCGTCCGGGCGGTGCCGTGGGCCTGGGCGACAGCGCGTCGGGCGCGATGACGAGCGGCGACGGCGTGATGGTCACGGCCGCGTCGGCGCTTCGGCCGGCGGCGTCGGTCACGCGGAGGGTCGCGCTGCCGGGGATGGGCGGCGCGGGTGTAGGTCGCTTCGTCGGCGGTGGCGTCGAGGGCCGCCGGTGCCGCTCGCGACGACGAAGGTATAGGGCGGCGCGCGGCCGCCGGCGCCGAAGGTGTGGGCGGTGCCGGCTTCAGGTACAGCGCGCCGGCGCGAGGAGGAGTTCGCGACGGCGGTGATGGTCACGGCCGCGGCGGCGCTCTGGCCGGCGGCGTCGGTGACGCGCACGATGGCGCTGCCGGGGATGGGCGGCGCGGTGCAGGTGTCGCCGTCGGCGTTGCCGCCGCCCAAGGAAGACGCGGTGTCGAAGGCGTAGGCGGCGCGCTGTCGCTGGCGCTGAAGGCGTGGCTCGTGCCGGCCTCGAGCGCGAGCGCGTCGGGGCGATGAGGAGCGGCGACGGCGTGATGGTGATGGCGGCGTCGGCGGTCTGGCCGGCGGCGTCGGTGACGCGCAATGGTGGCGCTGCCGGGGATCGGCGGCGCGGTGGTGGCCGCTCGGTCGGCGGTGGCGTCGAGGCCGCCGCCGCCTTGGTGGAGGGCGAAGGTAGGCGGCGTGCCGTCGCTGGCGCCGAAGAGGCGGCTCGTGCCGGCCTGCATCGTCAGCTCGCGCGGGCTGATGCGGAGGGGGCGGCGGCGGCACGACGATGCCGTCGCCGTAGACGTGGGGGAACGACTTCGCCGGGCCGTCGGTCTCGGTGTAGCGCGTGACGACGACGCCGTCGGCGTTGATGGCGTGAGGGCCGGCGCAGGTCGCGACGTCGGGCACGGCCACCTGGATGTAGGGGTAGACCTGGCCGGCTGCGATGACGCCGCCGGGGATGCGCGCGTCGGAGGAGTCGTCGGCGGTGGCCTCGAAGCTGAGCGCGCAGGTGGTGCCGGGCGGGACGGCGTCCTCGATGCCGAGCGCCACGTCGAGGTAGAGCTTCGACAGGTCGGGCAGGCGCTCGACGCCGCGGTAGACGGCGGCCTGGAAGAGCGGGCCGGCGGCCGGCAGCGCGCTCGGCGCGACGCAGGCGCTGGGGGCGATGCTGCTGTCGGCGGCGCCGGGGCTGCAGAGGTTGCCGGGGCCCGACAGCGGATCGATGACGCTCGTCGAGGGCGCCGAGCCGGTGCAGGTGACGCGCACGTCGCTGAACCAGAGCGCGGTCGTGACGTCGACGCCGGGGCCGGCGGTGCAGGCGAAGCCCAGCACGTTGGCGCGCGCGCGCTGGCCGGTGGCGTCGTGGAGGAGCGCCGCCAGGGTGCCGGGCGGCGAGCCGCCGCAGTCGTACTTGGCCGAGCAGAAGATGTCGTGGAACTCGACGGCGATGTCGAAGAAGCCCTGCGTCGCGGGGCGCAGGATGGTGACGTCGAAGCTCACGCGCACGTCGGCGTTCTCGGTGCAGGTGACGATCTGCGCGAGCTCGCCCGGGTCGGTGAAGGCGAGCGAGCCGGCCGGCGCCGGGTCGCCGGGCTGGCCGAGGTCGCCGCCGAGCGCCGTCGGGTAGATGCCGAGGAGGCGCACGCGGACGCGGTTCGGGGCGCTCCAGCGGCCGCTCGCGTCGACGCTGCCGCCGGCCTGCGCGTCGCATGTGCCGACGTACGAGGCCGACGCGCCGGCGCCGTAGCGGCTCGCGGCCAGCCGCACCGCGAAGACGGTCTCGGGCGGGCTGGCGTCGTTCTCGACGCGCACGTCCCACACCGCGTCGGCGACGCCCTGATAGGTCACCGCCGCCACGTCGATGGCGAGCGGGGCGCCGGGGCGCGACGAGCCGCCAGCGCAGCCCGCGAGGGCGATGGCCGCAACGAGACATCCGAGTGCGAGTCGGTCCATGCTCACCGGTGAGGTCGGGAGGTTCGCGCGCGGCCCCCGCATGGACGCCGCTCCGAGGCCCCGACGATACACGCGCCCGGCCGCTGGCCACAATCGGGGGCGCGGCGAATGTCACTGGATTGACGCGAGGCCGCGAGCGGCGCGGTGGGCCGCGCCGAAGAGCTCGGCGCGGCGGCGCATGCCCGGGACAGGACCAGAGGCGGTTGCCCTGATTCGGTCGATCAATAAGCGTCGAAGAGCGCCTGCAGCTCGGCGTCGTCCAGCGCACGGTCGTAGACGCGCACCTCGTCGACCTTGCCCTGGTAGGCCGAGCGGAACGACTGGCCGCCGTCGATGGTCTCGGCGCCGATGAGCAGGTCGCCGACCAGCGTGTTCTCGCTCGAGCGATCGAAGGTCTGCACGATGTCGTTCACGCGCACCGTGACGAGGCCGCTCGCGAGGCGCACCGCGACGAAGCTCCACTGGCCCGGCGTGATGGCCTGGTAGGCGGGGTCACTGGGGCCCGGCCACTGGTCGTAGCAGCCGCCCCAGAAATACCAGCTCGATTGACAATATCCGGCGCCGAAGATGTGGCCCGGGCAATCTCCCGTGCCGTAGTAGACGACCGAGCTGCCGGTCGAGCCGCAGCCGGGACCGGCGGTGGTCGGCGCCAGCCAGAAGGCGATGGTGCGGTCGGCGACACCCACCGGGAAGCCGGCCGTCGGCGCGCGGATGTGGGCCGACACGCCGTCGAAGGCGTAGGCCTTGCCGGCGGCGCCGTGCTTGTCGGTGGTGAGCGTCGCGCTGTTGTACACCACGCCGTCGTTGCCGTTCCCGCTGGCGTCGGCGGCGTTGCCGTCGAACGGGTAGTAGGCGACGAGGCCGGCCGTCGGGACCGCCGCGCTGTTCTTCGCGAGGTGGATGCCGTCGAGCCACACCGTCTCGGTCGACGACTGACCGAGCTGGAGCTCGACGAGGACGTTGTCCTCGGTCGACTGCCCGTCGAAGGTGAAGCTGTGGGTCTCCCACGCGGTGCCGACGTCGACGACCTGATAGGTCTGCATGACGCCCGTGTCCCAGTTGTGGACCAGCGCGACGATGGTGCGCGGGGCCGCCGCGCGGGCCGAGAAGGTGAGCGTGTACGAGCTGCCGGCGTCGATGTGGTAGCCGCGCTGGATGAGCTGCACGTCCCAGAGGTTGTCGTCCGCGACCAGGTTGGTGATGGCGAGCGACGGCGCCGCGGTGCCGGGCGCGTGGTCGCTGGACACCTCGTAGCGCCCGCTCGGGCTCGGCTCGAACCAGCACAGGAGGCCCGCCGAGAGCTCGCCGTCGCGGACCTGGTCGGGGCTCGTCGCTGCGCACGGCGACGGGCCGAGGTCCTCGATGCGCGCGTTGTCGAGCCACACCGCGGCACCGCTCGGGTCGGCCAGCTGGAAGCTGACGCCGGTCTCGCCGGCGGCGCTGCCGACCGTGGTGACGTAGTCGTACGAGTAGTGCTGCCAGCTCGTGCCGAGCGTCGGCGTCTCGTAGGCGAACGCCGTGACGTCGTCCCACACCGCCGCCACCAGCGGGCGCGCCGCGGCCGCGCGCGCGTCGAACGAGAGGCGGTACCAGCGGTCGGCCAGCGTGGTGAGGCCGCCCTGGTAGGTGCCGACGCGATAGACCTCGGCCAGCCCCGGGTCCTGCGTGAACTTCAGGGACGGCGCGGCGGCGGCCGTCGGGGCGTCGGCGTCGCTGGTGGCGGTCGCGAGGGTGGCGTCGGCGTCGTAGGAGAAGCCCCAGCACAGCGCGCCGGCGCTGAAGGCGCCGTCGCTGATGAGGCGGCCCGCGTCGGGCGCCGCGCCCGGGTCGGCGCCCATGTCCTCGAGGCGCACGCCGTCGAGCCACACGGTGGCGCCGCCGGGCGCGGCCAGGTGGAACTCGACCGCCACCGCGTCGTCCGAGGTGGTGGCGCGGAAGTCGTCGACGAAGTGGTGCCACGTCGCATCGACCGGCTGCTCGCGGTAGCTGAAGACGCCGCCGTGATCGTTCCACACCGCGGCGCGGATGGTGCGCGCCGACGCCGCGCGCGCCCAGTAGCTGAAGCGGTACCAGCGGCCGGCCACGAGGCTCTTGCCGGGCTGGCGCAGGCTCACCTCGTGGACCTGATCGGTGCCCGGGCTGTGGCTCACGGCGAGGACGGGGCGAGCCTGGTCGTGGCGACGGCGGCGCCGGAGGCGGCGCCGCCGTCAGCGTGTCGTGGTTCCAGTTGAACTGCCAGCACAGGCTGCCGGCCGCGAAGCTGCCGTCGACGACCAGGCCGGCCTGGATCGGGGTGGGTACGGGTCGGGGCCGAGGTCGACCAGCGACACGTCGTCCACCCACACCGCGATGGCGTCGGGGTCGCCGAGCTGGAGCTCGAGGCGCTGGGCGCCCGGCGTGAGGCTCGGCGGCGCGGATGAAGTCGAGGGCGTAGCCTGCCAGGCGGTGCCGAGCTGGGCGTCGAGGCCGCGGAAGAAGTTGTCGCTCGGGGCCGGCCGACCACCGCGCGCGAGGAGGGCAGCGCGGCGCGGCCGCGTTGCGCGCCTTCAGCGGGAGCAGGCGATGGGTGCCGGTTCGGGGCCAGCGTCTTCCTCGTCCTGGCTGACGTTCGCGCGCCACGGCTCGGCCACGCCCGGGTCTCGCGCCGCCTCGACCACCATGATACGGGCGCTGGCGGCGACCGTCGCCGCCTCGTCGGGGTCGGGCAGCGCGGTCGCGTCCGGCTGGCGTCGTGGCCGAAGTGCCAGCAGGTGCGCCCGGCCGCGAAGCCGCCGTCGGCCACGAGCTCGCTGCCCGAGGTGGTGCACGGGCTCGCGCCGTCGTCCTGCAGCGTGATGTCGCCGAGCTGGCCACGGTGGCGGTCGAGAACTCGGCCAGCTGGAAGTCGATCGCGGCGTCGTAGGAGGTCGCGTCGGCCACGAAGCCGAGGCCGAAGTTGAAGCCCACCTGGCCGAGATCGAGGTCCTCCAGTAGAAGGCGGGTGAGGTCGCGGGTCTGGATGAAGACGCGGATGGTGCGCGGCTCGGCGGCCTTGGCCCAGGTGGCCGAGGCGATAGGCGCGGCCGGCCACGAAGGTCAGATCCTGCTGGTTCAGGATGAGCGCCCAGATGTCGTTGCCGACCTCGGGGTTGGTGGCGGCGAACGACGGCGCGGTGCCGCCTGGCGGGACGTCGTCGTCCGGCAGCATGGTGCCGTCGGGGCCGTTGGCGCTCCAGCAGCCGGGGCCGTCGTCGTCGGGGCCGCGCGCGGCCCACGCGTCGAGGTCGCCGTCGCCGAGCAGGCTCCCCCGCGTCGGGCAGGCAGCGGCTCGGCCGCACCCACACGCTGGCGTCGTCGGCGCAGCCGGCGCCGCCCACCTGGAAGGCGCGTCGGGCGGCGCCTGGCACACGCTGGTCGCGCCGAGGACCTCGTCCTCGCAGCGCCGGAGCCGCCGCCGGGGAGCACGCGCGGCGCGCCCTGCCCGGCCTCGCCGCAGCCGACGCCCCATGCGCTGGGGCGCCGCCGCCGCAGTCGAAGGCGCCGTCGCCGGCCGGGCCGTCGTGGACCCACACGCCGGGCGCTTCATCATAGGAGGCCCAGTCCCAGACGGCGGTCGTGACCGGCGAGCGGTACCAGGCGCCGCCCTTGGCGATGAGGTACTGGCGCGGGCGCGGGCCGGCCGACTGGATGCCGCGCGCGACGTCGGCGGTGAGGCGCGTCCAGCCGCCGCGCTCGGTCGCGAAGTCGCACTCGGCCGCGATGGGCGGGCTGCCGCCCGGGCCGTCGGGGTCGATGCGGATGGCGCTGCCGCGGTCGAGCTCGGGGACCTCGGCGCACGCGCGCGGCCAGCGCACCTCGTCGTCGGAGGGGCGCAGCCAGACGGCGCCGCCGGCGTCGGCGTCGGCGGTCGACGGCGCGGTGTTGGTGGCGCACGGGTCGTGGGTCGGCCAGTTCTTGTCGGTGGCGGCGTCGAAGTAGAGGTAGAGCGACGGGCCGCCGAGCAGCGGGCCGGTGTCGACCCAGGCGAGGTACTGCGGCAGCACGCCGTCGCAGGTCGGGTTCTTCTCCTCCAGCACGCGGCAGGCGACGTCGCCGGTCGTGCCGTCGACGAGGCTGCCCGCGCCGACCTTGCAGGCGATGGTGTCGAGCTCGCTGTTGCTGAAGGCGACCTCGTTGCCGAGCGCGCTCCAGGCGGCCCAGTCGATGGCGCCGCGGCTGGTCGGGCCGCTCGGGGCGGTGGTCGAGACCGGCACGTCGACGTTGGATGCGCGCCAGCTCGGCACCGGCGTGACGGCGTTGCCGATGTCCATGAACGAAGCCGGCGCGGTGAAGCCGTAGACCCAGGCCAGGGCCCAGCCGCCGCCGTCGAGCGTCATGTCGCAGTAGACCTGGCTCGCTGTACCGGTCCCGAGCGGGTCGAGCCAGTACAGACCATCGCCGCTCGGACGGCCGCCGTCGCGCACGTGCAGGCACGAGGCGCCGGGGTTCGCGCCGCTGCCGACGTCGGCCCAGTCGCCCTCGCGATAGAGGCCGTCGAGCTCGTCGGCCGTCAGCGCGCGCGACCAGGCGCGCACGTCGTCGATGGCGCCGTGGAACTGCTCGTAGACGTCGCCGTCGTCCGTGCGGCGCGAGAGGCCGATCTCGAGGTGCGTGCTGTCGAGGGCCTGGCCCGGCTGGAGGTCGCCCTCGGCCTGCAGGCGGCCGTTCAGGTAGAGCTTCACGTGGCGGCCGACCTTGACGGCGGCGAGCATGCTCCAGCGGCCGTCGGGCGCGCACGCGCTGCGGGCGTCGAAGTCGTTCTGCTCGCCGGTGTACTCGAGGCAGCTGCGCGCGCCCCAGACGACCAGCGACGAGCGCTGGTTCGGGACCAGCACGTCGCCGAAGGCGAGCACGCCGGTGGCCGCGCCGTGGTCGGGCTCGGGCCGCACCCAGGCGCTGTAGGTGACGCTGACCTCGCCGAGCGGATGGTGCGTCGCGGCCACCGTCACGCGGTCGCCGCTGGCGTCGAAGCGGAGCGCCTTGCCAGCGTGGCCGAAGCGGTCGGCGACGGGCGTCGCGCCGGTGACCTGGCCGTCGTCGTGGAAGGGCCCGACGTCCTTGCCGTCGCCGTCGAGCGGCCAGTGGCCGACGAGGTCGACGTCGATGGGCAGCACCGTCGGGGCGCAGGCGGCGGGCTCGTCGGTCTGGCCGTCGCAGTCGTTGTCCTTCGCGTCGCAGCTCGTCTCGTCGGCCTCGTGGTCGGGCACCGCGCCGAAGTCGCAGCGCGCGCTGTCCTGGCCCGCGTCGCACACGACGGCCAGCGTGGCGCCGGCCGCGGCGCAGACGCCGGCCGGTGTCGGGCAGGTCGCGGCCACGAGCGCGGCCAGGCGCGGGTCGCCGAGCGCGGGTGCCGCGTCGTCGGCGTCGACCTCGTCGGCCAGGCAGTCGTGGTCGGCGTCGGCCGTCCGGCTCTCGAGCGCGTCGGGCTTGCCGTCGCCGTCGGTGTCGCGCGCGGGGCGTAGGCGGCGTCGAGCTCGTCGGGGTCGGTGACGCCGTCGCCGTCGCTGTCGGCGGCGAACGGGTCGGTGCCGAGCGCGCCTTCGAGGCGGTTCACCAGGCCATCCAGGTCCTCGTCGGCCTCGGGGTCGAGGCACTTCCCCGACAGGCACAGCCCGTCGGCGCACTCCTCGCTGTCCTCGCAGACGCTGCCGACGGCGCCCTTCCGGCCCGACTGGGTGCAGGCCGCGAGCAGCGCGGTGAGCGCGGCCGCGAGAGCCAGGGAGGCGGCCCACGACGGGGCGAGCGCAGACAACACGGACCAGGCACCGGGCGAGCGCAGGCGCATGACGGACCTCCAGGCTGCTGCCGCGGTGACGGAGTGCGGCGGTCGCAGCATGAGGCCAGGCGCGAGGCAGTTCAAGCGCCGCGATGAGCTCCGGCCACGAACGTCGGCACGTCGCGCGGCACGCTCAGCCTTCGGCTACGACCGGCACGGCCGACCGTCGAGCAGCGTCGTCGCGCGCGGCATGCGCGAGATGGAGCGCACGCTACCCGACGCGTCCACGCGACCCGGTTCGCTCGGAATTGCTGGCATCTCGACGGCGCCGCCGACCCGAGCGATGGCCACGCGTCCGCCGCGTGACCATCGCGACCTCGATTGGGCTGAGACCATGACCTGCGCCGCGCGCGTCGGCGGAGTCGAGCCCGTCGCAGCGACCGTGGACGCGGCGTAGCCGCTGCTCGGGTCTTGTCCTGGACGATATTTGACCAAATCGGTCTCAGGTGCCTTGCGTCGCGAAAGTTCATCCTGATACCAAAGGGATGCGCTCGCACCGGGACTTAACGCCCGCACGCTTTTACTGGCGGTCCACGCGCACGGCTTCCGTCACAGGTCATGGGCCGACCCCGGTCCGCACCGTCCCACCGAGGTTTCATGCGTTCGATCATCGTCGGGCTCCTCGCCCTTCCCGCGCTCGCGTACGCGTGCGGCGGAGACTCCAAGAAAGGCGGCGACCAGGACGCCGACGCCGACGTCACCACCGCCACCGATACCGATGCAGACAGCGACGGCGACACGCAGCTCGCCTGCGGCGGCCAGACGGGAGTCCTCGACTGCCCGTGCCGCCCCGACGACAGCTGCGACGGCGCGCTCACCTGCCAGGACGGCGTGTGCAAGACGCCGGTCGTCGAGGCGCACGGCCTCGTGCTCCCGGCCGGCGCGCGCGGCTGCGAGGTCCTGCTCGCCGAGGCGGGCGGCGCGGTCAGCGAGGTCCACTTCGCCGCCAGCGTCCACGGCACCTTCATCCGCGAGGCCCCGCGCGTCGCCATCGCCGTCGTGAGCGCGGCCGATGCCGACTTCGCCGCCGGCGCGGTCGAGGTCGTGAGCAGCGCCACCCCGCCGGCGACGGTGGTCTCGGCGCGCTGCGTCGACGCGGCCGGCGCGGTCATCAGCGGAGCCACGGTGAGCTTCCGATGAGCGGCCCCATGCAACACGGAGGACAGGCGATGCGTGCGATGCGGAGCGCGCTGACGGTCTCGGCCGTCGGCTTGATGTTGGCCGGGCCGCGGGCCCTGGCCCAGAACGGCGTCTCGGACGACCGCGTGTCGCTGCCCGACGGGCCGGGCTCCATCGGCGGCGTCGGCGAGAACGTCGACATCAACCCGAACATGGGTAGCTCGTCGTACCAGGTGCCGTTCCGGGTGCCCGCGGGTGCCAGCGAGGGCACGACGCCGGGGCTCGCGCTCGTCTACGCGTCGGGCCAGGGCATGGGCGTGGCCGGCATCGGCTGGGACATGTCGCTGCCCACCATCGAGCGCATGGTGCAGAAGGGGCTCCCGACCTACACGACGGCCGACCACTTCACGGCCGACGGCGGCAACGAGCTCAGCTACGTCGGCGACCTCGACGGCACGCGCGTCTATCGCCAGCGCTTCGAGGGCGGCTTCGTGCGCTACCGCTGGTGGAACGCCGGCGCCGGCACGGCCGGCTACTGGACGGCCGAGGGCCCCGACGGGACGACCGTCTACTTCGGCGCCGACGCCGACGGCCAGACCGTCGCCTCGGCGCGCGTGCAGGCCACCGACGGCAAGACCTTCCGCTACCACGCCGTCGAGGTGCGCGACACGGTCGGTCGCCGCATGGTCTACACCTACACGAAGCAGGACGGCTGGCCGCTCGTCGATGAGGTCCGCTACGGCTTTGGTGCGCTCACGACGCCGCGCTTCTCGGTGCGCATGGGCTACGAGGCGCGCACCGACGTCGTGTCGAACGCCACCCCCGGCTACGAGATCCGCCTCGCGCGCCGCCTCGCCACGGTGCAGGTGCTGTCGGACGCGACCGTCATCCGGCGCTACCAGCTCGTCTACGAGAGCGACGCCCAGAGCGGTGGCATGACCCGGCTGGCGCGGGTCAGCGAGCTCGGGCGCGACGGCGGCAAGCTCCCCATCGAGCAGTCGTTCACCTACTCGCGCACGCTCAGCGGCAGCTGCGTCGTCGGCTGCGAGAAGCCGTTCATGGTCGACATGGGCACGCTGCCCGGCGGCGTCGACATCCAGACCGGGCGCGCCTCGCTCATCGACATCAACGGCGACTCGCTGCCCGACGTGCTCGAGAGCGACACGAGCGGCGTCCACAAGTTCCACCTGAGCCAGCTCTCGGCCGAGGGTCGGCCGACCTTCTCGAGCACGGTCGTCACCAGCACGAAGACGGTCGGCGGCTCGTCGTTCGTCTTGAGCAGCCCGGGCGTCCAGCTCCTCGACGTCAACGGCGGCGGCTTCACCGACATCGTCGACCAGGTGAACGGAAAGGTCCTTTGCAATACCGGCAGCGGCGACTGGAGCGGCACCGACTGCATCCAGCACCCCGGCGACCTGCCCACGCTGGCCGACGACCCGAGCGACCCGGGCAGCACGTCCGACCCGCTCGGCATGCGCTTCTTCGACTACGACAACGACAAGCGCATCGATCTCCTCCGGACCCCCGACGCCACCAGCGCGTCCGTGTCGCGCAACACCGGCACCGGCTACGCCAGCGTCACCATCGACCCCATCGGCGCCGCCTTCGACGCCGAGAACCTGCAGCTCGACGACATCAACGGCGACGGCCTGCAGGACCCGGTCATGCTGGTGTCGTCGGGCAGCGGCGCGTCGCTGCAGTTCAAGCTGAACCTCGGCTTCGGGCACTGGCAGCCGAGCTGGACCACGCTGACCATCGACGGCCTCGGCGCGGCCGAGGTCGACGGCGCCGTGCTGCAGGACCTGGACGGCGACGGCCTGTCCGACATCGTCGTCGTCTCGGGCACGACCGTGAGCTACTGGCGGAACCGGAACGCCGGCCGCTTCGACGCGCGCCAGGACCTCGTCAGCGCCGACATCGACGGGCAGATCCCCGAGCGCACCGACGCCGAGACGGTGGTCTTCGCCGACATGAACGGCAACGGCACCGACGACGTGGTGTGGATCGGCAGCGGCGGGCACGTGCGCTTCCTCGAGCTCTTCCCGGTGCGCCCGAACCTGCTCTCGCGCGTCGAGAACGGCATCGGCTGGGTGCGCGTCATCGAGTACGGCACCTCCATCGCGCAGCGGGCGCGCGACGCCGGCACGGCCGGCGCGTGGACGACGCCGCTGCCCGAGAGCATGAACATCGTCACCGCCACCGACACCTGGGTGACGCTGACCGGCGGCGAGGACGGCGCGGGCGTGCACGAGCGGCGCGAGCTCGCCTACCACGACGGCTTCTACGACGGCGTCGAGAAGAGCTTCCGCGGCTTCGAGAAGGTCGAGCAGAACCTCGTCACCGACGCCGACGACCTCCAGGACCCGAGGCTCGAGGTGATGGAGTTCGACGTCGGTCGCGACGACCCGGCCCACCACGGCCTGCTCCTGCGCGCCTCGGTCTTCGGCGGCGCCGCCGCCGACACGCCGATGCAGGAGACCACCACCGAGTGGGGCGACTGCGCGGTGGACGGCGTGGCCAGCGCCGACCCGGCGGTCCAGTTCGTGTGCGAGCGCGCCACCACCGTGCTCCACCAGGAGGGCGCGAGCGTCAGCGAGTGGCGCCGCGTCCGGACCGAGAAGACCTACGACGGCTACGGCAACGTCACCGAGCTGCGCGAGCTCGGCGTCGTGAGCAGCGGCGCCGACGACGCCCCGACCGGCTGCGGTCCGTGCGCGAGCCTGCCGACCGGCCTCTCGTCGGGTGCGTGCGGGGCCCAGTGCCTGGGCGACGAGCGCATCACCAAGACCACCTTCGTCGTGCCGGGCGTCGACACCGGCGGCGCCTGGCTCGTGCACCTGCCCGTGAAGCTGACGGTGCAGGGCTCGGACGGCGGCGCGCTGGTCAGCGAGGAGAGCGCCTTCTACGACGGCCCCGACTTCGTCGGCCTGGCCGCCGGCAAGGCTACGAAGGGCCTGCTCACGCGCGTCAGCACGCGCGTCTCGGCGAGCGAGACCATCGACTCGGCGCGCTCGGCCTACACCGCGCAGGGTGAGCTGGCGGCCTCGCTCGACCCGCTCGGCAAGGTGTCCGACGCGACCGCGCACCGCCGCGACTACAGCTACGACGAGCGCGGCCTCCGCCCGACGCGCGTGACCATCCACGCCGGCGACCACGACCTCGTGAAGGACGTGAGCTACGACGCCTCGTGGTACGAGGCCAGCGAGGCCACCGCCTATCGCGTCGTGAAGGACGGCAGCGACGTCACGCCGCGCAACTCGACCAGCATCACCTACGACGAGTTCGGCCGACCGATCGCCATCGTGCGCCCGGGCGACACGCGCGAGGCGCCGAGCCAGACCTTCACCTACGAGCTCGGCGACCCCGTCACGCGCATCGTCGGCCTGGCGCGGAAGACGCCGGGCGGGGCGATGGACGTCGAGACCGTCGACTGCCTCGACGGGCGCGCGCGCAGCGTGCAGAGCCTCGTCAAGATCGACGCCACCCACTTCCAGGCCGACGGCTTCCGCGAGCTCAACTCGGCGGGCCGCGTCACGCGCGCGTTCCAACCTTACATGGTGAGCTCGGACGCCTGCCCGACCGCGCCGCCGAGCGCCGTGCCCTTCGAGACCACGCGCTACGACGCGCTCGGCCGCGACGTCGAGACGCTGGCGCCCGACGCATCCATCTACGGCTCGGCGTCGAGCGCGCGGACGCAGTACGGCCCGCTGTCGGTGACGCTCTTCGATCAGAACGACACCGACGCCGACAGCGCCTTCGTCGGCACGCCGACCTTGCGCGTGAGCGACGGGCTCGACCGCCTCGTGCGCATCGAGCGCCGCCTCGCGAAGGACGGCGCGCCCGATGTCTTCACGCTGGCCTACGACGAGCTCGGGCGCGTGGCCCGGGTGACCGACCCGGCCGGCCACGTGAAGACGCAGGAGCTCGACCTCTTGGACCGCGTCGTCCACAGCGTCGACCCCAACGCGGGCGAGACGCACATGACCTACGACGCGGCCGGCAACCCGTGACCAGACCGACGCGCGCGGCGTCTCGGTCGCGGCCGAGTACGACGCCGTGAACCGGCTCGTCGCCCGCTTCGACCCGAGCGACCGCGAGGGGCACGCTCGGACGCTGGTCTACGACGTCCTGGCCGACTGCGCCGACTGCCGGAACGGCGCGAGCGAGCTCGTCGCCGCGACCTACCCGCTGCCCGGCGGCGCGACGGGCTCAGACCGCATGGGCTATGACCCGCGTGGACGGAAGGCGCTGCTCGGCGCACGCTCGAGGGCCACACCTTCGACACGACCTACGCCTACGACGGGCAGAACCGCTCGTCAGCGCGACGTACCCCGACGGCCAGGTCGTGACCTACGCGCGACGCCGCCGAGCGCGTGACCGGCGTGACCGGCGTCGTGAGCTCCATCACGTACACCAACGCCGGCCGCATCGGCTCTATCGTCCACGCCAACGGCGTCAGCGACGCCTTCGCCTACGACGCGCTCCTGCGTCACGCGGGCTCGACCTCGACCGGGCCGAACGGCAAGCTCCTCGACACCGTCGTGAGCCGCGACCGGAAGGGCAACATCGCGGCCGAGACCGACGCCATCACCGCCGTCGGCCGCAGTCGCGGCTCCGCCGGCCTTGGCGGCGGCCATCCGAGCCGCGCGGCCGAGTACAGCTACGACGCCTACGACCGCGTGGTCGGCGCGCCGCTGGGCGCGAGCGGCGACACCGAGACGCTGAGCTACGCCTACGACGCCAGCGACAACCTGACCGCGCGCACCTCGAGCCGCTCGTCGAGCCCGGCCAACGCCGGGCCTTCACCTACGGCGCGGGCGACGCCGGCCCCAACGCCGTGACCCAGGTGGGCGGCGTGAGCTACGGCTACGACGCCGCCGGACACCTGGCGACGCGCGGCGACCTGTCGCTGGTGTAGGACCACGAGGGCCGCCTGGTCGAGACGGCGTCGACGACGCGCGCGCCGAGCGAGTCGGGCTACAGCCCCGACGACGAGCGCGTCCTGAAGACGGGAAGACGGCGGCGTGGCCTACTACGCGGCCCCCGACTTCGTCGTGCGCGACGGCATCGCCAGCCTCTACGTGAAGGTCGGCGACCGCCGCGTGGCGCGGCTCCGGACGGACGTCCTGGCCAAGTCGCTCTTGCCCGACGGCAACAGCGACCAGCACATCGACATCGCCGACGCCTGGCTCGCGCGGAGCGGCGCGGCCGAGACCCAGACGCGCCCTTGCGCGCGGCCGCGCGCCACCTGCTGTTCGTCGCCCGGGCCCGACGGCGCACCTCCACGAGGACGTGCGCGGCTCGATCGTCGCGAGCAGCGACGGCAGCGGCGCGCTCATCGCCGAGCGCTCCTTCTTCCCGCACGGCGCCGAGCGGGCGTCCACCGGCTGGGTCGACGAGCTCGGCTTCACCGGCCAGGAGCTCGACGAGAGCTCGGGGCTCCTCCACTTCCAGAAGCGCTCGCTCGACCTCGGCTCGGGGCGCTGGGCCTCGGTGGACCCGAAGTTCGCGGTGCTGGATGCGAGCCTCGTTCAGCGCCTCGGCGAGGCCACGACGGCCTATGCCTATGTCGCCAACAACTTCGCTTCGGCGGTCGACCCGGACGGCCAGATCCTCTTCGCGATGCTCACGCCGCTGCGCAAGACGGTCCTGCCGTTCAGAGACCGCCGCAAGAAAGACAGCGACGGCGGCGCGGGTGGCGGGCAGGGCCAAGCGGACGCCGACAAGAAGCCGGCGAAGCCGCTGTCGCCCCGCAAGCAGGAGCGGGCGGACCGCCTGAAGGTGGCCACTGATCGCTTCAACGAGGTGAAAGCGACGCTCAAGGACATCAAAGAGAATCGGCAGGGCGAGCCGGGCATCTCCAAGGAGCGGAGGCGGCTCAAGCAAGAGAAGCGTCACCTCTTCCAGGTGACGAAGTCGCTCGCCGCCCCGCCTTCGAAGATCCGCTACCTGCTGCGCCGAGCATGTGTTGGTCGCCGGCGTCGTGGGCGGCGCGATGGTCGGCGTCATGAAGGCGACCGGCAGCGGCCCCTTCGCCGACGGCGACGACAGCGGCGACGGTGACGGCGGAGATGGCGACGGCGGCGGCGGCCTGAGCGGCATCTTCGGAGGCAACTGATGACCACCCTGGGTTCGTGCGCGGCGGGTTCCCGTCGCGGCCTCGCTCGGGGCGCTGCGCCCGGCAGTCCTCGCGGCACTCCTCGGGGCCGCGCTCGCCGGCTGCGGCGACCGCGGTGCACCAGCAGATGCCGCGAGCGATGCCGCCGACGTCCTGGCCGACGGCACGGAGCCGGGGGTGACACCACCTCGACCTCCGGCGACGTGGCGGTCGAGACCAGCCCGAGCCCGCCGACCGGGCCCACCGACTGCGTCATCGGCAGCCTCGGGTGCAGCTGCGGCGAGAGCGCCGGCTGCGCCCTCGATCCCGACGGCGAGCCGCTCTACGTGCGTGGCGGGCGTGTGCCTCCGGCCGACGTGCCCGAGCGGCAACCTCGGCTGCGCCTGCAAGAACGGCGCGTGCAATGACGGCGCCTGTCAGGCCGGCACCTGCGTGCGCGCCGGCTGCGCGCCGGGCTCGCAGAACTGCGCCTGCGCGTCGGGCGGCTGCGACGTCGGGCTCGTCTGCAACCCCGGCTCGGTGTGCGTCGACAGCGCCGGCTACGAGGGCGGGAAGTGCCTCGCCAACGGCGCCTGCCATGACGGCAACCGCTGCGACGCGGCGCAGGGCCTGTGCGTCTACTGCGACCGCGGCACCCAGGGCTGCGCCTGCACCGCCGCCGGCACCTGCGCGAGCGGCCTCACCTGCGCCGCCGGCCTGTGCACCGCCGCCTCCGATCTGCCGCCGGCCGCGCCCGTCTGCTGGACGCCGTGCCGCGGCGACCTGACGGCCGGGGGCGACACGCGGCCGTGCTCGGCCGAGGGCCTCATCGCCGGCTGCATCGACGACCAGCGCTGCGACGACGGCTCGTGTCTGAAGCCGGGTGAGGAGAAGCCGACGTGCGACTCCGACGTCGACTGCCCCTTCTTCCAGGCGTGCCTCGGCGGCGGCTGCTACTCGAACTGCGAGACCAGCCTCGACTGCCCGTCGGGGCGCGGCTGCCACCAGAAGGTCTGCCGCGTTCCGTGCATGCTCGAGACCGGCACGCCGGCCTGCCCGGGCGGCATGACCTGCGACTCGAGCGACGGCCAGACCGGCTTCTGTGTGCCGATCATGCCGCCCGACCCGGCGCCGCTCGCGCTGCCCACCGGCACGAGCTTCACGGTCTCGGGCGAGGGCCTCGACGCGCTGACCAACCTCCACACCGAGGCGATCTTGCACCTGGTGCCGAGCGGGCCCGGCCCGCAGCGCATCACCATCCGCAAGAAGGCCCACGAGCTCTATGATGCCAAAGGCCAGCGCGAGGTCATCGACGCCCCGGTCGACAAGGCGACGGGCCAGCCGCTCGCCTGCCAGGGCGCGGCCACCGACTGCCCGCTGTGGTGGATCGAGCTGTCCGACGGCACCACCACCACGCGCGGCGACACGCTCGACATCGCCTGCGACGGCACCTGCCCCGTGGTCACCCTCCGGAACGCCGGCGGCTCGCCCGGCGTGCGCTACGACGGGCAACTCACCGCGATCGGCCCGGGCGGCGCGCAGGACTTCGCGCTGCGCTACGTCGAGGAGGTGTCGGGGCGCTGGGAAGGCCAGGTCCACTACTTCACCGTCTTCGATGACGAAGGCGTCGAGGCGTGGCTGAAGCGCGAAGACAAGAGCGACGTCACCGACGTCAAGAACGCGCTCATCCAGCGCTGGGGCGCCTTCCGGCGCGGCAACCTCGAGGGCTGGGCCGAGCTCGACGCCGTGCTCACGTCGACCCGCACCGGCTCGTGGAGTCAGCCGCGCACGCGCGAGCTGTGCAACCAGGTGACCGACGGCTCGCCCAACGCGGTGTGCTATCCCTTCACCAACGCGGCCGGCGTACGCGTCTACGTGCAGGACGAGACGGCCGCCCCGGTGCCGAGCGCCACGACCGAGATCCCCATCGCCATCCAGGTGCGCGCACGCCTCGACGAGCCGACCGTCTACACCGGGCGCATCGACTCGCAGACGGCGCTTCACTACCCGGGCAACCCGGCCGTGTCGCTGCAGCTCGCGAAAGACCCGGCGAAACCCGGCGCCTGCGACGCGCGCATCCCGTCGGCCTGCGTCGTCTACGTCGACAAGCTGGACGCCAAGGTGACCCTGGGCGCGCGCTACCTCTCGCCCAACGGCAGCTGCCTCCACGGCTTCGCGCCGAAGTCCGTGCCCTGGCTGGTGCCGGGCTTCTTGGCCGGCACGCGCCTCGACGACGCGCTCGGCCGCGCGCGCACCGAGTGCCGCGACGCGCAGCTGCCGCTGGCCCCGCTCGACGACGAGAAGACCGCGCTCGACATGGATCTGGCGGGCGCCAACCCGGCCCCCGACGGGCGCTCACGGCAGCGCACGCTGACGCTCCTCGACGGCGCGCTCATCGATCAGACGACGCTCTTCCTGCTCGTGCGCGAGAGCTTCGACGGCTTCGTGCCGGACCAGCCGACGGTGCCGGCGTATGCCTTCGTCATCTTGAAGAGGACGCCGGTC
This sequence comes from Myxococcota bacterium, assembly GCA_046351155.1. GTDB lineage: Bacteria > Myxococcota_A > UBA9042 > PHBI01 > PHBI01 > JAXLYZ01. Next base: position 48,546 of record JAXLYZ010000058.1, read on the forward strand.
GACCTGCCGATCGAGGACTTCGTCGGCGCCCCGGCGCGCACGGTCACGCGCGCGACGCCGACGCTCGGCGCGAGCTGCAGCGCCGATCTGCTCGCCGCGCTGCCGGACGCCGTGGGGGACGACAAGGACCGGCTCACCAAGGTCCTCATCGAGGGCAGCGCCGGCGACACCGCGGCCTTCGCGCTCGACCCGATCGCCAACCCGCAGGACGAGATCCACTACCTCTGCGACGGGCACTTCGACGGCGGCGGCGCCACCACCACGGTGCAGGTCGCCTCGCTCACCGGCGACCCGCCCGACAGCGGCGGCTACTCGGAGGAGATCGAGCCCGGCACCATCCTCGTGCAGCTGCCCGAGCCGTGCCTCCCCGGCAGCGAGGTCACCTTCTTCGACACCGGCGCGCGCTTCACCCAGCGCACGGTCATCGAGGAGCCCTGCCAGGCCGACGGCACCTGCCACGACACCTTCCTGCAGTGGCAGGCCGGCGGCCTCGTCGACGCGGTCGACCCGACCTGGCGCTGCCAGAACCCGGCGCTGGCGCTCTGCGACGTGAACATCAAGGATCTCCGCGACGGCAAGACCTTCTACCGCAAGCGCGACACCGCGCCGGTCACCTCGTTGCAGAAGCTGTCAGCCGCCGTCGACGACGCCTTCCGCTACAAGACGCGCTTCCAGAGCGACCTCGATGTCGACGCCGAGGTCGGCTTCGCGCCCGCCGTGTGCGTGCCCGGCTCGGACGCCGTGCCGTACTGCTATGACCCGGTCGCGATCGAGGCCATCCGCGATCGCATCGACTGCCTCATCTCGATCTACACGCACGATGTCGGGTCGCTCAGCGCGGACACGCGCCGCGAGCTCGAGGCGTTCCTGCGCGGCGACTTCGCGCAGGAGCAGGGGCACGACGGCTTCGAGCGCCTCTACGCCGAGCTGCTGGTGATGCTCGGCGACGAGGAGCTCACCGGCGCCTTCGCCTCGCGCTTCGACCTGGCCGGCGTGGCCACGCGCAACTTCGAGGGCTCGGCTTTCGAGATCCTCGGCATCAACCTCAGCGGCGTGGCCGGCGCCGAGATGCAGCGCCTCTACGCCGCGACCCAGTACTACGAGCTGGCGCTCGACCGCCTCTACGAGCTCGGGCCCGATCTGGCCCAGGCGCTGGCGCGCGACACCGCGTCACCGGCCAACCTGATCTCGCCGCAGACGGTGACGCTCTACCTGTCGCGGCTCGTCCGGGCCAGCTCGCAGGAGGCGTCGGCCTGGAGTGAGATCGCCAAGCGCTATCGCGACTTCAACCGCGTCGACATCGCCCGCCACGTGCTCGAGCGGAGCTACGCCCGGACCTACATGGAGTCGGTCATGCTCGGCCGGCTGACGCTCGACATCGCGGCGCAGAGCGGCCTCTCCTTCAAGGACCAGATCATCTCCGAGCTCGAGACGGCGCAGCGCACCTTCCGCGTGGCCATGCTCGACATGCGCGACGTCTTCGAGAGCATCGTGGGCGGCGCCACCTTCTTCGGCTTCCCGCCCGAGTACGTGCCGTTCCCGGCGGTCGACTCGACGGCGGTCGGCCAGAACGGCTTCGACGTCTTGCTCGCCAACGCGCGGAACCGGCTCGCCACCGCCAAGGAGCGGGAGCAGCTGGCCTTCGACTCGCTCGTCAGCGGGCGCGTCGACGCGGCCCAGTTCCAGTCGCAGCTGGTCGAGGTGAGGAACAACTACGAGGACCAGCTGGCCAATCTGTGCGGCGTCTTCAAGGGCGACGACGGCGTCACCCACCCGGCCATCAAGCGCTACGCCGACCAGTCGAAGCTGGCGCTGGTGACCGGCGACCCGTGCGCCATGTTCGCCAACGGCACCATCTACGAGCAGATGCTGGCGGCCGACGCCGCCACCGCGACGCTCGACGGCGTGCTCACGCGCTACCGCAACGCGCAGGCCGAGATCGAGGACGAGCGCACGCGCGTGGCCCAGCAGTGCAACCTCATCCGCGAGCTCGCCAACTTCGAGTACAACTCCGGCACGTCGGTGCGCGACTCGCAGCGCGACCAGGCCATCGCGCAGGCGGCCATCGGCGGCGCGGTGAAGCTCCTGACCGTGGCCAAGGAGTCGCTCGAGGGCTACCAGAACTGCATCACCGCCTTCGACCCGCCCTCGAAGCTCATCTGCGGCGGGCTGGCCGGCGTGTCGGGCGGCCTCGGGCTGGCCGCCGCCATCGCCGAGGGCGCCTCCGAGGGCGTCGCCGCCAAGTACCAGTTCGACATCGAGACCAAGCGCCTCGAGACCGGGCGCTGGGTGACCCAGACCCAGTGCGACGCCCAGCTCATCGACTCGGCCGCGCGCATGCAGTCGATGATCCGCGGCCTCGACGAGGTGACGCTCGAGGCGCTGCGCGCGCAGATCGATCTCGAGCTGCAGGTGGCCCAGGTCACGCGCAGCTACAACGAGGCGCAGCGCCTGCAGGAGCGGCAGCAGGAGGCGCAGCAGCTGCTCATCAACGTCGAGGCGGCGCGGAACGACCCCAACGTGCGCATCTTCCGGAACGACGCCATCATCAACGCCGACATCGCCTTCGAGGACGCCATGCGCGCCGCCTACCGTGCGACCCGCATGTACGAGTACTACACCTCGACCAGCTACCCGCGCCTCGACGAGCTGTTCCTCATCCGCCTCGCGTCGCGCGGCCTGCCGAACCTCGAGAACTATCTCACCGAGCTCGAGAACGCCTTCCAGGACTTCGAGGAGCAGCTCGGCCTGCCGGCGCCGCGTCTGGCGATTTTGTCACTTCGCGACGACATCCTGAAGATCCCCTACCTCGACGACCACGGCCAGACGCTCCCCCAGGACGCCCGCATCGCGCGCATGCAGGCGGCGCTCGCCGACCCGGCGCGCCTCGACAAGAACGGCTACATCGTCATCCCGTTCGGAACGCGCGTGCAGGACCTGTCGCCGCTCACGCGCAACCACAAGATCCGCTACATCGAGGCCAACATCATCGGCTCCGAGGTGGGTGATCGGCTGGGCCGCGTCTACCTCCGGCAGCGCGGGACCTCGGTGCTGGCGACGGTCGACGACCGCACCGACTACTACGTCTTCCCCGAGCGCACCGCGGTCATCGACGCCTTCTTCAACGGCAACCGCGTGTACCCGGCCGAGATCTACCAGAACCTCAGGCTGCGCGACCGGCCGTACGCGCAGACGATGTGGGAGCTGATCATCAACCGCCGCGACGAGGCGGTGAACCGCGACATCGATCTCAGCACGCTGTCCGACATCCAGCTCTTCATCCACTACACCGACTTCACGGTCTTCTGACATGGCGGGACCCCAAATGCTGGCTACTGGACGAAGTGCGCTGGCGTGGCTCGGGTGCCTCGCGGCGCTCGCGGGCTGCGGCGGCGACAAGGCCCAGGCGACGACCGACACCGCGCTGGCGACCGACGCGACCGACGCGGCCGACACGGTGGCCGCCGACGCGAGCGGCGCGCTCGACATCGGCGACCCGGCCTGCCCGAACGGCACGCTCGGCTGTGCCTGCGGCGAGGCCGACGCCTGCGCGCGCGGGCAGTGCGTGAGCGGCGTGTGCGCGCTGTGCACGCGCGGCGACGCCGACTGCCTGTGCCGCGCCGACGGCAGCTGCGGCGGCGACCTCTTGTGCCGTGACGGCCTCTGCCGCGTGTGCCCGCCGGGCAGCCTCGGATGCGCCTGCGAGAGCGGCAGCTGCGACGAGGGCGCGAGCTGCGTCGATGGGTCCTGCGCGCCGGTGGCGTGCGCGCCGGGCAGCGACGCCTGCCCGTGCCGACGGCAGACGGCGCCGCCCTGCGACGGCGGGCTCGCGTGCCTCGGTGACGGCGTCTGCCATGCCTGCGCCGCCGACCGGCCGGGCTGCGCCTGCGCGGCTGGCGACTCCTGCCAGGGAGGCCTCCTGTGCGATGGCGGCAGCTGCCGCGCGCCGCGCACCTGCGCCGACCTGGTGGCCGACGGCTACTGCGGCGAGCACCAGGCCTGCACGGTGAGCGCCGGCAACGACGCCGAGTGCGTCGCCGACCAGTGCCAGGACGGCTCGTCCTGGACCGCGGCCGCTGCGTGGCCGGCCAGCTCAACTGCGCCTCGGACAAGCCGGGGAGCATCCTCGATACGTGCACGAGCCAGCTCCGCCACTGCGTCGAGGAGAACGGCACGGCCCGCTGCGGCGGCTGCATCGACGACGCCTCGCTGCAGGACGGCGTCTGCGTCGGCCGCATCAGCTGCGGCACCACCAGCTGCCTCGGCAGCGAGTACTGCGACGTCTCGACCGGCACGCCGACCTGCCAGCCGCTGCCGTGCGCGCCGGGCGAGGCCAAGGAGGGCAGCGGCGCCTGCCGCGCCTGCAACTTCACCTGCTCGGGCGCCGGCCTGTCCGGGCGGGTCTGGCCCTTCCGCACCAACACCGGCACCTGCATCTGCGAGACCACGCCCGGCTTCTTCATGCCGCCCGGCGGCGACACGCGCGCCGCCATCTGCGACGTCGACGCCGACGGCTGGGTGCGCGAGGAGGTCGAGGACCCGGCGCTCACCAGCGACCCGGCGCTGGTCGCCAACGCGCGCTGCGACCTGGTGTCGGTCGACACCGTGGTGCTCCGCGACGAGCTCGGCATCGATGCCCACGTCGTGTCGTGCCGCGAGGGCCTCCTCTTCGAGCCCGAGCCGACCCAGTGCACGCAGCGGATCCGCCTGCCGCTCGTCGAGTCGCTGAGGAACGACTCGCCCGGCCCGCTCAGCGACGCGACCACGCCGGCCTACGGCGGGCGCCGGCTCGAGGCGCGCGAGGTCAATGCGCTCACCAAGGCCTGCGTGTCGGCGCTCGGCGACTTCAACGACAACGGCGTCGAGGATCTGCTCGAGGTACAGACGCCGCCCGCCCGCCTCGGCGACGACCCGCGCCAGCGTCTGCTCAGCTTCGCCTACTTCATGGAGACCCAGCGCGCCTACGTCGAGAAGGGCTCGGACGGGAGGCCACGGCTGGTGATCGAAGAGCGCTACCGCTGCGACCCCAACGACTTCCCGCTGCACTACGACCCGAGCGTGGTGACGTCGTCGACGCCGGGGCATGGACCGACCGACGCGTATGTCTCCGGCGACGACGCCACCTACTGGCGCTCGTGCACGCGCGGCGCCGACCCGAAGTTCGACCCCAACGCCGACCCGCCGGTGCCGGGCTTCGACTTCGCGCAGTGGTCGTGCCCGAAGGGCGGCGCGGGCTGCAGCTCCATCGCCCCGGGCCCGCCGCACCCGAGCCTCGATCTCCGCGCGCCCATCCCGTTCGGCAGCGCCTTCCCCGAGGACGCCACGCTGTGCGAGCTCGGCTCCCGCTTCCCGCGCGACCGCGTGTGGCGCGGCATGGGCCACGAGAGCCAGTTCAAGTGCCTCGGCGTCGGCGACGGCCCCGGCCGGCGACCGCTCACCGACTTCGGCGAGTTCGGTCCGCTGCGCATGAACCTGTGCGAGGCGGTGTCGTGCGCGCCCGGCGACGCGAGCTGCGCCGAGTCGCGACCGGTGGTGCCCGGCTCGCGCTCGCTCGACCCCATCCTCCACTGCCGCGCCATCGCCGACGTGGCGACCTCGGACGTCGGCTTCGCGGCGGTGCGCTACGCGCCCTACGGCATCGGCTTCGGCGGGAGCTATCAGGGCGGCTGCATCAGCGAGGACAGCGAGTACCACGACACGCTCTGCCCCGACCCGGTGTTCACCGTGTCGCCGGCCGACGACGCCTTCGGCGCCAACACCTGCCACATCGCGCCCTGCCCGTTCGGCAAGGCCGACTGCGACGGCAACCCGTTGAACGGCTGCGAGCTCGACGCCACCAACAACGTCAACTGCGGCGGCTGCGGCGTCGCGTGCGCCCCGGCGCGCGGCGTCGGCGACTGCTCGACCGGGCTCTGTCGCGTGACGTCCTGCCAGCCCGGCTGGGAGGACTGCGACCACGACCCGAAGAACGGCTGCGAGCGCAGCACGCGCACGCTCACCGACTGCGGCGCCTGCAACGTCCCGTGCGCCGTCTCGGGCGGCGCCGCCTCGTGCGCCACCGGCACCTGCAAGGTCGCCAACTGCGCCGCCGGCGTCGGCGACTGCGACGCGGTCGAGGACTGCGAGACGCCGCTCACCACCAACAGCGACTGCGGCGGCTGCGGTGTCGCCTGCGCGCCCCCCAACGGCCTCGGCTCGTGCACGACCGGCACCTGCCAGGTGACGAGCTGCGCCGCCAACTTCGACAACTGCGATCACGACGCGTCGAACGGCTGCGAGTCGTCGCTGTCCAGCATCACGAGCTGCGGCGGCTGCGGCAAGCTCTGCCTCGGCTTCCACTCGGTCCCGACCTGCACCGCCGGCACCTGCACGCTCGGCCCGTGCAACGACGGCTACGGCAACTGCGACGGCAACCCGTCGAACTACTGCGAGCAGCCGCTGACCTCGCTCGCGCACTGCGGCCAGTGCAACCACCCGTGCGCGCTGACCGGCGCCAACGCCACCTGCGCGACCGGCACCTGCGCGCTCGCGAGCTGCCAGGTCGGGCGCGCCAACTGCGACTCCAACGACGCCAACGGCTGCGAGGTGAACCTCGCCCAGAGCTCGAGCTGCGGCGCCGCCGAGGACCTCGGCAGCTTCAACGCCGACACCAAGTGCGGCGTGGCCTGCGCCGAGACCAGCGCCTGGGAGCTCGACGCCTCGAAGAGCGGCCGCGGCAACGCCTGGTTCAAGGTGCGCGAGAACGACTTCAGCGCCATCTGCAGCGCCGAGCTCCGGCACCGCATCAAGCTGCAGGTGCCGGCGGGCGTCGACTACGACATCGTCATCTGGGACCAGTGCGGCGGCACGATCCTCTCCCGGACGTCGAGCGCCGCCGGCGTCAGCGAGTCGCTCGAGTTCGGGCGCGACGACACCGGCCTCGGCACCAACGACTCGTTCAACTACTGGATCGAGATCCGCTTCAACTCTGGGAGCTCGTGCCAGGAATGGTCGCTCTCCATCGAAGGGAGAAAGACGCCATGCTGACGCGAACGCGTCTGCCTCTCGCGATCGCGCTCGCGGCCGTGTGCGGCGCGGCCGGCGCACAGCCCCCGGCGCCGCTCGTCCACCCGAGCCTCGGCGCCCTGCGCCTCGACCCGGTCGCGGGCGGCGTGCGCGTCGAGGCCGCGCGCTTCGACGTCACCGTGCGCGTCGCCGGCCTGGGTCGCGCCGGCGCGCTCACCGCTCCCGGCGCCGAGCCGTGGTTTCGCGTCGTGGCGAGCGGGGTCGAGCACGGCGTCACGGTCCGGGCGCGGCCGGGCGGGCTCGGGCCGCTGGTCGCGCGCGTCGCCTTCGCCGGCCTCGCGCCGAGCTTCGACGGCGAGCGCTGGCTGCTCCTCGACGACACCGGACGCGCGCGCGCGGGCTACCGCGGGCTCACGGCCTGGGACGCCACCGGACGGGTGCTGCCGGCGCGCATCGCGGCCGTCGACGCGAGCTCGCTCGACCTCGTCGTCGACGACACGGCCGCGGTCTATCCGCACGTCGTCATCGACCCGGTCGCTCTGGGGCGGCGAGGCGGTGAGCAGCGCGTCGGTGGCTGCCCGGGCAGCTCCGGCTTCGGCGCGGGCCTGGCGTGCTCGACGACACGCTGGTCGTCGGCGCCGACCTCGACTGCGGCGACGGCGCGGCCGGCGCGGCGCGGTGGTCGTCTACGATCGCATCGGTGACCTGTGGGTGGAGAGCGACGTGGTGCTGCGGCCCGAGGCCAGACCGGCGACGGCTACGGCCGCCGCGTGGCGCTCACCGGCGCCACCCTCGCGGCATCCCGCCCCCGGCGCCGCGCACGGCCGCGGCGCCGGTCGAGGTCGCGCTGCGGCTCGGCGAGGGCGTCGCTTCCGCGCCGTGGCCACCCTCGAGCTGCCCGAGAGCGCGCCCGTCGGCGCCGGATCGGTCGCGCTGGGCAGCGCGCTCTCGGCCGACCAGGGCACGGTCATCGCCGGCGCCCCCGGGCTCGCGCCGAGCGGCCTCGCCAACGCGGGTGGGGTCGTCGTCTTCGAAGAGGACGCGGCCGGCGACTACGCCGCGAGCCAGGTCCTCTTCGCGCAGACTCCGGCGGCCGGGCGCCGCTACGGCGCGACGCTGGCGCTCGGCGGCACCTTCGTCGCGGTCAGTTCGAGCGCCGGCGTCGAGATCTTCGAGCGCCGCGCCGCGGGCGGCGGCACCGTCTACCGCCAGACCCTGGACAGCCCCAACACGGTCGGCCTCGCCATGCTCGGCGAGCGGCTGGCCGTGTCCGCTCCAGGCGCGGGCGGCGACATCGCCCTCTACCGCCTCGACGCGAGCGGCAGCTTCGTCGCCGACGGCACGCTCGCGACCGGCGCCTGCGCCGACCGGCCCCATCGGCCGTGTGGCGACCAGGCTCGCCGTCGCCACCAGCGCCGGCGTCGAGTTCTTCGTGGCCGGCTCGGGCGGGCTCGCCAGCGCCGGCGGCCTGTCAACGGCCTCATCGACAGCACCGCTGCCAGCACGCGCGCTGCTCCTGTCGGGCGGCGACGTCTTCGCCGCCGGCTCGGACGACATCCTCCACATCTTCCGGCGCGTCGCCACCGACGGCGAGAGCTGCGCCGCGGCCAGCGAGTGCCAGAGCGGCTTCTGCGTCGACGGCGTGTGCTGCGAGTCGGCCTGCGGCAACGGCGCCGCGGACTGCCGCGCGTGCAGCCTCGCCACCGGCAGCTCGGCCGACGGCCGCTGCGACGTGGTGGCCGCCGGCACGGTCTGCCGCGCGCCGGTCGGCGAGTGCGACAAGGCCGACAGCTGCGACGGCGTCTCGGTCGAGTGTCCGAGCGACCGGCTCGAGCCCGCCGGCCGCGTGTGCCGCGCGGCAGCGAGCGTGTGCGACACGTGGTCGAGACCTGCTCGGCACGAGCCGTTCTGCCCCGACGACGGCTTCATCGGCGTCGGCACGCCCTGCCGCGCGGCGGCCGGCACGTGCGACGTGGCCGAGGCGTGCGACGGCCTCCGGCCGACCTGCCCGGGCGACCGCGTGGTGCAGGCCGGCGAGGTGTGCCGCGCGCGCACCGGACCGTGCGACCTCGACGAGCTGTGCGACGGCGCCAGCCCGCGCTGCGGCCGCGACGTGTTCCAGCACTTCGGCTTCGTGTGCCGACCGAAGGCCGCGGCCTGCGACGCCGACGAGGTGTGCAGCGGCTTCGAGGCGAGCTGCCCGCGCGACGCGCTGGCCGAGGACGGCACCGCCTGCGCCGACGGCAACGCCTGCACCGAGGGCGACCAGGCCTCGCCGGCCGCTGCATGTCCGGGCAGAGCACCTGCGGCCCGACGCCGGCGACGACGACGCGCTCGCCGAGGACGTCACTGGCCCCGACGCCACCGCGGGCGACGACGCCGGCGCCGACACCCCCAGCGGCGCCGACACGAGCCCGCCGGCGCGCCGAGTCGGGCGGCTGCGGCGCGACCAGCGCCTCCGACCTCGCGCTGTGGCTCGCCGCGCTGGCGCTCCCGCTCTTGGCGCGGCGCCGCGCGCGCGCGCAGGTGGCCGCGGTGGTCGCTGGTGGCGCTGTCGCCGCGCCCGGCGGCGGCCCAGGACGCCGACGGCGACGGCGTGCTCGACGCGGCCGACCGCTGCCTCGGCGACGACGGCAGCGACGGCGACGGCGACGGCGTGCCCGACGGCTGCGACTACGACGACCACGACGCGGCCGTCCACCCCGGCGCGCGCTCGACCTCTGCAACGGCAAGGACGACGACTGCGACGGGCGCCTCGACGTGCACCGCGCTCAGCGCCACCGGCGGCTTGCTCTTCTCGCTCGTCGGCCGCGGCCTCGCCACCAACCCCGGCTCGCGCCACCTCGCCGTGTCGCAGGTCGAGCCCAGCTCGACGTCGGCACCCGGCTCGACGCCAGGGCGGCCAGGGCGAGGTCTACTTCCAGATGCCGCTCACGCTCTACGATGGCGACGGCACCGCGTAGTCCACGTGCGCTTCGAGCGCGCCGAGCGGGCCGGCGACCACGACTTCGAGATCGGCTTCAGCGACGGCAGTCCGTCCTGGCCGGCCTCTTCGACGACAGCGCCGTCACCCCGGGCGGCTACCTGGCGTCGGCCGACAGCGGCACGCTCATCGGCGCCCGCTACTCGAGCAAGAACCTCGCGCAGGAGCGCAAGCCGAGCAACGCCGGCCCTGGATCGCGACCTTCGAGGCGCGCAGCAGCGGCGCCGCCATCACCGTGCGCAACGCCAGCGGCGCCGCCGACGTGCTCACCGTCCCGGCGGCGAGCGCCCTCAACCACAACGTGCCGTGGTCGCTCGTCCTGGTCAGCAACTCCAAGTCCGAGACCTACGGCGTCGATCGCGTCGAGGTCTACCAGGACCACCCGCCGCCGACGCCACGCCCGACGCCGACCTCGACGGCTTCCCCGCCTCGTGCGGCTACAACGGCGCGCGTGGCCGCCATCCACCCCGGCGCCTTCGATGCCTGCGACAGCGTCGACGGCGGCGACTGCGGCGGCGACGGCGACGGCCTGACGCTGCTGTCGTTCCCGAAGGCGTCGGCGTCGCCTGGACGTGCTGCTCGGCCACGCCGCGAACCCGTCGCCGCGCGCGCTGCGGGCGACGGCGCGGACGTGGTCGTCGATCCGGTCTTCGGCGCGGCGGGCGACATCTTCTACCGACGCACGCTGCCGACCTTCGGCGTCAGCGCCAGCGCCGATCCTCACCGTGCACCTCGATCGCCCGCCGCTCTCCAGGCGGAACGACGTGCGCGTCGGCCTGAGCGACGGCTCGCACATCCTTGCGCTCGGCATCTCGCGGAGCGGCGACAGCGACAGCACCACCTGCTCGGTCGGCCCGCGCTGGGGCGTGACGACGGCCAGCGCATCGCCGCCGAGGCGACCGGCGCCGTCGACAACCTCGCCGAGGCCTCGCCCTACGCCATCACCTTCACGCTCGGCGCGACGAGCCGCCGTCAGCGTGACCTCGGCTGTTCAGCGTGACGCTGGCGCGCGACTACCCGCCGGCGGCCTGGCGCGCTCGACCTCACCAAGCCGCGGCGCTCGTCCTCTACGCCGCCGACAACTTCACGACCTACCGCATCTACCACCTGGCCGTGACGCAGGGTCCGCTGGACGCCGACGACGACGGCGTGTGCGACGGCTTCGATCGCTGTATCGGCGACGACGCTGCGCCCGACGCCGACGGCGACGGCTTCCCGGCGACCTGCGACTGCGACGACTCGCGCGCCGACGTGAGCCCGGCCGCGAGCGAGGTGTGCGACGGCGGCGACCAGGACTGCGACGGCCTCGTCGACGAGCAGCGGCTGGCCGGCGCCGTCGGCTCGGAGCTGCTCGGGCGCATCGCCGCCGGCAAGGCCGAGAGCCCGGCGCAGGCGCCGGCCTTCGCCAGCGACGGCAGTCGCGCCCTGGTGTTCCCGGCGCGCGGCGCCGGCGACGCCGTGGTGTATCGCGAGCGGCTCGGCGCGCTGCGGCGCGGCGACGACCCGACGCGCGTGAGCGTCGACCTCGCCTTCGACGCCGCGACCAGCGCCAGCCGCGAGCTGGTGGTGCTGCTCAGCGACGGCGCTCGCGCGGTCGGCGCCGGCGTGGTCCTGCGCGTGCCGGCCGGCGCCAGCGCGGCGCGCCCGCACGCCGACGCCGTCTACGCCAGCGACGGCGACAGCGCCATCACCGTGACGGGCGGCGGCACGCGCGTCGGCCGCTACGTCGACGCGCTCGCGACGCTGCGCCTCGACTACGCCATCCCCGCCAGCGGGCCCGCGACGCTGACCCTCACCATGGTCGACGCCGCCGGCGGCGAGGTCAGCGACAGCTACAGCGTGCCGCTCGATCAGATGCTCGACGCCGCCAAGCCGCTCGACCTCCTGCTGGTCGCGCCCGAGCGCGGCGTGAGCTACGGCCTCGCCTCGCTGCGCGCCGGCCAGGCGCTGGCCGACGCCGACCACGACGGCATCTGCGACGGCCGCGACCGCTGCCCGGGCGCCGACGACGCGCGCGACGGCGACGGCGACGGCGTCCCCGATGCGTGCGACGTGTGCCTCGGGCCCGACGGCGACGACGACCTCGACCAGGACGGCGTCCCCTCCGGCTGCGACTGCGACGACGCCGACGCGGCGGTGAACCCGGACGCGGTCGACGTCTGCAACGACGTCGACGACGACTGCGACGGCGTCACCGATCGGCAGACGGCGCTGCGCGCGCTCGGCGCCGAGCTGGTGGCGCGCCTCGCGTCCGGCCGCGCCCGCGGCGGCGCGCGCCCCGGCGTCGCGCGCTCGGGCGGCGACGCCGTCGAGTTCCCGGCCGTGGCCGGCCTGCCCGACCTCGACATCTATTACAAGGAGCCGCTGGCGCTCCTGCCCGCCTTCGGCACCCCGCGCCGCCTGCGCATCGTGGTCGACCGCGACACCCACGTCGGCGACCACGACTTCCTCATCGCCGTCAGCGACGGCGCGCACGTCTACGGCCTCGGCCTCTTCGACGTCGGCGGCACCGGCCTCCGCTACCTGGCCGCGCCCATCGTCGGCAACGACCTCGGCGCCACCGTCGCCATCGACATCGGCGCCGGCGTCGAGGTCGACGAGGGCTCGCCCTACACGCTCGACCTCGTGCTCGGCGACGACGCGCGCATCGACGTCACCACCGCCAGCGGCGACAGCGTCGAGGTCGGCGGCGGCGTCGCCCACGACGGCGGCCGCGTCGGCTCGGGCGCGCTGTCGCTCGTGCTCATCGGCCAGCAGGCGAGCGAGCACTACCTCGTGCGCAGCGTGACGGTGAGCCAGGAGCTGCCCGACGCCGACGCCGACGGCGTGTGCGACGCGGTCGACTTCTGCGATGGC
>JAXLYZ010000059.1:0-60036 GCA_046351155.1 Myxococcota bacterium
GCGTGGCGACGGCGCCGTCGAAACGCCTACGGTGGCCGCCCCTCGTCGGCCTCCCCCTGGCGACGAGGCGCAGCCAAACCGTCATCCCCCTGCAGGAAGCTCCATGCTCCGTCTGTGCATCTCTTCGTCTGCCCTCGCGCTGGCCGCGCTCTCGGCGTGCGCCGACCAGGCCGCGCCCACCCAGCCCGGCGACCGCGTCGCCATCGCCATCGCGCCGCTCAGCTTCCAGAACATCGACCGCGTCTGCTACGACATCGAGGTCCGGAACGCCGACGGCACCGTCTGGTCGCTCGGCGACACGACCATCACCAAGGTCGGCGGCGTGCAGGCCACCCACACCGGCTCGGGCGGCCCGGTCGACGCCACGACCGTGTGCTCCGACCAGTACGGCGACGGCGCCGGCGGCGCCCTCACCTACATCGGCACCTGCGACGCCACCTCGGACTCCGACGGCAACGCGCTGAACGGCGTGCAGAACGCCGTCACGCTGTGGGTCGACGGCATCTACGCCGACGGCGGAGCGGCGCTGCGCGTCGGCGGCGGCGCGGCCGACATCGGCGCGTGGCAGGACCCGTGCCCGAACGGCTGCACCGTGCAGGCCGACTGCTCGGCCAACGCCGACACGCGCGTCGACTTCGACCTGACCGTCATGCGCGCCGCCGACCAGGGCTTCTTCGACGTCGCCGTGAACTTCGAGGACGTCTTCTGCTCGGCCAAGCTCGACACCTGCTACGACGTCGCCAGCGACGATCGCATCAAGCTCATCTTCGGCGGCGACGGCGACCGCGACTGGACCGCCGTCGTGGGCCTGGCCTGCACCGCCGGCGCGGGCAGCGACGTGGCCACGAACCTCCTCTACTCGCGCATCGACGTCACCTGCAACGGCGGCGCCACCAGGTTCAACGTCGACCCCAAGGGCGCGCCCGGTGAGCGGAGCGTCGTCGGCACCGACGGCAAGGTGCTCCACTACGCCGTCTACCGCGGCCAGGAAGACCTCGGCTGCGGCGCGGCCGGCGACTGCAACAAGCTCTACTGGAACCTGGCGCTCAGCGTCGACGACCTGGCCGCGGCCGGCGGGAGCTGCTCGCTCGCGCTCAGCGCCACCGCCAACGACGGCGACACGGGCTTCGTGAACGGCGTCCCGACCGCGACCGGCCTGGCCTATCCGTACATCGACATGGCCGCGACGCTGACCCAGGACGGGGCCGGCGTGTGCCAGAAGAACGCGCTCGGCAGCGCCGCCGTCGCGACCGGCTACCACGGCAACGCCATGGGCGGCGTCGAGCCGGTGGTCGTCATGTGCTCGGAGTTCGACGGCAGCGGCACCGGCACGGCGGCCACGAGCGACCCGAGCTGCGACCTGAACCCGGCGCCGCCGCGCTTCGCCGACAGCTTCGACGGCACCGGCGTGGTCGTCAGCCCGAGCGACAAGTGGAACGCCACCGGCGGCTTCGGCACGTTCACGCTCGGCGGCGGCCAGGCCTGCCAGTCGTCGCCCGGCGCGCGTCAGCTCTTCTGGAAGAGCCCGCTCGCGAGCTGGACCACGGCCACCATGACCTGGGAGCTGACGCTCGGCCCCGACGCCTTCCTGATGCAGTCGATCGGCTTCGGCAGCGAGTTCGTGGCGGCGACCGTCACCTCGATCGGCGCCACGCAGAGCCGCCTCGAGCTGTGGGACAACCGCCAGGCCAGCTCGCGCCTCCTGACGGCCGACTTCTAGGCCGCGCCCGGCCACGACTACCGCCTGGTGGTGAGCTACGACAAGGGCGCCGGCAACAGCCTCAGCGCCACCGTCACCGACCTCGACGCGGCCACCGGAACCTCGCTCAAGCTCACGGCGCTGAACCTCGACCCGTCGTTCGAGATGGCCTTCGTGAACTACCTGGATGCCGGCAGCGGCACCAATGGCAGCAACGTCTCGCAGACGTGCCTGCGCGAGTTCGGCGCCACCGCCAACTGAGCGTCGGCCGAGAGAGCGCCGCGTCGCACCGTCACGCGCGCGGCGCTCTCCCCGCTTGACCGGCGGGCCGCGCACTCCCCACCATGGCCCGCCGCCGGCGCGCGATGCGTCGGTCCGCGAGCGGCGGGGCAGGGAGCAGCGTGGCCAGCGACGACACGGTGGAGGAGGGGAGGCGGCGCGCCGCGCGCGTGAAGGCGCTCGCCCGGGACGTCGGCTTCGACCTCTGCGGCATCACCGGCACCGCGCTGCCCGAGGCCTACGCCCGCTATCGCGCGGCCATGGACGCCGGCTACGGCGCGGCCATGGGCTGGCTCGCCGACAAGCCCGAGCTGCGCGCCGACGCGCGCCACGTGTGGCCCGAGGCGCGCTCGGTCATCGCGCTCGGCGTGTCGTACGCGAGCCCCGACGTGCCCGGCGTGACCGAGCTCGCGCCGAGCGACGACGAGGCATGGATCGCGCGCTACGCGCAGGGCAAGGACTACCACCTGGTGGTGAAGAAGATGCTGGTCGCGCTGGCGCACCGGCTGGCCGACGACCCGGAGCTCGGCCACATCGCCAGCGAGCGCCACCGCTGCTTCGTCGACACCGGCCCGGTGCTCGAGAAGGCCTTCGCCCAGGCGGCCGGCCTCGGCTGGATCGGCAAGAGCTCCTTGCTCGTCCGGCGCTTGCCGACCGCCCGCGAGGCGGCCGCCGACCACGCCGGCCCGGGCACCTGGTTCTTCCTGGCGACCATCCTGACGCCGCTCGAGCTGGCGCACGACACCCCCGAGACCGACCACTGCGGGAGCTGCACGCGCTGCATGGACGTGTGCCCGACGGCCGCCTTCCCGGCGCCCTATGTGCTCGACGCGCGCCGCTGCATCGCCACCTGGACCATCGAGAGCGAGTCGCCGGCCGCGGTCATCGACCCGGCGACGCTCGGCCCGCACGTCTTCGGCTGCGACCTCTGCCAGGAGGTCTGCCCGTACAACCGCCGCGCCGTCCCGACGCGCCACGACGCGCTCCGGCCGCGGCCCGAGAACGTCCGCCCGAAGCGCGCCGCGCTGGCCAGCCTCGTCGCGGCGGGGGAGCCGGCCTTCCGCGCGCGCTTCCCGAAGTCGGCCGTCCGGCGCGTGACGGCGGCGCAGCTCGGCGAGACCCTCGCCGCGAGGCGCTAGGTCTCCCGACCGATCACTTGCACTCGTTGTCGTTGCAGGTGAGCGAGCCGTCGCAGTCCGCGTCTTCCTTGCACACGAACGGCTCGCAGGACTTCGTCGAGAGCTTGCAGACGAAGGCCTGATCGCAGTCGTAGTCGTCGGTGCAGCCGGTGTTCGAGTCGCACGCCTGGAAGGCCTGGACGGACGTGATGACGGTCACAGCGGCGAGGACGAACCCGAAGAGCACGCGCATGGCCCAACCAACTACCACGGCGGCCATCGCCGTCAAGCCGAGCCCGCGCGAACGCCGAGCCTCCACCGGGCCCGGCCGCCCGCTACGACCCGGCCTTCTTCTTCGCCTCCTCGGCGTTCTTCTTGGCCACGTCCTTGGCCTCCTTCTCCTGTTCGTCGATCGACTTCGGCTTCTGCACGACCCCGTCCGGGCCGGTCTGGGCCCCGGCCTTGGCGATGGCCGCGTCGCCCTTGCCGGCGTCGCCGTACTCGACGTTCTTGAGCTTCGCGCCCTCGATGTCGGCCTTCACCTCCGGGTACTTGCCCTCGAGGTCCTTCACCTCGACGTGGAGGGTGTCGCTCTGGAGGTCGTCGACGCGCACGTCGCCGTTCATGAGCTTCACCTTCTCGGCCCCGACGTCCTTGCCGTCGACGGTGATCTGCTTGCCGAGCCCGTCGCCCTCGGTCTTGGCGCCGATCGTGCTGCCGGCCTTCACGTCGCCCTCGAAGTCGGGGCCGATCTTCACGTGGCCCTTCTCCTGGACCTGGGCCTGCACGTCGAACTCGATGCTCTGCACCCACTCGTTCTTCTTGTCGCTGGGGGCGGTGTTGATGACCTTGTCCTCGAGCAGCTTCCGCACGCGCTCGACCGTGAGCAGCTCGTGCGCGCCCAGCGAGGCGAGCTCGCCGGCGATCGGGAAGCCGACCTTCAAGAGCTCGAGCTTCAGATCGTCGCTGCTGATCTTGCCGTCCTTCAGCTCGAGCTCGAGGTCCACCTTGTGGCTCTGGGCGCCCTGCTTGATGTCGTCGAGGAGGCCGTCCTTCTCGCTCTCCGACTTGCGGTCGCCGTTGGTCAGCACGCCGATGGGCAGGCTGACCTTCACCTTGCCGTTGGTCTTGTCGAGCACCGACAGGTCGGTCTTGTACTTCTCGTCCTGCCAGTGCTCCTTCTTGTCCTTCGCGGCGGCCGCCTTCGCGTCGGCGTTCTTCTGCCGCTCCTCGTCGCTCAGGTTCGGGTCGTCGCGCAGGTCGAGGTCGAGCTTGATGCCCTTCGCATCCAGCCCGTCGATGCGCGCGAAGACCGGCTTCAGGCCCTCGCCCCTCCCTGGCCAGGACCACCTTGCCGCTCTCCGAGTCGAGGTCGTTGACCTCGGCCGAACTTGTCCAGCGTCTTCGAGTCCTTCTCGGTCTTGTCGCGCTCGAACACCTTGACCTGTTTGACGTGCGCGCCCTCATAGCCGACCACCGCCTCGTCGCCGTTGCCGTCCTTGTCGCCGCCGCCCAGGCCCTGCACGCTCAGCTTCTCCAGCGTGCCGCCCGTGACGAACACGCGCCGGTCGGTCGAGTTGTAGAGGACGCTGACGCCCTTGATGTCGCCGATCTCGAGCTTGCTGCCGGCGGTCGTGACGTGGATCGGGTCGAACTTCTCGAGCTTGACGGTGCCGGCCGAGAGCTCGTCGTTGAAGTGCACCATCGACTGCGGGTCCTTGCCGAAGTCGATCTGGCTCTTGTCGCCGATCTTGATCGAGTAGAGGTCGCCGTCGATCCTGCCGGTGTTCTTGTCGAAGGCGACCTTGCTCTTCGGGCCGCCGGCCTCGCCGAACTGGAAGTAGGTGAGGACCGCCTTGACCTTGCTCTCGGGGTTCGAGGCGTCGTTGAAGACGAGCGAGTCGCCGCGGATGGTGCCGTACTCGGCGTAGATCTGGTCCTTGTCGCCGTGGACCTCGAGGTCGGTGACGCTCACGTCGGCCTTGCTGTCGGCGTGCTGGTTGATGCCCGCCTGCTTCACGCCGGCGAGGCTGTCCTGGTTGACGCCGTCGACGGAGCGCACGACCTTGCCGTCCTTCTCCTCCTTGTAGCCGACGCCCTTGGCCGCGAGCTTCTTGGCGCCGACGTCGTACTGGGTGTCGCCACCGGCCGTCGTCTTCACGTCGGCCTTCACGCCCGACGCGTCGACCCGGTCGGCATGGGCCGACGTCTCCTTCTTCACGCGGCCGCCGTCATCGTAGGCCTTGTCGTCGTAGTGCGCGCCCTTGATGGTCGCCTCGTCGACCGAGGCCTTCATGCGGCTCGACCCGTCCGCGTTGTTCTGCATCCCGAACTCGACGGCCTCGGCCTTCGGGTCCTCGCTCTTGGTCGACGCCTCGAGCGACTTCACCCCAGCGGTGGTCTCGGTCTTCTTGCTGCCGTCGCCGGCCCAGGTCGTGTTCGAGTAGCTGGCGTCGTCGACCTTCAGGCCCTTGGCCGAGACGCCGAGGCTGCTCGTGCCCTTGCCGTCGTCGTGCGTCTCGAGGTGGACGCCGGTGGCGTCGACCGCGCCCACGCCGGCGGTCATCTCCGACTGCTTCTGGCCGTTGCCGTAGCTCTTCGAGCTGGAGTAGCCCGCGCCCTTCGCCTTGACGTCGGTCGCGTCGACCGACATGCCGTCCTTGCGCAGGTCGAGGTCGGCGTGCCCGACCGAGGCGCTGTCGACGCGGGCCTTCGTCGACTCGCTCGACCCGAGCCCGACGTTCTTCTTGTCGGTGGAGAAGTCGACGCCGTCGACCTTCACGCCGTCGGCGCTGATGAGCGTGTTGCCGTTCTTGCCCGGCCGGATGACGGCCTGGTCGACGTGGGCGCTGTCGAGGTGCGCCGTCGTGACCTTGCCGTCCTTGTCGGTGGTCGTGCGGTTCAGGTCCTCGACGTCGCCGTCGATGACCTTGGTGCTGCCGCCCGGCCCGCCGCCCTTGCCGCTCTGCAGGATGATGCCGCCGGCGTGGGCCTTGCCGATGGTGGTCATGCCGCCGACCTCGCCCTTCGAGATGCCCTGCGCGTTCACGCCGGCCAGCGCCGTCGAGGTCGTCTCGTGCTCGGTGCCCATGCCGCGGATGGCCACGCCGAAGCCGCCGACGCTGGCGCCGCCGACGCCCGCGCCGCCCGAGTAGGCGCCGGACACGCTGGCGCGCCGCCCCTTGACGTCGAGGTCCTTGCCCTTCAGCGCGATGTTGGTCTCCTGGACCTTGGCCTTGCCGACCATGGTCCCCGGCATCTTCAGGCCCGAGGCCTCGAGCTCCTTCACGTCGGCCTTGATGTCGCGCTTGTCGGCGTCGAGCATGTCCTTGCCGTGGAAGTCGACGTGCCCGACGCTGGCGGCGTTCAGGGTCGTGTCCCCGGCCGAGACGCCCTCGGCCTTCAGCTTGTCGAGACTCGCGTCGACCTTGGGCCCGGCCTTGTTGCCGAGGTCCGAGGCCGCGACCGAGAGCTTGCCGAGCTCCGCCTTCTTGGCGCCGGTGAGCTTCACCTTCTCCCAGGCCGCGAGCTTGTCGCCGTAGTATTTCCGCCACTGCTTGTTGATGGCGGTGGCGAACTTCTGCTTGAGGTCGTTGTACTCGGCGTACTCGAGCTTGCGCTGATCGAGCTCGGCCTTCTCGTCGGGCGTGAGCTCGATGCCGCTCCGCGCCTTGCCGAGCAGCTCGCCGAGCCGCAGCTCGAGGTCGGCCAGCTTGGTCGAGGCCATCTCGAAGTTCTCGAGCTTCATGCCCTGCAGCTCGAGGCTCGCCTTGCCGCCGTCGGCCTTGTCGTAGCCGGCGCTCACCTGGTCGAGGCTGGCCTTGTCGAGCTTCATCGAGCCGGCCTCGCCGGCCTTGCCCTTCTCGACGCCCTTCACCTCGAAGCCCTTGCCCTTCACGTCGGCCTTGAGCTTGTCCGACTTCATCGGGTCGAGGAGCGCCGCCGCGCCCGGGCTCGTCTCGAGCGAGGCGTCGAGCGAGTCGAGCTTCACGGCCGCGACCTTGGTGTCGGTCACCATCTGGCCGTCCGGGCCGACCTTGCCCATCTCGACGCCCTCGATCTTCACGGCCGGCTTGCCGTCCTGGCCCTTCACGCCGACCTCGACCTTGCCGGCCTTGGTGTCGGCCTTGGCGCTCACCTCCCCGACCTCGACCTTGCCGATCTTGCGGGCGCCCTGGTCGTACTTGGCGGCCAGCGCCTTCAGCTCCCAGCCGAGGTCCTTGCTCTCGCCGAACTCCTTGGGGTGCTGCTCCTGCATGCGCCGGAGCTCGATGAGGCGCGCCTCTCCGGCCCTGGCCTCCTGGAGCTTGGCCGGCAGCTCGGCCAGCGTCTTCTGGTCCTCGGGCGACATCGCCGCCGCGTTCTTCGTCTGCTTCTCGGTGAGCGCGTCGAGCTCGGCCTGGAGCTCGGCAGACACGGTCTTGCTGCGCAGCTCGAGGTTCTTGATCTCGATGCCCTTCACGTCGACCTGGCCCTGCAGGTCCTTCAGCTTCTTCGGGTCCATCAGCGAGTCGAGGCCCGCCACCCCCGGGCCACCCTCGGCCTTGGCCGACACGCCGATGCTCGCGATCTGGGCCGACTCGATCTTGGTCGACGCCGCGATGCTGCCGTCGGGCCGCTTCTGGCCGATCTCGACGCCGTCGACCTTCAGCGCCGGCGCCCCGGCCGCCCCGTCCTTGCCCTCCTTGCCGGCGCCGACCTCCACCTGGCCCGACTTGGTGTCGAGCTTCAGCGACACGTTGTTCATCTCGGCCGACGCGACGCGCGTGACCTTCGGGTCGGCGCGGTCGGCGAGCGAGCGCAGCTCCGCTTCCAAGGCCGGCGTGAACTTGGCCGGGTCGTTCTGCTGCAGCGCGCGCAGCTCGGCGAGCCGCGTCTCGTCCTTCCGCGCCGCCGCGATGAGCGGCGGCAGCTCGGCCAGGCGCTTGGTGTCGTCGGGCCCGAGGTCTTTCGGGTTCAGGCGCTGCTTCAGCGTCAGCTTCTCGGCCTCCTCCTGCAGCACCACCGACTGGGGCCGGCCGCCGAGCTCGAGCCCCTTCACCTCGAGCTTCTCGACGTCGGCCTTGGCGTCGGTGAGCGTCTTGGTGATGTCGCTGAGCCCGCCGCCGCGCAGGTCCGCGCCCGCGCCGGCGGTCGCCGACAGGCCCTTCACGTGGGCCGAGTCGATCTTCATGTCGCCCGTCCGCACGCCCTTCACCTCGGCGTCGGCGAGGTCGACCGACATGCGCCCGGTGGCGACGTCGACCTTGCCCGCGAGCGCCGGCTTGCCGTCTTTACCCACCGCGGACAGCGAGTCGATCGACGTGCTCGGGGCCTTGCCGACCCACTCCTCGAGCTCGCTCTCCAGGCGCTCCAGCTCTTCCTGGAGCTCCGGTGCCAAGAGCGCCGAAGGACCCTTCAGGTGGAGCTCGTCGCGCCGGATGATCTTCTCGTGCACGCGCTGGTCGCGGAGCTCGTTCTTCAGCGACTCGTAGAGCTTGACGTCGTCGGGGGTCGCGCTCTTGGCGTCGATCTGGGCCTGGACCTCGTTGATCTTGGCCTCGTACGACTCGAGCTTGCTCTTGCCCGACAGGACGAGCTTGCTCCCCTTCACGCTGCCGACGCTGAGCTCGACCTGCACCTTGCTGTCGGGCTTCGGCTTCTGCCCCTTCGGCAGCATGTCCATGGCCCCGGCCTCCTTGCCGGGGTTGCGCTCGCCGCTCACCTTGGCCTTCAGATCGGCGACCTCGAGCGACTCGGCCTTCACGCCGCCGGAGTCGACATCCTTCACCTGGAGGCCCTTCACGCCGACCTCGGCCGTCGAGATCATGAGCTGGTCGTTGGTGTGCGTGAGCTCCTCGGCGTCGCCCGGCTGCAGCTCGCCGTCCTTGGTCTTCTTGGCGAGCAGCTCGGCGCGACGCTTCTCGAGCGCGATGATGGCCGGCAGCGAGGCCTCGAGCTCGGCCTTCTCGGCCTTCACCTTGTCATCGAGCTTGCCCTCCTTCTTCTCCTCCTCGGCGATGGCCGCGAGGCGCGCGCGCACGGCGTCGCCCTTGCTCTTCGACGACATCGACACCTGCAGGCCCTGCGCCGCGACGGTGCCGACGTAGCCGCCCGCCGACTGCGCGACGTCCTTCACCTCGAGCGCGCCGAGCGACACCTGCGCGTCGGCCGCGCCGATGAAGTCCTTGCCCATCTTGGCGCCGATCTGCTCGGGCTGCGGGTCCTTCGCGTCGATCATGCCGATGAGCCGCGTCAGCGCTTGCTGCACGTCCTTCAGGACGCCGCCCATCAACGCCATCTTGTCCTGCGGCATGGCGCCGATGGGCTTGGCGAAGAGCGACAGCTCCGACAGCCGCACCGAGCCGATGCCGGTCATCGCCGTCTCGGTCGTGAGCCAGATGTCGTGCGCGCCGAGGCCCTTGAGGGTCAGCTTGTAGTAGGCCTCCGGGCTCGACGGACTGGGCCACTTGATGTCGAGCTGCAAGGCGTCGACGTCGATGGCGCCGGTCGTGACGCGCGTGTCGCCGACCAGCTTCGCGACGCTGGCGATCGACAGGCTGGCGACGGAGATCGACGCCTTGTAGTTGGGGATGTCGAAGCCCAGGTGGAGCTGGTTGTTGCCCTCCTTGGTCTTGTCCTTCGAGGCCAGCTTCATGCCCTCGAGGTCGCCGCCGTTCGCGGTCTGGGCCAGGTTGAGGTCGAGGTCCATGCCGACCTTGCCGCCGGTCACGGCGGCCTCGATCGGGTCCCTGATGAGGGCCTGCCCGAGCGCCGACGCGGCGATGCCCACCCCGGCCCCGACCTGCGCCAGCCCGTCGACGAACTTCTCGCCGGCGGTCTTGTCCTTGAAGGTCTTCCACACCTTCGGGTCGCGCGCGGCGCCGCTCTTGGCGAAGCCGTACTCCTTGTAGATCCAGTCGCGCTCGGGCGCCTTGTCCCACCCGAGCCCCTGCAACTCCTTCTCGACGAAGTCCTCCTCGCCCATGCGGACGAGCATCTCGATGGCCATGCGCAGCTGCCCCTCTGCCATGGTCTTGCCGCCGTCCTTGAACTCGAGCTTCTTCTTCTGGACCTCTTCCTTGTTGTCGTAGAAGTGCGCGTCCTTGGCGGTCTTGGTGTCCTGATCGAGGTTCTCCTCCATCCGACCCCACCACTTGCCGCCGTCCTGCACCTTGAACTTGTCCCGCACGTCCTTGGGCATGGTCTTGACGAGGTAGAACGCGAGCCGCGCCTCCTCGTCGGTGACCGCCCAGTCGAAGACGCCGTAGCTCAGGAGCTCGGTGACGTACTTGATGTTCTTCTCGGGCGCGCGCGCCGCCATGATGTTCAGGAAGGTGCGCTTGTTCTGCCAGCGGTCGTTGGGGTTCAGGTTGTCGATGAAGCGGTCCATGAACGGACCCTTGTCGAGCTGCCTCACGGCGAAGCGGATGGCATCGGGGTCGGCCATGTTCAGGAGGCCGAGCACCTTCTTCGCGTCGGCGTCGGTGATGCAGATGTCGCCGACCGAGTAGGAGAGCAGCTCCTGGATGGTCGAGACGCGCGCCAGCAGCGACTTCGTGTCCTTGTCGGCGTCCTTGTTGGTCGGGTCGAACTTCTTGGCGATGCGCTCTTCCTCGGCCTTCCGCTGCGCCTGCGCCGCGTCGGCGTCCTTCTTCTCCTGCTGTGCCGCCGTGAAGGCCGCCGTGACGCTCGCCTTCTGCGGCTCGGGCGTCAGCTCGAGCCAGCGCTGGAACCACGGCGCGCCGTTCGCGTTCTGGCCCATGCGCTTCACGAACGGGCTCGAGACCTTCGCCATGAGCCAGCCGATCTCGGCGCGGCCCGCGTGCTTCGGAGTCACGCCGGCGAGCGACGGGTGGTAGTCGAGCACCTGCTCGACCTCGGCCACGCGGTTGCCCATGGTGATGACGGTGATGTAGCTCAGCGGGTACTTGACCCGGGCGTCCGCCGGCGCGTTGTCGACGAGCCGGTTCATGGACTTCGGCTTCATGTTCTGGACCACGACCGGCGCCTCGCCGTCGGGCATGCAGGCCAGCAGGAAGAGCGCCTTGGTGGCATCGGCGTCGGTGATCTCCCAGTCGAAGGCGCCGTAGCTCATCAGGTCGTCGATGGTCTCCATCTTCGAGGCCTGGTCGCGCAGGATCTGGCTGCGCGTCTTCTGCGGCGCCTTGTCGGCCGCGGGCGCCGCGTCCTCCTTCTTCTGCACGCGCCGGTCCGGAGGAGGCGGGCCGTCGGCAGGCTTGAGGGCGGCGACCTGATCGTCGTAGCCCAGGCCGCGCAGCTTGGCCTTCGGGTCGGTGCCGGCGGTCGGGTCCTGGGCACCGTCGCCGGCCTGCTGACGCTGGACGGGGACGTTCGTGCGATCGTTCGTGGTCGCGACCATCAGGTGCTCCTGGGTGACTGCGGGTCACGCGGCCGGCGATGCCCGGCGTCGCCATCGTTGCGTGCGGTGTGGCGTGGCGGGGACCGACCGCGCGCGGGCGGGTGGGCCGGCTCCGAGCGCACGCGACTATGGCATCCGCGCGCGCGCCGACGCTGGCCGAAAATTGTTCGGAAACTGCTCACGCGCGCCCCCGCCCCGCGAGCGACCCGCCGGCCTGCCGTACCGGCGCGGTCTTCGGCAGGTATCGCGGCGTGGAGGCGCGGAGGAGCGGTGGCACGCTCCGGTCAGTGGGCCCGTGGGCGCTCGGCGTGCTGGCGGCGGCCCGCGCCGCGCTCGACCGGCGTGCCCGCGGTCACTTGGGCGCCGGCCAGCCGCCGTTGCCCTTGGGGTAGAGCGCGAGCCCGGTCTGAAAGTGTTGCGCCGCCTGCTGGTAGGCGTTGGCGATGCTGACGCCCCACGTCTGCATCGCGCCGTCGCTCGTGTCCTTGCCCATGCGCCCCTCCTCGCGCCCGGCGAACCCGAGCGACGCCTCGCCCTGGTCCCAGGCGTCCTGCGCGCCGGCCACGAAGTGGTCGTGGATCCACGCCTGGAGCCGCATGCGCGCCCCGTTGGCCATGTTCTTCGCCTGCGGGATGGCGGCGCGCGTGCGGTCGGCGTCGCTCTTGAAGAGCTGCTCGTTCTCCTTCTTCAGCTTGGCGGGGTCGTACTCGACGCCCTTGGGCCCGGGGTCCTTCTTCCGGTAGTCGTGGGTCTCCGGCTTCGCCGCGCTCGGCGGCCCGGGCGGCTTCCCGGCGCGCGCCACGCGGTAGCGCGCGCGGTCCGGCTTGTAGTTCCAGTACACGTTCTTTCCGAAGTCGTGCTCCTGGGCGATGCGCGCCATCTCGGCGTACTTCGGGTCCCACTGCAGGTAGAGCGCGTCGAGCTCGTTGACCATCGGCGTGGCCTCGGCGCAGCCGGAGAGGCCCTGCTTGCCGTCGCTGTCGAAGGTCGCGGCGATGCGATCGAAGAGCACCGTCTCCTGGTCCTTGTCGGCCATGCAGTTCTCGAGGAGGCCGTTGTAGCGATCGATCCACTCGTCCTTCGACAGGTCGTCGGCCTTGCCGCCCTTCCACACGCGGATGCGCCCGAGCAGGCTCTCCTTGCGCTGCTGGACCGCGTTCAGCATCTCGCCGAAGGCGGCCTTGTCCTCGAACTTCTCGCGCGAGGTGAGGAAGCGCGCCTTCAGGCTGTCGCAGCTCGCGACCAGCGCCTGGGCGGCCTCGACCGCCGGGCCCTGCCCCTGGTCCTTGAAGAGCTTCTCGAGGTTCGGCCCGGGATCGTCGCTGGCCACCGCGGTGTACTCGGCCTTCAGATCGCCGAGCCCTTCGGGGAACTCGTACTTGTTGCCGCCCAGGCCGGAGTCGCCGCGGACGAGCGACTCGACGATGGCCTGCTTGCCGCCGCCCATCTTGCCGACGAACTTGGCCAGCGCGCCCGCCACCGCGCCGTGGTCGTCGCCGGCGCGCCTCACCGCGCGCCAGGTGGCGCGCCACTCGTCGATGTAGCTCGGGTCGGGGCAGCACTTCATCCACGCCGACAGATCGCGCGCCGTGTAGATGATGCCGCCGATGTCGCTGTCCTTGGCGCGGATGCCGGCGATGTGGACCTCGTCGGTGTCGGCGTCCTCCTTGGCGCCCGCCACCTTGGCGAGCGTGCTCTGGTCCTGCTTGTCGGCCATGCCGGGCACGTTGGCGGTGAGCCACTTCTCGGCGTTGGTGTCGGTCTTGGTCGTGAACGCGTCGAGCGTGGCGTGGCCCTCCGCATCGACGTCGGCCACCGCCGTCTCGGTCGTCGACGTTCCGATCTTGTAGTCGCCCGCGCCGAGGGAGGCGTTGTCCGAGTTCTGGCCGACCACGTGCTTCGTCTTCTTGCCGTCCTTGTCGGTGGTCTCCGTCTCCTCGAAGCTGCCGCTGCCGCCCATCTCGAGGCTCACCGGGCCGATGCCGACGTTGCCGCTGACGTTGTTGCCGTGGCCGGTCGTCACCGTCGTGGCCGTGACGTACTGCGGGTGAGCCTTGGCGAAGGCGTCGAGGGCCGCCTGGCTCTTGGCCGCGCTGAGCTCGGCCTGGAGCTGCTTGAAGTCGGCCGCCTTCGGATCGAGGACGATGGTGTAGCCGTGCGCGCTCTTCTGGTAGGCGCCATAGCCGACGCCGCCGCCCACGACGCCCTCCTTCACGCTGCCGCCGAGGTTGTAGCCGTCCTTGTCGCCGACCTTCTTGTCGTAGACGAGCTTGCCGTCCTTCTTCTCGACGCTGAAGTCGATGTCGCTCGTGTGCTCGACGCCGGCCGTCACGCCGAAGCCGCCGACGCCGGCGTCGACGCCGCCGCTGGCCGTCACCTGCGCCGAGAGGTCGACCTTCTCGCCCTCCTGCATGCCGGCCTGCGCGTCGGGGTCGCCGACGGCCGCCTCGACGCCGTCGATCATGGCCGCCGCCTTGTCCCAGCCGCCCGAGACGCCGGTGGCGATGATGGCCAGCTCGCGCTCCGGGCCGCTGGCCGAGCCGCCGTTGGCCGCCTTCAGGCGCTCGACGTAGGCGGCCGCCTCGGCCTCGGGCAGGAGGTAGCTGCGGCTGAAGGTGCCGCTCGCGGCGACCTTGGCGTTGCCGCCGAGGTGCGCGTCCTTGCCCTTACTGGCCTTGGCGCCCACGCTGCCGCCGCACGAGATGGTCATGCTGATGCGGTACTTCGGCGGGTTGGTGCCCGGCTCGACGGCGATGTTGCAGCCGACGTTGCCCGACAGGCCGGCCACCGCGCCGACCTTCAGCCCGCCCGCGGTGGTGTGGGTCTTCTCGAGATCGGTCTGGCCGTAGGCGCCGACGCCGTCCTTGCCGGTCTTCACGCCCGCCTTCACGTCGCGCTTGTTCTCGGTCGACGAGCCGTCGGCGGCCGTCTCGGTGTTCGAGCTCGAGCTCGTGACGCCGACCTTGCCCTTGCCGCGCTCGACCCCCTGCGACGTGCTCTGGGACGTGCCGCTGCCGTCGGCGTTGGTGACGCTGGCGGTCTTCGTGTTGGAGACGCCGCCCGGGCCGACCTGCCACGCGTTCGAGGTCTCGCTGCTCTCCGTCTTGCCGCCGGTCGTGCTGCTGTGCGACTCGCTGGTGGCGTGGGTGAGGCCGCCGGCCCCGAGGGTCGTGCTCGACGAGGTCGCGTGCGACACGCTGTCGTCGCCGACCTTGGTCTCCTGGCTCTCGGTCTTCTTCCGACCGACGCCGCCGTCGACGAGCCCGGTGGTGGTCGACGAGCCGGTCGTCTCGGTGAGGTCGCCGCGCGTGAGCGAGGTCGTCGTGCTGTCGACGCGCTTCGTCAGCGAGTCCTCGCGGCTCGTCGTGGTGGTGCCGGTGGCGCCGCCCACCTGCTCGCTGGTGGTCGTGACGGTCGTGTCCGGTCCGCCGGCGCCGCCCATCGCCTTCTTCTCCTCCTTGCCGAAGGTGAAGGTCTCGCTCTGGGCGCCGCTCTGGCCGGAGCCAGTGCCGCGCCGCGCGGCGATCGTCTGCAGCGTCGCCACCGGCGTGCCCGGGTTCGCGACGGCGTCGAGGTCGGTCTGCGCCTTCTCGATGGTCGACGTGAGCGCCGCCTCGCGCGCCTCGAGCTCCTTCCGGCGGTCCTCCATGGCCTTCAGATCCGCCTCGGCCTTGACCGGGTCCGCCGGCGGATGGGCCTTGGCGGCGTCGATGGCGTCGAGCAGCGGCTCGCGCTCGGCGATGACGGTCTGCAGGTCCTGCCGCGCCTGGTCGCGCTCGCCGCCGATCTGCGCCGTCAGCGCGTCCACCGTCGCCGCGGCGCCGTTCGACCCGCGCATGGCGACGGGCGTCCCCTGCGCGGTGGCGATGAGCTCCTCGCCCGAGGGGCCCTGGTAGTCGGCGAGCTTCTTGTCCATCCAGCTCGTGCCGGTCGCGGCCGCCGGCGCCGGGCCCCCGGACATCTGCACCGGCGCCGGCCCGCTCGCGGGCTGGAGCGCGCGCTCGCCGTCCTCGAACGACATGCCGCGGAGCTCACGCTTCCTCGCCTCCCCGTTCGTCATGGCGGGTCCATCGCCTTGCTGCGGGGCCTGGGCGCGCGGCATGGCCGCGGGAGTCGATGCCTGCATGTGCGTGTGTCCTTGCGGTGTGGCTGCGGGACCGACCGCGCGCGGACGGTCCGGAAGGCCAGCACGTGCGACTTTGCAGCCGGCGCGCGGGTCGGTGGTGACCAAAGAATGATCGAAAACCGCTCACACCCGCGACCGTGTGGCGAGACGGGGAGGGCGGGACATGGTCGGTGATGCCGGGCCCGGCCGCCAGCGCACAATGGGCATCGCGAAGGGTCGATTGGCGCCGCGGCCATCGTCGTGCTCACGCGATGGGTATTTCGCAGGGACCATCGCGCCACCGTCGGTGCCGAGGCCCGCGACGTGAGGTCGCGTCGTTGCGGTCGGGCCCACGGGGCCTAGGATGGGCCGATGGACGCGAGCTTCGCGATCGACGTCGTAGAGTCCGGCTACCGCGTCGTCCAGGGCGCCGACGCCTGGGCGCTCGGCGTGCTGGCGGCGGCGCGCGGCGCGCTCGACGACGGGCTCGGGCTGCAGCTCTTCGTGCTGCAGGCGACGCCCGGCGACGCGTTCACGGCCGAGCTGACCCAGAATCTCGGCGGCCCCGCGTCGGTCGTCGATTTCTCGCTGCGCGCGCTCACGTCCTACCCGCCGCCGTTCGTGCGCATGCTGCTCGAGGACGTCGGGCGCTTCGGTAGCAGCTCCGAGTTCATCCGCGCTTCGTGCCGGTCGAGGCGCGCCCTGCGCTGCAGGCCGAGATGGAGCGCGCCGGCCTGGTCGACGGCGTGTCGGCGACGTTCCCCGACGGCGTGAGCGGGCTCATCGTCATCGGCGCGCCGTCGCCGCGTCGCCGTCGGACCTACGCGACACAGCGGCGCTTGTGGGATCGCCTGCTGCCCCACCTGGCCACGGGCTGGCGGCTGCGCAGGCGCCTGGAGCAGGGCACCGCCGACGACCCGCAGGCCGTGCTCACGCCGTCGGGCGAGGTCGCGTACGCCGTCGGCCGCGCGGCGACGCTGGAAGGGCGCGTGGCGCTGGCGCGGGCCGTGGTCCAGGCCGAGACGGCGCGCGGGCCGCTGCGGCGGGCCGATCCCGAGGTCGCCCTCGATCTGTGGCGTGGGCTCGTCAGCGGTCGCTGGTCGCTCGTCGATCGCGTCGAGAGCGACGGGCGGCGCTTCATCGTCGCCTACCAGAACCCGGCCGGGCTCATCGATCCGCGGCGCCTGAGCGAGCGCGAGGACGCGGTCGCCACGCTGGCGTCGCGCGGCGTGCCGCTCAAGCAGATCGCCTACACGCTCGGGCTCTCGGCCGGTACCGTCGCCGCATACCTCGGGGCTGCGCTGCGGAAGCTCGGCGTCGCAGGCCGCGTCGAGCTCGCGCGCCTCGGTCACCTGCGCGAGTCCGAGGCGCTCGAGCTGGCGGTGGCCACCGCCGAGGCTGGCGGAGCCGCGACTGCGGCCGAGCCCGCCGGGCAGCGCCTCGTCGCCGTCGAGGAGCCCGGGATCACGAGCGACGACGGTCTGCTCGGACGCGGCGAGCGGCGCGTGGCGACGCTCAGCGCCAGCGGCCTCAGCAACGACGAGATCGCCCGCCTGCTCGATCGCTCCCCGAAGACCATCGCCAACCAGCTCGCCTCGATCTTCGCGAAGCTCGGCGTCGGCTCGCGCGCCGCCCTGGCCCACCGGCTGAGCCAGCGCAGACGACCCGCGTCGAGCGACTGACGACGGCTAGGCGCCGAGCTCGAGCGCCCACAGCTGGGCGCCGATGGTGTCGAGCGCGCGCGCGAGGTAGCGGCGGTAGGTCGGGAACGACACGCCGACCTCGTCGGCGGCGACCTCCTGCTTGACCGCCGGCACCAGGAAGGTGTGGTGCAGGGCGGCGTGCAGCGGGGCCGTGCGGGGGGCGCTCGCGAGCGAGGCCGCGGCCTCCTCGATGGCGCGCTTCAGCGCCGCGGCGCGCGTGGTCGGGTCGGCCTCCGGCCCCACGCGCTCGCTCACCAGGCGGCCGTGCACGAGCGGGTTCGCCGCCAGCCGCCGCGGCTCGTGGAGGTTCTTCAGCGCGGCGCGCAGCGCGCGATCGAAGACCGGCCGCGTCAGCACCGCGCGCGGCGTCGTGAGGTCCGCGCCGCCCGGCCCGCTCGCCATGCGGCGCGTGAAGTCGGCCAGCCACAGCGCCATGGGGCGCTCGCGCAGGTCCATGCCGAAGACCGAGTGGCGTCGCCCGCCGGCCTCGAAGTCGGCGAGCGGCAGGCGCTCGAGGCGCATGCCCGCCTCGTTGAGCCGGGCCCAGTGGTCGAGGTCGGTCACCGGCCACAGCGACAGCGCCAGGCCGGGAGTGAAGTTCTTCCGCATCATGAGCGAGCCGAGGATGAGGTCTCGGGCGTCATGGCCTGGTGAAAGCTCTCCTTGCCCATCCGCAGCGCACGAGGTTGGCGCGCCCGGCCGCAGCGTCTTCTTCA
Organism: Myxococcota bacterium; assembly: GCA_046351155.1. Lineage (GTDB taxonomy): Bacteria > Myxococcota_A > UBA9042 > PHBI01 > PHBI01 > JAXLYZ01. The sequence goes on from JAXLYZ010000059.1 coordinate 17,983, forward strand.
CCACGCGGCGCGCAATCGCCGAGATCGGCCTGGAGGTCGCTCGGGCACGCGCGCTCGAGCGCCAGGAAGGCGACGAAGGCCAACACCACGCCGGCGCGCGAGCGGACGCGCACCTCGGTATGCTCGAGCCGGTGGGCGCAAGGCGGCCGACGCCTCGCCCTCGTGGCGGCGCACCATGTCGAGGATGGCCGGCGCGTCGTCGGGGCGAGCGAGATCGGCGCGCAGCTCGGCGGCGCTGTCCCAGTCGGCGCCGAGCGCCAGGCCACCGCGGTGGATGAAGAGCACGTCGAGCACGACCCGATCGGGGTCGACGGTGCCGCGCTGCAGGCGCTCGACCGCGCAATCGATGGCGGCGCGCGTGATGGCGGCGTGGCGGTCGGGGGCGCGCAGGAGCAGATCGGCCGCCAGCACGTCGCGGGCGAGCTCGTGCGGGCGCAGGCCGGACGGGGCCCAGTCCATGAACGCGCGCGACTCGAGCCAGCGGAAGAGCGCCCCGTCGTCGGCGCCGGGCACGAAGGCCGCGAGCGTCGGCTCGTCAGCGGCGCGCACCACGGCGCACACCTCGAGGGCGGCGCGCTCGCGCGCGCAGGTCGGTGGTGCCGACGAAGCGCTCGACCAGCGCGCACCACGTCGGGCGCGTGCGCGAAGGCCAGCGGCAGGTGCCGAGGTCGCGCGCCAGCAGATCGGCCACCAGCGCCAGCGCCAGCGGGTGGCCGCGGGTCAGCGCCACGGCCTCCCGTGGACGCGGGCCGGCGCGCCGCGGGCCCCGCCAGGGCGCGCGCGCCGGCCTCGTCGAGATCGCGCAGCGGCAGCAGGAGCGTCCGGCGCCAGCCGGGCGGACTGCCAGGCGGGCGAGGGGAAGCCTCCCGCGCCGCCAGCACCACCAGCGCGGTCGGCGGCAGCTCGGCCAGCGAGGATCTCGCGCAGCCAGCGATCGAGGACGTCGAGCGCGGCCTGTAGTGGGCGTCGATGACGATGGCGTGCAGCCGCGTGCGCGGCGCAGCGCGGCCCACGGTCGACCCAGCGCCGTTCGGAGCGTCTCGGGCGTCGGCTCGAGGTCGCGCAGATCGGCGCTGGTGACGCGCACGCCGTCGGCCCGACAGCGCGCCACGAACTCGCGCAGCAGCGTGCTCTTGCCGACGCCGCCCGCGCCGTGGAGGTAGACCAGGCGCGGGGCGCCGGGGCGGCGTGCAGCGCGTCGGCGAGCACCGCCAGCTCGGCGTCCCGCGCGACGGGGGTCGGGTCGGGCGACAGCGCGCGCGCGAGCGCCTCGCGGGCGAAGCCGGGCTGCGTGCGCGCGCGGACGAGCTTCTGGAAGAGGGCCTCGCGCCATGGCCAGGACCTGTGGCCTCGCTCGGGGGGAGCCGCCGCGGTGCCGGCGCTCCGGGCCGCCGGCTGACGGCCGACGTATCTCGTGCGACGTGCGAGGCCGCGCGGCGGTGGCCGGAGACCATGGCAGCGCGGCGCTCGATCGATTGACCAAAGCGTGCTCGAAAATTGCTCGGGTGGGAGGCGGGCAGCCTGCAAGGCAGGTGCGAGGCCCGAGCGACAGCGCCGGCACGGCCGGTGTAGGCTGGCGTCACGCTCCCCGCGGAGGTCAAGCGATGATCCAGCCCGCGCACACCCTCGCTCATCGCATCGCCGATGAGCGGGCCCGCCTCTTCGTCGGCCGCGACGCCGAGCTGGCGCGGCTCGACGCCATGCTCGAGCCCGACTCGCCGCGGCGCGTCGCGTTCGTGCACGGGCCGGGCGGGACCGGCAAGACCGAGCTCCTGACCGCGTTCACGCGCGGCGCTCGGGCGCGCGGCGTGCGCGTCGGCTGGCTCGACGGCGGCCAGGTGGCGGTCTCCGAGACGGCGCTGGCCGGGGCCGTCACCACCGCGCTGGCCGAGGCCGAGGCGTCCTCCGAGGTCGCGCTGGGCCAGCTCCTCGTGGCCGCCGTGGTGCTGCTCATCGATCGCTTCGAGCTCCTGGCGCCGCTCGAGACGTGGTTCCGCGAGCGCTTCCTGCCGACGCTCGACGCCGGGCTGCGCGTGGTCGTCGCCAGCCGGAGCCCGCTCGCCTCGGGGTGGTCGGCGAGCGCGGCCTGGTCGAGCCTCATCGAGCCCATCGCGCTCGGCGGGCTGCCGCCGGCGGCGGCGGCCGAGTACCTGGCGCGGCGCGGCGTCGCGGCCGAGCGCCGGGCCGACATCGTGCGCGTCACCGGCGGCCACCCGCTGGCGCTCGGGCTCTTCGCCGAGGTGGCGCTGCGCGATCCGAAGGTGCGCCTCGAGCTCGGCGCGCAGCCCGAGGTCGTGCAGGCGCTGCTCGAGAACCTGCTCCAGGGCGTGCCCGACGACCTCCACCGCCAGGCGCTCTGGAGCGCGGCGCTCGTGCGCTACACGACCGAGGAGCTCATCGCGGCGATGGTCGACGCCGCGCGCGCGCCGGCCCTCTTCGAGTGGCTCCGCCACCTGTCGTTCATGCGCGTCGGGCCGGCCGGGCTGGCGCCCCACGACCTCATCCGCGATCTGCTGTCGGCCGACCTGGCCTGGCGCTACCCGCACCTCCGACGCCGCCTGCTGGCGCGCGCCGCGGCGCACTTTCGCGCCGCCATGCAGCGCCACCCGCGGCTGCGCGTGGCGCTGGTGATGGAGGTCGCCTTCCTGTGGCGCGTCGAGGTGCCGCTGGCGGGCTTCGACACCGGCGGCCTCTACACGTCGGAGCCGCGGGCCGGCGACTGGCCCGAGCTCGAGGCCATGCTGCAGGCGCTGCACGGGCCGGAGAGCGTGCCGCTGCTCCGCTACTGGGTCGAGCGCGGCGGGCAGCTGGTCGTCGTCCGCGGCGAGGGCGAGCGACCGCAGGCGCTGGCGCTCTACCTCTGGCTCGAGCGCATCGCGGCCGACGACGTCGCGCGCGATCCGGCCGTGGCGTCGCTGCGGCGCTACCTCGAGGCGCGCGGCGAGCTGGTCGGCGCGGTGTGCTGGCGCTTCCTCGTCGACAAGGACACGCTCGAGCTGCCGGCCGCGTCGACGGCCGTCCTCACGGCGTTCGAGTTCGAGCACTTCGTGTGCCGGCCCGAGGTGAGCGACGGCTACGGCATCTGGCTCGCGCCCGAGCACGGCCTCCAGACCCTGCCTCCGGGCATGCTGGCGCGCTGCCCCGAAGCCGACTTCGATCTGGACGGCCGCCGCTACGGCGTCATCCGCACCACCGCCTGCGGCAAGAACCAGCTCGAGTGGTGCATGGACGGGCTCTTCGCGCCGCTGGCTGAGGACGACGGCGTCGACGCGCCGATCGCGAGACCTTCGAGACCAGCGTGCAGGCCGCTGCGCCGACTTCCCATCGGCCCGAGCGGCTGGCCGCCGCGCGCTCGTGCGCTCGCGCGTGGCCGCGCGCGCCCGCCCGGCGACGCCGCTGGCGCGGCCGAGGCTGCGGAAGCTCCTCCGCGACGCCTGCGCCGCTGCGCGACGGCGACGACCTCGACCACGCCGTCACCTCGAGCGCACCTTCTTCGCCGCGCCGCCAAGCGGCGCGTCGGCCATCGAGCTGAACCTGCCGTTCAGCTCCTACCGGCAACGCCCTGGCCGTGGCCATCGCGCGCCTCACCGATTGGCTCTGGCTGCGCGAGGAGCTGACGAAGGCTGCAAGCCATCGGTTAAAGCCGACGACCGTCCGCCGCGCGGCCGGAGGACGCGCAGCAGAACTGCCGCGTCCGGGGTCGCGGTCGCCAGCTCGGCGGCGACGCGGCGATCGAGCCGGGCCGGCACGAAGCCGGCGCGAAACGCGAACGCGTCGGGTCCAGCGCCGTGCCGTCGTCAACTCGGTCGATCAAAACGAAGAGGCCGGTCGAAGGACGGCCTCTTCCATCAACTGGATGGTGGAGCCGAGCGGGATCGGGCGCTGACCTCGTGAATGCCATTCGCGCTCTACCAGCAGGCTACGACCCCATCCGGTCGCCACGGCGGAGGCGCATGCCGCCCGGCGCTCGCGCACGCGCCAAGGGATTTTTTCACGGCGCTGAAGTTGGTCACTCGCCGCTCGTTTCCGACGGCGACGCGTCGCCCGCCGCGGCCGGCTCGTCCGCGACCGGCATGGGCGGCGTCGGCGCCACCAGCATGAGCGCCAGCGCCGTCGTGCCGTCGGCGGCGGCCGCGAGCTTGCGCCGCGGCGGCACCAGCGCCGCGAGCCCGGGCCCGAGCGTGGCGCGCCAGTCGTCGACGGTGATCGTGCCGAGCCCCTCCATGACGATCGCCATGCGCTCGTCGGGGCGGCCGAGCGACTCCCAGCGCTCGCCCGGCGCGACGTGGACCAGCTCGACCTCGAAGCCGCCGATGGAGGTCGACGCGACGCCGGTGCCGGCCTGCCGCTGCTGGCCGAGGAGGCGCGCGAGGTCGATGGTCTGGAGCGCGGGGATCATGCGACCGCCTTGCCGGCGTCGAGCCGCGCACGGTGATAGGCCTCTTGCAGGAGCACGGCCTGAGCTTCGCCGATCGTGCGCTGCTCGACCAGCTCGCGCGCGCGCCCGTCGGGGCCGAGCGCGAACACCTCGAGGCGCGCCACGCCGCCCGTCAGCGCGAGCCTCACCGTGAAGGCGGCGTCGCTGGCGCTGGGCATGGAGGCGCCGACGACGCGGCCGGCGCCCCCCCAGTCGAGGCGGCCGAGCGCCGTGCGCAGCTCGCGCAGCCCGGCCTCGTCGAGGGAGGCCTGGAGCTTCGGCGGCGCGGTCGCGCGCGTGCGCCACAGCATGGCGTAGACGGCCGCGACGTTGGCCAGCACGAGCTCGACGGCCGAGACGGCGATGGTCACGCCGAGGCCGGGCTGGGTGCGGCCGAGGAGGCCGATGGGCGAGAGCGCGGCGCCCGAGCCCTCCGACACGAAGGCCAGGTAGGCCATGAAGCCGGTCCTGCCGGTGGCCTCCTCGATGAGCGCCAGCGCGGCGTCGGGCTTGGGCACGTCGCTCGGCAGGTGGGCCGCCCACTGCGCGGCGCAGATGTCGACGACGCGCATGTAGGCCAGCACGTGGTAGCCGACGTAGGCGATGGTGGCGCCGAGCAGCGCCGCGAGGATGACCGGGCGGCGCAGGGTGAGCTCGAAGCGGCGGCCGATGAAGCCGCCGATGGCGCCGATGAGGAAGCCCAGGACGAGCGGCATGGCGAACGGGACGTAGATGCCGCCGAGCGTCAGCGACAGCGCGTAGGCCAGGGCGAAGCTGCCGAGCACGGTGACGAGGAGCACCATGCCGCCGCCGAGCGCGGCGCGCGTCATCGGGTCGATCGGGCCCCCCGCGGCCTTCGGCCGCGCCCCGGCTACTTCTGCCACAGGACCTCGGGCGCGCCGGCCAGCTGCGAGGCGCGGCGCGACAGCACGAAGAGCGCGTCCGAGAGGCGGTTCAGCCACGGCACGACGAGGTCGCCCACCGGCTCGTGGGCGCGGAGGCGGCAGGTGGCGCGCTCGGCGCGGCGGCACCGTGCGCCAGGTGGAGCAGCGCGTTGAGGCGCGTGCCACCCGGCAGGACGAAGCTCTTGAGGATGCCGAGGTGGGCGTTGTGCGCGTCGATGAAGCGCTCGAGCAGCGCGATGTCCTCGGCCTCGACCAGCGGCTGGCCCGGCCAGCGATCCTCCGAGCCGGGTGGCGAGATCGCTCCCGAGATCGAAGGCTCCTGCTGCACGGCGCCGCACCAGGCGTCGAGCTCGACCACCGCCTCGGGCGGCAGCGCGGTGCCGTCGGTCGGCTTCAGGATCTCCATCCGCACGAGGCCCATCACCGCGTTCCAGCTCGTCGACGATGCCGTAGGCTTCGATGCGCAGATCGTGCTTCGGCACCTCCCCTGCCCGCCGACCAGTCGCGTCGTGCCGGTAGTCACCCGTTCGCGTGTGAATCTTGCTCAGCCGTGACGTGGACTCCGGAGCTTGCGCCTGCTACCTGCTCCCCCATTCCGTGGGCTGTCAACGATGCCCGCACGCTCATGGATCCCGTCGCCAGCATGGCCGTCGCCGCCCTCGTCGCAGGTCCGGTCGCGTGCGACAGCGCGTCGAGCCGGGTCGCCGACGCCGACGACCAGCGCGAGCACGGCCGGCAACGTCGAGCGCGCCGCCCGACGGCGGTGACGGCCTCGGCATCGACTGCAGCGATCCACCGCGGCCGATGCCTGCGTGGCGCGCTACGACCCGGCGAGCCCCGACTTCACCGGCACTTGCGTGGCCGACCGATCGCCACGCCGCGGCTACGACGGCGCACCGATCTCCTGACAACCCGAACCCCGAGTCGCTGCCGCTCATCTCGGACTACGTCGATTACGCCGGCGAAGTGCTCGGCGGCTTCGAGCCGGGCAGCGCCATCTACTTCCAGCTGTCGGCGCCATCGACATCCATCGCTGCACCGTCCGAGCAGCGCGTGCCGCGGCCGAAGGCGGTGGTGCACCTGGTCGACGCCGCCAACTCGGCTTTTCGGCGAGCGCTGGCCGCTCGTCTTCCAGCAGCACGCGACCACCGGCCCGGGCGCCGCCGCGCACGACCCGTTCTACATCGGCACGACGCTCGCCATGCGCCCGGTCTACGGCTTCCCGCTGGCCGACCACGCGACCTACTGCGCCGTCCTCACGCGCGCCGTGAAGGACGCCGACGAGCACCTCGGCAACTGGCTTCCGGCGTTTTCCGACGCGCTCCAGAACGAGGCGTCGCTGGCGCGCTCGCGCCTGGCTCGCCGCCGACTTCCGCGCTCGCGGCCGCCGACGTCGCGGCGGCGACCTGCTTCACGACCCAGGACGCGACGAAGGACCTGCGCGTCGTCGAGCACTTCCTCGAGGGCCGCACGACCAGCGCCACCCACGATCTGAAGTACACGGGCAAGACCCAGCACTTCCACGAGATCCTCGGCGAGTACGCGACGCCCAACTTCCAGAGCGGCGTGAAGCCCTACCGCACGACCGGCGGCGACATGAAGTTCGACGGCGACGGCAACCCCATCGTGCAGCTCGACGAGCCCATCCGCTTCCGCCTGCTCATCCCGCGGAACTTCGACATGCCCGCCGCCGGCTGGCCGGTGGTGCTCTACTCGCACGGCACCTTCGGCGACTGGACCACGTGCCGCGACGGCAACGAGAGCCAGGTCCTCCAGGAGGGCCTGGCCATGATCTGCATCGACCAGCCGCTGCACGGCGTCCGCGCCGTCGACGGGGTGGGAGCCGACGTCAGCTTCCTCGACGTCTTCAACTTCCTGAACCCGCGCTCGGGGCGCATGAGCTTCCGGCAGAGCGCCATCGACACCATGTGGCTCTCGAAGATGGTGACCGAGGGGCGCTTCGATTTCGCGGCCGACGCCACCACCTTCGGCCAGGCCATCAAGCTCGACCCGGCCACCATCGTGTTCTTCGGTCACTCGCACGGCGGGCTGGCCGGGGCCATCGTGCTGGCGATCGATCCGCGGCTGAAGGGCGCCGTGCTCTCGGGCGCCTCGGGCATCCTGGTCGAGACCATCCTGCGCCGCGTCGACCCGCTCGACATCCGCGCCACGCTGGCCTCGATCCTCAACCTCGACGCCGACCAGCTCGACACCTTCCACCCCATGATGACCATGGCCCAGACGCTGGTCGACGCCACCGATCCGGTGAACTACGCGCCCTACTGGCTCGAGCCGGTGACGGGCGGCAACTCGAAGCACGTGCTCATGACCGAGGGCACGCTCGACGGCATGTCGCCGGCCGTGGGCGCCGACGCGGTGGCCGCGGCCGCGGGCATCCCGCTCATCGAGCCGGTCGATCACGAGAGCCAGGCGCACGTCCTGCGCGGGCTCTTCCCGGTGACCATGCCGGTGAACTCGAACCTGCGCTCGAGCACGGGCCAGCTCGTGACCGGCGGCATCCGCCAGTTCGCCGGCGGCGATCACTTCGTGGCGCTCGAGCTGCCCGAGGCCATCTCGATCTGGCGCGGCTTCTTCCGCGCCTTCCGCCAGGGCGACATCCCGACCATCGCGCCGTAGCGCGCGCGCGTCACGGGTGGGCTTCGCTCCAGACGCGCTCGGGCAGGTCGAGGTAGAGCGAGTCGGCGGCGTCGTCCGCGGCGTAGAGCACCGGGTAGAAGGCGCCGGCGATGAGGTCGATGGCGTAGCCGTCGAACTGGTTCGCGAGCGACTGCTCGAAGCGGTAGCGATCCGGGTAGCCCAGGGCGTCGTAGCCGTCGGCCACGAAGGCCGTGCGGCCGTCGGCGGCGACGGTGCGCGCGGCGGCGTAGCGCGGCCTGCCGACGCCGTGACGATCGACGTGGGTCGGGCTGGCGAAGGTCAGCGGACGTCGACGTCGACGACCATGGCGGTCACGTCGGGAAGCCCTCGAGGGTCACCTCGAAGACCAGGTGGCGGTCGTAGCGCTGGTCGCCGAGGCCGCGGATCTCCTGGTCGTCGCGCCGCCAGCGATCAGTTGCCCGGCACGCGCCGGAAGGCGGCCGTGGTGAGGCGGTCGAGGTCGTTCGGCGGCGCCGGGAGAACGGCCCAGGTCCAGCGCCACCTTCGCTCGGCCACGGCAGGTCGGCGCCGAAGGCGAGCTCGACGACGTGGTCGTCGGGCACGCTCGCGACGGCGAGGTGGGTGACGTCGGTCTGCGGGTTCGAGCAGAAGTTGCGGTCCTGCTCGAGCCAGCTCGCGACGGTCGCGGTCGGGTCGAACTCGAGGCGCTCGATGACGTGGATGCAGTCGCCGATGGTCTCGTGGGTCCAGGCGCCGAGCGGCGTCCCGGCGAGCGCGCTGGCGTCGGGCGCGACCGTCGTGTCGGCCGCGACGTCGGCGGGCGTCGCGTCGGCGGGCGTCGCGTCGGATGCGCCGTCGGCGGGCGTCGCGTCGGATGTGCTGGCGCTGCGCCCGCTCCGGGCGTCGAGGCAAGCCGGGGCCGAGCGGCGTCGTCGAGGGCAGGCGGGTCTGCATGCGACCTCCGGTCGAGTCCGCTCGCGGCGCCGTCGTCGACGATGGCCGGGGCGGCGTCGTCGCTGTTGACGTCGGGGCCGCCGTCCAGTCGGTGTCGGCGCTGCGGCGCGGCCGCGCAGCCGCGCGCAGGCGGCCATTCTCGAGGATGCGTCGACCGGCAGCGTTGCCGCGTCGGCGTCGGCGTCGGGCACCGGCCGCTCGGGGTGGAACGCAGGACGCTGGCGGGCGGCGATCAACGCGCGGATCTGGATGCGCGACGGGTCGCCGATGGCCAGCACGCGGAAGCCGGGCGGCAGGTCCTTCACCTCGTCGACGTAGCTGGCCATCACCGTCCAGGCTCGTCGGGCAGGCCCTCGGTGAGCGGGTCGGGGTCGCTGAGGCCGGATGCGCGTCGCCCCCGACACCTTGGGCATGCCGGCGTAGGACGTGGTCGCGGCCGGCACGCCCATGACCGGGGCGACCGGCGCGGTGCGCAGCGCCAGCGCCTGGTGGCCGCCGCCGATGCCGGCGTCAGGCCGCGGCGCGCGCCCGCTTGAAGCGATCGAAGCCAGCGGACCAGGCCGGGGAGCAGCGTCTCCGGTGCCGGGCCGAGCACGACCCGCGCTCGGTGCCCAGCGCGCGAGGTCGGGCACGAGCAGGCCGGCGGTCGACAGGATAGCGCCGCAGGCGGATGCGCGTCTCGACGTCGGGCGCGACCTCGGCCAGCGCGCGCGCGATGGCCTCACGGCCTTCGATCGTCCGCCAGTTCGGTGGTGTTGACGATGAGGATGCGCGGGCCGCTCATGAGGCGTAGCGCGACGTGAGGAAGGCCGAGAGCGTCACCGCCAGCTCGGCCGGGCGCTCGTGGTGGAGGTTGTGCGCGGCGCCGGCCAGCTCGTAGCGCGTCACGTCGGCCAGCATCTGCATGCGCGCCTCGGCGTCGGGCGGGCGCATCGGCGACTGCTCGCCCCACACCACCAGCGTCGGGCAGGTGACGGCGCGCAGGAAGGCGCCGAAGCGCGCCGCGTCGAAGGGCATGGGCCCGGTCGTCCGGTGCAGCGGGTCGAAGCGCCAGCGCCACTGGCCGTCCTCGCCCTGCACGGCCGAGTCCTTGGCCAGCTCGAGGAGGCGCGCCTCGCTGGCGTTGGGCGAGGTGCGCGCCACGCGCCGCGCCACCGTCGCCAGGTCGGGCATGGCCTGGTCGTCCCGCGCCTCGCTGAGCTTCACGTCGTTCACCCAGCGCCGGAGGAGCGCCGGCCCGCGTTCGGGCGGCACCGCGGTCGGGCCGATGCCGTCGAGCAGCACCAGCGCGCCCGTGCGCTCGGGCCACGCGCCGGCGAAGTAGGCGGCGATGCTGGCGCCCATCGAGTGGCCGATGATGGCCGCGCGCGGCGTCTCGAGGTCGTCGACGAGGCGGCTCAGATCGAGCAGGTAGTCGGGGAAGTGGTAGTAGCCGCCGGCCCCGACGCGGCCGCTCTGGCCGTGGCCGCGGTGGTCGGGGGCGATGACGCGGTAGTGGCGCGCCAGCACGCGCGCGACCGGGTCGAAGGACAGGCCGTGGTCGAGGAAGCCGTGGAGGAAGATGACGACCGGAGCGTCCTCGTCACCCCAGGCGTGGTACACGAGGTCGAGGCCGAGGTTCCTCCAGGCATGCCGCGTCGGAGTGAGGCTCACGGCCGCGTTATCGCTCGCCCAGAAGAAACTGGCCAGCGCTCCGTGTTTTGCGCATGATCCGCGCCCGATGACCGCCGCCTCGCCGCTCGCCACCACCCAAGGCTCATCTCTCCGCAGCGCTTCGCCGCGCGCGTCCGCCATCGAGATGAACGAGCTCGTCCTGCCGACCCACGCCAACGCGCTCGGCAACATCTTCGGCGGCCAGGTGATGGCGTGGATCGACGTGTGCGCGGCGCTCGCGGCCATGCGCCACGCCGGCATGCAGTGCGTCACCGCGTCGATGGACGCGCTCGACTTCATCCTGCCCATCAAGGTCGGCCACGTCGTGAACCTGCGCGCCATGGTGAACTTCGTCGGGCGCACCTCGCTCGAGGTCGGCGTGCGCGTCGAGTCGGGCCCGCCGGTGGCGAGCGCGCGCGACCACGTGGCGTCGGCCTACCTGACCTTCGTCGCGCTCGGCGCCGACGGGCGCCCGGCGCCGGTGCCGCCGCTCGTGCCCGAGAGCGACGAGGAGCGGCTGCGCTGGGCCGAGGCCGAGGCGCGCCGCGCCCAGCGGCTGGCGTTGGCGTCGGAGCGGAAGCGCCTGCGCGCCGCGCACGACGCGGCCCACGCGGCGGCCCACGCCGCCGAGACGTCGGCGCGCGACGGCGGCGCGCACTGATGTTCTCGCTCACCGCGCTGCTCGCGAGCCTGCCGCCGGCGAGCCTGGTCGAGACCGACCTGCCGCGCTTCGTGGCGCTGGCGCTCGGGCGGCGCACCAAGGCCGAGCTGCCCGGGCTGCGCGCGCTGCTGGTCGAGGAGTCGCTGCGCGGCTATCCGCCGAGCGTCGGGCCGATCCTGCTCGGCGCGGTCGAGCAGCTCATCGCGCGCGGCATCGAGCCGGCGTCGCTCGACGCGCGCACCTGCGACCTGGTGCTGGGTTCGGAAAGCTTCTTGACGACCTTGGAGCAGCGCCTGCCGCTGGCGTTCCGGCGCCAGCGCCTGCGCCCGGGCACGGCCGTCACGCCGGCCATGCGCCAGACGCTGGGCGCGCGCCTGGTCATCCTGCCCGGCGTCGGGCCGCAGCTCGTGCTGGTGCTGCCGGTCGACCTGGCGCAGGTGCAGGACGCGCGCTTCGCCATGCCGACCGGGCCGGTGCTCGCGCGGCCGGCCGGGGCCGACGAGGCCGACGCGCTGAGGACCGCCTGGGGCGCCATCGAGGAGGCCGTCGGGCTGGCCGGGCCCGAGGCCGAGCGCTGGCAGGCGCGCTTCTTCGCCATCGCGCGGCGCGAGAACCACGACGCCAAGACGGCGCGCGACGGGCTGCAGGGCCTGTCGTTCGAGGCGCGCGTGGCGCTGTGGGAGACCATCATCCAGCACTGCCGCGACCAGGAGCTGCCCGAGCAGCACCGGCCGGCGCGGCGCGGCCTCGAGCGGCGCCTGGCACAGCTCGGGCTCGAGCTCGAGCTGCCCTGGGTGCAGGCCGTGGTGGCGCTGGCCGAGTCGGCCTACCGCGCCGCCGGCATCGATCCCGAGGTGGCCGCGGGCCGCCCGCCGTGCAGCCGCGAGGACGTCGCGACCTGGGCGCGCTGGGTCGACGTGCCGGCCGCCGGGCGCGACAAGGTGGTGGCGCTCGACCCGGCCGAGATCGAGCGGCTGCTCGTGCTCATCGCCGAGATCGACGGCGGCCGCGTCGACCGGCCCTTCGACGAGGCGCTCAGGCGGCCGCTCTTGAGCCTGCGCGATCAGGTGCTGCGGCCGCGCTGGACGCGCTCGCGCTGGGCCTCGAGCGGGCTCGACCCGCTGCTCGTGGCCGAGGGTCGCATGGCGCTCGGCGAGGACGTCGGCCTCATCAAGCGCGAGATCGAGGCCCTGGCCGACGAGGCGCGAGACGACGCGCGGCGCGATCGCACGCGCGCGCCGCTGTCGCTGCCGGTGCCGCTGGCGCCGGTGCCGCTCGCGCCCGCGCTCGTCCCGGAGCCGACGGCGCCGGACGAGGTGACGCGCGCGACGAGCGCGACGGGCGCGCCCGCGCCGCCGCCGAAGCCGCCGGCGCCCGAGCCGGCCCCGCACCGGCGCGCTTCGAGCTGCCGCCCATGCCGTCCGCGCCGCCGCCCCGGCCGCGCCCGCGCACGCGCCCGCGCGAGGACTTCCCGCCCATGCCGAGCGAGCCCCTGCCGGTGCCGGTGCCGATCCCGGCGCCGCGCCCGCGCCCGCCGTCGCAGGTGCGCGCCGCGCTGCCGCCGACGGTCGACCGGCCGATGCCAGAGCGCGGGCCCGATCGTGGAACCGACCGGGGATCCGACCGCGGGCCCGAGCGCAGCGTCGAGCGCGCGCCCGACCGCGCCGCGCCGCGCGTGGCGCGCACCGCCACCGCGCCGCACCTGGTGACGCCGGCGCAGGGCAACGAGTTCTACGATCAGAGCTTCCGCGAGCTCGAGGTCATCGAGCGCGACCTCGTCCAGCGCGGCCCGTTCCCGTCCGCGTCCGAGCGCGTCGAGGCCATCGCGCGCGAGGCCGCCCACCTGCACCAGGCGCTCGGCCCGTCGGCGCGGAGCGGCGACCGCGACTTCATGACCGCGCTGGCGCGCATCGAGAAGGTGCAGGCCTACCTCGAGCGCGTGCGCCCGCTGCTCTCCGGCCACGGCCCGGCGCCCGAGCCGGCGGGCGAGCGGCCGCGCGGGCTGCTGGGGCGCCTCTTCGGCAAGAAGCCCTGAGTCACTTCGGCGGCGCGCGCCGGAGCGGCAGCTCGAGCTTGGTCCACACCGCGCCGTCGAGCGCCGTCAGCGTCAGCGCGGCGCGCTGCTCGAAGCCGTCGGGCGCCTCGGGGAGCGCCGGCGTGAGGCTCAGACCGAGCGTCGTCGGCACCTGCGGGTAGAGCGTGACGCGCCCGCTGCTCATGCCGGCCGGCGGCTCGACCGCGAACGGGCGCGGCTCGCGCCGGCGCAGGTCCTCGGTGAGCGCGAAGCTCCAGCTGGCGGCGTCCGACGGGTCGGCCAGCGCGCCGGTGATCTCCAGCGTGTAGCGCCCCGGCCCGCCGTCGATGCTGAGCCGCGCGCGGCGCGCGCTCATGCCGGTGGCGACGACGATCCGGCCGCTCGCGTCGAGGACGTTCACGGCGACGTCGGTCATGCGATCCCAGGTCGCCTCGTCGAGCTCGATGCCGACGTCGGCCGAGGCGAAGTCGTCGCCGACCGTCACCGGCACGGTGAGCTTCGAGCCCTTCACGTCGACCGTCTTCGTGCGCCGGACGCCCACCGCCACGACCTCGACCGCGCCGCGGAAGGGCTGCTCGATGCGGTTCGCGAGCGCGAGATCGGCCGTGACGACGCCGCCGTCACCGACCTTGTAGACGAGCGCGTCGGGCGCATCGAGCGCGCGGAACGCGACGTCGAGCGCGTAGCTCGTCGGCCCGCGGTTCTTGTAGGAGCCGTAGACGACGAGCTCCCAGACGCCCGGCCGCAGCGCGGCGCCGGCCATGAGGAAGTCGCCGGTCGTCTGGTCCTCGGTGCTGGCGTGGTGCTCGAACTCCTCGACGGCGTGGCCGTCGGGGTCGTAGGGGAGGAGCCAGGCGTTGCCGTACTTGCCGCGCGCGGCGAGGTGCGCGGCCATGGCGGTGGCGCCGGGCGGGACCTCGACGAAGACTCGCGCCACGTCGCCGGGCTGGACCGTGCCCTCGAAGCTCCGGCCCCAGGCGCCGTCGCCGAAGCCCTCGGGCACGACCACCACCACCGGCAGATCGAAGGCGACGTTGCCGCGCGTCCGCGCCCGCACGCGGCCGACGTGCACGCCGGGCTTCGCGCCGACGGCCGCGGCGTCGAGCCGCACCACCACGTGGCCGGGCTGAGTCCCGCGCAGCACCAGCGTCGACCGATCGACCGTCAGCCAGCCGACGTCGGGCGTGAGCTCGAGCTTGTCGAGGTGGTCGCCGCGCGCGCTCGCGGCGGCGCTCGTATAGAGGATGGGCGCGATGTCGAAGGTCACGGCCTCGGTCGGCTCGGGCAGGTAGCGACCGGTCCGCCAGTACGACGCCGAGCCGCTGCGCCCGGGGTGCGTCGGCAGCGGCGTCGTCACCTTCCAGCCCGCGACGAGGCCCGCGCTGGCGTCCTTGGCCTCGCGCTGATAGGCCTCCCAGGCGGCCCCTACGTCGATGAGGCCGGCGCCCTGATCGAGCGGCGAGTAGCCGGCCAGGGGCTTGGCGCCGGTGGCCAGCGCGCGATGGGCGAGGCCGTTGGTCCAGGGGAGCTTCTGGGCCAGCGCCGCCGAGGCCAGGAGCGCGTGCACGCCGGCCGCCTGCGGCGAGGCCATCGAGGTCCCGGCCTTGACGCTCGAGTCCTCGAAGGCCGGCACGGTCGACCACGCCACACCCGGCGCGAGGCCGTCGGGCTTCCACAGCTCGCCGCCCCGGCTCGAGAACGAGAACACCTTCCGGCCCTTGATGGCGCCGCCGTAGATCGTCCGCGCCTGGCCCTCGGGCAGCATGGCGGCCGAGGTCCAGGCGAGCGTGGCCGAGCCGGGCATGCCCACGTTCGAGAGCCCCGGGCCGTCGTTGCCGGCCGACACGGCGACGGCCAGCCACGGGTTGGCCGCCAGCTCGTCGTCAAGGAGCTTGTCGATTGCACCCATGCCGTCGCGCTCGTTGCCGATGCCGTACGACAGGTTGATGACCACCGGCTGCTGGTGCTGGCGCGCCCACTCGGACGCGAAGCGGATGGCCTCGGTCATCGAGCCCGCCGTGGTCGCGCCGCCCGCCAGCGTGTTGGCGCCGATCTTCAACGACATGACGCGCGCGCCCGGCGCGATGCCGTCGAAGCCGTCCTTGCCGTCCACGCGCCAGCCCGCCGCGATGCCCGCGCAGTGGCTGCCGTGGCCGCCGTCATCGAAGTGGAGCTCGACCCGGCGCGCGCCCGGCTCGACGTGCACGGTGATCGCGACCGGCGCGCGAGCGTCGCGCGGGTCGCGCGCGCGCGGCTGGAACACGAACCAGCGCGGGTCGTCGGCGTACGAGCGGCGGACCTCCTCGTCGGCCAGATCGCCGTCGCCGTCCGTGTCGACGATGGCCACCGGCACGCCGTCCTGGCGCTCGAAGGCCAGCACCGCGAAGCGCCCGTCGGAGCGGCCGTCGCGATCGATGTCGCTCACCGCCGAGCCGGCCAGCGCGCCCTCGCTGAAGAAGCCGAGCCCGAGCGCGCCGCGCGGCTTGGCCTCTGCCGCGTCGAAGCCGCGCACGACGCCGCCCGGGTCGCCGTCCCCGCCGGGGGCCAGCCGCAGGACGGCCACGCCGCCCTCGACGGCGGCCAGCGGCGTGCGCAGCTCGACCCGACCCTCGCCCGAGAAGTCGCGCGTCTCGATCACCTTGGGGCCGCCGGCCTGGTCGACGCCCGGGGGCAGGGCGGTGAGGCCCGCCAGCGACGGATCGACGCCGGTGTCGAGCACCGCGACGACCACGCCGCGGCCGTCCCAGGTCGGGTGGGCGCGCGTCCACGCGCTCGCGCCGACCTCGTCGCGCGTCAGCAGATCGCTCCACGACGGGGCGCTCGGACGAGCTGGCGACGGACGCGGATCCGCCGCGCGCACCTCGGCCAGCGAGAAGAGGGCCAGCGCTGCCGCGACGAGCCCGCGGGCCGAGGCGGTCCGCATCAGCGGGGCGGGTTCGTGTCCGGCGGGTTGAACAGCTTGGCGAGGAAGTCGCCGAGGTCGAAGTTCAGGTTGACCGGTTCCTTGGACGGCGCGTCGGACGGCGGCGGCGCCGGCACCGAGAACTTGAGATCGCGCGGCAGGAGCGACTGCGTCGCGCCCTTCAGGAGGTGCACGAGCAGCGGCCCGGCGTGGTGCTTCAGGAAGTCGAGGTCGACGTTCAGATCCGCGCCGTGCTCGGGGCGGATGTGGTTCGTCTCGATGTAGTCGGCGAACGTCTTCTTCAGCGTCTCGGACAGGCCGAGGCGCTGGACGAGCGACGTCGGCGCAGCCAGGCCGCCCTCGGACGTCGGCTCGGTCGCCGCCGGAGCGGGCGCGGGGGCGGTTGCGGGGGGGACGGTCGGTTCCTTCTCGTCGGCCATGGCGGCTTCATAGCATCGCGCCGCGCGACGCGAAAGACCGTGGCCTTGCCCGGCCCGGCGTAACTTCGGCGCGCCGCGCGACGTATCTTGCCCGGTCCACGGAAGTCGTGTGAGCTGGGTCGCTGGGGCCCGGCGCGGCGCGGGACCTCATGATCGCTCGACAGGAGAATCGGATGAACCTCGGAAAGAAGATCGGTGTGAGCGCGATGACCCTCGGCCTCTCGTTCGGCGCGCTGGCGCTCGGCGCGGCGGGCTGCGGCTCGACCAAGGCGGAGACCAAGGGCACGGCCGAGACCGACGGCTCGGAGAAGAAGACGACCATGCCGACCGGCAACGAGACCACCCCCGGCGCCGAGAAGAAGGACCCGGCCGGCGGCGAGCACAGCTGTGGCGCGGGCTCGTGCGGGAAGCTCTACCTCGATCGGAAGTGAGCGACCTCGCGTGACGCGCGTCGCCTCGGCCGAGGACCTGGGGGTCGGCATCGGTCTCCGCCGCGATCACTTCGCGACGCTCTTCGACCAGCCCCCGGGCAGCTTCGACTTCCTCGAGGTCCTGACCGAGAACTTCGCCGGCTTCGGCGGGCGCGCGCGCGAGGTCCTCGCGCGCTGCGCCGAGCGCTTCCCCATCGTGCTCCACGGCGTCGCGCTGTCGATCGGCTCGCTCGACCCGCTCGACCCGGCCTACCTCGACGGCGTCGCCGAGCTGGTGGCGCGCACCGGCGCGCGCTGGTGGTCGGACCACCTGTGCTTCGCCTCGGCGCACGGCGTCGAGTACCACGACCTCGTGCCGCTGCCCTTCACGCGCGAGGCGGTCGACCACGTCGCGGCCCGCATCCATGCGGTCCGGAAGCGGGTCGACGCGCCCTTCCTGCTGGAGAACCCGAGCACGTATCTGCGCTGGCCGACCGCCCCCGACGGTGACGGCGCCGAGGCCATGGACGAGGCCGCCTTCTTCAGGGCGGTGGTCGAGGCCGGCGACTGCGGCATCCTGCTCGACGTCAACAACGTCTTCGTCAACGCCACGAACCACGGCTACGACGCGCGCGCCTTCATCGACGCGCTGCCGCTCGAGCGCGTGGCGCAGATCCACCTGGCCGGCCACACCGTCCGGCCCGACATCGTGATCGACTCGCACGCCGAGCCGGTGCGGGACGAGGTGCTCGACCTCTACGCCTACACCATCGCCAGGACCGGCCCGGTCGCGACGCTGCTCGAGTGGGATCACCGGATCCCGCCCATCGCGACCATGCTCGGCGAGGTCGCCCGGATCCGCGCCGCGCGCGCGCGAGGAATCGATGCGGCTCGGTGAGCTCCAGGCGCTCGTGCACGGCGCCGTGCGCGGCGAGCTGCCGCTCGAGACCGCCGCCCTGCGCCTCGGCGTCGGGGCGTGGCGGCTGGCGATCTACCGCGACTTCATCGACGACCACGTGCCGGCGGTGCTCGCCAAGGTCTACCCCCATGTCCGCGCGCTCCTGCCCGCGGCCGCCTGGGAGGCGCTCGCCAGCGACTTCAATCGCGAGGTGCCGGCGCGCGCGAAGGAGCTCAACGCCTGCGTGGCGCCGTTTCCCGAGTGGCTCGCCGATCGCGTCGATGACCGGCTCGGTCGCCGGCTCGGCGCCTCGCCCGAGCCGGACCGCGCCGCCTGCCTGCCGAGCCTGGCCCAGCTCGAGTGGGAGCTCTTCGCGGCCTTCGCGCACCCCGCCGACGTTCCCCTCCGGCCCGCGCCCGAGGCGGCGCTCATCGACCCCGCCGCGCTCGTCGTGAACCCGACGCTGGCGCTCCTCGAGACGCCGTTCGCGGTCGTCCCGTGGCTCGTCGCCCACCCCGAGGCGAGCGCCGTGACCCCCGCCACGCCCACCCCCGAGCCGCTGGTCGAGCCGCAGCTGGCCATGGTCTTCCGCCGCGCCGGCACGCACGCGGTCGCCTTCCACGTCCCGAGCGACGACCACCGCTTCGCCCTCAAGGTGGTGGCCGACCAGGTCCCGCTGGCCGTCGCGGCCGACCTGGCCCAGGTCTCGCTCGAGGCCGCGCGGGCCGCGCTGCAGGCGGCGCTGGCCATCGGTCTGCTGATGTGAACTCGATTGCGCCACCGCGGCCTTTCGGCCATGGTGCGCGGCCATGAGGCTGTTCAAGAAGCGCTTCGCCGACGCCGGGGACCCCCCGGTCTGGATGCATCCCATCGAGCTCTCGCAGATCCGCGCGGTCTTCGAGGCGGTCCAACCGCGGCGCGTGCTGGAGTGGGGGACCGGCGGCTCGACCCGCTACCTGCTCGAGAACGGCCCGTACATCGAGCGCTTCGTCTCGATCGAGCACCACCCCGGCTGGGTCGAGAAGGTGCGCGCCGCGGTGCGTGACCCGCGCCTCACGCTGCACCACGTCGCGGCCGACATCCCGCCGCCCGACATCAACGCGCCCATCTCGAAGCAGGTCCCCTGGATCGAGAAGGCCGAGATCGACCCGGCCATCATGGCCACCTACGCGGCCTTCCCGCGGTCGCTCGGCGAGCGCTTCGACCTCGCCTTCGTCGACGGCCGCGGCCGCATCTTTTGCATGCCCGTCGCCTGGGAGCTGCTCGAGCCGGGCGGCGTCATGATCGTCCACGACGCCCAGCGCGCGGTCTACCGCCCGACCATGGCCGCCCTCGGGCGCGCCACCTTCCTCGAGCCGTACCACTCGGGGCAGGTCGCCGTGATGAAGAAGCCGCGGGCCTGACGGCGGACCCGGTGGCGCGCCGCGAGCTCACGGCCCGCCCGAGATCCACAGGTAGCCGATGGGGATGGCCAGGCCCGCGACGACGAAGAACGCGCCGCGGCCGATGAGCCCCTTCCGGCCCTTGATCATGAACATGCCGCTCACCGCGAGGAAGATGAGCATGGCCGCGAAGGCGTCGGCGAAGACGGTCCAGGCGGCCTTGCCGCGGTTCAGGTGGAGCCAGTTGATGTCGCGCAGCACCGGCCGCTCGCGCTGGCCCTCGGCCGCGATGATGCCGGCCGCCGGGTTCACGTGGACGGTGACCTTCTCGAGGCTCACGTCGACGCGCGTGTCGCTCACCCGATAGACGTCGACCGGCGCCTCGTCCATGCCGAGCTCGCGGATGGCGCGCGCCGCGACGGCCGCGTCGTCGCCCGGGAAGGGCTCGACCTGCACCGTCTTCTTGAACTGCTCGAAGCTCGGGTCCCAGTCGGCGATGTGGTTCACAGCGATGCCGCTCACGGCATAGACCAGCGTCAGCCCGACCGCGAAGTAGCCGATGTCGCGATGCCAGGCGCGCCACCAGCGCCGCCACGGCAAGGCCTTCACGCGCGTCCAGAGCCCCGCCGGCCTGGCGCCCGCGGCCTGGCCCGCGGCCGGCCGCGCGGCCGCGTCGACGGCGGGCTCGACGACCTCACCCATAGCGCTCTTCCTTCCAGGGATCGGCGTGGTTGTGATAGCCGCGCGTCTCCCAGTAGCCCGGCTCGTCCGCGTCTTCGAAGCGGAGGCCGGTCACGAACTTCGGGCTCTTCCAGAAGTAGAGGTCGGGCACCAGGCCGCGCACCGGCGCGCCGTGCGCCTCGGGCAGCGGCTCGCCGTCGTACTCCCAGACGATCATCGACGGCGCCGCGAGCCCTTCCTCGAGCCGCACGTTGGCGGTGTAGCCGTTGGCCGCCTCGAAGATGAGGTGCCGCACCGACGGCTTCACGCCCGCCCGCTTGGCCAGCGCCGCGATGGGCACGCCGCGCCAGCGCGCGCCGAGGCACGACCAGCCGGTGACGCAGTGCACGTCGGCCACCGCCTCCTTGGCCTCGGGCATCGCCACCAGCTGGCGGAAGTCGAGCTCGAAGGGCGTCGCCACGTTGCCGTGGACCTTGAGCCGGAAGTTGCGCGGCAGGGGATCGCCCGGCTCGCCGCCCATCGGCTTCAGCTTCTCCAGGACGCGCTGGCCGGGCGGCAGCCGCGGCCGCCCGTCGGGCCGCGTCTCGGCGCGCGCCGCGCGCGTCAGATCGTCGCCGGCGACCTTCCAGAGGAAGCCGCCGAGCGCGACGATCGTCGTGCCGGTCACGGCCTTCTGGAGGAAGCTCCGCCGCTCCATGAGGACGCTCACCGCGTCCAGCTCGCGCTCGTCTCGTCGTCCCATCGCGCACCTCGCCGCCGGGCGTCGGGGCATTGGCGCCGCCGGCGTGAGAGATACGGGGCTCGCGTCCGCGAAGTTACGGCGCGGGGTAGAGCCAGCGCAGGATGTCGTCCATGCGCGCCGCCCACGAGGCCTCGTTGTGCTCGGCGCCGGGGTACTCGGTGTACGAGAGGTCCTGGCCGAGCACCCAGCCCTTGCCGACCAGCGCGTCGCGCAGCGCCTGCGCATCGGCCACGGTCTCGCCGCCGCTGCCCTCGGCCGTGCCGATGTCGAGCCAGATGTGGAGCGGCAGCTTGGCCGACAGCGCGTTCACGCGATCGACGATGTCGCGGTCGTCCCACCACACCGACGGCGAGATGACGCCGATGCGGTGGAAGGTCTCGCTGTGGGTGATGCCGAAGTACATCGACACCAGGCCGCCGAGCGACGAGCCGGCGACGCCGGTCGCGTCGGCCTCGGGCTGGGTGCGGTAGGTGGCGTCGATCATCGGCTTCAGCTCCTCGACCAGGAAGCGGCCGTAGTTGTCGGCGTTGCCGCCGCCGTTCTCCCCCGCGTCGACCGACTCGGTGTACTCGTCGATGCGGTCGCCGGTGTTGTCGACGCCGACGATGATGAGCGGCTCGATGTCGCCGCTCGTGACCAGCGCCTGCGCCGTCTCGTCGACGCCCCACTCGGTGCCGAAGGCCGAGGTCGAGGCGTCCATCAGGTTCTGGCCGTCGTGCATGTAGAGGACCGGGTAGCGACGCGTGGTGTCGGTGTCGTAGCCGGGCGGGAGCCACACCAGCACGTCGCGATCGGGCGTCAGGAACGCGGACGACACGCCGGCGATGAAGTCGATGTCGCCGGTGCCGGTGGGCGGGCCGTGCGCGTCGTCGGCCCAGGTCGCGACGGTGGTCTCCCAGCGCGCGTAGGGCCCCGACACGGTGAGCGTGTGGTTCGTGATCTCCTCGCCGCTCGAGCCCTTCTCGACGGTCGCCCAGGTGCCGCGCGTGACCTTCATCTCGAGCGCGGTCGAGAGCGGGAAGGACGTCGTCGTGGCCCAGCGGCCGCCCTGCGCCAGGTCGAGGCGGATGCCGGCGCCGTTCCAGGTGCCGAGCGCGGGCTGGTTGCCCGAGATCCAGATGCCGGTCGCGGTCGAGGTGCCGGCCGGGACCGTCACGATCACCGCCACCGACGGCTCGCTCGTGCCCGCGGACGGGCCCCAGCGGCGGACCTCGGCCGTCTCGGTGTGGGTGCCGGTGACGGTCGCGGTGTGGGTGACGACGGTGCCGGCATCGGCCAGCTCGACCTGCGTGCCGAGCGTCGCGTGCCAGGTCACGTCACCCTGCGCCAGCGTGGCCGAGCCAGTGTAGTGGCCGTTGTTGTCGCCGGTCAGCGTCAGGCCGGCGCCGTCGATGGCCGGGTCGTCGCCGACCACGGCCACGGTGGCGGCGACCGGCGTCTCGGGTGGCACCGTCAGGGCGAAGGTCACGACGGCGGTGCCGGCAGTGTCGCCGGTCGTCGTGTCGGTCGTGGCGCTCGCGTCGGTCGCGCCCGTGGCGTCGGTCGCGCCGGTGGCATCGGTGGCCGACGTGGCGTCGGTCGTCGTCGCGTCGCTGCCGTCGGCCGTCGTGTCGCTGCCGGAGCCGGTCGTGTCGGTGCCGCAGCCGCCGAGCGCCGTACCGAGGATGAGCCACATCGCGAGCGGGGTCGTCTTCATGCGCGGCGCTATATACCGACGGCCGGGTCGGGTCACGCACGGCGTCAGAGATGAGCACGGCTACCTGGGGGCGGATTCCCCATGCGCACCCGGTCGGGTGGGGCGGTGCCCCCCAGGCGGGCCCGTCGATCCAAGGGGTTCCAGGCGGCACGGCGGCTGCTCCTGTCCCTCGCGTCGCATCCCCGACCCGAGGACACGAAGGACCATGCACCTCTCCGCCGCATCGCTCACCACCACCGGCCGCCGCTCCAACAACGAGGACGCGCACCTGGCCCGCCCCGAGCTCGCGCTCTTCGCGGTCGCCGACGGCATGGGCGGCTACGCCTGCGGCGAGGTCGCGAGCCGCATCGCGCTCGACGAGCTCGGCGCCTTCGTGGCCGCCGTGACCTCCGATCGCGAGCGCACCTGGCCCAACGCCTGGGACGCCAAGCTGACGCTCGGCGAGAACCTCCTCGACCAGGCCATCCTCGTCGCCCATCGCCGCGTCATCGAGGCGCGCCCGCGCAACGTCTCGCGCATGGGCACGACGCTGGCCGCGCTCTACCTCGATCGCGAGGCCGGCCTGGCGGTGCTCGGCCACGTCGGCGACAGCCGCGTCTACCGCTGGCGCGCCGGCGAGCTGACCCAGCTCACGCGCGACCACTCGATGGTCGAGGAGCTGCGCGCGTCGGGCGCCATCGGCCCCGACGACAGCCTGCCCGGCATGGCCCACATCGTGACGCGCGCGCTCGGCGTCGAGGGCTGGTCGCGCCCGACCGTGACGGCGCTGCGCCCGGAGCCCGGCGACCGCTACCTCCTCTGCACCGACGGCCTGTGCGGCGTGCTCGACGCCGACAGCATCGCCGCGCACCTGGCCTACCCGTCGCGCGCCGCGGCCGCCGAGCGCCTGGTCCACGCCGCGCTCGAGGCCGGCTCGAACGACAACATCACCGCCGTCGTGGTCGGGGTCGAAGCCTGAGGCGCGGCCGCGCTACCTGAGCCCGTGCTTGTCGAGCAGCGCGCGCAGCGTCTTGCGATCGAGGTCGGCGGCGCGCGCCATGGCCGACAGGTTGTCGGGGAAGCGGCGCGCCAGGTCGGCCAGGTAGGCGCGCTCGAAGGCCAGGACGACGCGGTCCTTGGCCGCCGCCCAGGGCAGCTCGGTGCGCACGTCGAGGCCGCCCGCGCTCTGCCCCGGGGCCGCGATGCGCAGGTCGGCGAAGCGCTCGGCGCCGGGCGAGAGCGCCAGCGCGCGCTCGAGCACGTTGCGCAGCTCGCGCACGTTGCCCGGCCAGGCGTGCGAGCGCAGCAGGTCGAGCCCGGGCCCGGCCAGCTCGCCGGCCGCGAAGCCGCGCCGGCGCAGGAGCTCGGCCGCGATGAGCGGCACGTCCTCCATGCGCTCGCGCAGCGGCGGGATGCGCACCTGCACGACGGCCAGGCGATAGAACAGATCGGCCCGGAAGCGGCCGGCCTTCACCGCCGCCTCGAGATCGCTGGCCGTGGCCGCGACGACGCGCACGTCGACGGCGCGCTCGCCGTCACCGCCCACCGCGCGCACCACGCGCGCCTCGAGCGCGCGCAGGAGGCGGGCCTGGGCCGCCAGCGGCAGGTTGCCGATCTCGTCGAGGAAGAGCGTCCCGCCGTGCGCCTGCACGAACGCGCCGTCGCGCGCGCGCTCGGCGCCTGTGAAAGCACCTTTCACATGTCCGAAGAGCGCGCTCTCGATGAGGCCATCGGGCAGGGCGCCGCAGTCGAGCGCCACGAACGGCCCGCGCCGCCGCGCGCCCTGGTCGTGGACGGCGCGCGCCACGAGCTCCTTGCCGGTGCCGGTCTCGCCCTCGACGAGCAGCGTGACGTCGGACAGCGCCGCCAGCTCGAGCACCGCGAACAGCTCGCGCATGGCCAGGCTCTGGCCGACGAGCTCGCCGAAGCGCGTGGCCGGCGACGGCGGCAGATCGGTCGGGCGCGCCGACGGCTGCACGCGGAGCGGCGTGCGCCCGAGCGTGAAGGTGCCGCCCACGCCGAGCTCGAGCTCGCGCACGAGCGCGCCCTGGAAGAGGATGCCGTTCGTGCTGCCGAGGTCCTTCACGCGGAAGCCGAGGCCCTGGCGCACCACCTCGGCGTGCCGCGCCGAGGCGCGCTCGTCGGCCAGCACGAGGTCGCAGCCCGGATCGGCGCCGACGACGACGGGCGTCGTGCCGAGGCGCGCGTGCGCCCCCATCGATGGCCCCTCGACCACGACCAGGTGGCAGTCGGCGGCCTGATCGACGCGCTCGACCATGCGCGCCAGCTCGAAGCCGTAGGTCGTGGCGATGGTTTGTCTCTTCACGCGACAGCCATCAACGACCGGGCTTCGAGTGGACCTCCCAGCGGCCGACGCCGTGGGGGATCTTCCGGAGCTTGTCGACCCAGGCCACGTGCTCGCCCTCGGGCACCAGGCAGTCGATGGGCAGGGGCTCGAGCGTCGCGACCGCGACCCACTGCTCGCGCCCGAGCGGCGGCACCACGATGCTGTCCGGATCGACGCGCACGTCGCGGTCGGCCGGGATCTTGAGCATCTGGAACGGCACGAAGATGTCCTGCTTCGGGCCTATCCAGAAGAGCGTCACGTACGCCGTCCGCGGCACGCGCATGTAGTAGTAGACCCGCTGGTAAGGCGTGTACTCGTGCGTGTCGCCCCAGATCTCGAGCGACATGAGGTCGCTCTGGTTCTCGAGCCCGAGCAGCGCCTTCACGAGCTTCGGGTGGTGGTCGATGCCGCAGCCGCCCGCGTCCCAGGCCAGCTGGAGCTGCGGCTCCTCGGTCGTGAGCTCGCTCTGCGAGCGCAGCTCCTGCGAGCCGCCGCCGCCCTCGATGTCGCGTCGATCGCGTCGGTCGCCGGCCTCGGGCCCCTCGCGTCCGGACCGATGACCCGGCCCGTCGCCGTCCCGCCCGCGCGGGCCCGGACCCTCGGCCGGGCGCGGCTCGGGCGCCGCCGCGTGCGCCTCGCGCGCAGCGCCGCCGACGAGCAGCAGCACCAGCGCCAGCGCGCCGACGAGCGCGCCCGCGCCGGCTGGCGCCGACCGGCTCTCGAGGCTTCCCGACTTGCTCACCGCCCTCGCCACGCTCGCTCCGTCGCCGCCGTCCGCCGCTTCCCCGGTTGGCCACGGGACAAGGGACGGACGTCAGGGCGCGAGTCTAACACGCGTGCCGGGGCCCCGCTTCCTGCGGGTTCCGAGCGCGGTGAGGTCGAGGCGCGGCCGGAGCGGGTCGATGGACGACGCGCCCCCGGGCTGGCTCAGGACTTGGCGTACGAGCCGCGATTCTCTTGGCCCTGCGGGCACTTGTGGCAGGGGCGGTCCTTCTGGTTGAGCGCGTTGGCGTCGACGAAGAGGCCGATGCACTCGTGGATGGACAGCCGCTTGGCCAGGGCTCGGCAGTGGAAGGTCGTGGGCTCGACGAAGCTCTTGGGCTGAAGCAGCATCTTGGCGTCTCCCCAGCGCCGATCCGCATCGGCGCAAACGAAGGTGGGCGTCTACACGATGCGCGGAACGCTTTACAAGGGGGCTCCCGTTCAATCCTTGCTGCGCCGCGTCATGGGCCGCGCCCGCCTGTAACGCGGCTCTCTGCATCGGGCGATAACCTGGGCCCCGCGGGTGATCGGACGGACCGCCGACCCGCCCGGCCCGGTGGTCCGTCCTTGCCGCGGCCGGCCGGGACAGCTACATGGGCGCCCGTGCTGCACCTGGTCGATGTCTCGAAGGCGTATGGCCCCCGAACCTTGTTCGAGGGGGTCTCCTGGCATGTGCCGCCCGGCGCGCGCGTCGGCCTGGTGGGGAAGAACGGCGTCGGCAAGACGACCATCTTCCGCATGATCACCGGGCTCGAGTCGCCCGACACCGGCTCCATCATCCTCAAGAAGTCGGCCCGCATGGGCCACCTCGCGCAGGAGACCGAGGACTTCGGCGCGGTGACGCCGCTCGAGGCGACGCTCGCTGCCGCCACCGAGGCGCGCGCGCTGGAAGCCGAGCTGGCCGAGCTCGAGGTGACGCTGGCGCTCACCCACGACGCCGACACGCTCCACCGCTACGAGGTCGCGCAGGCGCGCTTCACGCAGCTCGGCGGCTATCGCCTCGAGGCCGAGGCGCGCCGCATCCTGGCCGGCCTCGGCTTCACCGAGCGCACCATGGAGAAGCCCATCCCGAGCCTTTCGGGCGGCTGGCGCATGCGCGTGTCGCTGGCGCGCCTCCTCTTCGCGCACCCCGATCTGCTGCTGCTCGACGAGCCGACGAACCACCTCGACCTGGCCACGCTGCTCTGGTTCGAGAACTTCCTCTCGGCCTACGACGGCACCATCATCGTCATCAGCCACGACCGCGCCTTCCTCGATCGCTTCGCGACGTCCATCGGCGAGCTGACGCCCACCGCCATCGAGACCTACACCGGCAACTTCACGAAGTACCTCGAGGAGAAGGTCGAGCGCATCGAGCGCCTGGAGAAGGCCGCGGCCCAGCAGCAGAAGGAGATCGCCCACACCGAGCGCTTCATCGAGCGCTTCCGCTCGAAGGCGTCGAAGGCCAAGGCGGTCCAGTCGAAGGTCAAGGCGCTTGACAAAGTCGAGCGCATCGAAGCGCCGTCGCAGTCGGACAAGACCATCACCTTCCGCTTCCCGCCGCCGCCGCGCTCGGGCAAGGAGGTCGTGAAGGTCGAGCACGTGCGGAAGTCGTACGGCGACAACATCGTCTACAGCGACCTCGACCTGACGCTCTACCGCAACCAGCGCGTGGCGCTGGTTGGCCCGAACGGCGCCGGCAAGTCGACGCTCTTGAAGCTGCTGGCCGGCACCATCAAGCCCGACGGCGGCGCGGTCACACTCGGCCACGAGGTGAAGCGCGCCTACTACGCGCAGCATACTCTAGAGACGTTGGATGCGCGCCGAACGGTGCTGGCCGAGCTCGAGTCGGTGGCCAAGTTCGACCAGATGCCGCAGTGCCGCGGCCTCCTCGGCGCCTTCGGCTTCTCGGGCAAGGACGTCGACAAGAAGGTGCAGGTCTTGTCGGGCGGCGAGAAGGCGCGCCTGGCATTGGCAAAGCTCCTTTTCGATCCGGCCAACTTCCTGCTCATGGACGAGCCCACCAACCACCTCGACATGGCCAGCTGCGACGTGCTCGAGGAGGCGCTCGAGGGCTACGAGGGCACGCTGGTCATCATCAGCCACGACCGTCACTTCATCGACGCCGTGGCCACCATGATCCTCGAGGTCGACCAGGGCCGCGTCGAGGCCTTCCCCGGCAACTGGGACGAGTACCAGGCCAAGAAGGCCGAGCTCGCCGCCGCCGCCGAGGCGCAGGCCGCGGCCCAGGCCGGCGCCGCCGGGCTGGCCAAGGCCACCGCTTCATTGAAGGAGCGCAAACGCATCGAGGCCGAGCTGCGCCAGGCCTTCAGCCGCGCGACCAAGGACCTGAAGGCCGCCACCGACAAGGCCGAGGCGCGCATCAGCGCCATCGAGGCCGAGCTCGCCGCCATCGACGGGAAGCTCGCCGACATGGCCTTCCACAAGGACGCCGCCGCGGTGCGCGAGGCCTACCAGCAGCGCGAGTCGCTCATCCGCGAGCACGAGCGCAAGATGTCCGACTGGGAGCACCTGTCGACGGAGCTCGAGGCCAAGAAGGCCCAGCTCGACAAGAAGCTTTCCGAATTGGTCTAGACCTTCGACCCGAGGGAGGAGCCCGTCATGACCCGTCAGAACCCGCTGTCCGCCGCCGCCTTCCAGAAGAGCCAGCGCGCCTTTCCGGGCGGCGTCAACAGCCCCGCCCGCGCCTGCCGCTCGGTCGGCGCCGAGCCGGTCTTCGCCAGGCAGGGCATCGGCGCCGTGGTGCAGGACATCGACGGCCACCGCTACCTCGACTACGTCGGCGCCTTCGGCCCGATGATCCTCGGCCACGGCTCGCTCGAGGTGCAGGCGGCCATGAAGGCGCAGATCGACCTCGGCCTGTCGTTCGGCATGCCCACCGAGCTCGAGACGGCGCTGGCCGAGGAGGTCATCGCCGCGGTGCCGTCCATCGAGCGCCTGCGCCTCGTGTCGTCGGGCACCGAGGCCACCATGTCGGCCTTGCGCCTGGCGCGCGGCGCCACCGGGCGCAGCAAGATCATCAAGCTCGAGGGCTGCTACCACGGCCATGCCGACCAGCTGCTGGTGAAGGCCGGCAGCGGCCTCATGACGCTCGGCACCCCCGACTCGGCCGGCGTGCCGGCGTCGTCGGCCAACGACACCCTGGTCGCCCCATATAATGATCTCCCCGCGCTGGCCGCGCTCTTCGAGAAGAACCCGGGCCAGGTGGCGGCGCTCATCCTCGAGCCGGTGGTCGGCAACATGGGCGTCGTCCCGCCCGAGCCGGGCTACCTCGAGGGCTGCCGCGCGCTCACCACCCAGCACGGCGCGCTGCTCGTCTTCGACGAGGTGATGACCGGCTTCCGCGTGGCCTACGGCGGGGCCCAGAGCCGCTACGGCGTCACCCCCGACATCACCTGCCTCGGCAAGATCATCGGCGGCGGCATGCCCATCGGCGCCTACGGCGCGAGCTCGGCGCTCATGGCCCACGTCGCGCCCGAGGGCTCGGTCTACCAGGCCGGCACCAACAGCGGGAACCCGGTGAGCGTCGCGGCCGGCCTGGCCACGCTGCGCATCCTGGCCGACGGCCGCGTCTACGAGCACCTGGAGACGCTGGGCGGCCTCCTCGAGGACGGGCTCCGCGACGCGCTGGTCGAGGCCAAGGTGCCCGGCACGGTGCAGCGCGTGGGCTCGATGATCACGCTCTTCTTCACCGAGTCGATGGGCCAGCCGGTGCGCCGCCTCGACGACGTGCCGGCGTCGGCGCGCGCGCGCTTCGGCGCCTTCTTCCGCGGCATGCGCAACCGCGGCGTGATGCTCCCGCCGAGCCAGTACGAGGCGTGGTTCATCTCGGCCGCGCACACCGACAGCGACATCGACTACACCGTGGAGAGGCCAGGAGGCCCTCGCCGAGGTCGCCCGTCTCACCTGACCCGCGGCCTCGGCGGGCCCACGCCCGCCTTGACCGCACCCGATCGGCATGTTAGCCGATCGCCGCCTCGCGTTACGCGGGTCGAAACAGGGGAACATCGTGGATCCGAACTACGCCCCGTACGTGCCCATCGTGGCCTGCGTCATCCTGGTCGTCGGCATGGGTGCCGCCATCCTGCTGCTCAACCGCTTCCTCGGCCCGCGCCGGCCGACGCGCGAGAAGGGCATGCCCTACGAGTCGGGCGACGAGCCGCACGCGCAGCCGCGCCATCGCAGCTCGATCAAGTTCTACATGACGGCCATCCTCTTCCTGGTCTTCGACCTCGAGGTGGTCTTCATCTATCCCTGGGCCGCCAAGTACAAAGACTTCCTGGCCGACGACGCCTTCGCCGGCGTGGCGCTCGGGTCGATGGTCTTCTTCATCGCCATCCTCGCGCTCGGGCTCGTCTACGAGTACAAGCGCGGCGCGATGGAGTGGGAGTGAGCGCCCCCGTACGAGGGCTCGTTGAGCGGGGGCGCCGCGCAGTGAGCCAGACGATCGAAGCCGGCGAACGGAGCGGCGCCCACGCCCCAGATCAACGAGCCCGAGTAGGGGTAGTCTAATGTCTCAAGCCATCGTGGATGCCGTCAAGGCTCGCTTCCCCGACGCCGTCGTGTCGACGCACGCGTGGCGTGGCGACGACACCATCGTGGTCCGGAAGGAGCACCTGGTCGAGGTGTGCCGCTTCCTGAAGGACGACCCGGCGATGGACCTGAAGATGCCGGTCGACGTCTGCGGCGTCGACTACCTCGGCTTCAAGGAGCCGCGCTTCGAGGTCGTCTACCACCTGCACTCGCTGACGCAGAAGCACCGCATCCGCCTGAAGGTCGAGGTGCCCGAGCACGACCTCCACGTGCCGTCGGTCATCTCCGTCTGGCGCGGCGTCGACTGGTTCGAGCGCGAGGCCTACGACATGTACGGCATCCTCTTCGACGGGCACCCGCACCTGAAGCGCATCCTCCTCTACGAGGAGTTCGTCGGGCACCCGCTGCGCAAGGACTACCCGCAGCGCGGCTACCAGACGCTCATGGACATGCCGACCTTGTCGACCGAGGTGGCCTGATGGTCATCAAGAAGCACGAGCACCCCTTCCTCGCCGACGGCGTGCCGCTCTCGCACGAGGACCCGGGGAACCCGTTCCACACCGAGCTCATGACCGTGGCCATGGGCCCGTCGCACCCGGCGACGCACGGCACCATGCAGATGATGCTGACCCTCGACGGCGAGACGGTCGTCGATGTCGAGGTGAAGATCGGCTACCTGCACCGCGGCTTCGAGAAGATGTCGGAGGTGTCGACCTACAACCAGGTCATCCCCTACACCGACCGCCTGAACTACGTGTCGCCGCTGTGCAACAACGTCGGCTGGGTGCTGGCCGTCGAGAAGGCGCTGGGCATCGACGTGCCCGACCGCTGCAAGTACATCCGCATGATCGTCTGCGAGATGAGCCGCGTGTCGGACCACCTCACGGCCATCGGCGCCGGCGCGCTCGAGCTCGGCGGCTTCACGCCGTTCCTCTACTGCATCCAGGGGCGCGAGGCGCTCTGGGACGTGGTCGAGGAGCTCACCGGCGCGCGCCTCACGACGACCTACACGCGCGTCGGCGGCCTGCGCCACGACCTCTATCCCGAGTTCGAGACGCGCTATCGCCAGGCCCGCGCCGAGATCGAGAAGCTGCTCGGCGACTGCGACAAGCTCCTCACGCGGAACCGCATCTTCGTCGACCGCATGGCCGACGTCGGCACCATCTCGAAAGAGGACGCCATCGACTTCGGCTTCACCGGGCCGTGCCTGCGCTCGACCGGCGTCGACTACGACGTGCGCGTGGCCGCGCCGTACCTGCACTACAAGCGCGTCGAGTTCGACGTGCCGGTCGGCCACAAGGGCGACAACTACGACCGCTACCTCGTGCGCCAGGCCGAGATCGCGCAGTCGTTCCGCATCATCGACCAGTGCCTGAAGCAGATGGAGCCCGGCCCCATCAACGTGGCCGACTGGAACATCGTGCTGCCGCCCAAGGAGCAGGTCTACAACACCATCGAAGGCATGATCGCGCACTTCAAGCTCATCATGGAGGGCGTGAAGGTGCCGGCCGGCGAGGTGTACGGCTACACCGAGGCGGGCAACGGCGAGCTCGGCTTCTACATCGTCAGCGACGGCTCGGGCCGCCCCTGGCGCGTGAAGTGCCGCCCGCCCTGCTTCGCCATCATGCAGGCGCTGAAGCCCATGATCGTCGGCGGCACGATGGCCGACATCATCCCGACGTTCGACACGATCAACATGATCGGCGGCGAGATCGACCGCTGAGCGGATCCTGCGGTCGCTCCGGCGGTCGCTGAGATTGGCCGCCGAGCGCGGCCGCTGAGACAGGCGAAGAGATGCCCACACTCAAGATCGATGGCCGCGACGTCACGGTGGACCCCGGGTCGACCATCCTGCAGGCGGCGGAGAAGCTCGGGATCGAGGTCCCGACCTTCTGCTACCACCCGGGCCTCAGCATCGCGGCCAACTGCCGCATGTGCCTCGTCGACACCAACAAGTCGCCGAAGCCGGTGCCGGCCTGCCACGCCCAGGTGATGGACGGCATGGAGGTCCAGACCCAGAGCGCGCGCATCAAGCGCACGCGCCAGGCGGTGCTGGAGTTCATCCTCCTCAATCACCCGGTCGACTGCCCCATCTGCGACCAGGCCGGCGAGTGCGTCCTCCAGGACCACTACTTCAAGTACTCGGCGCAGCCGAGCCGCCTCTTCCATCGCAAGCAGCACAAGGCCAAGGCCAAGGTGCTCGGCCCCGACGTCATCCTCGACGCCGAGCGCTGCATCCTCTGCACGCGCTGCGTGCGCTTCTGCGACGAGGTCGCCAAGCAGAGCCAGCTCGACGTCGTGAACCGCGGCGAGCACTCCGAGATCTCGACCTTCCCCGGCATGCAGCTCGACAACCCCTACGCCGGCAACACCGTCGACATCTGCCCGGTGGGCGCGCTCACGAGCCTCCACTTCCGCTTCAAGACGCGGGTGTGGTTCCTCCAGAGCGAGAAGTCGGTGTGCCCCGAGTGCGCGCGCGGCTGCTCCATCCGCATCGACACCTTCGAGAACGTGGTGCGCCGCTACAAGCCGCACCCGAACCCGCGCGTGAACGGCTACTGGATGTGCGACGAGGGGCGCCTCTCGTTCTCGAGCTACCTCGAGAACCGCATGGAGGGCCCGACCATCATCGACGGCGCCGGACCCAGCGGCGCCCGGCGCATGGCGACCTCGACCCAGCGCGCCCTCGACGAGGCGGCTCGCGCGCTGCGCGCGGCGGCGCCCGAGAAGGTCGCGGTGGTCGTCACGCCGTGGCTCACCAACGAGGACGCCTTCGTCGTGGGCCAGCTCCTGAAGGGGCCGCTGGCCGGCGCCAAGGTCGTCATGGGCGGGCGCGCGCCGGGCAGCGAGGACAACATCCTGCGCAAGGCCGACAAGAACCCGAACCGCCGCGGCCTCGACGCCGTGCTGGCGTCGCTCGGGCTGCAGACGACGCCGCTCGCGCGCTTCGCCGCGGGCGACCTCGAGGCGGTCGTGGTCTTCGGCGACAACCACGCCGTCGGCAGCGACACGCTGACCGAGCTCCGCAAGGTGCCCGCGCGCATCGTGGTCGGGTCCTTCAAGACCGCCTTCTGGGACCTCGCGACGGTGTTCCTGCCGGCGCGGCTCCACTGGGAGAAGGACGGCACCTACACCAACTTCGACGGCGTGGTGCAGCGCGTGCGGCGCGCCGTGAACGCGGCGCCGACGGTGAAGTCCGACGGCTGGTACGCCATGAAGCTGGCGCAGGGTCTCGGCGAGCCGATGGAGTTCGCGACGCCGCGCGACATCTTCGTGGCCATGTCGCTGACGGTGCGGGCGTTCGCCGGCATCGAGTACGACGCCCTCGCCGAGGGCCAGGTGCTGACGCTGGCCGGTGCCGGCGCGAGCGGCGCGACGTCCACCACCGCGGCCGCGAGCGCCTGAGGAGGATGCGATGAGTGTGCTAGAGACATTGCTCCTCGGTCTGGCGAAGTTCGCCGCCATCGTCTTCGGCTTCGTGATGCTGGTGGCGACGGTCTTGACGCTGCTCGAGCGCAAGCAGTCGGCGCTGGTGCAGAACCGGGTCGGCCCGAACCGCGCCTTCCTGTTCGGGAAGAAGTTCCCGCTGTCGGCCTTCCTCGGGCAGATCATCGCCGACGCGGTGAAGGTCTTCGTCAAGGAGGACTTCGAGCCGACGCGCGCCAACAAGTGGATCCACCGCGTCGCGCCGCTCTTGCCGTTCGTGGCGGCGATGATGGTGTGGATGGTGATCCCGTTCGGGCCGGGCGCGCCTCCGGGCGTGAAGGGGCAGCACCCCTTCGAGATCGCCCACCTCGACGTCGGCATCCTGTGGGTGCTGGCGGTGTCGTCCCTGTCCGTCTACGGCGCGACCATGGGCGCCTGGGCCTCGAACTCGGCCTTCTCGCTGCTCGGCGGCCTGCGCACCGCGGCCCAGATGATCTCGTACGAGGTCACCATCGGGCTCAACCTCGTCGGCATCTTCATGATCTTCGGCAGCCTCCAGCTGAACGACATCATCTGGGGCCAGGGCGAGCTCATCGGCGGCTGGCTCCCGAAGTGGGGCATCGTCGTCCAGCCGCTCGGCTTCGTGCTCTTCATGGTGGCGGCGGTGGCCGAGATCAAGCGCGCCCCGTTCGACCTCCCCGAGGACGAGTCGGTGCTCGTGGCCGGCTTCTTCACCGAGTACTCGTCGATGCGCTTCGCCATGTTCAGCCTGGGCGAGTTCATCGGCATCGTGGTGATGGGCGCGCTCGCGACCTGCCTCTTCCTCGGCGGCTGGCAGATCCCCTGGGTGTCGACGCCGCTCCTCGCCGACGGCACGGTCGCCTACGGCTGGTTCACGGTGCTGCAGATTGTCGTCTTCCTCGTGAAGACGCTCTTCATGGTCTTCCTGCTGCAGCAGATCCGCTGGACCTTCCCGCGCTTGCGCTACGACCAGCTGATGAAGCTCGGCTGGGTCTACATGCTGCCCTTGTCGCTGGCGAACCTCGTCATCACCGCCGTCATCATGTACGCGCTCAAGTAGCAGCGTCGCGCCCCGAGGAAATCGATGGCCACCATCAAGGTCTCACGTCGCGAGCTCACGTTCGGCGAGCGCATCTACCTCCCCGAGGTCCTGAAGGGCCTCGGCGTGACGACGCGCCAGCTGTTCAAGAACATGTTCACCAAGAAGGACATCACGACGGTCCAGTACCCCGAGGTCCGTCGCGAGTACCCCGATCGCTTCCGCGGTCGCCATCGCCTGATGAAGCGCGAGGACGGCTCGGTGCGCTGCGTGGCGTGCATGCTGTGCTCGACCGCGTGCCCGGCCAAGTGCATCCACATCGTGGCCGGCGACAAGGGCGACAGCTCGGTCGAGAAGTACCCGGTGAGCTTCGAGATCGACCTGCTGGTGTGCGTCTACTGCGGCTTCTGCGAAGAGGCCTGCCCCTGCGACGCCATCCGCATGGACTCGGGCAAGCACCCGATGCCGAGCTTCTCGCGCGACAAGCAGCGCATCCGCAAGGTGCAGCTCCTCGAGGAGGGCGCGCTCTCCATCGCGGTGCAGGGCGGCAAGGGCACTTGAGCGTGGGCGGCGGTCCTGCCGCCACGGAGAGGCCATCCAGAAATCGGCGGAGCGGGTTCCGGCGCCGCGGAGATGCCCTCCGTGGATCTGCGGAGCGGGTTCCGGCGCCGCGGAGATGCCATCCGTAGACCTGCGTGGCGGGCTCCGGCGCCGCGGAGCGGCCCTCGGGAGGTCTCAGGACGGGCCCCCCGGTCGCACGGGATGCCTCCCGGAGAGCTCCGGATGGCATCTCCGCGCTCCGTCGGTGTCATCCGGAGGACGCCGGCCGCATCCCCGTCCGGCCGGCCCCCAACGCCGCGGCGCCGTCACTCCGGTCGGTAGGTCTCGGGCCAGCCGCGCGCCTCGTCGGCCAGCGTGACGACGATGGCCGTCGCGCCCTCCCGGACGAAGGGCAGGCGCTCGAGGAACCTCCCGAGGACGGGGCCCCAGATGCAGCGGCCGCTCGCCGGGTCGAAGCGCGCGCCGTGGTTCGAGCACACGATGGTGCGGCCGTCGTCGTCGATGACGTTGCCATCGCCGAGGTCGAGCGAGTAGGGGACGTGCGGGCAGCGGTTCACGTAGACGGCGAGGCCGCCCTGGCCGTCGGCGACGACCATGCCCGTGAGCGGCTCGCCGTCGCGCTCGAAGTCGAAGAGCACCGCCTTGCCCGGCCCGACGCGGCTGACGTCGACGCGCATCACCGGTGCGTCAGTGCCCGAGATGCTGCTCCTCGAGCCACTTCTCGACGTCCATGGCCGCCTGGCAGCCGTGGCCGGCGGCGGTGACCGCCTGGCGGTAGCGCGTGTCGGCCACGTCGCCGCAGCCGAAGACGCCCTCGACCGAGGTGCGCGTGCCGTCGAGGATCAGGTAGCCGCCGGCGTCGGTCTTCAGCTGGCCGTCCAGGAAGGCGGTGTTGGGCGTGTGGCCGATGGCGAGGAACACGCCGTCGGTGGCCACGTCGTGCTCCTCGCCCGAGACCGTGTTGCGCAGGCGCGCGCCGCCGAGCGTCGGCCCGCCGGCCGCGTGCGAGGCGCCGCCGGCTTTGGCAAGGTACTTGACGATCTCGCGGTTCCACAGGACCTCGACCTTGGGGTTCGCGAGCACGCGATCCTGCATGACCTTCGAGGCCCGGAAGTGGTCGCGCCGGTGCACGACGCTCACCTTCCTGGCGAAGCGCGTGAGGAAGTTGGCCTCCTCCATGGCGGTGTCGCCGCCGCCCACCACCAGGATCTCCTTCTCGCGGAAGAAGAAGCCGTCGCAGGTGGCGCACGACGACAGGCCGCGCCCCTGGAACGCCGCCTCGTCCTCGATGCCGAGCCACTTGGCCGACGCGCCGGTGGCGATGATGAGCGCGTGCGCCTTGTGGATGGCGCCCGACACGTGCACCTCGAAGGGCCGGACGGAGGTGTCGACCTTGTCGACGAACTCGTAGTGGTGCGTGCTGCCGAAGCGCTCGGCCTGCTGGCGCATCTTGTCCATGAGCTCGGGGCCCATGATGCCCTCGGGAAAGCCCGGGTAGTTCTCGACGTCGGTCGTGATGGTGAGCTGGCCGCCCGGCTGGAGGCCCTCGAAGACGACCGGCTTCAGGTTGGCGCGCGCCGCGTAGATGGCGGCGGTGAGGCCCGCCGGCCCGGAGCCGATGATGATGACGTTGTGGGTCTCGGCCTGGCTCATGTCGACTCGCTTTCGTCCGGGCGCTGGAGCGCGCCGCGGGGTCAATTGTACCCCCGCGGCTCCGTTCGTGACACGCCCCGCTCCCGCAAAGCGGTAGCGGCGTGGTCACGAGGTCACCGCGGCCCCCATCGCCGCGCTCGCGGCGATGGGGGTCAATGCATAAGGCTCGACGGCACGGGCGGCAAGCGCGGAACGAACGGCCGCCAGACGAGCGATGACGCCCTCACGACGCGCTGCGGATCGCCCGCCACGCCGCCCAGCCAGTGGACGGCGAGGAAGCGCCCGTCGAACGTCAGGCCGCGGAACGCCGCCGGATACGAGCGCTCGGCGTCGAGCAGCGCCGACAAGAGCGCCTCGTCGAGGTAGCGCATGATGTGCGTCGGCTCGTTGCCCTCGACGCTGAAGCCGCCGCCGAGCACGGTCTCAAGCGCCGGCAGGTGTGTGAGCATCGGCCCGCCGACCGGCGGCTCGCTGCCGTCGAAGCTCGGGCGCGGCATGGCTCGCGGCCAGATGCGAAAGGCCGTCGTCGACTCGCGGAGCGGCGTCAGCAGCGTCGTCGCGGTCGCGCGCCCGCGGCGTCCGACCCGCAGGAGCAGCGGCTGCGACACCTCAAAGAGGTGCAGATCGGGCCCGTTCTCGACGGCGCCGGCCGGCGCCAGCGCCGCGGCGAAGCGCGCGCGCACCGCGTCGACGGCCGCGCCCTCGCCGCGCGTGGCGTCCCACCACGTCCACGCCAGCCACGCCCCGCTCAGCGCGACGCCGATGAGCAGCGCCGTCTTGGCGGCCGGGAAGAGCCACACCCCGAGCGCCAGCACGATGACCGCGACGGCGAAGGCGCGCAGCGGCCAGCGCACCGCCGCGGGCGTCGAGAACAAGGTCATCGCGAGCCCGGCCCGGTGGTGAGGTGCGGCACCAGCAGATCGACGAAGCCCTGCGCCGTGGTGGTGCCGCGCGCCAGGAGGCGCGGGTGGACGTCGGAGCCGACCGGGGGCAGCCACAGCTCGACAGTCACGTCGGGCATGAACGGCCCGTCGGGGCCGCCGACGGTCAGGTGGAGCAGCCCGGGCGGCGGCAGCGCGACGTCGAGCGAGAGGCCGTCCGGGCCCACCTCGATGTCGCTCTCGTGCGCATTCGGCGCGCCCGTGACCGGGTCGGGGGCGATGACCAGATCCCAGCTGCCGGGGTCGACCTGCGCCGTGAAGCCGCCGTCCTCGTCGAGGTCGAGCGTCAGGTCGGGCGGCGCGATGACCAGCTGCTCGCCCTCCTTCTTCTCGATGTCGCGCGCCAGCGTCAGCGTGCCCGGGCTCACCGGCATGCCGAAGGCGTCGGTGATGTGCCCGGACAAGGTCGGCCGCGGCGCGAGCTGGATGGTCGTGCCGACGGCGGCGCCGGTCGCGAGCCCGGCCAGGCCGAGGTCGACGAAGCCATGCCAGCTCGCCATCGCCAGCTCGGGCGGCACGATCACCAGGCACTCGTACGGACCGCTCAGCACGTTGACGTGGGCCACGCCGTCCTTGTCGGTGATGGCGTTGCGGCGGATGGTCCCGCCCTCGAGGACGCCCTGGATGGTGACGCTCAGGCCGACCGCTGGCGAGCCGTCGGGCGCCTCGACGTGGATGGCGGCGTCGTAGGGCGCGACGTCGAGCGGCGGGTTCGGCACGACCACCGTCAGCTCGTCGCTGCCGAGCACGAACTCGTCGGTGACGAAGTCGGGGAAGATGGCGCCGGCGTCGGGCGCCTCGATCTCGAGCCGGACCTTCTCGATGCCCGGCGCCACCAGCACCTCGAACATGCCGCGGATGTCGTCGGTCTGGGTCACCGCCGCGACCTCGGTCTTGTTGACGAGGACCACCACGCGCGCGCCCAGCACCGGCGTCTCGGGCTCCTCGCGCCGCACGCGGCCGCGCACCGTGACGTACTCGGACTTGGCCGGCAGCTCGAGGTCGAAGCGCCCGGCGTCGACGGCCTCGCGCGGCAGCACGAACCAGCTGCGCGGCAGGTCGGGGTCCGACGGCCGGAAGGTGCCGGCGTAGTCGCGGCCGGGCAGGACCAGCAGATCGTAGCCGTAGCCGTCGTTGATGCCCTCGAGCGACGTCGTGCTGAAGCGATGCTCGAAGCCGGCGATGACGTCGCTCGCGTGGATCTCGATCTCGCCCGGGACGTTGGTCACCGACGGCGCGCCCTTCTGCGTGACCACGCCGCGCACGTGCGCCGAGCCGAGTAGCCGCACCAGCAGGTTCGGCCCGTCGGCCACCGAGAAGGACGGCACCTGCTGCGGCAGAAGCCCGGTCGACGGCGGCGGGATGATGCGCGCCATCATGGTCAGGGCGTTCGGCGTCGGGTCGATGCAGTAGTTGAAGCTGCACGCGAGGCCGTGCTCGCACTCGCGGCTGCCCTCGCACTGCAGGCCGGGGGGCAGCGCCGTGTCGTCGGCGCAGGCCGCGAGCGTGAGGCCGCAGAGCAGCGTGACGATGGCGTGGCGCTTCATGGCGTCACCCCGCAGCAGGCCGTCGAGTCGACCTGGATGAACCACACCGCCGAGTCGAGCGCCGCCGCGCTGCCGGCGAGGAGATCGTGCACGCCGGTGCCGCTGAGCTCGTCGGCCGGCGGCCGATCGCGCACGACCAGCTCCACCGTGTTGATGCGGCCCGGCACGATCTCGCGGTCGGCGCAGGCGTCGACGACGAAGGGCAGGGCCAGCGGCGCGGCCTTGCGCACATCGTCCTGCGCCGGCGGCTGGTTCGGCCGCGTGGCGTAGTTCACGAGCCAGTAGGAGAAGATCGGGTCACCATCGGGGTCGACCACCGCCTGGGCCGGGTCGAGCTCGAGGCGCATCTGGCCGAGCGCGTCGCAGTCGGCGAGCACGTGCGGCACGTCGGGCGACGGCCCCACCAGCCGGGCCTTGTCGATGGTCACGGGCGCGTTGGCGGCCGGGCCGGCCTGGTCGGCACAGCCGAGCAGGCACGAGCCCACGAGCAGCGGCGCCGGCCTCACTGGACCACCCCGCAGCAGGTGGTCGACTCGACCTCGACGAACCACACCACGCTGTCGATGGTCGTGTCGGAGTCGCCGACCTCGTGGACGCCGGTGCCGGTCGTCTCGTCGGTGGGCGGTCGGTCGCGGACGACGAGCTCGATGGTGTTGATGGTGCCGACCACGTTGTCCGGGCTCGTGCACGCGTCGAAGGTGAACACCTCCGCGAACGGCGCGGTCGTGCGCGTGTCGTCCTGCTCCGGTCGGGTGGCGGGCGAGGTGGCGTAGTTCACGAGCCAGTAGGAGAAGATGGTGTCGCCGTCGGGGTTCACGATGGCCTGGCGCGGGTCGAGCTCGAGGCGCATGTTGCCGAGCGCGTCGCAGTCCGAGAGGATGTGCGGCACATCGGGGGACGGGCCCACCAGCTGCGCCTTGTCGATGCTCACCGGCAAGTTGACCTCGGGAACGATGACATAGTCCGGCGGCAGGCAGGTCGTCAGGACCAGTCCGAGCGCCGGCCCGGCCAGCGCGAGCAACGGCCATGCCACGACCTCCGAGCGGCCTTCCAGGCCAGGGTCCGGCAGACGACGGCGGGTCGACTCGGACATCCCTGTCATGGGGGGTGCCGGGGGGACGACGTCCGCGCCTGCGCGGCACCGCAGCGGGAGACCGAGGGCTTCACTCCGTTCCGCGCTCCTTCTCGAGGTGGCGGAACACCGTCCGCGGGTCGACGTCGAGGTCGCGCGCGGTCTTGGTCCGGTTGCCGTCGTTCATGGCCAGGACCTTGTTGATGTACTCGCGCTGCCAGATCTCGCGCGCGTCGGCCAGCGACAGGATCTTCTCCTCCTGCTCCTCGGCCAGGTCGAGGTCGGCCGGCGTGATGACGCGGTTGTCGCAGAAGACGATAGCCTTCTTGATGCGGTTCTCGAGCTCGCGGATGTTGCCCGGCCAGCGCCAGCGCTTCATGGCGCGCATGGCCTCGCGTGACAGCGACACCTCGGTGCCGGCGCCGAGGATCTCCGGCGCGTAGCGCGCCAGGAAGAAGCGCGCGATGAGCACGATGTCGTCGCCGCGCTCGCGCAGCGGCGGCAAGAGGAGCGTCACCACGTTCAGGCGATAGTAGAGGTCCTCGCGGAAGCCGCCGCTCTTCACCTCGTCGATGAGGCGCTTGTTGGTCGCCGCCAAGACGCGGATGTCGACGGTCTCGCTCTTGGTGTCGCCGACCTTGGTGACGACGCGCTCCTGGATGGCGCGCAGGATCTTCACCTGCAGCGACAGCGGCATCTCGCCGATCTCGTCCAGGAAGAGCGTCCCGCCATGCGCCTGCTGGAAGCGCCCCTGCACCGTCGCGACCGCGCCGGTGAAGGCGCCGCGCACGTGGCCGAAGAGCTCCGACTCGAGCAGGTTCTCGGGGATGGCGCCGCAGTTGATGACGATGAACGGGCCGTTGGCGCGGTTCGACTTCTGGTGCACCGCGCGCGCGACGAGCTCCTTGCCGGTGCCGGTCTCGCCCTCGATGAGCACCGAGATGTCGGTCGTCGC
Organism: Myxococcota bacterium; assembly: GCA_046351155.1. Taxonomy (GTDB): domain Bacteria; phylum Myxococcota_A; class UBA9042; order PHBI01; family PHBI01; genus JAXLYZ01. The sequence continues at coordinate 59,214 of JAXLYZ010000059.1, forward strand.
GATGCGGGCGATCTTCTTGTAGATGTCACGCATGGCGTCGGCGGCGCCGATGATCTCGCCGAAGCGGCGGTCCTTGAGGTCGGCCGACAGGCTGTCGACCTTCACCTCGAGGTCCTTCCGGACGAGCGCGTTCTCGAGCACGAGGCCCGCCTCGGCGGCGAACACCATCACGGTCTCGAGCAGGTCGTCGGCGAAGTGGTTGATGGCGTTGTCGTTGCCGAGATAGATGGCGCCCAGCGTGATGCCGCGGATCTTGAGCGGCACGCACATGACCGAGCTCAGCTTGAGCCGCATCACGCTCTTGCTCGACTTGAAGGTCTCGTGCGACAGCGCGTCGGCCACGACCAGCGGCATGCCGCTGTCGAGCACCTTCGAGACGATCGAGTCCGACACCGCCTCGTCGCCGCGCGTCAGCGGCTCGTCGCTCACGTTCCTCGCGACGTGGACCTTGGCGCGGCCGTCGAGCGCCAGCAGGAGGAACGCCTTGTCGGCGCCGGTCAGCGCGATGAGCTCGTCGAGCAGCGTCGCGAGCAGCGCGTCGAGGTCGTAGGTCGACATCAGCTTCTGCGCGAAGCGATGCAGCGCCGTGAAGCGCTGGTTGTCGAGCGCGCGCCCCGGCAGCTCCTTCTTCGGCTTGAGCTCGTGGTCGAGGAACACGAAGCGCAGCAGGTGCTGCCCGAGCATCAGCACGTCGCCGTCGGCCAGCTTGTGCGTCTTCTTGGCCTTGCCCGCGACGACGAAGCTCGCGTCGGCGTCGGTGGCCGTCAGCGTGAACGTCTGCTTGTCGTAGACGAGGTGCGCGTGGTGCGGCTCGGCGTGCCCT
>JAXLYZ010000060.1:0-60035 GCA_046351155.1 Myxococcota bacterium
TCGTCACCGATCCGAGCATCGTCTCATCGCTGCCGGTCATGCACTGGTTCGTGTCCTCGCCCGAGTCGGCCGACACCACCAGCGGCACACGCGGCGCCCTCTTCTATGGAGGCGAGCTCTACGACAACATCAAGTTCTTCATCCACGGGCAGTCGACCGCCGGCTTCCCGAAGAAGTCGTACAACGTCGACTTCAACGACTCGCACCGCTTCCGCATGACGCCGGGCGTGGCGCGCATGCCGGACGTGAACCTGCTCACCAACTGGGCCGACAAGACCAAGGTGCGCAACACGCTCGCCTACGCCGCCCTGGCCGCCGCCGGCGTCGGCCACCACCTGGCCTTCCCGGTGCGCGTGCAGCAGAACGGCGCCTTCTTCTCGGTGGCCGACCTCGTCGAGGACGGCGACGGCCACTGGCTCGAGCGCCTCGGCAAGGACCCCGACGGCGCGCTCTACAAGATGTACGACGCCCTCGACAACGTCGCCAACGCCGAGAAGAAGACGCGGAAGTACGAGGGGAAGGACGACCTCCAGGCGGTCATCGACGCGCTCTCGCAGAACGCCAGCTCGCGCGCCAAGTGGGTCTGGGACCACGTCGACATCCCCGGCATGGTCGGCTTCGCGGCCGGCCTCGTGCTCGTGTCCGACGGCGACTGCTGCCACAAGAACTACTACGCCTATCGCGACACCAACGGCACCGGTGAGTGGGTCTACCTGCCGTGGGACGTCGACCTCACGTTCGGCCACAACTGGACCTTCCAGTACAACTACTTCGACGAGACCTACTACTACGACAACGCCCTCTGGGCCGGCGGCAACAGCCGCATCCTCAAGGCCTGCTTCGAGCAGGCCGACTTCAAGGCCATGGTCGTGCGCCGCCTGCGCACCATGATGGACGAGCTCTTCCAGTCGACCGGGGCGCCGCTCGACACGCGCTGGATGGAGTCGACCATCGCCGCCATCCAGGCTCAGATCGGCGACGACGCCGACCTCGACGCCGACGCCTGGGGCCTCTGGGGCACGCCGCTCCCCATGGACGAGGCCATCGACGAGCTCCTCGCCGAGTGGTTCCCCGCCCGCCGCGGCTACCTCTACGACACGCTGGTCACCAGCACCCACGACATCCCCGCCGCCCAGCCCGCCGACGCAACCCTCACCATCGCGTCCTTCGACGCCTCGCCGGCCGCGCCGACCCAGGGCTACATCCAGCTCCACAACGCGAGCACGACCCTGGCCATCGACCTCACCGACGCGCGCCTCACCGGCGACGTCAGCTTCACCATGCGGCCCGGCACCGTCATCGCGCCCAACGGCGATCTCTGGCTCGTAGCTGACGTGAATGGCTTCCGGGCCCGAGCGTCGAGCCCCAAGGCAACGGAGAAGCGCTTCGTCCAGGGCGCATGGAACGGCACCCTCAGGGCCCTCCGACGCTGACGTTGACCGACCGCTTCGGTCACGTGCTCGCGACACGCACGCCCTGACCCGAGAATCGTCATGAAGAATTTGTCATTTACTGTGGCCTCGCTCGGGGCCGCCGCGGCCCTCGCGGCCGTGCCCGCCTGCACCCCGCAGCCCATCACCTCGCTCGTCACCGCCACGCCCGAGCCGGCCGGCGCCAATTGCCAATATGGCGGCATGCGCGTCGACATCGGCCGCGACGGCGACCACGACGGCCAGCTGGATCGGCGCGAGGTCGAGTCGACCTCCTTCCTCTGCAACCAGCGCGTCGACGGCCAGTCGGTCGCGGTGAAGACCAGCGCCGAGCCCGCCGGCGCCAACTGCCAGGCCGGCGGCGTGCGCGTCGACACCGGCGTCGACGACGACGACGATCGCCAGCTCGACCCCAACGAGGTCGACGACACCTCGTTCGTCTGCGACGGCGTCGACGGCCTGACGACGCTCGTGCGCCTGGTCGACATCCCGGCCGATCTGTCGCAGGCCATCTGCCCGCTGGGCGGCACGCGCATCGAGAGCGGCCTCGACGAGGACCGCGACGGCACCCTCGACGACGGCGAGGTCGACAGCTTCCACTCGGTCTGCTCGATCCGCGTGAACGAGCACCTGTTCCTGGTCGAGAACGCGGTCGAGCTGCCCGGCGTCAACTGCCCCGACGGCGGCACGCGCACGCGCTTCGGCATCGACGACGACGGCGACAAGATCCTCGACCCGGAAGAGGTCGACGGCACGCCGGTCTACCTCTGCAACGAGGTGAAGCTCGTGGCCGGCAAGAGCTCGCTCGTGACGAGCCAGCCCGCCAGCGTCCAGGAGTGCACCTTCGGCGGCTTCGAGATCCGCCACGGCCTCGACGACGACTACGACGGCGTGCTCGAGACCGGCGAGGTCGACGGCATGAGCGTCGTCTGCAACGGCGACGACGGCTACCCCGGCCTGGTCGAGCAGACGCCGTTCGTCGGCGCCGAGTGCGGCGTCGGCGTGGCCGGCATCGACATCGCCTCGGGCCTCGACCTCGACCGTGACAACCACCTCGACACGAACGAAGTGACGGCGCGCGAGACGGTCTGCGACGGCCTCGAGGGCCCGGCCGGCCCGGCCGCGCTCATCGTCCAGACGCCCGACGCGCCGCACTGCCCGGGCGGCATCACCATCCTCACCGGCACCGACTGGGACCTCGACAGCCAGCTCGACCAGGACGAGATCGACGACGTCACCGCGGTCTGCGCCGGCCCGGCCGGCCACGACGCGCTGGTCGAGGTCTTCGACGACAACGGCGAGTGCGCGCCCGACCCGGGCGTCATCCTCCACACCGGCACCGACTGGGACGACTCGGGCCACCTCGAGAGCGACGAGTACGACGAGGTGCTCGTCTGCGGCGCGGTCTGATCAGACCTCCGCACCTCGGTTCGTGAGCCCACCGCTCCCGCGATGCGGGAGCGTCGGCTCGCGAGGTCGGTGCTGCCCCCGGCTGCCGCGCTCGCGGCCCCGGGGGCTTGATCACGTCAGGGCTGCTTGGGGAAGCGCTTGTCGAAGATGGCCCGGATGCGGTCGCGCTGCTTGGTGAGCGCGAAGGGCATCTTCGACGCGCTCGGCTTCGACCTGATGGTCGGCACGCAGCTCGGCGGCAGCCACAGCGGGGCGTCGGGGTCGTAGAAGAAGGTGTTGAGCTGGCGCAGCATCTTGAACTCGTAGCCGTACATCGCGCCGTAGACGTTGAGCAGCGCCTCGATGGCCGTCTTGTGCAGCGCACCATCGCGCGCCAGGGCGTCGACGGTGTCGAGGTCGCCGTCCGTGAGCGTGCCGGCGCAGAAGCGGTCGAGGTAGGGGAAGAGCTGCGCGTACGTCTCGGGGCACCCCGACTGATCGAGGCAGTGGCGTGTCGCCTCGGGGTTGGCGGGGAGCGGCTCGCCGGCGAAGGCGGTGGCGCTCGCGGACGCGAGCAGGGTGGCGCAGAGCAGGACTCGGAGCATGACGGCCTCGGGTGCTTCGGGTGGGAGAGGGCGCGGAGTGCGTCGCCACTATCGACGACGCCGACCCCGCTGACAACCCGTCCGGCCCGCGGCGCGACCTGCCGTGGCGCTCAGATGCCGAAGCTCGTGACGAGGTAGTCCATCAGCCGCCGACCGACGAGCTCGCCGCCCTGCTGGGTCAGGTGGATGCCGTCGGGGCGGCGGTAGACGACGGTCTTGCCGTTGGCGTCGACGCCGGTCCGGAGGTACTCGCCGCGGTCGTCGGTGCTGAACGGGAACATGTCGATGGGGTGCACCTGCGGCAGATCGCGCATGGCCTGCTGCTGGAGCCCCTTGATGCGCACGACCCGCGTCCGGAGCGGCTCCTTGCGGTTGGTTGGCGACAGGAAGAACACCTCGCGCGAGTCGCCGTGCAGGATGGTGGCGAGCTCGCGCACGCGCTTCTCGTAGACCGGATCCCAGTCGCGCTCGTCGGCGAACGGCACGCGCTTCGGGTCGTCCTTGTCGAGGCGCGTGATGGGCTGGCCGTCGTTGCCGCCGAAGAGCGCGATGACGATGTCGGGCTTCAGCTGCTTGACGAGACCGTCGGCCACGCGGAACCAGTTGAAGAACTGCGGGTGGGCGAGCCCGCTCGCCGGCTTGCCGAGCAGCGACACGCGGTAGCCGCGCAGCACCAGCTCGCGATAGAGCACGTGCCCGAGCGGCCCGAAGAAGTTCGAGTCGCCGATCATGAGCACGCTCTTGCCGTTGGGGTGCGGCGGCTCGCTCAGGTAGGGCGTCGGCTTCCTGCGCGAGGGCCCCGCGGCATGGACGGCGGGCGCCAGCGCGAGGCCGAGCGCGAGAGCAACGAGGGAGCGGGCGACGAGGGCTGGACGGCGAGTCATCACGAGTCATCGTGCCCTTCAGTCGACTTGCCGCCAAGCGTCGAGCTGTCACGGAATTGTCAGCGTAACCGGGGCTCCGCTCCGACCAAACTCAGTCGCGGGCGGCCCACCACGCCGAGAGCCTGGGCCACAGCCCGCGCGCCGCGCTCGACGACACCATGGCGCCGACGTGGCCGCCGGGCAGGTGGATGCGCTCCTTGTCGCGGGTGCCGACGCGCTCCATGATCTCGGCCGCGCTGGCGCACGGCACGATGTTGTCGTGCTCGAAGGTCACGGCCATGAGCGGGCAGTCGATGTCGCCGAGGTCGACGACGCGGCCGTCGAGTGAGAGCTCGCCGCGAATGAGCGCGTCGTTTTGATAGAGCTCGCGGATATAGGTCCGGTAGCACTCGCCGGGGAAGCTGACGTTGTCGCTGCCCCAGGTCTCGAGCGCGAAGAAGCCGTCGAGGAAGTTGTCGTCCCAGGCCTTCTGGGCCAGCGACACGGCCTTGGCCAGGCCGAGCGTCGGCCGCAAGAGCTGGAAGGCGCCCTGCATGAGCGGCCAGGGGATGTTGCCGGTGGCGTCGACCAGCGCGTCGAGGTCGAAGGACTTGGTGTTGGTCCACAAGGACAGCATGCCGCCGTCCCTGAAGCGGATGGGCGCCGCCACCAGCGTGAGCGACGCCAGGCGCTCGGGCCGGAGCGCCGCGTGGATGGCGGTGAGCGTCCCGCCGAAGCAGTAGCCGAGGAGGTGCACGGCGTCGTCCTCGGCGCCGTAGCGCGCGGCGATGCGCACGGCGCGGCCGAGCGTGTGGACCGCGACGTCCTCGAAGGTCACGTAGCGGTCCTCGTCGCCGGGCGTGCCCCAGTCGATGATGAAGACGTCGTGGCCCATGCGCACGAGGAACTCGGCGAACGACTTGCCGGGCATCAGGTCGAGGACGTAGTGGCGGTTGATGAGCGACGGCACGAGCAGGATCGGCGTCTTGAAGGCCAGGCCGTCGGGGCGCGCGCGATAGCGCAGCAGCGACCACTTGTTCTCGCGGTGCACCACGTCCGCGGGCGTCTTGCCGACCAGCGGCTTCGGCCGCCGGAACAGCGCCGCGACCTTCTCGACCACGTCGGGGATCAACGCTCGGCTCCCTCGTAGAGGTCCTCGAAGCGGCCGCGGAAGACTTCGTAAACCTTCTTTCGCTTCACCTTGAGGGTCGGCGTGAGGAAGCCCGACTCGATGGTGAGCGGCGAGTCCATCACCGCGAAGCGCTTGATCGACTCGTAGCTCGCGAGCTGCGCGTTGACGGCCGCGACGCGCTCGGCGAGGAGCGCCTGCATGGCCGCGCCGCGCTGCTCGGACGGCACGCCGCGCGCCGCCAGCACCTGGTCGATGGCGGCGGTGTTCGGCCACAGCCCGGCCACGAGGTAGCGCTTGCCGTCGCCGTAGACGACGGCGTGGGCCACGAACGGGTCGTCGGCAAAGCGCTGCTCGATGTTCACCGGCGGCACGTTCTTGCCGCCGGCCGTCACCAGGATGTCCTTCTTGCGGTCGATGATCTGGAGGAAGCCGTCGTCGGTGAAGCGGCCGACGTCGCCGGTCATGAGCCAGCCGTCGGGCGTCAGCGCCTGCGCCGTCGCGTCGGGATCCCCTTCTTGTGGTATCCGGCGAAGATCGACGGCTCCGCGCGCGAGGATCTCGCCGTCCTCGGCCAGACGCAGCTCGACGCTCGGCAGCACCCTGCCGACCGAGTCGAAGCGGAAGGCGTCGGGCCGGTTGAGCGTCAGGGTCGGCGACGCCTCGGTGAGGCCGTAGCCCTCGATGATGAGGAGCCCGTGGGCGTGGGAAGAGCCCTTCACCTCGCGCTTCAGGCCGGCGCCGCCCGACAGGCAGAAGTGGAGCCGCCCGCCGGTGACCTCCATGAGCCGCGCCTTCTGGCGCTCCGGCTCGGCCTCGGCCATGGCCGCCATGGCCAGCTTCTCCCAGAGCGACGGCACCGACATGAACACGTCGGGCCGCACCTCGGGCAGGCGCTGCATGACCGTCATCGGGTCGACGGGTATAGCTGGTCCAGCCGAGCGTGTTGCCGAGGCACGCTCCTCGCCGAAGCCGAAGATGCGGCTCATCGGCAGCCACAGCAGATCGACCGCGCCCTCCTCGAGGAGCGGCGCGTTGCACTCGAGCCAGTCGCGGCCGTTGATGCCGATGTTGCGGTGCGTCAGCGGCACGCCCTTCGGCGGACCCGACGTGCCGCTGGTGTAGAGCATGAGGCCCGGCTGCTCGAGCGACACCGAGGTCATGCGCTGCATGAACGCCTCGGGGGCCGCGAGCCCCGCCTCGCGCCCGGCCGCCAGCGTCTCGGCCCAGCCGGCGAGCGGCGTCGCCATGCGCTGGGCGAGCGCCCGATCGACGGCGTCGTCGAGCAGCACCACGCGCTCGAGCGCGCCCAGGCGACCCTGGTCATCGTGCGCCGCAGCAAGGTTCTTGAGCAGCGCCTGGCCGGCCACGAACACCACGCGCGCGTCGCTGTGGGCGATGACGTAGCCCACCTGCTCGGCCGTGCTCGACGGATAGATCGGCACCATCACGCCGCCGGCGGCCTGGATGCCGAGCGCCGCGGCCAGCCACTCGACGCGGTTCCCGGCGTAGACCGCGGCGCGCTCGCCGGGCACGAGACCCATGGCGATGAGGCCGTCGGCGACGTCCCGGATCTGCGCCGCGAAGGCGCCCCAGGTGATGCCGCGCCAGCTGCCGTCGGGCTCGGGCAGCTTGAAGCGGTCGCGCGTGGCGTGGGTCGGCAGGCGGTCGAAGACGGCGCGCGGCGCGATCTTCAGCTCGAGGTATTGCGAGACGTCGATCTGGGCCATGGTCGGCTCACTCCTCGGACGGGGTCGGGGCGGCCGCCGTCGTGGCGGTCGCGGCCGGCGTGGGGCGCGCCGCCTCGAGCTTCTCCTCGAGGTCGAGGATCTTGCTCTGCAGGCGGTGCAGCTCGTGCAGCGTCCGCTCCTGGTCCTTCTTGGTCGGCAGCCCCATGGCGCCCCACCAGGCGCTCATGGCCGCGTCGCTCGCCTTCTTGAGCTTCATCACCGCCGACAGCATGGCGCCCGACGGCTCGAGCATGAGCGGGCTCTTCATCCACTCCTCGAAGACCTTGGCCGTCGCGTGCTCCCACTGATCGAAGCCCTTCTTCCACTGATCGAAGCCGTTCACCACGCCCGCCTCCTTCTGTTGTGGCCTCGCTCGGGGCCGCCCTTCGAGCTCGGCTCTTCACTCCGGCCGGCCTCATCGGCCGGCCTTCGCTCCAGAGCCGAGCGGCGGCCTTCGCTCGGTACTATGCATGTGGCCAGCGTCAAAGCCCGAGCCGCCTGAGCTCGACCGCGCTGCCGAAGTCGTCGGCCGCCTCGCCGTCGGCGCTCACCGCGCGCGCCACCTCGCCGAAGCACTCGAACACGAACGAGCTCTGTCGCCGCGTCACGCTGGCGCCCGCGGCCGGCTCGAGCGTGACCTTGGTGGTCACGCGCATGGCCTGGTCGAAGCCGAGGTCGGGCAGCTCGAGGACGCCGCTGGCCGCGACGCGCACCTCGTAGGTGTCGCGGCCGGCGTAGGGCAGGCCGCGCACCGTCGCGTTCCGGATGTCGCTGGCCGAGACCCACTGGTCGCCGGGCACGATGGGGAAGCGCCAGGCCATGATGGGCGAGCTGTAGACGACCAGCGTCTGGCCCTCGGCCGGGGCCGCGTCGGCCGAGGCGTAGCCCAGCAGCCACAGCGCGTCGTCGCCGTGGCGATAGACGCCGAGCGTCCGGCCGGCGAGGTCGAACGGGGCCGCGAAGGTGGCGTCGGGGAAGGCGTCCTGCCACCAGGCGCCGTCGGGCGACGAGGCCGAGATGGTGGCGACCTCGTCGCTGGCGTAGTCGGTCGCCAGGTCCCACACGCGCCGGCCGCGCCCGTCGATGCTGCCGGCGAGGTCGACCGCGCGCGGCTGGTCGCTCGGGTTGACGAGGTAGTGCACGGCCACGCCGATGGCGGGCGCGACCTCATCGGCGTCGATGCGGCCGTCGAGGTTGGGCGTGCAGCTGAGCGGCCCGGGACCGCTCGCGTCGAAGGCGTCGCGCGAGGGCACGGTCAGGTTGTCGCCGCAGGCGGCGAGCGCCAGCGCGGTGAGGACGGACGACGACAGTGTGCGGTGCAGCATCAGAATGCCACCTGCAGGCGGACGCGGAGGAGCTGGGCCGGCGCCGCGGACAGCCCGAGCGCGGGGTTGTCGAGGCCGGCGAGCGGGAAGAGCACCGCGTGCTCGAGGGCGCACACGAAGCCGTCCGTCGAGCGATACACCAGGGTCGGATCGACCTCGATGCCGAGGCCGCGCGCGCCGCCCGGGGTCGAGCTCGCCTCGAGCGCCATCGACGCGACGGCGGCCAGCTCGAAGAGGAGCTCGCCGCGATCGAAGCCGACGAGGCGCCAGGTGAGGTGCGGGCGCGCGTAAGCGGCATCGGTCACCGTGCCGATGATCTCGCGGAAGAGGATGCGGTCGATGCGGTAGTCGCTGTGGAAGCGGAAGCTGTCGAGGCGCGTGTCGAAGGGGAGCGACGCCTGCGGGCCGTCGAGGTCGCCGGCCTGCGGTGCATTCGTCCCGCGGGGCACCGCGCCGAAGCCGGGCGTCGGGTCGCCGCTCGCCACGCCGAGGTCGAGGCCGACCTTGACGGCCGACTCGGCGCGCCCGAGCTCGCTCTCGAGCGCCGCGCCCCACTGGAGCGAGGTGATGGCGCCGCGCAGGTGGACGCCCGGCACCAGCGAGGCCTGGCCGATCTCGCCCCACAGGACGGCGCCCTCGGCCTCGACGCGCAGGTCGCGCGACTGCACGCGCAGCCAGGCGTCGGCCAGGCCGTAGCCGAGGTTCCGCGCCACGACCTGCGACGCGTCGACGTTGGCGACCGCGGCGCGGCCGCCGAGCCACGCGGCCGGCACGTCCTCGTCCTGCCAGCGCCAGCTGGCGGTGAGCCCGTACTCGAGCGTGGTGCGGCCGGCGGCGTGGCGGCGGGCGCGCGCGTCGGGGGCGTACCACTTCAACACCGCGAAGGTCAGCGCCTCGACGTCGGATGACGGCGCGAGGCCGACCGTCAGGCCCGGCGTCTTTCGTGCTGCACCCGCGAAGGAGGCGCCGAAGTCCCAGGCCAGCGCCCAGATGTGGCCGGCCAGCGGCGTCAGGAAGGCGATGCGATCGGCCGAGTCGCCGGCGTCGTCGTCGAGCCCGTCGCCGCCGCTCGCCACCATGCCGAGGCCCCACTCGGCGCCCATGCGCCCGAAGGCGAGCAGGCCGACCGGCGTCAGCACCTCGGCGTAGGCGCGCCGCACCGCCAGCGGCGTCGCGGCCTGGCCGGTGGTCGCCGATGGCGTGCCCTCGAAGTCCTGGCCGAGTGCGGTGTCGAGCAGGTCGAGGCGCGTCTTCACGGCGATGGCGCCGCCCGGCGCGTAGACGGCGAGGTCGCCGCGCAGGCGCAGGTCGGCGGCGGTCAGCACCTGGCCGGTCGGGTCGTCGATGGGCACCGGGAAGAAGAGCTCGCCCGACGGCGTCGGCCCGCGATCGAGATCGAGGTTGTCGAAGAGCGCGCCGCGCAGCCGGAGGTAGCCGCCGAGCTCGACCGACCAGGCGCCGGCGCCTTTGTCGTGGGCCTCGATGTCCTGGCCGATGTCGGTGAAGCCGGTCGCGCGCGCCGCCGCCGCCGTCGCCGCGAGGGCGAGGCCGATGAGGATCGGGCGCGCGCGCGCATCAGCGGCCCTCGCCGAGGAAGCGCAGGGGAGCTTGGCGTTCGACGCGGCGCTGGCCTCGATCATCGGGAAGTGGCCGCAGCGCGGATAGGCCACGAGCCGCGATCAGCAGCTCGGCGGCTGTGGCGCTCGCCGACGGCGATGGGCGTCACGCGGTCGTCGCGCCCCACAGGAGGAGCGCCGGCTGGGCCACCTTCTTGTAGTCGCCCTCGCTGTGGTGGAAGCGCATGCCGCGCACCGAGGCCAGCGCGGCGGCCACGGTGCCCGGACGATCGAGCGCCCCAGCACGGCGTCGACCAGCTCCTGCGTCATCACGAAGCGCGGGTCGTGGAAGGCCATGGCCAGGCGGTCCTCGGCGCGCTCCTTGTACCAGGCCGCGAACATGACCTCGCCGAAGCCGTCGACCTTGGCCAGGTGGAAGAAGGTCGGCAGCTGCGCCGCGTAGACCCAGGCGTCGTAGAGGACGATCTTCGTGACGCGAGCGGGCGCCTTCCTCGCGATGGCGAGCACCACCGACGCGTTGTACGAGTGGCCGACGAAGGCGGCCTTGGCGATGCCTTGCTTGTCCATGAGCCCGAGCACGAGGTCGGCCTGGGCCTCGGGCGAGTAGTCGCCCGGCGGCCGATCGGTCCAGCCGAAGCCCTTGAGATCCATGGCCAGCACGCGATGCTGCGCCGCAAGAAGCGGGCGCACCGCGTCCCAGGTCTCGAGCGACGAGGCGAAGCCGTGGATCATCACCACCGCCGGACCCTGACCCTCGTCGACGAAGCGCACGCGCGCGCCGGCAAGGCGACGCGCGTGTAGGTCGCGGCTGTGGGCTCGCCGGGCATCGATCCGATGCGGAAGCTCGAGCAGGCGGTAGAGATGACAGCGGCATCAGGAGCCAGGGGGCGAGGAGTCGGGCGGCGCGGGACATGAGCGAGGACATCACGAGCAGGCGGCGGATCCTCGACGCCTGGGTCTTCCCCTGGTCGTCCTCGGCCGCGTCGGAGACCACCAGCGCGACGGTGCCGAAGCACGGCGACACGAACGCGGTCTGGTAGATGATGGTGTCAATGAAGCCGACCTCGTACGCGTCAGCGTCGTTCGCACGCGCAGCACGTCGAAGGTGCCGAAGGCGTCGAGGCGTCCGCGGGCGTCGACTCCCGGAGGCGTAGCCCTCGGTGGCGTACGTCACGACGCCGAGCGTCAGGCCGGTGACGACGGTGTCGCTGGTGAAGGTGCCGCCTTCGGCGAAGCGTAGATGGTCGCCGGCGGATCGTAGCGGAGCTCGGTCTTGAAGAAAGCCCGACTGGGGCGACACCACGCCGCGCAGGACGAGCGCGTCGCCCTTCACCTCGAAGACGCCGCGGTAGTCCTCGGCCACCGAGAGCTGGGCCGCATAGGTGGCGCCCGCGAAGTCGGTCGCCCACCAGGCTCCGGTGACCGGCTCGAGGTCGACGCGGACGTTGCTGTCGCCGGCGTACGGGCCGGTGAGTCCAGGTGCGCACGCCGTCCACCACGTGGCCGCCGGTGTCGACGCTCACGTCCTGGGCGATGGCGAAGGTGGCGTAGAGGCCGGGTCGCAGCGGCAGCTTGTCGGCGCGATGCGATCGTCGTCGACCGGCGTGCACACGCGCGGGTCGCCGTCGCTGTCGTCGGCGACGTCGGCGCCGAGGTCGCTCGTGTTCGCATCCGCAGCATCGGGGCTGGTCGCGACGGCGTCGCCGCTGTCGTCGCTGGCGGCGTCGGCGTCGGCCGTGACGGTGGCGTCGCCGGCGTCGGGCAGCGGCGCGCAGCTGCCATCGCCGTTGCAGACGCCCGAGGCGCAGTCGGCGCCGACGCGGCAGGCCGGCGTGGTGGCGTCGGAGCAGGCGCCGGCCAGCGCCGCGAGGGCGGCGGCGAGCGCAGGGACCGCGGCGGTGCGGAAGGCCATCACAGGCCTGCGTCTCGCGCAGGCCCCAGGCCGGCACGACCACCAGCAGGTGGCAGACGGCGAGCGCGCCGATGGCGAGCGCGAAGCCGCCGGCGCCGTCGGCCAGGACGCCGGAGAGGAGCGGCAGGAGGAAGCCGCCGAGCTGCCCGACCAGCAGAGCAGCCCGAGCGCGCCGCCGAACCTGGCCGCGCCGACGCCTCGATCCCGGAGCGGCTGCGAGGAGCAGCGGGGCGAACGAGCCGCCGCCGAGCGCCGCCAGCACGAGCAGCGGGATGGCCCAGTCGGACGGCGCCAGCGCGAGCAGGCCGAGCGCCAGGTCGGCCACGAGGCCGCCCACCAGGAAGAGCGGGCGGCGCCGACGGCCGAGGCGATCGGACAGCCAGGGGCCGCCGAAGGCGACGCCGGCGGCGACGAGCCAGGCGGCGACGGTGGCTCCGACCGCGGCGGGCTTCACGCCGGCGGCGAGGAAGCGCGCGGCAAGAGCCCGAGCAGCGCGATGTAGCCGCCGAAGACCAGCGCATGAGCGCCACGCGCCGCATCGAGGCGATGCGCAAGAGCGCGAAGCCGTCGCGGAGCGACGCGTGCCGCGCCGGCACGAAGCGGTCGCGCATGACGCCGAGCCACGAGGCCGGTCACCGCCATGGCCAGGCCGGCGACGATCGACGCGTTGCCGGCCGTCGAGCGCCGGCGCCAGCTCGGTCGCGCCCACATAGAGGACCAGCGCCGTGCCCATGGTGTAGGCGAAGAGCGCGAGCCCATTGGCGCGCGCCACCTTGGCGAGCGGCAGGTGGCCGGCCAGAGCCTTCGGGATGGCCGGCGCCACGAAGCCGATGTGCATGCCGAAGAGCAGCATGCAGCCGGCCAGCGACCAGGCGTCGGTGGCCGCGGCGCGCAGCGCGTAGGCCACGGCCCCGACCAGCATGGCGAAGCCCGGCCGCGGCGCGGGTCGAAGCGGTCGACGGCGGCGCCGCCGAGCGGGTGATGACGGCGATGCCGAGCGAGGCCGCGCCCCAGATGAGCTGGCCCATGCTCTTCGACAGCGACAGCTCCTTGGCGACCAGCGTCATGGTGGCCGGCAGGAGCGACCAGCCGAGGCCGCCGCCCACCGCCTGCATCGCGGCCGCCATGCCGATGGCCAGGCGCGGGCGGGCCACCGGCCCGGCCGTCAAAGCGTCGCTCGCCACCGTCGCTGCCGTCACCACCATGGCCGTCCTCGCTTCGCATGCTGTGCGGCGCAGCATGCCGTTGCGAGGGAGACGACTATACCTGGCGCCGGGCGTCGTCAAGCGCCGAGTGTTGCAGTGCAGCAAAGCGGCCGCTTGCCAGCCCGCGGCGACGTTGGCATGGTGGCCGCCATGCGCAGCCAGGTCGTCATCAAGAAGTACGGGAACCGCCGCCTCTACGACACGGCCCAGAGCCGCTACGTCACGCTCGAGGAGGTGGCCGACACGGTGCGGCGCGGCGACGACGTGCGCATCCTCGACGCCAAGAGCAACGAGGACCTGACCCAGGCCACGCTGGCCCAGATCATCCTCGAGAGCCGGCGCGCTGCAGCCCTGCCGGTGCCGCTCCTGGTGCAGCTTATCCGCCCGGCGACGAGGCGCTGGGCGAGTTCATCGGGCGCTGGGTGTCGGCGGCGTCGAGGCCTACCTTCCAGGCGCACGGCATGGCCGAGGCGGTGTCGTCGTACATGCCCATGGCCACGGCGCCCTCGCCGCCACCACGCTGGCGCGCATGCTGTCGGGGCCCATGAGCCAGTTCGGGCCGGCCGCCTTCGCCAACGCCTTCCCGGCCGGCTTCAACGGCTTCAGCGTACCCGGCTTCAACGTGCCCGGCTTCGTCCCGCCGGCGCTGCAGCCCGCGCCCGCGCCGGCCCCGGCCGCGCCGCCGGCCAGCGAGGACGACCTCGCCTGCTGCGGCGCGAGGTCGAGGCGCTGCGGCGCGACGTGCGCCGCGGTGCCGCAACGCCCCGGCGCCGACCTGCCGCGCCGGCGTCGCGAGGCGTGAGTCGACGCGCTTTGTTGCGGTGCAGCAATTTCGCCTTGACCGCGTCGCCGTCGCGGCTATGCTGGGCTCACCAAGCGGCCAGCACGGCCGAGGAGTCAGGCATGAACGGGTTCACGCAGATGCAGCAGGACGCGCTGGCCGGGATGAAGAAGGCGTTCGACGAGCAGGTCGCGCGCTTCGGGAGCATGGCGGGCAAGGCCGGCGAGAAGGCCAGCGAGATCGAGCAGGCCACCACCGCCCAGGTCACGACCGCCGTCGACGAGTGGGCGCGCCTCATGAAGACGGCGTTCACCTGGCAGGCCGAGATGGCGGCCGCGTGGCGCAAGCAGGCCATCGAGGCCGGGCGCCTGGGCCGCCTTCCTGCCGCAGCCGCCCAAGGCCTGAGCCGCGCGCGGGAGGCGCCGCGGTAGTGGGCGGCGCGGGCGCGTGCGTTAGCGTCCGCGCGTGCGGCCACGACACCCGATCCGGCGCTGGCTCGCCGTCCAGGTGGTGGTCCTGGCGGCGGTGGCGCGCGCCTTCCGCGCAGGTCCGGTCGGGTCCCAGCCGGGCAGCTTCGGCTACCTGAAGAGCTCGCCCTACCGCTGGATGCCGTGGCTCGTGCTGCTGTCGCTGCCGGCCGACGGCCTGCTGCTGGCGGTCGCGCTGCCGGCCGGCTGGGAGGCGGTGGGCTGGGTCATCCTCGCCGCGACGGTCTACCTCTTCTTCTGGGTCGTGGGCGTCGGCGTGACCATGCGCGAGCGGCCTCACCGCGGCTCGACCGAGCGTCGAGCCCCGGAACGGCGTGCTCGGCGCCGCGGTGTTCGAGCCCACGGCCATCGCGGGAGTCCGGTTGCACCCCGGGCTGGCGCCGGGGGACGCCGGCCGCGCGGCGCTATCGGCGCGAGGTCGGCTCGATGCTCACGCGGCCCGGGCCGTTCGTCGAGGTCGCGCTCTGGCCGGCCGGTGACGCTGGAGGGCGTGGCGAGCGATCGCCAGGTGAGCCGCGGCGGTGCAGGCCGACGACGTCGAGGGGCTGCGGGCGGCGCTGGCGGCGGTCGCGCTGACCCTCGTCGGAGGTGACGCCGCGTTCGGTGCAGGGTGGGCAGGGTGGGGGCGGGCATGGATGACGTCGAGATTGCCAAAATCATCGCCGAGCGCTTCACAGGCGTCGACGTGCTGGTCGCGTCGCGCGAGTCGGGAGCGCCCGAGGTGGCCTGGGGCGACAGCTTCTTCTTCTATGACCCGGCGCGGAGCGGCGACCCGCAGCGCTTCCCGTTCGCGACGCTGGTCGTCAAGGACTACCCGGGCTGGGACGCGGCCTCGAACCTCGATCGACCGGGCGTCTTCCGGCTCAACCTCGGCGTCTCGAAGGAGACCTTCCGCGCGCGCTTCGGGGCCCCGTCCCAGGCGGTCGAGGGCGGGCACGACTTCACCGCGCTCGACGTGGTGATGCCGCACCCGGTGTACGCGGCGCAGTCGTGGCTGTGCGTGCTGAACCCGAGCGCCGAGACCTTCGAGCGCGAGGTCATGCCGCTGCTCGCCGACGCGCACGCGACCGCGGTCATGCGCCACGGCCGGCGCGATGCTGACGGCTGAGCACCCGCGCCCGCCGCGGGTGCAGTGGGGCCTGCTGTGGTTGAGCAGGCCGCGCAGGTGGGCGGCGGCGTCCTCGGGCGGCGTCGGTTGATGACGACGCCGGTGCCGAGCTCGAAGCCGCCGTACGCGGCCAGGCGCGGCACCAGCTCGAGGTGCCAGTGCCACCACAGCTCGACGTGCTCGAGGCCGTCCTGGCCGCGGGCGAAGCTGACGGGCTGGTGCGAGCGACAGCATGAGGTTCATGCCGGCGCCGAGCAGCGCCTGATCGAGGCCGAGCAGGACCTTCTTCAAGCGCGGCGAGGTCGCGCGCCTCGTCGGCGCCGAGCGCGCCGAAGCTCCAGGTGGCGGGCGCGACGCGATCCAGACCTCGAAGGGATGGCGGCTGGCGTAGGGGCACCAGGCCACGAAGCCGGCGGCGCGCGCGCCCTGCGGCCCGGCGGTGCCGGCCAGCGGCGAGAGATCGAGCAGGCGGTGCTTGGTCTCGATCTCGAAGGCCACGATGTCGCAGAGCAGGCAGCGCTCCTTCAGGCGCCGCGCCTGCTCTTGGCCGACTCGGAGCTGGCGCACGATGCGCGCCGGGCGGATGGGCGTCGCGACGACCTGGCTGTGCGGGTGCTCGAGCGTGGCGCCGGCGCGCGGGCCGTCGTTCTTGCCACGGCCACGTGCTGGATGCGGCGGTCCTTCACCAGTTGCTGACGCGGTCGCGCCAGGCGAGCAGCACCTCGGCGATGTGCTCGACCGGCTGGAGGCGCAGCGGCACGTCGTGGGCGGTGGTCTCGATGACCACCTCGTGGGCGCCGACGCCATCCACTCGGTCATAGGGGCCGACCGCGGCGCGATCGCTCGAGGCCTCGACCGACAAGGCCGGGAAGCGGTTGGCCACGACCAGCACGCGGTCCTTCTCGCTCCTGCGCTCGGCGATGCGGCGCGCCGCCCTGGCCGGTCAGGATGTAGCAGAAAGGACAAGGTCCTGGACGACCGCTGGTGTCGCGCGGCGGCGGCAGGAAGTCGCTCGGGCGCAGCCCACGCCCGAGGCGATGAGCGCCCAGGCGCGATCCAGCGGGTCCCAGCGCAGCTCCGACACGTCACACTCCCCGGTTCATGGCGGCGGCTTCAGCGCCGACAGGAGCTCGAGCTCGAGCTCGCCGTTGGCCGGGAAGCGCTCGAGCGGCACGCCGTCCTGGTCGAGCACCTCGAGGTGGCCGCGCAGGCGCGCGGGCAGCGTCGTGAGGCCCAGCGCGCCGAGCGGCACGCGCGCCTCGAGCACCTCGCCGAGCGCCGCCTCGACCGGCGCCTCGGCCGGCCACAGCCGCACCAGCTGGCGCGCGCCCTCGCCGACGGCGAGCTCGACGCTGAGACCGGCCAGCGCGCGATCGCAGCAAGCCGGCCTGGTCCTGCGCGTCTAGGCGCAGGTAGAGGCTCTGGTCGTCGTTGCCGTAGACCACGCGCGCCAGCAGGCTCTCGGCGCGGTGGATGGAGCCGAACGACTTCGCAGCGCCTCGCCGGCGCCGAGCCACTTGAAGTACCAGCCCTTGCGGCCATCGGGATGCGCGGCGCGAGCTGGGTCTGCGGGCGCTTGTGGCGCGAGGTGGTGACGGCGGCGATGGCGTTCGTGCCCGAGCACCTGCGCGTAGATGCTGGTCTGGAGGACGTCGGGGACGGGCTTGCCGAGCGCCAGCCACACCGCCTGCAGTGGGCGCGAAGAGCGCGTCGAAGTCCATGTCGAAGGCGCTCGAGGGTTCGCCGAACCACCACCACCAGTCGCTGGCCTCGGCGCGCAGCAGCAGCTCGGCCAGGCCGGGCTCGGCGGCCAGCAGCTTGCCCAGCGGGTTCTGCACCGCAGCACGGGCGGCGGTGAGCAGCTCCCAGGCGCGGTTCTTCACCGGGTCGCCGAGCCAGGTGCGGAAGGTGCCGTCGATCCACGAGCCGGGCGCGAGGCCGGGGAGCGGCCGCGGCGTCACGGCCTGGGCCGCCTCGGACAGGGTCGAGAGGCGGAGCCCGGGGGTGCCGGCGATGGTGCGGTAGAGGCCGGGCAGGAACTGGGTGATGCCGCCGGGGTAGTGCTCCCAGCAGTTCTCGCCGTCGAGCGCGATGACGACGACCGCATCGCCTTCCTCTTCGTCAAGGCCCTTTCGGATCGCCAGCAGCGACTGCTGCATGTCGGCCCAGGCGCGGTCGGCCGGCCAGGTGGCGTAGACGAAGCCGATCTTGTCGGACAGGCCGTGGTCCCGGAAGAAGACCTTCACGCCGTCGAGCACCCACGGGCGGTACTTGTCGTTGCCGCGCATGGGCGCGCGCACCGGGCTGCCCGCGGCGACGGCCGCGCCGCGCAGCGTCGCCGCCAGGATCGACTCGTCGGTGACGATCCAGTCGACGCCCGACTGGCGCATGATGCCCAGCACCGAGGCCGCCACCGAGCCCTCCGACGGCCACATGCCGCGCGCCTTCTGGCCGAAGCGGCGCTCGTGCGAGGCGAGCGCGCGCGCCACCTGCACCTCGGCGTCGCCGCGCCAGCGGAAGCGCGTGGCCGGGAGCGGGCTCGTGGGATCGGCGGCGCGCGCCAGGTCGGAGTCGACGAGCAGCGGCAGGATGGGGTGGTAGTAGGGGCTGGCCGTGAGCTCGACCTGGCCGTCGTCCTGGGCCGCGCGCCAGCGCGCCGCGAGCTGGAGCACGGCCTGGCGCTGAGCCTCGAAGAGCGCCGGCTTGTCGCTCTCCTCGAAGTCGCGGGCCTTCTGCACGAGGCGCTGGATGGCCGGGTCGGCGCGCACCGTGACGCCGGTCCAGGCCAGGTTGAACCACACCTGCAGGTCGCGCAGCTCGCCCAGCGCGAGCGGCACGCCGGCCCGCACCTTGTCGCGCAGCTCGCGGTAGCGCGGGTAGGGCTCGAGCATGTTCTCGTGCGACAGCGAGAAGAAGTGCTGGCGCAGGAACGCCACCTCGGCCGGCGAGAGCTCGCTCGCCGGCTTCTCGGAGAGGCGCCAGAAGCGCTCGCGACCCGCGTAGTCGGCCGACACGAGCGCGTCGCACTGGTCGAGGAGGCCGGGCACCCAGTTGACCGTCACGCGCGCGGCGGGCACGGCGCGCGTGGCCGCGAGCATGTCGGTGTAGTCCTTCACGCCATGCAGCCGCACCCACGGCAGCAGCACCTCGCCGGTCACCGGGTTGCGGTAGCTCGGCTGGTGCATGTGCCACATGAAGGCGACGTGCAGCGTCTTCACGGCGTGCTCGACCCCACGCGGAACACGGTCAGCCCGAGCTGCTCGCCGTCGGGGCCGAGCACCTCGCAGCTCCACGTGCCGGTCCAGTGGCTCTGCGTGCGCTGCTTCGACCAGGTCTTCCACTTCGGGCTCGAGCCGACCTCGAGCTCGACGCGCGACACGAGGCGCGTGCCGCGGCGCCAGACGTGGGTGACGGTGGCCTCGGGGCCCGGGTTCTCGAAGACGGTGTAGCAGTAGAGGAGCTCGGGCACGGTGTCGTACACGGTGCGGACGTCGGTCGGCGCCTTCTCCTCGAGCCCGGTGCCGACCTCGACGTCGACCAGGCGGAAGCCGCCCGGCGACGGCCAGATCTTGGCCCCGAGCGTGGTCCACGGGTCGCCGTCGCGCGGGCCGCTCGGGCCGGTCGGCGTGCCGGCGGTGTCGGTCGGGGTGTGGCTGCCGTCGCTGGCGTCGGGGCGGTCGCCTGCGGCGGTGGGCGCGGCGGTGGGTGCGTTCGGGGGCGAGGTCGCGGGCCCCGTCGGCGCGGCGGTGGCCGGCGCGGTGCTCGGGCCTTCGGCGGCGGCGGTGCGGCCGGCCAGCTCGCGCTCGACCTCGGCGCGGATCTTCGGGCGCAGCTCGCGCGTGAGCTCGGCGCGCAGCTCGCCTTCGATTTCCTTCCGGAGCTCGTCCTTCAGGCGCTGGCGCTCACTCGCGCTGACGGGCGTCGGCGCGCCGACCGGGGACTGCGAGCCGCCTCGCTCGGCCGTGCCGCCGGTCGCCGAGAGCGCGTTGCTCGGGCCGCGGTCCGCCGGCGCCGCCTGGCGATCGCACCCCGCGCCCGGGGTCGAGAGCAACATCATCGCGAGCGCGAGGCCCTTCACGAGCGCCAATATACACGACCCGAGACGATCGGCGTGGTTTTTCGACAGCGCGCGGGTCTCGGCCTAACGTGTCCGGTGTCGGTGTGGAATGGGGCTGGTCCATGGCCAGCATTGCGAGGGGACCATGGCTGGGTTTGGCGCGACGAATGGGGCGATGAGCGGCGCGACGGGCGGGGTTCCGGGGCAGGCCGCGGCGGGGAAGAACGGCCCCGGCGTGCGCATGATCTGCCCGGCGTGCAACGCCCTCTACGCGCCGTCGGTGCTCGTCTGCGAGGCCTGCGGCACGGGGCTCCTCGAGATCCCTGACGCGCCGCTGCTCTCGGGGCGCACGCTCGACGAGCGCTACGACGTCGACGGCGTCGTCGGCACCGGCGGCATGGGCACGGTCTATCGCGCGCGCCAGCGCGGCATGGAGCGCGAGGTCGCCATCAAGGTGCTGCACCCGCACTACGCCGTCGAGCCGCGCGCGGTGAAGCGCTTCTTCCGCGAGGCGCAGGCGGCGTCGCGGCTCATCCACCCGAACATCGTCACGGTCTACGACTTCGGGCGCTCGCTCGAGGGGCACCTCTATATGGTGATGGAGATCCTCGAGGGCTGGACCCTCGGCGACCTCATCCACTACCGCGCGCCGCTCGCCCCGGCGCTGGCCATCGCCATCGCCACCCAGGTGTGCGACGCGCTCGAGGAAGCCCACAAGCAGCGCATCGTCCACCGCGACCTGAAGCCCGACAACATCCTCCTGACCCAGGCCGACGACGGCCTGTGGGCCAAGGTCCTCGACTTCGGCATCGCGCGCATCATGAAGGACGACGCGGGCGGCCTCGACCGGCACCACTCGACCGTCGAGATCGCCGGCACGCCGGCCTACATGAGCCCGGAGCAGATCCTCGGCAAGGACCCCGACACGCGCTCGGACCTCTACTCGCTGGGCATCATCCTCTACGAGATGCTGACGCGGCAGCGGCCGTTCGACGACGAGAGCTCGGTCGCGCTGTGCATGCGGCAGCTGAACGAGAAGGCGCCGCGCGTCGGCGTCGTGCAGCCGGTGTCGGAGTCGCTCGAGCGTGTGGTGGCCGGGCTCCTCGAGAAGCAGCCGGCCGATCGCCTGCAGCGCGCGCGCGAGGTGAAGGCGGCGCTGATGGCGCTGCCCGAGGCCTCGCTGCCGTTCGCGACGCCGCCGCTCACCGTGCCCGGGCAGGGCGGCGGGCGCATCGTCGGCGACCACACCACGCGCTCCGAGCACCCGCCGATGGCGATGGTCGAGAGCACCTCGATGATGGGCGCGGTCGCTGGCTTCGGTGGCGGCAGCGCGCCGCTGGCCGAGGTCATCGAGCGCTTCAAGCGCGAGACGCTGAGCTTCCCCGAGCGCGCCGGGCAGCCGCCTGGCGACAAGGGCGCGCGCGCGCCGCTCGGTGGTCGGCGTCCCGACGGCGGGCGGCCGGCGCCGCTGGCGCTGGCCGAGGCGCCCAAGAAGGCGCGGCCGGTGGCGGCCGTGGCGGTCATCCTGGCCGAGCACCCGGGCGCGCTGGTGACCGGCGAGATCGGCGCGTGGATCGAGGCCAAGGCGCAGGAGCGTGACGCCTTCAAGGTCGTGCGCGAGGAGCGCCGCGTGACGCTCGAGGTGCTGGGCGGCGCCGACCAGATGCGCCCGGCCATCGATCTCCTCGGCGCGCTGCAGGACCGCGCGCTGGCGCAGAACGTGGCGCTGCGCATCGGCTTCGCGGCTGTCGCACCCGAGCCGGGCGACAAGCCCGAGGCCAACGCGGTGGCGGTGGCGCTCGACCTCGCGCGCCGCCTGGCGGTGGCGACGACGCACGGGCAGGTGGCGGTGTCGGGCGCGCTGGCCAAGCGCGCCGGCCTCGAGATCCGGCCGCAGACGACGGTGTTCATGCCCGACGGCTCGCCGCTCGAGTGCTCGGTCGTGCGCCGCGCGCCGGGCCGACCGAAGAGCGCGCCGGGCGCGGGTGGCACGGGTGCTGCGGGCGTCGGCGGTGTCGGGGGCGGCGGGTCGGTCGGCGCCACGGTCGCGGCCGGCGGCGAGGATATCGAGCTCGGCTCCGGGCTCCTCTGGGGGCGCGGGCTCCAGCTGCGGCGGCTCGGGCAGATCCGCGGATCGCGCCGGCGAGGACGCGACGCGCGGCGGGCCGCCGACGGCGCTGGTGGTCGGCGCGCGCGGCATGGGCAAGTCGGTGCTCCTGGCGGCCTTCCTGGAAGGTCGCAACAGCGTGGTCGCGCGCGTGTCGCCGGCGGCGGCGAGCCCGCCGGGCCACACCGCGGCGCGCCTCCTTGGCCGCGGCCCTCGGGCTGCCGAGCCTGCGCGGGCGGCCGTCCGATCTCGATCCGCTGGTCGACGTCGACCCGGCGACCGCGAGCGCGAGCTGCTCGACCTGGTGCTGCCCGACGCCCGGCGGTCGAGCCGCCGACGCCGCGCGCGCTGGCCCGGCTCATCGTCGACGCGCTGGCGCTCCGCGCCAAGGACGGCGCGCTGGTGGTGGCCATCGACGACGTGCACCTCATCGACTGCGCTTGCAAGGAGCTGCTCTCGTTGGTGCTCGAGCTGGCCAAGGGCAAGCCCTGGTGCTTCGTCGCGACGGCGCGCTGGGTGAAGCCCGACCTTCCTCGTGGCCGCGCCGCTGCGGGTGGATCTGCGGCCGCTCGGCCTGCGCGCCATGAACCAGATGGCCGAGGAGCTGCGCGCGCCGCCGCGCCAGCGCCATGCGCTGCTGGCCGCGGCGCAGGGGGAACCCGCTGGCGCTCCGGCTGTCGGCCAAGATCTGCGCGGGCCAGGACGCGGCTCATCCCGTCGGCCACCCAGGCCGTCGACGGGCCGGTGCCGTGGCTCTTGGCGACGCTCTTGCGCGCGGCCGATGCGGCCACCGCCGAGCGCGCCTGGCTCGGCGCGGTGCTCGGCGAGGGCCCGCTGGTCGAAGAGCCGACGACGCAGGCGGCGCGCCTCTACCTCGAGCAGAGCCTGCCGCGCGAGCTGGCGGCGTGGCTCTGCGAGCGGCTGCCGCGCGAGGGGCAGATCGCCGCCGAGCTGGCCCACGCCTTCCGCGAGCCGAGCGTGCCCGACGCGGCGCGGCGGGCGCAGCGGACCGAGCGCCTCGGGCTGTATCGCCTGGCCGCGCTCGAGGTCGAGACGGCGCTGACGCTGGTGCCGCCGGGCGAGCGCGCGGCGCGCGAGCTGGAGATCGCCAATCTCAGGGCGCGGGCCGGTGACGTGAAGGGCGCGGTGGCGTCGTTCGACGCGTCGTCGCGCGCGGTCGAGCGCGGCGGCGGCGAGCGGCGGCCGACGGCGCTCCTCCGCTTCGCGCGGACGCTGCTCGACCTCGGCGAGCAGGACCGCGCCGACGAGGCGCTGCTCGGCGGCCGAGCCCATCGTGCGCGACCCGAAGGTGGTCGGCGAGCGGCCCCAGGTGGTGGGCGAGTGGCTCATCCTGCGCGGGCGCGCGGGCCATGCTGCGCGGCGATTCCCCGGGCGCCGCGGTAGCGCTCCAGCGCGGCAAGGAGGTCGCCGAGGCCTTCGCGCGCACGGACGCGCGCGTCGCGCGGGCTCACCGCGCTGGTGCAGGAGTGGCCGAGCTGGCGGTGGTGATGGGCGACGGCGAGGCCGCGCGCACCAACTTCCGCCAGGCGCGCGCGCGACACCTTCCGCGACCTCGGCCAGCAGACCGACGCGCTGCGCTGCCTCGTGGCGCTGGGCGAGGTGGCAGCTGCAGGCGCTCGATCTGCGGCGCGCGTCCGACACGCTGCGGGCCGCCTCGCGCCTGGCCGCGGCGGCCGGGCTCGTGCGCGAGGAGCTGCGCGCCGAGATCGCGCTCGGCGAGGTCGAGCTCCTGCTGTCGGGCATCGACGACGGCGGCCAGCGCCTGCGCGCCGCGTACCGGCGCGTCACCATCGACAACGAGGACGAGGCGCTGTCGGCGCGCGCGGCGCTGGGCCTGGCGCACGCCATGGTGGCGCGGCGGCTGTGGGCCGACGTCTTCCGCTATGCCGAGCGCGCGCGCGCGACGTCGCGGGCCTCGGCGCTGGTGGCGCGGAGCTGGCTCGCTGAGGCCGACGCGCACACCGGGCAGGACCAGATGCGCAAGGCGCGCGCGGCGCTCGAGCACGCGCTCGAGCACGCCAAGGTCGCCTCGGACGGGTTGCTCCTCGAGCACGTGAAGCAGCGCCTGACGGCCGTCGACCCGGTCGCGAGCGTGGGCGAGTCGGCGGCCTGAGCGGTCGCATCGGCTGCGTCGGCAGCCGACACATCCGCGGCCGCGACCCCGCCCGCGGCCGATGCGCCCGCGCCCGCCCCCGACGCCGAGCCGGCGGGTGCCAAGAGCTGGCGCTCGCTCATCACCGGTTCGCGCGTGACCGCGCCCGAGCCGCTCGCGGCCGTGAAGCTCGGCATGCCCCTGGCCCATCGACGGCGACGATGACGCGAGCTACCCGGGCGCGCGCCTCTCGCTCGCCCTCGACGAGACGCACGCGTCGCCTCGTTGCGCATCACCATCGACCTCGACGCCGTCGACCCGGCCGACCGCGCGCGCGCAGCCGACCAGGTCACGGCCTTCGTCGATGCCCACTGGGGCGCGCACTTCAAGACCTTCGACGACGGCAACGTGAGCGAGGAGCTCGCCAAGGCCTATCCGCGCCTCGACGACGAGAACCACATCGACCTCGGCGCGACCGAGCTGTCGCACCACGACCGCCTCTGGATCGACTTCGGCCGCGACGGCAAGGCCGCCGTCGGCTACTCGCTCGCCGCCATGGGCGGCGACCTCGCGGCCTTCCGCGCGCGGCTCACGGCCAAGTGGGGCGCGCCGGTGGAGACCTCGAAGCGCGGCGACGCCGAGCTCTTCGTCTTCGTCGATGCGGCCAGCAAGGCCCGCTACACGCTGGGACCGGACGGCGAGCCGGGGCGATTCTCGATCGACGTCGCGCGGCCGTGAGCCGCCGCTGACACTTGCGCCCGAGCGCCGGCCGGCGATACTCGCCGCATGAGCCCCGCGAGCGCCACCCTCGTCAGCCTGGCCCTCCTCTGCGCCGCGTGCACGTCCGACGACGCCGCTCCGACGGCCGACGCCGACGCGCCGAGCGACTCCCTCGCGAGCGACGCCGACCCGACCGACGCCGACGGTAGCGCGAGCGCCGGCGACGCCGACGTCGACGGCGTCTCGGACGCCGAGGTCGCGGATGTCGACGACGCCGACGCCGAGGTCGTCGAGGACACGACCCCGCCGCGCACGCACGGGCTCGAGGCCCGCGTGCCCAACACCACGTGCGCGCTGCCCGGCGAGCCGCCGCTCGCCATCGTGCCCATCGCCACCCAGCCGGTCTATCCCGACCTCGCGGCCGTCGACGCGCGCGCCATCGTGCCCGTGCCGCATGCGGCCGCGCCGACCCTGGCGCTGGTCGAGGCGGCCGGTCGCGTACGCCGCTTCGCCGTCGCCGGCACGGGCGCCGACGCCGCGACGGTCATCGATCTCGGCGCGGTCATCGCCGCCGACGGCCTTCGCTCCGCGGCCTATCGACCCGACGGCGCCGAGCTCGTGGCCTCCTTCATCACCGCCGGCAGCGCGGCCGAGCTCGTGGTCGCGCGCTTCCCGATCGGCGCCGATGGCAAGGCCGACCTCGCCCGGCGCGACGACCTCGCGTCGGTCCCCGTCGCCGACGTCGAGCGCGCCGGCGGAGCGCTCGCGTTCCTGCTCGACGGCACCCTGGTCGTGGCCGTCGGCGACGGCGGCGACCCGCTCGCGCCCAGCGACGCGACCGTCCTCGCCGGCAAGGTGCTGCGCCTCGGCGTCGACGGTCCGCTCGGCGACGGCGCCACCATCCCGAGCGACAACCCCTTCGTCGCCGTCGCCGACACGCGCCCGGAGATCTACGCGCTCGGCGTCGCGGCCCCGACCACCTGCGCCGTCGATCGCATCGCCGGCCGCCTGTGGTGCGCCGACGAGGGCCGCGTCGACGCGAGCCAGAACGCCGCCGACGGCCTCGCCTTCGTGCTGCCCGGCGTGACCGTGGCCACCATCCGCACGCGCCCGCACGCCGGCTGCGGCCTCGCCGTCGGCGCCGTGTCGCGCGACGCCGCGCTGCCCGACATCCAGGGCGGCGTCGTCTTCGCCGCGCGCTGCACGCCGACGCTCGAGGCGCTGCGCTTCGACGGCTCGCTCGTCCGCTCCGAGGGCGTCGTCGCCAGCCTGTCGGCGCCCCTCGTCGCCTTCGGCGAGGACGGCGACGGGCGCACGCTGGCGGTCGACGACGCGGGCGCGGTCCACGCGCTGGTCCGCCCGGCCACGCCCGCGCCGACCTTCCCGACGACGGTGCGCGCCAGCGGCTGCCTCGCGCCCGACGCCACCGGCCATCGCGCCGCGGCCGCGCTCGTGCCCTACGAGGTGCGCGCGCCGCTGTGGTCCGACGGCGCCGAGAAGCGCCGCTACCTCGCGCTGCCCGGCGACGAGACCATCGGCTTCACCGCCACCGGCGCCTGGCGCTTCCCGGTCGGCACCATCTTCATGAAGGAGTTCCTCCTGGCCGACGCGCCGGCGCCGCGCCGGGCGACGCGACGCTCATGGAGACGCGCTTCCTCGGTGAAGCGCTCCGAGACCCAGTGGGACGGCTTCAGCTACATGTGGGACCGCGCCGGCAAGGACGGCTTCCTGCTCGACGGCGCCGAGGTCGCGGGCTACGCGCTCGCGCCGGGCGCGGTCGACGCCGGCGGCGCCAGCGTCCATCGCCACACCTTCCCCGATCGCGCGCAGTGCGTGCTCTGCCACAACGAGGTCGCCGGCCGCGCGCTCGGGCTCCAGACCGGCCGCATGAACACCGACCACGACTACGACGGCTTCGTCGAGAACCAGCTCGCCGCCATGGACTACATCGGCCTCTTCGGCGACCCGCTGCCGGCCGCCCCCGACGCGCTGCCGCGCTTTCCCGATCCGCGCGACGAGAGCGCCCCGCTCGAGGCCCGCGCGCGCGCCTGGCTCTACGCCAACTGCGCCCACCGCCACACGCCGGGGGCCGTCGGACGCCGGTGGCCATCGACCTCCGCTACGAGACGCCGTTCGGCGACACCCACACCTGCGGGCTCAAGCCGAAGTTCGTCATCTCGCAGATCCCCGACGCGTCGATCATCGACCCGGGCCACTCCGACAACAGCGAGATGTTCTTCCGGCTGTCGCGTCGCGATCGGAACCAGATGTTCGATCGCGACGCTCATCGTGGACCTGCCGGGCGTGGACGTCGTGCGTCGCTGGATCGACAGCCTGACGTCCTGCCTGCGCTGAGACCTTCAGACCATCAGAGCGACGTCAGCACGCACTGCGAGTCGGCCGCCTCGGCGACGCACTTCGGTGCCGTTGTCGCAGGTCTGGCACGCGCCGCAGTCGGCGTCGTTGCCGCATCGCGCTGCCGGCGCACTCGTGGGTCGGCGCGCTGCCGACGGTGACCGCCGCGCTCTCGCCCGCCTCGCAGTCGTCGACCGTCGCGCAGTAGCGGGCCGGCATCTGGTGCGGGCTGTCGTTCGGGACGAGGCCGAAGTCCTGGATGATCCAGAGGTAGGTGTAGACGGCCTCCTTGTCCTCGATGGTCATGTTCCGATAGACGTCGGCCGGCATCGGGAAGCCGAGCACGTGCGGGCCCATGTCGTGGTTCGTGAACGACATCCCGGTCACGAGGGTCTCGACGAACACGGCGAACGAGTCCCTGAAGCCGAAGTCCTCGCCGGCGATGTTGCCGCTCATCGAGCGCACCTGGCCGAGCAGCGGCTGGAGCGGCGGCGGCACGCCGAAGGCCTGGCCACCGGCCAGGAAGCGATCGGTGCGGACCTTGAGCGTGGCTGCCCACTGCCGAGCGTGTGGCACTCGTTGCAGAGGCCCGGGCCGTTGACGATGTAGCCAAGCCGCGACCGTAGGCCGCGATCTCGTCGGGTGTCAGCGAGCCGGCGACGATCTCGTCGTCGGCCAGCGGCGAGATGGCCAGGCTGCGCAGCACCTGGTTGGCGTCGAAGGCCTCGGCCGCGTCCGCGGTCGTAGTGGCGCCGGCGGCGCCGTCGAAGGCGGCCGGCAGCGGGCGCTCGACGTCGCCGTCGCCGAAGGTCGGGACCGCGTCGGCGAACGGCGACGGGCCGTAGGCGGCGGGCGGGATGATGGGCTTCACGTCGGCCTGCACCGCGTTGCTCACCGCCGGGATGTGCTTGAGGTAGGCGTAGATGTCCTTCAGATCGCGCGTCGTCATCCAGCGCGTCTGGGCCCACGGCATGACGATGAGCGTCGTGCCGCCGGTGGCGTCCTTGTGGTCGATGCCGCGGCGCAGCGCGTCGACGAACTCGGCCTCGGAGAGCTTGAGGCCGGTCGCCGCGTCGGGCGTCAGGTTGCGCGAGAAGACGTGGCCGTCGAGCGTGTTGCCGTGGCCGTCGTCGAAGGGGCCGATGGGGAAGTCGTTGTTGCCGCTCAGGAATCCGGCCTGCCCCGAGTGGCAGCCCTGGCAGTCGGCGACGGCGTTGATGAGGTAGGCGCCGCGCCCGACGCTCTCGATGGCGTCGCCGGTGAGGCCCGCGGTGTCGACCGGGACCGGCGAGATCGAGAGGCCGAGGCGCGCCTTCTCCGAGAGGATCACGGTGCCGCCCGGCGCGCCGGGGTCGCCCTTGTCGCCCTGCGCACCGGTGTCGCCGGTGTCGCCCTTGTCACCTTGTCGCCCTTGGCGCCCGGATCGCCGGGGTCGCCCTTGCCGCCCTGGGGATTCTGCGCGCCCTGCGCGCCCTGCGCCCCGGTCTCGCCCTTGTCACCCTTGTCGCCGCACAGCCGAAGAGGAGGCCCGAGCCTCCAAGACACGACACCAATGCCCACACACGCCATGACTCCGCACGCATCCCGTACTCCGTTTCGCTCGTCAGCGATGTTCGAGGTGGGTGGATTCCAACTCAAGGTCGGTACGTCGTCAACGGCTGCCGGGGATCATTGCACGGCCGACGCGCGCCGCATCCGCGGCCGCTTTGCCCGATGTCACGGAAGCCTCGCTAGCGTGACGCGTCGGCGATGCGGTCGGCGCAGACCTGGGCCAGCGCCATGATGGGGACCTGCGGGTTCACGCCGAGGTTGGTCGGGAAGACGCTCGAGTCCGCGACGTAGAGGCCGGGCACGGCGTGGTGGCGGAAGTCGGGGCGCACCACGCTCGACTCGGGGTCGGAGCCCATGCGCGCGGTGCCGAAGAGGTGGGTCATGGTCATCGGATAGGCGCGCGCGTCGGTCGGGCCGTCGCTGTCGATGTCGGCCATGCGGCGCGGGTCGGTGACGACGGCGTCGAAGCCGGCGACGCCCGGGTAGACCTCGCGCGCGCCGGCCGCCAGCAGCACCTCGCCGAGGCGGCGCACGCCGCGGCGGGCGAGGCGCACGTCGGCCGCGGTCGGGGCGTAGCGGACGAGCGGCGAGGCGAGGCCGGCCGGCCCGGGGCGCACCGAGCCGCGCGCCTCGGCCCTGAGCGCGGCGCCCCAGACGGCGTGGCGATGGGCCAGCGCCAGGTGCTGCGCGAGCTCGCGCCCGGCGCCCGGCAGGCGGCTCCCGAGGATGGCCAGGTCGAAGCCGAGCGCCTCGAGCTTCAGGCCCTCGTGGCGGAGCCCGGTGACCTCGTGGCCCTGGGTCGCGCCGCGCCAGCTCTCGACCGCCTCGTCGAAGAGGCCGGTCACCGACACGCCCGGGTGGGCCATGAGGCCGTCGCCGACCGGGCCCTGGCCGAGGCCGCTCCGGCGCAGGATGACCGGCGTCTGGATGGCGCTCGCGGCCAGGACGACCGCGACGCGGGCGCGCGCTTCGACCTCACCGCCGCCCCGCGCGAAGCCGCTTACAGCGTAAGCCCCGCGGCGGTCGGTGAGCACGCGCTCGACGCGCACGCGGGCGACGATGCGCGCGCCGGCCTGGACGGCGTCGGGGAGCAGCGTCCGGTCCATCGACAGCTTGGCGCCGTGCGGGCAGCCTTGCAGGCACAGGCCGGAGCCCTTGCAGCCGGCGACGTTCCGGCGGATGGGGCGGTGCTCGAGGCCGAGCGCTTCGGCGCCGCGCGCCATGAGCAGGTTCTTCGCGCCGGCGATGTCGGGCGGCGTCGGGGCGATGGAGAGGCGCGCCTCGAGGAGCGCCTCGGCGGCGGCGACGTGCTCGAAGGGGAGGGCGTCGCCGAGCGCGGGATCGGCCGCGACCCAGGCGGCGAAGACCTCGCGCGGCAGCTGCCACGAGATGGCGCCGTTCACGACCGAGGTGCCGCCGACGGCCATGCCCTGGAGGTAGGGGATGGGGCTCGGGCCGAGCGCTACCGAGGTGCCCATCTCGCGGTAGAGGAGGGCCAGCGCGCGGACGCCGGACGCCGGGTAGTCGCGCGGCGCGATGTAGGCTCCCTCTTCGAGGACGAGCACGTCGAGCCCGCGCTGCGCCAGGCGCCGCGCCACGGTGGCCCCGGCCGGCCCGCTGCCGACCACGACCACGTCGCAGGCGAGGCGCAGCGCACGGCGCACGTCGCCGCCGTCGATGGCGATCACAGCGCGGCCCCCGCGAAGCGCGCGCGCACCGACGGCGCGTCGAACCAGGCCATGCAGGCGACCATCTTGAGCGCGTGCAGCGCTTGCCGCACGACGAAGCGCGGGTCGTGCTCGAGGGCCGCGACGTAGGCCCGCTGCGCCTCGCTCGGCAGCGCGAAGAACGGGCGCCGCGCGCCGCGTCCGCCGTCGGCCGCGCGCGGCGGCTCGGCCAGCGGCAGGAAGGTCAGCAGGTGGACCATGCCGCGCAGGCCGACCCCGAAGAGCGGGCCCGGCGCGTCCTCGATGCAGCGCCAGAAGGCGGTCCGATCGATCGACGCGAACGCCGGCAGCCCGGCCGTCTCGGGCGCCAGGATGGCGGCGAAGAGGGCCTCGGCCCAGCGCTTCTCGAAGGCCGCGAGGCGCGCCACGTCAGCCTCCGCTCGGGGCGTCGTAGGGCACGAAGGTGATGGGGCCCTCGCGCTCGAGCGTGAAGTAGGTCGGCGTCTCGATGCAGCGCCCGCCGATGACGAGGTAGCTCACGCCGATGAGCTCGGTCGGGTCGCCGGCCGCGAGCGCGACCAGCGGGTCCTTCGAGAGGCGGATGGGATCCCAGGGGCGGTTCTCGCCGCGGCTGTAGTCGATGACCAGGCCGCGATCGAAGTCGGGCGGCATCGGCACGCCGCGCGGCTCGATGACCTCGTAGTGCCACACGCAGCGCGGGCGGCCGTGGTCGAGGATGGGGCGGCTCGGCGCGTCCTCGCCGTCCTGCTCGAGGCGCACGTTCCAGCCGAGCAGCCGGCCGCTCCGCGGCTCGCGCCAGAACGTCTTCTGGAAGGTGCGCCAGGTGAGGCGCTGCGCGATGGGCGGCAGGCCGAGGCTGGTGCCGCGATAGATGAAGCCGTCGAGGGCGCGCGGGTCGACCGGGTAGCCGGTGGTGATGCGCTGGCGCAGCTCGGCCGGAGTCGCGTCGCGGAGCGTTCGTGCAATCCCCAATGTCCCCCTCCAACTCGCGGGCCTCGCTCCGGGCCGCCTGGCAGGCGAGCCCGCGGGGCTAGGCTCGAATCACCAGATGTCGCAGCGCTTGCCCGGGTTCATCGCGCTTCCTGCCTTGCACTGGAAGGCCTCGGCGAAGCCGGGCTGGTCGACCATGACGCCGTTCACGCGCCACTCGGGCGGGGCGTGCGGGTTGTCGTGCGCCTGCGACGTCAGCAGCTCGGGCCGCACCTTGGAGCACCAGCTCTGGCCGTAGCTCAGGAAGTAGAGCTGGTCGTCGCTCATGCCCTCGACCGAGGCCGGCGGCTTCACCGGCTGGCCGTCGCGCCAGGCGCGATAGGCGGCGAAGCCGAGCTTCACGCCGCCGATGTCGGCGATGTTCTCGCCGGCCGTCAGCGCGCCGTCGACCTTCAAGACCGGCTTCGCGCCCGGCACGACCTCGTAGGCGCCGTACTGATCGACCACGCAGCGCGTGGCCTGCTCGAAGGCCTTGGCGGTCGGCTCGCTCCACCAGTCGACGAGGTTGCCAGCGCCGTCGAACTGCGCGCCCTCGTCGTCGAAGCCGTGGGTCATCTCGTGGCCGACGGTGCTGCCGCCGGTCGCGCCGAAGTTCACGGCCGGGTGGAAGGTCGCGCCGAAGAACGGCGGCTGGAGGATGCCGGCGGGCAGGACGATCTGGTTCAGGCTCGAGTCGTAGTAGGCGTTCACCGTGGGCGGCGTCATCTGCCACTGGCCGCGATCGACGGGCTTGCCGACGGTCGCGAGGAGGCGCTCCTGCTCGGCCCGCTGGGCGCGCAGCACGTTGCCGGCGAAGTCGTCGCGGCGGATGTCGAAGGCGTAGGCGCGCCACTTGTCGGGGTAGCCGATGAGCGCCTCCATCTTGGCCAGCTGGGCGCGCGCCGCGGCGCGCGTGGCGTCGTCCATCCAGGCCAGCGCGCCGAGCTCGGCGTCCATGGCGCGGAAGACCGCTTGGGTCATGTCGGCGGCGCGCTGCTTGGCGTCGCCGGCGAAGCGCGCGGCCACGTACGGCTGGGCCAGCAGCTCGCCGAGGTCGCGGTCGACCGCGGTTCATAGGCGCCGCCAGCGCGGCGGCAGCACCTCGGCGCCGGTGAGGGCGCGCTCGGCGCGAACGACTCGGCGGCGAAGGCGTCGGTCAGCTGCGGCGCCATCGGCTGCAGCACGCGGAAGGTGAGGTAGCCCTTGCGCGCCGCCGGCGTCTGCGCCTCGAGCAGGCGGCACGACGGCCTTGTAGTAGGCCGGGTCGTGCACCGTCACGGCGCGGACGTCGGCCAGCCCGACGCGCTCGAAGTAGGCGCCCCAGGGAAGGCCGGCGCGGCCTTCTCGAGGCCGCCGCGATCGACGCGGTGGTAGATGTGGTGCGGGTCGCGGCGGAAGACCTCGTCCTGGTGCAGGCGCGCGATGGCGGTCTCGACCTTCATCACCTCGGCGGCGCCGCGCGTCGCGTCCGCCGGCGCCCAGCCGAGGAGCGTCAGCATGCGCTCGATGTGGCCGAGGTAGGTCGCTCGCAGCGCCTTGGCCTGCGCCGTCTGGTCCAGGTACTGGCGCGCATCGGGGAGGCCGAGGCCGGCCTGGTCGAGCGCCGCGATGACCTGGGTCGCGTCGGCGAAGTCCTGCAGCGGGCCGAGGTCCCAGAAGGGCGAGAAGCCCTCGGCGTGCAGCGCCACGACCGCCTCCATGGCGCTCGCCGCGTCCTTCACGCGGGCGACGAGGGCCAGCAGCGGATCGAGCGGTCGCGCGCCGGCCTGCGCGATGGCGGCCTCGTCCATACACGAGGCGTAGTAGTCGCCGAGCTTCTGCGTCACCGCATCGGCGCCGGGCTTCTGCGCGTCCGCGGCCGCGCGCTCGAGCGCCGCGCGCAGGAGCTGCTCGGTCTCGTCCTCGACCACGCCCATCGCGCTCCAGTTGGTGCGGTCGGCGGGGGGATGGTCGTGGCCTGCACGAAGCCGCCGCAGGCGTACGCGAAGAAGTCGTTGCACGGGTCGGCGCCGGGCTGCATCCACTCCGGCACGATGCCCGCGTCGGCGAGCGTCATCGGCTTCGGCGGCGCGGGCGGGGTCGGGGTCGTCGGCGTGTCGGCGCTCGGCGCGTCGCCCGTCGGTGTCACGCGAGGCGCGGGCGTCGCCGCGGGCTCGGGCGTGTGGCCGCAGGCCGCGAGCAAAGCGCGGCGAGCGCGGCCCGCCGCGCGCCGGCGATGAGCGACCCGCGCATGGCGCTAGCGCTCCGACGCGAGCGCCATCAGGCGTGGCCGGATGAGGCGGGCGGCGGCGGCGAGTGCGCGTCGGAGACGAAGAGGTCGGCCAGCGACATGCGCTCGAGCGGCGCCAGGATGGCGCGGTTCAGCACCGCGAGCGGCCCGCGGACGTCGCACTGCGCGAGCTGCTGGCAGTCGCCGTGGGTGTCCTGGCATTCGACCAGCGACGCCTCGCCGTCGAAGAGCGTCAGCACCGTGAGGAGCGGCACCTCGGCCAGCGGGCGCGCCAGGCGATAGCCGCCACCCGAGCCCTTGGCCGCGCTGACGAGCCCCTGCTTCTTCAGGCGTTGGAGCACCTTCGCCAGCAGCATCTCGGGGATCTTGTAGCGCGCGGCGATGGCCTTGGCGGTGACCAGCGGGACGTCGCCGAGCGCCGGAGCCGGCACGACGTGCGACTCGCCGAGCTGGCGCAGCGCGAGCAGCGCATACTCGGTCTTCTTGTTGAGTCGCAGCATCGGCCTTGGCTAGCCGTCGCCGCGCGCGAGGTCAAGCTCGGGTGCCCGAGGCCCGCGCATCGTCAGACCCGCAGCAGCACCCAGCTCACGTGCGCGCCCGACGGGCAGCGCTCGCTGGGCGGCCCGAAGCGCGCGCTGGCGCGGCTCGCGTCGAGGGCCACGAGCTTCCACGCCGCGCCGTCGACCTCGAGGCGACGGATGGCCCCGGGCGGCACGATCACCGTGCCGGCCGCGGTGACCGCGCGCAGCCCGTAGTGGTCGAGCGCCATGGTGCAGCCCGACGACAGCGTCCGGACCTCGCTGTAGGCGAGCTCGTCGGCCACGCCCAGCGTCGCGCCGGGCAGCGCATCGTCGGCCAGCCCGCCCGCCACCGAGGCCAGCGCGAGCAGCGGCGGCGCGGCGTCGCCCTCGTGCACGTCCCATAGCATGAGGCCGCTGCCGATGCCGCGGTTCGGCGTCCGCACCCACAGCGAGCGACCGACCTCGAACGGCAGCGCCGTCCCCAGCCGATAGCGGAGCTCGGCGCGGTCGCCGCTCGCGGACCCATCGGGCCCGAGCAGGTCGAGCGTCACCGTCTCGACGCCGGCCGCGCTCGAGCGCGCGGCCACCGTCACGCGCAGCGCGCGGTCCTCGAAGGTGCCCTCCGGCGTCACCGCCAGGAGCGGCACCGGCACGGCGCGGGCTTCGGTCGCGGCGCCGATGCTGGGCGCGGGGGCGCCCGGCAAGCTCTCCGCGACGTGCTCTTCGAACGACGACGACGGACAACCGGTGGCGCCGACCGCGAGCGCTATCGCCAGGGCGGCGATGGGCCGCGGTCCGACCACCGGCTGGACGTCAGGGGTGCTTCGTCGAGATGAGCTTGTCGAAGTTCACGTCGTACTGCGTGCACAGCGCGCGGAGCCCGATCTTGTTGATCGTGCGGATGGCGCGCGTCGACAGCGTGAGCTTGATCCAGCGACCGGCCTCCGGGACGAAGATGCGCTTGTCCTGGAGGTTCGGGAGCTGGCGCTTCTTCGTGCGGTTGTGCGCGTGCGAGACGCTCATCGCGATATGGGCTTTCTTGCCAGTGATGTCGCAAACGCGCATCGCGTATTCTCCATGCAGGCCCGGGGCGGAGTGCCCGGCGGGCAGGGCTGAGCGAGGTAACAGACCCCCCCGGCCGCGTCAATCGCGAATTCGCCTCGGCGCCGCCGAGCCGGCGCTCCGACATCATTATAGGCGACGGATCCCATGACCTGGACCCTGTCTCTGCTGCGCACGCCGACGCTCCTTGCCGGCGACCTGCTCACCAACGCCGTCTTCGTCGACGGCTGGGTGGTCGATCCGGCGACGCCGTACGCCGACGCGCGCGCGACCCTGCTCGCGGCCGTGCGCGAGGCGGGCGCGGTGGGGATCGCGCTGACCCACCACCACGCCGATCACGTGGGCGCCGCGGCCTGGCTCGCGGCCGAGACCGGCCTGCCCATCGCCGCCCACGGCCGCACGGCCGAGCTCCTGGCCGGCAAGGTGAAGGTCGACCGCGAGCTGGCCGAGGGCGATCAGCTGGTCGGCCCGTGGCGCGTGCTCCACACGCCGGGCCACGCGTCGGGCCACATCGTGCTGCACGACGAGGCCTCGGGCCGCATGGTGGTCGGCGACATGGTGGCCTCGGTCGGCACCATCATCGTCGACCCGCCCGACGGCCACATGGCGACCTACCTGGCCCAGCCTCGCCGCCTGCGCGCTGGCGCCGACGCCCGCGCCGGCCCACGGCCAGCCCATCGCCGATCCGCACGCGGTCTTCTCCTTCTACATCGCCCACCGCGAGCAGCGCCGCGCCCAGGTGCGGGCCGCGCCCGACGACGCGCCGCGGACGCTCGACGCCATCACGCGCCTGGCCTATCCGGGAGCTGGCACCGATGCTGCTCCCGCTGGCCCAGCGCTCGGCGCTGGCGCACCTCATCGAGCTGGTCGAGGACGGTCGGCGCGCCGCGACGAGCCGGACGCGGCCGGAGCGGTCGGCCCGGCCGGGGAGGCGACATGGCGGACGTCGTAGCCGGCGCGCGCGGTGCGGGTGGGCGACGTCCGCGACGAGGTGCGCGACGACCTCGTGCCGCTCGAGGAGCCGCTGGCGGTCGTCATCGACGACGGGTTCGGTGGTGTCGGCGTGATGCCGACCGGCACCGCGGACGATCTGGCGCTGGTCGCCGGCTTCCTGGCCAGCGAGGGCGTCGTCGAGGCGGCCGACGATGTGCGCGCCATGGCGCCGTGCCCGACCGACGCCAACCAGGTGCGCGTGCGCCTGGCGAGCGGCGTGCGCCAGCCCGACGCGCGGCCGGTGGCGATGACCTCGGCCTGCGGCCTCTGCGGCACGCGCAGCGTCGAGCAGGTGCTGCGCCGCATGCCGCCGCGACCGACCGCGACCAGCCTGACGGCCCCGACCGACGCGCGCGCTGGCGCAGCTGGCCGACCTCGCGCGCCCGCGCCAGGCGCCTACTACAGGAGCGGTGTGCACGCCGCGGCGCTGTTCGCGCCCGAGCTCGCCCACCTCGTCGACCTGAAGGAGGACGTCGGCCGCCACAACGCCACCGGCCGCCTCGGTCGCGCGCTGCTCGACGGCCGCTGGCCGCTCGTCGATCACACGCTGTGGGTCTTCGGGCGCGTCGCCTTCGAGATCGTCCAGAAGGCGCTCGTGGCGGGCGTGAGCCACGTCGTCGGCGTCGGTGGGCCGACGTCGCTTGCCGTCGAGCTCGCGCGCTCGAGCGGCTCGGCCTCTTCGCGTTCGCGCGCGGCGACCGCGCCAATCGCTACGCCTGGAGGCTCGCGACCGCTGGGCGCGCGCGGCGGCGGCGCGAGGCAGCGCGAGATGTTGACGCGTCGCCGGAACGCGTCGAGGCTCGGGCGGTGCGACGCTTCGACATGAAGTTCGGCCCCGACGCTGGCCGAGGTGCCGGCCGCGCCCGGCGTCTACCGCTTCTTCGACGCCGACGGCGAGGTCGTCTACGTCGGCAAGGCCAAGGACCTGCGCCGCCGCCTGAG
Organism: Myxococcota bacterium; assembly: GCA_046351155.1. Lineage (GTDB taxonomy): Bacteria > Myxococcota_A > UBA9042 > PHBI01 > PHBI01 > JAXLYZ01. The sequence continues at coordinate 36,851 of JAXLYZ010000060.1, forward strand.
CCAGTATCGCAACGCCGGCCGCGGTCGCCGCGACAAGAAGCCGCGCCTCATCGTGAAGGACGCGGCGACCTTCGCGTGGCAGGCCCTGCCGACCGAGCTCGACGCCTCGCTCGAGGAGCTGCGCCTCATCCAGTCGCTGCGGCCGCGCCACAACGTCGCCAACGCCTTCGACTTCCTCTACCCGTTCGTGGGGCTGCATCGTGCCGGCCGCGCCGGCCCGGACCTGGCGCCTGTGCTCTACGTCGCGGCCGGCGCCGTTCCCCGAGTATGCCTTCCACGGCGTCTTCCGCCTGCGCGACGACCGCGCTGGCCTTCTTCTCGCTCATCCGGCTCCTGCGCTACGTGGCCCACCAGGAGCCAAAGACGGCGTCCTGCGCCGAGGTCAGCGCGACGAGCACGCCGCCATCGCCGCCTTCCGCCAGGTGCGCCGTCGGCGCTGCCGCAGACCTGGGACCTGTTCTTCCGCGGCGACGACGACGCGGCGCTCGGCGACCTGTCGCTGCGCCTCCTGGAGAAGCCCTCGGCGCGCGCCAAGGCGGCCGAGATCCAGGCCGACCTCGAGACGCTCCGCACCTTCTACGACTGCGAGGCGCGGCCGCTGCGCGACGCGGTGCGCCACACCGGCTTCGCCCACTGGCCGGTGCCCCAGCCCGAGCGCGACCCGCTCTTCATGAGGTTCCGCTCGGGGCCGCGTCGTGACGCCGGCGACGAGGGCGGGCGAGGTCCTCCGGCGTGTCGAAGTCGCTGGCGCGGCCGCGGGCAGGTCGTCGAGCCAGGCCACGCGCAGCCTCGGCGAGGGCTCGACGATCGACCGTCAGTTCGCGAACTGTGCGGCCGCGAGGGCCGTCAACCCGCGCGCCGTGTAGCGCGCGGCCAGCGGCGTTGGCGCGCCCGTCGACGCGCGGGACCCAGGCGTCGATCGGCTCGGCGCCACCCGAGCCGTCGCCGTCCGTGTCGTCAATGCACGCCGCGAGCTGCGCGACTGTCGCCGCGTCGATGAGCGGCAGGTCGCAGGCCAGCACGATGAGCGCGCGCCCCGATGCCGCCGCGCCGTCTCGACCACGGCGCTCCAGCGGCTCGTCGCTCGGCTGGTCGTGGACGACCGCGCCGTCGGCCCGAGCACCGCCTGGCAGGCGGCCAGCAGCACGCGCGTGAGGCTGGGCGTCCCGAGGACCGTGGCGCCGGCCGCCTTGTCGCGGCCGAAGCGCGACGAGCGGCCGCCGGCCAGGACGAGCGCCAGCGGTGTGCGCGCTCATGCGCGCCTCGCGCCGAAGCGCTCGAACCAGCGCCGACCGAGCCCGAGCGCCCGCGCCTCGACGCTGCAGGTGCGCACGCGCTCGGCCTTGTCGGAGCGCACGAGGCCTGCCGCCTCCAGCACCGCGAGGTGGTGCAGGACGGCCGGCAGCGACATGGCCAGCGGCTCGGCCAGCGCGCTGACCGACTGCGGGCCGCGCGTCAAGCGCTCGACGATCGCGCGGCGCGCTCGGGTCGGCCAGCGCCGCGAACAGCCCATCCAGCCGCTGGGCATGGTTTAGCATCAATTGAACTATCCGCGGCGGGCACGGTCGGCGTCAAGCGCCGGCCGCGGCGTCAGCGCCCGGCGGAGAGCTCGGTCGGTGGCTTCGCTGCCGCGCGTGGTAGCCGATGCCGACCGCCATGATGCACGGGTAGGTGACGGCGACCTGGCCGGTGAGCCCCACGGTCCGCTGATGCGGTGCGGGCGGCGGCCCAGAGGCCGATGCTGCGGCCGGCGCGATCGAGCTCGCCGTGCTGGAAGCTGAGCGAGCCGAACGAGGCGAAGCCGGCCTCGAGGCTCAGCCGGTCGGTGACCCAGCCGACCTGGGCGTAGAAGAGGCGCGGGTCGGCCTGGGTGGGGAGCGCCGGGATGCCGACCTCGCCCCAGAGATCGGTGCGCCCGAGCAAGAGCGCCACGCCGGGGAAGTCGGAGCGGACGCCGTGGCGTCGCCGACCAGCCGACGGCGATGACCTCGCTGGCGCGCAGCGCGGCGCCGAAGGCCGGCCCGCGGCCGAGCTCGAACTGCACGTCGGCGCGCAGGCTGGCGACGCCGAAGCCGCCGACCGGGCGATCCTCGAGGTCCGAGGCGTGGCCGAACGACGCCGTGAGCGTGCCCGACCAGACCTCGGCTTCGGCGTAGCCGGCGCGCAGCGCGCCGCCGTAGAACGACCGGCTCGAGCCGAGGCAGTCGAGGTCGCGGTTGCAGGGTAGTCGACCGGCTGATCGGGCCGGCCCCGACGAGCAGCTCGGCGCGCCAGTCGTCGCGGGCCGACGGGCCGTCGGCGCGCGCGGCGCCGGCGAGGCCAGCGGCCAGCGCGATCAGCGCGGCCCACGCGACGACAGGGCGGAACATACGTCCACTCTATCGGTCATCGCGCATGAATGCATGAGGCCTATCGCTCCGAGGCGTGCCGAGCGGCGATCACCGCGCGCCGTGGTCTCGGCCGGCGCCGCTTGTCGTGGCGCCCTCGCGCGGGCATATGGTCGTCGGCATGGCGCTGCGAAAACCCAAACGCTTGTGGCGACCGTCGCTCTGGGCGAGCTGGCGACCGTTCGGATTGGGCCTCGAGCACCCGAACAACTTCGCCGAGCTCTTCCGCGCCTGGCGCCAGTCGAAGGGCCGCCGGAAGTACGCCTGGCGCATCCTGAAGACGGGCGTCTGCGACGGCTGTGCGCTGGGCACGACCGGCATGCGCGACTGGACGCTGAAGGGCGTCCACCTCTGCAACATCCGCCTGCGCCTGCTGCGCCTCAACACGCAGCCGGCGTTCGACCCGGGGCTCTTGGCCGACCTCGGCCCGCTCCGGCCGCTGCGCTCGGACGAGCTGCGCGACCTCGGCCGCATCCCGCGCCCCTACATCCGCCGCGGCAGGGCCGCCGGCTTCACGCCCATCAGCTGGGACGACGCGCTGGCGCTGGTGGCCGAGCACGTCGGCCGCACCCCGCCGAGCCGCGTCGGCGTCTACCTCACCGCGCGCGGCATCCCCAACGAGACCTACTACGCTGCCCAGAAGGCGGTGCGCGCGATCGGCTCGAACAACATCGACAACGCCGCGCGCATCTGCCACGCGCCGTCGACCTACGCGCTCAAGGACTCCATCGGCGTCGGCGCCTCGACCTGCTCGTACGCCGACTGGATCGGCACCGACCTCATCGTCTTCTTCGGCAGCAACGTCGCCAACAACCAGCCGGTCGCGACCAAGTACCTCTACGCTGCGCGCAAAGCCGGCACGCGCGTGGCCCTCGTCAACAGCGTGCGCGAGCCGGGGATGGAGCGCTACTGGATCCCGTCGATCGTCGAGAGCGCGCTCTTCGGGACCAAGCTCGCGACCGACGTCTTCATGGTCGACCAGGGTGGCGACATCGCCTTCGTGGCCGGCGCCATGAAGCACATGATCGCCGCCGGACTCACCGACACCTCGTTCATCGCCGGCCACAGCGAGGGCTTCGAGGCGCTGGCGGCCGATCTCGCGAGCCACCCGTGGTCCGAGCTCGAGCGCCGCTCGGGCGCCACCCGGGCCGAGATGGAGGCCTTCGGCGCGCTGGTCGGCGGCGCGCGCACGGCGGTCTTCGTGTGGTCGATGGGCATCACCCAGCACCACCACGGCGAAGACGGCGTGCGCCAGATCGTGAACCTGGCGCTGCTCCGCGGCCACGTCGGCCAGGAGGGCTCGGGGCTCATGCCCATCCGCGGCCACTCGGGCGTGCAGGGTGGGGCGGAGATGGGCTGCTACGCGACGTCGTTCCCGGGCGGGAAGTCGGTGACGCCCGAGCACGCGGCCGAGCTCTTCGCGGCCTGGGGCTTCGACGTCCCGAGCGAGCCCGGGCTCACCGCGCCCGAGATGATCGACGCCGCCGGCGAGGGCGCGCTCGACGTCCTGTGGTCGATCGGCGGCAACTGGCTCGAGGTCCTGCCCGACCCGGCCGGCGTCGAGGCGGCGCTCCGGAAGGTGCCGCTGCGGGTCCACCACGACCTCGTGCTGACGCGCCAGATGCTGGTCGATCCCGACGGCGACGGGGTCGTGCTCGTGCTGCCGGCGACCACGCGCTACGAGGTCCCGGGCGGCGTCACGCAGACCTCCACCGAGCGGCGCATCATCTTCAGCCCCGAGGTCCCCGGCCCGCGCGTCGGCACGCTCGCCGACGGCGCGCGCCCCGAGGGCGACGTCCTGCTCGAGCTGGCGCGGCGCGTGCGCCCGGGCCTCGCCGCGGCGCTCACCTACAGCGGCACGCCCGCCATCCGCCAGGAGATCGCCCGCGTGGTGCCGTTCTATCAGGGCATCGAGACGCTCGCGAAGCAGGGCGACATGGTGCAGTACGGCGGCCCGCGGCTGTGCTCGGGCTGGGTCTTCCCGACCGCGTCGGGCAAGGCCGCCTTCGGCGTCGTGCCGCTCCCCGACGCGCGCGTCCCCGACGGCTCGTTCCGCGTCGCCACGCGCCGCGGCAAGCAGTTCAACAGCCTCGTCTACGAGCAGCGCGACCGCCTGACCGGCGCCGGACGCGAGGCGGTGCTGATGTCGCCGGTCGATGCCGATCGCCTGGGCCTGGCCGATGGCGCGGTCGTCACGCTGTCGAACGACTTCGGCCGCTTCACCGGCAAGGTCTTCCGCGCGCCCATCGCGCCGGGCAACCTGCAGGTCCACTGGCCCGAGGGCAACGTGCTGCTCGGGCGCAGCAAGCGCTCGAAGGTCTCGGGCATCCCCGACTTCAACGCCGTCGTGCGCGTGACGCCGGGCGCCTAGTCAGGTCGGAGCGCGAGCCTCGGCGGCGCGTCACAGCGGCGTCGCGACGCCGATGCTCGCGGCGATCATGGCGCGGGTGGCTCGCCGCGCGCGACCAGCGTCGTGCGTCGGCCGAGCCGGACCCGACCGTCGACCCACAGCCCGATCGAGCCGCCGTCGTCGGCCGGGTGCGACTCGGCGCGATCCGACTGGCGCGCCGGCACCGCGCGTCCGAACGAGGCCAGCCCGCCGCCGAAGGTCGGGCTCGCGAAGCCGATCCAGGCGAAGCGGCGCGCGTGCCCGCTCACGCGGTCGGCCACGCCGAGCTCGGCGTGCGCCGCGCGCGGCCCGATCGACAGCTCGACGCGCGGCAGGAACAGCCGGTCGCCGCCGCCGGTGTCGACGACATCGCCGCCCGGCCGCTGGTCGTCGTCGGCCATGACGATGTCCCACCACAGCATGACGCGGACGAAGCGGGTGTCGAAGCCGATGCCGGGCGCGCCGCCGAAGAGCCGATAGCCGCGCGCCTCGGTGCCGAGCCGATCGCCGAACCATCCGCCGAGCTCGAGCCCGACGGTCGGCCCGCCGCGGAGGTGCGCCACGAGCGTGGCGGTCCCGCCGTACTGCGCGTGGCGGTCCTTGTCGAAGTCGGACTCGCGCGACGGCGCGCCCATCGGCGCCAGGTCGACCGACACCGTGAGCTCGGCCCCTTCGGGCGGTTCCGCATGCGCCCGCCCCCCACCGAGCCCGAGCCCGATCACGAGCCCGAGCCCGATCACGAGCCCGAGCCCGAGCCCGAGCACGAGCTCGTGCACGAGCCGAGCACGGCCCGAGCCGGCGACGAACGATCGATGCAAGCCATGCATGGAGCCATCGCACGGGACGCGACCGGCGACCAGATGTGGTAAGCCCGCGCGCATGACCGCGTCGCATCGCTACCCCGAGTCCGCCGTCTTCTACCGCACGCTCGACCGCGAGCTGCCCCTCATCACCCACGGCGAGGGCTGCTGGCTCGTCGACGCCGACGGCCGCCGCTACCTCGACGCCTGCGGCGGCGCCTACGTGGCCAACCTCGGCCACGGCGTGAGCGTGGTCGCCGACGCCGTGGCCGACCAGATCCGGAAGGTCGCCTACGTCAACGGCACCGCCTTCACCAACGAGCCGGTCGAGGCCCTGGCCGCCGAGCTCCGCCCGCTGTCGCCGCGCGGGCTCGACTTCGCCTACTTCCTGTCGTCGGGCTCGGAGGCGGTCGAGGCCGCGCTGAAGCTGGCGCGCCAGCACTGGGTCGAGAGCGGCCGCGCCACGAAGCACAAGATCATCGCGCGCACGCCGGGCTACCACGGCAACACGCTGCTGGCGCTGTCCGCCTCGGCGCGCGAGCACTACAAGAAGATGTACGGGCCCTGGCTCGTGCCGGTGCACCTCATCCCCGCGCCGTACCCGTACCGCGCCGCCGCCGGCTCGCCGGCCATGACCGGCGAGGCGCTCGAGGCCGCCATCCTGGCCGAGGGCCCCGACACCGTCGCGGCCTTCATCGCCGAGCCCATCGGCGGCTCGTCGACCGGTGGCTCGGTGCCGCCGCCCGACTACTGGCCGACCATCCGCGCCATCTGCGACCGCTACGATGTGCTCTTGGTGGCCGACGAGGTGCTCACCGGCGCCGGCCGCACCGGCCGCTGGCTGGCGTCCGAGCACTTCGAGCTCGTGCCCGACATCCTGACGATGGGAAAGGGGCTTTCAGGTGGCTACGTGCCGCTCTCGGCCGTGCTCACCTCCGAGCGCGTGCTGCGCCCCATCGCGCGCGGCTCGGGCGCCTTCAAGCACGCCCAGACCTTCTCCCACACGCCGGCCATCACCGCCGCCGGCCTGGCCGCCGTGCGCCACATCAAGGCCCACGGCCTGGTCGCCCGCGCCGCCGCCCTGGGCGAGGTACTGCACCGGAAGCTGGCGCCGCTGCGCGACCGCGACGGCGTCGGCGACGTGCGCGGCAAGGGGCTCCTGGCGGGCGTCGAGCTCGTGGCCGACAAGGCCACCAAGGCGCCGTTCCCGCGCGCCCAGAAGCTGGCCGAGACGCTCGTCGCCGAGTGCCTGGCCGAGGGCCTCGTCGTGTGGCCCAACGTCGGCCACGCCGACGGCGACAACGGCGACCTGGTGATGTTCGCGCCGCCCTTCGTCATCAGCGACGGCGAGATCGACGAGCTGGTCGCCCGCTTCCGGCGCGGCCTCGGGCGCGCACTGGCGCGGATGCCCTGAGCTCTTTGCGGCGATTCGGACCTTGGGGTAGGGTGTCGGCCCGGAGCTTCGTGCATGCCGCTCAGTCGCCTCACCCTCGCGTCGTTTGCAGCCCTCGTCGGGCAGGTCGGCCTCGTCGCCGTCCTGGGACCGATGCTCGACGCGCCGTCGGCCCACGCCGCCGAGGCACCGCCGCAGGACCCCACCGCGCGCGCCGAGTGGTACTCGGCCAAGGCTGAGAAGGCCTTTCAGGACGGGCAGTTCAACGAGGCCATCAAGCTCTACCTGGATGCCTGGGAGGGTGCCGTCGGCGTCCATCCTCTACAACGTGGCCTTCATCTACGACAAGCGCCTGAAGGACGCCGAGCTGGCCATCGACTACTACGACCGCGTGGCCAAGGCCGCCGACGCCGACCCGGCGCTGGCCGAGAAGGCCCGGACCCGCGCCAAGGCGCTGCGCGACGCCGCCAAGCCGCCCGATCACCCGCCGGACCGCCCGCCCGACCACCCGCCGGACCGGCCGCCCGATCATCCGCCCGACCACCCGCCCGAGCAGGTCGACGACGGCGGCGGCTTCCCCGTCGGCCCGGTCGTCACCATGGCCGCCGGTGCGGTCGTGCTCGGCACCGGCATCGTCTTCGGCAGCATGGCCAAGTCGACCCACGACGACTTCGAGGCGGCCGAGACCGCCGCCAAGAAGAAGGACCTGCAGTCGACCGGCCGCAGCCAGGCGCTCATCGCCGACCTCGGCATGGCCGTCGGCGGCGCGGCGCTGGCCGGCGGCATCGTGTGGCTCATCATCGACCAGGTGAGCGGCCCGAGCGACGCCTCGGGCGTCGAGGCCGTGCCCGACAGCGGCTGGCTGCTCGGCCCGACCCTCGTCCCGGGCGGCGCCGGCATCGCCGTCGGGGGGCGCTGGTGACGGGCCGCGGGCGCATCCCTGGCTGGCTGGCGATGGCATGGGTCGCGGCGTCGGGCCTCGGCCACAGCGGCTGCTCGCTGTCGCTCGACTTCGACGACGAGTGCTCGGCCGACGCCGACTGCGACCCGAAGGGCAAGGGCCTCCGCTGCGACAGCGGCTTCTGTGTCGCGCGCGACCTCGTCGAGACCACCGGCGCGTGCAACCAGCTCTACGGCGCCGACCCGCGCACGTCGGCGCCCGGCTCGGTCATCCTGCTCGGCACGCTGCTGCCGAAGTCGGGCGCGCTCGGGGCCTTCGGCGGCGGCATGGACAACGGCGTCCACATGGCCGTCGACGAGATCAACCAGAGCGGCGGGCTCCTCGGCAAGAAGCTCGGCGTGCTCGCCTGCGACGACGGCACCGACGTCGCCCAGGCCGAGGCCGCCGCGCGCCACCTCATCGACGTCGGCGGCGTGAAGGCCATCATCGGCGCCGGCGCCTCGTCGGTCACCATCGAGACCTTCACCGCCGTGGCCAAGGCCGCGCGCGTCCTCATGATGAGCCCGTCGGCGACCTCGCCGGCCATCTCCAACCAGAGCGACGACGGCCTCCTCTGGCGCACCGTGCCGTCGGACGCGGTGCAGGGCCGCGCCATCGCCGAGTACATCGTCCACCGGAACTTCAAGGTCATCGTCGTCGTGAGCCGGAACGACACCTATGGCAACGGCCTCGCGGCGGCCATCCAGACGCGCCTCTGCACCGGCACGACCTTCCGCTGCACGCCCGACACCTTCATGACCCGCATCTACAACCCGACCGACAAGAGCACCGAGCAGGTCGGCGAGCAGACCGCCGCGGTGGCCTTCATCGAGCAGAAGGACCCCGACGCGGTGGTCCTCGCGGGCTACGTGCCGGACGGGATCGCCTTCCTCAACCTCGCGGCCGGAAAGGGCTTTCAGTTCATCCTCACCGACGGCATGCGCGACACCGATCTGCTCGGGCTCGACGGCTCGCAGGTCCCCATCCAGGACCCGGCCATCAAGTGCACGCTGGTCGGCACCAACCCGGCCAGCCCCTCGGGCCCGCTCTTCGACCTGTTCGCGCCGCGCTACGAGGGCATCTTCCACGAGCCGCCCGGCACCTTCGTCGCCAACAGCTACGACGCGGCCTACCTGTTGGCCTTCGCCTACGCGGCCGCGGCCGGCTCCGGCATCACCGACCCCGACGGCCGCGCCCTGGCCGAGGGGCTCGCCCGCCTGTCGAACAAGTCCCTGTGCGAGGGCGTGCCCTGCGTGCCGGCGGTCGTGGTCGGCGTCGACGACTTCGGCACCGGCATCGGCACGCTGTCGGCGAACGCCACCTCGGAGATCGACGTCCAGGGGATCTCCGGCCCGCTCGACTTCGACGCGACCCACGGCGAAGCGCCGTCCGGCATCGAGATGTGGCGCCTCGATCTTGGCAAGAACGAAATTTCGAACCTCGGGGTCGTCTACGACGGCGAAAACGGGTACAACTTCGCCGGCGTCGTGCCCCGCGACCCGGGCGACGCCGAATGCGGGCCGCAATGACGGCCTGGGGGAACGACTCGCGCCGGTCGCCGCAGTGAGGAACTTCGACGCGTGAACTGGATCTGCTCGCAGTGCGGCGAAAAGTTCAGCCGCTTCCGGACGCGCTGCCCGCATGAGGGCGCGAGGGTCATCGAAGACCTCGCCGGCCAGCTCATCGGCGGCCGCTACCGCATCCGCGAGCTCATCGGCGTCGGCGGCATGGACTCGACGGTGTGGAAGGCCTGGCAGACCGGCACCGAGCGCACCGTCGCCGTGAAGGTCCTGCCGGTGGCCGACGAGGCCTCGGCCCGCCGCTTCTCGCGCGGCGCGCGCATCGCCGCCAACCTGAACCACCCGAACTGCGCCGTCATCCACGACTACGGCAAGACCGACGACGGCAAGCTCTACCTGGTGATGGAGTTCCTCCAGGGCCAGGTGCTCCAGGACCTCATCGGCCCGGTCGGCACCAACGCCATCCCGGTGGCCGACACCGTGCACGTGGCCATCCAGGTGCTGCAGGCGCTCGAGCACGCCCACGCCGAGCGCGCCGTGCACCGCGATCTGAAGCCCGACAACCTCTTCCTCACGCGCAAGAACGACGACCCGCTGCACGTGAAGATCCTCGACTTCGGCATCGCCAAGTACGTCGAGGAGGACCCGAGCGACACCTCGCCCGACGCCGAGGAGAAGCCGTCCGACGGCTTCGAGGACCTCGTCACCGAGCAGCGCCAGGTGTGCGGCACGCCGCAGTACATGGCCCCCGAGCAGGTCGTCGGCGCGCGCATCGACCAGCGCACCGACCTCTACTCGCTGGGCTGCGTCATGTACCGCATGCTCACCGGCCGGCTGCCGTTCGACGGCAAGACGCGCTACGAGCTCTATCAGAAGCACCTGCAAGAGGCGCCGAAGCCATTCTCGGTGATGCGGCCCGACCTGACCTTCCCCGAGCGGCTCGAGCTCATCGTCATGAAGGCGCTCATGAAGCGCCCGGACCAGCGCTTCCAGAACGCGGCCGACATGCGGAAGGCGCTCGAGACCGTCGACGCCAACGACGGGGCCGCGCGCCGCAACAACCGCCCGCGCGTGGCGCTGAAGGACACCTCGCCGCAGTCGCAGGTCGGCGCGCCGACGCAGCTGCCGCCGTCGTTCGTCCCGCCGGCGCCGACCATGATCTCGCCGGCGCCGACGACGCTCGCAGTCGCGGCTTCGCCAGCCTTGGCGACGCTGGCACCCTCGCCCTCGTTCGTGGCGAGCGCCGCGCCGTTCACGCTGTCGGCGCCGAGCCCGGCCCTGCCGCCGTCGGTCATCGTGACGACCGAGGCCCCCAGTCGCGGCTTCGCCGGCGCCCGGTGAGGCGCCTGGCGTCTCGGCGCCGCCGCCGCCCTTGCCGCCGGTCCAGGCGCCGCGCGCGCGCGAGCCGTCGAAGCCGCTCGGCGCCGCGCTGCCGCCGCCGCCGCTGCCCTCGCTGACCGGCATGGACGTGGCCCCCGGCCGCGCCGGCAACACCGCCGTGGCCAGCCTCGAGGCGCCGGCCGCCCTGGCAGCGCGCCCGGCCACCGACCTCCTGAACGACGCCGTCCTGCGCCACCCGGCGTCGCGCCAGACCTCGAGCTCGCTCGCGTCGGCCACGCCCGCGCGCGTGTCGCAGGCCTTCAACCCGGCGGCGGTGCCGTCGGTGCCGCGCTCGACCGAGACCCAGCCCAACAAGTCCGACGAGGCGCGCGAGTCGCGGCGCCGGAAGCTCACCGTCGCGGCCATCCTCACCGGTGCCTTCGGCGTCGGCGTGGGCGGCGCGGCTACAGGTCATGAAGCTGACGCAGCCGGGCGAGTCGCGCAGCCGGCGCTGGTGGCGGCCGCTCCGCTCGAGCCGGTGGCGGCCGGATCGGGCGCCAACAGCCTGGCCCGCGCGCCCGTCCCGACGAGCGAGCCGGCCACCGAGACGCGCATGGGCGCGGCGGTCGCCAGCGCCAGGGCGCCCGAAGCCCCGGTGCAAGCGCCGGCCGAGGCAGCGGTGGCGGTGGTCGCGGGGCGCTCGGCCGGCGAGGCCCTGGCGCTGGCCCCGATCGATGACGTCGCGCCCGCGCCGGTGGCGCCCGCCGCGAGTGGAGGTCCGCTTCGAGAGCGAGCCGCCGGGCGCCCTCGTGAAGGAGGGCGCGACGGTCCTCGGGACCACGCCGTGCGCCGCGCCGCTGGCTCCCGGCAAGCACCAGCTGACGCTCGAGCGGCAGGGCTCGAAGCCGCGGCGCTCGACTTCGAGCTCCTGAGCCTGCCCGGCGCCGGCCCGGTCCTGAAGAAGGTCGTGCTCGAGCCGGTGGCGGTCGCCCCCGCGCCCGGCGTGGTCGGCCCGCGCCCGCAGCCGCGCCCGGCCATCCCCGGCCTGACGCCGACCACGCACCCGACGCCGCCGATCTACACTTCGCCGGTCGTGCGCGATCCGCCGCCGGCCCAGCTCCAGACCGGCAACGACGGCCGCAAGCCGACCGTCAAGCTCCTTGACGAAGGCGAGCCGGGCGGCACGGGCACCGGCACCACCGGCAAGAAGCCGGCCGTCAAGCTGCTGGACGAAGACGAGACGCCGCCGCCGGCGACCAAGCCGAAGGTCAAGGTCCTCGGCGAATGATGCCCTGACCGACGCGCACCATCTCGCCCTCGTGGACCTGATGGAGCGCGACCGGGACGGCCTTCGGGAAGAGCATCACCACGGTCGAGCCGAGGTTGAAGACGCCGAGCTCGTCGCCGCGCGCGATGGGCCCGTCGGGCGCCGAGATGCCGATGCGGCCGACGTTGGTGGCGCCGACCATGACCACGGCGACCTCGCCGAAGCCGACCGTCTCCAGGGCGAAGACCACGCGCCGGTTCTTGACGAACAGGCCGGGCACGGCGCGCACGCCGCGCGCGTTCACCGGGTAGCTCGCGCCGGCCAGCGCCACCGCGCGCGCGAGCCGCCCGTCGAACGGGCTGTGCACGCGGTGGTAGTCGCGCGGCGACAGGTACAGCACGGCCTGCTGGCCACCGGTGAAGGGCGCCGGATCCATGGCGCCCTCGAGCAGGTCGCTTACAGCGTACGTCCGGCCCTTCACCTCGGCGATGCGGCCGCGCGCGTCGATGGGGCCGAAGGCCTTGAGGTTGGCGTCGGCCGGGCTCGCGACCACGTCGGGGTCGCGCTCGATGGGGCGCAGGCCGGGCTTCAGCGCGCGCGTGAAGAAGGCGTTCAGCGTCGGGTAGGCGGCGATGGGCTCGGCCATGGCCTCGACGTCGACGTGGTAGGCGGCGATCCAGCTCTCGATGAGCCGCCTCAAGACGGGTCGGGGCAGGGGGGCGTCGGCCAGGCGCTCGGCCAGCCGCGACAGCTCGGGGCGGGCCAGCGCGTCGAGCCACATGCGCTCGAGGCGCGACGCCGCCGGCCGCGCCACCGGGCCCGACACCTGCAGCAGCGCGTCGATGAGCGCCTGGCCGAGCATGGTGCGCTTCACGGCCTCGGGCGTCGGCGGCGCCGACGCGCCGCGCCGGCCGCCGAAGAGCTTCGGCAACCTCACAGCGCGAGGTCGGCGAAGCGCGTGAGCTCGGCGAAGGCCTGGTAGCGGTCGTGGATCGACTGCCGATCGATGTGCTTCAGGCGCTCGACGCCGTAGCCCTCGACGCAGAAGCTCGCCATCAGCGAGCCGACCACCATGGCGCGGCGCAGGTTGGCCGGGCCGAGGTCGCCGGTCGCGTGCAGGTAGCCCACGAAGCCGCCGGCGAAGGTGTCGCCGGCGCCGGTCGGGTCGACCACGTTCTCGAGCGGGTAGGCCGGGACGTAGAAGGTGTCCTTCTCGTTGAAGAGGATGGCGCCGTGCTCGCCGCGCTTGATGACGACGATCTCGGGCCCGAGCGCCTGGATGGCGCGCGCCGCCAGCAGCACCGAGCGCTTGCCGGTGAGCATGCGCGCCTCCTCGTCGTTGACGAAGATGCAGTCGACGCGCCGCAGCACCTGGCACAGGTCGGCACGGGCCGCGTTGATCCACAGGTTCATGGTGTCGGCGGCGACGAAGCGCGGCGAGCGCGTCTGCTCGAGGACGTGGTCCTGCAGCTTCGGCTGGATGTTGCCGAGGAAGACGAAGCTCGCGTTCTTCTGGGTCGGCGACAGCTTGGGCTCGAACGTCTCGAAGACGTTGAGCGCCGTGAAGAGCGTGTCGCGGCCGTTCATGTCCTCGTGGTACTTGCCGCCCCAGCGGAAGGTCTTGCCCGGCGAGCGCTCGAGGCCGCCGAGGTCGATGCCGTGGGAGGCCAGGAGCTCGAGGTCGTCGGCCTTGAAGTCCTCGCCGACCACGGCCACGACCGACGGCTTGGTGAACGACGAGGCGGCCAGCGAGAAGAACGTGCCCGAGCCGCCGAGGCAGTCCTCGCGCGCGCCGAGCGGCGTCTGGATGCTGTCGTAGGCCACCGAGCCGACGACGACGAGGGGGGCATCGACGGCGGGCCGCGCGTCGGTGCCGGTGACGGGAGAGGTGGTGTTGGGGCTCATGCGTGGGCTCCGGATGCGTCAGGCGACGGGCGGGATGCGGTGGCCGACCAGCAGCGCGAGGCGCTCGCGGGCGTGGGCCGGGATGAGGTGAGGGGCGGTCATGATGGCGTTCTCGAGCGCCTTCCAGGCGGGCGAGACGGCCTGGGTCGCGACCAGCCGCGGCACGGCCGTGCGCAGCACGCGCTGGGCCTTCTCGACGTTCTGGCGCAGCACGGCGATGACGGTCTCGACCGAGACCTCCTCGCCCGACTCGTGCCAGCAGTCGTAGTCGGTGGCCATGGCCAGCGTGGCGTAGGCGATCTCGGCCTCGCGCGCCAGGCGGTCTTCGGGCAGGTTGGTCATGCCGACCACCGACGCGCCCCAGCTGCGGTAGAGGAACGACTCGGCGCGCGTCGAGAAGGCCGGGCCCTCGATGCAGACGTAGGTGCCGCCGTCGTGCAGCGCACGCCGACCGCCTTGCAGGCGTCCGTGAGCACCGCGCGCCACCGGGCAGACCGGGTCGAGAAGGTGACGTGGGCCACGACGCCGTCCTCGGAGAAGGAGTCGACGGGCGCGTGCGCGTCCGCGTCGATGAACTGGTCGACGACCACCAGGTCGCCCGGCGCGATGTCCTCGCGCATCGAGCCGACGCAACCGCACCGACAGGATCCACTTCACGCCGATCGACTTCAGCGCCCAGATGTTCGCGCGGAAGTTGATCTCGTGGGCTTCACGCGGTGGCGCGGCCGTGGCGCGGCAGGAACCGCGACCGGCACGCCGTCGAGCTTGCCGATGAGCAGCGCATCGAGCGGCTTGCCGAACGGGGTCTCGATGCGGACCTCGTCGAGGCCCTCGACCCCTTCCATATGGTAGAGGCCGAGCCGCCGATGATGCCGATTGCCACGTCCATGATGCGTCGCTCCCGAGGCGGCGTCCGTCAGCCGTCCGAATCCGCTCGGGGCCGGCGATGTACCCGCCACGAAGCGCATCAAGCCTTTCGCTAGCGCGTGCCCGTGGCTCTAGCGCGGCCCGTCAGGCGCTTGGGCGGTACGCGGCGAACAAGGCCTCGGCGTCGCCAACGCCTGGACGACGGCGTCGGCCGAGTCGCCCTCGAGAGTGAGGCGGAGCTTCCAGGTGCCATCCTCGCGGCGCCGGTAGCTGCCGACCGCCACCGAGGCGTGGCGGACGACCAGCGCGTCAGCGCCTCGCAGATGACCGACTCCTCGACCACCAGCTCGGCGCGCCCTGGTCGCCAGGGCGGCGAGCCCTCGAGGCCGGGCGCACGTCCTCGAAGAGCGCACCGCAGGAGCGGCGGGATGCCCGGGAAGAGCCAGACGTTGGCGCCGGTGGTGGCCGCCGCGCACGATGGGCCGGGGAGCTTCGTGCCGAAGACCAGCGAAGACGACGGCCGGCACGCGGCAGAGCGGCGCTGCCGGCCGCTCGAGCGAGGACCCGCACCAGCGCCTCGAAGCGGCGGATGATCTCGTCGCTCTCGACGACCTCGGCCTCGAGCGCGTGGGCCTTCGACCGTGACGTCGTCGTGGGTCGGCCGACGCCGCCGGTCGTGAGCACCTCGTCGCACTCGCCGGCGAGCCGCGTCTACGGCGCGCGCGATGGCCGGCACGTCGTCCTCGACGATGGCCACCTCGCGCACGCGCGCCAGCCCGAGAAGATCGCGAGCGCCCGCGATGAGGAAGGCGCGTTCTGCTCCTTGGACCGCCGCTGCGAGAGCCTCGTTGCCGATGACGACGGGGCCTATCGTACGCCGCGCGCCATCCCTCGAACCGCGGCCTGGATCTTCTGCGGCGCAGCCGGACGCGCTCGAGGAGATGATCACCAGCCTTGGCGAAGCGCAGCTCACGGCCCTCGAAGCGCTGCACCGAACGCGCTTACCTTGGTCGGCGTCTTCTCGACCACTTCAGTCCTGCCGCGCGGGAACTCGAGCCAACTCCGGCGCGGTCTGGAAGCGCTTCTTCTCGAAGACTTGCAGTTCGGACAGAACGGGATGGGGCGATCGCTCTCGCGCGTGTAATACGACTGCGTGGTGAAGCACGCCGGCTATCCATCACGTCGTCGACGGGCTGGCCGCCAGTTCGACGTAGCTGCCGCTGCCGCCCAGCGCTCGAGCTCGAGGTGCTGAGCACCGAGCAGACCATCTCCGCGCATCAGGTTTCTCATCGCTGGATCTCCAGGTGACGTGGCCTCGCTGGCGCGGTCGCGCGCCGCGTCGCGCTGATCAGGATGTTGACGCGGATGCCAGTCGTGGTGGGCCGTCAGGAAGCGGATGGTGCCGGTGGCGACGCGCATGACGACCAGGCTCGACTCGGCGCCGCCCTTCCGGAAGCGCACCGCTTGAGGAGGAAGTCGCCTTGATCAGGCGATGAACACCTTCGCGGTGGCCACGAAGGTCGGCGTCGTCCTTGAGCACGAGGTCCGGTGGTCGAAGATCTTGTCGGGGTCCTCGATGCCCATGGCCTTGGCGCGCTCGCGCTCGGCGTCGTTGCGGAACCCAGGCTGCCCCTGGATCTCGCCGCCCAGCGCGCAGCGCAGCGCGCAGCTTGCCCTCGGGCGCGCCGATACATAGGCACGTCGATGGGCGCCGACAGGGAGGTCGCGATGGCGGCCTGAACAGCAACGGCTCTTGATGGGCCGGATGCCGCCATGCTGGACTCCTCAGGTAGGTTCTGCTGGCGCATTGGTCAGTTCGGTCGCGCGAAGATGACGTCCTTCCGCGCGCAGTTCGATAGAGTTCTCGTCACGAGCGGCGCAGATCGACGGCCCCGACCGAGTCGGGTCCGACGGCGATCTTCTGCATGTAGGTGTCGACGCGATGCGGCATCGGGCGCGCTTGGCGAGCGCGAGGCAGGCGATGGCGTTGGGCTCGCCCTGCGCGCAGATGGTCGTGCCCTCGAGCGGGTCGACGGCGATGTCGACCTGCGGCGAGCCGGGCGCGCCGTTGCCGACCTCCTCGCCGATGTAGAGCATCGGCGCCTCGTCGCGCTCGCCCTCGCCGATGACGATGCGGCCGCCGATGTCGATGTGGCTGAACTCGGAGCGCATGGCCTCGACGGCGGCCCGGTCGGCGGCCTTCTCGTCGCCGCGACCCATGAAGCGGGCGGCCGCCAGCGCGGCAGCCTCGGTGACGCGGACCATCTCGAGCGAAAGGTGTCGGAGCATCGGCGGGCCTCCTCGTGGCGCCTTCGTGGGAAGGCGACGGGCGCCCAACGTAGCCGCACGCCGTGCGATTGAAAAGCCGAGCCCTGCGCGTCGAGCCCTCGATGAGAGGGGCCAATCTTCCCCCCATCGCCGCGAGCGCGACCGCAGCGGGGTGCAGGGGCGCAGCGCCCGGGCCGGCGACCTCGCAGGCCCGACGCTTCTGCGAAGCAGGAGCGGTGGGGAGCGCGAACAGGCCCGCCGAGGTGAAATCGAGACGGTGGCCGGTCGTTTGCCGGGCGATCGCGCCACCGTCTCAAGAGACACATCAGGAGGAACTCATGAAGTCAGTCGGACGCGCCCAGGGGGCTCGAACGCCGAAATCACGCGACAGCAATTAGCCAGAAGCATGCCAGGGCCGATGGGCCAGGAACGACGCGGCCTGCAAGCGCGGCCGAGCGGCCGACCCTGACATGGCTGTCAGGGGGTAGGCAGCGCCGACAGCGGTCAGGTGCGCGGGCCCCGGGCGAGCGCCGCGGAGGGTCGTGGCGAAAGCGCCTCGGCCTTGCGCTCGGCGCGGGTCCATGACATCGACCCCGGCCGTGCCGCTCGCCCGCCTCGCCGCTTGCTTCATCGCCCTCGCGCTCGCGAGCGGCGCGCTGCCGTCCGCGCACGCCGCGCGCGGCGACGACGTCGAGGTCACGGTGCGGCGCGGCGACACGCTCGGCCGCATCGCCAAGCGCGCCGGCGTGTCGTTGGCCGAGCTGCGCAGGTGGAACTGCTGGCCGCATCGGCCGGAGCGACATGCTGGCAGGACCAAGCTGCGCGTGAAGCCGCCCGACGCCGGCGCGGCCACCGGCTCGGGGGCGCCGCCGACGACGGCGCGAAGGGCGCCGGCGCAAAGTCCAACGACGGGACCTGAACCGAACCGGTGGTCGTGCAGCGCGGCGACAGCGCCGGCAAGATCGCCGCGCGCGAGGGCGTGGCGCTGGGCGATCTCCTGAAGTGGAACAAGCTCTCCGAGCGCTCGAAGCTGAAGCCGGGCCAGCACCTGATCGTGCGCCGCGCCGGGCCGCGGCCGAAGGCGAGCTCGGTCGGTCGGCCGACGGCCGGGACGCTCCAGCACGGCGAGAAGCTCGAGGACGGACCGGGCTATCGCCTGCGGTTCCCCGACCACACCTTCGCGGTCGAGAGCGTCGTCAAGGCCATCCGGACCTGCGCGAAGAAGATGAAGGACCAGTTCCCGGGCACGGCCGACGTGCTGGTGGGCGAGCTGTCGCGCGCCGGCGGCGGCCGCTTCCCGCCGCACCAGAGCCACCAGAGCGGCCGCGACGCCGACATCGGCTACTACCTCGTCAAGAACCAGCAGAACGCGACCATGCACCGCGTGCGCCCCGACGAGGTCGACTTCAACAAGACCTGGGCCCTCCTGCGCTGCTTCGTCACCACCCACGACGTGAGCCGCGTCTACATGGACAAGGCCATCCAGGCCGCCATGGCCGAGTGGCTCCGCCAGAAGAAGGCCATGCCCGAGGACGACCTCGCGCGCCTCTTCGGCGTCCTCGGCGGCGACGGCGCGCTGGTGTGGCACGCGGCCAAGCACGACACGCACTTCCACGTGCGCTTCTCGTGCGACAAGGGTCAGTCCGACTGCGTCGAGGAAGAGGAAGAGCGCCCCTTCAAGCTCTGACCAGGGTCAGGAGGGCGATCTCCGAGCGCGTGCCGATGCGCATCGGCGGGCCCCAGTAGCCGGTGCCCTCGCTGGTGTAGAGCCAGCTCTGGCGCGGGCCCCGGGGGCTGGTCAGCGCGAACAGGCCGCGGATGGACGGCTGGCCGATCTTGGCGAGGTAGCCGAAGGGCGCCAGCTGGCCGGCGTGGGTGTGGCCCGAGAGCACCAGCGTCGCGCCGCGGGCCGCCGCGGCCAGCGCCTGCTTGGGCTGGTGGGCGAGCACGACGAGCGGCGTCGGGTCGTCGTCGTCGCGGCCGGCCAGCGCGCGCTCGAGGTCGGGCGCGTCGCCGAAGCGCGCGCCCTGGAGGTCGGGCACGCCGGCGATGTCGAGGCTTCCGGCGCCATGCGCCACGCGCACGCGCGCGTTCCGCAGGACGCGCACGCCGAGCGTGCCGAGGTGCGTGAGCCAGGCCTCGTGGCCGCTGTAGTACTCGTGGTTCCCGGTCGTGAAGAAGACGCCGAGCGGCGGGTCGAGCTCGGCCAGGACGGCGACGTCGGACGCCAGCGCGGCCACGCTGCCGTCCATCAGGTCGCCGGTGATGGCCACGAGGTCCGGCCGGAGCTCGCGCGTGCGCGCGACGATGTCGGCCAGCTGGCGGCCGTCGACGGTCGGGCCGACGTGGATGTCGGAGAGGTGCGCGATGCGCAGGCCGTCGAGCGCCGCGGGGAGGTCCGGCACCGGCACGGTGACCTCGGCGATGATCGGGCCGCGCCGGACCCTGGCCAGGCCGATGACGACCACCGCCAGCGTGAGCGCGGCGACGGCGATCGCCGCGACGCGCGCGACCTCGGTGCCGGCCGAGGCGGGGAGCGCCAGGTGCACGAGCTCGAAGACCAGGAGCCCGGCGAAGAGGTAGTACATGGCGCCCATCCAGGTCAGGCCGACCCAGGTCGCGACGCGCGCGCGCTCGCGACCGATGAAGCGCCACAGGCCGAGGCCGAGCGGCAGCATGACGGCGCCCGTCCACACCACGCCGCTGACGATGGCGCCGACCGGCGCGGGCCAGGCCGGCCAGGTCGCGAGCCGCGAGGCGAGGTAGAGGTGGATGAGCGTCGAGATCGTCGTGGCGACCAGGACGAAGGGGAGGAGGCGCGCCAGCGAGGCGGAGGTCGGCGCGGCCTGCGGCAGGGCGCCGAGCTCGCGCTCGGAGCCGGCCTCGGGACCGGGGTAGCCGTCGGGTTCCATCGCGACAGCCTGGCGACCCCGGTCGCGCCCGTCACTCGTCCGAACGGGCAGGGTCGTCACCGTCGTCGTCGTCGGGCGGCGGGTCGGCCTTCGGCAGCGGCGTCGCGCGCACGGCGTCCTGCGGCGCCCACAAGAGCGCGAGGTCGATGGGGATGGCGTCGGGCTTGCCCTTGGCGGCCTCGTCGAGGGCGCTGAGCGTCGGCCACAGCGTCTTCTCGTAGAGCTGCTTCAGCGCGGCCACGTCGGCCGGCCGGATGCGCAGGGCCAGGTTGCGCGCGAAGGAGCGCTCCTGCTGCTCGGGCGCGCCGAAGAAGCGCGACCACGCCGCCGACGCGATGGTGCCGAGCAGCGTGTCGAGGCCGTCGATGCGCGACAGCCAGCCCTTCTCGTCGACCAGGCGGAAGGCGCCGCGAACGACCGACCAGCGGGTCCCCTCGCGGATGACGCGGCCCTCGCTCTCGAGCCTGGCCAGCGCCTCGTCGATGGCCGCCGGCGCCACGTCGCCCAGCACCTGCTTCAGGCGCGCGCTCGACAGCGGCTCGGCCCAGAGCAGGAACTCGAGCCGCCTGGGCAGCGCCACCTCGGCCTCGACGTCGAGGAAGTTCTCCTTCAGCTGCTTCGAGAGGAGCGCCGCCGAGCGCGGCGAGACGTCGAGGATGTCGGCCACCTCGCGGAGCTTCAGCCCGCGGTCGCGCGCCTCGTGGAAGTAGGCCATCTGCAGCCGGTCGCGGAGCTGCTTCAGCGGGATGCAGAAGGCCAGCGCGACGCGCGCCGCCGGGCGCAGCAGGGCGTAGACCACCCGCTCGCCCAGCGTGCGGCGCGCCGCGTCGTCATCCGCGCCGGCGGAGCCGCGGCCGCGGTCCTTCCCGGGCGCCGCGCGGCTCATTCCTGGTCGTCGCAGACCCGGTTGCTGTTGACGTCGAGGCAGTCGTCGCAGGCGTCGCCGAGGCCGTCGCGATCGGTGTCGAACGCGTACGGGTCGGTGCCGACGTCGTTGACCTCCTCGGCGTCGGTGAGGCCGTCGTTGTCGGAGTCGTAGACGCCGGGACCCGGGCCCGGATCCTCGACGTACACGTCACAGGCCAAGGGCGAAGCGGCAAGCGCGAACATCAGCAGTGAGCGCAGCATGGTCGTTCCTCCGTGTCGGGCCGCGCCGGCATCGCCGCGCGCCGCCACCACGAGAGGAGAGCAAGAACCCCGCCGGCCCGCGCGACCGCGCCGCTGGCGGCCGCGCGCCGCCCCACCCATCATCGCTGAGGCGATCTGCCCCGCCGCGCTCCGATCGCCGTCCGTCTCGCCCCAACCCCCGAGCGCGTCCTGAACGCGTCGCGCTACGGGCAGTTGTTGACCGCGGTCTCGCAGGCGCCGCCCGGCTGCTGCACCTGATCGATGCAGCCCGGCACGAAGCCGTTCGGCCCCAGGCACTGGTCGATGAAGCAGGCGTACACCGTCTGGAAGGCGACCGCCGACGCGCTGTCCGCGGCCGAGCCGATGCAGCTCTCCTGGCAGCTCTGCGTGTCGCACACGTCGAGCGCCTGGCACTGGAAGATCTGGCCGCAGCTGAACGCGATGCCCTCCTGGCCGTAGCAGTGGTGATATTCGCCGAAGCACTTGTCATAGACGCAGAGCGGCTCGCCGCTCGGGCACTGCTCGGAGACGCAGGCGAAGAAGGTGTTGGCGTCCTCCACCGCGACCTCCGAGGACTGCGCCACGCACGCGTCGCGGCAGGGCTGGTCCGGGCAGTTGTTGATGCAGGTCGCGAGCAGATAGCACGCAAGCGGCTCCGGGACGAAGTCGGGGTCGGCGCACTGGTGGACGACGTTCTGGCACTCGGCCGGCTCGGCCAGCGCGCGGCTCCGGCACGGGATGAAGGTGTCGAGATCCGCCGGGTCGCAGAAGCGCTTGGCGCACTCGTCGATGGCCAGGAAGTCGCTGACCGCGTCGGCGCCCTGGGCCTTGGTGAAGCAGCCGAGCTGGCACCCGGCGTCGTCGCCGCAGGCCGCGAGGCAGCCGTCGATGGCCTGGCAGCCGAGCTCCGGCGTGATGGCGCGGCAGGTCTGGTAGTCGCCGAGGCACGACACGGCGACGCACGAGACGTCGTGGCCCTTGCACGTGTCGCGCACGCACTCCACCGTCCGCCGCGCCAGCGGGATGAGCCCCGGCTCGGCCGCGACCACGCACGCCTCGACGCACGCGTCGGTCGCCGGGCCGCTGCCGGCGCAGGCCACGGCGCAGTCGAGCGCCGCGCCGCAGGTGTCGGTGCCGAGCGTCACCGGCGGGTAGGGCGCGCGACCGCCGCAGGTCTGGAACGCCGCCACGCACCCTTGACCGTCGAGGCACGCCGCGCACTCGGGCCCCGCGTGGTCACCGGCGCAGGCGCTGGCGCATTTGTCATTCTCGCAGGTCCCGAGCGCCGCGTAGCACGGCTGGCACGCGTCGCTCAGCTGCGTCGCCGCCACGCAGTCGGCGATGCAGCTGGCCGCCTTGCCCACGCAGCCGGCCGCGCAGGTCGCGGTCGCGTCCCACGCCGTCCCGTCGTCGGCCTGGGTCTGGTCGCCGACGCCGAGGCACACCGCGCCCGCCGGCGGCTCGATCGCCACGCCGCCGCTGCAGGTCGTGAAGGCGTCGTCGCACGCGCTCGCGTCGAGGCACGCGTAGCACGCGCCGAGCGTCGCCGTGCCGTCGCACTGCGCGTGGCACGACGTGGCCGCGCACACCGCCAGCGCGCCGCCGCAGGTGGCGCCGCAGCGGTCGCTCGCGTCGAGGACCACCGTCATGCAGTCGTCGGCGCAGCTCCGCCCGTCCTGGCACTGGTCGACGCACTGGCCGACGCTCTCGGTGATGTCGCCCGACGCCGCGATGGCCGTGCGATCGGCGGCGGTGCAGGTGGTGTCGGCCGGGCTCCCGGGGACGGGCAGGCCGGCGCACTCGACGAACGGCGCCTCGCAGCCGGCGCTCGTGAGGCACGCGTAGCAGCCGGCGTCGGTGCCCGTCGCGCACGGGCTGGCACAGTGGTCGTGCGCGCAGACGCCGAGCGCGCCGAAGCAGTCCGAGCAGGCGGCCGAGAGATCGGTGCCGTCGACCATGCAGCCCTGCGCACAGTCGCTGGCCTTGTCGGCACAGCTCTGGCCGCACGACAGCGACAGCAGATACGCGCCGCCGCTCACGATGGCGGAGGTCTCGTCGCTGCACTCGTCGTGGCCCGGCGGGTTGGTCG
>JAXLYZ010000061.1:0-58957 GCA_046351155.1 Myxococcota bacterium
AGACCGAGACCGAGAAGTACGATCTCAACGGCGACGGCAAGCCCGATGTCTTCAAGACCTATGTCTGGCGCGGCCCCAAGGACCAGCCCGACAAGCGCGTGAAGCTGCTCGCGCGCCAGGACCTCGACCTCGACTTCGACGGCGACATCGACGTGCGCCGCCACTTCAGCGAGACCGGCGAGGTCGTGCGCGAGGAGATGGACCTCGACTTCGACGGCAACTTCGACGCCGTCGACTACTACTCGGATGGCCTGCTCTACCGCCGCGACCTGGCGCTCAACTTCGACGGCAAGCCGTCCATCGTGAAGTTCTACACGAACCAGAAGCTGGCCCGGAAGGAGCGCGACTCCAACGGCGACAGCAAGATGGACACCTTCGAGTACTACGAGAACGGCAAGCTCGTGCGCGTCGGCGTCGACCGCGACGGCGACGAGAAGCCGGACGTCTACACCGAGATCGAGGACGCGGCGCAGAAGACCAACTGAGCCGAGCCGCGTCGTTCAACAGCATTCATCCCACTGCGATCGAGCACGCGCTCGACCGCCTGCCCCCCTCTTCGAAGCGGAGCCTGACATGGCGTGGCAGGACAGCCACCTGGTCGAGTCGTTCAGCCTGTGGCGTCGCATGGCGCTGTCGGATGCCCTGCGGGTGCACTTCGACCTCGGGCTGATGGCCTACGACCGGAAGGACATGAAGTCGCTCGCGACGCAGCGCAACGCGGTCGTGATGCTCCCCGAGGGCGGCGTGCGCTCGCTCGAGTTCATGGCGCTCGACTGGCGCCTGAAGTGGCTCGAGGGCAAGCGCGACGAGGCGTTGGCCATCGCCGAGCGCATCGTGGCCGAGCACCCCGAGGACCCCGACGGCATCCTCGAGCTGGCGCAGATCCTGAACGACCTCGAGCGCGGCGAAGAGGCGGTGCGCGTCCTGTGGGACGGCGTGCAGCAGAGCCCCGAGGACGCGGACCTGTGGTTCGAGCTCGGCTACGCGGCCGAGCGCCTCGAGAAGTGGGAGCTGCGCAAGAAGGCCTTCCACGAGGTGTGGCGCATCGAGCACGACCGCGAGCCGCAGCAGCGGCTGTTCCTGCCCGACCAGGCGTTCATCGACGCGGTCGAGGCGGCGCTCGACAAGCTGCCGCCCGGCGTGCGCGCGGCGCTCGGCAACGTGGCCATCATGGTCGAGGACTACCCCGACGAGTGGGTCGTCGAGGAAGGCATCGCCGACCCGCGCATCATGGGGCTCTTCGACGGGCCGACGCGCAGCAGCGAGACCGGGACGCTCGCGACCGTCGAAGGCCCGGCGCGCAT
This sequence comes from Myxococcota bacterium, assembly GCA_046351155.1. Lineage (GTDB taxonomy): Bacteria > Myxococcota_A > UBA9042 > PHBI01 > PHBI01 > JAXLYZ01. Next base: position 1,305 of record JAXLYZ010000061.1, read on the forward strand.
CTACATCTATAGGTGGAACATCGAGCGCACCTGCCACTCGAGCGAAGAGGTCGAGCACCAGGTGGAGATCACCGTGCTGCACGAGATCGGGCACTACCTCGGGCTCGATGAAGAGGCGCTGCACGCGCGCGGGTTGGGCTGAGCGTCGTCGGGCTCGGGCTCGGGCTCGTGAGTCGTGCTCGTGACTCGTGCTCGTGACTCGTGCTCGTGACTCCTGACTCGTGCTCGCGCTCGCGACTCGTGCGTGCTCGTGCGTCGTGCTCGTGCGTCGGCCCGATGGGCTCAGGGCATCGGCACGAGCACCGCGGAGTAGCCCGACTCGCGCTCGAAGCGTCGCTGGAAGCCGGCCGCGACCTCGGCGGTGCGGAAGTCGCCGACCTCGACGCGATAGACGACCTTGCCCTGCGCGCTCATCTGACGGAGGTGCACCGGCTGGCCGGCGGCCTCGAGCTCGCCGGCCATCGCCTGGGCGGCGGCCTGCGACTCGAAGACGGAGATCTGCAGCGTGTAGCCGCGCTGGCCCGAGGCACCGGCGGCGCCCGCGCCCGACGGCAGGTCGGCGATGACCGGCACCACCTCGGGCAGCGCCGCTCCGCCGCCGATGGCGGGCGGCACCACGTCGCGGCGACCGGCGGCGCGGAAGTCCTGCAGCTGACGGTGCGTCTCGATGCGCGCGGCGTCGGTCGGGTCCGACGGGACGGGATCGGCGACCGGCTGGGCCAGGCCGTGGTCGATGAAGTCGGTGCCGGGCGAGACCTCGGCCATGGCCAGGTTGCGCGCGCTCGAGCTCGTGGCCGCGGGCTTCTGCGGCGACGGCGGCAGCATCTCGGCGCTCTGGTTCTGGGCCGGCGGGTACGACTTCTTGCCGACGAGGACGCCGGCGAAGAACGAGAGCGCGCACGCCACCAGCACGGCTCCGAGGATGCCGGTGAGCTGCCAGCGATCGATCTCGATGGTGGGCTCGACGGGCGCCTCGAAGGCGCGCTCGGACGCGCCGCCGTGACCGGCGAGGGCGCCGCGGCGGAGGCGGCGGTTGAACCACTTGCGCATCATCATGAGGACTCCAGGGGATGCGCGGATGCCCGTGAGGGGATCCGCGGAGCTGCGACCGCGTATCGGTGTCGGGGAGGAATGGGTACGCGGTCGCAGCCCCTTGGATTCGGGTCGCCGGAGCGCGACGCCCGCACGGCGGGCGCGCTCGGCGCGGGGTCAGCGGCGGTTGCGGCGACGTCCGTCGAGGCGGTGCACGGAGGCATCGCCGCTCGGGCGGTCGGGCGACTCGGGGGTGCTGGGCGTGCCGAGGCGACGCGGCTGACGATAGGCGCGTCCAAAACGCGGGGTCTTGGCAAGGCGCACGCTGAGCTCCTGATCTCGGGTCGTGGTCCTCATGGCAAGCGCTCCTCGTCGTGGACTTCGTGGCGGCGGCTCGGGGAAGCTGCCGACGGAGCGGACCGTAAGAGGCCTCCGCGCGAGGGTCAAAAAAACTCCCCTATCCGCACGAGGCTTCGAAGCGACATCTCGCCGGCCCCTCCGGGGCTCGCTCCTTCGCGGAGACGGAGCGAATCACGCGAGGGGCGTCGGGTGCGATTGCCAATCGACGCGCGCGGGGCGATGCATCCGAGCGGAGGTCGCCGATGTCCGAGCCCACCGAACCGCACCACACCATCGTCTCGACCAGCGCCGCGCCGGCGGCCATCGGGCCCTACTCGCAGGCCGTGCAGGCCGGGCCGATGACGTTCATCTCCGGCCAGATCCCGCTCGACCCGCAGACCGGCGAGATCGTCGGCACGGGCGACGTCGCGGCGCAGACGCGGCGCGTGATGGCGAACCTGCTGGCCATCGTCGACGCCGCCGGTCATCGCCCGCACGAGATCGTGCGCTGCACCATCTTCTTGAAGAGCCTGTCCGACTTCCAGATCGTCAACGGCATCTACGCCGAGGCGCTCGGCGGGCATCGCCCGGCGCGCGCCACAGTCGAGGTCGCGCGCCTGCCGCGCGACGTGCTCGTCGAGATCGACGCCATCTGCGTCCGAGCCTGACCCGCCCGCGCGGGCCGCTCGGGAGGCCGCGACGCGGGCCGTTCACCAAAGGTTACACAAGCCGCGCACCCCGTGCTCGCACGCGCCGGGTCGGGGATGCATGATGCCGCCGATGGTGATGGGATTCGTCGGCGACGCGGGAGCCCTGCCGGCCTTTGGATCGCTCGGCGCTGCCCTGGTGGCGGTGCTGCTCGGGGTCGGGGTCATCGGCTACCTGTACTTCCGTCGGCTCGGCAAGGAGCTCGAGGCGAGGACGCGCGAGCTGCAGCACGAGCTCGAGGAGCGCGCGCGCGCCGAGGGCGAGCACCTGCGGCTCGAGCAGCAGCTCCAGCGCGCGCAGAAGCTCGAGGCCATCGGGCAGCTGGCCGGCGGCATCGCGCACGACTTCAACAACCTCCTCACCGCCATCCTCGGCAACGCCGAGCTCCTGCGCCTGCACAAGGGCGACATTGGCGAGGTGCGCGAGGAGCTCGACGAGATCCTCTCGGCCGGGCGCCGCGGCGCCGACCTCGTGCGGCAGCTGCTGTCGTTCGCGCGGAAGGGCGCCGGGCAGCCGATGCCGGTGGACGTGAACGAGCTCGTCAACGAGGCGGTGAGCCTGCTCCGGCGCGGCACGACGCCGAACATGTTCGTCTTCACCGAGCTCGCCAACGAGCCGCTCATCATCGAGGCCGACCCGGCCATGGTCGAGAACGCGCTGCTCAACCTCGGCATCAACGCGCGCGACGCCATGCCCGAGGGCGGGCACCTGACCTTCACGACGCGGCGCGTGGACACGCCCGCCAACGCCGTGCCCGGCGACGGCGCGGCGCCTCAGAGCGGGCCGGGCACCTGGGTCGAGATCATCGTGAAGGACACCGGCGTCGGCATGACCGACGAGGTGAAGTCGCACCTCTTCGAGCCGTTCTTCACGACCAAGCCGCCCGGCAAGGGCACCGGCCTCGGGCTGGCCAGCGTCTACGGCACCATGCAGACGCACGGCGGCGTCATCGGCGTGCAGAGCGAGGTCGGGCGCGGCACGGCCTTCACGCTGCACCTGCCGCTTTCCGAGGAGGAGCCGCTGGCGGCCATCGACGTCGACCCGTCGGCGGTGCCGCGGCGGCCGGGCCACATCCTGCTCGTCGACGACGACGACTCGGTGCGGATGGTCGCCAAGCGCATGCTGACCGAGCTCGGCTGCACGGTGTCGACCGCGGTGGACGGGCTCGAGGCGGTCGAGTTCTTCACGACCCATCGCCGCGACATCGACCTCGTCATCCTCGACATGCAGATGCCGAACCTCGACGGGCGCGGCACCTTCCGCGAGCTGAGGAAGATCGATCCGCGCGTGCGCGTGCTGCTGGTGTCGGGCTACGCCGCCAAGGAGGAGGCCGAGCGCTGCCTCGCCGAGGGTGCGCTCGACTTCCTGCCGAAGCCCTTCAAGCTCGAGGATCTGTCGCGCGCCATCGTCCGCTACGGGCGGCTGCCGCGCGTGCCGACCATGACCTGAGCGCGGCGGCGAGCGCGAGCGCCAGCGGTACGGCGAGGGAGGATGCGGGGTCCGGGTCGCCGCCGCCGCAGCCGTCGTCCTGCGCGCGAGCGGTCTCGGCGGCGACGTCCTCCGAGCGCGCGGAGGACGCGTCGGAGGACGCGTCGGAGGCGTCGGGGTCGTCGCCCGCGGCGTCGGGGCGTAGCCACTGGACGGTGGTGGTGGTGCGGACGTCGACGCAGTGGGCGCTGACGATCTGGAGGTAGAGCGTCTCGCCCGGCACGAGCGCGAGGTCGGCGGCGGTGAGCTCGAAGGTGGTCGACGGCGTCGCGACCTCGGGGCTCGCGTAGTCGGAGAGCGTCGGCTGCTTCAGCGCCTTGACGGTGTCGTCGCCGAGCGCCAGCGGCAGGAGCTCGAACTCGGGCGGCGCGCCGCGACGGACGACGAGGCCGTAGAGGAAGTCGCCGTCCGAGGCCGCGGCGCCGTCGAAGCGCGCGACGTCGACGGTCACGCGGAGCGCGCGCACCGGCTCGGGCGGGACGGCGATGGCGTAGGCCAGCGCCAGCGGCAGGCGCGCGTGCGCGAGGCGGAGCAGCGGGCACAGGTCGGCGTCGGGCGTCATGGCCAGGCGCGCGGCCGAGCTCGCGCCGGGGGTGATGCCGGGCTGGGGCACGCCGTCGGCGAGCGGGAAGCTGCGGCCGCACTGCGGCAGGCGGCGCTCGTCGAGGATGGCGGCGATACGGGCGCGGCCCGCGGCGTCGAGGTCGCCGGCCGCGACGCGCGCGTCGGCCGAGGTGGAGAGGAGCGCGGCGATCTCGGCGAAGGTCGGCGAGCCGGCCACCTGGTGGATGAGATCCCAGCCGAGCGCATCGGCGGTGGCGCTGCCGACCTGGCTCCGGATGGCCCAGAGCGCGCTCGAGATGAGGGCGCCGTCGAGGTGGGCCTCGCCCCAGGCGTCGTCGGGGCAGCGGCGCACGACGTCGAGGCGGCGCAGCTCGCGATCGCCCGAGGCGGTCGGCGGGCGCACGTCGGGATCGTCGAAGGCGGTGGCGGCCCAGTAGTCGCTCATGCCCTCGTTCAGCGCCTGCGGGGCGATCGCCAGGCCGAGCGCGTCCATGTTGATCGGGTAGTCGCTGTGGTCGTCGAGGTCGTTGGCGCTGGCGAAGGCGAGGTGCGCGTACTCGTGCGTCAGCACCAGGCCGTCGGCGGCGTAGTCGACGACGACGCCGTCGCGCGGCAGCTCCTGGCCGATCTCGATGAGGCCGTGGCCGCCCTCGTCGAGCGACGCGGCGGCGTTGGTGTAGGGCACGCCGTCGGCGGTCTGTGCGCTCACCCAGGCCTCGACCGGCGTCGCGAGCGCGAAGTCGAAGCGGTCGGCGAAGAAGCGCGCCGCGCGTGCGAGGTGATAGTAGGCGCTGACCTCGGCGAAGGGCTCGGCGAGGGACGGCGGGTCGGGCGCGTAGAGGTAGTCGCCGTGCGCGTCGGGGGCGGCCCAGCGCGCGAGCGAGAAGGCGTCGCCGTCGAAGCGCTCGGAGCTGACGTCGACCGACGATCCGACGAGGCTCGAGCCGGGCGCGAGGTCGAGCAGGTCGACGTCGGCGAGCGCGCTCTTCAGCGCCGTCGTCGGGTAGACGCGGCCGCGCGCCGAGCGGGCGCGCGAGGCCAGGCCGAGCAAGGCGCCGGTGCGGCGTCGAGGCGCGCCCAGGCCGGGGCGCGATGCGGTCCGCGCGCGACGGGCACGCGCCACTCGAGGGCGCCGCGGGCGTCGATGGCGAGGCGCCCAGGGCGCCGTCGCGGACGTCGAGGCCGAGCGCGTGCCGCGGCGCGGGCCGCGCGGGCGTCGAGCGTCGGCGCGGGCGAGGCGGGCGCGAGGCCGCGCGCGTCGCGCTGCCAGTCGACGACGACCATGCGCACCACCCCACCCCGATCGAGCTGCACGCTGACGTGGCCGCCGCGCACCGGGACGCCGTCCGAGAGCTGCGCGAAGTGGACGGCCGCGCCCTCGCTCCAGCGCTCGACGCGCGCCGACCCGAGCTCGGAGAGGTGACCCGCGAGGCCGAGGCGGTCGGCCTCGGCCGAGACGTAGGCGCGCGCGGCGTCGGCCGGAGCGCCGGGCCAGGGCCGTCGGCGAGGCCGGTCCACATGCGCGCGTCGGCGCCGAGGTCGACGGGAGTCGGTGTGGCGAGGAGCGTGACGGCGAGAAGCGTGAAGGTTGGACCCATGACGCGCCACGCTAACACGGACTAGGCGCTCGGCCTCCGTCGCGGCTCGTGCTCGTGCTCGTGCTCGTGCTCGTGGCTCGTGCTCGTGCGCGCGGCTCGGGCTCGGGCTCGGGCTCGGGCTCGGGCTCGAGGCTCGCGCCGTGGGCCACGGCGGTCGTTCAGGCGGACCCTCGAGCGCCGGGGCCCGTTGTGGCGGCCTGGAGCATGAGGCTGCTGAGGCGCGTCGCCAGGTCCTGCGCGTCGGACGGCATGCGCGCCAGCACCGCCACGCGCACCGCCTCGGCGCGCCGCGCCACCGCGGCGACGTCGCTGGTGCCGGCCGACGCAGCGGCGATGTGCACCTCGGCCGCGGTCTCGAGCAGCGTCAGCATGCGGCCGGTCCAGGTGCCGTCGGGCGGGTCGTGCAGGAGCTCGCGCGCGCGAGCGGCGGCGGCGCGGGCGCCGACCGCATCGCCGACGGCGGCCTTGGCGACCGCGACGTCGGCCAGCGCGGTGCCCTCCATGGTGGTCGCGCCGACCTCGCGGTGGAGCGCGGCGCTGGCCTCGAAATCGGCGAGCGACGCCCAGCGCCCGCGCAGGTAGTGGCACAGGCCGCGCTTGGCCAGGATGGTGGCGGCCGAGCGCTGGTTGCCCGAGGCGTGGGCCAGGCTCAGCGCCTCGGCCAGCGCGCCCTCGGCCGCGGCGAGGTCGTCGCGCAAGAGCGCCGCGCAGGCCAGCAGCTCGAGCGCCGTCGAGAGGCGCAGGCGCTCGCCCACCTCGCGGCACACCTGCACCGCGCGATGTACCTCGGTGAGCGCGCGCGCGTCGTCGCCGATGCCGAGCAGCGCCTCGCCGAGGTTCAGGTGGACCTCCTCCTGGCCGCGCAGCACGCCGAGCGCGGCGAAGGCCTGGCCGGCGCGCTCGAGCGCGAGGATGGCCGCGCGCTGCTGCCCGACGCGCGACAGGTGGAGGCCGCGGTCGACCAGCGTCCGGGCCTGGCCCAGGCGATCGCCCAGCGCCGCGAAGCCGCGCTCGGCCTGGTCGAGGAGCTCGAGCGCCTGGGCCGGGCGACCCTCGGCGCGCATGACGTGGCAGAGCGTGGCCGAGGTGCGCGCTTGGCCGCGCAGGTCGCCCGTATCGAGGTGGAGGCGCAGCGCGTCCTCGAGCGAACGGCGCGCGCGGGCCGCGTGACCGGCGCGCCACAGGAGCTCGCCGAGCAGCGTCTCGGCGCGCGCCTCGACCACGATGGCGCCCGCGGCGTGAGGCGCGCGATGGCCTGCTCGAGCTCGGCCACGGCGCCGTCGAAGTCGCCCTTCGAGGCGCGCAGGCCACCGTGCAGCGCCTCTGCCGAGGCCGCGACCTCGGGCAGGCCGGCGTCGAGCGCCGAGGCGCGCGCCGCGTCGAGGCAGGCCGCCGCGCCGGCGTCGCCGATCTCGCCCAGGCACTCGCCGAGCGCCAGCGACAGGCGCGCGCGCTCGGCGCCGTCGACGTCGCGCGTGAGCGCCTGCTCGAGGATGGCGCGGCGCTGGGCGGTGCCGCCGCGCAGCGCCAGGCAGGCCGCCACGACGCGCGCCAGGCGCGCGCCGACGCTGCGCTCGAAGGCCGCGCGCAGGTTGTCGAAGTCGGCCTCCAGGTGGGCCCGGGCGCGCGCGTGACCGCGGCCGTCGAGGTCGGCCAGCCAGCGCTCGCCCTCGTCGGCGAACCACGCCGCGTGCCGCGCGGCCAGCCCGGCCGGGTCCTCGACGTGCTCGGCGGCCAGCTCCTGCACCGCGGCGTAGAGCTCGAAGCGCGCCTCGGCCGGCAGCTCGGGGATGGCGCGCGGGCGGAGCAGCGAGCGGTCGCGCAGGCGCTCGAGCACGGCCACGACGTCGTCGCCCACGATGACCGCCAGCGCCGCGTCGAGCGAGAAGCCGCCGACGAAGATCGACGCCTGCGCCAGGACGCGCCGCTCGTCGGGCCCGAGCAGCTGCCACGACCAGCCGACGGCCGCGCGCAGCGTCGCGTGCCGCGGCGCCTGACCGACGAGCCCGGCCGCGCCGCCGCCCTGCCCGCGCGGCGGCCCCAGCCGATCGAGCTGGCCCATCGGCCCGGCCGGATCGGAGAGCCGCGCCAGCAGCGCCTCGGGCGCCATCAGGCGCACGCGCGCCGCGGCCAGCTCGATGGCCAGCGGCAGGTGATCGAGGCGCGCCACGATGTCCCGCACCACCGGGCGCAGCCCGGCCAGCGCCTCCGGCGTCGGCGCGAACGCGGTCGACGCGGCGCGCGCGCGATCGACGAAGAGCTCGATGGCCTCGTCGGAGGTCAGCGGCTGGAGCTCGAAGGCGTGCTCGCCGAGCACGTGCAGCGGCTCGCGCGAGGTGGCCACGATGGGCGTCGCGTCGAGCCAGCGCGCGGCGATCGGCGCCAGCGCGGCGGCCAGCTGCTCGACGTTGTCGAGCACGAGCAGCGTCGGCCCTAGCGCCGCCAGCGCCCGCCCGAGGCCGCGCGCCCAGCGCTCGGGATCGTCGCCGTCGAGCGGCCGATCGAGCGCCGTCGCCACCGCGCGCAGCGCGTCCTCGGCCGTCTTCGCCTCGGCCAGATCGACGAACCAGGTGGTCTCGCCGCGCGCCGCGCGCCGCCGCTCGAGCTCGCGCACGAGCCGCGTCTTGCCGACGCCGCCCGGCCCGAGCAGCGTCACGAGGCGCGCCCCCGACGCGAGCCGCCCGAGCAGCTCCTCGAGCTCGGCCTCACGCCCCACGAAGCGCGTCCGCGATGGAGCCTGATCCGGCGGCCGCGGCGCGAGCGGCGGGGCCGTCGCCGCGCCGAGCGCCCCCACCGCGGCGGGCGCCGGCTCGAAGCGATAGCCGTCGCCGTGCACCGTGACCAGGTGCCGGTGCGGGCCGGGCCCCTCGATCTTGGCGCGCAGCCGCTTCACCGTGCTGTAGACCGGCTCGGTCGAGGCGAAGCGCGGGTGCCCCCAGACCTTCTCGAGCAGCTCCTCGCGCGTCAGCGTGCGGCCCGGGTTCGCCGCCATATAGAGGAGGAGCTCGTTCTCCCGCGTCGTCAGGTGCACCAGCCGATCGGGGCGCACGATCACCTGCTGCGCCGTGTCGACGGTGCAGTCGGCCAGGACGAGGACGGCGGGCGCGGCCGGGAGGGCTCGGGACATCGCGGCCGAGAGTAGCAGGGGCGGCGCTCACGTTCGAGAGCATGCGCCCGCCGCGGCCGCAAGGGACGCCCCGGACCGAGGCTGACCGAATTTGCCCGAACCTCGAGCCGCCCCGGCTGCTACCTTCCGGGCGTCGCCCCCGACGGGGACGGCCCCAGGTCATCGGCCACGGACGACGGAGCACGCTCATGATGGAACGCAGCTGGATGTTGGGTCTCGCGCTGGCGCTCGCCGCCTGCGGCGACGATGGCAAGACGGGCACGGACACGACCACGCCCGACGCGACGACCACCACCGACGCGACGACCGGCGACACGACCGCGGACGCGACCGAGCCGGGCGACACGAGCGCCGACGCGACCGAGCCCGGCGACACGAGCGCCGACGCCACCACGCCCGGCGACACGAGCGCCGACGCCACCACGCCCGGCGACACGAGCGACACCAGCGAGCCCGGCGACACCACGCCGCCGACGCTCGTCTACGACCCGATCCCCGGCCACTGGAGCCAGGACTTCGCCTTCTCGCTGCCCGGCCTCGAGGCCGCCATCGGCGCGCGCGCCTACGACATGGTGGCCGATCCGACGACCGGCGACGTGGTGGTCGGCGGCATCTTCGATCGCATCGGCGCGCTCGAGGTCGCCAACGTCGCGCGCTGGAGCGCCACCGACGGCTGGTCGGCCATGGGCGACGGCCTGCCGCTCAACGTCCAGACGCTGACGCGCGGCGAGGGCGGCGACGTCTACGCCGGCGGTCGCGCCCAGAGCGGCGGCTTCGGCTTCGGCGGCCCCGGGCCCATCAGCAAGTGGGACGGCACCGCCTGGTCGCCCATCGGCTGGACCGACGAGTTCGCGCCGGTGTGGGCCTCGGCCTGGGTGGGCGGCGAGCTCGTCGTCGGCGGCGAGTTCACGGCGGTGCAGACGGCCGACCAGACCGACAGCGTCGAGGCCAGCTACCTCGCGCGCTGGGACGGCAGCGCCTGGCACGCCTACGAGAACGGCCCCGACGGCCCGGTCTACGCCATCGCCGTGCACGACGGCGAGCTGTGCGTGGGCGGCCTCTTCGCCAACCCGGGCAGCAACGTCGCCTGTCTCGGCCCGAGCGGCTGGCACGCGCTCGGCGACGGCCTCGACAGCCAGGTCAACGTCCTCTACTCGGAGGCGCCGGGCAAGCTCATGGCCGGCGGCTACTTCGACTTCGGCGACCCGGCCGGCCCGCCCGAGCAGTTCATGGTCGGCCTCGGTCGCTACGACAGCGCGGCGCCCGCCGACGGCTGGAAGCCGGTGGCCGGCGGTGTGATGGACGGCGCCATCACCACGGTCTGGGAGATCGCCCCGGCCGGCGGCAACGCCCTGTGGATCGGCGGCTGCTTCAAGGGCGTCAACGCCGCCGCGCCGGTCGCGGTGTCGAACCTGGCGCGCCTCGACGGCACCAAGTGGACCGCCATCGGCGGCGTCACCAACGAGGTCGGCGTGAGCCTCGACAGCGAGGTCGGCGTGCGCTCGGTGGTGCCGTCGCTCGCCGCCGGCGTAGGCGACGACAGCCTCGACATCTTGATCGGGGGCCTGTTCTCGACCGTCACGCCGCCCGACAGCGACCCGGTCACGGCGCTCAACGTGGCGCGCCACTCGCCCGACAGCGGCTGGACCGCGCTCGTCTCGGTGTCGGGCCCGAACCTCGGCGTGCCCGGAACCGTCAACTCCCTTTCGTATGGTCCGGACGGCGACCTCTACATCGGCGGCTACTTCACCTCGGCCGGCGGCGTGACGACGCCCAACGTGGCGCGCCTCGGCACCGCCCAGAGCATCATCCCGCACAACCCGCCGCCGCCCGTCTGGCAGTCGCTGGGCGACGGCCTCGACGGCACGGTGTGGGTCGTCCACGCGGCGCAGAACGGCAAGGTCTACGCCGGCGGCAGCTTCTTCGGCGCCTTCGGCCGCTTCGACGGCACGACCTGGGACTTCCCCGGCGCGCTCGACGGCGACGTGCACGCCATCGCCGCCGACGACGCGGGCGGCGGCGCCGACCTCTACCTGGGCGGCGACTTCACGCACGAGGACCAGGCGAGCCTGAACTACGTCGCGCGCTTCACCGGCGCGACCTTCCAGCCGCTCGGCAAGGGCCTGAACGCGCGCGTCAACGCGCTGCTGGTGGCGCCCGACGGCAGCGTCTACGCCGGCGGCTTCTTCGGCGGCACCAGCGACTACGACGAGGAGGTCGGCACCGGCCTCGCCCTGCCCCACCTCGCGCGCTGGAACGGCGCCTCGTGGGAGGACGTGGGCGGCGGCGTCGACGGCTACGTGAGCGACCTCGCATGGTGGCACGACGACCTCATCGTGGTCGGCCAGTTCCAGCACGCCGGCACGGCGGTCGTGAGCTCCATCGCGCGCTGGGACGGCGACGCGTGGTCGCCCATCGGCACCGGCACGGAGTGGAACTACGACTTCCCGGCGGCCATCCCGATGGGCCACGTCACGGTGCAGGACAACGGCTTCTTCGTGACCGGCGCCTTCGCCGACAAGGTCGTCGGCACGGACACCTTCACCGGCGTCGCGTGGTGGAACGGCACGAGCTTCGAGCCGCTCGGCACCGGCCTCAGCGACCTCGCCGAGGACGTCGCCATCACCCCCGACGGGCGCGCCGCCTTCATCGGCGGGCCGTTCCTCCAGGCGGGCGGCCAGCCGTCGATGGGCATCGCGCGCTGGGAGTTCGACGACGCCGTCGGCACCCCGGTCACGAAGTAGCGCGCCGCTGCGCGCGCGCGACGTCAGGCCGGGAGCTGCACCCGGCCTGACGCGTCGAGCGGCCACAGCGGGTTCCACGCCACCTCCCAGGGGTGACCGTCGGGGTCGGCGAAGTAGCCCGAGTAGCCGCCCCAGAAGACGTCCTCCGCCGCCTTGAGCAACGTGCCGCCGGCCGCCACCGCGGCCGCCAGCACTGCGTCGACGGCGGCCTTCGAGCCGACGTTCTGGGCCAAGGTGATGCCGCCGAAGCCGCTGCCGGCCGGGTCGAGGTGCGCGTCGGCGGCGAGGTGCTCGCGCGGGAACAGCGCCAGCACGAGGCCGCCGACGTCGATGAAGGTGACGTGGTCGTTGGACGCGCTCGAGGCGCGCCAGCCGAGGCCGGTCAGGTAGAAGGCGCGGGCGCGCGCCAGATCGGCGACGCCGAGGGTGATGACGTTGAGGCGGGCATCCATGAAAGCTCCTTTACGGATCGCCCGCCCCCTGCACGACCGCGCGCGGCGGCTAGGTGAGGTTGGTGAGCGGCCCGTTCGACCAGCGCTCGTCGCCGAAGGACGTCATGTCCTCCAGGCCCATCGCGTGGCACAGCGTGAGCAGGAGGTCGTTGTGGCTCGTGAAGGTGTAGCGGAGGTAGCGGCCGGTGTCGAAGTAGCCGCCGCACTTCCCGGCCAAGACGTACGGCACGTCGTCGCGGTCGTGCGAGTTGCCCTTGCCGAGCTCGTTCACCCACACCACGCACGCGTGGTCGAGCAGCGTCTCGTCGCCCTCGACGACGGCCTTCATCTTGCCCAGTAGGTAGGCCATCTGCTTGGCGTAGTAGGCGTTGATCGTCACCAGCTTCTGCTGCGCGTCCTCGTTCGAGTCCGGCTCGTGCGACAGGTCGTGGTGCGCCTGCGACAGGCCGAGGTTGGTGAACACCATCTGGCTCACCGAGTGCGAGAACTGCAGCGACCCGACGCGCGTCAGGTCGCACGCCAGCGCCGCCACCAGCAGATCCATCTGGGCCTGACCGACGGCCTCGAAGTTCTCCGGCTGCATGTGGAAGTCGCCGCTCATGCCCGGCGACGGCGGCACCACGCACTGCGCCGAGGCGCCGTGGAAGTCGACGGTGAGCCGCTTCTCGACCTCGCGGATGGCGTCGAGGTGCGCGTTCAGCTTCTGGCGATCGAAGCTGTCGAGCTTCGGCAGCACCTCGTTGTACTCGCCGAGCACCAGGTCGAGGATCGACTTCCGCCGCGCCTGCTGCTTGACCAGCACCGCCGGCGACACGCCGATGTCGGCGAAGAGCCGCTTGAAGACGGCCATCGGATCGTTCTCGGGCGGCACCGGCTGGTTCGGCCCGAGGTAGCTCATGCGCGACCACACGGTGGCACCGTGGACCTGCACGCCGAGCTCGAGCGACTTCAGCTTGGTGGTCGCGCCGACGACGTTGGCGATCTGCTGGTCGACCGAGATGCCGCCGGCCCAGCCGACGCGCCCCGAGCCGCCGCCGCCCTCGAAGAGATCGCCCTCGAGGAGCTCCCGCGCCGTGAGCATGTGGCCCATGCCGGTCTGGTGGCCGTCGCCCGGGCCGTAGTGCGCCGACGTCATGTCGATGCCCTCGAGGATGAGCAGGTCCTCCCGGAACGGCGTCAGCGGCTCGAGGATCGGCCCGAGCACGAAGTTGGTCTCGCCGCCCGTCGGCAGCCAGCCCTTCTGCACCGTGCCGTTGGGCGTGAACATGACCACGAAGCGCTTCGGGAAGAGGCCCTCCTCGGCGCGCGCCTTCCGCGGCCACAGCGACGCCAGGAACGGCAGCGCCACGGCCACGCCGCCGGCGCCGCGCAGGAAGGCCCGCCGCGAGGGTCCGGTCGACCTCTCGATGGCCGAGGCGGCACGCTTGGATTCACTGCCCATTGCCGCTCTCCTGGCCGTCGGTGGCGGTGTCGGCCGGGTCGTCCGGCGCCGGCACGATGGCCTTGCGATAGCGGAAGGCCTCGGTCTGGGTCAGGGCCACGAGCAGCTCCTCGATGTTCCAGCTCGATGCGGCGAAGGCCTGCATGAGGTCGTAGATGTTGCACTCGTCGTCGAAGGCGACGTCGCGCCCGTGGGTGTAGCGGAACCACTGCGTGACGTAGCACTGGCGGACCTCGTCCGAGCCGGCCAGGCGCCGCGCGATGCCGAGCGCGTTGTCGACCGGACCGTTGGCGTCGCGCGTCAGGCGGAGCTCGCCGGTGGCGTCGATGGGCAGGCCGTTCTCGTCGTCGCGCCAGCGGCCGATGGGGTCGAAGTTCTCGAAGGTGAGGCCGACCGGGTCCATGCGCTTGTGGCAGGGCGCGCACTCGTCGCTGTCCGAGTGCGCCGCGAAGCGCTCGCGCGTCGTGAGGTTCGGGTCGAGCTCGGGCGGGGTGATGTTGATGTTGGCCGGCGGCGGGTTCAGGTGCTGGCAGAGGATCTGCTCGCGCACGAACTTGCCGCGCAGCACCGGCGAGGGCTGGTTGTACTTGGCCTGCACCGCCAGGATCGCCCCCTGCGTCAGGAGGCCGGCGCGCTGGTCGGCCGGCAGCGCGGTCTTGACGAGCTCGCCCTCGGGTGCCGCGTCGGCCGCTCCGGCGTCGGTCGAGACGTCGGCCAGGCCGTAGTGGGCCATGAGCTCGGGGTCGAGGAACGAGTAGTCGGCCGAGAGCAGCGTGCCGAGGTCGCCCTCGCCGTCGAACACGACGTGGTCGATGAAGCGGCGCGTTTCGGCAAGCAGCTTGACCTTCAGCTCGTCGCTGAACTCGGGGTAGAGCGCCTGGTCCTTGTAGGTGTCGGGCAGCTTCACGAGCTCGAGCCACTGGTCGTGGAAGTGCGCCACGGCGTCGTGCGCGCGCGGGTCCTTCAGCAGGCGGCGGGCCTCGGAGGCGAGCCCCGCCTTGTCGTCGAGGAGGCCGATCTCGGCCGCGGCCAGGAGCTGGTCGTCGGGCATCGAGCCCCAGAAGAGGTACGAGAGCCGCGTCGCGAGCTCGTAGCCGGTGAGCGCCACCACGCCGTCGCCGTCGTCGTCCTGGCCGCCGAGCTCGGTGCGGTAGAGGAAGTGCGGCGACTGCAGCATGACCTCGAGCAGCATCGAGATGGCGCCGTCGAAGCCCTCGCTCGGGAGCAGCTCCTCGAAGTGCGTGCGGTAGCGCAGCACCTCGGCGTCGGTGAGCGGGCGCCGGAAGGCGAGCTTGCCGAAGCGTTGGAAGGTCTTCTCGGCGCAGAAGATCTCGCCGGTGTCGGCGGGGTCGCACGGGATGACCAGGTCGCGGTGGTTGGCGAGCGCCGTCCGGACCAGCTCCTCGGCGGCCTGCATGTAGTGCTCGACGTGCACCTGGGTGACGCCGCGCCCGGAGGCGTTGTTGTCGAAGCCCAGCGTCTGCTCCTCGGGCGGGAACGCGTCGGCCGGGTGCGACGTGTCGCCGAGGAGGTCGCGCACGGTGTTGTCGTACTCGCTCTTGGTGAGCCGGCGCAGCGGGCTCGGGCCGGGCGTGATGTGGTCCGAGCAGTGGGCCGGGCGGACCGCGGGCGCGCTGGTGTCGGCGACGACCACGTCGGCGTCGGGCGTCGCGGTGGCGGCGTCCGGGTAGGCCGGGTGGGTCGGCGCGAAGTCGCAGGCGCCGGCGGCCAGACCCATGACAAGCGCGCTTGACAGGGTCAGCCGGGCCGCGACCCGGGCGGGGTTGGAACAGGGCATCTGCATGGTTGTGGCCTCTCGGGGCCGTCGGGGGCTGGGCTCGTCACTCCGCCTCGCCCTTCCGGGCGAGCGTGCGTTCCGGGGTCGAGCGGCGGCGTTCGCTCGGGGTCCGGGTGATGAGCCAGGTGGACGAGTGGATCGGGACGTCGGCGGCGAGCGCCGGCGGGCGTCGCTCGGTGACGGGGGTGCGCTCGAGCCGCTCGAGACGCGCGTCGGCGGAGAATAGCGAATGCACCTCGTCATCGCCTACCGAGAACGGCGGCCCGGCCATCAGCGCCTGCGGGTACTCGAACGTCAGGAGCAGGCACGACGCGCCCGCGGGCATGAGGGCGACCAGACGGTCGGCGTATGCCCGACGCAGGCCGGGCGGCAGCGCGATGAGCGCGGCGCGATCCCAGACCGCGTCGATGGGCCCGAGCGCGTCGGGCTCGAGCGTCAGGAAGTCCTGCACCCGGATGCCGACCGCGCCGTGCCGGAGCACGGCCACGCCGCCCTGGTCGGCGCGCTCCGGCACGACGCCCTGGTCCGCGAAGAAGGCCTCGGCCGCCGCGGCCACGAACTCGACGCCAACCACGTCGGCGAAGCGGCCGGCGAGCCAGGCGAGGTCGACCGACTTGCCGCACAGCGGGACCAGCACGCGCCCGTGTCGCGTCCACACGACATCGGCGTACTTCACGAGCTGGTCGTTGGGCGCCGTCCGATGGAAGCCGATCTGGCCGGCGTCCCAGCGCGCCCGCCAGAAGCCTTGGTCGATGCGAGTCTCGTCATCCATAGCCTGTGGGTACCACAGGCCCGGTCCGCGCCGGGACCTCGCCGTGGCCCGGCGGCGGCGCACGCTGCGCTTGACGGCGCGGGCCCGGCGGCGGAACCATCGCCCGGCCATGAGCCAGAGCCTTGCCACCCCGACCATCGTCGGGCAGACCTCCCTCCTCACCCGCCTCGACGGTCGGGTGGTGGCGCGGGCCGCGTGGGACGGGCTCCCGTACTGGCTGCGCGCGGCCTGGCAGAGCCAGATCCACGGCGCCTCGGAGGCGGCCATGCGCCACTACCTCGAGCGCGACGCGTCGCCGGTGGTGCTGGCGCTGGTCGCGGCCTCCGACGCCCTGCCCGATGAGCTGCGCCGGGTGGCCGAGAAGCGCCTGAAGGCGCCGCCGTCGGCGCGCCTGGTCGAGCACTTCCAGCGCCTGCTCGACCTGCCGCGCGACCGCCTGCTGGCGCACCTCGGCGCCGGCGACCGCGCCGACCCGGCCGTCGACCGGCTCGATCTGCTGGCCGAGGTGGTGGCGCTGCGAGAGGCGCAGACCGACCTCCGCTCCGAGCGCGCGCTGGTGCGCGCCTTCCGCACCCTCTTCCGCGTGCCCGAGCCGTTCGCGGTGTGGTGCCTCATCGCCTTCACGCTGGCGGCGTTCCTGGTGGTCGATGCCGTGCTCGACCCGGGCATGGCGGCGCGCGCGCGGCTGGCGCTGCGGCTCGAGCCCGGCCTCGACCGCCCGTGGTCGTGGGTCGGCTACGCCTTCGTCCACACCGACGCGCGCCACGTGCTGCTCAACATGATCGCGCTGGCCGGCGTCGGGCCGATCCTCGAGCTGGTGCTGGGCGTGCGCGGCTTCCTCCTGGCGTACCTCGCGTGCACGCTCGCGGCCGGGCTCGCCTCGACGCTCGTCAAGACCGCCTTCGATCTGTCGATCGCCACGGTCGGCGCGTCGGGCGCCGTGGCCGGCTGCGCCGCGCTGGCGCTCGTCCTCGGCCTGCGCTTCCGCCGTCGCTGGGGTCGCGTGCCGGCGCGATACGCGGCCATGACGCTCGGCGGCGCGCTGGTGTGGTGCTCGGCGATGCTGGTCGGGCTCGGCACCTTCGGCGTGGACCACGCGGCCCACATCGGCGGTCTCCTGGCCGGCACCGGCATCGGCCTCTGGCTCGCGCCGAGGCTCGACGCCCGATACGGCAGCACGCTCGCCCCGGCCTGACCTCTCTAAGGAAGGCGCTTCGTGCCGATGCCGGTCACGCCCGGGAGGCGCGCCCGCAGGGCGTCGATGGGCTCGAGCACGCACTTCTCGCCGGCCACCGCGCCCAGCAGCTTCTGCGCGTCGGCGGCCGCGTCGGCGGTCCAGTCGGAGACGATGACCCACGAGCACCACGAGTGCTCGTCGGGCACGACGAAGCCGCCGTCGACGTCGTCGGTCGGCAGCGCCTGCACCGACTCGCGCGTCACGATCCAGGCGGCCTTGGCGCCGTCCGAGCGCACGTGGCCCTCCTGCAGCGACACGCCGAGGCCGCCGCCGCCCACGCCGGCGCCGAGCTCGCCCGTCGTGCGGGTCGTGCTCGGGCGCGCCACGATGAGCACGACGGCCGCCGCGGCCAGCACGCCGATGGCCGCGAAGACCGCGGGCATCACCTTCTTCTTGGGCTTGGCGCCGAGCTGGAACGGCAGGACCTTCTTCTCGCCTTCGGCATCGCGGAGGCGGGCCACGACCTCGCGCATCTCCGGGTCGGCCGCGACGCGGGCCTCGACCTTGGCTGCCTCGGCGCTGTTCAGGTCGCCGTCCATCCAGCGCGCCACGGTCTCGAGATCCTTCGGCTCGGCCCCGGCCTGCGCCTTCGTCTGGCGCATCCGCCGCGCCATCAGCGCCTGCATCTCCGGGCTCACATCTTCGGGCTCGACCATGGCAAACCTCCCACTCGTCACGCAGAGTGGACCGGGGTTGCCCGAGAAGTAAACGCGACTTTCGACGCGCGACGACACCGCCCGGTGCGGCGCCGGGCCGCGCGGCCGGCCGCGGAAGGTGGCGCCACGCTTTCGGAAAAACATGACGCGCGCGACGCCATTTGAGCGCGCGCGCCGCCCGCCGCTCCCGCTTGACCACGCGGTTATTTCGCAACGGCTGGCTCGGGCAGGGGGGCGCGACCGACTCGCGCTCGCCCCGTCGCCTGGCGGGCGGGCGGGCGCTCTCCGCGGCGGCGCGCGCTGGACGCGAGGCGCCCGGCGCGGTACCGGGGATCTCCGATGCGCCGGCCGCGCGGCCCATCCGAGGATCGCTCGATGCCTGACTTCAAGGTCTCCTGCGCCCCCACGGGGCGCCGCCCCAGTCTGGCGGCTACCGCGTCCCGACCGGCGAGGGCGTCGACGGCTACCTCACCCTCGGCCCCGATCACCCGACGCTGACGCTCACCGGCGCCTGGCGCGCGCCGGTGGCCGAGATCCGCTGGGTCGTCGACCAGGCCATCCGCCGCGTGCGGCGCGGCATCGACGTGCGCGGTCACCGCGTCGTGCTCGATGCCGAGGGCGTGCCCGGCGACGTGTCGCTGGCGGTCGGGCTCGACATCCGGCGCGCCTTCGCGAGCTCGGCGCACGCGCTCGGGCCGGTGCTCGACGCGCTGTCGGCGCGCGAGGAGGCCTATCGCCGCTGGGTCAACGAGGACCCGTCGATCCGCACGAGCCTGGCCATCGCGGCCGATGTCCGCGCCTGGGCCCACGGGCGTCAGGGGGTCGAGGTCGAGGTGCTCGAGGAGGACGCCATCGCGCGCGAGGGCCTGCGCCTCCTGGCCGCGGTCGGGCAGGCGAGCCGCGTGTCGCCGCCGCGGCTGGTGCTGGTCCGCTGGATCCCGCCGGGCGAGCCCGACCTCGTGCGCGCCCCGTGGATGCTGCTCGGCAAGGGCATCACCTTCGACACCGGCGGCATCAACCTGAAGCCGTACGAGTCGTTCGTGAGCCACATGCGCAACGACATGGCCGGCGCCGCGCTGGCCTTCCACGCCTTCGCGCACCTGGTCGAGCTGGGCTTCCCGCGGCCGCTGGTGCTGGCCATCCCGACCTGCGAGAACGCCATCGGCGAGGAGGCGGTCCGCCCCGGCACGGTCATCGAGAGCCACCGCAAGAAGAAGGTGAAGATCGACCACACCGACGCCGAGGGGCGACTCGTGCTGGCCGACGGCCTCAGCTACGCCGAGAGCCGCTGGGCGCCCGAGCGGACGTGGTGCTTCGCGACGCTGACGACGGCGGCGCTCACGGCCTACGGCCCGTACGCCACGCCGGTCCACTTCGCGCCGCCCGACACCGAGACGGTGCTGCGCGAGGTGTCGGCGCGCACCGGCGAGGACCTCCACTTCATGCCGCGGCGCGTGTGGCACTACGAGGCGAACCGCGACGACGAGGCCGAGCTGAAGAACACCGCGCGCCTGCCGGGCTACATGCCGCACGCGGCCGGCTCGCGGAACGCGGCGCACTTCCTCCTCCACTTCGCGCGCGCGCCGCTCGTCCACTGGGACATCTTCGCGTCGGCGTGGAACTGGGGCGGCGACTATCCCGGCACCGGCTTCGGCGCCACCGGCGCCCCCCTCCGCACCGTCATCGAGGCGCTCGAGCGCCTCGGCGCCGAGGCCGGCGACGCCGAGCGCGCCAGCGCGTCGGGCGCCTGACGTTCGCTCCCCCGGCCCGGCGGGCGCGCGGGCCTCGCCGCCGACGGGCGCGGCGGGCCTCGCGAACGGAGGCCGGGGTCCTCCGCCCCCGGGCCGCGAGCGCGGCAGCCGGGGGCAGGCCGACCTCGCGCGGCCGACGTGCCCGCGTGCGGGCGCGGCGGGCCTCGCGAACGGAGGCCGGGGGGTCTATTGATGATTGACGCGAACGATGACCGACCAGCCCTGCTCGTAGTGGTCGCCGACCTTCATCACCGGGTTCGACATGCGCTCGACCGAGATGACGAGGTCCTTGTAGTCGTCGCTCGGGCCGAACGGCAGCCAGCTCTGTGACCACAGCGCGTCCTCGCGCGAGTCGTCGAGCTTCACCCGCGTGAAGGGCAGCGTCACGCCGTCGATCCGCGAGACCATGTCGTCGTAGACCTCCTCGGCCTCGTCCTCGTCGGTGGTCTCGACCATCACGGCGTACCAGTTCGCGGCCGGCGAGAAGCCTTGATAGACGGAGCACTCGCTGGCGCCCGGCAGGCACACGGTCGAGGTCCAGGTGTCGCCGATGGAGGCGAGCGTCCCGTCCTTCGCGTGCTTCTCGCCCTTGATGGCGTCGTAGTCGCCCGGGAAGGCCCGGACGACCGCCTGGAGGACGCCGTCGAAGTCGGTCGGCAGCGGCGTCGTCGGCGCCGGCGGGTGGTCGGGCTCGGGCTCGGGCTGCGGCTCGGGCTCCGGCACCGGCGCGGGCTCGGGGCGCGGCTCGATCGAGTGGCCGTCGGCGCCGAGCGTGAAGCGGAAGCGCGCGTCGGCGCCGATGACGCCGCCGTCGTCGAAGCTCCCGAACGGCCCGTCGAGGTTCACGTTGGCGGCGATCTCGAGCGTCGCGCCGCTGCTGAGCTCGATCTCGAAGCCCGGCCGCACCGCGACCTGCGCGTTGTCGCCGCTGTTGGTCGGGATCCACACGAACGACATGTCGACGAAGAACGGCCCCATGGCGAAGCCGATCCCCGAGTCGATGATGAGGTCGGTGTCCGGGTCGAGCTTGGTCGTCGGGAACGCGACGGCCGCGTCGAGCCAGAAGCGCCAGCGCCCCGACTCGTCATCGCCCACGCCCATCTCGGCGGTGCCGACGAAGCTCGCGTTCTCGGGCAGGTAGCGCCAGAGGTTGCGCTGGCCGAACATGCCGTGGGCCAGGTTGAAGGCCACCGTCTGCGCCGGCTGGGCGTTGGCGTCGTCGGTGAACGACGCCAGCGGCAGCGTGAAGCCGGGGCGGAAGCGCAGGTAGAAGTCGTCGTCGGCCACCTCGAGCTGGAGGCCGATGAACGGGTCCTCGAGCGCGATGGCGCTCGAGTCCTGCGGCGGCCGGTCGTCGCCGCCGGCCCAGGTGAAGCCCCAGTCGGCGACGAAGGCGCCGCGCTTCGTGAGCGGCAGCGTGAAGGTCATCTCGGGCGTGACGCCGAGCACCTGGCCGAGCTTGTCGCTCTTGCCGAAGCCGAAGCCGGAGCCGAACTCGATGCGCGGGCGGCCGGCATGGGCGGCGGGGGCGAGCGTGGCGAGGGCCAACGCGAGGAGGAGCGGACGACGGAGCATGGTGCGCCTCGTAGAAATCACGGGACGGGCTGGGCGATGTGACGGACGGGCGAGCCGGAGCTGAAAACGCGCTCGCCGGAGCGGCCCTCGGACGACTCAGCCGCGGCCGCGCTTGCGGCCGAGCGCCAGCGCCAGGCTCGGGCGCTTGGCGAGCCCGAGCACGGCGGCGGCGCGGATGGTGGTGTCGAAGACCCACGGCAGGTTGTAGGCGCCGCCGTGCAGCTGGCGGCGCGCCAGCGCCTGGGCCTTCTGGGCCGGCGCCTCGAACGCGCTGCCGGCGGCGCTCGGCGAGGCCGGGTTCAGGAGGTCGTGCAGCACCAGCATGGCCGCCATGGTGCGCGTCGTGGCCGGCTCGAAGATGCGCACGCCGAAGCTCGCCGCGCCGATGAACGCCGCCTGGAAGAGCGGGTGCACCAGCGAGCGCGTGGCGGCGATGCCGGCGATGTTGGCCGAGGTCGTGACCGGCCGCGGCGCGCCGTCGAGGCGGCCGCCGTGCGTCGCCCACACCTCGGCCGAGGCCATCTTGGCGAGGTACTGCGCGGCCTGGTAGGTCGGCCCCTGCAGGCCCACCACCGCGTGCGCGATCGAGGTCGCGCGGTGCACGTGGTGACCCGGACCGACCAGCGCGCCGACCTTCTGCAGCGCCGCCTGCCAGGTTGGTAAATGCTCTTGACGATAGCTGGTGTGGGCCACGTCCTCGGCCTGCACCTCGGCCGGCACCGTCGGCGACACGAACATCGCCACCGACGCCACGATGGCCGGGTCGAGGCTCCTCGCGATGGCGTCCATGGCGCCCGCCAGCCGCAGCTCGCGCCCCTTGCCCGGCGCGTACGCGAAGAGCCCGAGGTGCACCGGCTGGCCCTCGGCGAACTGCACGATGGCCTCGCGCACGGCGCGGGGATCCTCCAGCACGTCGCCCACGCCGCTCGGCACGACGAGGTCACCGGCCAGACCCGGCGGCAGCCGACCGGCCGGCCCGACCACGTCGAGCCACAGCACGGTCGCGCCGGCCTGGAGCAGCATGGCCGTCGGCGCCAGCTCGGCGCCGGCGCCGATGAGCGCGAAGCGGTGGCCGCGGAGATCGAGCACGCCGTCCGTGGCCGCCGCGTGCTCGACCAGCCAGCGCAGCGCGTTCAGCGCCGCGTCGGTGACGTGGTGCTGGCGATGGAGATCGTCGACCACGCCGACCAGCGCGCGCCCCTCGTGGAGCTTCTTCGCGAAGTGCACCGCCGGGCGCAGGCCGGGGCGCCCGCCGAAGCGGTGGCGCGCGAACGCGATGGGCGTCGCGTGCGGCGTCGCCAGGTGCTCGGCCAGGCTGGTCGCCGCGCCCGGGCCGGCGTGGCCGAGCCCGTCGTGCAGCGCCGTCACCATGTGGCGCGCGATGGCGACGCGCTCGGGGCTGGCGATGCGCGCCGCCTCGAAGGCGGCCAGCGCGCGGCCGTAGCCCTTCCGGAAGTGGTCGGCGTCGGTCGGCAAGCGGGCCGCGCCGAGGGCGTCGGGGAAGCGCGCCACCGCGCTCGTGAGGATGCGGTGGAAGAAGGTCGAGCCGGTCTCGCCGGCAGGCAGGATGACGCCGCGTGTGGCCTCGCTCATCGGCACCGCATACACAGGCCGGCCGCCGCTCGCAAGGCTGGTGGCTTCGTGGCAGGCTCGCGGCGTGGCTGCCCTGGCTGAATCGGTACGGCACTTCGAGACGCACGGCTGGGTGGTCGTGCGCGGCGTGCTCGATCGCGACGAGGTCCAAGCGCTCGTTCGGGCGGCCGATCGGATCCTGCCGCCGGCCTCGCTCTCGCCCCACGAGCCGGGCGTGCCGCAGCTCGTGCGCCCGTCGCAGCGCGACCCGGCCTTCGCCGAGTGGCTCGCCAACCGCACCGCCTTCGAGCTCGCCGCGCGCTGCCTCGGCGACGCGCGCGTGCGCGCGCTCCAGGACGCGCTCATCGTGAAGCCGCCGCGCTCGGCGGCGCGCCTCGAGTGGCACCAGGACGCGAGCTACTTCGGCTACCTCGAGCCGCTGGTGGCGTGCTCGGTGCGCCTCGCGCTGGGCCCGTGCACGGCCGCCACCGGCGGCATGCGCGTGCTCGACCGGAGCCACACGGGCGGCCTCCGCGCCGCCCATCGCTTCGGCGACGCGCGCGTCGACGAGGTGCGCCCCGACGCCGACTGCCCCGAGGTGCTCATCGAGCTCGGCCCGGGCGACATCAGCCTGCACAGCGCCTACACCTTCCACGCCAGCTTCGAGAACGACTCCGACGAGCCGCGCCGCACCGTGGTCACCCACGTCTGCGCCGAGCGCTGCCGCATCGCGACCGAGCGCCTGCCGCCGGCCGCCCTGCCCTACTTCCCGACGCTCGACGACGGCCGCCTCGACCCGAGCGTCTTCTGGCCGCTGCCCGTACCTTGATATAGGAGCCCGGCATGCGCGCCCACTCCCGCCCCGCCCTCCGCGTCGCCCTGCTCGGGCTCCTCGCCGCGCCGCTCACCACGGCCTGCGTGACGAGCCAGTACACGCCGCGCGACACGCCATGGATCAGCTCGACGCTCGAGGCCGGCATGCCGCGCTACGTCGTCCGCGGCCGCTCGTACGCGACGCTGGTCGACGCCGCCCAGGCCGATCCCGACTCGCAGGAGCGCCTGCGCGACGCGCGCAGCGACGTCCTGTGGGGCACCATCATCGCGTCCCTGGCCAGCACCGTGACCTCGCTCGGCGCCACCGAGGTCGTCCTCGAGGGCAACGGCGCCTCGATGTTCGACGTGCGCAGCCCGGCCATCGGCTTCACCATCTTCGGAGCCGGCCTGGCCTCCCTCATCGGCGGCATGGCGCTCGCGACCGGCGGCCAGCGCGACGAGATCGACGCCGTGAACCGCTTCAACGACCGCATGTTCGAGGCCTGGCTGCGCGAGCACGACGCCGGCCTCGCGCCCGCGACGCCCCACC
The DNA here is from genome assembly GCA_046351155.1 of Myxococcota bacterium. Lineage (GTDB taxonomy): Bacteria > Myxococcota_A > UBA9042 > PHBI01 > PHBI01 > JAXLYZ01. The sequence continues at coordinate 25,522 of JAXLYZ010000061.1, forward strand.
CCGACTAGCCCCTTTACACCCCCGGGCGCCCGCGTCGCGGCGAGCACCGACGCGCGTCGTCGCGGCTCTTGTCGCACCGCGTCTCTGCGGTCGGCGCGGCCATCGACCGGCCGAGCGCGCGCGGCACGGCGGTTGCTCTAGCCCGCCGCACGGTCGTGGCGCTGTCCCGGCGCCGACCCCCCTGCCCCTCTTCGAGGAGGAACCATGCGACGTCCATCGTCGGGCGCGACGCGGAGCCATGTCTTCGCGCCGGCGTTCAGCCATTTTGTCACACTCGCCACACTCGCCACATTCGCCACCGGCGCCGTCGCGACGCTGGCCGGCTGCCCGGCCGAGCCGCCCGCGCTCGAGCTCGCCCCGCCCGAGCTCGGCCCGCTGGCCGCCGGCGACTTCCTCATCCAGGGCGACGTCGCCAACGAGTCGCTGGTGGTGATGGCCTCGGACCACGGCCGCCTCGAGAGCCTGCGCCGCATCGCGCTGTCGGGCCCGCCGTCGCGCATCGCGCCGGTGCCCGGCCAGTCCGCGGCGCTGGTGCTGTCGCGCTACGCCGAGACGCTCGACGTCGTCGACCTGGCCGGCGGCGACCGCCGCGCGCTGGTCCTCGGCGCGCCCTTCGAGGCGGTGGCCATCTCCGACGACGCCAAGGAGGCGCTGGCCTACTTCCCGCCCGGCACCGCCACGACCGTCTTCTACAACGACAACGAGGTGGCCCAGATCGACCTCGACCCGGGCACGCCGCCGGCCGCGGCCGTCACGCGCCGTACGCTCGCGTCGCTCGGCGGCGCGCCCATCGCCATCGCGCTCTCGCCGCTGGTCGGCGACCGCCGCTACGCCTTCGTGCTCTCGCAGGAGCACGTCGCGGTCGTGAACCTCGACGACCCGGACATGACGGAGCGCTCGGTGCCGCTCGTGTCGCTCACCACCGGCGGGCACCGCACGCCGCGCGCCGTCGACTTCGCCGTCGACCGCACGTCAGGCGTCGACCAGCTGTGGGCGCTCGTCACGACGCAGGAGTCGTCGTCGGTCTATGCGCTCGAGATCGTCCCGGCCACCGACCCCGGCACCGAGGAGGGCGCGCCCGACTTCGACGTGCGCCTGTCGCAGCTCTCGGGCATCGGCCCGGGCGGCTCGGCCGCGCTGCTGGCGCTGGCCGACGGCCGCCTGGCCTCGCTCACCACCGCGCCGGCCACCGGCCAGCTCACCCTCACCGACCTCGCCACCGCCACCGGCCAGAGCGTCGGCCTGCCGGGCGGCGTCAGCTCCATCCGCCTCTTCACGGCGCCGCCGGCCGGCGCCCCCGCCGACGCCGCGCCGACGCTCCAGGCCGTCGCCTGGAGCCCGGGCGCCTCGCAGTTCCACGTCGTCGACATCGAGGCGCTGGCGGAGGGCAGCGACAAGGCCTTCCGCACGCGCTCGACGCGCGAGCCGTTCACGTCGCTCCTGCCCGTCCCCGGCACGGCGCTCTTCGTCATGTTCCACGCCTCGAGCGACAAGGCGGTGTCGGTGCTCGACGCCGCCACCGACCGCGTCACCAGCTTCGGGCGCACCGGCGACGTGCTCGCCGCCGAGCTCGTGCCCGAGCTCGGCCGCCTCTTCCTCCTGACCGGGCTCGGCGGCCGGAGCTACATCGTGTCGGTCGACCTCGCCACGCTGCACCCCGAGACGGCCGAGGTGCCCGACGCCGCCACCGGCCTGGCGGTGCTGTCCGGCGTCCAGACGGTCGCCGCCTTCTCGCAGAGCGCCGAGGGCCACGTCGTCCTCTGGCCCGCCGGCGACACGCGCCCGGGCGCCACCCAGGCCATCCCCGGCTACCTCCTCGACGGCCTCTTCCAGCGCCAGGAGCCCTGACCATGCCCGAGCACAAGCCCTCCCCGCGTCCGCATTTTGTCACTCTCGCCACTCGCGTCACTCTCGCCACTCTCGCCACTCTCGTCACTCTCGCCGCGGTCGTCACTCCGGTGGCGCTCGGCTCCCCCGCCCACGCCGCCCCGGGCGACCGCCAGGGCGAGGTCGAGCTGTCGGTCACGAGCGACGTCGCCTGGCTGGTCAGCGACTCGGCCATGGTCACGAGCGCCGACCAGACCATGGGGCTGCCCGAGCTGCGCCTCGGCTGGAGCCCGCTCGACGCGCTCGACGTCTTCGCCGGCTGGCGCGTGGTGGGCCGGCTCGAGCGCGACGACAAGGGCTACGCCATGACCTCGGACGGCGACGCGCTGGTGCTCGGCGCGCGCGGCCGCTACCCGCTGCTCCCCTGGCTGGCGCTGGTGGGCGAGCTCGAGCTCGAGGCGCTCCACCTCGACGAGTCCATCGCCGTCGGCGCGCACCACGGCGGCAGCGACGGCTGGACCTTCGGCGCCGTGCCCAAGGTCGGCATCGAGGGCACGCTCGATCTCGGCGGCTGGGCCTGTGTCCTGCGTCTGGAGGGCGGCTACGGCTTCCGCGCCCCGCTCTCCGTCGACGGCATCCGCTTCGCCAGCGACGCCGCCGAGGTCGTCCCGGTCGACCTCGGCACGCTCGACCTCTCCGGTCCCGTCTTCGGCCTCACCCTCGCCGTCCGCCTCTGAACCGAGCGCGACACAGGAGACCCTCATGCGACGCCATTTGTCACTCTCGCGACTCTCGTCATTCTCGCGACTCTCGCCGCTCTCGCCGCTCGCCGCGCTCGCCCTGACCTCGCTCTTCGGCGCCTGCGGCGCCGACTCCGCCAGCGGCAGCTTCTCCGACATCGGCAACTGGACCACGCCGAGCACGTCCGCGACCGACGCCGCGACCGCGGCCGACACGTTCGACCCCGGCCCGGGCGCCGACACCGGCGTCGGCATCGACACCTCGACCGGCCCCGACCTCCCGCAGCCGCCGCCGCCCGAGACCGAGCAGGACTTCGACCTGCGCACCCCCGAGGCCGGTGACAGCTTCCTCTACATCCCGTCGGCGGCGCTCGACGCGCTCATCATCGTCGACGCGCGCACGCTGGCGGTGAGCCTGGTCGAGGTCGGCGTGACCCCGACGCTGGTGCGCGCGCTGCCCGGCGACGAGGGCGCGGTGGTGCTGAACGAGGGCGGCTCCAACGTCTCCATCGTCCGCCCGCACGTGGTGTCGGGCGGCGGCCCGACGCGCACCTTCGACGTCGTGACGCTCGACGTCGTGGTGGGCGCCAACCGCCTCGAGCGCTCGCCCGACGGCCGCTTCGCCTTCGCCTTCTTCGACGAGTCGAAGGGCACCGACGTGGCCGGCTTCGGCTCGCTCCAGGACATCTCGGCGGTGCGCCTCGACCAGGGCCAGGAGGCGGTCTTCAACCTGGCCGTCGGCTACCGCCCGAGCATCGTCGACTTCGCCGACGCCGATCGCCTGGCGCTCTTCTTCTGCGAGGACGGCATCTCGGGCATCCGCCTCGACGACCTGGTCGGCGACACCTTCCTGCCGCCGGTGCCGACCAGCACCGACCCGTTCGCCAAGCCGGTCGACCGCGAGATCGTCGTCACCCCCGACGGCCGCTTCGCCGCGGTGCGCGACCTGCGCGCGCCGGTCTTGACCTGGGTCGATCTGCAGACCGCGGTCGTCAAGGAGCTTTCGCTCCCCGACTACGCTTCCGACCTCGAGCTGACGCCCGACGGCCAGACGCTCATCGTGCCCATGCGCACCTCGCAGACGGTGGCGGTCATCAGCGTGCCGGCGGCCTTCGACTTCGGTGCCGACCGTCGACCCCGAGACCCAGCTGCCGTCGGAGAACCCGAACGTGCGCATCGCCGCCACCGGCTCGTCGTTCGGCTCGGCGGCGCTCACCGCCGACGGCCGCCGCGCGCTCCTCTACAGCACGCTGCCCGGCACGCTGGCGGTGGGCATGGTCGACGCCGTCACGGCCGCGGTGGTGACGCGCCCGCTGGTGCGCGAGCTCGAGGCGGTGGTGGTGTCGCCGAACTCGAAGATGGCCGCGCTCATCCACCGCCGCACCGGCTCGGTGGCCGCGCAGCAGTACGCCTACTCGCTGCTCGACCTCGGCACCGGCTACTCGAAGGTGGTCTACGTCGAGCACCCGGTGACCGAGGTGCTCTTCACCGACGACGCCAGCGAGCTCTACGTGCTGGTGCCCGATCCGCTGGGCGCGACCCACGTCGTGCACCGCGTCTCGACGCGCTCCTTCAACGTCACGGTCTACCCGGTGCCCGACAAGCCGGTCTTCGCCGGCGCGCTGCCGCTCGCCCACAAGGTGGCCATCGCGCTCGAGAACCCGACCGGCTGGATCACCTTCGTCGACACCCAGAGCGGCGACGTGCGCCAGGTGAACTCGTTCGAGCTCAACAGCTTCATCAAGAGTAGCCCGCGCGCGGCCGGGCCAATGGCAGCGAGGCCGAGGCCCTCGACCTCGGTGCGACGGTCAAGGCTCGACCTTGTCGAGCACCGAGCGCACGCGGCGCAAGAGCGCCTCGGGCGTGAACGGCTTCTGCAGGAAGGCGACGTCAGCCGACAGCACGCCGTGGTGCACGATGGCGTCGTCGGTGTAGCCCGAGGCGTAGAGCAGCCTCATGTCCGGCCGCTGCAGCAGGAGCTGCTCGGCCAGCTTGCGCCCGTTCATGCGCGGCATGACCACGTCGGTCAGCAGCAGGTGGATGTGGCCCTGGCGCTCGAGCGACACCAGGAAGGCTCGCCGCCGTTGGCCGCCTCGAGCACGTCGTAGCCGTTCCGGCGCAGGATGGCGCAGGTCACCGCGCGCAGCTGCTCGTCGTCCTCCACCACCAGCACCGTCTCGCTGCCGCGCAGCACGGCGCGCGGCCCCAGCGCCGGCGCCAGATCAGCCGCGCGCTCGGTGCGGCGCAGGTACACCTTGAAGGTCGAGCCCTGCCCCGGCTCGCTGTAGACGCCGATGTGCCCCCGCTCTGCTCGATGATGCCGAACACCGTCGAGAGACCGAGACCGGTCCCCTTGCCGGCCTCGCGCCAGGTAGTGAAGAACGGCTCGAAGATGCGCGCCTGGGTGGCGGCGTCCATGCCCACGCCGGTGTCGCTCATGGCCAGCATCACGTAGTCGCCCGGGTCGACGCCGAAGTGCCCTTCACGTAGCTCGAGTCGAGCTCGACGTTGGCCGTCTCGATGGTGAGCATGCCGCCGTCGGGCATGGCGTCGCGCGCGTTCACGGCCAGGTTCATGATGACCTGCTCGATCTGCCCCGGGTCGGCCAGCACGCGCCCGATGTCGGGTGACGTCAGCGCGGCGAGCTCGACGTCGTCGCCGATGAGCCGCTGCAGCATCGAGGTCATGCCGCTGACGATCTGGTTCAGGTCGAGCACGCGCGGCTGCAGCACTTGCTGCCGACTGAACGCCAGCAGCTGGCGCGTGAGCCCGGTCGCGCGCTGCGCTGCCGCGTGGATGGCGCTGATGTCGCTGTGCAGCGGGTCGCCCGGCGTCAGGTCCTCGAGGTTGATGCTGGTGTAGCTCAGGATGACCGAGAGGATGTTGTTGAAGTCGTGCGCCACGCCGCCGGCCAGGCGCCCGACGGCCTCCATCTTCTGTACCTGGCGGAAGCGCTCCTCGGTGCTGCGCAGCGCCGCCTCGGCCTCGAGCCTGGCGGTGAGATCGCGCGCGACCTTGGAGACGCCGATGACCAGGCCGGTGCCGTCGCGCACCGGCGAGACCGTCACCGCCACGGCCACCACCGACCCGTCCTTCCTCACGCGCTGCGTCTCGTACTGCGGCACGGCCTCGCCGCGCACGACGCGCGCCAGGATGAGCCGCTCGTCGCCGTGCACGTCCGGGGCCATGATGCGGAACACCGACGCCCCCAGCATCTCGGCCGCGGCGTACTGGTAGAGCTTCTCCGCGCCGCGGTTCCAGGTCGTGACCTCGCCCTCGCCGGTCATGCTCATGATGGCGTCGTCGGACGACTCGACGATGGCCGCGAGGCGCGCGCGCACCTCGTCGGCGTGACGGCGCTCGGAGATGTTGGTCACCATCACCAACCCGGCCTCGAAGCGGCCGTCCGCGTCGAAGAGCGGGTTGCCGCGCATCGAGGTCCAGACCTCGCTGCCGTCCTTCCGGCGCAGCCGCACGTCGCCGCGCTCGGTCAGCCCCTGCCGGCGCCGCTCGAGGCGCGCGCTGGCCATGCCGTGCTCGCTCGCCTCCATGAAGGCCAGCACCGGCACGCCCACCACCTCGGTCGCGCTGTAGCCGAGCATGTCCGCCATGCACGGGTTCATGTAGGTGGTGACGGCGTCGCGGTCGTAGGTCCAGATGCCCTCCGACGTGTTCTCGACGATGCGCCGATAGCGCTCCTCGCTCGCCGTCATGGCCTCGACCGCGGCCAGACGCTCGGTGATGTCCTGCAGCGTTCCGATCATGCGCAGCGGCGCGCCCGCCGCGTCGCGCTCGACGATGCCGCGCTCGTGGACGTGGCGCACCGTGCCGTCGGGTCGCCGCACGCGATGCTCGATGTCGGCCGCGGCGCCCTCGTGGATGGCGGCGTGCGTGGCGCGCCGGAGGCGCTCGCGGTCGTCGGGGTGAACGGCCTCGAAGAGCGAGCGCACCGTCATCGGCGTGCCCTCGGGGATGCCGAAGATGCGATAGCACTCGCGCGACCACTCGATGGCACCGTCGGGCCAGAAGCCCGAGGTCCAGCTGCCGACGTGGGCTATCGCCTGGGCCTCCTCCAACCGCTCCAGGCTCTCGCGCACGAGCGCTTCGGCCTGACGGCGCGCGCTGACGTCGCGGAAGTTGGCGACGACTGCGCCGACATCGGGGTCGTCGAGCAGGTTGGTGGCCGACCCCTCCATCCAGCGCACGCTGCCGTCGCGGTGGCGGGCGCGGAAGGCCAGCGGCACCTCGCGCTCGCCGTCGTTCAGGAGCCGGCTCACGCGGCTCATGAGCTCGGGGCGATCCTCGGGCAGCACGCTGTCGTTCCACGCCAGGACGTCCAGCTCCTCCGGCGTCCGGCCGAGCATGCGCGCCAGCCACGGGCTGCGGTAGAGGACGACGCCGTCGGCCGAGGTCAGCGACACCCCCTCGACGCTCTTCTCGATCACCGCCCGGAAGCGCGCCTCGCTGCGCCTCAGCGCCTCCTCGGCCGCCACGCGCTCGCTGGTGTCGCGCATGACCGAGAGGTCGATGCCGGGCGCGACCTCGAAGACGGTGCTGTAGTCGAGGCGGCGCACGCCGTCGGGTCGGGAGAGCTCGAAGTGGCCGCGCACCTGGCCGCTCTGACGCACCGCCTGGTAGGCGTCCTCGTCGAGCGTCAGGCCGGTCACCTCGGCGACGCGCCGCCCGACGAGCTCGTCCAGCCGCAGGCCGTAGAGCGCGCACGCCGCCGGGTTGGCGTCGACGTAGCGGCCCTGCCGATCGGTCAGCACCATCGGCTCGAGCGCGCCGTCGAAGACCGCGCGCAGCAGCACCTGGCTGGCCCTCAGCTTGTCCTGCGCCGCGCGCAGGAGGAGCGGCGTCGCGGCCGCCTCGAGCGCGAGCGCGTCGACCTCCCCGTTGGCCAACGCGGCATACGCCTGCTGCGCGTCGAGGCGCGCGCTCTCGGACGCCGCCAGCGCCCGGCGCAGCCCGACCAGCTCGCGCTCGGCGTCGCTCTCGGCGGGCCGGCGCTCAGTCACGCGACGCCTCCTCGAGGCCGAGCACGCTGGCGAGCAGCGCCCGCTCCTGCAGGCTGCCGAGCACGCGGCGCTCCGGCAGCGGCGAGAGGCGCACCAGCATCGGCACCATGAAGACCCCGTCCTTCGCGCCGCGCTCGGGATCGCGCAGGACGTCGAGCACCTCGAGCTCGACGTCGCCCGCGGGCAGGCGCGCCAGGCCGCGCCGCAGGGTGGTCAGCGCCGCCAGCGAGTTCGGCGACTCGCCGGCGACATAGAGGCGGACCCTCAGCCGCGGCGCGACGATCGGCTCCGGAGCGACGTCATCCGCCGGGTCCACGCCGCTCACGAGCCACCGTCCGGCGCGCTCGCGTCGGCGACGCTCGGTGCCTCCGGATCGGCGCGCCGCCTCTGCAGGCGCTCGTCCTCCTCGCCGGCGCGGTGGTCGCTCTCGGCCGAGGTGGCGAGCTTCAGCTGCTCGAGCTCGGCCTGCTGGATGGCCTCCTCGCGCGCCAGCGCCTCGAGCTGCGTGCGCGTCGCGGCCAGCGCCGCCTCGGCCTTCCGCTGGCGCAGCGCCGAGCCGTTCTGCGCCACCGTGCGCGCGCGCCGCGCCTCGTTCTCCTTCTCCCAGCGCAGCGTGCCCATCAGCACCTCGCCGCCCACGGCGTAGACGTCGGCCAGCGTCACGCCGGCGTCGGACAGGATGAGCTCGCGCACCTGGTTCGAGTGGCCGATGCCGCGCGCCTTGATGATGGTGAGCGCGCGGTTCCGCTCGCCGCCCTGGTTGACGTAGGAGACGTGCATCCAGGTGTCGGCCACGGTCGAGATGTTGAGCGGCGTGTGCTCGGTGAGCGGCAACGAGTTGCCGAGCAGCGACGTGCCGATGAGGGTGATGCCGGCGCTCTTGGCGAAGTCGAGCAGCTCGAGCGCCGCGCCCTCGCCATCGGCCTCGCGCCCGCGCTGCGACAAGGACGACAGCGGATCGACGACGAGGTTCTGCGGCCGCGTCTCGCGCACCAGCGCGCGCACTCGCGCGACCTGCGCCTCCGGGCTCTCGAAGCGGCTGCGGAAGCCGTGCACGCTGAGCACGCCGGCGGCGATGGGGCCGGCGAAGTCGATGCCGATCGAGGCCACGTTGCGGACGATCTGATCGGGCGCCTCGTCGAAGCTGACGAAGACGGTGCGCTCGCCGCGGCGCGCCGCCGCCTCGGCGAAGACGGCGGCGAGGCTCGTCTTGGCGGTGCCGGGCACGCCGGTGATGAGCACCGAGCTGCCGCGGTAGTAGCCGCCCGACAGCATGGCGTCGAGGCGCTCGACGCCGGTCGACATGCGCTCGCCCGAGGCCGGGTGTCCGAGCGCGACGGTGGTGTTGGCGGCGACCTCGACGCCCGACGATGTCAGCGCGATGGGCAGCTCGTTGGCCGAGTGCGCGGCGCCGCGATACTTGGCGACGCGGATGAAGCGCAGCGCCATGCCGTGCACCACGCGGTGGTGCATGGTCACCACGCAGTCGGCCATGAACTGGAGGAAGTCGTACTCGGCCGCGGGCCGGTGCAGGCCGTCGTCGCCCTTGGCGGTGACGATCGCGGTGAGGCCGCTCTGGTGGACCCAGTCGCGCAACCGGAACACCTCGCGGCGCATGAGCGCCGGGTCGCCGAGATAGCCGAGCAGCACGTCGAGGCCGTCGAAGACCACGCGACGTGCCCCGCTCTGCTTGGCGGCGGCGCCGAGGATGGCCAGGAAGCCGACCAGGTCGAACTCGCCACCGAGCTCGATGGCCTGCGTGAGCTGCGCGTCTATGACCTGGACGGCGGCGGTCCGCAGCGCGTCCCCGCCCCAGTCGAAGCCGGACGAGTTCTCGACGACGCGCGCCGCGCTCTCCTCGAACGCCACCAGCATGCCCGGCTCGCCGCCGCGCGCGCCGCTGGCCAGCACCTGCAGGCCGAAGGTCGTCTTGCCGGTGCCGGCGCCGCCGATGACGACGGTGATGCCGCCGCGCGGCAGGCCGCCATCCATGATGGCGTCGAGCCCGGCGATGCCGGTGGGGAGCCGCTTCGGAGCGGACGCAGTCTCTGCGGGAGCGTGCTGCATGCAGCCTCCGAGGGGCGGGCCATGGTGACGGAAGGGCTGCAATCTAACCACGCGGCGCGGGCGTTTCGCAGACATACCCGCGATGGGGCGAAATCACCCGCCGGCGCTGCGCCGTCCGTGACTACTTGAAGGGCTCACCTTCCGCACCGTTGCCGAGGCGCCATGTTCGACGGAGCACCCGAGTCCGGCCGTATCCTCCTCGTCGATGACGACGCGCTCCTCCGAGGTGCGCTCGAGCGCGTGCTCGGCCGCCGGGGCTGGACCGTCGTGGCCGCCGCCGACGGGCTCGACGCCAGGGCGCGCCTCAAGGAGGGCGTCTTCGACGTCGTCATCAGCGACGTCAACATGCCCGGCTACGGCGGGCTCCAGTTCCTGCGCGCGGTGCGCGAGCGCGACCCGCACATGCCCGTCATCCTGATGACCGGCAAGCCGTCGGTCGAGTCGTCCATCGGCGCCATCGAGCACGGCGTCTTCCGCTACCTCGTGAAGCCCGTGCGCAGCGACATCCTGGAGGACGTCGTGAGCCGCGCGGCGCGGCTCCATCGACTGGCTCGCCTCAACGCGCAGGCGCTCGAGGCGCTCGACGTCGACGCCGGCTGGCCGCTGGACCGGACGGCGCTCGAGGCGGCCTTCGCGCGCGCCATCGACCGGCTGTGGATGGCCTTCCAGCCGATCGTGTCGTGGCGCTCGCGGACGACCTACGGCTACGAGGCGCTCATGCGCTCGGACGAGCCCGAGCTGCCGACGCCGCTCCTCGTCCTGGGCGCGGCCGAGCGGCTCGGCCGCCTCGACGACCTCGGTCGGCTGGTGCGGCGCCGCGTGGCCGAGCGCGCCGCCGAGCTGCCCGCCGGCCAGAAGCTGTTCGTCAACCTCCACGCCCGCGACCTCGGCGACGACGACCTCATCGATCCGAATGCGCCGCTCTCGCGCATCGCAGGCGCCGCGTGGTGCTCGAGGTGACCGAGCGCGCCTCGCTCGACGGCGTGCCGCGCCTCATGGAGCGGCTGGCGGCGCTGCGCGCGCTCGGCTTCGACCTCGCCGTCGACGACCTCGGCGCCGGCTATGCCGGGCTGTCGAGCTTCACCCAGCTCGACCCGCGCGTGGCCAAGCTCGACATGGGGCTCATCCGCGACATCGATCGGCTGCCGAAGAAGCAGAGCGTCGTGCGCGCCATGCGCGAGCTGTGCGACGAGCTCGGCGTCATGGTCATCGCCAGGGCATCGAGACGGCGGACGAGCGCGACACGCTGGCGGCGCTCGGCTGCGACCACATGCAGGGCTACCTCTTCGCGCGGCCGGCGCGCGGCTTCCCGACGCCGGTCTATCCCGACGACGTGGTCGCCTCGGTCGGCCCGGCCGGCCGGCCGGCCAGGTCGGCGCCGAGGTCAGGGCCGCACGTAGCCGTCGACCAGCGCCCGCACCTGCGGCACGTTGAACGGCTTCAGGAGGTGCGGCCGCTCGAGGCGCGCGAGGAAGCGCCTGGCCGCGCTCGGTGAAGGCGCCGCCGGTCGCGAGGCCATGCGGCGCGCCTGGTCGGGCACGAGCCGCGACATCTCGTCGAAGAGCTCCATGCCGGTCATGCCCGGCATCATGAGATCGCAGATGATGACGTCGAAGCGATGGCCGCTCGTGCAGAGGGCCAGCGCCTCGGCGGCGCCGAGCGCCACCACCACGTCGTGCGGCGGCGTCAGCGCGCGCTTCAGCACGAGGCCTACCGGCCGCTCGTCGTCGACCACCAGCACGCGCCCGCGCGGCGCGGGTGCCACCTCGGCGGGCGGCGACGGCGCCGGCGCCGAGGCCGTCGCCCGCAGCGCCGCGCACGGCAGCGACACGCGGAAGGTGGCGCCGTGACCGAGCTCGCTGCGCACGCTGAGCGTGCCGCCCATGTCGGCGACGATGCGGTGGCAGATGGCCAGCCCGAGGCCGGTGCCCATGCCCACCGCCTTGGTCGTGAAGAAGGCGTCGAAGACCGCTTGCCGAGGTGGACCGGCGCGATGCCGCGCCGTTGTCGGCCACCTCGATGACGACGCGCTCGCCGTCGGGCTGGATGCTGAGGCGGATCTCGTTCTGCGCCGCGCGGCCGCGGGCAGCGCCTGGGCCGCGTTGACGAGCAGGTTCAGGAACACCTGGCCGAGGCGCGCCTCGCTGACGGCGACGCGCCCGACCTGGGCGAAGCTCTTGGACACGCGCGCGCGATGGCGGATCTCGTTCCAGGCCATGCGCAAGGACGACTCCATCACCGCCTCGACGTCGGCGTCGCCGGGCACCGGCTCGATCGGCGCGCGCGAGAACAGCTTCAGGTCGCCCACGATGAAGCGCACGCGCTGCGCCGCCTCGAGCGACTCGACGATGGGCTGGCGCACGCTGTCCCGCAGCCAGGGCTCGCCGCGCTCGGCGCCGCCCAGGCTCTCGAGCACGCAGTCGAGGTTGCCGATGACGGCCGCCAGGGGGTTGTTGATCTCGTGGGCGACGCCGGCCGCCAGCGCGCCGACCGAGGCCATGCGGTCGCTCACCATGAGCTGCGACTGGAGCCGCTTCTGCTCGGTGACGTCGCGCACCACCGCCATGCTGCCGACATGGCGGCCGTGCGGATCGAAGAGGCCCGAGCCGGCCACCGCCACGGCGATCTCGCTCCCGTCCTTGTGGCGGTAGCTGGTGTCGACGTGGCCCTCGAGCCGGTAGCCGGGCCCGCCCGGCGCGCCGCCCTGCGCGGCCAGGCCGGCGTGGTCGGCGAAGGTGGCCAGCGGCGCGCCGACGAGCTCGGACGGCGCGTAGCCCAGCATGGCCGCGAGGCGGCGGTTCACGAAGACGATGACCGCGTCGCGGTCGATCTCGAAGATGCCGTCGCTCGTGGCCTCGACCAGCTGGCGGTACTGCGCCTCGCTCGCCCGCAGCGACGCCTCGGCCTCGCGCCGGCTGGTCACGTCGGTGAGCATCGCCAGGACGCCGACGGCGCGGCCCTCGCCGTCGCGGATGGGGCTCGTCTTGACGAGCGCCCACATCTCGCCGCCGCCCTGCTTCGTCAGCGCCAGCTCGGTCTCGGCCGCCGCGCCCTGGCGCGCGCGCTCGAGCGCGTGGCGCGCCGCGGCCCAGCCCGCGGCAGGCAGGAGCTCGAAGAGCGTCCGCCCGACGAGGTGCTGCGGCGCGCAGCCGAGGAGGTCGCCGAGGCGCTGGTTGGCGAAGTCGAGGCGCGCCTCGCCGTCGATGGTCGCGATGCCCTCGCTGGCCGTCTCGACGATGCCGCGGTAGCGCTCCTCGCTCTGGCGCAGCGCCGCTTGCGCCGCGGCCACGAGCAGCGGCGTCCGGCTCTCGCCGTCGAAGACCGCGTCGATCTGGCCGGACAGCAGCGCTTGGATGGTGGCCTCGGCCTCGGCCAGCCGGCGCACGAGGTCGCGGCGGGGCAGCCCCGGTGTGACGATCATCTCCCCTCCAGGATGAGCAGGACCTGCGCGGCGTCGCTGAGGTTCCCCACCACGCGCACGACCGGCAGCGGCAGGAGCTTCACCAGCGTCGGCGTCACGATGACGCCATCGGCCAGCGCGCGCGCCGGGTGCTTCAGGACGTCGACCACCTCGAGCGCGTAGGCGCCGGCGAAGTGCTCGGCGCACAGGGCCCTGGCGCGGCTCAGCGCGCTCAGCGAGTTGGGCGCCTGGCCGGCGACGTAGAGCCGCAGCACGAGGACCGCCTTTCGCCGAGAGCGTCGAGGCACTCAGCGGGCCCGCCGACCCGCGCTCTTCGCGGCGCTCTTCGCGCCACGCGTCGCGGTGGTCGGGCTCGTCGGCACCGCGGCGGCGACCAGCAGGGCGACCTCGGCGCCGTGCGCCGCGATCTCCGCCTCGATCAGCCGGAGACGCGCGTGCGCCTCGGCCTGGGCCAGCTCGAGCTGCGGCCGGCGCGCGTCGGAGGCCACCTGGCGCCGGGTCGCGGCCGCGCGCTCGCGCCGCTCCCACTCGGCGCGCGCGGCGCCCATGAGCACCTTGCCCTCGGCGACGAAGCCGTCGCTCAGCGCCACGCCGCGGTCGGAGAGCGTCAGCTCGAGCACCTGGTTCGAGTGCCCGCTGCCGCGCGACTTCATGATGGTCAGCGCGCGGTTGCGCTCGCCCTCCTGCGCCACGTACGAGAGGTGGATCCAGGCGTCGCTCATGCTCGACATGCCGCTCTCGACGGCCTCGTCGGGATCGCGCCGATCGGTCAGCGCCGTGTGCACGACGGTGATGCGCTCGCCCTTCAGGAAGTCGAGGAACTGCTGCGCCGCGTCGACCGAGGCCACGTGGGTGCGCGTGGTCGAGAGCGCCGAGAGCGGATCGATGACCAGGCAGCGCGGCGCATGGGCGACCACCTGCATGCGCAGCTCGGCGAACTGGTCCTCGACGGTCGGCCCGTGCGTGCGCGTCGAGTAGATGTCGAGGAGGCCCGAGGCCACGTGCGGCGCGAGGCGGATGCCCACCGAGCGCAGGTCGCGGACGATCTGCGCCGCGCCGGCATCGAAGCTCACGTAGAGCGTGCGCTCGCCGGCGCGCGCAGGCGGCGGCGGCGAACAGCCCGGCCAGCGTCGACTTGGCGGTGCCCGGCGCGCCCGAGACGAGCACGGCGCTGCCGCGGAAGTAGCCGCCGTGCAGCATGTCGTCGAGGCGGGCGAGGCCCGACGAGACGCGCTCGTCGGTGACGACGTAGGCCAGCTGGGTCGGCCCGCGATGCGTGAGCTGGAGACCCGCGGCGTCGAGGGCGATGGGGAACTCGTCGCCCGCGAAGCTCGAGCCGCGGTACTTGACGACGCGCAGGTTCCGGAAGGCCGAGCCGTCGACCACCTCGTGGCGCAGCACGACGACGCAGTCGATCATGAACTGCACGAAGCCGTAGCGCTGGTCGGCGTCGGTGCCGGTCACCTTCTGGGTGATGATGGCGCTGAGGCCGGTGCGCACGAGCCAGTCGCGCAGGCGATACATCTCGCGCCGCTCGGCGCCGCGGTCGTCGAGCAGGCTCAGCAGCACGTCGATGCCGTCGAAGACGATGCGCTTGGCGTGGATGGCCTTGGCCTTGGCCTCGAGGATGGCCAGCATGCCCAGCAGATCGAAGTCGCGGCCACACCACGTCGGGAGCGAGGTGGGCGTCGAGGAAGAAGAGCTTCTTCTTCTCGAGCTCCGGCAGGTCCCAGCCGAAGGTCGCGGCGTTGGCGATGATCTGGCGCGGGCTCTCCTCGGGGAAGAAGATGCCCGCCTCCTTGGAGGTGCGCGCGCCGTTGACCAGGGCCTGCAGCGCGAAGACGGTCTTGCCGCTGCCCGAGCCGCCCATGACCAGGCTCGTCCGCGCCCGCGGCAGCCCGCCGGCGGTGATGTCGTCGAAGCCCTGGATGCCGGTGAGCATCTTGGTCATCTCGAGGGGCGGGGTCTTGGGCTTCATGGTGGGACCTCTCGAGCGCCGTGCGGTCCCCCGACGACGCGCGCTGGCGGGTCGTCGGACGCGCGCGGCGTCTCGCTTCAAAGGTGGGGCCCAACCGGAATCGAGGACGCGTCCTTCCTCGCGAGGAGAGCTTCGCTGTCGTACGCACGGCGCACGCGCGCTTCAACGTCGCTTCCAACCGGCTCGCCCACAGCGCGCGCCGCGCGTCGCTCGCGCGCGATCGAGCTCGCGCGAAGCGCGACTGGCCCGCGACTTCGCCGGACCACGCGACGTATTTCGTAGGGGACAACCCTATCGGGGCGTATAGCCTGCTGGTCTGCTGTCAGAGGTTGCCGATGGACCGAGTGAGAGAAGCGTCCGCGGCCACCGCGTCCCAAACGACCCCGCTCGCGAAGCTCGGCACCGGCGTCACCGGCCTCGACGCGGTGCTCGACGGCGGCTACCCGGAGAGCCGCACCACCATGGTGAAGGGCGGGCCCGGCGCCGGCAAGACGCTGTTCGCGCTGCAGTTCCTGGTGCAGAACGCGCTGCGCGGGGCGCCCGGCGTTTTTGTCACATTCGAGGAGGGCCCGGAGGCGGTGCGCCTGAACGCGGCCACGCTCGGCTGGGATCTGCCGGCGCTCGAGGCCAAGGGGCTGCTGTTCATCTACCGCGCCAAGCTCGACACCGCGGCGGTGACGACCGGCCAGTTCTCGCTCGACGGCCTCATGGCCATCATCGACGGCAAGGCTCGCGCCATGGGAGCCAAGGCGCTGGTCATCGACGCCATCGACATCCTCATGCGGCGCTTCGAGAGCCCCGAGCGCGTGCGCGACGAGCTCAACGCGCTGCACGACTTCCTCGATCGCCGGACGCTCACGGCCATCCTGTCGATCAAGGCCAGCGACTCGGCCGAGCTCGCGGCCCGCTTCGGCTTCATCGAGTACATGGCCGACTGTGTGGTCGAGCTCGACCACCGCGTGCTCGACCAGATCAGCACGCGCCGCCTGCGCGTCCTCAAGTACCGCGGCTCGGCCTTCCGCTCGAACGAGTTCCCCTACGTCATCGGTGGCGACGGCATCTCGCTCGTGCCCATCGGCTCGGTCGATCTCGGCCACCGCCCGCTGGGCAAGCCGCAGCCGACCGGCAACGCCGCCCTGGACGACGCGCTGCGCGGCGGCTATCGCCGGAGCTCGTGCGTGCTGCTGGCCGGCCCGAGCGGCAGCGGCAAGACCACGCTGGCGTGCACCTTCGTGGCCGCGGCCGCCGCGCGCGGCGAGCGCGTGCTCTACATCTCGTTCGAGGAGGCGCCCGAGGCGCTGGCGTCGTCGGTGAAGAGCGCCGGCATCGACCTCGGGCCCGGGCTCCGCGCCGGCCAGCTCGAGTTCATCTGCCGCCTGCCCGAGGCCACCGGCTCGGACGAGCACCTGTTCCAGCACCTGCAGGCCATCGAGCGACACCGCCCCGACCACGTGGTGGTCGACGCCATCTCGGCCTGCGTGCGCATGGGCTCGGGCAAGGCCCCGTTCGACTACGTCATGCGCCTCGTGAACGCGTGCAAGGAGAAGGGCATCACCTGCCTCCTCACGAACCAGCTGCAGGGCTCCGACCCGAACGAGGACCTCAGCGGCCTCGGCTTCACCTCGCTGGTCGACACGCTCGTCCAGCTCCGGCTCGAGGTCGGCGCCGACCGGCTGGAGCGCTCGCTGGTGGTGTGGAAGGCGCGCGGCTGCGGCCATTCCCAGCACGTGCACGACCTGCGCATCAGCGACGACGGCATCGTGCTGGCCAGCCGCGCGTCATCCCACACGGCGAGGAGCGCGCGATGACCCGAGGTCCCTACCAGCTCACGCTCTTCGTCGCCGGCCAGCACGCCAACTCGATCCTGGCCCAGCGGAACCTCGAGCACATGTGCGCCGAGTACCTGCGCGAAGGGGCCTGCACCATCACCGTCGTCGACGTCGTCCAGGACTTCCAGGCGGCCATCGACGCCGACGTGGTGGTGACGCCGACGCTCATCGTCGAAGGCCCGCGCGGGCGCTCCGTCATCCTCGGCAACCTGTCCGACGTCGACCGCATCGTGCTGACGCTGGGCCTGAACCGCTAGAGCGCGTCCGCGGCTTCGGCGCCTCTCCGCTGACCAGCGAGCGCGCTGCGCGCGCCGTGGCAGGTCCGCTCCGAGGCCTTCTGACGGAATTCCGTCGGCACGCGCAGCGCTCGCTGCAGGTCAGCGGAGAGGCTGCCCGACGGAGCTCCGCCAGAAGGCCTCGGAGCGGACCTGCCACGGCGCGCGCAGCGCGCCTGCAGGTCAGCGGAGAGGCTGCCCGACGGAGCTCCGTCAGAAGGCCTCGGAGCGGACCTGCCACGCGCGCGCAGCGCGCTCGGCAGGTCAGCGGAGAGGCTGCCCGACGGAGCTCAGGGCGCGACCTCGGCCCGAGGCGCGGGTCCCGCGGGCCGTCGCGGACCTCGTCGACGAGCACGCCATGCTTCCGCAGGTAGTCGACGCCGTTCTCGCCGGCGTAGCCCTTGGTCACGACGATGACCTTGGTGATGCCGGCGTGGTGGATGAGCTTGGCGCACAAGACGCACGGCTCGCCGGGTGACGATGAGCCAGGCGTTGCGCGGCGACGCCGCCGGCCGCGGCGTTGCAGATGACGTTCATCTCGGCGTGGTGGCAGCCCACCTCCAGCGCGTGCCCGACTTCGCCCCCAGCGTGTCGCGCAGGCAGGCGTCGCCGCCGCACAGCTCGCCGCCGCCGCGCGGGCCGCCGTTGTAGCCGTCCATGAGGATGACGTTGCGCGCCGGGTCGAGCAGCAGCGCGCCGAACTTCCGGCGCGGGCAGTTGGACGCCTTGGCCAGCGCCAGGCACTGCTCGATGCGGATGGCGACGTGTTTCGGCTTCATCGGCGGTTCCTTCGGCGAATTCGTCAATCGGTGATGGGCAGCGCGATGCCCTCGGCGCGGAAGCGATCGAGCACCGCGTCGAGCAGCATCGACTTCACGTCGGAGTAGTGCTCGCGCGCCACCCACACGGCGAAGACCAGGTCGAGCCGGCCCTTGTCGTAGGCGGCGAAGGCGACCGTCGGGCGCGGCTCGGCCAGGCACTGGGGGTGGTCGTCGGCGAAGCCGGTGAGGATGTCGCGCGCCCGGTCGAAGTCGCCCGGCTTCGAGATGGCCAGCGTCATGTCGATGCGCCGGATGGGGAAGCGCGACAGGTTCGAGAACGGCGACTTCAAGAGCATCTCGTTGGGGATGCGCACGTAGACGTTGTCCGAGGTGCGCAGCTTGACGCTCATCAGATCGATGGCCAGCACCTCGCCCACGTAGCCCGACACGCTGATGGTGTCGCCCACGTCGAAGGCGCGCTCACCGAGCAGGAACACGCCCGAGATGAGGTTCGAGGTGGAGGCCTGCGCGGCGAAGCCGAGCGCCACCGTGAGCAGGCCGGCCGCGCCCACCAGCACGCTCACATCGACGCCGAGCTGGGTCAGCGCCGACAGCACCACCACCACGAAGATGAGGTAGCGCACCATGCGCCGCACGATGCGCACCTGGTTCGCCGAGGCGCCGAGCCCGACCACGCGGCCGATGAGCGAGGGCACGGTCTTGGCCAGGATGAAGCCGATGACGACGAGCGCGACCACGCCGAGGAGGTCGAGCAGGCGCTGCTCGGTGAAGAAGTCGCTGACGGCTCTGGCGATCGCGTCCATCAGAAGATGGCCGACATGGCGCGGAGGAGGAGGTTCTTCTGGGCCAGCCGCCGCGGCGGCGAGACCAGCAGCGTCGGGCCCGCGCCGGCGGGCGGCGGGCCGCCCACGGCGTGCGCCGCCCCCGCGGGGGCGCGGGCGATGTCGTCGGAGGCCGGCGGCCCGGGCTTGAAGCGCAGCGGCGTCTCGTCGCCGTCGCCCAGCGACAGCTCGACCGTCTGCGTCCAGAGCATGCCCGACGGCAGCTGCCACAGCTCGAGCTCGGGCGCCGGCAGCATGACGCGCGCCAGCGAGCGCGCGGCCTTGCCGGTGTTGGTGAGGCGGATGCGCGTGGTGGCGCGGTGGGCCCGGCGCGGCAGCTCGCGCGGGTCGAGGCGCGCCGAGGTGCGCGACGCGTAGGCCAGCTCGCCCTGCTGCGTGGTCGGGCCGAACCAGGTGTCGGACGGCCGGTGCGCCGGGCGATCGATGAGCACCACGCCGCCCGGCGCCAGCTCGAGCACGATCCACAGGACGGTCGACACGAACACGTCGACGGTGGCGCCGGGCAAGAGGTAGAGCGGGTCCGCCGGCCGCACCACCATGGTGCGATCGGCCAGGCGCGGACGCAGGCGCAGCCCGTCGCTCGAGGCGTCGAAGGCGAAGCGCGCGCGCGTGAGCTCCTGCGTGAAGGGGATGGGCCCGCGCGTGGCGTCGGGGATGCGGATGTCGACCTCCTGCGCCGCGAGGTCGGAGGTGGTGGCAGTGACGACGCGCCACTCGCGCGCGCGGCGCTCGACCTGCAGCGCGAACGACGCGATGCGGAAGCTCGCCGTCTCGCCCTCGTCGAGGCGGAAGGGCGTGAGCCACGGCACGCGCGTGAGCGGCGCCGGGGCCTCGCCGGACGCGGTGGACGCGCCGCCGGCCGGCAGCGCCGCGTCGGGCGCGTGCTCGTCGGACACGCTCATGCGGGCGACTTCCGCACCAGCAGGGCGCGCTCGATCTCGAAGACCTTCTCGGGGATCTTCTCCTTGCCGAGCTTCTTCTTCTCGTCCTCGGCCACGAACAGATCGGCGCCGAAGCGGTCGAGCGCGTCGCCGGCGCGCAGGTTCTTCACGCCGACGAGCTGCATCCGCACGATGCCGAGCTCGGCGTCGTGCAGCGGCTCGACCGACAGGATGCGCGTCAGCGCCGAGAGGGTGTCGCCGGCGAAGGTCGGCTGGGTGTGGTAGCCGTCGTGGAAGCCGAGCTCCCACACCGCGTTCTCGCTGATGTCGCGGCTGGCGAGGCCGAGCAGCCAGGCGAAGACGAGCCCGCCGTAGACGATGGGCTCGCCCGACATCGGCCCGGCCTGCGCCCGCGAGTAGAGGCGATCGTAGTGCAGCGGGTGGGTGTTCATGGCCTGGTAGGTGAGGCCGACGTGCTCGTCGGTCACCGTGCGGCCGTTGGCGTGGACCCAGATCTGGCCGGCCTCGAAGGCGCCGAGGCAGCTCTCGGTGCGCGTCAGCCCGAGCGGCGCCGAACCGGAAAGGCTCTTGACGAACGGGATGTGCAGCTTGGGCGTCGCCTTCCACGGGAAGGCCGGCGCGCTCGCGTCGGGAGCGGCCGCGCTCGGCTCGTCGCTCGCAATCGGGCCGTCGCCGCCGCGCGGCACCATGATCTTCCGGCGGTACTGGACCACCACCTCCTCGTCCTGGTTCTCGGCCAGCGTCTCGACCGTGACGATGCCGGGCTTGCCGACGCCGCGGTCCTTCCGCTCGACGATGCGGGTCATGCCGCGCAGCGTGTCGCCGGCGTACACCGGGCGCAGGAAGCGGACGTCGTAGTAGCCGAGGTTGGCGATGGCCTTCTCGCTGTCGTTCTGCACGCCGAGCGACAGCGCCAGGTTCATGACCAGGTGCGGCGCGGCCGGCAGCGAGGCATAGCCGATGGCCTGGGCGTAGGCCTGGTTCAGGTAGAGCGGGTTCGCCTCCATGAAGGTCTTGGCCCAGCCGAGCATGAAGCCGCGGTCGAGCGTCGCGCCGCGCGGGTGCACGAAGACGGTGCCGGGCACGAAGTCCTCGAGCACGTGGCCGTAGGTCGGGCGGATGACCTTGTCGACGATGGGCTCGAGCCCCTGCGCGCGCGGCTTGAACGCGCCCACCTCGATGACGATCTCGCTCTTCTTCGTGCGCGCCACGGTCTCGTCGTTGAGCATGTCGGTCATTGCGAAGCCTCCCTCCTCTCTTCGAGCCAGCGCTGCAGCACCTGGCGCGCGACGACCTTCAGCGCGAGCACCTCCTCGGCGCCCTCGAAGATCGAGAACACGCGCGCATCGACGAAGTAGCGGCTGACGTCGTACTCCTCGGCGTAGCCCATGCCGCCGTGAAGCTGCATGGCCTCGCGCGTCACCCACTCGGCCTGCTTCGAGGCCCAGAGCTTCACCATGCTGGCCTCGACCTGGCCCTTGCCGATGTCGATGAGCGCCGCCACGTCGTAGGTGAACTGGCGCGCCACCTGGGTGAGCATGGCCATGCGCGCGAGCTTCCAGCGCGTGAGCCCGTAGTTGGCGATCGACAGGCCGAAGACGCGGCGCTCCTTCGAGTAGCGCGTGGCCGCCTCGAGCGCGGCCTGCATGACGCCGGTGGCGCGCGCCGCGGTCTGCAGGCGCCCGCCGGCGAAGCCCTCCATCTGGTAGTAGAAGCCCTTGCCGATGCCGCCGAGGCCGCCGAGGACGCCGTGCTCGGGCACGAAGAAGTCCTCGAAGAAGACATCGAAGCTGTGCATGCCGCGGTAGCCGATGGTGTCGATGGCGCGCGCGGTGAGCTTGCCCGGCTTGGCGCCGGGGCGGTGGGCGACGGTCTCCGGGCCCTGCTCGAACTCGAACTTGTGGCCGTCGAAGCGCGGCTTCTCGGCCAGGAAGATGGACAGCCCGCGGTGGCCCTTCTTGGGGTCGGCGTCGCTTCTTGCCAGCACCATCAGGACGTCGGCCTGGCCGGCGAAGGTGCACCAGGTCTTCTGGCCGTTCAGGACCCAGCCGTCCTCGACGGGCGTGGCCATGACCTTCAGGCCGGCCACGTCGGAGCCGAAGTCGGGCTCGGTGACGGCCACCGCGCACAGGGTCTCGCCGGTGGCGAGGCGCGGCAGCCAGGTCTCGCGCTGCTCGTCGGTGCCGCCCTTCAAGAGCGCCTTCGAGAGGATCTCGGGGCGGGTGATGAGCGAGCCGGCGATGCCGAGCGAGCCGCGCGAGAGCTCCTCGGTGACGACGCACATGCCGAGGTTGTCGGGCCGGTCGTCGGGCTGGAGGCCGCCGTAGCGCTCGGGGATCGACAGGCCGAAGCAGCCGAGCTCGCTCACGGCCTCGAGGATCTCCTTCGGCACGAGGCCGTCTTCGCGGTGCACGCCGCTCGCCAGCGGCACGACCTTCTGATCGGTGAAGCGGCGGAACTGCTGGCGGATGAGCTCGCGCTCGGGGTCGAGGCCGTACTCGGTGCCCTTCTCCTCGAGCACGAGGTCGCCGACGTGCTCGTAGTAGACCGGGTCGAGCGAGGTCGCGACGAAGAGGGCGACCGACTCCTTGTGGAGGATGCGCGACACGAGGTCGCCGGCGAGGCCCCAGTGCGGCGCCTTGAAGGTCAGCTCGGCCGCCAGGTCCTGGAGGATCTCGGCCACGAAGATGCGCGCCAGCGCCACCGCGAGCGGCGTCTCGCGCCGCTGCGCGTAGCCGAGGATGGAGCGCGCGGCCTGGAGGCGCGACAGCATGACCGAGAGCCAGAACGCGTCGGGCTGGCGCGCGCCGAGGCGCTCCTCGTCGAGGACACCGCGCTCGGCGACCGCGCCGGCCAGGTGCCCGGTCATGGCCGAGGCCAGCTCGGCGGCCGCACCGAACGCCTCCCTGGCCGAGGCCAGGAGGGCCGAGTCGCCGCCCGACCTGGTCGAGCCCGACAGTGGGGATGCGGTCATGGTCGCCTCCTCGGTCGTCATCGCCGCCCGAGGACCGGGCGCGCGGACGGCCGGCACTATAGGCCATGCGGTCGCGCAGCGCGAGCGCTACTGACGCGGCGCGTCAGCGGTCGGAGGCGCCCGATCCGCCCCACGGCATGGCCCGTCACGAGGCCGCGCCGAGCTCGGCTCCGACCGGCGCGCGCCCGATGGTGGCCGCGCGACGGCTGGGTTATCTTGCTCGCACGCCCAGCCCTAGGAGGTCCCCCATGCAGCAGCTCATCGCCATGTTCGTGGCTCTGGCGCTCGTCGCCTGCGGTAAGAAGGAGACGCGCGAGCCGTCCGCCCCATCGCCCGACGCGGCGCCCGCCTCGTCGCCAGACGCCGCGCCCGCATCAGCGCCCGCATCAGCGCCCGACGCGGCGCCGGCGGTGGCGCCCGACACGGCCGTCGCGAGCGTCGCCGCGCCGGCCGACGCGACTGTCGCCGAGCCTTCCGACGCGACCGTCGCCGCGCCGACGGACGCCGCCGCCGCGCCCGAGCGGCGCGCCTGCATCGACGGCCACCCCCACCCGCGCAGCGCCGATGGCGACGTCGAGGCGCTGCCCGACGGGCACACCATCCGCTTCACGATCGGGGACGCCACCTTCACCTACGACCTCGAGCGCGAGGTGCTGACGCCGGTGCCGGCGCCGCCGGCCGCACCCGAGCCGCCGCAGTCGGCGCTCCGCAGCGACGACGAGGGCCACGTCCTCCTGTGCGCGCCCGACGGCAGCGGCTGCGCGCCGCTCGAGGGCGCGGGGACCGCCGACCATCTCACGCTCGACGAGGGCGACGGGCTCGCCTTCGTCCTCGCCGGAACGAAGCTGACCGTCTTCGATCGCGCGACGCGGAAGGCGCTGGCGACCCGCGACGTGGGGCACAAGGACGACTCCGCGACCGGCGTGCGCGTCGTCGGACCGGCCGTCGTCGTCGGCTACAACTGCGAGTGCATCAGCGGCCCGCCGATGAACCCCGCGCTCTTCGACAAGCGCACGCTGAAGCCGCTGGGCCTGCTCGCGCCGGCGGTCTACCTGCACAGCGACACGCCCGCGCTGTGGCCGGCGGGCGGCGACGTCGCGGCCGTCGTCGACTCCTGGGGCTCGCTCGTCGTCCTCCAGGATCTGAAGACCGGGAAGGTCGTCGGCACCGTCGACCTCGTGAGCACGACGTCGCCGAGCGAGCGGCTCGACGAGGACAACGTCCACACCCACGGCATGGTCCAGAGCCTCCTGCTCGCGCCCGGGAAGCTCCTGGTGGTGCACGGCGCCCGCAGCTTCGGCGAGCTGGTCGTCGTCGACCTCGCGGCCCGGAGCATCGCAGCGCGCCATCGCATGCCCTTCTGCGACGAGACGCCGAGCGCCAAGCTGGCCTGCGTGCCGGCCGCAGCGCCGCCGGTGCTCGACGGCGAGGAGCTCGTCGCCAACCGCTTCGTCGGTTGCTCGAAGGTCGGCGAGGCCGAGACCTGCTTCGCGCTCGACCTCGGCGACGGCAGCCTCGGCGGTCTCGACGCGATGCCCGCGCCGCTCGACGAGGACCACGTCGGGCCGCTCACGCCGTGGCAGCTCGAGCCGGCGCTGGAGGACGCGCTCACGCTGTCCGAGGCGCGCATCTCGCCCGACGGCGCGCGCGTCTATGCCATCTACACCGCGGAGGCGGGGGCGCCGGCGCTCGCGTACGTGTTCCGGCCCGACGACGGCAAGCGCCTGGCCAAGGCCACCGTCGGCACGAAGGCGACGCCGTGCGCCGAGGTGCAACCGCTCGGCGCCGCGGTGCTGTTCGCGCTCGGCGACTGCGCCGACCAGCGCGGCGACGCCTGGCTCGCCGACGGCAAGACGCTGAAGCGCATCGCGCCGCTCGGCGGCGATGTGGCCTTCGCGCGCGGCAAGCGCGTGCTGGCCGTGGGCGGCGCGCCGGACACGGTGGCGCTGGCGCAGCCCGGCGGCCACGAGGTCGTCCTGCAGTCGCTCTCGGACGGCGCGATCGTCAAGCGCGTCGACCTCTCAGCGGCCGTCGGCGCGAGCGGCATCGAGGCGCTCTATCGGAGGCGCGACGGCGCGCTCGAGGTGCGCTCCGGCCTGGACTTCGCGCGCGTCGATCCCGGCAGCGGCGAGGTGGGAGCGCGCGTGAGCGCCCCCGTCTGCCACTGACATCGGGCCCGCCTCAGGGGGTCGGCTTGGCGCCGTAGGCGGAGTCGATCCAGCCGCGCTCGTCCATGGCCGCGAGCAGCGCCAGCCAGGCGGCCTGGAGCCGCGCCTGCGGCCGCTCGGCGCCGTCCTTCGGCGGGTCGCTCTTGTCGGCAGCGCTCTGCCCGAGGAGGTACGAGCGCGGGCCGCGGCTCACGCGCCAGAGGCGATGCTGGTCGGGGAAGAACACGCGCACCGGCGCGGCCTGCGCATCGATCTCGATGAGCACCTCGCCCGACGGGTAGTCGTCGGTCCAGCTCAGCATGGCCCGACCGTCGCCGCGCTCGACCACCGGCTTGCGCGCGCCGACCTCGGCGAGGAAGGCGTCGACGACGGCCGGCTCGAGCTCCAGCGTGCGCGCGCTGACGCCGCGCGCGGTGAGCAGGACGGCGGTGACCTGGACGCGCGAGTCGGCAGCCGAGCGCGAGAGTCGGGCCATGAAGGAGTAGGTGTTGCCGAGCCCGCCCCACTGGTCGACGAGCGTCAGCGTGGTGGCGCCAGCGAGCGCCTTCAGGTCGGGCAGACCGGCGTCGACGACGCTCGTCTGCGCGGGGTCCGACGGGGGCGCGGCGACGGCGCCAGGCGCGAGCGCCAGCGAGACGGCAGCGACGTGGACGAGCAGGCGGCGGCTCATGGCGGGCTCCTTCGGGGCGGGTCGGACGACGACGGGTCGAGCGCGACCGGATCGAGCGCCAGCAGTACAACGGTCGAGCGCACCGCGTCCATGCGCGCCCCCGCGCGAGGGTCGACCGCGCGGCCCGCGAGCACGAGCCACGAGTCACGAGTCACGAGTCACGAGTCACGAGCCACGAGCCACGAGCACGAGCCACGAGCCACGAGCCCACGAGCCACGAGCACGAGCCACGAGCCACGAGCCACGAGGCCACGAGCCACGAGCACGGGCTCGCGTGCGTCCAGCCTCGCGCACGTCGCGGCGAAGGCGTTGAGAAGTCCATCTCGGCTCCTCCTCGTCCTCGGGTTCCGGAATTTTGCGGGCGCGCGCTGGCGCGCGCTGGGTGAGCCCGCAAAATTCCGGTAACCCCGCGGGCGCGGAGGAGCGAGATGTACTTCAATCACGACAAGTTCGACTGTTACGCGGTGGCGCTGTCGGTGGCGCGGTGGGCGGCTCGGGTGGTGGTGCCGAGTGGACGCCGGCACCTGAAGGACCAGCTGGTGCGGGCGGCGGACAGTATGGTGCTGAACATCGCGGAGGGTGGTGGTCGGCCGATCGGTGGTGCGGCTCGGAGGAACTTCTTCGACATCGCGAGCGGCTCGGCGGCGGAGGTGGGTGCCATCATCGACCTGCTCAAGCCGGCAGAGGCCGAGGCCCGAAGGGTCGAGTGCCTGCGGGTGGCGCAGATGCTGGCGCGTCTTCGCTGACGCGCCAGTCTCGGGGCCGGCGCTCAGCGCCGGCTCAGCCCGCGAGCATCGCGCCCACGCGACGGATGTCGTCGGCCTTCGCGGCGTCGCCCAGCAGGTCGATCGCCGCAGCCACCTCGGCAGCCGACCCGAGAGCGATCCGAAAGTGGTTCCGCTTCGCATCGCCCGGCGGCAGCGCCGCTCCCTCAGCGATGTTCAGCACCACGCTCTCCGCGGCCCGGACCACCTGGTCCTTCAGCGACCTCCGCGCCCGACCCCAGCCGCCCATCGCGCCACCTTCACCGCGAGAGGATAAACATCTGCTTCTCGTGCTCGAAATACATCTGCGCTCCCGTCGCCCGCAGGGTTTGGAATTTTGCGGGCTCACCCAGCGCGCCAGCGCGCGCCCGCAAAATTCCAAACCCGAGGACGACGGGGAGCAGATGGATTTCGAGCACGAGAAGCTGGAAGTCCTCAGCCGGACCCGTGCGCGACGCGCGCCGAGGCCGAGCCCGAGCCGAGCCCGAGCCCGAGCACGAGTCACGAGCCACGAGCCACGAGGTCACGAGTCAGGCCACGAGCACGAGCACGAGCCCGAGCACGAGCACGAGCACGAGCCACGAGCCACGAGCCCACGAGCCCACGAGCCACGAGCCCGATCGCGCTCACCGACCCGGCAGCGCCGCCACCGCGCACGGCACCGGGTGCTCGCTGCCGGTGCCGGCCATCGCCACGTCGGGCGAGTAGCGGTTCGCGTCCATGGCCGCCTCGCTGGCGGTGATGTCGAATGCGCGGCAGCGGTTCGGGTTCTTCTCGCTCTTCAGGTGCACGACCACGTACGCCTGCGACCACCGATTCACCGGCGCGCCGGTCCACTCGTCGCGCACGTTGGTCCAGCCGGGCGACGTCATGACCGCGCCGATGACGTCCTCGTTCGTCCACTGCGCCGCCACCGACGCCATGAGCTTCGGCGCGAGCTTCTTCGACTCGGGGTGGCGCGCCTTCGGCAGGAACGGGCCGTAGGCCTTGGCGTAGGCCGCGAGCGCGCCCGGCGCGACGCTCACCTTGAGCGTGCCCTCGGCGATGATGGGGTCGTCGTCCATGGCGTTGCCGCAGTCGACCTTCACCACGACGTGGATGGTGTTGTCGCCTTCGACGAGCTGCGGGATGACCTCGCCGTTCCAGTCCGTCACGCGGTCGAGCGCCGCGTCGGCCGGGTTGTCGAGCGTCGTCGGCGTCGTGACCGCGATCTTCGCATCGCCCGACACGGTGCTCGCCGCGCGCAGCCCGCGCACGTCGTCGGCCAGGCTCGACACGCCGAAGCCGGTGTCCTCGCCGCCGTTCACGCTGGCGCGCCACGACAGGCGCACCTCGTTCCGGCGCGCGCACTTGGGGTTGGTGTTGTCGGCCGAGTCCTTGCCCCACATGCGCACGAACAGCGGGCCGCCGAGCTTGTACTCGGTGATGAAGCCGTCGTCGGAGGTCGCCGCGGCGGTGACCGGCTTCGACGAGAAGATGACCTCGCCGCCGTGGGCCTCGTGCATCGGGCCGAGGAACGGGCCCGGGTCCTTGGGTCCGTCGGCGCGGGCGACGGCGGGGGCGAGCGAGCAGGCGAGAGTCATGAGCAGCGGGAAGCGGCGCATCGAGGGCTCCGGGGTGACGGTGGTCAGCCTCGCATCGGCGAGGCACGCGTCCTGTGGACCCGCCTGCTGCGCCGAGTCAGCCGACTTCTGCGAACTCGATTCGAGCCCCGCCGAAGCGACGCCCGCCGACGCCCGCGGCCAACGCGCGCGGGCCTAGGGCTCGAGCGCGAAGCAGTAGAAGCCGCCGTAGCCGCCGCCCGATCCGACGGTGTCGGAGTCGGGATCGGGCGGGCCGGTCTCGATGAGGCTCACGCCCGGCGCGCAGCCCGACTCGTCGAGCGACGACATCCAGTTGGCCGGGTTGCCGAAGCCGCCGCCGCCCGGGCCGCCCGGACCGCCGCCGCCGCCCGGACCGCTCCGCGGCCACGAGTGACCGACGCGCGGCTTGCCGACGTCGCCGCTCTTGCTGGTCCAGCTCTCGCACGTCGCGGTCGCGCTGTAGAGGCGTCCCTGATCGTCCGAGCCGGTGAGCGTGTCGTGGTTGTCGACCGCCGGCTGGTTCGGGTCGGGCCGGTGGTTGCCGACGCCGTCCTCGTTGGGGAAGTCGTTCTTGATGGCGGCGTCCGCGCTCGTCGGGCGGTCGGCCAGGAGGTCGGCCTTGGTCTCGGCGAAGACGCGGCCGCGGCGGTCGTACCACGGGCCCTCGCCGATCCGATCGATGGCGTCGACCTGCTGCCCGTCCTCGCCCTCGACCGCCGACAGGAACGCGCGCCACGTCTTCTTGCCGGCGCCGGGCATGCTGCCCTCGGCGATCGTCGCGCAGATGAGGTCGGCGCCGCGGAGGCCGGCGCCCTTGCCGGTCTGGCCGAAGCGCAGGTCGCCGCCGAAGCCGGCCTCGCTACCCGACAGCGCCTGGAGCGCCTTCAGGCTGGTCACGAAGAAGCTGAAGTGCTCGAGCTCGGGGGCGACCTCCTCGACGACCGTCGTGTCGACCGGCGCGACCGCGCTGTCGCCGCCGTCGCTCGCGTCGCTGCCCACGTCCGCACCGACGACCGCGCCGTCATCGGCGACGCCGGTGTCGGCGCCTGCCTGCGCGGTCGCGTCGACATCGAGGGCACCGCTCGTGGCGACGTCGCCGCTCGTGCCGTTCGAGTCGCCGAGGCACGCGCCGAGCGTGGTCGCCAGGGCCAAGGTGGTGTGGAATCGCAGCATCGAATCGCTCCTCGTCCGCAGCAGGCCGTAGCGCCCCGCCCGGCTTTCGACACGTGACCGCGTCGCGACCGAACGGCCCGCGCAGAAAGCTCAGCGCCCCGGCCCGACGTGGCCCGGCGCCCCCGACAGCGTCCCCGCCGGCGCGCCCGGCGCGGCCCCCGGGACGGCCGGCGGCGCGGGCATCGGCGCGTTCGGCTCGGGCGCCCGCAGCGCCAGGAAGCCGGCCTCGAAGCGCCGCACGCGCTGGCCCTTGGCGCCGCGCCGCGCGTCGCCTCGAGCGAGCCGACGATGAGCTCCGGCCGCACCACCTCGAGCGTCAGCCGATCGAGCGTCACGAGCCAGAGGTCGTTGGCCGAGTCCGGACCGCCACGGTGGCCCCGGCCAGCGGCTGCGGCCGAGCGTCAGCCCGGCCAGCGCGCTGGCGTCCGACCCGGGCGGCAGCGCGATGAGGATGATGGCGCGGAAGGTCTGCCCGGCCGCGCCGCCCGCGCCCAGGTCGTCGATGGCCGAGGTCGCGCCCTCGATGCGCAGGAGCGCCTGGCCCTTGCCGGTCAGGAGCGACGCCCAGGTGTACAGCAGCAGCACGTCGGCCACGTCGAGGCGCGCGCGTCCAGTCGCCGGCGAGCGGCACGCGCAGCCGGGCGTGGCAGGCACGATGGGGGCCGCGACTCGAGCTCGGCCGGCGCGCTCGGGTAGACCACGGGCTTGCCGGGACAGCGCAGCTCCGGCTCGTCCGAGCCGTCGTCGGCGTCGAGCCACTGCGTGCAGGCCGGGCAGGCCGCGGCGACCAGCGTGACGAGCACGACGGCCGCGGCCCAGCGTATCATGTCAGGGCAGCCTGCTCCGTCGGAGGGCGAGCGGGCTGCCTGTGGCCTTCGCCTCCGCGGGCCTCCTGACACCTACTTGCCGTCCTTCTTCATGGCGCGCATGAGCGCCTCGGCCAGCGCCGACTTCGCGCGTCCTTGCCCTTGTCGGGCGCGTCGGCGTAGGCGAGCGTCCCGCCGCCGCGCGGCCGCTGGTAGTCCGAGTCGTCGCGGTCGCGTCCGCGCCCGCCGCCGCCGTAGCCGCCGCCACCCGGACCGCCCCCGCCCGGGCCACCCGGCCGCCGGCTCTGGAGGTCGCGCAGCGTGTCCTGCCGGCGCTCGCGGTCGCCGCCGCCACCCGGGCCGCCCGGGCCACCGGGGCCGCCGCGGTCGGGGCGCGCGGCGCGGAGCTCTTCCTCGTCGCGCCGCGTCAGCGCCATCGTCTTGTCGTTGGGGTCGATGCGCAGGATGCGCGCCTCGATCTCCTTGCCGACCTTGAACTCGACGACGGCCTGCTTGCCCTCGAGCTTGGCCTCGCTCATCGGCAGGAGCGCCACGACGCCGGGCTCGATGCTCACGAAGACGCCGAAGTCCTGCACCGAGTCGACCATGCCCTTCACGGCGTCGCCGACCTTGTACTT
This sequence comes from Myxococcota bacterium, assembly GCA_046351155.1. Classification (GTDB taxonomy): domain Bacteria; phylum Myxococcota_A; class UBA9042; order PHBI01; family PHBI01; genus JAXLYZ01. Next base: position 55,979 of record JAXLYZ010000061.1, read on the forward strand.
GCTCGGCACGTGGTCCCACGGGTCCGCCGCCAGCGCCTTCAGCGACAGCGCGATGCGGTGGCGCTCGACGTCGACCTCGAGCACCTTCACGCGCACGGTCTCGCCGGGCTTCAGGATGTCCTTCGGGTGGCGCACGCGGTAGTGGGCCATGTCGCTGATGTGGACCAGGCCCTCGACCTCGGGAGCGAGCTCGATGAAGGCGCCGAAGTCCTTGAGGCGGGTGACCTGGCCGGTCACGATCTCGCCGGTCTGCAGCTTCTCGGCGGCGACCTCGAAGGGATCGCGCGAGGCGCGCTTCATCGACAGGCCGATCTTGCCGGTCTCCTGCGACACCTCGAGCACGACGACCTCGACCTCCTGGCCGAGCTTCACCACCTCGTGGGCGTCCTCGACGCGGTTCCAGGCCAGCTCGCCCATCGGCACGAGCCCGTCCTTGCCGCCGAGGTCCACGAAGACGCCGAACTTCTGGATGCTGCGCACGCGCGCCATCATCTTCGCGCCGGGCTGGATCTTGGCCATGATCTCGGCCGCGCGCACGGCGTTCTCGGCCTTCAGCACCGCGGCGCGCGACACCACCACCGAGCCGTTCTCCTTGATCTCGGTGATCTTGAAGGTGAACGACTGGCCGACCAGGGCCTCGGCGTTGGGGCCGTCGATGCGCACGACGTCGATCTGGCTGTGCGGGCAGAAGGCGCGCACGTTGCCGATGCGCACGTCGTAGCCGCCCTTGTTGGTGGCGGCGATCTTGCCCTCGACCAGGATGCCGGCCTCGAAGGCCTCGCGCACCGCGCGCGTGTCGGCCTCCTGGCCGAGCTTCACGCGGATCTTGATGCCGTTCGAGTCGTGGCCGACCACGACGCCCTCGATGACGTCGCCCGGCTTCACCAGGATCTGGCCGTCGTTGTCGCGGACGTCCTCCTTGAGGACGTAGCCCGTGGCCTTCTCGCCGAGATCGAGGAAGATCTCCTGGCCGTGCAGGCTCACCACCTCGACCACGCCCTTCACCTTGGTGCCGGGCTCGAAGGCCGGGCCGGTGTCGCCGGCCTTCTTCTGGGCGTCCATGAGGGCGCCGAAGTCGAGGTCCTCGTTGACGGTGACCTGGTCGACCATGGTCGTCGGGACGTTCTCGACCTTCTCGCGCTTGTTGCGCGTCTGGACCTCGGGCGCCGCGCCCGAGGCGCCGACGTGACCGTTGTCGCCCGCGGCCGCCGCGTCGCCCTCGCCGCGCGCCCGGCCGCCGCCGCCACCCCCGCGCCGTCCGCGACCGCCTTCCTTGGGCTGGCCTTCCCTGGGCTGGCCAGGTCCCTTGTCTCCCTTGTCTCCCGTCTCGGGAGGCTTGGCAGCGGGCGTGGTGTCGGGCGTGGGCGGGGTCGTCTCGTCGGCCATCTATGAGGCTCCGGGCGTCAAAGCGGTGGACGCGGTAGCATAGGCAGCGGCCGAGCGCCAGCACAACCGCCCGACCCCAGCATCCTTTCGTCGGGCCCGCTTTGGTCCGTCTTTGGATTTCCCTGCCGTTCGGTGCTCTGCTAGAAGCCGCGCGCGGACCGGGGTGTGTGTCCCCACGCCGCGCGGATGGGGAAATGACCCGCAAGAAGGTCGCCACGACCATCTACATCACGTCGGACCAGGATCGGCAGCTCAAGCTGCTGAGCCAGGCCATGAACGTGCCGATGGCCGAGCTCATCCGCCAGGGCATCGACGTCATTCTGGATAAATACAAGGACCGCCTGCCGGCCCAGCTCGGGCTCTTCGGCGAGGCGCCTCCAAAGCGGCCCGACTAATCAATGGCAAAGAAATCCGGCTCCACGCACGTCCCGCGTGAGCGCATTCGCAACTTCAGCATCATCGCCCACATCGACCACGGCAAGTCGACGTTGGCGGACCGCCTGCTGCAGCTCACCGACACGGTGAGCGACCGCGAGGCGCGCGCTCAGTACATGGACAAGATGGACCTCGAGCGCGAGCGCGGGATCACCATCAAGTCGCAGACGGCGCGTCTCCGCTACACGGCCTCCGACGGGCTCGAGTACCACCTGAACCTCATCGACACGCCGGGCCACGTCGACTTCAACTACGAGGTGTCGCGCAGCCTGAAGGCCTGCGAGGGCGCGCTCCTGGTCGTCGACGCCTCGCAGGGCGTGCAGGCTCAGACGCTGGCCAACGTGTACCTGGCCATCGACGAGAACCTCGAGATCATCACCGTCCTCAACAAGATCGATCTGCCGGCGGCCGACGTGCCGCGCGTGCGGCAGGAGATCGAGGACACCATCGGTCTGCCGACCGACGACCTCGTGGCCATCTCGGCGAAGTCGGGTCTCGGCGTGGCCGAGCTGCTCGAGGCCATCGTGAAGCGGCTGCCGCCGCCCAAGGGTGATGCCGAGGCGCCGACGCAGGCGCTCATCTTCGACAGCTGGTACGACACCTACCGCGGCGTCGTGGCCATGGTGCGGCTCTTCCAGGGGCAGCTGAAGAAGGGCGACAAGATCCTCTTCATGCAGACCGGCTCCGAGTACGAGCTCCTCGACGTGGGCGTCATGCAGCCCGAGGGCGAGTCGGTGCCGGATCTCCAGCCGGGCGAGGTGGGCTACCTCGTGTGCGGCATCAAGGAGATTCGCAACGTGCGCGTCGGCGACACGGTGACGCTCGTGAAGCGTCCGGCGCCCGAGCCCCTGCCCGGCTTCAAGCCGGCGCAGCAGATGGTGTTCTCGTCCATCTACCCGACCGAGACGTCGGACTTCGAGCCGTTGCGCGAGGCGCTCCAGAAGCTGTGCCTGAACGACGCGGCGGTGAGCTACGAACCCGAGACCTCGGGGGCGCTCGGCTTCGGCTTCCGCGTCGGCTTCCTCGGTCTCCTGCACATGGAGATCGTGCAGGAGCGGCTCGAGCGCGAGTTCGACATGGACCTCGTCATCACGGCGCCGTCCGTCATCTATCGCCTGACGTTGAACGACGGCACGGTGAAGATGCTGGAGAACCCGC
>JAXLYZ010000062.1:0-57995 GCA_046351155.1 Myxococcota bacterium
GATGAGCCGCAGGCGGGTCTCCATCCGCGTGCGCTCCTCGATCTCGCGGGCGTGCCTCGCGAAGAGCCGGGACTTGGCGATGGCCAGCGCGGCGTGCGTCGCCAGCGACTCGGCCAGGCGCCGCTCGGCCTCGTCGAACGGCGCGGCGACGGGGTCGCCGGCCCGGCTGAGCTCGAGCCGCCCGAGCACGCCGCTCCGCCCCTGCAGCGGCATCTCCAGCGAGCGCCCGTCCGCGGCCGAGCCCGCGCCGCGCCCGCCGTCGTCGAGCAGCACCACCCGGCACTGGCAGCCGAGCACCTGCGCCACCTGGGCGCGGATCACCTCGAGCAGCCGTGGCTGATCCGCGGCTGCGTCGACGAACGCATGCATGGCTGCCGCGACGAGCGCCAGCCGATCGGTCCCGAGTTCGTTCAAGACGTCTACTCGTCTACCGCTCGTGCCTTCACACCGCAAGCCCCTACCAGGGTCGGGTTTCGCGCCCCGCGATCATGAGGATCGGCTCATGACCGGTGTGGCATCGAGCACCTCGCGCACGCGGCGAAGGAGGGCCGGCGGCGTGAACGGCTTCTGCAGCAGCGTGACGCCCGGCTCGAGCACGCCGTGGTGCACGATGGCGTCGTCGGTGTAGCCCGACATGTAGAGCACCTTCAGCCCCGGTCGCGTCGCCTCGAGCCGGCGCGCCAGCTCGCGGCCGCCCATCTGCGGCATCACCACGTCGGTCACGAGCAGGTGGATCGGCCCCGGGAAGCGCGTCGCCTCGGCCAGCCCCTCGTGGCCGTTGCGGGCCTCGAGCACGTCGTAGCCGTGGCGCCGCAGCACGTTGCGCGCGATGGCCCGCAGCTGCTCGTCGTCCTCGACCACGAGCAGCGTCTCGCCGCCGCTCAGCGTCGTCGGCGGCGCGGCGGCGACCTCGGCGCTCACGCCGGCGTCGCTGCGCGGGAAGTAGATCTTGAACGTCGTCCCCTGGCCGAGCTCGCTGTAGACCCAGATGTGGCCGCCGCTCTGCTTGACGATGCCGAACACCGTCGAGAGCCCGAGGCCGGTGCCCTTGCCGACCGCCTTGGTGGTGAAGAACGGCTCGAAGATGCGCAGCTGGGTCGCCTTGTCCATGCCGGTGCCGGTGTCGCTCACGGCCAGCATGACGTAGCGGCCGGGCGCCACGCCCAGGTGCTCGTCGGCGTAGTGCTCGTCGAGGTCCACGTTGCGCGTCTCGATGGTCAGCTGCCCACCCTGCGGCATGGCGTCGCGGGCGTTGACGACCAGGTTCATCACCACCTGCTCGATGTGGCGCGGGTCGGCCTTCACGCGCCCGAGGCCGGCGGCGTGCAGCGTCTTGTACTCGATGTCCTCGCCGATGATGCGGCGGTTCATCTTGGCCAGACCCTCGACGATGGCGCCCAGGTCGAGGACGCGCGGCTGCGTCACCTGCTGTCGGCTGAAGGCAAGCAGCTGGCGCGTGAGGTCGGCGGCGCGCTCGCTCGCCTCCTTCACCTCGCGCAGGTCAGCGCGCGTCTGCTCGGGCGACGGCAGCTCGTCGAGGAGCAGCGTCACGTAGCTCAGGATGACCGTCAGGAGGTTGTTGAAGTCGTGCGCCACGCCGCCCGCCAGGCGGCCGACGGCCTCCATCTTCTGCGCCTGACGGAGCTGCTCCTCGGTGGCGTCGAGCGCCGCCTCGGCGCGCTTGCGCTCGGCCAGCTCGCGCTTGGCCGAGTCGAGCAGGATGCTGTTGGTGATGGCGATCGAGGCGTGCGAGGCGATGTCCTCGACCAGCGCCAGGTCGTCGGGCGTGTAGGGATGGTTCGGCGTGCTGCGCATCACCGTCACCGCGCCGATGGGCTTTCCCGCCGAGCGCAGCAGCACCACCAGCAGGCTGCGGATGCCCATGCGCGCGCCGATCGGGCGATGCGCCGACGGCATCGCGGCGGTGACCGGCTCGGGCGGCGTGATCGGGACGAGCAGCGAGCGCTGGCTGGCGAAGACGCGGCCGAGGATGCCCTCGGTGACGTGCTGCGGGTTGTCGCGCATCGAGCGACGGAAGTCGGCCTCCAGCTCGGGGTCGGTGAAGCTGGTCGCGCTCTCCGGCTCGAACCACTCGCCGCCGGCGGCCAGCATGCGGATCGACACGTTCTCGCCGATGGTCTCGCCGAGCCGCCGCGCCACCAGCGCCAGCAGCCCGCGGTAGTCTTCGGTGGCGGCCGCGAACTCGCGCGTCAGCTCGGACAGGAGGCGCAGCCGATCGGTCACGCGCTCGCGCTCGGCGAGCTCGCTCTTGGCGGTGGCGAAGAGCCGGCTCGTGGTGAGCGCGATCGAGGCGTGCGCGGCCAGGTCGTCGAGCAGCGCGAGATCGTCGCCAGTGTAGGGCGCGCCCGGCCGGCTGCGGATCATGGTGGCGACGCCGATGGGCTTGCCCTCGGAGCGCAGGAGCGCGGCCATGGTGCTGTGGATCGCCAGGCGCTCGATGATGGGGCGGTTGGCCTCGTTGGCCGCGGCCTGCTCCGCCGGGGTGGTCTCGGCCACCAGCACGGCGCGGTCGCTGCGCAGCGCGCGCCCGGCCAGGCCTTCGTCGATGCGCTGCGGGTGCTGCGCAATCCACGCGTGCCAGTCGGCGAGCACGGCCGGGTCGGGATGGTAGAGGCCGCCGACCGTGTCGAGGCGGTCGCCGCCCGGCGTCACCAGGCGGATCGAGCAGGCGTCGCCCACGACCTCGCCCATGCGCCGCGCGATGAGCTCCCCCAGCGCGCGGAAGTCGTCGGTGGCGCTGGCGAAGTCGCGCGTGAGCTCGGACAGGAGGCGCAGGCGACCGGCCATGCGCGCCGACGCGTCGAGGTGCCGGCTGTTGGTGATGGCCAGCGCGGCGTGCGTCGCCAGGTCTTCGACCAGGCGCAGGTCGACCTCGCGGTAGGGCTCGTCGGGCGCGCTGCGCAGGAGCACGATGACGCCGACCGCGGCGCCCTCGGCCATGAGCGGCACGGCCAGGACGCTGCGCACGGCGAGCCGCGCCAGGAACGGCTGGAAGGCGGGGTCGGCGGCGGCCGCGAACGCCACCGGATCGGTGCGCTCGATGAGCACCGGCTGCTGCGTCGTCACGACCCGGACGAGGAGCGTGGTGGTGTCGCGGCGGATGGGCAGCCGGACCACGGCCTGCGCGCCGGCGACGATGTCGGGGTCGGGGTGGTGGACGCTGCCGGTGGTCTCGAGCTCGAGGCCGTCCTCGGCCAGCAGCCGCACGGCGCAGAACTCGCCGACCACGTCGCTCAGGCGGCGCGCCACGACGTCGAGCAGGCGCCGGTAGTCGCGCGTGGCCTCGGAGAACTCGCGCGTCGCGTCGGAGAGCAGGGTGAGGCGCGCCTCGCTGCGCGCCGGGCTCCCCTCGAGCGCGCGCGCCAGGGCGAGCGCGGCGTGGCCGGCGAGGATGGCGGCGGCGCTCGCGTCGTCGGCGTCGAAGGGCGGCGCGTCCGGGCCGACGCGGCTGAACGTCAGTGTGCCGATGCCGCGACCGTGGGCGCGCAGGGGGCGGCGGATGAACCGCGTCGGCTCGGTCACGGCGTCGTCGGGCCCGGCGCCGGACTCGGCCGCGCTCGGGTCGGCACCGTCGGCCAGGCTCAGCCGACAGCGACACGCCAGCGCGCGCGCGGCCTGCTCGAGGACGAACGCCACCAGCGCCGGCACGTCCTCGGGCGCGTCCTCGAAGGCGGCCATGGCGGCGGCGACCGCGGCCAGACGATGGGGCGGATCTCCGATCAAGACACGACGATGTACGCCCGCGGAAGGCGCCCCGCAAGGCGCAGCTCACACGCGCGCGCGCCGGTAGAACCAGCGCTTGAGCGCCTCGGTGGCGAAGACGTATAGCGCGGTGACGCCGACCAGCACCGCCAGGAGCGCCAGCGGGATGGGCTCGAAGCCGAGCAGCGGGACGCCAGGGAGATAGGGGATGAGCAGCGTCGCCAGCGCGAGCACGATGGTCGAGATCAGCAGCAGCCGACCCGGGCGGCTCTGCCAGAACGGGCGGCGCGTGCGCACGACCAGGGCGATGACCAGCTCGGTGAGCAGCGACTCGATGAACCAGCCGGTCCTGAAGCGCTCCGGACCGGCGTGGAAGGGGCCGAGCAGCAGCGCGAAGGTGAGCAGGTCGAAGAGCGAGCTGAGGATGCCGAACTCGACCATGTAGCGGCCGATGAAGCGGATGTCCCAGCGCCGCGGCACGGCCACCATCTCGACGTCGACGGCATCGGTGGCGATGCCGACCGCCGGCAGATCGGAAAGGAAGTTGTTCAACAGGATCTGCCCGGCGGTGAGCGGCAGGAACGGCAGGAACAGCGACGCGACGGCCATGCTGACCATGTTGCCGAGGTTGGCGCTGGTGGTGGTGAGGATGTACTTCAGCGTGTTGGCGAAGGTGCGGCGGCCCTCCTCGATGCCCTTCTTGATGACTTCGAGGTCGGGCTCGAGCAGCACGAAGTCGGCGGCCTCGCGCGCGACGTCGACGGCCTTCTCGACCGACAGGCTGGTGTCGGCGGCGTGCATGGCCGGGGCGTCGTTGACCCCGTCGCCGAGGAAGCCGACCACGTGGCCCATCTTGCGCAGCGAGCCGATGATGCGCTCCTTCTGGTTGGGGTCGACCTCGGCGAAGATGTCGGTGCGCTCGGCCGCGCGCCAGAGCGCCTCGTCGTGCAGGTTGTCGAGGTCGTCGCCGGTCAGCACGCGCACCTCGGGCAGGCCGATCTGCTGGGCCACGTGGCGCGCCACCAGCGCCGAGTCGCCGGTGATGACCTTCACCTGCACGCCGAGCTCGCCGAGCGCGGCGATGGTGGCGCCGACGCCGGCCTTGGGGCGATCGGCGAAGGTCACGAAGCCGACCAGGTCGAGGTCGCGCTCGTCGTCGCGGCCGTAGCGCGGCTGGTCGGGCAGGGTGCGCGTGGCGACGGCGATGACGCGCATGCCGCGGCTGGCCCAGCCCTCGTGCATGGCGTCGAGAGCGGCCTTGCGCGCGGCATCGAGCGGCTGGCCCGCGGCGGTGGTGGCCACCTCGAGCACGTGCTCGAAGGCGCCCTTCATGATGATGCGCACGCCGCCGCCGTCCTGGTCGCGCACGATGACGCTCAGGCGCTTGCGGATGAAGTCGAAGGGCACCTCGGCGAGCTTGGTCAGCCGGCCGAGCTCGGGCGTGCGCGTGGCGAGCAGCGCATCGTCGAGCGGGTTGGCGAGGCCGGTCTCCAGCGCGGCGTTCACCGCCGCCAGCTCGAGCACGCCGTCGGCGCGAGCGCCGACGGGATCCCAGGCGCCGTCGACCTCGACCACCCCCTCGGTGATGGTGCCGGTCTTGTCGGTGCAGAGGACGTCCATGCTGCCGAGGTTCTCGATGGCGTCGAGGCGGCGCACCAGCACGCCGTGCGACGCCATCATCGACGCCGCGCGCGCGAGGTTGATGCCGAGGATGGCCGGCAGCAGCTCGGGGCTCAGGCCGACCGCCAGCGCGATGGCGAAGAGCAGCGTCTCGCCGGCCGGGCGGCCGCGGAACATGTGCGCGCCGAAGACGAGCAGCACCATGACCAGCATGGCCACCATGAGGAGGTAGCCGAAGCGGTGGAGGCCGCGCTCGAACTCGGTCTCGGGCGGCCGCAGGATCAGGCGATGGGCGATGGCGCCGAGCTCGGTGGCGGTGCCGGTCTTGACGACCAGGCAGCGCGCGCTGCCGCTGCGCACGTTGGTGCCGAGGAACATGGCGCCGTCGCGCGGCCGCTCGGCGAGCGCGGTCGGGGCGCTGGCCGCGCTCGGCGCGGAGCCGGTCGGGTGCTTCTCGACCGGGAACGACTCGCCGGTGAGGACGGCTTCGCTGACGTAGCAGTCGGTCGCCTCGAGGATGAGGCCGTCGGCCGGGACGAGGCTGCCGGCCGCGAGCAGCACCACGTCGCCGGGGACGATGTCGCGCCGCGGCACGGCGATGGGCTGGCCGTCGCGCAGCACGCGCACGGTCGTCCGCACGCGCGCCTGCAGCGCGTCGGCGGCGCGCTCGGCCACGTACTCGCGGCGGTAGCCGACGCCGACCGAGGCCAGCACGATGACCAGCACGATGCCGGCGTCGACCCACTCGCCGGTGGCGAACGACACGATGGCGGCGAAGACCAGGAGCAGGATGAGCGGGCTCGCGATCTGCCGCCGCAGCACGCGCCAGTGCGACAGCCGCTCGTGCTCGCGCAGCTCGTTCGGCCCGACCTCGGCGAGGCGCGTCGCGGCGCGCGCGGCCGTGAGACCGTCGCGCGTCGCGCCGAGCTCGCTCATGAGGTCGGCCGCGGAGCGGGTCCACCAGGGCGCAGCGTGCGGAGCCGACGTCGTCATGCGCCGATGCTAGTCCGTTTTGGCGCGGCGCGCTCGCGAGCGGATGCGGCGGCGCGGCGCTGCACGCCTTGACGCCGCGCGACCCGGCCTGCGAAGGTTCGCGCGCGGAATGGCACAGTGGAGGCGACATGCGCGGCGCGTGGCTCATGTGTGGTTTGGTGGTGGCCTGTGGCTCGGACGACACCGAGCGCCACGACGTGACGAGCGGCGACACGGTCGCGCTAGACAGTGCGCAGCCGGTCGACACCAGCCCGCCGCCCGACGTGGCTCCGAGCGCGTGCACCATCGACGGCGTCGCGCACGCGAGCGGGGCCGTCGACCCGGACAACGCCTGCCAGGCGTGCGACCCGACGCGCGCGGCCGACGCGTGGAGCCCGCGCCTCGACGGCGTCGTATGCGACGCCGGCAAGGGGTGCGGGAGCGCCTGCGTGGCCAAGTGCTTCATCGACGGCGTCCTGCGCGAGGCGGGCGCGGTCGATCCGCAGCACGCGTGCTTCGTCTGCACACCCGGGCGGTCGGTCTTGGGCTGGTCGGCGCTCGAGGACGGCGCGAGCTGCCCGGGCGGCCTCTGCCTCGGCCAGCAGTGTGTGACGGCGCCGAGCCTCGCGTCGGTCACGCCGACGTGCGCGCCCAACGACGGCAGCGGCGTCCTGCAGGTGGGCGTCGACCACCTCTGGCCTGCCGGCGCGACGTTCTCCGTCGCCGGCCACGCCGCGACGGCCACGCCCATCTCCGTGCCGACGCTCTACGCCGTGAGCGTCCCCGCGCTCCCCGGCGTCACCGGGCTCGTCGACGTGACGGCCCAGAACGTCGCCGGTGATGCCGGCGTGCTCGAGGACGCCGTCGACCTCTTCGCCGGCTTCGGGCTGTCTTTCAGCTTCGTCGCCACCACCGACATCATCGACCCCTTCGCTATCGGCGACGTCGACGGGGACCACCACGACGACGTCGTCTACCTCGTCACCAATGCCATCCACGTCGAGCGCGGCCTGGCCCACGACGGCACCGCCGCGCACCACGACGTCATCGACGACCGCTCCTACTTCCCGCTGGGCGTCGGCGACTTCGACGGCGACGGCCGGAGCGACGTCGTCAGCGGCTCGGGGGGCGGCGTGTTCGTCTTCGCCGGCCAGGCCGGCGCCGCGCCGGTGTTCTCGAAGCAGAGCGACCTCGGCCTCGACATCCGCATCCTGGCGGTCGGCCACTTCGACGCCGGCAGCGCGCTCGACGTGGCGATCGTCGGCCCGTTCTCGAGCAAGGTCCAGCTGCTGCTCGGCGACGGCGCGGGCGGCTTCAGCCTCGGTCCGGTCATCGAGACCGGGCACGCCATCACCACGATGGAGGCCGGACAGGTCGACGGCGACGGGCGCGACGACCTCGTGGTCGGCCAGTACGAGGCCCAGCAGGTGGTCGTGTTGATCGCCGAGGGCAGCGGCTTCGCCGCGCCGTCGAGCCTACCGGCCGACGGCATCCAGACGATCGCCATCGCCGACTTCGACGCCGACGGCCACGGCGACCTGCTGCTGACCGGCGGCGCCGAGCTCAGCACGCGCCTCTTCCTCGGTCAGGGTGGTGGCGCTTTCGCGACCCCGGTGCAGCTCACCGGCGGGGCCCTGAGCGGGGCCGCCGCCGGCGACTTCAACGGCGATGGCCACCTCGACGTGGTGGCCTCGGGCGGGCCGGGCATGCGCCTCATCGCCGGTCGCGGCGACGGCACCTTCTGGTGCACGTACGAGGTCGCGCTCGACCCGAGCCCCTACGTCTGGAGGACGGGCGACTTCGACGGCGATGGCCACGTCGATCTCGCCGCCACGACCCCCATCGAGCAGAAGCTCATCCACGCCATGGGCAACCCGCTGCCGACGGTCGCGCCGCGCTGACGCGGCGGGCGGCTCAGGACGCGCTGGCGCTCGGCTTCGCGGGCCCGAGCGCGGCCAGCGACTGGCGCACGAAGGCGGGCAGGTCCTCGGGCTTCCGGCTCGTCACGATGTTGCCGTCGACGACCACCTCGCGATCGACCGCTTTGGCGCCCGCCTGGCTGAGCTCGGTCTGCACCGAGGGCCAGCCCGTCAGCGTCCGGCCGCGCACCATGTCGGCCGCGATGAGCAGCTGCGGACCGTGGCAGACGGCGAAGATGGGCTTCTTCGCGAACGCCGCCGCGAAGCGCACGAAGCGCGGGTCCTCGCGGAGCTGCGCCGGCGACTTGCCGCCGGGGATGAAGAGCGCGTCGAAGGCGTCGGGTCGGGCCTCGTCGATGGCCAGGTCGACGCGCGCCGTGGCCTTTCCCTTCTTGCCGTCGAGGCTCTCGCCGGCTCTGGCGCCGATGACCGTGACGCTGTGGCCGGCGCCCTCGAAGGCGTCGTACGGGATCTGGAACTCGCTGTCTTCGAAGTCCTTGGCGAGCACGCAAGCGATGCGCATGGGATCCTCCTCGGGCCGTGGTGGCCGGGCTGTCGCGGCCCGGTGGCTGCGGGCCGTGGTCGACGGTAGGCGCCCGCGGCGCGCGAGGAAGCCGCGATCGCGCCCGAGGCCGCGCGGCGTCGGTGAAACCCCGAGCGCGAGAGCCGCGCGCGCCGGCCGCGAGCCGGGCAACGGCGCGCGCGCCGGTCGCACGCGGACCAAGCGCTCCGCCGCTCCGCGCGTCGCGCCACGCCGCTGCGAGGACCGCACGCGACCGCCATCGGCTCCCGCGGTGACGGCTGGCCTCTCGTCGTCAGTGCCTACCGTCGCCCGAGCGAGGTGAGACAGGAGGCTATCATGCGCACGTTCTTCTGGGTCCAGGTGGTGTTCGGGGTGATGTTCGCGGGCCTCGGGGCGTGTGCTCCCGACGCGACGCCGGCGGCGAGGGGCGGCGCGCTCGCGGGCACACCGTGCGAGCTCGACGACGACTGCCCGAGCGGCTACTGCGTGGGCACGCTCCAAGGCTCCATCTGCGTCGACGTCTGCATCGAGTCGTGCGAGCCCGGCTTCACCTGCTCGCTGCTCCAGAACAACAGCCCCGACATCACCTACGTGTGCGTGCCCTCGGGGCCGGCCAGCGACGAGGACGCGAGCGATGGCGAGGTCGCCGACGACATCACGGTGAGCGACGACGCCGCGGCCGACGCGACCGAGCTCGACACCGCCGACGCGCCCAGCGAGCCCGACGCGAGCGTCGACGAGGACACGAGCGTCGCGCCCGACACGACCGCGAGCGACATCGCCGACACGACCCCCGAGCCTGACGCGGGGACCGAGGACACCGGCGCCGCCGACACGAGCGCGCCCGACGGCCACGGAACCTGCGGCTGCGATCAGCACTGCGATGACGTGCAGACGGCGTGCGCCGACGTGTGGATCGACGTCGACTCGATGTGCGTCCGGGGCGTCGAGGTCTGGTTGAACGGCGAGCTCGCCGTGGGCGACGACGACTTCCACTGGCACCACGGGGTCCACCTCCCGGTCGACCTCGTCGACGGCACCAACACCATCGAGGTCGTCGGCGCCATGCACGGCAGCCAGGGTGACTTCATCAAGGTCACCATCGTCGACAGCGACGGGGTGGTCTACTACTCGCGCCGCATCGAGTCGCTGCCCGTCCCGCCCGAGCGCTTCAGCGACACCTTCGCGGTCGAGCGCGACTGCGAGTGACGCGCACCCGGCTCGGCGCGCATTCCCCGATTCAGGGGAATCGTGGCGCCGCTGCCAGACGCCTAGGCTGGGTTCGAGGAGGACCCATGCCGACCCACGACACGGACCGCGCCGCGCCCGCGGCGGCGGCAGCGCGCACCGACTCCGGCTCAGGCCGCACGGCCGCAGAGGCCGGTAGCGGCGCCGCCGCCATCAAGCGCTCGCTCGTCGGTCGCGGCTACGACGAGCAGGTGCAGATGCTGTCGCCGACCGCGGCTTCGACCGCGGGACCGAGCGGCGCCGGCGCGTCCGGAGCCGCCGCGACGGGTGGCAGCCGCGACCCGAGGAGCCCGGCGCTGAGCAAGCAGCTCCGCGACGAGGCGACGAACAAGACCGCCGAGTGGAAGCGCCTGGATGATCGCGTGCAGGAGATCGACGGCCAGCTGGCGACCGTCGATGGCGAAGCGAAGGAGTCGCTCGAGGCCGAGAAGCGCGACCTCGAGAAGAAGGCCAAGGTGGCCTGGCGCGAAGGCGACCAGGCGCGCAAGGACGCCGACACGCTCGAGAGCGGCGCGGCCAGCATGAAGGAGCTGAACGACGTCAACGCGCGCCGCGGCTCGAAGGGCGACGCCGGACGCGAGGAGCCGACCACGACCACGCGGCGCAGCGCCAGCGCCGAGAAGGGCCTCGTCAGCGAGACCACCACCGAGTCGAACCGGCGCACCAGCGAAGGCGCGTCGCGCACCGACGCCTCCACGACCACCACCGAGATCGGGCTCACCGGCGGCTCGGTGGCGCGCTCGGACAGCCAGACCGAGGTGAAGGGCGAGGCGACGCGCAAGAAGACCGACACCACCAAGGACGAGGTCGACCTCGCCAAGGGCAACTACGCGCGCACCACGACCCGGCGCGACGAGACCGCGGTCGCCGACAAGAAGTCCGGCACGTCGACCGCGCAGACGACGACCGTCGGGGTCGGCGGGGCCTCCTACAGCAAGACCGACACGACCTTCTCGGGCAAGGACGGCAAGGACTCGGTGGCCCGCACCACGACGGGCGGGGTCACGCGCGGCGACGGCAAGCTCGGCACCTCGACCACTGTCAGCGAGAAGAAGACGCAGGGCGAGGCCGAGTCGTCCGTCAGCTCCACCACCAACAAGGGCCTCATCGCCGGCAAGGACGGTGTCGGCGGCTACGCCAACAAGGAGACGTCGGCCAGCAAGAAGACCGCCTCCGGCCTCGAGTGCAGCGGCAAGGCCGCCGCCGGCGGACGCGCCAGCTACAACATCGTGAAGATCCCAGGCTCGTCGCCGCCGGCCTATCGCATCCAGACGTCCATCACCCTCGACGCGTCGCTGAGCGCGTCGGCCGGCGGCTCGAAGGGCGACCCGAAGAGCGACAAGCCGTCGGGCAGCTTCGCGCTGCGCGGCGACCTCTCGGCCTCGATCACGGCGAGCTTCGGCGCCAAGCTCGACGAGGAGGCGACCGCCGCGTGGAAGGAGCAGCTCGCGGCGGCCGAGGGCGGCGCCGGCAGCGGACGGCAGGAGCACCAGATCATCGCCACCGGCGTGACGCAGGGCTGGGGCGCGGCGCGCGACCTGTACGAGCGCATGCGCGGCGGCGGCGGCGTCACGGCCAACCTGAAGGACGGTGAGTCGGCCGCCATCAAGGTCGACGGCAAGGCCGGGGTAGGCATCGACGCCAGCGGCAAGGGCTACGGCGCCAGCATCGGCGTGAGCGGCGGCTACGGCAAGACCACCTCGGTCGAGGGCGAGGTCCAGCGGAACGGCGACACCACCACCACCACGCTCAAGGTCAGCGACGGCACCGAGGCCAGCGGCAGCATCAAGGTCGGCAGCGGGCCGGCCTCGTTCAAGCTCGGCGGCAAGACGACGCAGTCGAGCGGGACCGGCTACAAGTTCAACATCAAGGACGACACGCCCGGCGCCGACGCGCTGCGCGCCGAGCTCGAGACGCTGCACACGCAGGCCGAGATCGAGGCCTTCGCCAAGGCCCACCCCGAGCTCGTGTCCGAGCGCACGAAGACCAAGGGGCAGGGCACCGAGACGTCGCAGGGCATCGCGGTCGGGCCGGCGGACGCGACGCTCACGAGCGGTGGGTCGACCAACGAGGAGCACGTCGAGGCCTACGACCCCGAGACCGGCACCTACAAGAAGGTGAGCGACACCTACTCGGGCGAGAGCCACGTCGGCGGCAAGGTGAAGCTCGGGCCGGTCGAGCTCGGCTCGAACCGCAAGGAGGAGCTGACCTCGACGGTCCGCACCGTGAAGGACGAGGCCGGCAACGACAAGCAGGTCGCGACCGGCGACCTCAAGGACGACCGCAGCGAGAGCTCGCCCGACGTGGCGGGCTCGGTCGAGGGCCTCACCGACAAGCCGCTCGGCAAGCTGTTCGGCTCCGACCCGCTGCTCAAGCAGGAGGAGAAGAAGGATGTGTCGGGTGTCTTCCTGAGCGACGCCGACTTCGAGCGCATCATGCAGCTCGCCAAGGATCCTCACGCCTGGAAGAAGGGCTTCTCGCGCGTCGCCAACGGCGACGACTGGGAGGCGTGCCGGCGCGAGGTCCTGGCCGCGGGCAACGACAAGGAGCTCGTCGCCAAGGCGCTGGCGAAGTTCATGGGCGGCGGCCAGCACGACCGCACCGTCAACGTGAAGGAGCTCATCGGCGCCGACGTAGGCGGCGGCGGCGGCCGCTACGAGCTCCCCGACGGGCTCGCCGACCTGAAGGGCACCTACCTGCGCCTCGTCGTCAACGATCCGCGCCCGGGCATCCAGTCGCTGGCCAGCCAGGGCAAGGTCCCCGAAGCCGCCGAGCAGGCCGACACCGCGGCCCGCGAGGTCGAGTCGATGTTCAACCGCGTGAACGCCCACGGCGCCGAGTTCAAGGACGGCAACATCCACGCCGAGATGCTCGGCCGCATGGGCAAGCGCCAGGTCGAGCTGCAGAACCTCGCCACCCAGCTGCGCGCCACGGCGTCGGGCAAGAACGTGTCGCAGGACGCGCTCGACAAGGTCGGGGCCGTCCGCAAGTACAACATGGACCTCGACCTGTGCCGCAGCTACTCCGAGACCGAGGACCGCCTGTTCGCGAAGCTCGGCGAGCTGTGGGACGGCACGACCGGTCAGACGCCCGAGCAGGTGAAGCTCGTGAACGAGCTCAGGGCCAACATCAAGCTGTGGAAGCCGGTCTACGCCAACATGGCCATGATCGCCGAGACCTGGCACATCGGCGACGCCAAGATCTACGCGCGCTACCAGCCGGACGAAGCGCGCACGCAGATGGCCTACGCTGGCAAGAATCCGATGAGCGACTCGGCGCAGGACAAGGCCGCCGAAAACGCATCCTGGCAGCGCGCGCGCGAAGACAACGCCAACGCCGCCCACCGGCAGATGAAGCAGGTCACCGGCATGGCCGGGCAGGCGGTGGGCGACGTCGACAAGGACGAGGATCGCAAGGCGCTCGACGCGGCGGCCAAGGCGCAGCGCGGCAAGATGGAGGCGCTGCGGCCCGAGCGCCAGCTGGCCTACGCCAACGCGCAGCGCGCCTACTGGGGGGCGCGCCGCCACTTCGACGAGGCCATGCGCGCCGACGGAGGCACCCACATCGCGGGCTCGGCGCGCGCGAAGTACGGCGAGGGCATGCAGCTGGCGGCGACCGCGGAGGACGCGTGGAGGGCGGCCGAGGCCGCCTTCGGCACCACCTCGGCCGACGACTTCTCGAAGGTCTACAACAGCTTCGTCAACGAGTCGCAGCGCGCCGTCTGGCGCATGCAGGAGGCGGCCGAGGCCTTCCAGGACGGCGACCGCGCGACGGGCTGACGCGCGCGCGTCGCCGGGGCATCGCGGCGCTCAGATGCCGAGCTCGGCGCGCATCTGCACGAGCCACGACAGCATGCCGGCGAGGCCGTTCGACTGGAACGTCTCGGCGACCTTGTCGAGCGCGCCGACGGTCTCGGCGCGCGGGCCGCCGAGGCGCAGGCGCTCGACGGCGATGCGCACGGCCATCCAGGTGTCGAGGTAGGCCTCGCTCGAGCCGGGGCGCATGGCCAGGCCCTGCTCGAAGAGGGCGAGCGCCTTCTGCCGCTTGCCGCGGCGCGAGGCGATGACGCCGGCCAGGATGCGGTCGAAGCCGGCGAACATGGGGATGCGGTGGAGGTCGGCGTGGGTGTTCCGGGCGTCGCGCCGCAGCTGCGCCATGAGGTCGGGGACGGTGTCGGCGCCGTCGCGATCGACCTGCCACAAGAGCGCCTCGGAGTGCTCGATGTGCACGAGGTAGCCCCAGCCGGTGTTGAGGTGGTGCTTGCGATAGAGGCGGCTCGCCGTGGCCATGAGCTCGGCCGCCTCGCGGTAGCGGCCGCGGATGTACTCGGCGCCCCCCAGGATCTCGGTCGACAGCGCCTCGACGGCGGGGAGCCCCATGCCGGGCTCGGCCACCAGCGCGCGCGCCCGCGCCACGCCCTCGGTGAGGTGGCCCATGGCGATCTGCACGAGGCTGCGACCGACGCCGGCGTCGGCGCGGATCCACTGGATGTCGAGCGCGTCGGCCACCGCCAGCGCGTGCGCGAAATCCTCGTCGGCGGGGCGCCAGCGGCCAAGCAGCGTATTGGCCCAGCCGCGGCCCGACACCGTGAGCTCCTCGAGGAAGCGGTCGCCGGCGCGGCGCGCCAGGCCGATGGCCTTGTCGAAGCGCTCGAGCGCGCCGCCCGGGTTGGTGCCGAGCAGCGTCGTGGCCGCGCGCATGAGCTCGACGAAGGCGCCGACGCCGTCGTCGGCGCTCCGGTCGGCGAGCTTCCGCGCGCGCGCCTCGACCTTGGCGGCGCGGCCGGGCGAGCCGAGGAAGGTCCAGAAGACGGCGTGCATGGCGTAGGCGTAGGTGCGGTGGCCGAGGTCGCCGGACCTCTCGGCCAGGCGCAGTTGCGCCGCGTTGTGGGCGGCGGTGCGCTCGAGGTCGACCCAGCGGAAGAGCGTCCCGAGCCAGCGGTGGCAGGCCATGCGCTCCTCGAGGCGCTCGTCGGGGGCCGGCCCGAGCACCGCCTTCGGACCGAACCGCGCCAGCGTCAGCTCGCGCGCGATGCGCATGCGCACGCCGAGCCAGCTCCGCGGCACGCGGTCGCCGAGCACGCGCAGCGCCGCCTCCAGCGCGGCGATGCCGCCGGCGGTGTCGACCGCCATCAGGCGCGCCAGGCCCTCCTTGCGCAGCCAGCGCGCGCGCGTCACGCGATCGATGCCGCCCTGGTCGGCGGCCTCGGCGCTGAGCGCCTCCAGCGCCGCGCGCGCCTCGGCGCCCTTGCCCTGCGCCAGCAGCGCGTCGCCCAGCGCCTCGCGGCGCGGGAGCCGCGCCGCCACCGGCACGCCGGCCGCCTCGGCGCGCGCCAACCAGCGCAGGAGTTGCTGCTCGCTGGCTGCGTGGTCGTGCGCCGCGATCGACTCGTCGGCGGCGGCGCCGAGCCACTCGAGCGCGCGCGCGTCGTCGCTGCCGGCGCCGAAGTGGTGGGCCAGCGCGGCCGGCGTGGCGTCACCGCGGCCGAGGAGCCGCGCGCCGATGCGATCGTGGGCCGGGCGCCGCGCGTCGGGCGCCAGGTCGTCGTAGAGCACCTCGGCCAGCCGCTTGTGGGTGAAGGCGAAGGCCTCGCGCTCGCCGGCGCCGCCGCCCACCGTCTCGACGATGCGCGCGCGCAGCGCCTGATCGATGGCGTCGAGCACCACGCCCTCGTCCGTGCCGAGGGCGGCGTCCATCAGCAGCTCGAGGTCGAAGGTGTTGCCGATGGCCGCGGCGCGCCCGAGGACGATGAGCGTGCGCTCGCGCAGCTGTCCGAGCCGCGCCTTCAGCACCGCGGCCATGGTCGGCGGCACGCGCGCGAGCCGCGGCTCGCCGGCCGTCAGCGCCCAGCCGCCGCGCACGCGCCGGAGGTCGCCGCTGTCCACCAGCGCGAGCAGATACGACTGCACCAGCAGCGGGTTGCCGTGGCACTCGCGCAGCGTGCGGAAGACGAGCTCGTCGGGCAGCGCGCTGACGCCGCAGCCCAGCATGGCCGCGGCCAGCTCGGCGACGGCGTCCTCGTCGAGCGGCCCGAGCTCGACCGAGGCCACGCGCCGGCCCGTGTCGACCAGCGTGTGGATGGCCGCCGCGGCCGACGGGCGCGCGCTCAGCACCACGAACGGTCGCGGCCCGGACGCGCCGCCGAGCCCGTCGAGCACCTCGCCGAGCAGCGCCCACGCGCCGCCGTCCATCTCGTGGACGTCCTCGATGACCAGCGCCAGCCCGCCCGCGCTCGGCAGCTTGTCCATGAGCTCGAGCACGCGCTGCGCGCGCCGCCGGCGCCAGGCCGCGGCGTCGTCGCTCGCCAGGAAGCGGCCCTGCGCCGTGCCGCGCGGCTCGTGGCTGAAGCGGCCGGCCACGAGCCAGCTGCCCTCGCTGGCACCCTTGCCGCTCGTGTCGCCGTGGGCGCGCCGCGCCAGGTCGTGCTCGATGGCCTGGAACGGGGCGAATGGCGCGCGCGTCTCGTCGCCGCTCAGCATGTGGGTGACGACGGCCATGCCGCGCAGCTCGAGCTGCTGCTCGACGAGGCGCGTGAGCGCGCTCTTGCCGGCGCCGGCCTCGGCCATGAGCGCCACCGCCACCGGCGCCGCGCGGTCGCCGCTCCGCGCGCGCTCGGCCAGCGCCACGATGGCGTCGAGCTCGCGCTGGCGCCCGACCATCGGCGGTCGATAGAGGAAGCCGCCGGCGTGCGGGGCGGGCAGGGCGGCCAGCACGCGCGCGGCCACGCCGTCGCCGCCTTCCGATGCCAGGATGGCGCCGAGCTCGAGCGCCACCACGTGCGCGCTCTGCGGGCGGTCGCGCGGGTCGGTGAGCAGCAGCCGATCGGCGAGCTCGCACAAGGCCGCGGGCGCGTGCGGCGCGACCTTGGCGAGCGGCGGCGCGCGCTCCATGACGCGCGCCTGCAGCACCTTCCACATCGGCCCTTCGAACGGCATGCGCCCGCTGAAGAGCTCGAAGGCCAGCGTGCCGAGCGCGTACAGGTCGGAGCGCGGGTCGGCCGGCTCGCCGCGCACCTGCTCGGGCGCGATGTAGTCGACGGTGCCCATCATCTTGCCGGCCGCGGTCATCGGGCGCGCCAGGCCGGGGTCGAGCCAGGCGATGCCGAAGTCGGCGAGCTTGGCCACCGGCGGATCGCCGTCGAAGAGCAGGATGTTCTCGGGCTTGATGTCGCGGTGCACCACGCGCTGCGCGTGCACGTAGTCGAGCGCCGAGGCGACCTGGAGCAGCACCGACAGGAGCTCCGAGGTCTCGCCGCGCCCGACCAGCGCGCGCAGGTCGCCGTTGGCGAGCTCGGTCACCATGAAGCGGTCGCCGCGGTGGACGCCCTCCTCGAAGACGCGGATGCAGTTGGGGTGGTCGAGGCGCGCGATGGCGCGGAACTCGCGGCGGAAGCGCAGCTCGGCGCGCGCCGTCTGGGTGCCGCCGCGCAAGAGCTTCAGCGCCGCGAGCTGGCCGGCGGCCTCGCGCCGCGCGCGGTAGACCTCGCCCATGGCGCCGCGGCCGAGGATGGCCTCGAGGTGCCAGCCGCCGATGGTCTCGCCGGTGCGCTCGGGCGGTCCACTGTCGAGCTCGGCGTCGGCGTCGGCGTCGACTGCTGGGGCCTCGCTCCGCTGCGCTCCGCTCGGGCGCGCGTCGGGGTCGGCCACCCCCGCGGCCGCGAGCTGATCCTTCATCGCTGACTCGGCCGATGCCTTCACGCCGCCTCCGACCCGGGGACGATAGCACAGGCCGCGCCGGCTTGCCGCCGCGCCCATTAAGGCGTACCGCTGGGGCATGACGATCACGGTCTACGGCGCACGGCACAGCGGCTCGGTCATCGTCGAGCTCGCGCTCGACCTCGCGAAGATCCCCTACGTGGTCGAGGAGATCGCCTACGACAAGCCGGGTCCACAGCGCGACGTGCTCTTCGACGTGAACCCCATCGGCCAGGTGCCGGCGGTGCGCCTCGACGACGGCACCATCCTCACCGAGACGCTGGCCATCATCCAGGCCATCGACGACATGGCCCCCGAGGCCGGGCTCGTGCCCGCGCGCGGCGAGCCCGAGCGCAACCGCTACCTGCGCTGGTCGACCTATCTCGTGGCCGCCGTCTACCCGACCTTCACCTTCGGCGACGAGCCCGACCGCTGGCTGCGCCCGTTCCCCGAGGCGCAGAAGCAGCTGCGCCGCTCGACCGACGAGCGCCGCGAAGCCCTGTGGTCGGTCATGGAGGACGAGGCCGACCCGACCGGACCGTGGTTTCTCGGCCAGCGCTTCTCGGCCATCGACCTCTACCTGGCCGTCATGCTCGGCTGGCGCCCTGGCCGCGAGTGGTTCGAGAAGAAGACGCCGCGCCTCACGCGCGCCGCCGTCGCCGCCCGCGCGCGGCCCGAGGTGTCGCGAGCGCTCGCGCGCTGAACCCGCGCGCGCTGCGCGGCTCCGCCGTGCAGCTCCAGTCGAGCACACGTGTCGTAGCCGGCGCCCTGAATCGCAGACAACGGCGCTGGCGTCGTGGGTGGTCGGGATGGCCTCGCCAGACCAGGTCAGCGGCGTCGTGGTGGTCGGGCTCGGATCGCTAGCCATTCGCACCGGCGTCGTGGTGGTCGGGCCTGGATCGCTAGCCGTCCGCACCGGCGTCGTGGTGGTCGGGCGTCGCTCGCTGCACAACGCCACCGGCGTCGTCGGGGCCCGGGCTTGGGTCGCCAGACGAGCGCACTGGCGACGTGGGGGGCGGTCTTGGATGGCCAGACGCGCACGCCGGCGCCTTGGGGGGCGGGCTTGGGTCGCCAGGCGAGCGCA
This sequence comes from Myxococcota bacterium, assembly GCA_046351155.1. Classification (GTDB taxonomy): domain Bacteria; phylum Myxococcota_A; class UBA9042; order PHBI01; family PHBI01; genus JAXLYZ01. The sequence goes on from JAXLYZ010000062.1 coordinate 18,784, forward strand.
CCGGCGCCGTGGGGGGCGGCCGTGGATCGCCAGACAAGCTCCGCCCGCGTCGTGGTGGTCGGGCTCCGATCGCCAGTCCAGACAGGCCGCACCGGCGTCGGCGAGCCCCGACGCCCGGTGAGCGGCGACCGCTACTTGAGGGTGACGGAGGCGCCGGCCGGCAGCTTCGCCAGCACGTGGCGCTCCTTGCCCTCGCCGGTCTGCTCGTCGTTCCACACGTCGGTCGCGATGAGCGCGTCGCCGTCCTTCGAGATGATCCAGCCGTCCTGGATGCCGGCGCAGTAGACGCCGAGGTCCTGGTACTTGCCTTCCTTGTCCGGCGCGAGCTGGGTCAGCGTCTTCACGTCGTCGGAGGCCATGCCGGTGACGATGCCGACCGCGAGCACGACCTTCGCCTTCGTCGAGTCCTCGACGGTGACCTCGAGCATGCCCGGGCGGCAGTCCATCATCGCGTCCGCCGGCAGGGGCCTGCGCTCGACGGCCACGCTGACCACGAACGGCGGGGTCATGCCGCTGAGGTCGCGCGCCATGTCCTTCGAGTCGTCCCAGCCTCGCTCGCTGGTCTTCATGTCCTCGCCGATGATCTTCAGCGCGCCGCCGGCGTCGGCCTTCAGCGTGAGGACCTTCTGGCCGTGGTCGGCGTACTTGCCGCTCTTCCAGCGCTGCACGAAGGTCACCGTGGTGGTGCCGCCGTCGCCCGGAGCGATGATCGGCTCCTCGGCCGCGACCTCCATCTTGGCCTTGAACATCTTCTCGCGGTCGGTCTTCCAGGCGGCGAGGTCGAGCTCCTTCGGGCCGGCCGTGGCGGTGCGCTTCACGCCCTTGAAGCCGGCGTCATAGAAGGTCATGTAGGCCGCGAAATCGCCGTCGACCTGGGCCTTCACCCAGCTCGTGAGGAGCGCGGTCGCGGCGAGGTCGTTGCCGGTCGGGCCGGCCGGCGCGGCATCGTCCGCCGCGACCGGAGCCGCGTCATCGGCGGCCGCCGGAGCCGCATCATCGGCCGCGGCCGGAGCCACGTCATCGGCCGCCGCTGGAGCCGCAGTGTCGGCCGCGGCCGGAGCCGCCGCGTCGGGCGCGGGCGCCGGCGCGGTGGTGGCGGCCGGAGCCGTGGGCTCGGCGGGCTTCGGGGGAGCGCCCTTGCCGCAGGCGGCGAGGGCGAATCCAAGGACGAGACCGTGAACGACGGGGAGCTTCATGACGACCTCCTGGGGGCCGCGTTCCAGAGTCGAGCGGCGGCCTCGCTCGGAATTCCGTCAGAAGGCCTCGGAGCGGACCTGCCACTGCGCGCGCAGCGCGCTCGCAGGTCGGCGGAGAGGCTGCCCGACGGAATTGCCGAAGTCACGCCGTCTCTAGCCGGGCTCCCCGTGGTCGTCAAGCGCCTTGACGACTGCGCGGGCGCCGCTCGTGCGGGGCGATGGGCGGCCCGCGGCGCGGTCCCGGCGGCCCCGGCTTGACGGGACGATGCGTCGACGGCCCGGTCGGGCGCGGCGCCTCGTGCACGCGGATCTCGGTCTCGATGCCGCGAATCTGCACCGGCCAGACGCCCTGGCCGAGACGCGCCGCGAAGTCGGGCATCACCTGCACCAGCGTCGTCAGGTCGCGCACCTCGATGCGGCCGATCGACGGCCCGGCCACGCCGAGCTCGTTGGCCAGCGCGCCGACCACGTCGGCCGGGCGGATGCCCTGCGTGCGCCCCACCCCGAGGTGGAGCCACGCGTCCTCGCCAGGCGCCGGCGGGCGCGTGGCCATCTGCTCGTTGCGACCCGGCGCATGGCGGGCGCGCCGGGCGCTGGATGGGCTCGGCGTCGTCGATGGCGTGCAGCGCGGGGCGCCCGGGCTTCACGCTGCGCTGGGTCGGCGCCGGCGCGGTCGCCTGGCGCGCCCACGGCGGCAGACCCTTGTCGGGCGCGGCCTCGAGCGACACCGAGCGCGACTTGGCCAGGAGGCCGAGCGCCGCGGTGGCGAGGTCCTCGAGGTCCCAGCCGCTGGCGACGAGCTGGCCCAGCCAGCGCCGCGCCTCGGCCGGCTCGCCGCTCTCGCGCGTCGCCTTCGTCTCGACGACGGCCTCGTCGCCCTCGCCCTCGGTCGCGGCGACCGCGGACGGTCCGACCCAGGCGCGCAGCTCGGCGGCCATGGCGTCGCGGCGGCGGCGCACCAGCTCGGCGTCGCTCGGCAGGAACATCTCGCGGATGGTCGCGCCCTGGCGCTGGATGGCGTTCACGAAGCCCGGCACGTCGCGGGGCGCGAGCAGCGTGATGGCCGTGCCGCTGCGTCCGGCGCGGCCGGTGCGGCCGATGCGGTGGGTGTAGACCTCGACGCTCTTCGGCAGCTCGAGGTTGATGATGTGCGTCAGGTGATCGATGTCGATGCCGCGCGCGGCGATGTCGGTCGCCACCACCATGTCGACGCGCTTGTCGCGGAGCAGCTGGATGACGCGCTCGCGCGCCGGCTGCGACAGGTCGCCGTGCAGCTCTTCGGCGGCGAAGCCGGCCTGCGACAGCGACTCGGCCACCTCGGCGCACTGCACCTTGGTCGCCGCGAAGATGATGGCCGCGCCGCGCGGCTCGCCCTTGAGGATGCGGAGCAGCGCCTCGCGCTTGTTGCGCGACGGGACCAGCACGTACCTCTGATCGATGGCGGCGATCGAGGCGCCCTCGGCGTCGGTCGCGTGCACCGGCGTCTTCAGCCAGCGCTCGGCGATCTTCTTGATCGGCGCCGGCATGGTCGCCGAGAACAGCGCCACCTGGCGCGTGTCGGGCGTCTCGGCCAGGATCTTCTCGACGTCGTCGATGAAGCCCATCTTGAGCATCTCGTCGGCCTCGTCGAGGACGACGATGCGCACGGCGTCGAGCACCAGGCTCTTCCGCTCCATGAGATCGATGATGCGCCCCGGCGTGCCGACCACGACCTCGACGCCCTCGCGCAGCGCGCGCAGCTGCGGGCCATAGGGCGCGCCGCCGTAGACGGTGATGATGCGCAGCGGGCGCGACGCGAGCTGCTTCAGCGCCTCGGTGACCTGCAGCGCCAGCTCGCGGGTCGGCGCCATGATGAGCGCCTGCGGCTTGCCGGTGATGGGCTTGCCCGTGCGCGCCAGCAGCGGCAGCCCGAAGGCCGCGGTCTTGCCGGTGCCGGTGCGGGCGCGGCCGATGACGTCGCTGCCGGCCATGAGCGGCGGGATGGCGGCGGCCTGGATGGGCGTCGGACGCTCGAAGCCGAGGCCGACGAGGACGCGCAGGACGGCGGGGTCGAGGCCGAGCGCCGCGAAGCCGATGGCTTCGTCCGCGGCGGTCTCGATGTCGTCGCCGCTATCGGGCGCATCGGGTTCGAGGGGTGCCGCGGCGGCAAGGGAAGAGGACGAGAGCGCTGCGGCCGGAGTTTTCACCGGCGTCGTCTGCCCCACCGGGCCTCTCGATGTCAATGAATTGCGGTTTCAGGGCCGAGCCTACCGTAGCCGGCCGCGCGACCTACCGTAGCGCCGGACCGGACAGTCCGTCGGACGCTGCGCTGCTGTCGTCCGTCGTCGGCCATCATGGCGCAAGACCGCATGGAAGCTCGGTCCGCGGCACGTGGGCGGGTACGGCACGGGCCTTGCTCAGAGTAGCTGCGCAACCGCAAACCGGGACGGCGGACGAAAGCCCGCCCATCCGAGACACCCAGAAGAGGTTCCCATGCACGCTCTCCTCCTCGTCGCCAACGTCATCGCCATGCACACCACCGAGATGCCGCTCGTCCTCGACGGTTGCAACACCGCCTCGGCGGTCCGCGCCGCGGAGATCCGCGAGATGGCCCCGGAGGATCCCAACACGCTGGCGAGCATCGCCGACCTCCTCCTCGAGCCGGACGGCGCCACCTGCCTCATGGAGTCGTGGGTCCTCGTGAACGTCTACCGCGCCCAGCCGGGCAGCGAGATCGTCGCCCACACGCTCGTGAGCGGCCTCGCCAGCAGCCAGCCGCACATCGCCGCCCGCGCCGCCCGCCTCGTCCGCGTCCTCGGCGTGGCCGACCCGAAGGCCTTCCTGAACCTCATCCATCGCCGTGAGATGACTTCGAACGCCTGGAGCGTTCTCCGCAACGACCTCGGCTCGATGATGTCGAGCCCGCGCAAGGACGTCCTCGCCTTCGCCCTCGAGGCGACCGCCCCGGTCGCGACCGCCAGCCAGGCCGAGTGATCGACTCCCATACGAAGGTGGTCCTGCGTCCCCCGCTCGACCGCCCTCCCGACGCCCCGGCGATGCCCCCCATCGTCCGGGGCGTTCCTTTTTTGATGGCCTCGCTCTGGGCCGCCTCGGGAGCTCCGCTCTTCGCTCGGGCCGGCCTCCGCGGCCGGCCTCCGTGCCAGAGCGGAGCGGCGGCCTTCGCTCGGGGAGCTCGCTCTGGGCCACCTCGGAGCTGCGCTCTTCACGCCGGCCGGCCTTCGCCCCGCCTCCGTTCCAGAGCCGAGCGGCGGCCTTCGCTCCGCGGCCTCGCTCGGGGCCGCCTTGGAGCTGCGCTCTTCACTCCGGCCGGCCTTCGCCCCGCCTCCGTTCGAGAGCGGAGCGGCGGTCTTCGCTCGGCGGCCTCGCTGTCGGCCGCCTTGGGGCTGCGCTCTTCACTCCGGCCGGCCTTCGGCCCGCCTCCGTTCCAGAGCGGAGCGGCGGCTTTCGTTCGGGGCCTCGAACGGGACCGCCGCCGAACCCGCGGCGGCTCAGAGATCGAAGCCGACGATGGCCCGCACCCAGAGCTTGCCGTAGGGGTCGCCGACCGTCGGCTTGTCGCCGAGGCTGTCCATGCGAACGTACGCGCCAAGCGAGAACCACGGTCCCTTGGTCGCGGCGTAGAGGGTCGGCCCGAGGTAGTGGACGGCGCCCTCGGATTCCTCGCCCTCGGCGCCCTCGCCCTCGTCCTCGTCCTCGATCGTCCCATGGGCCCAGTACTCGAGTCCCAGTGAGACGCTCGGCGACAGGTCGTACACGACGCCGACGCTCGGGTTGTAGACCAGCTCCCAGGCCTCGTCCGCGTAGCCGTACTCCTGCTCGAAGACCACGTTGACGGCGAAGCGCCAGGCGCCGACCCGCTTCGACAGGATGAGCTTCTCCTCGATCTCCAGCTCGTCGTGGAGCTCGGCCAGCTCGCCGTAGAGGGCCACGTCGATGGGCCACGCGTCGGCCGGCGCGAGCTGCCAGCGCAGGCGCTGCTTGATGCCGTCGAGCTCGAAGGCGGTGCCGTCGGCGGCCGCGTCCTGCTTGAAGGCGAAGTACCAGCCGAGCTCGAGGCCCTCGCACAGGCCGACCTCGAGCTCGGTCTGGAGGCCGAAGCCCAGCGCCGTGACCGTGTCGCTGCCGGCGTCGGTCACGCGCGCCACGCGCACCGGCGAGACGTCGGTGTAGGTCTCGATCTCGAAGGCGCCGACCGGCTGCACGTTGGCGAAGTACGAGAACGGCAGCGGCTTCGGCGTCGCGTGCGCCTCGGGTGCGCCGGCGAGGACGAGCGCCGCGGAGCCGACGACGGCGCCGAGCAGCGAGGACGAGGTCGGCGAGGGCCGCATGTCTTGCGGCTGCCGTAGAGTTCTGATAATGGTTGTCAAAAGCATCGCAAGCGCATGAGTAGGGCGCCGGCGGTGCCGGTGTCAATCGATGTTTTCGAGCGCGGGGCACGCGGGGGATTTCGCCGGCTCCCGAGCCGTGCTCAGGTAAGGTCGGACGCGGGGGCTTCGGCGATGGGAGTGCGGGTGGAGCAGGGCGAGTCGGGCGCGGAGCCCCGGCCATCGATGTCGGGCGGGCGCTGGCTCGGGCTCCTGCTCGCGGCCGCGGCCGTCGTCGCGTGTACGACCGTCACGCTGCCGAGCATCACCGACGCCGACGTCGAGCGCGCCCGCGAGGTGTCGCCGGAGATCAGCCGCGCGTCGCTCGAGCGCGGGCGCAGCCTCTACCGGACGCGCTGCTCGACCTGCCACGAGCCGTTCCTGCCGGTGACGCGCGACGCCGAGGCGTGGACCCACGTCCTCGCCGAGATGGCGCCGCGCGCGCGCCTCGACGACGGCGAGCGCGCCCTGGTGTTCGCGTACCTCGCGACCTTCGCGCGCGGCGCCGCGGACTGACGTCGGGTCGGGCCGCGCGGCACATCGGCTGGGTGAGCCGCGCGCGGCCGGGCCGGAACGCCTGCTCGGCGGGCCTTGTCTCGCGGGGTTGCGCGGGCTCGGGCGTGGAACGCGCAGTGCACCGGCCGCCGGCATGACGCTCATCGAACGCTTCATGCCGTCGTGCTCGCTCCGCCAGGTCGATCGCCTCGCCGTCCGCGCCGACCCTGTACGCGCGTGGCAGGTGGTGCGCGCCGTCGACCTCGCCGAGCTCGCCTTCGCGCGCTGGCTCTTCATGTTGCGCGTGCTGCCCGACCGGGCGCTGGCGCGGCTCCGCTCGAGCGAGCCGCCGCCCCCCCTGCGCTCGCGCATCGACGACATCGCCGGCCCCGGATCGGGCTTCCTGCGCCTGGCCGAGGAGCCCGGGCGCGAGGTCGTCGTGGGCTCGGTCGGCCACTTCTGGCAGCCGAGCATCCCCTTCGCCGCCGTGACCGCCGACACCTTCGCGGCCTTCGCCGAGCCGGGCTGGGGCAAGCTGGCGTGGTCGCTGCGCGTCGATCCGCGCACGGGCGGCGGCGCGTGGGTGAGCTTCGACCTCCGCGTCGACGCGACCGACGCCAAGGCGTGGCGCCGCTTCGGCCGGTACTGGCGGCTCATCGGGCCGTTCTCGCACGCCATCCGCCGCGCGCTGCTGAAGCGCTTCGCTGGCGAGCTCGGCCTCGCCGCGCCCGACGCCGAGCGCGTGCTGCCGGGCGACAACCTCCTGCCGTCGACGCGCTTCGATCGCACCCACGCCATCACCATCGAGGCGCCCCCGGCCGAGGTGTGGCCGTGGCTCGTGCAGATGGGCTGCCATCGCGCCGGCTGGTACAGCTGGGACCTGCTCGACAACGGCGGCGTGCCCAGCGCCGACCGCATCGTGCCCGGGCTGCAGAGCCTCGCAGTGGGCGACCTCATCCCGGCCAACCCCGAGCGGCCGGGCGACTTCGCGGTGCTGCGGCTGGAGCCCGAGCGCGCGCTGGTGCTCGGCTCGCCGGCGCTCCTGCCCGGCGCGCCGCTGCCGACCGGTGCGCCGCCCTGGCGCTCGACCTGGACCTTCGCGCTCGAGCCCATCGGCGACGACGCCACGCGCCTCTTCGTGCGCGTGCGCGCCGACTACGTGCGCGGCTTCAAGATGGCGCTGGCGAAGCCGTTCATGGCGACGCTGCACGAGGTCATGGAGCGCAGGCAGATCGCCAACCTGCGCCGCCGCATCGAGGCGTCGACATGAGCTCCGGGCGGCTCGGCGCGACGGCGGCCATCGGCACCATGGCCGGCATCCTCCTGTCGGGCCCGCTCGGCATCCTCGTCGTCGAGCTCACCCACCCGCAGCCGCCCTGGGCCGACGCCGCGACCTTCGAGCGCGCGTTCCATCCCATCCAGTCGCTGCCGTACCTGTTCGGCTTCCTGCTGGTCGGCTCGCTGGTGGCGCTGCTGGCGAGCCTCCACCGCGCGGCGAGCGCGGCCACGAAGGCCCGCACCACCGTGGCGCTGGTGCTGGCGGCGGTCTTCGCCAGCATGGTGTTCATCAACTACATGCTCCAGACGACGTTCGTGCCGGAGCTGGCGCGCCACGCGAGGCCCGAGGACCACCCGCTGGTCGCCGCGCTGACCATGGCCAACCCGACGTCGCTGGCGTGGGCGCTCGAGATGTGGGGCTACGGCTTCCTCGGCGCCGCGACCTGGCTCGTGGCGCCCGTCTTCGGCGAGCTCGCGCCGACGCGGCTCGGGCGCGCGACGGCGTTCGCGTGCGTCGCCAACGGCGTCGTCAGCATCGCCAGCGCCGCGCTCACCGCCATGGTGCCGGGCTGGGAGATCACGCCGGGCGGGACCATCGGCTTCGCGGTGTGGAACGCGCTCCTCTTCGCGCTGGCGGCGCTGGCCTATCGCGTGCTGCGCGCCGCGCCGCGGTAGGGCAGGGCCACCGTCGCGGCCACCTCGAAGGCGCGGTCGTCGCGCAGCCGGACGACCTCGAGCGTCGCCTGGTCGGGCCCGAGCTCGAGCTCGCAGAAGTGGAGGAAGCGCTTCTTGCCGCCGGGATAGAGGTCCTCCTTGCGACGGCGGTGCGGGCGCGTCTCGAGCGGCTGGCGCGGGCCGCCGCCGCCGCCCGACACGAGCAGCGTCAGACCGGCGTCCTCGAAGTGCTCCCAGGCGTGGCAGTGCCCGCTCAGGACGGCGATGGCCTTGGGCGAGCGCGCCAGCGTCGCGACGAAGCCCTCGCGCGCGCGGCGCGATGGCCTGACGATGCGGCTGTTGGTCCACGGCGGGTGGTGCCAGTAGCCGATGATGGCGCGCACGTCGGGGTCGGCGTCGGCGGCCGCGACCGTGGCCTCGAGCCAGCGCTCCTGCTCGCCGAGCGCCGCGGCCGAGAGCGCGCCGAAGTTGCTGTCGAGCGCCACGAAGGCCACCGCGGCGTGGCGGAAGGCGTACCAGGTGCGCGCGCGCAGGACGGCGAAGCGCGCGCCGAGCTCGGCCATGGCCGGGCGCGCGAAGACCATGCGATCGTGGTTGCCGACCACCGGCAGGAGCGGCACGCCGGCCGCGCGCAGCGGCGCCAGCTCGCGGTCGAGGCGACCCCAGTGGCGGCGCGACGAGCCCCAGGTGACGAGGTCGCCGAGGTGCAGGATGGCGCCCGGTCGGCGGCGCGCGATCTCGGCCAGGAGCAGCGGCCGCAGGTGGCGGTTCTGCTCCATGACGAGCTCGACCCAGGCCGTCTCCTGCGTGTCGCCGATGACCACGAAGCGCCGCGCCGCGGGGTCGAGCGCGTCGAGGCCGGGGTACAGCGGGGCCGGCTCCCTCACGGGCCCTTCGAGGTCCAGCTCGGACCGTCGAGCATGGCCTTCAGCCAGTCGCGTAGCTCGACGCCGCCGGCCGTGAAGCTCGCCGGGTTGCCGAGCATGGTGTGGGTGGTGTCGACGACGTAGAACCAGCGCACGCCGGCCGCGGCGAAGACGTCGTTGGCGAGCGCCTGCAAGGCGGCCTGGAAGTCGGTCGGCGCGAGGCCGAGGTAGCTCTCGATGACGGTGTCGAAGGTCGACGAGAGGAGGCTCATGCCGTCGTCGGGCCAGCGCTCGGCGAGCTTCGTGTACATGGCCGAGAGGTCGTCGCGGCAGGTCGTGCCGCACACCGGCTCGGTGACGTCGGCGAGGTGCCAGTGGTCGAACCAGGCCGTCCGCAGCGAGTCGTTGATCGAGGCGCCCTCGAGCAGCGGGCCCGAGTCGTCGACGAGCCAGCTCGCGGCCGGGGCGAAGGCGCGGCGCAGGTGATCGTACTGCAGCGTGGCACCGTAGCCGCCCGCGCTCGAGCCGGCGACGACCAGGCGGGCCGGGCTCGGGAAGGTCGCCACCAGGCGCGCGAGCCAGGCCTCGACGTTGGCCGCGCCGACGTGGTGCGCGGTCTTGGTGACCTCGCCCGCGCTGTAGTCGATGACGTTCGTGCCGGCGTGGAGATCGGCCGTGCAGTAGGGGACGAACACCATCGTCCAGTCGCGGAACGGGTTCTTCGCGTCGCCGCGGTCGAGCACGCCGACGGTCGGCGGCGCGGCGTCGAAGGCCGCCTCGCCGTAGGTCGTGACGGCGGTGCCGAGCGTCCAGCAGGTGAGGAAGTCCCAGCACGCGCCGCCGCCCATGAAGAAGACCAGGACGTCGGACGACGAGCCGCGCGACACGCCGATGCCGGTCGCCGAGCCGTCGAGGCACACCGCGCCCGGCACGTCGATCCAGGTCCACACGCGCTCGTCGAGGCCGGTGTACGGCTCGGCGCTCGGCACGTCGGCGGTGTCGGCGCCGTCGAGCGCGTCGGCGGTGGTCGTGTCGTCGGAGATGGTCGTGTCGTCGGCGATGGTCGTGTCGTCGGCGAGGGTCGCGTCGTCGGTGACCGTCGTGTCGGCCGCCGTCGTGTTAGCGGTGGTGTCGTCAGCGACGGTCGCGTCGGCGCCCGTCGTATCGCTGACGCTGCCGCCGCTGCGCCGCAGGCGCCGAGGCCGATGACCCCCGCCAGCGCCGCGCGCGCCGCGCGGCGCACGCGCCGCGAGCGCGCCGCCACGAGCGCCAGCGCCAGCGCGACGCCGACCACGCCGAGGTCGCTCGCGCCGCCGGCGCAGCCGCCGCCCTCGGTCTCGGCTTCGGGCTCGGTGGCCATGGCGGTGAGGTACACCAGCGTCCCGGCCCACACGTGCGGGTTGGCCACGCGCGCCTCGAACGTCGCGGTGCCGGGCACCGTCACGAAGGTCTCGCCGAGCCACGCGCCGGTCGCCACGAAGCGCTCGAGCAGCGTGCGCGCGCGCGCCTTCTGCGCCTTGCTGCCGCGCATGCCGGCCGCGAGGAGGAGCTTCGTCACGTAGGCGCCGCCGCCGTTCTGCGGGTCGATGCGCTGCTCGGCCAGGTCCAGCAGCGCGTCGATCTGGCCCTCGGGGACGTCGAGGCCGGCCGGCCACAGCGCCCAGGCGCTGGCCCCGCCGGCGGCGTTGCCCGGGTTCTGGGCGGCGTCGAGCCCCTCCTTATATAGGCCGGTGCCGGCCGGGTCGCGTAGGTGGGTGGCGATGGCCTGGCGCAGCTCGTCGGCGCGCGCGCGCCAGCCGGGCGCGGCCGCGTCGCCGCGCCGCTCGGCCAGGCCGGCCGCCGACTCGAGCCCGCGCCAGGTGGTGACCGCGCCGTGCAGGGTCTGGGTGTAGGCCGCGTTGTCGTCCTCGTTGGCCGGCGCGTGCAGCCCGGTCGTCGCGTCGCGCCAGCGCGCCAAGAGGTTCGCGGCGCGCTCGACCACCGGCCACACCTCGTCGCGCCAGGCGGCGCGCTCGGCCTCGGGCAGGCGCTCGCCGTGCTCGACCAGCGTCCACGTCGCCAGCGCGGCGTTGTCGATCTCCCAGCGGATGTTGCCGCCGACCAGCCCGTCCGCGTACGAGTTCATCTCCCAGCCGCCGGCCGGGAACACCTTCTTCGTCGGGTCGTCGGGGTCGGGCGGCGGCTCGGGGTTGATGAGCGGCTCGGCCGTCGCATCGTCCAGGCGCTTGCGTCGTCATTGTGTAGCGCGCGTGCTTGGTGGCGCGCTCGGGCAGGCCGGCCAGGTCGAGGGCGTAGTCGAAGAAGGCGCCGTCGCGCGGCCAGTCGAGCGCGTACGGTGGCTGGCGTGCGACCGACGCGACGATGGCGCCGGTGTGCCGGTCCTGCGCCATCAGCAGGTTGGTCAAGGCCCTTTCCGATGCCGCGCGCAGGGTCGGCGACGACGGCCAGCGGATGGCGCTGGTCTCGGTCGCCCAGCGCGACGTCGTCGTGGCCATCGACGCGCTGCGGCCGGCGGCCAGCGCGGCCTCGGCGGCGGCGCGATCGACGCCGGCCCCGACCACCAGGCGCGCCACCCAGCGGCCGTCGTCGCCGCGCGCGGCCGCCACCACCAGCGCCTCGTCGACCTGACCGGCCGCGCCCGACGAGCCCGAGAGCTCGCCGTCCTGGAGGTCCTCGAAGGCGCCGCGCGGCAGGTCCGACCAGCCGTTCTCGGTGGCGATGCCGGCGGCGGTGCGGTCGCAGCGCAGGATGTCCACGAGCGACGGGTCGAGCGGCAGCGCCAGCCCGGGGTAGAGGTCGGGCAGCGCGGCGACATTGTCGGCCAGCGCGCCGACCAGGTCGCAGGTCGGCGTCGGGTCGATGCCGATCTGGTGCGCGACCACCGTCTCGCGCGCGCCGACGGCCAGGAACGCGCCCGTGGCCAAGCCCTCCGGACCGGCCAGGAGCGCGCTCGCGGCCGCGTCGTCGAGCGGGCCGGCGGCCAGCGCCTGGCCGACCGGGCCGTAGTCGATGGCCGGTCGCACCACCAGATCGGTGAGCTGCGTCAGGTCGCCGCGGCCGCTCGGACGGAAGTGGACGACGGCGTGAGCGTCCGCGTCCCACAGCGCGGCGTAGTCGTTGTAGGCGTCCATGGCCCAGTCGGCGAGCGGCAGCTGCGGGATGCGCGACACCGTCGGCGACAGGTTCCAGTAGCCGAGCACCTCGACGCCGGTGACGGCGGCGTCGCCGCTCACGCGCACCTCGCGGATCCACACGTCGCTGTCGGGGTCGACCCAGTCGGCGACCTCGACCGCGAGGCCGGCCGGCCCGTCCTTCGGTGTCATGGTCGTCACGAGCACCGGCGCCGGGTCGTAGCGCTGGGTGATGACCCAGTCCTTGCGCGGGAACACCACCTCGGGCGCGCGATCGCCGCGCGTCAGGCGCAGCCCGATGAAGGCGCCCATGGCGTCGCTGGCGGCCATGTTGCGGGCGCGCCGCACGTCGGGATCGTTCGAGCCGAGGTGCAGGAGCTGGTCGGTGTAGGACGGCGACGGCCACGACAGGACGGCGGCCTCGCCGAGCGGCGAGAGCCCGATGGTCAGCCCGCCGTTGCCGATGACGTAGGCCACGTCGGAGGCGCCGAAGAGCCGCTCGATGAGGTCGATGGGGCCGGTCGCCGGCGGCGGCTGGATGGGCACGCCGGTGAGAGCGGCGCAGAGCGCGGGCAGCGCGAGGATCGGGACGAGCGGCATGGACCACCTCCGCCGCCACGCTACCACAGCGGCGCGGCGCCGTTCAGTCGGGCAGACCGAGCTCGCGCAGCACGGCGAAGAGGCGCTGGCTCGAGTCGTAGTCGTGGACCACGATGCGCTCGAGGGTCGAGACGCGGAAGCCGGGCTGCTCGGCCAGCAGCTCGGCGGTGAGGCGCTTGGCCATGGCGCGGTCGCCGGCCAGCGCGCTCGAGCCGATGGCCATGATGCGCGCGAAGCCGTAGCGCGGGCGCTCGAGCAGGATCTCCTGGGCGGCGGCCAGCGCCTCGGCGTAGCGCCCGGCGCAGAAGTAGGCGGCCACGAGGCCGGTGAAGGTCGAGCGCGGGTTGAGCCGCTTGGCGCGGCGCAGGTGCTCGAGGCCGAGGTCGGTGCGGCCGAGCGTGGCCAGCGCCTGGCCGAGCAGCGCCTGGCTGTCGGCCAGGCTCGGGTTGATGGCGGTGGCGATCTCGGCGTGGTGGGCCGAGCTCGCCGCGTCGCCGACGCCGATGGCCAGGCGCGCGCGCATGAGGTGGCCGATGGGCGCCTCGGGGTGGAGGCGCACCGTCTCGCCGGCGAGCTGCTGCGCGGCCGACATGGCGGCGTCGGGCGAGCGCGTCCACTGGTTCAGGATCTCCTGGAACAGCGCCTGCCCCTTCACGTGCAGCGCCGGCAAGAGCTCGGGCTCGGCCTCGAGCGCGCGCGCGACGAGGTCGAGGCCGGTGCGGTTGTCGGCCGGCGAGCGCTGCTCGACGTGCCACAGCGCGCGATGCACCAGCGCCCAGGTGCCGAGCGCCTTCGGCTGGGTGCGCCGCGCGCGCCAGATCTCGGCCGACACCATCTGCGGGCAGGCGCTGGCCACGACCTCCGCGGCCAGCTGCTCCTGCACGTCGAGCACGCCCTCGCCGCGCGCCTCGATGCGCTGCGACCAGAGGCACACGCCGTCGCTGGCGTCCTCGAGGAAGGCGGTCACGCGATAGCGCTCGCCGTCGCGCAGCACGTTGCCGTGGATGAGGTAGCGCGCGCCGAGCAGCCGCCCCGCCTCGACCGGGCTGGTGTGGCCGGCCGCGACCGCGAGGCTGCTGGCGCGCGCGATGACCGGCAGCCAGCGCCAGCGATAGAGCCGGTGCACCAGGTCGTCGACGAAGCCGCGCAGGAAGGTCGCGCCCTCGTCGGCGGCGAAGCCGAGCGGCTCGAAGCCCAGCACCGCCACCGCCGGGCGCGCGAAGAAGGCCGCGCCCAGCGCCTGGTCCTGCGCGTTCACGAGGCCGGCCGCCTCGGTGCGGTTGGCGACCTCGAGCACCGTCAGGAGCGCGGCGACGTGCGTCTTCACGGTGGCGCCGCCGATGCCGAGCGCCGCCCCGATCTCGTCGTTGGTGAGGCCCTTCGACAAGAGCTCGAGCACCTCGCGCTGACGACGCGTGAGGCGCTCGAAGCGCGGGTCGGCAGTCTCGACGACCTCCACCATGGCCAGCACGCTAGCATGCTGGATGGTGGGGGTCATCCGCCGCAGCGGGCGCGCCCGCCGGTCCTCGGGGACGCAGCGGGCGAGCTCGCCGCCCGTCGTCACTTCACGCGGCACATCGCCACCGCGTCCCACGGGCCGCCGTCGCGCGCGTCGGGCGAGTAGCCCCAGGTGCCGGTGAAGCGGTTCACCGTCTCGCCCGGGCGGGTGTGGTCGTCGCTGTAGTTGCCCTGCCAGTAGTAGACCTTCCCGGCCAGCTGACCGGAGCGGTACGTCTGGCGGAAGGTGCACTCGCTGGTGCTGCACTTGCCGTCGAGGATCGAGTGGCCGTAGCGGTCGTCGTACTCGCCTTGCATGCGCCAGCCGCCGCCGGTCGCGGTCCACAGGACGGACCAGTTGAACTCGCCGGTGTTGCCGGTCGAGTTGGTGGTCCAGCTGCCCTGGTACTGGCAGTTCCAGTTCTCGGCGTGGGCGGCGGCGCCGAGGCTGGTGAGGGCGAGGATGGACGCGACGAGGCAGAAGAGCGGCTTCATGCGAAAGCTCCTTTCGTAGATGGCTTGTCGGAGGGAGGACACAGAGGGGCCGGCCGAGGCGGCAGGGTTGCCGTCGGTCGTGGCTGGACTCTGCGTCGACGCCGCGCCGCGCGGTATCCGCCGCCCGGGCGAGATCGGCTCCGCCGTGTGGCGGAGCGGCGGGGGAGCTTCCCGCCGCGCGCGCCGTCGCTCAGCGCAAGGAAGCCATGTCGATGACGAACCGGTACTTCACGTCGTTGGCCATGAGCCGGTCGTACGCCTCGTTGATCTTCTGGATGGGGATGAGCTCGATGTCGGCCGCGAGGTCGTGCGCGGCGCAGTAGTCGAGCATCTCCTGGGTCTCGGCGATGCCGCCGATGCTCGAGCCCGCCAGGCGCCGGCGCTTGGCGGCCAGCATGCCGGCCGCCACCACGGCCGGCTTCTCGGGCAGGCCGACCAGCACCATGCTGCCGTTCCGCGCCAGCATGCCGAGGTAGGTGCCGAGGTCGTGCGGCGCCGACACCGTGTCGAGGATGAAGTCGAAGCGCCCGCGCAGCGCCTTCACCGCGGCCGCGTCGCGCGTCACCACCACGTCGTCGGCGCCGAGGCGGCGCGCGTCGTCGGCCTTGCCCGGGGACGTCGTGAGCTGGGTCACGTGGGCGCCCAGCGAGTGGGCGAGCTTCAGGCCCATGTGGCCGAGGCCGCCGAGCCCGACGATGGCGACCTTGTGGCCCGGGCCGATGCCCCAGTGCTTGAGCGGCGACCAGGTGGTGATGCCGGCGCACAAGAGCGGCGCCGTGCGCGCCAGGTCCATGCCCTTCGGCACGACGAGCGTGAAGGCCTCGTCGACGGTGATGCGCTCGGCGTAGCCGCCGTAGGTCGGGGTGCCGTCGAAGTGCGTGCTGTTGTAGGTCCACACGGCGCGCGTCTCGCAGTGCTGCTCTTCGCCGTCCTTGCAGCTCGCGCACACGCGGCAGCTGTCGACCATGCAGCCGACGGCGGCCAGATCACCGACGGCCACCTTGGTGACCTCGGCGCCGACCTCGCGCACGCGCCCGACGATCTCGTGGCCGGGCACCATCGGGTAGGCCGAGCCGCCCCACTCGTTCCGCGCCTGGTGGATGTCGGAGTGGCAGACGCCGCAGAAGAGGATGTCGATCGACACGTCGCGCGCGCCGAGCGGGCGCGCCTCGAAGGTGAACGGGACGATGGGGGTCGTGGCGCTGTGGGTCGCGTAGGCGCGGGTCGAGGTCATGGTCGGTCTCCGGTGCTGCAGGCGGGGTGCCTCAGCCGTGCCGGGCGATCATGTCCCAGCAGGCGCTCTCGGCGAGCTCGCGGACCTCGTCGGTGAGGTCGAGGCGCCCCTCCGAGTGCGCGCGCATCATGCCATTGAAGGCGCCGAACACCAGCTCCATGAGCAGCGCGGTCGGGCCCGGCTTCACCTCGCCCAGGTCCTGCGCGCGCTTCACCATGGTGGCGCCGAAGTCCTTGAGCCGGTTCTCCATGGCCAGGCTCTCGGCGTCGAGATACGAGCGATGGTGGTGGAGCTCGATGAAGCCGAAGGCGTCCGGGTTCTCCAGCGCGAAGGCCGTCATCTCGCGCCACACCGCGCGGAACTGCTCGCGCACCGCGGCGCCGGGCGGGAAGGCGGTGAGCACGCGGCGCGCGATGAGCTCCTTCCACTTGCGATAGAGCGCGTTGACCAGCGCCTCCTTGCTCGCGAAGTGGTGATAGATGGTTCCCGTCGCGACGCCCGCGCGCTTGGCCACCTCGGGCACCGCGGTGCCGTGGAAGCCGGCGGTGACGAAGCACTCGAGCGCGGCGGCGAGGATGTCGTCGCGTCGCTCGGCTGGGGCCGCTGTTCGCCCGCGCGTGGCCCTGGCCGCTTTCATCGCCGCGGATCCTGCGCGGAGGCCGCGGTCGCTGTCAACCGCGGCGCGGTCGACGACGGTGCGTCGGGCGTCACGACGCGCGCGGCGCGCGGCGCCGGCGCACGAGCGCGAGGCCGAGCGTCGCGGCCGCGAGCCCGAGGCCGGTGGCGTCGCCGCCCGCGCCGCAGCCGACGCCGGAGACGTCGCGCGGCTCGAGCGACTGCGGGTCGTCGTGGTGCACCTCGAGCGGGTCGGCGCCGTCGTCGGGGGTGGTGGGCACGACCGTCGGGTCGCCGTCGGGCTCGGTGTCGGGGTCGGTCGCGCCGGGGTCGGTGTCGGGGTCGGTCGCGCCGGGGTCGGTGTCGGGGTCGACCTCGCCGGCCAGCGGCGTGGTCAGCGCCGTGTGCATGATGAGGTAGATGCTCGGGTCGTAGAAGGTCTGGAAGTGGCCGACGAAGCCGTCGCACAGGCCGATGTTGGTGGCGCCCGGGATGATGGAGGTCTGGTACGGCTGGATGTACTCGTCGCTGCACGTGTAGATCGAGGTGACCGGGACGCTCGGCGGCAGCGGCACGCTGTTGACGGCGTCGAGGAACTCGCTGCCCGGCGACAGGTCGTACAGCGCGGGCCAGCCGGCGATGAGCGCCGCCAGCGGCGCCTTCTCGACGCCGTGCTGCGGCGACACGAAGGTGACGAGGCGCGAGACCTTGGGCGCGCCGCCGAGCGACTGGATGTAGTGCCGCGCGATGAGGCCGCCGGTGCACTCGGCCAGGATGTCGATCTTGCTCTGGCCGCTGTCGGCGAGCACGCGGTCGACCACGTCGGCGAGGTCGCGCGAGGCCTGGAAGAGGTCGCCCGAGAGGAGCTCCGGCGGCTCGTAGACGACGGGCACGAAGCCGTCGCGGCGGAGGCGCGCGACGATGGGGTCGAACCACTGGGCCTTGATGGTGACGCCGGTGATGAGCAGCACCGTGCGCGGATGGGCGAGCGGCACCGGGCCCGGCTCGAGCTCACCGACCACGAGCTCGTCGGCGTACTTCTCGAGGAAGACGTCGCTGTAGAAGTAGGGCGAGGTCTTGTCGCCGGGCGGCAGGTCCCAGCAGGCGGTGAGCGCGGTGGCGGCGAGGGCGAGGGCGTGGGCGGGCTTCATCGGGGCGGCTCCGGGGCGGCGTTTCGTGGTCGACCGAATGTTCATTCGGCCGACGTGGCCATGGATGCAGCAGCCGGCGATGACCGTCAAGCCTTTTGTTTTGGCGGATGGATCCACCCCCGTCGCGCCGCCAGCTTGTCGACTGAATGATCAGTCGGTTAGGTTTGCGCCGTCGACCGCGGCGATCGAGGCGACGGCTGCGCGCGCCGAGGAGGTGTGAGACAAGGCCTGGTGATCGTCCGCCCGCTCGCCGTCCTCCTGTGCCTCACCGCGGCATGCACCGACGGCGTCCGCGACCGCGACGGCGAGGCCGCGTCCGACGCCGTCGCCGATACGACCGAGCCGCCGACGGACGCGGATGTCGCCGGCGCCGGTGACGCCGACGCGGAGCCCGACGACGGCGACACGCTCGACGCCGCCGACGTCGGCCCCGAGCCGGCGCGCGCGCACGTCATCGACATGCCCGAGGGGCGACCGCTGCTCGCCTCGATGGCCATCGCCCCCGACGGCGCGCGCGTCTACCTCGGGCTCCAGCTCTCCGATGCGCCGGCGCGCGACAACCTGTGGGTCGTCGACCCGACGCTCGCGAGCGACCTCGACGGCGCCACCATCGCGCGCCGCCGCGACAGCCCCGAGCCGCTGGCGCCCGGCGCCCGCGACACCCTGGCCGCGCTCGTGGTCGACCCGGTCCGGCGCCGCCTGTATGCGGCCCTGACGCCCCTCGACGCCAGCGGCTTCCCGGTCCGGACGCCCATGCTCGACCTCGTCGCCTGGGCCCTCGACGATCGTTGGGATCCCATGGATTCGCCGAGCGCCGAGCCCGGCGCCGGCTCGCCGCGCCTCATCGACTCGGGCCAGCCCTATCACGCCATCGAGTCGATCGCCGTGGCGCCCGACGGCCGCTGGCTCTACCTCACCGGCTTCGGCGAGGCCGGCGTCCGCCTGGTGCCGCTCGACGCCGACGGCTGGCCCATGGCCGGCCCACCCGAGGTCTTCGAGTTCGGCGGCTCGGGCAAGCGCGCCGTCTTCACCCGCGGCGACCGGCTGTGGGCCGCGACCTACCCCGGCCTGCTCGAGTCGGTGCCGCTCGCCGCCGACGGTCGCCCGGCCATCGACCCGAGCGCGCCGCTCGACGCCGCCTGCTGGGAGGCGTGCGACGTCGCCGAGGGCTACCTCGCGCCCATCGCCGTCGGCGACGTGCTCGTCCGCCTCGCCACCGCGCCGTACCCGCCCTACGAGCTGGCCCCCGACGTGCGCGCGCCGCTCACCGCGCGCCCTCTGTCCCCGGGCGCCGCGACCGCGACGCTGGCCGACACGCGCGCCACCGCCGTGGCCAGCGACGGGCGCGCGCTGGTGTGGGCGCGCGAGACGGTCTTCGCCGACCAGGCGACCGGGCTCGCCACCCCCGACGGCGCCGAGCTCGTGCGCGCGACGCTCGCCGTGGACGCCGACGGGGTCACGCTCGCCGGCCCGCCCGAGGTGCTCGCGAGCGCGCCCGGGCGCTATCTGCGTTGGCTCGCCGCGCCCGCCGCGGGAGCGGTCGTGGCGCTGGCCGAGCCGCGCCCGCTGGCGGCCGGCCGCTCGTTTCCGTCGGGGCTCGCGCTGACGGTCGACCTGCTCGACGTGGTCGACGCCGACGGCCCCACCGTCGCCGATCCGGCCGCGGCGCTGAGCGACCTCCACCTCGAGCTGGTGGGCGGCGCGGCGGCCGAGACGCCGCCGCTCACGCCCGGCGTCGCGCTGCCGCTGGAGAGCCTGCTGCGCGGTCGCGACGGGGCCGTGCTGGCGCGCGTCGCGAGCTATCAGCCGCTCGATCGGCTGCACCTCCGCGCGCGTGTCGACGACGGCGCGACCACCCTCCAGACGATGGAGCTCGACGTCGTCGGCTCGGAGGCGCTCTTGTTCCTGCCCGGCGGCCGCGTCCGTCCCGAGGCGCGCGCGGCGCTGGTCGAGTCGATGGACGAGCGCGCCGAGCGCTATCGCGACTGGGCCCGCGCGGTCGCGCCGGTGACCATGCCGCGGCCGGTGGCGTTCCCGGTGTCGTGCTTCCACGTGCTGGGCGGGCAGGGCAGCCGACGCCAGCTGGCGGCCGAGGTCGAGGCGGTGGCGCGCCTCGGCTGCAACGTCGTCACCGCCTACGCCTGGGGTCGGCTGCCGGCGAGCGAGCTCCGCGACGCGCTCCACGCCTGGCACATCGAGCGCGTCACGGGCGCCGTCTATGCGCCTCCGAGCTACTTCGCCAGCGACGCCGACGCCTTCGCGCCGGCCGCCATCGACGCCTGGATCGACACCACGCTGGGCGCCGACCTGGCCACCGCCGGCCGCGACTGGAGCGAGGTCGCCGACCTGAAGATCGCCGACGAGCCGGGCTGGTACTACCCGAGCGAGACCGATCGCGTGGCCGCCGATCCGGCGCTGCTGGCCCGCTTCCAGGGCTGGGTCGAGGCCCTCGGCGAGCCGGCCGCGAGCTACGGCGTGGCCTCCTTCGACGAGCTCTTCCCGACGACCGGCGAGGCGCGCGGCACGCCCGAGGGCAACCGCCGCTTCGCCGCCACCATGCGCTTCTTCCCGGCCCAGGCGGCGCGCGCCTTCCGGCTCGCGCGCGAGGCGCTCGAGGCCCGCGCCGGCCGCCAGCTCATCGTGTCGTCGAACTTCAACAACCTGAACGTGTGGGGCCTGCCGACGCCCGGCACGGCCTACGCCATCAACGGCGACAGCAGCGCGCGCTCGGGCTTCGGCAGCCTCGACTGGCTAGGCTACGGGCGCGCCGGCGCCGCCAACCCGTGGACCGAGGACTGGTTCCCCGACCGCCTGGCGTCCGACTGGTCGCTGCCCGGCGACTACCTCCGCCGCATGGCCGAGCTCGCCGGCCGCCCCTTCGGCAGCTACCTCATCGGCGGCGTCATGGGCGGCGTGCCCGACGGCCCGAGCCTGAAGCTGCTCGAGCTCGTCGGCCGCGGACTCAAGATGGTCGACGTCTGGACCTTCGGCCCCGAGCCGCTCTTCCCCGGCAACTGCTGGTCCGACAACCCCGCCGCCTACGCCGGCATCGCCAAGGCGCTCGAGCGCCTGGCGCGCATCGAGGCCGACGTCTTGCCGGGCCGCCCCGACCACGGTGCGGTCGCGCTGCTGGCGCCCGACGCGAGCCTCCTCTGGGACCCGAGCTACGGCGACCACCGCGCCTACCTCGGCGAGCCGGGCTTCCTGGCGCCCGCCTTCACCGCGGCGAACCTCGACTTCGACCCGCTCGACGACGACGACGTCGCGGCCGGCGCGCTCACCGCGCGCAAGCACCGCGCCCTGGTGGCGACCGGGCCGAACGTCGCCGCGGCCGCCCAGGAGGCCATCGCGAGCTGGGTCGCCGCGGGCGGCACGCTGGTGCTCCTGCCGAGCGCCGGGGTCGCCGACGAGCTCGGCCAGCCGAGCGCGCGCTTCGACGAGCTGCTCGGCGTCGCGACGCGCCCCGACGAGCGCCCGAACCCGAACCCGTGGGGCTTCGGCCACAACCCGCCGATCGCCGCCGAGCTCGTCCCGACCGCCTCCGGCACGGCCGCGGGCCTGGTCGCCGCGCGCGCGGTCGGGCCGGTCCAGCCGCTGCTGCCGACGGCCGGCGACGTCTCGGTGCTGGCCACGGACGGCGACGGCCAGCCGCTGGTGATCGCCCGCAGCGTCGGCGCCGGCCGCGTCGTCGGGCTCGGCTTCTGGCCCGGCCTCGAGCACCACCAGGGCCGCGTCGACACCCGACCCGATCGCCTGGCACCCTTGGGCGACGCGGCGATGCGCGCCTACGCCACGCTCGGCCCGCGGCTCGCCGGCGTGCGCAAGCGTGCGCGCGTCGATCAGATCGGCGTCGAGACACAGGTGCTCGAGAGCGACCGATCGCTCGTGGTGATCGTCCTCAACTGGACCGGCGCGCCCATCGCCGACCTGAGCCTCAGCGTCGACGACGGCGGCCGCCGCACGAGCGCGCGCGCGCTCGAGGCCGGCCCGATCGCCGTGACGCGCGAGGGCGCCGCGCTGGGCGTGCGGCTGCCGCTCGGCGCGGTCGAGGTGCTGGTCTTCGAGTAGGCCGCGCGCGTCAGTTGGAAACCCCCGCGGCTCCGTTCGTGCGCTCACCGCTCCCGCGTCGCGGGAGCGTCGAGCTCACGAGGTCGCCGGCGCCCCCTACGCCCGCGCTCGCGGGGGCAGGGGGAGAGCCTGACGTCTCCATGCTGGCATTTCCATTCGCTCGTCGTGCCGGAAGGCATGGAGACGTCAGCCCTTGGCGCGCCGCAGCCGCTCGAGCCCCTCGAGGATCAGCTCGAGGCCGAGCTCGAGCTGGTGCATGCCGTCGTGGCGACCGCTGATGATCGCCTGCGACATGCCGTTCAGGTAGGGGAACTGCTCGACCGGGATCATCGGCAGGAACTGCTTCGCCGACGACGCGTACTCCGACGGGTCGAGCGGGAAGTTCAGCTTGTGCAGCGTGAAGCCGTAGATGTAGGCGTCGAGCGCGTTCCAGGCGTGGTCGGCCAGCGGATACGAGAAGCCCGCCTCGCGCAGGCAGCCGATGGTGCGGTCGACGTAGCGCAGCATGTTCGGCCCGATGTTGAGGCGCGACACGAACAGCATCGTCGCCCACGGGTGGCGCATCAGCACCGCGTGCGCCGACTGCGCCCGCGCGCGCATGGTCGCGCGCCAGTCGCCGGCGGCCGGATCGGGCAGCTCGATCTCGCTCACCACCAGCTCCACCAGGCCGTCCAGGATGTGCTCCTTGTTGGTGACGTGGTTGTAGAGCGACATGGCCTCGACCTTCAGCGCGGCGGCCAGGTTGCGCATCGACAGCGCGCCGAGCCCGTCCTTGTCGACCATGCGCAGCGCCGTCCGGAGCACCTTGTCGGCGCTCAGCGGGGCGCGCTTGGCCGGCGCCTTCTTCGTCTTGCTCGCGCTCTTCTCGGGCATCGCGTCGTCTCCTGTCGGCGTCTCCGTACGTACACCGTAAGTAAGTCTTGACAGGTCTCGCGGGCGGGCGCAACTTACGCCGTAAGTCGAGCGCTGGACGCCGACCCCACTCCAGGAGACCGCCGATGAACGCCGCCGACCCCGCCATGACCCTCGACTACGCCGCCACCCAGACCATGCGCGCCATGGTGCAGCGCCGCTACGGCCAGCCCGACGTGCTGGCGCTCGAAGAGGTGCCGCGCCCCGCGCCCGGCGACGGCGAGGTGCTGGTGCGCGTGCACGCCGCCGGCGTGACCATCGGCGATCACCACGTCGTGACCGGCAAGCCCTACCTCATCCGGCTCACCCCGTTCGGTGGCATCCCGCGCCCGCGCCACGCCGTGCCGGGCGCCATCCTGTCGGGCCGCGTCGAGGCGGTCGGGGCGGGGGTCACGGCCTTCCGCCAGGGCGACGAGGTCTTCGGCCAGGCGGCGCACGGCGCCTTCGCCGAGTACGTGGTGCTGGCGGCCGAGCGGCTGGCGCCGAAGCCGCACAACCTGTCGTTCGAGGAGGCGGCGCTCGTGCCGTGGGGGGCGACCGCGCTGCGCGGCCTGCGCGACGCCGGCCGCCTGAAGCCGGGCCAGCGCCTGCTGGTGAACGGCGCGTCGGGCGCGGTCGGGGGCTGGGCGGTGCAGATCGGCAAGGCCATGGGCGCCGAGGTGATCGCCGTGTGCAGCACGCGCAACGTCGAGCGCATGCGCGCGCTCGGCGCCGATCGCGTGGTCGACTACACGAAGGAGGACTTCTGCGCCGACGGCGCGCAGTACGACGTCATCTTCGACACCGTCGGCAACCGCTCGCTGTCGGATCTCAAGGGCGCGCTGACGCCGCGCGGCACCTTCGTCTCGTGCTCGGGCGGCGGCGGGGACTGGGTCGGCCCGGTCTTCTATCTCGTGCGCGTGCTCGTGACCTCGCTCTTCACGGAGAAGCGCCTCACCACCTTCGTGATGACGCCCAAGGCGGCCGACCTCGAGGTCCTGAAAGAGCTGGTCGAGAGCGGCAAGGCGCGGCCGGTGATCGAGCGCAGCTACGCGCTGGGCGAGGCCGCCGAGGCGTTGCGGCAGGTCGGCGAGGGGCACTCGCAGGGGCAGACGGTGCTGCGCATCGCCTGAGCGGCGGGCGCACGCGCGCGGCGGGCAGGAACGGGAAGGCGAGCTGCGCCAGGTAGCGATGGGGCACGGCCTCGTCGGTGCCGAGGCGCTCGGGCTCGACGCCGCGCGGCGCGTAGTAGGTGCCGAAGACGAGGTCCATGAGCGGCATCAGGTTGGCGAAGTTCTTGGCGCCGCCGTGGCCGACGTGGTGGTGCCAGTGGTGCAGCTCGGGCGAGCCGAGGACGTACTTCAGCGGTCCCACCGGCAGGCGGATGTTCGAGTGGATGAACACCGCCCAGATGCCGCGCAGCATGACGAAGCCGGCGATGGCCTCGAGGCGGAAGCCGAGCGCGAGCGCGGGCAGGTTCTCGAGCACCATGGTGTAGAGGCCGTCGACCGGGTGCTCGCGATAGGCGGCGAGCCAGTCGAGCGTCGGCGCGGTGTGGTGCACGCGGTGGAAGCGCCACAGCAGCGGCACCGCGTGCGACAGGCGGTGGCCCCAGTAGACGACGAGGTCGCACAGGACGATCGCCAGGAGCGCCTGGACCAGCGGGTCGAGCCCGGCGATGGCGGCGCGCGCCGAATTTGGCATATTCGCATCGAGCCAGTGCCCGAGCGCCCCGAGCAGCGCCAGGGCGAGCCCGCGCCAGACGAGCTGCTGGCCGGCGAAGAAGGCGAGATCGGTCCACCACTCGCGGCGCAGGATGGGCTGCGCGCGGCGCGGGAAGAGGCGCTCGAGCGGCAGCATGACCAGCGCCAGGAAGGCGAAGGTCGCGAGCGCGGGCAGGATCGTGTCAGTGAGCATCGGGCGCCTCCGGGCCGGCGTCGGGGCGATCGTCGTTGCCAAAGCTCGGGGCCATGGCCGCCTTGCTGGTCGAGAAGTAGACCTCGCGGTCGCTGGGCAGCTGCTCGACGGCGGCTTGCGGCGCGGGCTGCGGCGGCGGGTTGGCGACGGCGTTCGCGGCGCGCGTCCCGGGGCTCCCGATCGGGCGCATCGCCTTCGGCGCGGGTGCGGGCGCGGCGACCGGGGTCGGCGGCGCCGGCGCGGGCGCGGCGACCGGCGCAGGCGGCGGCGCCGCGACGCTCATGGACGGGGTCGCGCGCTGCGGCGCGGCCCGCGCGTCTGGGCCCACACGACGACGCTGGTCACGGCGGCCAGCGCCAGCACGACGGCGATGCGCGCGCGCGCAGCTTCGGCGATAGCTCGATATCGCCGACATCCTCCTCGCTCGGGGCGACGGACGTCACGTTACGCGGCGCGCTCGGTGCGGCGTGTAAAGGGCCGGGAAAAACCTCAGCTCGGCGCGGCGGCGCGCACCCGCACGCGCGTGCCGTTGAAGGCCGCGTTGCCCGACAGCGCGTCGACGCGGCGCTCGTCGGTCACGTCGTTGGTGCTGGCGCCGGCGTGGGCCAGCTGCACCCGGAGGCGCATCGGCGGCAGCGCGCCCGCGTCTCCGGCGTGGGGGTCGGCCGAGCGGTCGGCGCCGTCGAAGCCGTGCGGCACCGACACCACGCCGGGCATGATGTCGTCGGTGGTCTCGAGCGGCAGGACGATCTCGCCGCGCGGGCTCGCCACCACCACCGACTGCCCGTCGCCCAGGCCGCGCGCGGCCGCGTCGCTCGGGTGCATGAGCACGGTGCAGCGGTTCTGGCCCTTCACCAGGCGCTGGCTGTTGTGGAGCCACGAGTTGTTCGAGCGCAGGTGGCGACGCCCGATCATCTCGAGGTCGAGCGCCACGTCGGGCGCCGCGTTGCCGAGCTCGAGGTCGGCCTCGAGGCGGCCGAGGTCCTGCGCCACGAAGGCCGGCACCAGCTTCACGCGCCCGCTCTTCGTGCGCAGGCGACCCGGCAGCGCCGGCTCGAGCGGGCCGAGGTCGACGCCGTGCGGCTGCTCGGCCAGCGCCTTCAGGCTGAGCCCGGTCCGGCCGAACGGGCGCACGCCGTGCGGCCCGGTGCGCAGCGCGACGTCGAGGATGCGGCGCGGCCCGAGCTTCTTCGTCAGCCGCACGGCGGTGCGCTTGAGCAGGTTCTTCCCGGCCAGGCGCTCGCTCAGCGCGGCCAGGATCTCCCAGTCGTGGCGAGCCTCGGGCGGGCGCTCGAAGACCGCCGGCGAGAATTTGGCAAAATTCCGCACCGAGAAATGGAAGAGTGCCAAATCATAGTGGTCGCGCTCGAGCGGCGAGGCGGGTGGCAATATCACGTGGGCGTGGCGCGTGGTGGCGTTCAGGTAGAAGTCGATCGACACCATGAAGTCGAGGCTCGCCAGCGCGCGCTCGAGGCGGCGGCCGTTGGGCGTCGACAGCACCGGGTTGCCGGCCATGGTGACGAGCGCCTTCACCTGACCCGGGCCGGGCGTCTCGATCTCGTCGACCAGGGTGGCCACCGGGAACTCGCCGGAGAACTCGGGCAGGCCGCGCACGCGGCTGCGGTAGCGATCGTAGCTGCCCGGGCCGTAGGCCTTCGACAGCTTCAGGCCGTCGATGGCCGGCGCCGGGAACATGGCGCCGCCCTCGGCGTCGACGCGGCCGGTGACGACGTTCAGGCCGTTGAGCGCCCACGACGCCAGCGTGCCGAAGGCCTGCGTCGAGATGCCCATGCGGCCGTAGACGACCGCGCGCGGCGCCGCGGCGAAGTCGCGCGCGAGCTGGCGGATGGCGGTCGCGGCCATGCCGGTGCGGGCCGCCACGCGCTCGGCCGGGAAGCGGCGGGCCAGCGCCTCGAGTTCGGCCAGGTCGTCGCACATGGCGGCCAGCCGGCCGGGGCGCCCGAGCTTCTCGACGAAGAGGGTCTCGAGCATGGCCAGCATGACCAGCGCGTCGGTGCCGGGCCGGATGAAGTGGTGTTGGTCGGCGTGGCGCATCGACTCGGTGCGGCGCGGGTCGACCAGCACCACCTTGCCGCCGCGGGCGCGGATGGCGTCGAGGCGATCGGTCACGCCCGGCGCGGTCATGAGGCTGCCGTTGGAGGCCGCCGGGTTGGCGCCGAAGACCAGCATGAAATCGGTGCGATCGATGTCGGGCACCGGCACCAGCAGCTGGTGGCCGAACATGGCGTGGGCCGCGACCATCTGCGGCAGCTGATCGATCGAGGCCGCCGAGTAGCGGTTCCTGGTGCCGAGCATGGCCGCGAAGAGCGGCGTGAAGATCATCGCCGACACGTTGTGGATGGTCGGGTTGCCGATGAACAGCGCGCGCGCGTCGGCGCCGTGGGCGGCTCGCACCTCCTCGAGGCGGCGCCCGACCAGGTCGAAGGCCTCGTCCCAGCCGACCTCGCGGTGGCGGTTGCCGTCGCGCACGAGCGGCACGCGCAGCCGGTCGGGGTCGGTGTGGATGTCCTGCAGCGCGACGGCCTTCGGGCAGATGTGGCCGCGGCTCAGCGGGTCGTCGGCGTCGCCGCGGATCTTCTTCACCGCCCCGCCGTCGACGTCGATGACCAGGCCGCAGCTGGCTTCGCACAAGGAGCAGGTCGTCAGGTGCAGCGTCATGCTGGCTCTGTAGCGCGCGCGGCGCCACGCGTCGAGGCCGCGAGCTCGAGCGTCGGGCCGGCGTCCATTGCCGGCGCGCGGGCGCTCGGCGCGACGCGCGCAGCGGCGAGGACGCGCGCTGGCGCGCCAGCTCGGGTCGCTCGCCGAACCAGCGGAGCTGCATCACCGCCTGGGCGACGAGCGCCGGCCGCGCGTCGAGCCACGCATCGCAGAAGGCGTCGATGGTCGGGCGGCTCTCGGCCCCGGCCGTCGCGCGCACGAGCCGCATCAGGTCGACGCCGTGGTGCATGCCGATGAGCGTGCCGCGGTAGGACTTCTCGCGCGACACGCTGCGGTCGAGGAAGAACTGGCGCACGCTTCGGTCTGGAACAGCTCGACGAACAGGCTCCGGAGGAGCGGCGAGGCGGTGGTCGGCATGGGTCTCCGAGGCGAGGAGCTGCCCGACCGCGGCCCGCCCGAGCGCGCGCGCGGGCCGGCGATCGGTCTGACTCCGATACGCCTCCGGCCGAACGCAGCAATGGGGGCTTCCCTGGCGGCGGGCCTCGCGACGGCGCCGCGATCGCGCGCGGCGCGGCGCGGCGGTGCTCGTTCGGATCGAGCTGGCCCTCAGGGAGGGTTGGCGGCGAGCGCCTTCTTCCAGGCGTCGAAGCTCTGCTCCTCGAGCGTGACCGGATCGACGACGCTCATGGCGCCGCTCCGGGCGTCGACCTTGAACGACCACAGGCGCACCGTGTGATCGGGGTGGTCCTCGCCGACGTAGACCTCCCACACCGACGGCGCCGGCTCGTCCGGGTCGGAGTCGAGGCGGCCGATGAGCGCCACGCCGTCGGCGCGCATGCGCGCCTCGAGCGCCTGCACCTCGGGCACGGCGCGCACCGCGTCGAGCACGCGCGCGACCGCGTCGTCGCCCGAGATGAGCGTGGTGCTGGTCGGGCCCGAGCCGTCCGCGCCGGAGTCGCGCGCGCCGTTCGTGCTGCCGCAGGCAGCCAGCGACAGCGCAGCCCAGGAGATGACGATCGAGAGTCGCATGACGCAAATCCTGGCTGAATTTGTCAGTCTGCCTGAGTCGGCTCGCCGGGAGTCGGCTCGCTCGGCGTTTGCTCGCTCGGCGTCGGCTCGCTCGGCGCGACCGCCGTCTCGGCCGGCGGCTGGCTCTCGGCCGGCGCGGCGTCGCGGCGCGACAGCGCGTCCGCGGCCGCGTCGTAGGCGGCCGCGGGGTCGTGCGGCGGCGCCTCGCCCTCGCTGTTCGGCACCAGCTGCAGCCCGGGCTTGCCCTCGGGCGGGGTCATGTTGACGTCGCCGATGCGGATGTCGCCGAGCGAGATGGGCCCGCTCGGCACCACCTGCTGCAGGAAGACGAAGCGCTGGAGCGAGGTCCAGCCGGCGCGCTGGGCCGCCTCGGTGAAGGCCAGCAGCGCCGCGGCCGAGCGCGGCTTCACCGTCACGGCGCGCAGCTCGGCGTCGATCTTGGCGCGGTCGAGCTGCGACAGCGGCAGCTCGCTCGTCTTCAGCGCCGCGCGGATCTTGTCGACCACCGCCATCCTGCGCTCGACGTTGGGCGAGGCCAGCTCGGCCGCCAGGCGGTGCGCCATCTCGCGCTCCATCTTCTCCAGCGCGGCCGCTCCGATGGCCTTGCCGATCTGCGCCATGGCCTTTGCGAAGTCACCGAGTCCGCCCATGTCTTGCTCCTAGGTCACTGGCCGCCGGGGTTCTCGACCTCGGCCGGCGACTCGTCGCTGGCCGTCGGGTGCTCGCGCTCGAGCTTGGCCGCCACGCAGGCGCGCACCGTCTCGATGATGGGCTCGGCGAAGAGCTTCCGCACGACGAACCCCTTCAGGTGGATGCCGTCGTCGGTGCGGATCTCCAGCGTGCCGTTCAGGCCCGGCAGCTTGCGCTTGACGATGGGCCAGCCGCGCTTGTCGGTGGTGGCGCCCCAGGCGTCGACGTAGCGGGCGCGCCCGCCGGAGGCGACCCAGGTCGCGAGGCGGTCGCGCAGCAGCCGATCGATGACCGGGCCCTGCTCGATGGCGTTGTCGGCCGCGAAGCAGTAGGGCCCCATCCACAGGATGAGGCGCTGCTTGTCGGGGCCGCCGATGACCGCCAGCAGCGCGTCGATGCGCTGGGCGTAGAGCGTCTCCCACTCGGGCGCGCTGCGGCGCACCCAGTGATCGACCTCCCAAAGCGGCTGGAAGTCGTTCGTGCCGAGCTCGACCACCACCACGTCGGGGTCGTAGGTCCCGATGAGCTTGGCGGCGCCGGCCAGCCAGTCGTGGTAGTCGGGGCGCGCCAGGCCGGACGACGCGACGCCGTAGAAGTGGTGGGTCAGGCCGTCGCGCTGGAACGCGGCGCCGAGCATCGGGCCCAGCACCGAGCCGAGCGTCGAGCTGCCGATGGACAGGATGTCGGGGTGCTCGACGTCCGGGCACGTCGCCTCGTCGGTCGACTCGGAGGCCGAGGCCGGGAGCGCCGAGCCCGCGAGCATGGCCAGGACGAGGCACGGTCGCAGCGCAGGGATCACCCGTTCGGTCTACCGCGGTCGGCGGGCGCCGTCGAGACATCTCCTCGTCGCGCGGTCATCGCGCGCCGGTCAGGTGCCGTTGGCCAGATGCTCGATGAGGATCTTGGCGCCGAGGCCGGCGAGGATGACCCCGCCCAGGACCTCGACGCGGCTGCCGAAGTGGGCGCCGAGGCGGCGACCGGCGAGCAGCGCGGCGGCCGACAGCGCGGCGGTCACGAGGCCGATGGCGGTGATGGTGAAGGCGAACGGGGCGCCGGCCAGCGGCAGGGTCACGCCGGCGGCGAGAGCGTCGATGCTGGTCGCGACCGCGAGCGGCAAGAGCGCCTTCCACTCGAGGTGGCCGTCGTCGGCCTCGGCCTCGCCGCCGCGCAGCGCCTGCCAGATCATGCGCCCGCCGAGCAGCGTGAGGATGCCCCAGGCGATCCAGTGATCGACCGCCTGGATGGCCGAGCCGAGGCCCGCGCCCAGGGCCCAGCCCAGCGCCGGCATGGCGGCCTGGAAGCCGCCGAAGAGGACGCCGATGCGCAGCGCGTCGCGCCCGCTGACGCGCGTCGCCACGAGGCCACGCGTCGCGGCCACGGCGGTCGCGTCCATCGCGAGGCCGAGCGCCAGGAGCAGGATGGCCCAGGTACCCACGGGCCGCTCATAGGTCGCCGGCGCGCGGCGGTAAAGCGGATTGCGCGGCCACGGGTTGCGCCGCATCATCGCGCGCAGGAGACGCCATGCCCTCGATCGCTTCTCGTCGCTTCTCGTGGGTCCTCTTCGCCGCGGCGCTCGCGCTCGCGTCCGGTGGCTGCGGCAAGCCGTCGACGCCGCCGCCCGCGGCCGCGCCGGCCCCTGCGCCCGCCGAGCCGCCGGCGTCTGCGCCGCCCGCGTCCGCGCCGCTCCGCCTCCGCGCCGCCCGACCGTCGCGCCGCCGACCGCCGCGCCGCCGACCGCCGCACCGCCCGAGCCGGACAAGCCCCCGGCGGCGAGGCCGCCGGAGCCCGCGCCGGAGGATCAGCCCGCGGCGCCGCTCACGAAGCAGCAGCCGCCCGAGCTCAGCGACGCCGAGAAGGCGCTGGCGAAGGCCAAGCGCAAGGAGTTCTGGGGCCTCGTCAACGCCGGCCGCGGCCTGGTGCGGAAGGACAAGGACTACGCCGGCGGCATCGCCAAGTACGAGGCGGCGCTGGCGGTCCTGCCGAACCACCCGACGGCGCTGGCCGAGATCGGCTACGCCCACCTCCTGGCCGGCTCGCTCGACGAGGCCGAGCGCTTCACCAGCCTGGCGCTGGCGCAGGAGACGTCCTACCGCCTGCGCGGCATGCTCCACTACAACCGCGGCCAGGTGCTCGAGAAGCAGGGCGACCCGCGCGGCGCGCTGAACGAATATCGCAGCTCGTGGGCGGCGCGTCACAACGACACGGTGAAGGCGCGCATCGACGAGCTGAAGTCTCAGATCGGCGCCAGCCCGCGGAAGACCTTCAAGGCGCTGGCCGCGGTGTGCAAGCAGGTGAAGGCCGAGTGGGACTGCGACAGCGGCCCGGACAGCGCCACGTGCCGCTGCGGCACGCGCTTCGTCGGCCCCGCCGAGACCGGCATCGGGCGCGCCGCCATCCTGCGCGTGAGCGGCGAGGGCATGGGCGTCGTCGACGCCGAGTACCTGGTCGTCGAGGCCAAGGCCGACGACTGGCGCCTGGTCGGGCAAGTGACAAATGGATATTCGCCCGGCGCATTTGGCATATTCAACTCGGGTGAGATCCACACGCTCGAGCTCAGGCCGCTCGCTGCCGGCGAGGGCGCCATGCTGGTGCTGGTGGCCGAGAACTCGTCCCAGGACAGCGACCTCGGCATGAACGCCGTCACCGAGTCGGGCTCGTGGACGCTCACCCTGTGCGGCCTCGACGGCGCGGCGCTGAAGTGCCTGTCGGTGCCGCTCGGCAAGCGCGAGGGCGTCTCCAAGATCGACGCCGACGGCGACACGCCGCCCGAGGACATCTACGGCAAGCTGGCCACCACCGCGTGGCGCGCCGAGGCCACCTTCGACGGCCAGGGCCACGTCACCATCGCCGTCGTCGAGGGCGCCATCCCCGACGATCTGAAGGACCTCGTCGGCACCTATCCGCTGGCCGCGCTGGCGGAGAAGCCCGGCGTCTCGGTCGTCGACCTCTGACGCCCACCGAGCGCCGGCCCGCGCTCGCGTCGGACCCCGACTCGGGCGATGATGCCGCCATGCGCGCCTGGCTCCTCGCCCTGTCGAACCTCTCGATGCTCGTCGCCTGTGGCTCCGACGACGCCGCGCGCGACGCCGCGACCGACGTCACCTCCGCCGATGACAGCGACATCGCGCCCGACGTCACCTCCGCCGACGACAGCGACGCCGCGCCCGACGTCGACCTGCCGCCGCCGACGCTCGTCGAGACGCGTCCGGCGACCGCGCTCGGCCTCGCCGCCTTCTCGGTCAATGGGCGCGTGCAGCCGCGCGGCCGCCCCGCCAGCACCTGGTTCGAGGTCGGGCCGACCGCCGACTACGGCCACGCGACGGCGCCCGCGCCGCTCGGACCGCGCCTCGGCGCCTACTACCGCGAGACCTGGGACGCCGCCCCGGCCGGGCTCGCGGGCTGGACCGGCGGCTACGGCAACGCGCTCGTCTACCAGCCGAGCGGCGGTCACGCCGGCGGCTTCGTGCGCTACGCCTTCCCGAGCAACGTCGACGCGGCCCACGCCGACGGCATCGGCGCCAACGAGCTCATCCAATACCTGTTCCCCGGCGCCTGGGAGCTGGCTCCGGTGTATGCCGCGCTGGGCGGCGGCGACCCCGACTTCCGCCGCGCGCGCGTGACGGCGTGGGTGCGCGGCAACGCCTTCGTCGAGAAGCTGAGCGAGCTCGTCTTCTGGCTGCAGAGCACGCCCGACCTCGCCGGGACCTACGACCCGGCCACCGAGCGCTGGTCGAACTGGGCCTACTCGGCGGCGCCCATCACCGACGGCCTCTTCTCGGGCGCCTGGGAGCCGGCCGCCTACCAGCTCGAGGCCGACACCAACCTCTGGACCTACGCCGGCCACTACGTCGCCGCCGGGCGCGACACCTACCTCTACGTGCCGCTCGATCAGGTGCTCGGACACCTGAACGGCGACCTCTTCCACATGCTGACGTTCTTCGACTACGGCGCCGAGCCCGAGGGCTCGATCGACATCGACGACGTCACCTTCGAATATGCCAACGAATCGCTGCTCGTGCCGAGCAACGGCGGCAGCCTCATGAGCGCGCCGGCCGGCGACGACCCGGCCCCGCTGTGGGACGGCTGGCGGAACGGACCCGGGCACACCTGGAGCAGCGCGGCCAGCGGCGCGCCCCTCGAGCTCGTCTGGCGCCTCGAGCGGCCGTGCACGCTCGAGGCCGTCGAGCTCCACCAGGACCCGGAGTGGCCCTCGAAGGACGTCGCCGTCGAGGTGTCCGACGACGGCGTCGATTGGCATTCTCTGGCCAATGGCACATTGCCCGAGTCGCACCCGGCGGGCGCCAACTTCGCCTTCTGGCTCGAGCCCGTCGCGCCACCCGTGACGGCGCAGTGGCTGCGCGTGCGCGTCTCGTCCGGCTACCGCGCCGAGCGCTGGGGTCTCGGCGAGGTCGAGCTCTTCGGCCAGGGCGCGCGCATGCAGACCGACGACGACTGGTACGCCGTCACCGCCGACATCGATCTCGCAGGCGCCGTCGAGCCCGGCCGGACCTATCACTACCGGCTCGTCGCCCAGGACGACAGCGGCGTCGCGGTGAGCGACGACGCCACCTTCACCGTGCCCGCGACGCCCGCGCCGCTGGTCGAGACCGGGCCGGCGAGCCGCGCGCGCGGCGGCTTCGCCAAGGTCGAGGGCCGCGTCACGCCGCTCGGCGAGGCCACCAACTTCCGCTTCGAGTTCGGCCCCGATACGACCTACGCGCGCGCCACCGGCTGGCGCTACGCCGGCCTCGAGCTCGGTCCGCGCACCGTCACCGACCAGCTCGACTCGCTGCCGCCGGGCCAGCTCACGCACTATCGGCTCGTCGCCGAGAACGCGAGCGGCACGACCTACGGCGCCGACCGCACGCTCGTCGCCGAGTAGGCCGGCTCCATCGTCGACAGCGCCTCGACGCGCGGCGCCCGCTCGCGCACCAGCGCGCGATACGCCGACGCCGCGTCGACGCCGGTGATGTCGCTGGCGAGGCGCGCCAGCCCGTCGCCGCGGTCGACGCCGTGGAGCCCGAAGCGCGGCGCGAAGGAGCCCCACTCGTAGTTGTCGATGAGCGACCAGTGGAAGTAGCCGGCCATGGGCAGGCCGGCCGCGACGCAGCGGTCGACCGCGCCGATGGCCTCGGCCAGCGCGCGGTCGCGTCCGAGGCGGTCCGGGCGATGGCGGCCGCGCACGGCGGTCGGGCGCGTGCCGATGCCGTTCTCGAGCACGAAGAGGCGCTTGCCCGCGTGGCCGCCGAGGTAGGCGGCGGCGAAGCGCGGCAGCCGCTCGGGCCGCGTCGGCCACTGCCACGGCTCGCGCTTCATGCCGCGCCAGCCGACGTAGTCGCCGAGGAACGGGTCGTAGTAGTCGAAGGCGAGCGCGTCGAGCGCGTCCTCGTCCTTGCCGAGGTCGGCGACGAGCGGCGCGAACAGCTCGGGCTTCACGGCGCGGCGCAGGAAGAAGTCGGCGATGCGCCCGAGCACGCCGAGGCCGCCGACGGCCTTGCGGAACTCGCGGCCGAGCTCGCGCGTGCGGCCGCGCGTCTCCGGGCGCAGGAGGTCGACCAGGTAGCGATCGACCGCGTACGAGGCGCAGGCCCAGGCGTTGTACGTCACCGTCGGCTCGGGCCAGCCTTCGGCCGCGGCGAGGTCGTGCAGCGCGCGCCGCGCGTGGACGTGCGCGCGCATGATGCCGCACAGCGCGCGCGACAGCGCCCGCGGCCCGCCGTGGCGGAGGCCGCGCGGGAACATGTGCAGATAGTAGGTCGCCAGGCACAGGCTGTTGGGCTCGTTGACCGTGACCCAGAAGCGGACGGGTGGTTGGCCTTGGCGATCGACAAGGCGCTTTCCGATCGCCAGCGCCGTCTCGCGCGCGTGGCGCCCGAAGCGCGCCGGCACCGCCTCGTCGAGCCACGGGTCGGGTCCGAGCCACTCGGGGTGGGTGAAGTGCTGGAGCGTGACGACCGGCTCCATGCCGCGGCGGCGCGCGCCGGCGATGATGGCGGCGTAGCGGTCGAGCGCGGCCTCGTCGAAGACGCCCGGCGCCGGCTCGACACGCACCCACTCGAGGCCCATGCGGAAGGCGTTGATGCCGAGGTCGCGCGCCAGATCGAGGTCGTCCTCCCAGCGATGCCAGAAGTCGCAGCCGAGGCCGGTGCGCTCGGCGCGCCCCGTGTCCTCGAAGGCCGCCCAGTTGTTGCGCGGCTGGCCCGGCCCGCACAGGCCGCCCTCGACCTGGTGCGCCGCGGTCGCGACGCCCCAGAGGAAGCCCGGCGGATAGGGCGGCGGCGACGACGGCGTGGCGCGGGACGGCACCGCCCTCGATTGCCCGAATCGCGGCCCGGCGTCCAGTGCGGCCGGGCGCGTCGGCGGCATGACAACTGCGAGCGGAGGCGCTGACGAACGCGTCACAAACGGCGAGGAACATCGGCGCGCCCGGTACGTCGGGGAATGCACGGGCGAGGGGATCGCCCAGCCGGCGACCTGCCAGCACGGAGTCTCTCATGCGCCGCATCCTGCTCTCCCTCGTGACCGTCCTCGCGACCTCCGGCCTCGGCGCCTCCGCGCTCGCCTACGGCGGCCGGCCCACCCAGCCGCGCGTCCACATCAGCGTCGGCTTCGGCGGCCGCGACGCCGGCTACGGCCAGGCCTACGACGACGCGGCGTACGACGACGCGGCCTACGACGATGCGGCCGACGACTCGACCTACGACGACGCGGCCACCGACGACTCGGGCTACGACGACTCGACCTATGACGAATCGGCCTACGACCGCGGCGACGACGGCTGCGACGACGCCTACGCCCCGGCCCCGGTCGTGCCGCTCGGCGCGCGCGTCGACGTGCAGTGGGGCTCGAGCTGGTGGAGCGCCACGGTCCTCGACGCCCAGCGCGGCCTCTACCTCGTCCACTACAACGGCTACGCCGGCAACTGGGACGAGTGGGTGACCCTCGCGCGCATCCGCTCGCCGCTCGCCGTCGCGCCCAGCGCAGACCCGGTCGTGCGCCACGTCTTCTGGAACGACGCGCCGCAGCGCCCGGCCCGCCCCTACGGCGGCCACCGCGCGGCGCGCTGATCGCGCGCTATATGCGCGGCGGAGCGCTGTCGGCGGTGATCTCGCGCACCATCGCCACGCGCCCGTCGCGCACCTCGAAGACGAACGTCCCGTAGCCCTCGTAGGCGGTGCCGAGCGCCAGCGAGCGGCCGCGCTCGTGGAAGACCATGATGCAGCGCGCGCCGTCCTCGACCAGCCAGACGAGCTCGTGCTCCTGCTCGGCGACCACGCCGAAGTTCATCTTGAACGCCGCCAGCACCGCCTCGCGCCCCACCGCGCGCCGCACCGGGAACGCCACGTGCGACGCCAGGATCGCGAAGTCGATGTCGTCGGTCAGGGATTCTCCGGCCGCCGCGAAGTCGCCGAGCGCGATGGCGTGGAAGAGCTTCATGATGATCGCGGCGAGCTGGCCGCGGGCCGGCGCTGGCGCGGCCCCGTCGTAGCTCGTCAGGATCTCCTCGGACAGGATCGCCAGCTTGGGCAGCTCGATCATCGCTCACCTCTCCCATTCGCGAGCGGCGAGGCATACGCGCGAACGGTCGCCCTTGGCAATTCGCCCGTTCGTCCGGAGTCCGCCTGGCGACCCGGCCTGCTCGGATTGGGCGCGTTGACAGGCCGTCGGCCCTCGGCTAACCCCGAGGAATGGTCATCGGGCAGAACCCTCCGCGCAAAGAAGGGATCGAAAAGGTCACCGGCCGCGCGCGCTACATCGACGACGTCCCGTTCGACGACGTGCTCCACGGCGTGACCGTGCGCTCGCCGGTGCCGCACGGGAAGATCCGCGGCATCCACTTCGACCCGGCCTTCGACTGGTCCGACGTCGTGGTGGTCACCGCCGCCGACATCCCCGGCGACAACGTCGTGACCCTCATCGAGCCCGACCAGCCCTACCTCGCCAAGGACGTGGTCCACCACCCCGACGAGGCCATCGTGCTGCTGGCCTGCGCCGACCGCTGGAAGGCCATGGAGGCCAAGACGCGCGTGCGCGTCGACATCGAGCCGCTGCCGGCCGTGCTCGACCTCGACACCGCGGTCGCCGCCGACATCAAGCTCTTCGGCGACGACAACGTCTTCAAGCGCATCGGCATCGACAAGGGACTTGTCGATCCCACCTTCGCCGACCCCGACCTCATCATTATAGAGGGGACCTACACGACCGGCGCCCAGGAGCAGCTCTACATCGAGCCGCAGGGCATGGTCGCCGTCGCCACGCGCGACGAGGTCACGGTGTGGGGCTCGCTGCAGTGCCCGTACTACGTGCACAAGGCGCTGAAGCCGCTCTTCCACCTCGAGCCCGACAAGGTGCGCGTGGTGCAGGCCGTCACCGGCGGCGGCTTCGGCGGCAAGGAAGAGTACCCCTCGATGATCGCCGGCCACGCCGCGCTCTTGTCGCTCAAGGCCGGCGGCAAACCAGTCAAGCTGATTTACGATCGCGCCGAGGACATGCAGGCCACGACCAAGCGCCACCCGTCGCGCACGTGGCACCGCACGGCCGTCAAGAAGACCGGCGAGCTGGTCGCGATGGACGTGCGCTTCGACCTCGACGGCGGCGCCTACGCCACGCTGTCGGCGGTCGTCTTGTCGCGCGGCACCATCCACGCCTGCGGGCCCTATCGCTGTCCCAACGTGCGCGTGCGCGCGCGCGCGCTCGCCACCAACTACCCGCCGCACGGCGCCTTCCGCGGCTTCGGCGCGCCGCAGAGCTGCTTCGCCATCGAGCGGCACATGGACCAGATCGCCAAGGCGCTGGGCCTCGAGCCCGACGAGCTCCGCCGGCGGAACCTCCTGCGCCCGGGCGACCAGACCGCGACCGAGCAGACCATCGAGGAGAAGATCGACCTCGACGCCATGCTCGACCGCGCGCTCGAGCTCTCGCACTGGCACGAGAAGCGCGCGGCCTACGCCGCCTGGAACCGCGACCCGGCGAACCCGGTGAAGCGCGGCATCGGGCTCGCGACGTTCTTCCACGGCTCGGGCTTCACCGGCTCGGGCGAGCTCAACCTGGCGTCGCTGGCCGGCGCCGAGGCCAAGGCCGGCGGCATCGTCGAGGTGCTCGCGGCGTCGACCGAGATCGGCCAGGGCGCCAGCACCATCTTCGCGCAGATCGCCGCCGACGCGGCCAACCTGCCGTACGACCGCGTGACCGTCGCCCAGCCGGACACCAGCACGGTGCCGAACTCGGGTCCGACCGTCGCGTCGCGCACGACCATGGTCGTCGGCAAGCTGGTCGAGCGCGCCGTGAAGGCCATCGTGGCGCGCCTCCGTGACGACGGCCTGCTCGGCAAGGAGCCGCACACGCCGGCCCAGTTCGCGAGCGCGGTCGACGCCTGGCGCGCCGCGCACCCCGGCGAGCGCCTGGTCGAGATCGCGCGCTACGAGCCGCCGCCCGGCATCGTGTGGGACGACAAGGCCTACCGCGGCTCGGCCTACGCCTGCTTCGGCTGGGCCGCCTACGTGGCCGACGTGTCCGTCGACACGCGCACCTACGAGGCCAAGGTCGAGCACTTCACGGCGGTGCAGGACATCGGCACGGTGGTGCACCCGCTGCTGGCGGCCGGCCAGGTCGAGGGCGGCGTGGCGCAGGCCATCGGCTGGGCGCTCTACGAGGGCGTCGTCTACAAGGACGGCCGCGTCATGAACGGCCAGATGACCAACTACATCATGCCGACCGCGGCCGACGTGCCGCCCATCGACGTGCGCTTCGTCGAGCTGCCGTTCGCCTACGGGCCGGGCGGCGCCAAGGGGGTCGGCGAGCTGCCCATGGACGGGCCGGCGCCGGCCATCATCAACGCGCTCGAGCAGGCGCTGGGCGTGTCGATCCCGACCATCCCGGCGCTGCCCGAGGTGATCATGCGAGCGATGGGCGAAGGCCAGGCGGAGGTGAAGGCATGAGCCGGCAGCGCGTGACGATGCGGGTGAACGGCAGCGAGCGCACGGTCGAGACGTGGACCATGGCGCGTCTCCTCGACGTGCTGCGCGAGGACTGCCACCTCACCGGGACCAAGGAGGGCTGCGGCGAGGGCGAGTGCGGCGCGTGCTCGGTGCTGGTCGACGGGCGCCTCGTGAACTCGTGCCTGGTGCCGGCGGCGCAGGCCCAGGGCGCGACGGTCACGACCATCGAGGGGCTGGCGCCCGGGCCGGCCGAGCTGCACCCGGTGCAGACCGCCTTCATCACCCACGGCGGCGCGCAGTGCGGCATCTGCACGCCGGGCATGATCATGGCGACGGTCGAGCTCCTGCGCGAGCACCCCGACCCGAGCGACGAGCAGATCCGCGAGGGCCTGTCGGGCAACCT
>JAXLYZ010000063.1:0-55738 GCA_046351155.1 Myxococcota bacterium
GGAGACCCGCCTGCGGCTCATCTCGGAGGCGACGACCGAGTTCTCGGCCGCGACGCGCGACTCGCGCCTCCTGCTGGACGTCATCACGCGCAAGCTGAGCCAGGCGGTGGGCGAGCTGTGCGCCGTGCGCCTCGTCTCCCGTGACGGCGAGTGGCTCGAGACCATCGGCAGCGCGCATCACCCCGACCCGGACATCGTCGCGGCCGCGCTGACGCTCATCCGCAAGCCGACCCGCGCCGGCAGCCCGGGCATCGTCGGGCGCGTCGCCGAGACCATGCAGTCAGTGCTCGTCCCGCAGATCGATCCGGCCACCTTCATGGTCAACGCGCCGGCCGAGCAGCGCGAGGTCTTCCAGCGCATCGGCGTGCACAGCGTCCTGGCGGTGCCGCTCCTCTCGGACGGACGCGCGCTCGGCGTCGTGCTGATGGTGCGCGGCTCGCGCAGCCCGGCCTACGGCCCGGACGACCTGCGGCTGGTCGAGGACCTGGGCGCGCAGGCCGCCATCGCCGTCGCCAACAGCCGCCTCCTCGACGGCTCGGCGCGCATGGCGAGCCGCATGCGCCTCCTGTCCGAGCTCACCCACGAGTTCAGCCGCGCGACCGGCGACCACCTGGCGCTGGTCGAGCTCATCGCCCGACGCGTGGGCGAGGTCATCGGCGAGGCCTGCTCCATCCGGCTCCTGTCGCCGGGCAGCGACCTCCTCACCAGCATCGACGGCCTCTACCATCCCGATCCGGTGGTGCTCGAAGAGTGGCGGACCTGGCTCGTCGCCCACCCGCAGCGCATCGACGACGGGCTCACCGGCCGCGCGCTGGCGACCGGTCGCGGCGTCCTGGTCCAGCGCACGTCGCCCGACGAGCTCGCGCCGACCGGCACGTCCCCGCGCGGCCTGGTCGAGCGCCTGGCCATCCACAGCCTGATGGCGGTCCCGCTGCGCTCCGAGGGCCAGCCCATCGGCGTGGCCGTGATGCTGCGCAGCGACCCGAACGACCCGTACCTGCCCGAGGATCTCACGCTGCTCGAGGAGCTCGGCGCGCACGCGTCCATCGCCATCACCACGAGCCGCATCCTGGCCAAGCTCCAACGCGAGCTCACCGAGCGCAGCCGCCTGGCCGAGCGCCTCCGGCTCCTGTCCGAGCTGACGCGCGAGTT
Source organism: Myxococcota bacterium (assembly GCA_046351155.1). Taxonomy (GTDB): domain Bacteria; phylum Myxococcota_A; class UBA9042; order PHBI01; family PHBI01; genus JAXLYZ01. Next base: position 1,153 of record JAXLYZ010000063.1, read on the forward strand.
CGCCGCCACGACCGGCGACTATCGCGGTCTGCTCGAGCTGGTCGCGCGGCGCCTGAGCGAGACCATCGGCGAGGCGTGCTCCATCCGCATGGTGGCGCCGGGCGGCCAGTGGTTCGAGTCCGAGAGCGCGACCTACCACCCCGATCCGGACGTGACGGCGGCGCTGCGGCGCTGCATCCGCACGTATCGCCAGCGCGCCGACGAGGGCGTCATCGGGAGCGTGCTGACGAGCGGTCGCTCGTTGCTCGTTCCGGACACGTCGCCGGAGATGCTCACCACCAAGTTGTCGTCGCTGCAGGCGCGCCTGAACGAGGTGATGCCCGTGCGCAGCCTGCTGATCGTGCTGCTGCGCGCCGAGGGCAAGCCCATCGGCACGGCCATGATGACGCGCAGCGCGCCCGGCGACCCCTTCACGCCCGAGGATCTGGCGCTGCTCGAGGACGTCGCCGCTCACGCCTCGATCGCCATCACCAACAGCCGGCTCCTCGACGCCGCCCAGCGCGAGCTCAACGACCGGAAGCGCGCCGAGGCGGCGCTGCGCGGCACCGAAGAGCAGCTGCGCCAGGCGCAGAAGATGGAGGCGGTCGGCCGCCTGGCCGGCGGCGTGGCGCACGACTTCAACAACCTCCTGACGGTCATCCTGAGCTACGTCTCGCTGCTGCTCGATCGGCCGCCGTCGCCGGAGCAGCTGCGCGTGGACCTCGGCGAGGTCAAGCACGCGAGCGAGCGGGCGGCCGACCTCACGCGCCAGCTGCTGGCCTTCAGCCGTCAGCAGGTGACGCAGCCGCGCGTGCTCGACATGGGCGACACCATCGAGAGCATGGCCAAGATGATCCAGCGCCTCATCGGCGAGGACATCGACTACCGCTCGGTGCGCGCCCCCGACCTCGGCCGCGTGAAGGTCGACCCGGGGCACATCGAGCAGGTGCTGATGAACCTGGTCGTGAACGCGCGCGACGCCATGCCGCGTGGCGGCAAGCTCACCATCGAGACCCAGAACATCGAGCTCGACGAGGGCTACGCGAGCCAGCACCACGGCGTCACGGCGGGCGCGTACGTGATGGTGGCCGTCAGCGACACCGGCGTCGGCATGGACAAGGCGACGCAGCTCCGTATCTTCGAGCCGTTCTTCACCACCAAGGAGGTCGGCAAGGGCACCGGCCTCGGCCTGTCGACGGTGTTCGGCATCGTCGCGCAGAGCGGTGGGCACGTGGCGGTCTACAGCGAGCCCGGCCACGGCGCGACGTTCAAGGTCTACTTCCCGCGCACCGACGAGCCGGTCCGAGCCATCACGCCGACCGCGCCGACGACGCGCCCTTCGGCCGGCGAGACGCTGCTCCTGGTCGAGGACGACGAGCAGCTGCGCGCGGTCGCGCGCGGCGTGCTGCAGGAGGGCGGCTTCAGGGTCCTCGAGGCGAGGAACGGCCGCGAGGGGCTCGAGGTGGCCGAGCGGCACCTGGGCGTCATCCACCTCCTGGTGACCGACGTGGTGATGCCGCAGATGGGCGGCCGCGAGCTCGCCGAGCGCCTCGTGGCCGGGCGGCGGGAGCTGGAAGGTGCTCTACATGTCGGGCTACACCGACGACGCCATCGTGCACCACGGCGTGCTCGAGCCGGGCATCGTGCTCCTGCAGAAGCCCTTCACGCCGCCCATGCTGCTCGGCAAGGTGCGCGAGGTGCTGGCGTCGCAACCCGCGGGCGACGCGACCTGACGGCGACAGCCTGACGGCGACACCCGTCGCGCGGCGACCGGCTTCGAACCGGCCCCGACGGGAGCGCTCGCCGCTCGCGGCTGCGAGCGGCAAGCGATCAGCCCATGCTCACTTCAGGTCGAGCGCCGCGATGCCGGGGAGGAACTTGCCCTCGAACATCTCGAGGCTCGCGCCGCCGCCCGTCGACACGTGCGTGACCTTGTCGTCGAAGCCCATCTGGCGGATGGCCGCGGCCGAGTCGCCGCCGCCGACGATGGTCGTCGCGCCGTGGCCGGTCGCGTCGGCGAAGGCCTGCGCGATGGCCTGGGTGCCCTCGTCGAAGCCCTTCATCTCGAAGATGCCCATCGGCCCGTTCCAGAAGGCCGTCTTGGCGGCGGCCAGCTTGGAGGCGTAGAGAGCGCGCGTCTTCGGCCCGATGTCGACGCCCATCCAGCCGTCCTCGATGACGTCGACGACCTTGGTCGGCGCGCCGGCCTCGATCTTCTGCGTCACGACGTGGTCGACCGGCAGCACGATGCGCTTGCCCTTGGCCTTGGCGAGGTCGAGGATCTCCTGCGCCATCTTCATGACCGCCTTCTCGGCGCCCTTCTTGTCGGTCACGGTGGTCTCGAACTTCGACGAGCCCACCGGCAGCCCGGCCGCCTTCATGAAGGTGTAGGCCATGGCGCCGCCGACCAGGATCTCGTCGACCAGCATCATCAGGTTCTTGATGACGAAGATCTTGTCCGACACCTTGGCGCCGCCGAGCACCGCCACGAAGGGCCGGCCCGGCGCGGTCAGCGCCTTGTGGATGACGTCGACCTCCTTCTTCACGAGGTAGCCCGCCACGCCGCCGCCCAGCACGCGCGGCACGCCGGTCATCGACGCGGCGTCGCGGTGCGAGGTGCCGAAGGCGTCGTTGACGTAGACCTCGCCGAGGCGCGCCAGCTTCTGCGCGAAGGCCTCGTCGTTCACGCCCTCGCCCGGGTAGAAGCGCAGGTTCTCGAGCAGCGCCACCTCGCCGTCGCCGAGCGACGCGACGGCCTTCTCGGCCTCGTCGCCGACGCAGTCGGGAATCCACTTGACGGGGCGCTCGAGGAGCTGGCTCAGCCGGTCGCAGGCAGCCTTGAGCGAGAACTCGGCCTCGTAGCCGGTCTCGGCCGGGCGGCCGAGGTGGCTCGCCAGCACCAGGCGACCGCCGGCCGCGAGCACCTTCTTGATGCTCGGCAGCGCCGCCGCGATGCGGAAGTCGTCAGTGATCTTGCCGGCCTCCATCGGCACGTTGAAGTCGACGCGCATGAACACGCGCTTGCCCTTCAGGGACACGTCGTCGATCGACGCGAGCTCGATGTGGTCACCCTTGTCGAGGCCGGCGCGCGCCATCTTGAGCGCCAGGTCGACCACGCGCAGCGAGTAGCCCCACTCGTTGTCGTACCAGGAGACGACCTTGAAGAAGCGCTTCTCGCCCTTCAGGTTGTTCTCGAGCGTCGCCTTCGAGTCGTAGATGGACGACCGGTTGTCGTGCACGAAGTCGGTCGACACCAGCTCCTCGCTGGTCGCGCCGAGGATGCCCTTCAGGTAGGTCTCCGAGGCCGTCTTCATGGCCTGGTCGATCTCCTGGATCGACGTGTCGCGCGCGGCGCGGAAGGTGAGGTCCACCACCGACACGTCGGGGGTCGGCACGCGGAAGGACATGCCGGTGAGCTTGCCCTTCACGGCCGGGATGACCTCGCCGGCGGCCTTGGCCGCGCCCGTCGACGACGGGATGATGTTGATGGCCGCCGCGCGACCGCCGCGCCAGTCCTTCTTCGAGGGGCCGTCGACCGTCTTCTGCGTCGCGGTGTAGGCGTGGATGGTCGTCATGAGGCCGGTCTCGAGGCCGATGCCCGACTTCATGAGGACGTGCAGCACCGGCGCCAGGCAGTTGGTCGTGCACGACGCGTTCGAGACGATGTGGTGCTTCCTCGCGTCGTACTCCTCGTCGTTCACGCCCATGACGATGGTCTTCACGTCGACGCCCTTGCCGGGCGCGGTGATGAGGACCTTCTTGGCGCCCGCGGCGAGGTGCCCGCGGCACAGCTCGCTCTCGGTGAAGAGGCCCGAGGCCTCGAGCACGATGCCGACCTCGAGCTCCTTCCACGGCAGCAGCGACAGGTCCTTCGGCGCCGGCAGGCAGTGGATCTTCATGCCGTCGACGACGAGGATGTCGTTCTCCTTGAGGTTCGGGCGGCTCTTCTCGGTCGAGATGTGGCCCTTGAAGCGGCCGTGCACCGAGTCGTACTTGAGCTGATAGGCGAAGTAGTCGGCGTCGGTGGACACATCGACGGCGGCGACGATGTTGAGCTCCTTGCCGAGGACGCCCAGCTCGAGCGCGGCGCTGACGAGCTGGCGGCCGATGCGCCCGAAACCGTTGATCGCTACGTTGACCATTTCGAATCCCCTGGGTGTGTGCAGTCGGGTTCGCGGAGCGGCGACTCGCACCTGCTCCGGCCCGCCGGGCGTGCCCCCGTTGCAAACCGGGGCCCACGACCCGACCCGGCATCATCGATGCCACGCCCGGGCCTGGGAGGCCGCGGGCCGCGCGGATATACACCATCGGGCCGGCGACGGACACCTTCGCGCGGGCCGTTTCGCCCTCGGTGCTGGGCGTCCGCTCACGGATGGCGGACGAGGTCGGGGCGCGAGCGGGGGCCCTACTGGGGCATGCACACGATCGCGCTGGTCGGCGCGGCGGCGCTCGAGCCGATGAAGCGCGGGGCGGTGGTGGCGCTGGTGCCGGCGATGGCGGCGCACTGGCGATTGACGGCGCTGGCCTTGGCCACGCAGCGACCGGTGAGGCCGCCGTCGAGGCTGGTGCAGAAGGTCGGCGAGGCGCCGGTCTTGTCGGGGCAGAAGCCCTCGCACGGCAGCGTGCAGAAGCCGACCTCGGCGCTGGCCGCGGGCGTGAAGCGGTAGCAGCTGGCGCTGGCGGCGCTGCTCGAGAAGTTGCAGTCCTTGTCGGCCTGGCAGCTGTCGCCGACCCACTTCGGAGCGGGCGGCGCGACGTTGTTCAGGCGCGGGAAGGTGGTGGTGTCGTCGACGCGCACGAAGGTGTAGCCCTCGTTCTCGAGCTCCGAGATGATGCTGTCGAGGTGGGCCACGGTGTTGGCGTGGATGTCGTGGAACAGGATGATGCCGCCGTCTTTGGCGTGCACCTGCGACATGACGTAGCCCTCGAGGTCGTGGCGGTACTGGTCGGGCACCCACTTGAAGGTGCTGGGCTTGCAGTAGTCGGTGCCCGAGGCGGCGAAGCACCAGTCGCCCGAGTCGACGTGCCAGCCGGTGACGGTGTAGCCCTTGCCCTTCACGAGATCGAGGCCGCCGCAGCTGGCCGAGCCGAACGGGAAGCGGAAGAACTTCGGCGTGACGCCGTTGGCGCGGAGGATGTCGTCGGTCTGCTGCATCTCGACCTTCACCTTGGCGAGCGTGAGGGTCTTGAGGTCGTAGTGGTGCTGCGAGTGGTTGCCGACGATGTGGCCCTCGGCCAGCATGCGCGCGATGAGGGCCTTCTCGGCGTCGCCGCGGACGCGCGAGCCGTTCAGGAAGAAGGTCGCCTTGATGCCGTGCTCGGCCAGGATGTCGAGCACCTGGGGGGTGGTGGCGGCGTTGGGGCCGTCGTCGAAGGTGAGCGCGACGCGCTTGGCAAAGCCGCTCTTGTCGGGGACGACGACGCCCGAGCAGCCGGCGGAGTCCTCCTTGCCGAGGTCGGTCTGCTCGAAGGCCTGCTCGAAGCCGGCGCTGGTCGCGGCGGCGTCGTCGTCGGCCGGGGCGCAGCCCGCGGCGGCGAGCGCTCCCGAGGCGACGAGCGCGAGCGCGCGGACGAGCGGGGCGAGGGAGGACGGGGCGGAGGCGATGACGGAGGCGCGGCGCGACATAGGGGCGCCTCATCCTTCTATGCAGGCCGTGTGTCAACCTCCATGCACGATGGCATGGCGCGTGCTCTTGCCGCCGCAGGCCATCGCTCGGAGGTGCCGCATGAGCTCGCCGACCTCGTTCTCCGCGCCGCGGATCTGGCGCTCGCTGGCGCTGCTGCCGCTGCTCGTGCCGTTCGTCGGCGACGCCGGGCCGAGCTGCGGCACGAAGCGGCCCGGGCGCTATGAAGCCCACTGCGTGATGAACGGCCCGCTCGAGGGGGCGCTCGGTGGCACGGCCATCGGCGACCCGATGCCGCTCGCGGAGGCGCAGGCCTACTGCCTCGAGCGCGCGTGGTGCAGCGGCATCAGCGCGCCGTCGGCCGACGGTCCGTGGACCGCGCGCCAGAGCGAGGCGGCGTTCGCGCCGACCCGAGGTGCGCCCGCACGCACCTGGGTCCGCGCCTGCGAGTGACGCGACGCGCCGGGCGGCGGGCGCGTCGCGGCGCCATCAGGTGAGGGCGGCGCGCAGCTCGGCGGCGGTGTCGGTGTAGCCGCGCCAGGCCGAGACCTTGCCGTGGGCGTCGAAGGTCCAGTGGTGGGCGGTGTCGACGTGGAGCTCGGCGCCGGTCTTGCGGACGACGTAGTGCTCGCTGAAGAGGACGATGACGCCGTGGCCGTCGACGGTGGTGGCCATGGCGCGGACGTCCATGCCGCGCATCTCGAGGAACTCGCCCAGACCCTGGAAGAAGGCGGCGACGTCGGCGGGGCGCGTGCGCGGCTGGAAGAGGGCGCGGTCGGCGCCGGGCAGGCTCGGGTCGACGTTGATGCGCCAGTCGACGTCGTCGGCCAGGTGGCCGAGGACGTAGGCGATGTCGCCGCGACCGAAGGCGGCATAGATGGACTGGACCGTATCGAGGTGAGCGCTCACGAAGACCTCCGAGGATGTGGCCGCGCCGCGCGCGGATGGGGTGTCGCGAGAGCTACGGGTCGAGGCGGCGTTCGGATCGAGGTGCAGCGTCAGTGCTCGACGCGCGGTGCGTCGGGCGGGAGGCGCGCGGCCCACCAGCGCATCGAAAGGAAGAAGGCGCCGCACATGAGGTAGCCGACCGACCACTTCCAGCCGGTGGCCCAGCCGAGGTCGTAGACGGCGCCGGCCGGCGACAGGTGGCCGGCGTGGATGAAGCCGAAGAAGCTGGCGAGGGCGCCCACGGCGGCCCAGGCGGCGGCCTTGCCGAACTGGCGCTCGATGAGGTGGGTGCTGGCGGCAGACCAGATCATGCAGGTCAGGAGGAAGCCCATCGAGATGGCGACCAGGCCGTCGAGGTGGAGGCCGGCCATCTGGAAGGCCTCGGGGTGGGCGAGCGCGGTGGCGGCGAGGTCGGGCTTGCCGCTGGCCATGCCGGCGGCGCCGAGCGTCTGGCCGAGGATGAGCAGACCCCAACCGGCGATGGCCGGGAAGAGGCCGACGGCGACGGCGGGGGCGTGCTCGCGCGGCGTGGCCTGGAAGGCCTGGGCCGTGATGATGACGCCGATCCAGAGGACGATGGCCATGCCCGACTCCATCGGCACGAGCGCGGCGACGAGGCCGGTGAGGCCGAAGAGGGCGAGCACGGTGAAGAAGACGCCGTTCAGGATGGAGTAGCCGGCGCGGGCGCCGAGGCGCTTCCAGCCGGGGTGGCCGATGTAGATGGTGGTGGGGAAGCAGGAGCCGAAGGCGGCGGCGACCATGGAGCCGATGCCGTTGACGGCGAGGCTCGGCAGCGCCGGGTAGCTGTCGCCGGCGGCGTCGGCCGACTCGATGTTCTGGAGCGAGCCGAGGATGTTGAAGAGGCCCATCGGCAGCATGACCGGCACGAGGAAGTCGAGGGCCAGGGGATGGGTGAGGCCGGCGACGAGGTCGCCCACGGCGGGGATGGGCGGGTAGAAGCCGACGGTGGCGGTGGCGGCGGCGATGCGCTCGGCGGCGACCGGGGCGTCGGGCGAGCCGAGGGCGTAGAGGAGCCAGGCGAGGGCGCTGCCGAGGATGAGGGCCCAGGCGCCGCCGGGGATGTGGAGCGGCATCTTCAGCTGGGCGAAGTAGGTCGTGAGCACGACGCCGAGCGGCAGGAGGGCGACCAGCGGCGAGCCGAAGGTCTTGATGGCGAAGTCGATGGCGATGAAGCTGATGGCGATGCCGGCGAGCGTCGAGAGGAGCGCGGCGCGCGGGGTGTGCTTGCGGATCCACTCGGCGAAGAAGGCGCCGACGAGCTCGATGGCTCCGCAGACGAAGCAGGCGCCGAGGCCGATCTGCCAGGCGAGCTCGCTGGCCTGCGCGTCGCTCATGCCCTTCTGGAGGGCGCCGAGCTTCACCGGCAGCATGACCATGAAGACGTAGGCGAAGAGCGAGACGGTGTTGATGCCGTAAGGGAGCGCGGTCACGTCGCGGCGGCCGGTGGCGGCCGAGAGGCGCTGGGCCTGGCGGGCGTAGTAGAGGTTGCCGACCAGGATCGAGAGGGCTGCGCCGGGGAGGACGCGCTGCATGACGAGGGCGGGCGTGAAGCCGAGGACGCCCATGCACAGCGCGAGGATGAGGAGGAACTGGATGAGGTTGTCGATGGCCAGGCCGAAGAAGCCGTCGAGGTCGCTCGCGACGAAGAGCGGCTGAGCGCGCGACGAGGGGGGTGTCGGTCGCGCTGCGGAGGGGGTCGGGGCGGCCGGAGGGACCGAAGGGGTGGTCATGGCGCGACGGTACCCGGCGATCGCCGGGCGCTCAAGGGCGGCGGGGATGGGCATGGGGCCGCGGCGGGCGCGCCGCATGCGGGGTTGGTGAGGGTCGGGGCCGGTGCGGAGCGGCGGGCGGCGAGAGAAAAGCGGATCAAAACGCGGGCTCGCGGGAACTCGAGAGGACGGAGGTCGAGAATGTCGAAGCCCCGTCCGATTGTGCCAGGCGAGGTGGTGTCGGTGACGCGACGCACGGTCGCGCGCAAGTTCCTGCTGAGGCCCGACGAGTGGGTCGGCGAGGTGTTCGGGTACCTGCTGGCGCACTACGCGGCGATGCACGACGTCGGGGTGGTCGCGGCGATCGTGATGTCGAACCACTACCACCTGATGGTGGTGGACCGGTCGGGGCGGCTGCCCGAGCTGATGAACGCGCTCAACGCGGCGATGGCGCGGGCGGTGAACGCGATGCGCGAGCGGGAGGGCGCGGTGTGGGACGCGCGCGAGCCGCACTACCAGGTGATGCTGGACCCGGCGGCGGCGCTGTCGATGGCGGCTTACGACCTGGCGAACCCGGTCGCGGCCGGGTTGGTGGAGCACGGGCGCGAGTGGCCGGGGTTCCGGACGACGGCGAACGGGATCGGGCGGGCGGTGGTGTACCGGCGTCCGGCGGTGCTGGACGGCGAGGCGGGGACGTATCCGGCGACGGCGACGCTCGAGCTGGTCGCGCCGACTTGGTCGGCGCGACGGTCGGCGGCGAGGGGTCGGTGGTGGGTGGGCCGGACGCGGGCGGGTCGGAGGCGGGCGGGTCGGCGGTGGGTGGGCCGGAGGCGGGCGGGTCGGAGGTGGAGGGGTCGGCGGTGGGTGGGTCGGCGGTGGAGGGGGTCGGCGGTGGGTGGGTCGTTGGTGGGCGGGTCGGCGGCGGCTGCGGCGGAGCGCTTCGGTCAGGAGCTGGCGGTGCTGGTCGGGCAGCGGGAGGCGGCGGCGCGGGCGCGGGTGCGCGCGGCCGGACGGAGGTTCGCGGGGCGGGCGCAGGTGCTGGCGACGGACTGGAACGCGGAGGCGACGTCCGACGAGGAGCGCGGCGGGCGGCGACCGACGGTGGCGGGCTCGGACGACGACCGGCGGCGCGAGTATCTGGCGGCGCGGCGGCTGTTCGTGGACCTGCACGACGCAGCGAAGCGGCGGTTCGTCGACGGTGTCAGGGACGTCGTCTTTCCGTTTGGCACTTGGATGATGCGGGTGATCTTCCGGGCTCAGGTGGCCGAGGCGCCGGGCTGAGCGCGACCCACGACCGCACCCGCCGCGACGTCCAGCCTGGGTTTATCGACCTCGCTCCAACCGAGGAGGCCCTCGCACGCCCGCCGTCGGGGAAAATCCTCGGGACACCTCTTCCCCGATGCGCCACCCGCCGAGACCCCCGGTCCTGGGCTAGGTGGATGGCAGAGACCTCCGGTCGGGTCCGGTCGGGTCGGCCGAGACCTCCGGTCGGGTCCGGTGGGTCGGTCGGGTCCGGTGGGTCGGTCGGTCGGGTCCGGGTGGGTCGGTCGGGTCCGGGTGGGTCAGACTGGCGTTCGCGTCGTCGGCCGGACGATGCCGAGGGGGCGCGACGCCGGTGCCTCGAGCGGCCACGCGCGCGCCTCCTCGAGGAGCCGGGTCGCAGACTCCGGCGGCAGCGCCGGCGCGAACAGGTAGCCCTGACCGGACGTGCAGCCGAGCCGCCGCAGCGCCCCCAGCTGGAGCGCCGTCTCGATGCCCTCCGCGATGACCTCCGCCCCGATGCGCTGCGACAGCGTCACGATCGTCTGCACGATCTCCGGCATGCGCTGGCCGTCGAGCGAATTGACAAAACTCCGGTCCAGCTTGATGCGGTCGGCCGGGAATTGGTGCAAATAGCTGAGTGACGAATAGCCGGTACCGAAGTCGTCGATATACAGGCCGATGCCGCGCGCGCGCAGCGCCGACAATATCTCGATGGCCAGGCTCGAGCCGCTGACCAGCACCGACTCGGTGAGCTCGAGCTTGATGTGCGACGTCGCCAGCTGATGCCGCGCCAGGACGCGCATCACCTGGTCGAGCAGCCCGCCGTGCACCGAGCGCGCCGACACGTTGACGCTCACGTAGATCGACGGATGCCGCACCGCCCACTCGCGCACGCGCATGGCCGCGTCCTCCAGCACCAGCTCGAGCACCCGGTCGACCAGCCCCTGCGCCTCCGCGATGGGGATGAACTCGCTCGGACCGATGAGCGTGCCGACCGATGACGTCAGTCGCGCCAGGCCCTCGAAGCCCTCGATGACGCCGGTCTCGAGGTTCACGATTGGCTGGTAGTGGACCACCAACCCGCCCGTGTCGAGCGCCCGCCGCAGCTCCGACTCGACCCGCAGGCGCCGCATCGCCGAGTCGTGCATCGCCTGATCGAACACGTGCTGCCGCCCCGGCCCGAGCCGCTTGGCGTGGTACATCGCCGTGTCGGCGTCGCGCAGCAGCTCCAGCGGATCGACGCTGTCGAGGCTCGAGAAGGCGATGCCGACGCTGGTGGTGATCTCGGTGCGGTGGCCGTGCAGGTCGACCGGCCCATGCACCGCCTGGCGCAGGCGCGCCGCCACGCGCTCGGCGTCGCGCGGGCTCTCCAGCGGCTCGAGCAACACCGTGAACTCGTCTCCGCCGATGCGCGCGACCGTGTCGCCCGGGCGCGCCCCGACGCGAGCCGCGTGGCGACGACCTTCAGCACCACGTCGCCGACCACGTGCCCCAGGCTGTCGTTGATGACCTTGAAGCCGTCGATGTCGAGGTAGATGAGGCCGAAGCGATAGCGCGGGTTCCGCCGCGCGCGCCGCGCAGTGCGCCAGCCGGTCGAGCAGCAGCGCGCGATTGGCGAGCCCGGTCAGCGGGTCGTGGAAGGCCGCGTGCGTCAGGCGCTCGTGCGTCGCCTGATGCGTCGTCGTCGCGCACCGCCCCGTTGATGATGCGCTGACGGCCGTCGTCGTTGCCGCGCGCATGCAGCTCGACCCAGCGCCACTCGTCGCGCAGGTGCAGGCGGAAGGTGTGCTTCAGCGACGCCTCGCGCCCGCTGCGCCGCTCTCGAGCGCGTGCACCAGACCGCCGAGGTCGTCGGTGTGGACGCGGTCGAACCACGCGATGGGCGACGTCTGACGCCCCACCGGCAGATCCAGCGAGGCCCACTCGTCGGCGAACCACAGGTCGTCGCGCTCGCTGCCCTGGCTCCACGAGAAGAGGCACGCCCCGCGCCCAGGCCGAGCTGGCGCAGGAGCCGCGCCGAGTCCTCGGCCCGCTCCTGCCGGTCGCGCGAGCGCTGCAGGAACAGGTACGCCGCGAAAGCCGGCGGCGCCGCCGGCCACCAGCGACGGCGCCATGGCGCCGAGGTAGAATCCTGCCAACGCCAGCGCCACCGCCCCCACCGCCACTCCGACCGCGGCGGCCAGGGCGATGGTGCGCGACTCCCCGCGCGCGCCGTCGCGTGCCTGCGACTCGGGCGACGAGGTCGGCGCGCTCATGCCGCCGCCTCGCGCTGCGCGATGTCGGCCGTCGGCAGCCGCAGGATGACGCGCATGCCCGCACCGTCGCGGCGCTCGACGCCGATGAAGCCCCGCGCGCGATGACGATGCGCCGCGCGCGCGCGAGGCCGAGGCCGTCCGGGTCGTGGCGCGTGTCACCGTAGAACGGGAAGAACAGGCGCTCGGCGATGTCGGGCGCCAGCGTCGGGCCCTCGTCCTCGACGCGGATGACGACCGTCCGATCCGGGCCCGTCGCCTCCAGCACCCCCACCGTCTGCCCGCGCGGCGTCACCAGGATGGCGCGCTCGAGCAGCGGCCGCAGGATCTGCACCAGCTCGTCGTGCGACAGCGCCACCGGCTCGGTCGGCGCCAGCTCGGTCACGATGAGGCGATCGGAGACGTCGCCGAGCGCGCGCGCACGTCGGCAACCACCGCGCGGATGCTGCTCTCGGGGTTGGCCGGTAACACCACCGGCGCGACGCCGGCGCGCGCCAGCTCGTCGAGACCGCGCCCCATGTTGCCGAGCCGCGCCAGGCTCGCGTCGAAGCCGCCCGCCACCGCGTCCCACAGCTGCCCCGGCTCGCGCGCCAGCGTCTCGCGCACGGCCGCCAGCGCCGCCAACGTCGGCTCGAGCTGCTCCGACACCCCCGACGCCATGAACACGACGACCTCGTCCTCGCGCGAGCTCATGACGCTCTGCATGCTGGCCTGCCGCGCCAGCAGCGTGTCGACGGCGGCCAGGAGCTCCTCGCTCTTGAACGGCTTCGTCAGGTAGATGTCGGCGCCGCCCTGGCGCCCCGCCAGCCGATCGTCGTCCATGCCGCGCGCGGTGAGGAAGATGAACGGCACGTGGCGCGTGAGCGGCGACGCGCGCAGCTCGGTCACGAGCTGGATGCCGTCCATCTCCGGCATCATGACGTCGCTGATGATGAGGTCGGGGCGGCGCTCGAGCGATAGCCGCAGCGCGTCGCGCCCGTTCTGCGCCGTGATGACGTTGAAGTCGTAGGCCAGCAGCGCCACCAGGAAGCGGATCATGTCGTGGTTGTCTTCGGCCACCAGCACCGTCGGCACCTGCCCGCGCGGCTGCGGCCGCGGCGCCACGCGCCGCTCGGTGGCGTCGTCGATGCCCTGCAGGCGATAGGCCTTGTCGCGCCGGATGGCCTCGTGCCACTCCGGCAGGCCGGCGCCGACCACCGCCGCCACGCGCGTCACGCCCTTGGCCTTCTCGGCGCTCAGCGCCTTCGGGAACCAGCAGTGCACGGTGGTGCCGACGCCGGGCTGGCTCTCGGCCCACACCTTGCCGCCGTGGAGATCGATGATCTCCTTCACCAGCGACAGACCGATGCCGGTGCCGCCGGTGCGCCGCGTCGAGCCGCTGTCGGCCTGGTAGAAGCGATCGAAGATGCGCGGCAGGTCGCGCGCCTCGATGCCGATGCCGTCGTCGGCCACGCTCAGCTCGACGCCGTCGCCCACCTCGCGCACCGACAGCGTGATGTGGCCGCCCTCCTTCACGAACTTGGCGGCGTTGCCGACCACGTTGAGCAGCACGCGCTCGACCAGGTGATGGTCGGCCTCGACCAGCGGCGCCGGCTCGACGCGCGTGTCGAGCACGAGCCGCTTTCGCGCGGCCAGCTCCTCGATGTCGGCGACCAGCGCGCGCACCATCTGGCCGAGGTCGAGCGGCGCGACCGTCAGCTGCATCGCCGCCGACTCGGCGCGCGTCAACGCCAGCAGGTCGTCGACCAGGCCGAGCAGGCGCAGCGCGTTCCGCTGCGCCAGGACGAGCTTCTCGCGCTGCTGATCGGTGAGCGGCTGGCGCGTGCTCTCGAGCAGCGCCTGCACCGGCGCCAGCATGAGCGTGAGCGGCGTCCGGAGCTCGTGCGAGAGGTTGGCGAAGAAGCGGCTCTTGGCCTCGTCGAGCTGGGTCAGGCGCGCGTTGGCCGCGGCCAGCTCGGCGCGGTGGAGGAAGTCGCGGAAGCGACCGGCGAAGAGGATGCGCTGCAGCACGCCGGCCACCACGGCCAGGTGATGAAGCGCCGTCGCCAGCAGCAGGCGCCCAGCAGCAGGCGCGTCGGCAGCAGGTACTGCTGCAGGCCAGGCCGAGAACACGACGAACAGCGCCGGCGCGTCGACCTGCCGAGCACCAGCAGCGTTGCGGCCAGCGGACATGGTGACGACCAGCGCGCCGTGTAGTCGCTGGGCGCACGTAATCAGGTAGATGAGCACCACCAGCGAGCCGCCGGTGGTGACCTGCACCTGCGATCGACAAGGGGCGCGCCCAGCGCGCGGTCCACTCCTTGAAGAAGGTCACCGCCAAGAGCGCCACGAACACGGCGCAGGTGGCGATGCGCACGGCCAGCGCCAGCTCGAGCTCGCGCCCCTGCACGAGCAGCGGGTCGATGACGAAGCCGAAGAACGCCAGGAAGCCGAGCACGCACGCGACCCGGATCGTGGCCCCGCCGCTCGCCCGCTGCTCGTCGAGGAACAGCTCCAGCTCTTGGCTCAGGGCTTTGTGCACGTGACGATGACCGCCTGGGGAGGGTCGCCGAAGACGAGCTCGGCCGAGGCATCGACGAAGCCGCGGCAGCGCACGAGGGCGAGCAACGACTGGGTGTCGTAGAGGCGGAAGTGACCTTCTTCGGCCAGGCGGAAGAGCTCGGCGGCGTGGTCGACGAAGCGCCGCGCCGACGACAGCAGCACCTCGCGCCCGACGCCCGGCGGCAGCTCGCTCTCGGGCAGCGACTCGAAGCGCTCCACGATCGCCACGTAGAGCTTGCTCATGTCGTAGTCGGGCACGAGCGACGAGACCACCAGGCGGCCGCCCGGGCGCAGCACGCGCCACGCCTCGAACAGCACGTCCTCGGGCTCGTCCATGTACGAGAGGAAGAGGCTCATGCCGACGCCGGCGAAGCGCCCGTCGGCGAACGGCAGGCCGTGGCTCGCCTTCGGCGTCAAGGCCAGCGCCGCCGACGTCGGTGCACGCCGCCGGGTGCACGCGGCCGCGCACGAGCCGCGTCAGCGTGTTGAGGTCGCCGAGCAGCGACTCGGCCGCGGCGCGCGCCAAGAGCTTGTGCGCCTTGGCACGCGCCCGTCGACCTCGTGGCCGCGCATGGCCGCCGCGATCGCATCGGCGCGGTCGCCACCAGCAACTGCTCGAGCGCCGGCCGCGACACGCCGGGAGGCGCTCGGCCGGCGCGCGCGGCCCGGCCAGATCGCCGGCAATACACGAAGCGCGCGCAGCGCCACCAGCGAGGCCGCCGTCGGCGTCGAGCGCCTGCACCTCGAGGCGCGCCGCGTCACCCACGCGGTCGGCCTTCACGCGCAGCGACTCGAGCGCCTCGGGCACGAGATCGGTCGCGACCACGCGCTACGGACCGCGCTCGAGCAGCCGCAGCGCGTCGGGTAGCCGGTGCCGGCGCCGAGATCGAGCAGCTCGCCGTCGCACGCCAGGAGATGCGCCGCCTGGCGGTCCATCAGCTGGCGGTACTCGGGCGCGTGCTCCATGACGTCGAAGCCCAGGCCCTCGGGGTCGAGGGTAGTTCTTCCACCACGCTGCCGCGGTCCTGCGGCGCCTCGCGCCGCACCGCCTTCCACTCGGCCTCCGACCACGTCTCCTGCCGACGCCGAGCGGCGGCGCGAACGGATCCATCTGGGCGTGGTGCGTGCGCAGATGCGCCGCGTGAGCGCCACGAACTGCGTGACGGCCTCGTCGCCAGGTCCGCGCCATGTGGCCGCTGTCGGCCTCGACCAGCTCGCGCCGCGCGCGCCCGGCGCCGGCGTGGTCATCACCTGGCGCACGCGCCGCGGGGTCCATGAAGGCGTCGTGGCGGCCGTAGAGCGCACCACGCTCGGCCTTGATCTGCCCCATCTCGCGCCACCGCCGACCCGAGGGTCGCCGATGTCGACGCGATGCAGGTCCTCCCAGAAGCGATCGCCGTCGGTGAGGACGCCGTTGAGCGAGACGATGCCGAGCTTCTGGCCGCGCTTCCAGTACTCGAAGAGATCGATGTTGCCCGACACGAGGCGCACGACGTCGATGGCGTCGGGGGCGCCCATGTAGCTCACCCACAGGCCGACGTCGGCGGCCTCGGCCATGGTCAGCGCGTGGCGCACGCCGATGCTGCCCATGCTCACCGACACCATGATGATCTGCGTCGGGTCGACGTACGGGTTCTTCCGCGCCCAGGCCAGCGCCGCGAGGATGTCGCGCACCTGGCCCGACGTCGTGTAGTGCAGCGCCTGCATGCCCTCGCCGACGCACTCGGGGTCGCGCCCCGACTCGCCGAGGTTGTTCGAGCCGTCGAAGCGCAGGACGGCGATGTCCTGATGGTGGCGCGCGAAGCCCTCGACCAGCGTGCCGGCGAAGAACGCCATCTGCTCCTTGCGACCGGCGAAGCCGGGCACCACCAGCACCAGCGGTGCGCGCAGGCGGGCGCCGCCGCTGGCCTCGTCGCGCGTGCGATCGAGCAGGCCGACGAGGTTGTGGTGCTCGCCCGGGATGGTCACGCGCGTCGCGGCCGAGCCCGACTCGAACAGCCGCTCGCGCCCCTTGTGGAAGCCATAGCTCAGCGCCACGCGCGCCTTGCCGAAGAGGCGGCGCAGCCAGCCGAGCGGCCCGCGCGCGCGCCCAGACGACGCCGACTCGACGCGCGTCGTCTCGTGCGCCACGCCGAACGACACGCCGACTCTGAGCCACGCGCTGCCGTCGGGGTCGGTCATGCGCGTGATGTGGCGCACCTCGGCCGCCAGCAGCGGCTCCTCGTGGCCGCGCAGCGCCAGCACCGCCTCGGGCAGCGGCGCGCCCGGCGCGAGCAGGCACTCGCCCTCGGCCACGCGGAACGACAGGCCCTCCTTGCTGCGCTCGAGCACCGGCCGCTCGACCGCGCTGGCCGGATCCCACGGCGCGGGCCAGCGGATGGTGGTGCCGACCTCGGCCGGCATGCGGTCCTTGGTGCGGCGCTCGGAGTAGACGATGTGGTCGGGCAGGTCGGCGCTGATGGCGCTCTCGTGCGTCTCGCGCACGCGCAGGCCGAAGCTGTAGGCGTCGTAGCCGAGCTGCGCCAGCGCGTAGACCTCCTCGCCGGCGACCAGGCTGGTCGGGTCGGAGGCCGACAGCCGGAGGCCCTCGCCCGACACCGCCACCAGGCGCGCGCGGTCGCGCGCCAGGCGATCGATCGGGATGATGAGCACCGGCGTCTCGGTCTGGCGGATGCGCTCGAGCAGCGCCAGGATGCGGGCCGGCGCGCGGATGGGCTCGATGGTGCGGGCCTGGTCGTGGAGCTGCTCGACCTGGCGCTGCGTCCCCTGCACCGAGGTGCGATCGATGATCCACTTCTTCAGGCGGCGGACGGCCGAGCGGTCGGTGGTGTCGAACTGCAGGCCCATGCCCTGGTCGGTGACGCGCACCACCTCGCCGCGCAGCTCGAGCGGCGGCTCGTTGGGCGCGAGGTCGACCGACAGCGGCACCACCGTGCCGATGGGCAGCGGCATCGTCGTCTCGATGAACGCGCCGCGCAGGCTGATGTCGCGCGTCGTGCCGAGCGGCGCGCTCCTCCCGCGCCGCGACACGGCGAGGCGGATCGGGATGCGATGGATGCCGCGGCTCTCGGGCCGTGGCACGCCGCCCGGAGGCGTGAGGCTGCCGTCCGACGCAGACACGCCTGCCGACGGAGGAACGCTGCCTGGAACCTGGCCCCCTTCCATCGCTCGTTGACCCCGCTGCCCGGTGAGAGGACGGGCAGTGCAATCGTCGCTCGCAAATGGGCCGGGGTCAAACTCGCTGACGCTCAGGTCGCAACTGACCTCGAGTCCACCGCGCGGGGCTCGCTCCGCTCAGCGCCCGCCGGGCGGACGCCGCACCACGAAGTCCTTGGGCTTCGGCATCACCGAGCGGACGCCGTCGGGCAGGCGGAGGACGCGGTGGACGACGCGCGCCGAGGCGCAGTGCTCGCCGGTGCCGATGGCGATTGTCGCGACCAGCGAGCGACGGTTCGGCGCCAGCGCCAGCTGCAGGACCTCGGCGCCGACCTCGCGCGCGCACGCGCCCTTCTTCTTCTCGTCGGCCTCGCAGTCGGTGCCCGGCCGGAGCTCGATGGGGTCGAGGTCCCACGAGCGCTTGTTGCTCGGCCCGACGAGGCGCATCGGCAGCGTGCGCCGGCCATGACCGATGGTGAGCATCCAGCGGTCGAGCGGCTCGCCGAGGAGCGTCAGCCCCGGCACCGGCAGCACCCAGCGCTCGTACTCGCACGACCAGCGCGCGACCTCGTGCGGCGGCTCGAAGCCGCGTCGCAGGCGCTTGCCGACCCACTCGAGCGCGGCCGGCTCGGCGCGCCCGCCGCCCGGCGCGAGCGTCGTCTCGTCGTCGTGGTGGAGCCACGGCATGGTCGCCTCGTAGACGCGATACGTCGGCGCGCCGCCGCACGGATCGAGCCACGGCGACGACACGAGCGCGACGCGGCCGTCCTCGTGGAAGCCGATCACGCCGAGCGGCAGTGGCTCCTTGCACGCCTCGTCGGGCTCCGCGGCGCAGCGCTCGACGCGCCCGGCCAGCGCGCGGTCGGCGTCGACCGGCAGGCACGCGCCGATGAGGTCCTTCGACACGATGCCGGCCGGCAGCGACGCCACGATCTCGTGCGCCGGTGCCGGCGGCGGCGCGTCGGGCGAGCGCGCCGGCGCTTCGTCGCGCGCGCTCTCGACCTCGGCGGCGGGCGCGCCGGCATCCGCCTCGGCTATCGCAGCGGGCGCGTCGGCCGCGTGTGTCGCGTCGGCCGGGCGTGCCGCGCCGGCGTCGCGCTCGTCCGGAGCGTCGCCGGGCCCGCGCGTGACCGGCTCGTCGGCGGCCGCGAGCGCCGCGCCGTCGGTCTCGCCCCCGCGCCGGCTCGAGCCTTCGCGATGGCAGCCGGCGGCGAGCGCGAGCCCGAGCATCGCCGCGGCGGAGCGACGCCAGCCGGCCAAGTCAGCGCGCGCGCATGCGGTTGTTCTTCGGCCCGTGCTCCACCTCGGCCAGGCCGAGCGCCTCGAGCACCGGCGGCACGTACACGCCGAAGCGGCCGCGCAGGCCCTTCTTCAGGCCGTACCAGCCGCCGACCGGGTTCTTGTCCGAGCGCCCCCAGGCCTCGACGCTGCCTTCGGGCGCGGGCTTCTGCTCGTCGGCACCGCCGAGCGGCATCCAGTCCTTGTGCGCCTTCAGCATGGCGTGGAGGTCGTCGATGCAGCGCAGCTGATAGCGCAGCTCGGTCGAGCCGACCTTCACCACCAGGGCCGGCGGATCGAGGGCCGGGTCGCGGAAGGCGGTGAACTCGGACGTGCCCGGCGGGGTCTTGAGCGTCCACGGCGCCGCGCGCGTGCCGGCCGTGTCGGCCACCGGCCGCGGCATGGGCGCGGTCTTCGAGCTGGCCGTGACCTTGGCCGGTCGCGTCGCCGCCGTAGGCGCCGTCTTCTTGGCGGCCGATGGCGCCACGGCCGCGGCCTTCTTCGCGGCCGGTGCGGCGGCCTTCTTGGCAGCCGGCGCGGCGGCCTTCTTGGCGGCCGCGGGCGGGGCCTTCATCGGGCGCGTCTTCGGAGTCGATGGGGGAGTGCTCTTGGCGGCGTCGCTGCGCTTGCCTTTTGCTTCGGCCACGTGTGCCTCCGGCGTGAGGTTCCGTTCGGACGGTAGCACGCGCCGGCGGGCTGTCCACCCGCGCCGCGGCGCGCGGCGGCTACTCGCCGCAGGGCGCGGGCGAGGTGGCCAGGGCGGCCGCCGTGAAGTCGGCGGTGAGGCACGCGGCCGGGTCGCCTGACTCGGTGGTGCAGCTCCACTTCACGTCGCCGAACGCGGTCAGCAGATCGCTCAGCGAGTGGTAGTTCTTGTTGCAGCCGGTGCAGGCCGCGACCTCGGTGTAGCTCGCGTCGAGCGCGCCGCACTCCTCGGCCGCCTGGCCCGGCAGGAGCAGGCACGTGCAGATCTTGCCGAGCTCGGTCTGGCCGAGGCCGCCGTGCGGGACGGTGCCGTTCACGATGGCGTCGCAGGTGCCCGACAGCGTGCCGTCGAGCTGCGCCCGCGCCACCGGGATGGCGTGCTTGACCGGCAAGGTCGTCGTGCAGTTCTTGGGGAACGTCTCGGTGCCGGCGTAGACGTTGAAGCTCGACTCGGCCGACGGCCCGAGGTGGCAGCCGTTGCGCGGGAAGACCAGCGTCACCGCGGTGTCGGCGAGCTCGCAGATGTCCTGGGTGCCGTCGATGCGCGCGCCGTTGACGACCTTCATGGTCACCTCGGTCGGCGACACGGCCATCACCTCGAGCATGATGTTGAGCTCGTTGCCGGCGATGTCCGAGGCCCAGAGCCCGTTGAGCGTCGGCAGCACGGGGTGGTCCTCGCCGTCGATCGACAGCAGCGTCAGCGCGTCGAAGCGGTACCACTGACCGACCGCGAGGCAGTCGCAGGTGGCGGCCGGATCGACGTCGGCGACCTCGCCGGCGGCGTCGTGATCGGACGCGAGCGGCAGCTTGTTGGCGGTCGTGTCGACCGGGTTGGTGCAGGCCGCGGCGAGGGCGGCCGCGGCGAGGGCGGCCGCGGCGAGCGGGCCGAGGCGGCCGGAGAGGCCGAGTGGGGATGCTGACGAGGTCGCGCGTGTGATCATGGCCAGCTACGTTTGCCCGATGACGCGGGATGGGTCAAAACCAGCTCCGTGCAGACCCACCACCGCATCGTCGTCGCCGCCGGTTTCGCCGCCGCCCTCGCAGCCCTCGCCGCGTCCGCGCACGCGCCCCCGGCGCGGGCCGGCGGCTTCGAGATCCCCGAGAACGGCACCGTCGCGCTCGGCCGCGGCGGCGCCTTCGTGGCGCGCGGCGACGATCCGACGGCGCTCGTGCTGAACCCGGGCGCGCTCGTCCGCATGAGCGGGACGCATCTTCTATACAACCACGTGTTCGTCTGGGAGCACTCGACGTTCACGCGTCAGGCGAGCCAGCTCCCGCCCGGCACCGACTACGGCTTCGATCCGCTGGCGCCCGTCTCGAACGCCGACACGCTCTTCCCGCTGGGCGGCATGATCATCGCGACCACCGACTTCGGCCTCGAGGACTGGACCTTCGCGGCCGGCGTCTACGGCCCGAACGCGCACGGCTCGAAGGACTACCCGCTCGCAGGTGGCCAGCGCTACCTGCTCACCCACCTCGACGCGGTCCTCTTCTACCCGAGCCTGGCCGTGGCCTACGGCGACCGCAAGACCTTCGGCATCGGCGCGACGCTGCAGGCGGTGCTCACGCCGAGCCTGGCCATGAGCCTGGTGGTCGACGGCTCGCAGGCCGGCGGGCTGCACGCCTACTACAGCGGCAACGACGTCGAGGCGCGCATCGAGATGAAGGACATGACCTCGTTCTCGGCCATCGTCGGCGCGTGGTGGCGGCCGATCCCCGAGCTCGAGCTGGGCGTGTCGGGGCGCGTCGTGCCGGCGGCGCTGAACCTCGCCGGCAAGTTCTCGCTCCACAACGTGCCGGGCCAGACCCAGTTCTCGGACCAGCAGCTGAGCGTGCCCGGCTCGGCCGCGCGCCTCGACCTGACGCTGCCGCCGACGGCCAAGATCGGCGCGCGCTGGGTGGTGAAGGACGGCGACCACGAGGACTTCGATCTCGAGCTCGACCTCGGCTACGAGGCCTGGTCGATGCTCGAGCGCTACGCCGTCGAGCTCGACGGCACCATCAACCTGTTCGTCGGCGCCGAGGCCCCCGACGCCATCATCGAGAAGCGCTGGCGCGACACCTTCTCGGCGCGCCTCGGCGGCACCTGGAGCGCGTGGCACGGCGCGCTCGGCGGCAGCGACGGCGAGCTCCAGCTGTCGTTCGGCGGCTTCTTCGAGACGGCCGCCGTGCCGCACGGCTACGAACACCTCGACTTCCTGAGCTTCCAGCGCGTCGGCCTGGCGCTCGGCGTCGCCGGCAAGCTCGGCCCGCTCAAGCTCACGCTGGCCTACAGCCACGTCTTCCAAGAGGACCGCAAGGTCGACGAGCGCTTCGGCAAGGTCTTCCAGCAGCGCCCGCTCGACCCCTGCCCCGAGCGCTGCGACGGCGGCGCCGGCTGGTCGGGCGTGCCGGCCAACGCCGGCCTCTTCGAGTCGGGCTACGACCTCTTCTCGGCCGGGCTCGAAGCCGCCTTCTGAGACGCGCGCAGAGCCTCGCAAGTCGAGGGGCGCGAGGCCTCGGTGATCGGAGCGCCGCATGCGCGCAGCGAGCCATGATGCCTCGAGCTCCGGCCGCCCCGGCGGGCGGCCGGAGCGAGGCCATCCCATCGATCAATCAGCCCCGGATGCGCCAGATGTGGCCGACGCCCTGGTGGTAGGACGGCGAGAACGAGAAGTCGCTGATCCACTTGAAGGCGTGGCGCGAGCTCGAGTTCGACAGCACCTGGCCGCCGATGCAGATGCCGATGTGCGAGGCCGGCACGATGACGATGTCGCCGCGCTTGGCGTGGCCCGGCCCGTCGATGCGGTCGGCATGGTGCTCGAGGTCGGCCTCGACCGACGACACCAGGTTGGTGTTGGTGCCGAAGGTCCGCCCGATGGCGGCGTTCAAGACCTTGTTGACGATCCAGGCGCAGGCGTTCACGCCGTGGTCCGGACCGGCGTAGGTGTCGTGGCCGTACCAGGCCATGGCGGTGTGATAGATCTTCTCGTTGAGGTGGCCGGCCGCGCCGCCGGTCGCCACCGTCCCGCCCTGGTGATGGCGGTGGATGCCGAGCGCCTTCGCCGTCCGCGGGCCCACCTCGCCGTCGATGTCGAGGCCATGGTGCGCCTGGAACTTGGCGATGTGCCGCACCGTGTCGGGGCCCATGCCGCCGTCGACGCCGGCGCCCGTCTCGCGCTGGATCTTCTTGATCTGATCGCGGCTCAGGGCCTGCTCGTTGTTGTACTGGATGGCCTTGTGGATCTGCGCCTGCGTGAGGTCCCACGGATCCTTGTGGTGGTCGCCGCCGCCGTGTCCGCCGCCGTGCGACGGCCCGGGGTGCGAGCCGCCACCGTGGCTCGGCGGCTGCTCGTGCGCGCCGGCGGCCTCGAGCTTCGACAGCGTGTGCGGCCCGACCATGCCGTCGGCGACCAGGCCGTGATGCGCCTGCCACGCCGCCACCGCCTGCACCGTGTGCGGCCCGACCGCTCCGTCGGCGGGCGTGCCCACCGTGCGCTGGATGGCCTTCCAGCGCGCCGGCTTGAAGCCGCGCCCGCGGTCGTAGGCGATGGCCGCCTCGACCTGGTGCGGCGTCAGGTGGCCGGTCGCCTCCTTCTTGTGGGGCGCGGCCGCGGCGTGGCCGTGGGCGGCGTGGCCGGCCTTGGGCACGGCCGCGGCGTGGGCGGCCGGAGCGTGCGCTGCGGCGGCGTGCGGCGCGTGGGCACCATGGGCGAGCGGCGCGTGCGCGGCGGCGTGGGGCGCGTGCGCGGCGGCGGCGTGGGCGAGCGGCGCGTGCGCGGCGGCGGCATGCGCGGCCGGCGCGTGGGCGGCCGGGGCGTGCGCGGCCGGGGCGTGCGCCGCGGCGTGCGCGACCGGCGCGTGCGCGGCGGGGTGGGCCGGACCACCGGGCTCGTGGTGCGGCGTGGCCGGCGCGTGCTTGCCCGGAGCACCGCCCGGCGCGAGCAGCGCCTCGGCCTGGTGGAACGGCATGCTCTTCAGGGCGGCGTGCGCGGCCGGCGCGGGCGCGGGCGCGCCGCCGGGATGATGGGCCGCGGGTGCGGGCGCGGCCTTGGCCGGAGCATGCGATGGCGCGGGAGTCGGAGCGTGACCGTGAGCCATGAGTCCTCGATGCTCGAGCCCCGTCCGGGTGACGCCGACGGAGGCTCGGTAGTGCTGTTGTCCCTGCGTCGGAGCCCGCGCTCCAACGAAATCCGCCGGGGCCTGCCCCGCGAATCGACCGCCCGCACGACGACTATGCAACGGTCGCGAGCGGCCGCGCAATAGGGGGATGTCCTCCGTCACCCGCGGCAGGGACGCTCGCTGATACTGATCAGGCGCCAGGCAGACCGCTTGCGGTCGAAACGAAAGGTCTGTCGGCGCTCGGTGTCGGCGCCGTGGTCACCGCAGGCCCAGCGCCACGTGAGCGTCGTGGCGTGGCGATCGGCCGGGTTGCCGAAGAGGTTGTCGTGCCAGTAGGTCGTCGCGTCGGGCGTGATGATGGGGAACAGCGTGACCGCGTGACGGTCCGGCGAGTAGCCGGCGAGCAGCGTCTCGAGGTGGCCGCAGGCGGCGACGAAGCTGACGAAGCGCACCTCGTAGGCCTTGCCGTCGCCGGTGTAGTCGGCGAGGCGCAGGAGCTTGGTGGGGCCGACCGCGCGACCCGCCTCGGAGTCGAAGGCCACCTTCTTGCCCTGACCCCAGTGCTCGTAGT
The DNA here is from genome assembly GCA_046351155.1 of Myxococcota bacterium. Taxonomy (GTDB): domain Bacteria; phylum Myxococcota_A; class UBA9042; order PHBI01; family PHBI01; genus JAXLYZ01. The sequence goes on from JAXLYZ010000063.1 coordinate 25,301, forward strand.
TGTTGACGGCGCGGTTCCGGAGCGGCAGCGACAGCGCCCCGGCCGCGTCGCCGTCGGCGGCCTCCGGGGCGGGCAGCGTGACATCGCTCGCCAGCGTGAAGGGCGGCGTCGCGCCGCGCTCGCCGGCGAGCGCCAGCCCGAGGTGATAGACGCCGGTCAGCGGCTCACCCGCGACCGCGCCCGGGCAGGTGTCGAGGTCGTCACCGCCCTCGGGCGTCGCGGCTGTGCCGGTCGCCCACAGGACCAGCGCCGCGTCGCGGCCGGCCTCGGTGCGGAAGCTCGCCAAGTCGCGCAGCACGGCGCCCGTCGGCAGCAGCGCGGCGATGGCGGCGACGCGCGCGGGGTCCTCGCCGAGCACGGCGATGGGCTCGGCGCGAGCCCCCGCGGCGAGCGACACCAGCGCCGCCAGCGCGAGCGGCACCACCAGCGTGGGCAGTGAGACGGGCGAGCGGGGTGTAGCGCGGACCTGCATGGCCGGGTGGTAGCGCATCCGGTCGCGGGCGTGAACGACGAGCCGAGCTGGCTGAATCCTTTTGGCGACGCCGGGGCTCTCGGAGGGAGACCTGCGGTGCGCCGGGTCGCGGGTGCGATCGTGGCGCGCCGAGGGGTCGCCGGAAGCAGGGACAGACAGCATGTGGAGCAAGATCTTTCCGACCAACGAGGGCACCGTCGATCGCGTCGCGCGCGTGGTGATCGGCGCGGGCGTCCTGTCGCTGGCGTTCATCGGGCCCGTGACGCCGCTCGGCTGGATCGGCATCGTGCCGCTCGCGACCGGGCTCGTGGGCAGCTGTCCGCTGTATCGCCTCTTCGGCGTCAGCACGTGCAAGGCGCCCACGCGCGCGACCTGAGGCGGCACCCCAGCGATTGACGTCCGACACCGGGTCGACGAAGTTTGGCGCAGCGCGAAGCCGTCACCTCGCTTCGGCGCTTGCGGGAGCCGCCATGCGTATCGTCGTCACCTTCGGTGTCCTCGGAGCCCTCTCCTCGTTCGTGCCCGGCTGCGTCGAGCCGCCCGCCCCGGCACCGAGCCTCGTGCGCATCGGCCTGGATGTCGGGAGCCGGGGCACGACCGACGTCTGCTTCGCCGCGGTGGTGCGCGACGACGCCGGCGCCACCGTGGCGTCGGTCGGCGATCCCGCGAGCGTCGGCGCCGACCGCGACACGCTGCGCGCGAGCGGCGCGCTGTGCCTCGCGGATCTCGCGGTGCCCTCGGTGAGCCTCCCGTGCACGCCGGGCGCGAGCACCGGCGCGGTGTGGGTCGTCGGCTGGTTCCAGGAAGACGGCGCCCCGGTCGAGGGCGACGCGGACCCCTGCGGCCCCGACGGCTGCGCGCTGGCGTTCACCTGCGTCGCCCACGCCGAGACGCCCGTCACGTGGAACCTCACGCTCGTGCGCAACGCGCAGCAGGGCTTCTTCGACCTCGACGTCCGCGTCGACGACCCCGGCGCGGTGAAGGACCTCTGCATGGGCTTCCGCGTCCTCGACGGCAACGGCGTCGTGGTGTGGGCCGACTCGGGGCTGTGCACCTCGGAGTACGGCAACGGGCGCGGCGACCTCGGCTACGGCGGCACCTGCTCCGCGGAGGCCGCCGACGCCCAGGTCACGATGTGGGTCGAAGAGCCCGAGCGGCCGCGCCTCTCGGACCCCACCGCGGCGGTGACGCCGTGGGTGAACCCGTGCCCGGGCTCGACCAGCGACAGCGACCCGTTGCGCTGGAGCGGCGGCTGCACGCGCACCGTGCGCTGCCTCGAGAACGAAGATGTCACCGTCGACTTCGATCTGCGGACGCTCGCTCCGCACTGAGCGGCGAGGTCGACGCCCGATGCGGCGAGACCGTCGACCTTCGACGGACCTTCACTCGCAGTGGACGAGCGGCGCGATGGGCGCGAAGTCGAAGCCGTCGCTGGTCGAGGCCGCGTCGACGTCCTCGAGGCCGGTCTCGAGCGCGGCGCGGATCTGCGCATAGGTCTGGTTGAGCTTGTTGTCGCTGCTGCTCTCGGCCACGCACACGAACTTCGGCTGGCCGCACACGTCCATCGCCTCGCAGCCGGGGGCCTGCGGCGCGGCGGGCTGGATGGCCTGGTCGCCGTAGAGCACGACGCCGCCCACCATGGTCAGCATGACGCTGGCCGGGCGCGCCGCGACCAGCGCCGCGTACGGGTCACCGCCGCCCTGCACGACGACGAGGTCGGCCAGGTAGCCGGCGGCGAGGTAGCCCAGGCGGTCGTCGAGCGCGAGCACCTCGGCGGCGTTCTTGGTGGTCATCTCGACCAGGTCGCGCGCGTCGAGGCGGTCGCCGAAGTGGGCGTCGTCCCAGGCGGCGGCGAAGCGCATCTCGTCGAGGATGTTCTGGCTCCCGCCCATCGACCAGTCGGGCGCCAGCGCGATGAGGATGCCGGCGTCGAGCGCGGCCGGGATGTTGGTCGTCGCGCCGTAGAGCGCGACGTTGGAGGCCGGCGACCAGGCGAGCTTCATGTCGTGCTGGGCCATGACGGCGAACTCGGTCGCGGTGAAGGCGGTGCCGTGGGTGATGACCGTCTCGGGGGCGTCGAGGCAGCCGGGCGTGGTGCTGACGGTGCCGAGCTTGGCGAACTCGCCGAGCGCCTTGGCGTCGGTGCCCTCGCCGACGTGGATGAGGTAGGCGTCGGTCGAGCTGTCGGCGAAGTTGCCGCACACGCCGTCGGCCGAGGTCTTCGACGGCGGGAAGAGCGCGCTCGTCTGGATGTGGTCCTCGTCGAGGTCGTTCTGCGGCGAGTCGATGCTGCGCGCCAGCGACGCGAAGCAGCCGCTGCTCGTGCCGGGCAGGCCGACGATGGAGGTCGTGCCGGCGATGACGCCCTTCAGCTCGCCCCACTTGTCCATCTCGCACTTCAGGCTGCCGGCGCCGTCGTACTTGGCCGGGCAATAGGCGGGCTTCCCCTGCGAGGCGTCCTCGAGGCACTGCTTCATGTCGAGCATGGCGATGTAGCGCGCCTCCTTCGGCCACTGGGTGTGGTTGGTGTAGAGCTTCTCGGGCAGCCAGTCGTCGTCGTCGAAGATGTCGAAGAGGATGTGGTTGTGGGTGTCGATGAAGCCCGGCGCGATGACGCCGCCGTCGGTGTCGATGACGGTCGCGCCGTTGGCGTAGGTGTTGGCCGAGCACGCGGCGCCGGCCTCGGCGCAGACGATGTGCGCGCCGACCACCAGCACCGAGCCGTCGAAGCTCACGTCGGGCGTGACCACCGTGCCGACGATGAGGATGCGGTCGGGGGCGCCGACCGTGACGGTGCCGTTCGAGACCACGTCGGGGCTCGTGGTCGTGTCGCTCGGCGCGGTCGCGTCGGACGGGGTCGTCGCGGTCGTCGCGTCGCTCGGGATCGTCGCGGTCGTCGCGTCCGACGGGGTCGTCGCGGTCGTCGCGTCCGAAGGGGTCGTCGCGGTCGTCGCGTCCGAAGGGGTCGTCGCGGTCGTCGCGTCCGTCGTCGGCGCGTCGCCGAAGGTGATGTCGGGCGCGGCGGTGGCGCTCGCGGTGGCGTCGGCCCGGCCGGGTACGCTCGGGCTTTCGCAGGCCGGAGCCGCGAGGACGAGGGCGACGAGGACCGCGAGACGGCGAGCGACCATGCGTCGTCTTAGCAGCCCCGCCGCGCCCGGTCACGCGACGGCCGGTTCGAGGGAGTGTCATGGACCGGGCGCGCGTTGTGCCCGCCGCGCCGTCGAACCTGCTACGCTCGGAGGGATGCGCGTGCTCCGGACCTGCCTCGTCATCGCCCTGACCGGTCTCCTCGCCTGCAGCTCCGGCTCGCTCGACCGCGGCGCGCGCGCCGACGAGGGGCTGCCCGGCTACCTCGACGACGTCGCCCCGGCGCGCCCGCCCGCCCCCGATCGCCGCGACGCGGCCTGGGACCCGACCACCACGCGCGCCTTCATCGTGAGCCTGGCCGGCTTCGAGGGCGAGGCCCCGGGCCACACCTCGTTCACGACCGGCGACCGCAACGACGGGGCCTTCGCCGACCTCCTGCGCGCCCGTGGCGTCCCGGCCGCCAACGTGGTGCTGCTGCTCGACGGCGACGCCACGAGCGACGCCGTGCGCGCGCGCTTCGACGCCTTCCTCGCCGCCAGCGCGCCCGGCGAGACGCTCCTCTTCTATTACGGAAGCCACGGCGGCTACGACGCCGACACCGGCGTCCACACCTACTCGACCTTCGACGGCTCGATCCCGGTCGGCTGGTTCGTCGATCGCATCGACGACGCCTTCCGCGGCGACAGGGCCCTGCTCTTCTCCGACGCCTGCTACTCGGGCGGGCTCGTCGAGCACGCCGCCGGCCCGCACCGCGTGTCGTACGCCGCGCTCAGCTCGACCGGCCCGCACAACCTGGCGCACAGCGGCTGGCGCTTCCTCGACGTCATCCTGCGCGCGCTCGGCGGCCGGACCGAGATCGACCTCGATCAGGACGGCACCATCGTCTGGCGCGAGCTCGCGACCTTCGCCGCCCACCACATGGCCTTCATCGCCGACGGCAAGCCCAACGCCATCGCCACCGGCGCGCTCTCGGGCGACCTCGTGCTGGCGCGCGGCGTCCCGGCCAAGGCCGACCCGCGCGTCGGCCTGCACCGCGACGTGGTGACGGCCGACGGCAGCTACCCGGCCGAGGTGCTGGCCGCGCGCGGCGACGAGGTCTTCGTGCACCCGACCGCGGGCGTCACCCACGAGCGCGACGCCTGGGTCCCGGCGAGCCAGCTGCGCGCCCGCGCCGTCCCCGGCTACGCCGCCGGCGACGCGGTCGAGGTCTGGTACCACGGCACCGGCAAGTGGTACCCGGCCACCGTCCTCGGCACCTTCGACCACCTGACGCTGGCCCACTACGACGGCTACGCCGACGCGTGGGACGAGTGGTTCGCGCCCGAGGTGATCCGCCGCCGCGCGCCCTAGCGGAGCCGGTCGCCGTCGCTCTCCGGCCGGAGCCGCGGGCGCCTTGCGGCCCGTCGATTCGGCGGCGGGTCGGATCTGGTCTAGGATGCGCGCGTGAACGGAGGGGGACCGATCGGCGGGGCGAAGCTCGCCCGCGACGCGCGAACTCCCAGCGCGCCCGCGCCGACGCTCGACTCGGGCACGCGGGCCGCCGAGGTGTTCGCGCGCGCGCGCGACGTCGCCGACGACGCCGCGCTCGACGCGCTGCTGGCGCGCGAGTGCGCCGACGACGCGCCGCTGCGCGCCGAGGTGCTGGCGCTGCTCGGCCGCGACGGCGCCCCCGGCTCGACCCCGTCCGACGTCGTGGCGGCGCGCGGCGAGCTGCCCGCCGGCACCATGCTCGGCGACAAGTACCGCGTCGCCTCCCACCTCGGCACGGGCGGCGTCGGCATCGTCTATCGCGCCGACCAGCTCCACCCGGTCGCGCGTCAGGTCGCCATCAAGGTGCTCTCGGGCGGCATCGCCGGGGCCGCGCTGGCCCGCTTCGAGGCCGAGCGCGACGCCCTCTCGCGCCTCGGCCACCCCCACATCGCCGCCATCTACGACGCCGGCCAGACCCAGGCCGACAAGCTCTACGTCGTCATGGAGCTGGTCGACGGCCTGCCCATCGACGAGTACTGCGACCGCCACGCGCTCGGCCTCGAGGCGCGCATCAACCTGTTCCTGCGCGTGTGCCGCGGCGTCCACCACGCCCACCAGCGCGGCATCATCCACCGCGACCTGAAGCCGACCAACATCCTCGTGGCCGAGGTCGAGGGCGAGGCCATCCCCAAGATCATCGACTTCGGCATCGCCGTCGTGTCGGGCGACACGCCCACGCGCGGCGCTTCGCCGGCGACCGCGACGCAGTTCGTCGGCACCCCCGACTACGCCAGCCCGGAGCAGGCCGGCGCCGGCGACGTCACCACCACGAGCGACGTGTACTCGCTCGGCATCGTCCTCTTCCAGCTCCTGACCGGCGACGTGCCGCATCGCCTGCAGGGCTCGCTGCTGGCCTGGAAGGACGCCATGGCGACCCGCGCCGTGCCGCGCCCGAGCGCGTTCCTGGCCGACGCGCCGCCCGAGCCCGGCCCGACCACGCCGCCCATCCCGGCGCGCGCGCTGAAGGGCGACCTCGACGCCATCATCCAGAAGGCCACCGCGCGCGAGCGCGCAGCGCCGCTACGCCGCCGTCTCCGAGCTGGCCGCCGACCTCGAGCGCTGGCTCCAGCACCGCCCGGTGCTGGCGCGGCCGAACACCCTGCCCTACGTCACGGCGCGCTTCATCGCCCGCAACCGCGGCCCGAGCATCGCCGCCATCGCCGCGCTCATCGGCCTCCTGGCGAGCATCGTGGCGTTCGGCCAGATGGCGGCCCAGAGCGAGCGCGAGCACCGCCGCGCCGAGGACGCCGCGCGCGAGGCCCAGGCCGAGCGCGCGCTGGCCACCGAGCGCCAGGCCCAGGCCGACCTCATGGCGGCGCGCAGCCCCTCGCCAGCGCCGCCGCCGCGCTCGCCGCGCGCGACGCCGACGGCGTGCAGAAACACCTCGACGCCATCCCCGAGCGCTTCCGCGGCTGGGAGTGGCAGTGGCTCGGCGCCGAGACCGACCGCAGCCAGGCGAGCTTCCGCGCGCACGCCCACGGCATCACCGCGCTCGTGCCGAGCGCCGACGGCACGCGCCTCGCCTCGGGCGCGAGCGACGGCGAGCTGGCGCTCTGGGACGTGCGCGCCGCGCCGCGCCTCGTCGCGCGCGTGCAGGCCACGCCCGCGCCATCCGCGGGCTGGCGCTCTCGCCGGACGGCACGCTGGTCTTCACCTCCGACGCCGCGACGCGCCTCGTGGCGTGGGACGCGGCCACGCTGCGCGAGGTGTGGCACCTCGACGGCGCCTACGGGCTCCACCCGGCCGGCACGCGCCTCGACGGCGACGAGCTGGTGGTGGCCGGCCGCGATGACTCGACGCTGGTCTTCCTGGCGCCCGAGACCGGCAAGCCGACGCGCGTCGAGCGCCTCGGCCAGGGCACCCTCGAGCACGCCGCGTTCGCCCACGACGGCCGCGTCGTCTACTCGACCTCGAGCCGCGTGGTGGTGCTCGACGCCGCCGGCGGCCACCCGCGGTCCTTCGCCGGGCGCCTCACCGCCGTCGACGCCGAGCGCCGCCGCGTCGTCGTGTGGGCCTGGAGCGAGTGGGACCGCCGCCGCGTCGTCGACCTCGACAGCGGCCAGGAGGTCGGCCACATCGATCGCGCCGGCGGCATCAACGACGTCGCGCTGGGCGGCGACCTGTCGCTGGCGCTGTCCGACTTCGAGCACGCCATCGGCTTCGCGCCCGACCTCGCCCACGCCGCCACCTGGTTCCCCGGCCACCACGGCCCGGTCGACGCGCTGGCGCTGGCGCCCGACGGTCGCTCGGTGTGGGCCGGCGACGCCACCGGCGTCGTCAAGCGCTGGCCGCGCGGCCTGGCGCCCGCGCCCTTCGCCGTCGGCCAGACCAACGACGCGGCGCTCGGCAGCGCGCTGGCCCCCGACGGCGAGACCTTCGCGACGGTCGGCTGGGGCACCGTCAAGCTGTGGGACGCGCGGCGCGTGCACCGAGCGCTGGACGCGCTGGCTGTCGCGGAAGTACCTCACCGCCGTCGGCTTCTCGCCCGACGGTCGCGAGCTGGCGGCGGCCGACTGGAGCGGCCACCTCTGGCACCTCGCGCCCGCCGACGGCGCGCCGTCCGAGCCGCTCGAGCTCGGGCCCGGCGCGCCCGTGACGCGCCTCGCCTACGTCGGCCCGGGCGCGGCCGTGGCCGTCACCCGGAGCGGCGAGCTCATGGCCTTCGCGACCGCCGACGGCCACATCGCGTGGCGGCGCGTGGCGCATCACGACACGCCCATCGCGCAGCTCGCGCTCTCGCCCGACCGCCGCCTGGTCGCGACCGCGGGCGCCTCGGCCAACGCGCTGCCGACCTTCGGCGAGGGCGTGCCCGACGCCGCCTCGCCCGACCCGACCGTGAAGCTCTGGCGCAGCGACAGCGGGGCGCCGGCGGTCGACCTCGAGCCGGCGCTGGCGACGTGGACCGCGCTCGCCTTCAGCGCCGACGGCAGCGTGCTCGCGGCCGGCGCCGACGACGGCACGCTGGCGCAGTGGCGCGTCGCCGACGGGCGCCTGCTGGCGCCGCCGACCCGCCTCGGCGACCGCATCACCGGCCTCACCTTCTCGCGCGACGCGCGCCGCCTGCTGGTCGGTCGCTTCGGCTCGGTCGTCATCGTCGACGCCGCCAGGCTGACGCCGCTGCTCACGCTCGACGGCCCGCCCGCCAACTACCAGACAATGGCGCTCGACGACGCCGGCCGCCTCACCATCCTCGGCAGCGTCTACCCGCTGGTGGTCTTCGACCCGCGCCCCGACGACGTCGCGCTGCACGGCCGCACCACCGAGCTGCGCGCGCTGGTCGACGCGCGCTTCGAGCGCGCGGCCGGCGTCGACGCGGTGGTGAGCGACCTCGCCGCGGACGCGAGCCTCGACCCCGCGCTGCGCGCCGACGCCATCGCGCTGGCGCGCGCGCGCGGCGACAACCCGAACGGCCTCAACAGCTGGGCCTGGGCCGCCGTGCGCTACCCGGGCGAGGCCAAGGCCACCGTCGCGCTGGCGCGTCAGCGCGCCGAGCTGTGCGCCGATCGCTGGCCGCGCTGGGAGTTCGAGAACACGCGCGCGCTGGCGCGCTACCGCGACGGCGACGCCGCCGGCGCGCTCAGCGCGGCCGAGAAGAGCCTGGCCCTGGCGCACCAGAACGGCATCGCCGCGTCGCCGTCCGACTGGGCCATCCAGGCGCTGGCGCACGCCGCGCTCGGCGCGCGCGACGCGGCGCAGGCCGACCTCGATCGCGCCAGCCGCGACGCCGAGACCGACGCCTGGCGCGACGACGCCGAGGTGCGCGCCATGGTCGAAGAGGTGCGCGGCGTGCTCGAGCCGGCCTACTGATCGTCGGCGCGGACGCGGCCCGCCGCCGGCGCGTCAGTCGGCGTAGCCGCGCGGGTGGCGCTGCCGCCACTGCCAGGCCGTCGCCACCAGGTTCTCGAGCGACGAGTGGAGCGGCTCCCAGCCGAGCACGTCGCGGATGCGCCCGGCCGCGGCGCACAGGATGGGCGGGTCGCCCGGCCGGCGCGGCCCGACCTCGACCGCGATGGGTCGGCCGGTCACGCGCCGCGTGGTGTCGACGACCTCGCTCACCGAGTAGCCCTGGCCGGTGCCGACGTTGACGGTCAGCTCCTTGCCCGGCCCGAGCCAGTCGAGCATGGCCACGTGCGCGCGCGCGATGTCGAGCACGTGCACGTAGTCGCGCACGCAGGTGCCGTCGGGGGTCGGGTAGTCGACGCCCTGCAACACGATGCGCGGGCGCAGCCCGAGCGCGACCTCGAGCACGAGCGGCATGAGGTGCGTCTCGGGGCGGTGGTCCTCGCCGTGCGCCGGCGTCGAGCCGGCCGCGTTCATGTAGCGCAGGATGCCGACGCCGAGGCCGTGCTGGCGGTGCGCCCACATCAGCGCGCGCTCGCCGAATACCTTCGACTCGCCGTAGCCGTTCATCGGCTCGATGGCGGTGTCCTCGCCCATCGGCACCAGCGCCGGGATGCCGTAGACGCTGGCCGACGACGAGAAGACGAAGCGCCGCGCGCCCGCCAGGTTGGCGAGCTCGATGAGGTTGCAGGTCATGGCGGTGTTGTCGCGGAGTTACTGCTCCGGACGCGCCATCGAGTCCTTGATGATCGACAGCGCCGCCATGTGGACGATGGCGTCGACCGGCCCGACCGCGGCGAGCAGCGCCGGCACCCCGGCCGCCACCGTGAGATCGGCCACCACCAGGCGCGCGCGCGCGTCGACCGCGGCGCGGTGCCCGGTCGACAGGTCGTCGACCACGACCACCTCGTGGCCGACCTCGAGGAGCTCGGCCGTGACCACGCTGCCGATGGAGCCGGCGCCGCCGGTGACGAGGACCCTCACGCGTGTACCTCCTTCTGGCGGTCATTCCAGACAGGCGTTCATGCCAGCGCCGCGCGTAGCCGGCCCACGACACCTCGTCGCGGCGCTCGCCGATGAGGTCGCGCAGCGCCCCGACCGGCGTCGCGCCCGGCGCCTCGACCGCGTCCAGCGTCCGGCGCAGCGCGGCCGCGAAGGCCGCCGGATCGTCCGACGGCACGACCGCGACCGAGCCCGGTCGCGCGAACCGGCCGAGATCCTCGCCGCCGGTGCGGTCGGTGCAGACGATGGGCAGGCCCGACGCCAGCGCCTGCACCTGCACCACCGCCAGCCCCTCCTCGCGCGACGCCAGCGCGAACGCGTGCGCGCCGGCGTAGTGCCGCGTCAGCTCCTTCTGCGGCACGAAGCCCAGGTGGGTGACGAACGGCTCGCGCGACTTCGGCAGGTCGACGAAGCCGCCGACGTGGACCAGCTCGGCGTCGGGCACCTGGCGCATGGCCTCGACCAGCACGTCGACGCCCTTTCGCAGGGACCACGCGCCGACCATGATGACGCGGCGCTTGCCGTCCGTGCGCGGCGGCATCGGCGTCGGCGGGAAGTGCGCCAGCGAGGTGCCGTACGGGTTCCGGAACAGGCGCTCGGGGCCGATGCCGTACTCGGCGAACGACCGCTCGACGTGCAGCGACGGCACCACGATGGCGTCGGCCGCGGCGTAGCCGGCCTCCTCGCGCGCCACCATCCAGTCGGCGACGGTGGCGTTGGCGGTGGCGCCGGGCGCCTTCGGCATGGCCTCGAGGATGGCCTTCTGCGAGCGGATGTGGCGCGAGCCGCGCTCGAGGAAGATGCGCGCGCCGTACTTCCGACGCACGCGCTCGAGCACGCGCACGCCCATGCCCGACATGGCGATGAGCGCGCTACACGGCTCGATGGCGAGCGCCGCGGCGTGGTCGATGGCGGTGACCAGCGCGCGCTGGCCGAGGTCGGCGAGCGGCGTCCGGGCCAGCCCGCGCTGGAGCGCGAGCGCGGGTGCGACCAGCGGCCCGAGCCAGCGATTGCAGCGCGCCGGCAGGCCGAAGTCGCGCGTCTTCCACGGCGGCACCAGCGAGTGGAAGCGGACGTCGTGGCCGAGCAGGTCGAGCTCGCGCGCGAGGTCGAGCACGTGGAAGCGGCCGGCGGTGAGGATGGCGATGCGCAAAGCGGCGCGGAGTATGGGCCGCGGCCGTGGTGGCCACAAGCCCGTTCCTCGGACCGACGCCGCTTGGCCATTGCCGCGCGCCCGGGAACCTCGTACACCCGCGCCATGTCGGCGATTGGCAGCGGCGCGCGCGTGCTCGTGGTCGGCCCGGGCGGGGCCGGCGCCATGGCCATCTCGGTGGCGCACGGCTTCGCCGCGCTGGGCTGCGAGGTGCGGCACGTGCACTGGGGTCGCTTCGCGGTCGCGGTCGGCGCGCTGGCGCTGCCCGGGCGGAACCGCCTGGCCATGGCCGGCCACCACCTGGCGCGCCCGTTCGAGGCGGCCTTCGTCGTCGACGAGGCGCGCCGCTTCCGGCCCGACCTGGTGTTCTTCCTGAAGTGCGACGACCTGCCGCCGCTGGTCTACCGCGCGCTGGCCATGCTGCGGCCGCGGCCGGTGCTGGCGGTGTTCCACCCCGACGACCCGTTCAACGTGGGGCGCGGGCTGTGGCGTCGCGTCGGCGGTCCGAGCGACGTGCGCGCCATCGATCAGATGCGCGCCGTCGACGACTACTTCGTGTGGTCGCACGCGCTGGTCGACGGCGTGCGCGCGGCCGGCGCCAAGGCGGCGCACTACCTGCCGTTCGCGTGCGACCCCGAGCTGCACCCGCGCCCCGACGAGTCCGAGGTGCCGGCCGAGCTCCGCGCCGCGGTCGCCTTCATCGGCAACTGGGACCCCGAGCGCGAGCGCTGGCTCGCGGCGCTGGCCGCGACCGACGTCGACCTGGCGGTGTGGGGCACGCCCGACTGGCTGCGCCGCTGCCAGACCGAGGCCATCCGCGCGCGCTATCGCGGCCGCGTGCTGATGGCGCGCGAGATGGCGCTGGCCACGCGCGGCAGCGCGCTCAACCTCAACGTGCTGCGGCGCCAGAACAAGGGCGCCACCAACATGCGCACCTTCGAGATCCCGTGCGCGGGCGGCTTCCTCCTGCACGAGCGCTCGCCCGAGGCGGCCGCCATCTTCGAGCCGGGCGTGGCCATGGACGACTTCGCGACGCCCGAGGAGCTGGCCGCCAAGGTGGCCCACTGGCTCGCCCGCCCGGACGAGCGCGCGGCCATCGCCGAGCGCGGCTTCGCGGTCGCGCGCCGCCACACCTATCGCGAGTGGGCCGCGCAGGTCGTCGCGACCTGCCTCGGTCGCTAGCGGCTGGGGTCGCGCGACCGCCTCCGCCGCGCGACGCCCGTCTCCGCGCGGATACGCGCGGGATGAGCCGGGCTGCGGCCGAGCGCGCGTCCGGCGCGAGCGTGTCGTGGCATGTCGGTTGCTCTTTCGGCGTGCGGCCCAAATTGCCCATCACCCAAGGAGCACCGTGTTCGATCCCCTGCGCCTCGGCGCGCTTCTCGTTGTTCTCCTCAGCGGCTCTGCTGGGTGCGCTGCGCTTCATGGCTCCTGCCCGCGACAACGACGCGACCACGCGCGTCGACGACGCGACGACGCTCGCGGCCGACCGCGAAGCCGACGCGACCGACGCGACGACGAGCCTGGCCTGAAACCACGACGACCGAGCCGAGACCACGACGACCGAGCCCGAGACCACGACGACCGAGCCCGAGACCACGACGACCGAGCCTGAGACCACGACGACCGAGCCCGAGACCACGACGACCGAGCCCGACACCACGACGACCGAGCCCGACACCACGACGACCGAGCCCGACACGACCGAGGTCGCAACCCGGCCCGCGCATCGCCATCGGCCCGGCCAGCGGCACCATCAAGCCGCTGCTCGGCGAGAACGCCGGGCTCCGCTCGCGGCCAGCCCGCGCGTGAGCGGCGACTACACCGACGCCTACTGTTCGATCGGCGTGCGCTCGGTGCACCACGACCACCTCATCTTCCGGCCCGGCGACGTCGGCCAGGAGCCGTCGACATGAGCACGATGTACCCGCATCGGCTCGAGGACCCGAGCCTCGTCGGCAGCTACGACTTCGCGCCTGGCGACGCGCACTTCTTCGCGCTGTCGACGGCGGCGGCTTCGAGCGTTCTTCCGTTCCTCGGCGACAGCGCCGGCTGCGCAGCACGCCGCTGCCGGGCGAGCACGACCACCGCGGCCGCCGCGGTGAAGGTCCTCCAGCACTACACCGAGGGCGCTGAGCGAGCCACCGCCCGCGTCCCGGCCGTCGAGATCTGGAACGAGCCCGGACAGCACCGCTTCGACGCGCTCGCGCGACGAGTTCTGTCGCTCTACGTGAAGACCGGTGCGCTCCGCGCCGCCTTCCCCGACCTGGCCAGCCGGCGCCGGCTTCACCCAGGAGATCTTGCCGACCCGAGCCCGACCGGCTGGCTCGCCGCCTTCCTCGATCGCGTCGCCGCCACCGGCGCCCCGCTCGACTTCGTCTCGTTCCACATCTACGCCAACGACCCCGACGCGCCGGCCGACCTCGCGCGCAACCTGCGCGTCATCCTCGACGCGCGCGGCTTCACCGCCACCGGCATCGCCATCACCGAGTGGAACACCGAGACCCACGCCGGCACCGACCTCGCCGGCGCCCGCGAGGCTGCGCTCCGAGCGCGCGGCGCGGCCATCCTCTCGGCCACCTGATCGAGCTCCAGGACGCCCCGGTCGAGCGCCTCTTCCACTACCGGGGCAGCGAGGTCGACCTCGCCACGCCCGAGGACTACGGCCTCTACCTCGGCGACGGCACCCCCAAGCGCACGGCCTACGCTTTCGCCGCCGCCTGGCTGCGCCTCGCCGCCGCGCGCGCGCGCGCTGCGTCGCGACCATCGTCGACGCCCTCGACCTGCGCGCTGGCCGGCGAGACGACGCTGGACGCCCGCTCGTGCTGGTCGTGAACACCAGCGCCAGCGCGACGACCTGGACGCCTACCGACGACGCCGGCCTGCCGCTCGCCGGGTTGCGGCAGCTCACGATGCTCAGCGCACGCCGCCGACCAGCCGAGGTCGCGACGCCGAGCTTCCCCATCAAGCACCTGGCCTACGGCGTGCAGGTCCTCGGCGCGCCGAGGCGTCCTCGGCATTCAGCGCAGCGCGAACGGCAGGTAGTGCAGCCGCGCGCCACCGGCCGCAGCGCGCGGCGCGGTGTCCGGAAGATCGAACGAAGCGGCGCTGCTCGCCGCAGCCGGAAGGCGTCGCGCGCGCCATCGTCGGCGCACGCCACGCCCGCCGCCCGCGCACTTCGCGCGGCGCACCACGACGACCGCGCCGTCGTCGCCCGCGACCTCGAGCGCCAGCGACTCGAGGTAGGTCAGCGTCTCGGCCTTCACCTCGGCCAGCCCGAAGTGCACGACGCGCTCGCCCGGCACCACCTCGAGCGCCAGGCCGTCGCTCGCTTCGGCGGCCGCGCGCTGACCACGTTCCGCAGGATCTCGCCGCGCGCCGACCAGGCACTGTCGACCTGGCGGGAACACCAGCGGGCACGCCGCGCACGCGCCGACGTCGTACGTCCTGGTGGTGGTCTCGCGCTTCTCCGATGGCCGCGCGCGCGATGCGATACACCGCGACCGTGGTCTGGCCGCAGTTGCCGAACGTCGCGCGCAGCGTGCCGTCGCCGGGCAGCTCGGGCGCTGCCCAGGAACACGTCGCCCAGCGCGACCAGCCGCCCTTCACGATAGGCGAGCACGGTCCAGGTCAGGTCGTTCTCGACACCTCGTGCACCAGCGCGACGATCGAAATCCGCCGCCGACGTCGACCTGCTCGGCGCCGACGACGTCGCTGTCGTCGGGCACGGTGAACGCGAGCGCGCCGACGCGCGCGCTGCGCGTCGCCTCGTCCCACACCACCGCGTCGGCCGCGCCGTCGCCGTCGACGTCGCCCGGCGCATGCGCCGACGTGATCTCCGCGCGCCGCCGCCGCTCGCGGTCGCCGCGCAGCCGAGCGGCGCGGCGAGGGCCAGGGCGACGAGGCCGAGGGCACGGCGATGGACGCGGCGAAGGACATGGCGAAGGGCGTGGCGCATGGCGGCCTCGGGGTGGTGGGCCGGTCTCGAACGAGCTGTGCGCGGACGTCGATTCCGCGCCGCCGCGCAAGGGCTACACCGCGGTCGCCAGCTTCGTGCCGTCGCGCACGCCGCGATCCTGGAGCCAGGTCATGAGCGCCGGCTCGTCCATCGGCCGGCCGATGAGGTAGCCTCAAGATCCCGTCGTAGCCGAGGTCGCGCACCAGCGCCAGCTCGGCCTCGGTCTCGGTCGCCCTCGGCCACGACGCGCATGCCGAGCCCGCGCGCCAGACCCACGCTCGACGCGATGATGTGCCGCGCCGAGCGTCGCGCACGCTGTTCATGACGAACGAGCGGTCGACCTTCAGCTCGGTGAAGGGCACGCTGCCGCAGGAGATCGATCGACGAGTAGCCGGTGCCGAAGTCGTCGATCGACAGCTCGATGCCGTGCAGCCGGAGCCGCGTCAGCACGTCGAGCGCGATGCGCAGGTCGCGCACGAGCCCGGTCTCGGTGACCTCGAGCACCAGCCGCTTCGGGTCGACGCCCGCCTTCACCGTGGCCTCGAGGATGCGCTCGGCCACCTCGACGCGCGCCAGCGACGTCGCCGACACGTTGACCGACACCTTCAGGTCGTGTCGGCGCGCTCGAGCCGCCGCGCCACCGCCAGCGACTGCTCCGAGCAACGTCGAGTGGAACAGCGCGTCGGCGAGCCCGTTGCCCTCGGCCACGCGCACGAACGTCGTCGGCGGCACCGGCCCGCCCTCGGTCCGGAACCAGCGCGCCAGCGCCTCGACGCCCACCGCGCCGAGCGTGTCGTGGCGCACCTTGGGCTGGAGATGGATGGTGATGCCGGGCACGCGGATGGCCTGCTCGAGCTCGTCCGGGCTCACGTGCAGGAGGCGCGTCTCGCGGCTCCGCCGCGCCATGGCCGGGCGATGCTGGCCGAGCAGCACCGCCAGCGCCTCGCGCGCGCTGAACGGTTGCCGAGCGTGCCGAGCACGTTGAAGCCGTGCTGGCGCGCCAGCTCGTCGACGCTGAGCACGCGCCCGCCGGCGCTGCCTGCTGGCGACGCCATGAAGCTGCCCGAGAAATGCGCTCGGCCAGGTGGCGCAGGAGCTCGACGCCGTCCATGCCGGGCATGGCCAGGCCGCCAAGACAAGGTCGATCTCGGCCCTGCTCTGCACGCGCTCGAGCCCGCTGCGACCGTCCCCGGCCTTCGCGCTGACGCGCGCCAGCCCGAACGACGCCAGCAGATCGGTGACGCAGCGGAGATGGTGAACGGATCGTCGTCGATGACCAGCGCAGGCCGCGGAGCCGCGCCTGGTCGCGCGGCCGCGTGCTCGTCGACGACACCGGCCCCGGCGTCGGCGCCACGCCGAGGAGCGGCGAGGCCGGCGCTGACGCCCGGCGCGGCGCTCGGCGACGGCCGCGGCAGGGGCGGCGGCGCGAGCGGCGCCGAGGTCGGCAGCGGCGGCGCAGCACGGCCGGCGACGGCGCACGAGGTCGCCGCGCACCAGCTTCCAGGCGTTCTCGAGCAGCGGCCACAGCTCGCGCTGGGTCTGCAGATCGTCGTTCTTGCCGGCGTCCTCGAGCAGGCCGGGACAGGTGCCGAGCACGCTCGCCCCGACCAGCTGCGCCGACGGCTTCAGCTTGTGCATGGTCTCGCCGACGCCCAGCCAGGCCGAGCTCGAGCTGATGCCTGGCCTCGATCACCAGGCCCTCGGTCGACCCCACGAAGCCGTCGAGCAGCTCCTCGGCGCGCGCGCGCCCGGCCGGCCCCGATCATCGCCCCGAGCGCCGCCACGTAGCTCCGGCTGCGGGTCGACCGGGCGCGCGTCGCGGCCGCGCGCCGACCGGGCGGCAGCCACTTCGGAGCGCCTCGCCCAGCGACGCCACCGATAGCGGCTTCGGCAGGCAGGCGTCCATGCCCGCCGCCAGGCAGCGATCGATGTCCTCCTTCATGGCGCTGGCCGTGACCGCGATGATCGGCACGTGGCGCGCGAGGTGCTTCTCGCGCTCGCGCACCGCCGCGGCCAGGCGGTAGCCGTCGATGAAGGGCATGTTGCAGTCGGTGAGGATGAGGTCGACGTCGCCGCCCTGCCAGCGGTCGAGCGCCTGCGCGCCGTGCTGCACCACCACCACGTCGAAGGCCCCCACCTGCTCGAGCTGCAGGCACAGGAGCCGCTGGTTCATCGGCTGATCCTCGGCCACGAGGATGCGCGGCCGCCGCGCCGCGACCGGCGTGCGCTCCTTCCGGACCGTGCGCGGCGTCGTGGCCGGACCCACGCGCGCCGAGGGATCGGCGCTGCTCGCCAGCGGCAGGTCGAACCAGAAGGTGCTGCCCTCGCCGAGGCGGCTCTCGGCGCCGATGACGCCGCCCATCAGCTCGAGCAGCTGCTTGGCCACCACCAGGCCGATGCCGGTGCCCTCGACGCCCAGGCCCTCGGCGCCGAGGCGGTTGAACGGCTGGAACAGCTCGCTCATGCGCTTCTCGGGGATGCCCGGCCCGCTGTCGCGCACGCTCACGCGCACCTTGGGCGCGGCGCCCTCCAGCACCTCGCAGCCGACCTCGACCTGGCCGCCGGCGACGTTGTACTTCACCGCGTTCGACAGGAGGTTGATGAGCACCTGGCGGAGCCGCGTGTGATCGGCGATGACCGCCGCCGGCCACTCGTCGGCCACCACGATGCTCACCGAGCGCACCTGCGCCTGCGCCTCGACCAGCGTCAGGCTCTCGCGCACCGCCTCCTCGAGCGGCACCGCGCCGAGGCTCACCGACACGCGCCCCGACTCGATGCGCGTCAGGTCGAGCACGTCGTCGACCAGCGCCAGCAGGTGGTAGCCCGACTCGAGGATCTCGCGCGCGTGGGCGCGGTGCACCTCGGCCGCGCTCTCGTCGGTCTCGAGCAGCTGGGCGAAGCCGAGGATGGCGTTGAGCGGCGTCCGGAGCTCGTGGCTCACGCTCGAGAGGAACTGCGACTTGGCGCTGCTGGCGCGCTCGGCCAGCTCCTTGGCGCCGCGCAGCGAGTCCTCCTGGCGCAGGTGATCGGTGAGGTCGACCACGCTCACCAGCGCCTTGCCGCCGACGATGTGGGCGTGGATCTCGACGTGGCGCTCGCCGCCCTCGGCGCTGGCCACGCGCACCGTCATCGGCTCGAGGCGTCCGCCCGAGCGCAGCGCCTTGCAGGGCGCCTGCGCGCAGCGCCGCGCGTATTCCTCGTGGCGATACTGCGCTCGGGAAGGCGCGCCGCCACACCACGTGCGCCTCGAACGGCTCGCTCGAGGCGAGGCCCAGCGCTCGCGCGCGCGCGCGTTGATGACGAGCGAGCGGCGCGACGCCAGCCGATCACCAGGATGGGCTGGTGGCGACAGCTCGAGCAGCGCCCGCGCCTGCTCCTCGCTCTCGCGCTGGCTCATCTCGGAGGCGTCGTCGCCGCTCGACCTCCGCGGCCGCGGCGCGTGCTCGGCGCGCTCGCGCGCGATGGAGTAGGCGCGCGCCAGGCGGCAGCAGCGCCTCGAAGAGCGCCGGCAGGTGGCCGCCCGCGTGCACCGGCGCGCTCGGCCCGAGCAGCACCAGCGCGAGGTCGCCCGAGGCGCGCAGCCGCAGCCCCTGGTGATAGCGCTCGCACCTGGAAGGCGTCGGGCGGCAGCTCGATCTGATCGAGCATGGCGCTCGACCTGGACGCAGGCTCCTCGAGCCAGGCCGCGCTGCTGCCGATGCGGCGCGCCAGGTCGCGGTTGCCGAGGCCCTGCGCCAGCACCCACGACACGCCGGCGCGCTGGTCGCGCGCGCCCGAGGAGCAACGCCGACGCGAAGCCGGTGTGGAGGCGCCGCTGCATGAAGCCGGCGGTGAGCGCGTCGGGTCTCCGACTCGCCCACGAGCGAGAGCGCGAGGTCATTGACGATCTGGAGGGCGTGCAACGGGTTCATGACGCGCCTGCTCCTCCCAGCGCCCAGCAGCGACCAGCGCAGCATTGTGGAAGAGCGGATAGCCACCTCGAGGTGCTCCTCGCCGATCTCGCCGAGCGACGGCGCCGATGACCGGCCCGATCGCGCGCCCGGCGAACGCGGCCAGCTCGTCCAGCGCCGCCGCGTCGACCGAGGTGCGTGCGACGACTTCTCGCAGGAAGAGCGTGCCCGGCTCGCTCGGCCAGGCCGACGGTTGCGGGTGCTCGATGGTCGAGAGGTCGCCTGGCGGCAGGCGCGCGCCACCGTGACGATGGCGCCGTCGATCTCGCCGACGCAGAAGAGCTCGCCGCCGTCGCCCATGGCGACCGGGATGCGCACGATGGCCTCGCCGTCGGCGCGCCGCGGCGAAGGGGCGCACCGCGAGCTGGTAGTTGCCGCGGTCGATGTCGATTTTTTCGTAGCTGGCGCGTGTACCAGCGCGATAGCGATCGAAGGCCGGCGTCCAGTCGATGTGGGCGATGCGGTTGCCGCTGGCGGAGTGGCGACCATCTGCGAGTCGGCACGCTGTAGCCGTGGTCGAGGATGGCGCCGGGTGATCGGCAGCAGCAGGGCGAGGCCCGCCTTGTCGACGACGCGCTCGCCGTCGAAGATGCACGGCATCGGCCGGAGCGCGGGCGCTGCCGCCAGTTCACGCCGGCGTAGTGGAGCTGTCGCCGATGCGCCTGTAGAGGCGCTCGACGAGCGTGCCGATGTGGCCGACCAGGCTGTCGAAGACCAGGTAGTTGTGCCCTGGCTGGCGCTGACGGCCAGCTGCGCCAGCGTCGACGGCGGCGGCGTCGTCCTCGGGGTCTTCGCGCCGAGCACCACCAGCACCCAGGGCGGCATCGATCGAGCGCAGGAGCAGGACGCCGCTCTGCTGGAACTGCGCGTCGACGACCAGCTCGTGGGGTGACCGCGCTCACCAGCGACGCCGAGCGCGCGCGCCTGGGCCTGGAGCTCGGGGATGGCGCCGCGATCGGCCTCGGGGAAGAAGGCCAGCACGCCGGCCACCGGCGAGCCCTCGCGCCACTCGGCCAGCGTGCGCGCCAGCGCGCTGTCGTGCGTCGGTGCAGGTAGCGCCAGCAGGCGTCGCGCATGCGCGTGGTGTCGGGCGGCGGCGGTCGCTTGCCGCGCTGCAGCGTCATCGCGCCTCGGCGCGCGAGCGCAGGCGGATTCGAAGGTCGAGCTGCGCCCGAGCGCGCTCTCGGCCACGATGCTGCCGCCCATCTGATCGACCAGCGCGCGCGTCAGCGCGCCAGGCCGAGCTGCCGGCGCCCTGGGCGTGGTGCCGCAGCTTGGCGCCGGCCTGGGTGAAGTAGGCAGGCGATCTTCGGCAGGCCCTGCGGCGCGATGCCGATGCCGTCGTCGCTCACCGCTACCTCGACGAGATCGGGCGCCGTGCGCTGCGCCGACAGCGTCACGTGGCCGCCCGGCTCGGTGTACTTCACCGCGTTCGAGAGCAGGTTGTAGCGACCGCAGGAGCGAGCGCGGCCGCAGCTGATCGAGGGCATGCCCACGCACGAGGCGACGGGCCGCCGTTCATGGCGCTCGTGCGCCAGCGGCGTGACCAGCGTCACCGCCTCGGCCACGATGGGCGCCAGCGCGTGGTAGTCGAGGACGGGCCGCGCCGTCTGGTCCTCGATGCCGCGCAGGTCGAGGAGGTCGTCGACCAGGTGGGCCATGCGACTGCTGGCGCGCCGATGTCGTCGACGCACACGCGCTGGCGCTCGGTGAGCTTGCCGATGGCCTCGTGGGACAGCATCTCGGCGAAGGATGCCGAGCGGCGCGCAGCTCGTGGCTCATGTTGGAGAGGAACTGCTCTTGGCGCGGCCGGCGCGCTCGGCGGCCTCCTTGGCGGTTTCCGCAGCCCTCGCGCGTCGGCGCCGCCGCTCGGTGATGTCGCGCGAGATGCCGAGCAGGAGGCTGCGCGGCACGCCGTCGTCGTCGGCGATGGGGATCTTCTTCGTGTGCAGGGCGTTGCCGTCGGCGAGGATGGCCTCGACGCTGGCCGAAGCGCGCCGGCCGCCAGCGCCAGGTCGCGCGCCACGAAGTGCTCGGCCTGCTCCGGCGGGAAGAGATCGAAGTCGGTGCGCCCGATGAGCGCGTCGCGCCCCACGCCGAGGAGGTCCTCGCCGGCCTTGTTGAAGCGCACGAAGGCCAGCGTCTCGGCGTCCTTCACGAACACCATGTCGGGCAGGTTCTCGAGGATCGACGTGAGGAAGCGCTTGGCCTCGCGGATCTCGGCCTCGTGGCTCCGGCGCTCGGTCTCGTCGCGGAAGATCCACATGCGCCCGATGCGCTCGCTGGCGGTCGCGACCGGCGCCGGCAGTGGAAGACGCGGCCGTCGAGGAGCTGCAGCACGTCCTCGCGCTCGGCCATGGGCTCGTGGTACGTCGGCGATGGCGGCGGCCACCGTGCGTCGCGGTCGACCAGCCGGTCGAGGCAGTGGCGCAGCAGCTCGCCGTCGACCGGGCGCGCGCAGCTCCGGCGGCACCCGGCTACAGCGACAGGGAAGCGCTGGTTGTGGAGCAGCACGTGGGTCGCCGTGCCCGACGACCATCACGCCGTCCTCCATGGTGTTGAGCGCGGCGCCGAGGATGGCGACGTTCGCCAGCTTGTCGCGCCCTGCAGGCGAGCGCCTGCGCCGAGGCGCGCTCGAGCTGGCGATACAGCTCGTTCATCTCCTTCGACGACAGTTCGAAGGCGCGCTCCATGGTGTAGCGGTTCTCGTCGGCGCCGCGATAGACGCCGTCGATGCGCGAGAGTGCGCGCCTCCACGCATGTGGTTGGGCGGCGTCGCGCGGTCGAGCGCGAGGCGCCGCAGCTGGCGTGCGAGCAGCGGGTGGAGCTCCGTCATGCCCATCACCGTGGTCAGCGTCATGGTCTGGTTGTGGAGCCCGCAGGTCCCGTCGCTGAGCGGCGAGATCTCGCTGCACGAGAAGCCTGTTCGCGCCGTGGCCGCCGGCAGCGACTCGAGCGCCGCCTCGAGCTCCTCCTCGGTGCGCTGCGCAGGGATATGCGGCGGCCGACGCAGCTCACCGCCAGGCTCAAGGTCGGCGAGCCCGAGGGCGTCGCGCGCGGCGATCGACGCGCCGGCGTCCGACGCGCCCTGCACCAGGCGATCGAAGCCGGCGCGCGCGCGAGTTGCGCGCGCGCCCTGGTCGGGATGTCGCCGGCGAAGATCATCGACTGGCTGGCCTCGTCGATGGCCAGGTGGATGGTCCGCACCACCGACAGGTCAGCGTCGGCCCGGTGCAAGGCCAGCGGGAACAGCAGCGCCGTGGCCGGCAGCCCGCCTGGCGCTCGCCCAGGTACTCCTTGTAGAGCGAGCGCCGGGCGCCTCGTCGAGCTCGTAGAGGATGTTGTCGCGCGAGCGCGTGACGAGGCGCTCGGGGCCAGCGATCCCAGCCGCCGCGCGAACCGTGGCCGACGCGCACGCTGTCGCCGTAGAAGGCCGAGTGCCACCTGGCGCTGGGCCAGCCCGAGCGGGCGCTGGAGGCGGCGCGCGTGGCGGTCATGGAGGCGCGGCGCGAGCGCTCGCCGGCGCTGTCGTTCGCGGCCGAGGGCGCCCTGGCCGAGGCCATGCTGCGCGCCGGTCAGAAGGCCACGGCGCGCGCGCGGCTCGATCGGCTGGCGCTGTCGGCGCCGCGCGCGGCGCTGCCGCAGGCCAATCACATGATGCGCTATCGCGGGCTGGTGGCGCGCTTCGAGCTCGGCGAGACCGAGGAGGTGCGCGTGGCCGCCGAGGGGCTCGCCACCGAGGCCGGCCGCATCCACGACTTCGCCATCGCGGCGGCCGCCATCCTGCTGGCCGGGCGCGCCGCGCTGAAGGACAAGCGCGCCATGGAGGCCCTGCAGTACGCCGAGTGGCTGGCCGACGTCATGAAGCGGCGCCCGCTCGGCGGCCCGCCCGAGCACGTGGGCGAGTGGCTCATGGCCAACGCCCACTATCAGATGAAGTGGTTCAAGAGCGCCAACCTGCTTTCGCGCAAGGCCATGGAGTCGCTGCGTACGCAGAACGGCCCGCAGGCTCGCCGCGACTGGCTCGGCGCCGGCGAGCACGGGCTCATGCCGGGTTGACGAGGCCCTCTGAGGGAATTCCGTCGGGCAGCCTCTCCGCCGACCTGCGAGCGCGCTACGCGCGCTGTGGCAGGTCCGCTCCGAGGCCTTCTGACGGAAATGCGCGCGCGGCCCTCAGGCCGGCGTGCTCTCGCGCGGCGCGGCCAGCAGCTTGTAGCCGACGCCGCCGAGCACGCCGCCGATGAGCGGGGCGACCCAGAAGAGCCACAGCTGCTCGAGCGCCCAGCCCCCGACGAAGAGCGCCTGGCCGGTGCTGCGCGCCGGGTTCACCGAGGTGTTGTCGACCGGGATCGAGATGAGGTGGATGAGCGTCAGGCACAGGCCGATGGCGATGGGCGCGAAGCCGGCCGGCGCGCGCTTGTCGGTGGCGCCGCAGATGACGAAGAGGAACATCGCCGTCAGCACCACCTCGGTGATGAGCGCGGCGACCATCGAGTAGCCGCCGCCACCCACGCCCTGGCTCGGGCTGTGGTCGGCGTAGCCGTTGGCCGCGAAGCCGCCGATGGCGGCGCCGGCGCGGCCGGTGACGATGAGGTAGAGGACGGCGGCGGCGGCGATGGCGCCCACCACCTGAGCCACGATGTAGGGCCCGAGGTCCTTGGCCGGGAAGCGTCCGGCGGCCCACAGGCCGACCGACACGGCCGGGTTCAGGTGGCAGCCGGAGATGTGGCCGATGGCGTAGGCCATGGTCAGGACGGTGAGCCCGAAGGCCAGGCTCACGCCGACGAAGCCGATGCCGACGGTGGGGAAGCCGGCCGCGAGGACCGCGCTGCCGCAGCCTCCGAGCACGAGCCAGAACGTGCCGATGAGCTCGGCGGTGGTGCGTTTCGCGAGCGACATGGGGCCTCCAAGCGACGGTGACGTGGGCGTGGACGTCGGTCCGGCCGGGGCCGGCCGAGCCCCATGAAAGGACCACCAACGCCCGATCCCGTCAAGGCGACCCACCCCGGGCGGACTCCGCACGAGCCCGCCCGGGGCGACCTGCTACGCCTGGATTAGCCGTTGGTGCCCGGCCCGGCCGGCGTCGCCGGCTTGGTCGACGCCGTCTCGAGCTTCAGCTCGGAGACGCCGTCCTGGAAGCGGATGCGCGCCAGCATGAGCTTCTGCTCGAGGTTCACCGTGTCGATGGTCGCCTTCTGCACGCCGTCGGACATCTCGCGCAGCTTGTTCTGCAGGTGGGCCATGAGCGTACCCGAGGCCGGCACGTTCTTGAGCGTCAGGATCTGGTCCTGCAGCTCCTGCATGCGCGCGCGGTACTCGTCCATGCGCACGTTGGTGACCTCGATCGACTGCTGGATGTCGGCCATCTCGGTGTAGATCGAAAGGAGCTTTTGCATCGGCTCGGCGAACTGCTTGTCGACGTCCTTGCCCTCGAGGAACACCTTGACCAGGCCGATGCCCTCGGGCGAGCGCAGGTCGAGCGCGCGCTGGATGGGCGTCGACTCGATGATCTCGATGGTCTTGGTCTGGCCCGCGGCGAGGTCGATGGCGAAGAGGTGCGCCTCGCCCATGCGCTCGATGAGGGCCGGGCTCTTGTCGTTGCTCTCGAGCGTCCAGCCCTTGCGCACCGTGTGCTTGATGAAGACGCGCGTCGGGTCGGCCAGCATGCTCGTCACCTTGAGCTTGGTCACGCGCTGGTGGGCGACCTCGGTGCGCAGGATGCCGCGCTGCACCGTCACGAGCTTGGTGATGCGGTCCTCGTCCTCGTGCTCGGGCTCGACCACGATCTCGCGGTCGAGCGCGAAGGGCACGACCGCGGTGGCGCGCGGCGGGATCGGCTCGGTGAGGCCCTCGCCGACGAAGCGCCCCTCGCCGTAGACGGTCATGGGTCCGGTCTCGAGCGTGTAGGCGGTCGGGTTCTTGAAGCGGATGGCCTTGAAGGCGTAGCGCTTGTTGCCGCGCTCGCTCTCCGAGTCGTAGAGGTACACCACGTCGCCCTCGGCGCCGTCGTCGAGCACCGCCACCATGGCCGACGTGCCGCGCTCGACGGTGATCGGCGTCTTCGACTGGAAGTGGCTCTCGCCGACCGGCTCGCCCTCGGCGTTGGGGTCGCCCGGCTTGCCCGCCGGCGCCTGCGACTGCACGAGCCGCACGCCCTGCTGCGCCTGGCCCTCGCCCTTCTTGGCCTCGACCTTCAGCCGCGCCGGCGCGACGCCCTCGCGGATGAGCTCGTTGCGGAGCCAGTTGCCCTTGTCCTCGGCCTCGGCGATGGCGTTGGAGTCGGCGCTCGGCGCGTAGGCCTCGAGCGTCACCTCGCCGTCGGCGGCGTTCAGCTGCGCCGCCAGCTGCTTCAGCTTGTCGCGGCCCATGACCGGCTTCCGGCGGCTGTCGCGCGGCGGCGGCGGCGGCACCATCGGCCCGCCGCGCTTGTACTTGCTGCCGTCGTCGTTGCCGAGGCCGCTGAGGCCCCCGCCCGTCGTCGCGGCGTCGAAGGCGTACTGCTCGTCGGCGGCCGGGAGGTCGTCGGCCTCGAGCGCGGCCACGACCTGCTCGCCGCCGCCGTTCTCGGGGCGCGTCGAGCCGCCGTTGGGCGGCGCCACGGCGAAGCGCTCGTCGGCCTTCAGCGTGTCGCGCCAGACGTTCCGCACCGAGCGCAGGTCGAAGCGGAACGACAAGGCCGAGCTCGAGCCGACGCCGACCGCGACCTGCTTCCAGGTCTCGCCCGAGGTGTTGTCGACGATGGCCCAGCCCTGCAGATCGACCTTGTTGTTCTGGCCGATGACGACGCGGTAGCTCGGCTTCCAGGCCGGCGAGTCGGTGATGTAGGTGAGGAGCACGTCGGTCACGCCCGGCTCCTGCACCTGGATGCTCATGTCGACCTTGTTGTCGTTGTTGGCGCCCGCCGTCGGGTAGGCCACCGGCAGCGGGTGGCCGGTCTTGGCGTCGGCCACCGTCAGCGACTTCAGGAAGTCGTCGACCTTGTCGGACGGCACCGTCAGCGTGACGCGGCCGTCGACGACCTTGGCCTTGCGCTCGTAGTACGCGATGCCGTTGCGATAGACGACGACCTTGCCGAGCGAGGCGTCCGACTCGACGTAGCTCGCGTAGCCGCCGCAGGCCGAGCCGGCCGAGACCCCGCCGAGCGCCAGCGCTGCCCACATCACCAGGGACCGAATCTTCATAGGGAGGATCTCCGTTGGGTTGCCCCGCCGTGGGGCGCGTTCGCGGGCAGATCGCCGGGCAGGCGGCCTTCGAGGCCGCGCGGCGGGTTCTGCCGTACGGCCCCATCGACGCGCGGGATGTGAAAACGATCTCGCGAGGCGACGTTTCCTGTGCGCATCGCCGGTGGCGGAGACGCGCGCCCCCTGCCCGGCCGATGGCCTCGCGACCGCCTGCGAAGCCACCGTGCAAGCGCTCGGCGGCGCTGCGGACGCACGCGTTGGCGTCGGATCAGGCCTTGCTTCGGCAGGCGCTCGCCGCCCGGCCGCGCTTCCGGACGAGCTCGGGCGGCGGGGGATCGTCACATGCGCAAACGCCGGCTCACCCGGACCCGCGAGGCCTCGCACGAGGCGCTCGTCCTCACCGTCGCGCTCGAGCTGCAGGCGCGCGAGCAGGCCGCCGACGCCGAGGCCGCCGATGCCGACGGCGCGCGCCGCGCCATGCGCGAGGCCGCCTTCGAGATGGGCATCAGTGACGGCACGCTCGAGCGCGCCGAGCGCCTGGTCATCGATCGCCGCCGGCGCGCCGACGCGCGGCGACGCCTCGGCGCGCGCGTCGCCGGCTGGGTCGGGGCCGGCCTCCTGGCGACGGCCATCACCAGCTCGCTGGCCTGGGTGGTGGTGGCGCCGGCCGACGCCTGGACCGAGCGCTTCGCCGACCGCTCACGCTGGAACCTCACCACCACGCCGCGCACGCTGTCGCTCTTGCGCTGGGCCAAGGACGGCGGGCGCGACATCGCGCTCGTCACGGTCGACCACGTCGCCGACCGCGACGATGACGACGACGACGCCAACGCCTGGAGCATCGACCTCGAGGCGGCCGGCCTGCCGGCCGTGCGCAACCAGGACGCGCTCGTCATCGAGATGCAGGGCAGCCTGCCGCACGCGCGCTTCTACCTCTATGGCGCCCCCGACGAGCGCTGGGAGTCGCCGCTCGTGTCGGTGCGCTCGACCTGGCACGAGCACCGCCTGACGCTGCGCTCGTTCGAGTACCAGCGCCTGGTCGACGGCCGCTGGGTCCACCCCTGGACCATCATCGACGTGCCGCCGCGCGACCTCTCGCTGGTGGTCATGTCGCTCGGCCAGCACGTGAACCCGCGCGACGCGCGCGGCTTCGTGCGCATCCGCCAGATCCGCGG
This sequence comes from Myxococcota bacterium, assembly GCA_046351155.1. GTDB lineage: Bacteria > Myxococcota_A > UBA9042 > PHBI01 > PHBI01 > JAXLYZ01. Next base: position 52,646 of record JAXLYZ010000063.1, read on the forward strand.
CGAGTGAGCGCGGAGCGCCTGGCCTGCGGCCGCGACGGCCTTCAGCGCAGGATGGGCGGCAGCACCAGCTTGGCGCCCGGCCGGAGCGACATCGGATCGTCGAGGTGGTTCGAGTCGGCGATGCGGCGCCACTCGCTCGGCGAGCCGTAGGCGAAGGTCGAGATGCGCTGCAGCGTGTCGCCGCGCTTCACGGTGTAGATGCGCGCGTGGTCGGGCGACTGCTTGGGCCGCACCTCCTGCTCGAGGCGCGGCGTCATGAGCTGCTTCAGGCTGACGCTGACCTTGGCCCGGACCGGCGTGCCGTCGCACAGGAACATGGTGTAGTCGACCGACAGCTTCGACAGGAAGAAGGTGTAGACCACCTGGTGCTTGGTCCTCGCCGAGAACACGCCGAAGTGGAAGACGATGGTGCGCGGGTAGTGGGTGTCGGGGTCGTAGTCGGCCAGCGACTCGAGCTCGTCGATGTACTCCTCGCGCACGCTCTTCCGCGTGTCGTAGGTGTCGAACCACAGCTCGCCGATGCTCAAGCAGATGGGATCGGTGTGGGCGTAGCGGACGCCGGTGGTGGTCTGCACCGTCGGCTGCTCCTCGAACTTCATCTCCTTCTCCATGTGGATGGTCGATGGGTTCAGGAAGAACGGCAGCTCGCGCGGCGTGCCGCCGAGGAGGTCCTCGGGCGTGCCCGGATAGCAGATGAACTTGGCCTTCTCGAGCTTGCCGCCGAAGGTGCTGACCTCGCTGAAGTCCCGGTTGGATCGAGTCGCGACCGCGCTTGCCATGTGTGTGTCCCTCGTTCCGCTCGACCGCCGGAAAGGGCGGCGCGAGCCGGACCGCACCCGGGTCCGGCGCGTTCGAGCGCGCCGGCCGATAGAGCAGGGGACGTGCCGCGGGCCGCGGCGGAGGCGGGTGAGACGCGACGCGGTCGCGGCCCGGGTCGCTGGTGTCGGGAGGCCCCGCTATGAGCCTCGGCGCCGGGGACTCACGGCCTCAGCGCCCGTGCACCATCAATAGTTGTGGGACCAGACGCCGGCGGCGAAGTAGCTGTGCGTGGTCTCGACGGTCAGGTCGTAGACCGGGACATCGCCGGCGTCGGCGCTCGCGGTTCCGGGCGCGGGTTGCGTGCGCGTGATCGACACGACCGCCATCGGCGCGAGCTGGTCGCCCTCGAGGACCGACAGCGCGTCGCCCACCGCGAGCTGGCCGGCAGGGATCCACGCGCCCTTGGCGGCGACCCACAGCGGGTGGTTCGGCGTCAGCGTCAGCGTGCGGCCGTCGCCGAGGACGAGCGTCAGGAGCTCGCTCGCGAGGCGCGGCTTCACGCGCACGACGTGCGCCACGACCTCGCGCCCTTCGCTCGGCGACCACGACAGGATGGGGTCGCCGACCTCGAAGGTCTCGATGGCCTTCGGCCCGTCGGGCGTCATGACCGCGGTGCCGGCGACGAAGCACGGGCCCTCGCCCGTCTCGTCGACCCACTGCCCGTCGGTGGTGAGGTAGTTGTAGGCGAGGTCGCCGTCCTCCTCGACCGACTCGGGTCGGCGCTCGAACGGGCCGTAGACGGCGATGATGCGCGTCTTGCACTCCCAGTCGGTGTCGCGGTCGCGCGGGTGCTTTGCGACGTAGAGCTTGCGCGCGTGCTCGCAGGCCAGCGTGGCGTGGCGCGGGTCGCGGCCCTTGATGTTGTAGCCCGCCAGGAAGAACGCCGGCTTCGTGTCGGCGGTGAGCTCGACCACCGTCGCGTGCTTCGTGCAGTTGCAGGCGCGCGCGTCGAGGTCCTTGTCGGCGCGGACGGCGCGGTCGCAGGCGCGGAGCGCCGCCGCCTTGGTGGCGCCCCAGCGCATCTGGTTGCACGACGCGGCGTAGAAGCCGGGCTTCGGCGCGGCGTGGGCGCGAGCGGGCAGGAGCCCCAGCGTGGCGAGGGCGAGCATGACGAGGAGCGGGGTGCGCGTGGCCATGCCTCGCCATAGCCCGACCGCGCCCGGCCGTCCAAAGTCTCCGCGCCTCTCGCGCGTCGAGGCTCGGCGCGCTAGCCTTGCGCGGCATGGCCGAGCGCGACAGCGATGATCCGAGCCCCGCCGCCGCGCGCGTCGGCCTCGGCCCGAAGACGGCGGCCGAGCTCGCTGCGCTCGGCATCGACAGCGTCGCCGCCGTCCGCCGCCTGGGCTGGGAGGAGGTGTGCCGGCGCTGGGTCGAGGCCTGCCCCGAGCGCCTCAACCTCAACGCCTTCTATGGTGTGCTGGCGGTGCACGACGGCGTCGACTGGCGCGACCTCCCGCCCGAGCGTCGGGCCGACGCCGCGGCGCTGAAGCGCCGCCTGGCGCTCGAGCTCGGCCTCGCGGCGCGGCCGCACGCCGAGGATGGGCCGGCCCGGCGATCGCGTCGCGCGCGCGGGCGCTGAGCGTCGCGGCGGCTCCGGGCTTGCGGCGGCCGCCGGAACGCGCGAGAACGCCGCGCGTGGGACCGCTCTTCGACTTCCTCCCGATCATCTCCTTCTTCGTCGCGCTGAAGTTCAGCGACATCTACATCGCGACCGGCGTGGCGGTGGCGGTGACCATCGCGGTGGTCATCTACCAGCGCGTGAAGAAGGGGCGCATCGAGCCGATGACGCTCGTGTCGGCGGGCCTGATGGTCGTCTTCGGCGGGCTCACCATCGCGCTCCACGACGAGACGTTCGTGAAGTGGAAGCCGACCGTGCTCGAGCTGCTCCTGGCCATCGCCTTCGTCGTGTCGCGCTTCGTCGGCGACAAGCCCATCGCCCAGCGCATGCTGGCCAAGGCCTTCGAGGCCGAGCGGCGCGTGTGGCTGCGCGTGAACGACGGGCTCACGCTCTTCTTCGTGCTGCTGGCCGGCCTGAACCTGTGGGTGGCCTACACCTTCAGCACCGACACCTGGGCCACCTTCAAGGTGTTCGGGCTCATCGGCCTCAACATCGTGGCGCTGGTGCTGGCGACGCTCTACCTGAACAAGCACGGCAAGCGCATCGAGCCGGCGACCGACTGAGTCGGTCGGTCGCGCGTCGCCGGGCTCGGGGCCCCGGCGGCTGTGCGCGTCGGCCCTCGGGGAGCGCTGGCGAACGGCCCGCCGAGCCGCTTG
>JAXLYZ010000064.1:0-54447 GCA_046351155.1 Myxococcota bacterium
GAAGCATCTCCTGGCCGAGCTCGGCCGCGTGAGCGAGCGCGTCAAGGCCGCCGGGGCTGCCCTCCCCGCCCCCGAACGGCCGGATAGCGTGCTCGACCGCATGAGCAACGTGCGCTCCCTCGCGCAGGCGCTGGCCGAGCTCCAGCGCATCAGCCAGTTCCACTGCCAGCGCGGTCTCCAGATCCTCGCGGCGTGGCGCGAGCACCTGCAAGCCTCTTCGACGCCGGGACCCACCTACGCCAGGAATGGCCGGACGCGCGTGCGTACCGGTGTCGTGAGCACGCCGAGCGTGCTCGAGGTGGACCTGTGATGTCGAGCATCCAAGCGATCCTTTCCGCCGCGCGGAGCGGCATGTCCGTGAGCCAGTCGCAGGCCGCGCTGGTCTCGAGGAACCTGGCCAACGTCAACACCCCGGGCTACGCCAGGGAGACGCTGCCGCTGTGGACCGAGCTCGGCGGGCTCGCCGTCCGCGCCGGCCCGTCGACCGCGTCGCGCCAGATCATGCTCGAGCGTGCGCTGGCCGCGACGTCCGGGCGCTTCGCCTTCCACGACACCCAGGTGAGCTACCTCGGGCTGGCCGAGCAGGCGACCAACGACCTCGACGACGCCGGCCTCGGCGCCACCATCGATCGCTTCCGCGCCGCGCTCGGCACCGCCTCGGCGAACCCGGCCGGCCGCGCCGAGCGGAACCAGGTGCTGGCCTCGGCCCAGGTGATGGCCGGCGCGTTCTCGACGACGCGTGCCGAGCTCGAGCAGGCGCAGGCGAGCTCGGCCGACCAGGCCGACGTCGTCTCGACGCGCGTGAACCAGCTCACGACCGAGATCGCCCAGCTCAACGGCCGCATCCGCTCGGCGCGGGCCGGCGAAGAGAAGAACACGCTGATGGGCCGGCGCGCATCGCTGGTCTCGACGCTCTCGTCGCTCATGTCGGTCGACATCGTGCCGCGCAGCGACGGCACGCTGCAGATCTCGAGCGGCGGGCACACGCTGGTCGAGCTCGCCTCGGCGGCGCAGCTGTCGGTCTCGAGCGGCGGCCCGGGCGCCCCCATCGAGGTCACCATCTCGCGCTCCGGCCACGAGCCCGAGGTCGTCTCGGGCAGCGCCGGCAGCGCCTTCGGCGGCGAGCTCGGCGGCCTCATCGAGGCCCACGAGGACGTGATCGCTCCGGCCATCGCGAACCTCGACCAGGCCGCCTACAAGTTCATGAGCGACTTCAACACCCAGCACGCGGCCGGCTACGACCTCAACGGCAACACCGGCCATCAGTTCTGGGATCTGCCGACGAGCTCGGTCGGCGCGGCCGCGGCCATGAAGCTGTCGGCCGACGTCAACGGCAAGCCCGAGGCGCTGGCCTTCGCCAGCGACCCCAACGGCGTCGGCAACAACGAGAACCTGCTGAAGCTCGATGCCTTCGCGGAGACCGCGCACCAGGATTTCCGGAGCGTCGGCAACGACGTGTCGCAGGCGCTCGTGCGCGCCCAGGGTGGCGCCGAGCTCGAGCGCGGCTCGGTCGAGCAGCTCTCGAACCTCCTGGCGTCGGAGACCGGCGTCGACATCGACGAGGAGATGGTCTCGCTGTCGCAGGCACAGACCGCGCTGGCTGCGTCGAGCAACGTCATCAAGGCCACGCAGACCATGATCGACACCGTCCTCGGCATGATGGGTTGAGCCAATGCGCGTCACACAATCACTCGTGCAGAACCTCGTCCGTCAGGGCGCCGACCGGGCGAGCCGCGCGCTGCTCGAGGCGAGCCGTCCGCTCAACGAGGGCACCGGCCTGGCGCGCCCCAGCGAGGAGCCGGTGCAGGCCGCGCGCCTCATGGGTCTGCGCGACTTCGGGGCGCAGCTCGATCGCTTCGAGCGCAACCGGACGCTCATCCAGACCGACCTCGGCATCGCCGAGGACGTGCTGGCCGGCATCCACGATCTCGTGAGCACGAGCGAGGACGTGGCGCTGGCCATGTCGAACGACACCGTCAACGCCTCCGATCGCCAGGCCGCGGCGCGCCAGATCGACGTCTACCTGAACCAGATCCTCGGCACCGTGAATCGCAAGGACTCGGCCGGCAAGTTCCTCTTCGCCGGCACCGCCGAGGACAAGGCGCCGTTCGCCGCCGACGGCACGTATCAAGGCAACGAGGGCGCGCGCTTCGTCCAGGTCGGAGCCGGCCTCACGGTGCAGGCGACGATGTCGGGCACGGTCGCGCTCGGCGACAAGAACCAGGTCTTCCAGAGCATGAAGAACCTGCGGACGGCCCTCGAGAAGAACGACCTCCAGGGCATCCAGGACTCCATCGCCGCCCTCGAAGAGGCGCGCCAGATCACGCTCGACGCCCGCACCGAGATCGGCGCGCGCCTCTCGACGCTCAACGACGTCCTCGACCTCAACGCCGGTCTCCGCACGCACGTCGACCTCGAGCGCTCGAGCATCGAGTCGGTCGACGTGGCCAAGGTCGCCCCCGCCATGACCAGCGCCCAGGCCGCCCTCGAAGCGACCGTGTCGGCGTCGAAGACGCTCATGGACTCGCTGACCAAGAGCCTGCTGTCCTGACGAGGGCGCGCGGCGCGCGAGCGGAGCGCTGACTTCCGGCGCTCGGGCTCGTGCGGGTAGCTCGTGCTCGTGACTGGGGCTCGTGCTCGTGCTCGTGACTGGGCCCGGTGCGCTCGTGCTCGTGCTCGTGACTGGGGCTCGTGCTCGTGCGGTGCGCTCGTGCTCGTGCTCGTGACTGGGGCTCGTGCTCGAGCACGCGGCGGCCACGAGCTCAGCCGGGACGAGCCGAGCCTGAGCCACGAGCCACGAGCCGAGCCACGAGCCGCGAGCCTGAGCCACGAGCTCGATGAGCATCCGCAAGCTCAATGAGCAGGAGCGCGAGCCCGCTCCGTGCCGCCCCCTCCTCGGGTTGCACCTTGCCGGCAAGTCCACAAGCATCACCGCCGCCGGCCACGTGCCGAGTCCTTCACCGGATGCGTTCTACCGGGTGAGGCCACCGGCCCGCTTCGAACGAGAAGCTCGAAGAGCACGGCCCAGGTAGCGAAGGAGTCTCGAACCCGGTGGGTCGGACCCGCGCAGACGCGCGCTCAACATCCTCAACATCACAAGCTACAAGGACCGGACATGCCGCTCCTCATTAACACCAATCGAGTTCCCTCACCGTCCAGAAGGCCTCGCCAGGCCAGCACCTCAACAGATGAGCGTCGGTCTGCTTCTTCCGGGCTCGCGCATCAACTCGGCGGCCGGCGGCGCGGCCCTGATCTCGCGGTCTCCGGAGGGCTTGCGCTCAGACCCGTGGCTTCAAGCAGGCGCTCAGCGGCTCGACGCAGGGCGTCGCCATGCTGCAGACCGCCGACCTCTACTTCCAGACCGTCTCCGAGGGCACCTCGTCCGTATGCGTGAACTGGCCGTGCGAGCTCGGCCTGGACGCTCACCGGCGCAAGCCGCGCGCATCAGCACGGAGTTCACGAAGCTCGGCGCGGAAATCCGCGTATGCCGAACTCGACCGAGTACAGCAGCGCAAGCTCCTCGACGGCACGGCCAGCACCGCGGGCACCCTGACCTTCCAGGTCGAGTACCCGCAACAACATGGCTAATCACCATCACCATCGCCATGGCCGACAGCGACGCGACCGCCTTCGGCGTCAACGCCAACACGGTCGACACCCTGACCAACGCGCGGTCGACATCGACTCGATCGACGCGCGCTCGGCGCTGAACAGCGCCGCCGCGCGCTCAGCGACGATGAACCAGCTCGGCAAGGCCATCGACAACCTCGGCTCCACCGTCGAGGGCCTCCTCGACGCCGACGGCAACATCCGCGACGTCGACGTCGCCTCGGAGTCGGCGAACCTGTCGCCAGCGGGCCCTGCAGCAGGCCGAGCGTCCGCGTGCTCGCGCAGGCCAACGCCGCCCGCAGCAGGCCCTCCGCCTTCTCCAGTAATTCGAGTGAAGCGGCGCCGTCCTTTCCAGGTGACGGTGGCCATGGAGGAAGCAGTCCGGTGGCCGCGCGGGCGCCGCCAGCGCGAATGAGACGACGTCGCCGAGGACGCGGTACTCCTCGGCGACGTCCTGCCAATTCCGAACGCGTACCGCGCCCCGAGCTGGGCAGAGTCATCCACCCTCGTAGAGCCGGTACCGCCGAGCTCCGAGGCGACCAGGAGGCCAGAGATGGCGGTCAACTTCACCGGTATCACTTCGGGCATCGACACGAAGTCGATCATCGACGCCACCATCGCCGCCCAGCGCGCCCCGATCGACAACCTGAACACGCGCAAGAGCACGTGGCAGACGCAGATCTCGAACCTCGGCAAGCTCGCCTCGAAGCTCGGCGACCTGAAGACCATGATGGCCAACATGGCCGACATGGGGAAGGTGCTCGCCACCAAGGGGAGCGTCGCCGACGACACGGTCGCCGGCATCACCGTCGACGGCGCGGCCACGGCCGGCCACTACGACGTGAGCATCAGCTCGCTGGCGCGCGCCGAGAAGGACCGCTCGACCGGCTACAACTCCGACTTCAGCCAGGTGAAGGCCGGCACGCTGACCCTCACCACCCCGGGCAAGGACCCGGTCGCCATCGCCATCGAAGAGGGCGACTCGCTCCAGGACGTGGTCGACAAGATCAACGGCTCCGAGGCGCGCGTCGACGCCACCATCGTGCGCGACGGCTCGAAGAGCTACCTGCAGATCGTCGCCTCGGACAGCGGCTACGCCATCGGCGGCACCCCCGACGACGCCATCACCATCTCCGAGAGCTACAGCGGCGCGGCCGGCACCGAGCTCGGCCTGACCCAGGTCGTCACGGCGCAGAACGCCAAGCTCAAGGTCGACGGCCTCGACGTCGAGCAGCGCAGCAACAGCATCACCGACGCGCTGCCGGGCATGACGCTGCAGCTGAAGAAGCTCGGCGACACCACCATCGACGTGGCCTCCGACTCGGCCGGCACCAAGACCAAGCTGCAGTCGTTCGTCACCCTCATGAACGACGTCCTGGCGCTGGTGAAGAGCCAGACCCGCACCGCCGACGGCTCGCGCCAGACCGAGCCCGACCCGGCCGTCGAGCGCATCGGCCGGGAGCTCCGCTCGCTGGTCGGCGACAGCGTGAGCGGCGTGGTCGGCAAGTTCTCGTCGCTCGGCGCCATCGGCATCAAGACCACCACCACCGGCACCTTCGAGATCGACTCGACCACGCTCGACAAGGCTCTGGCCAGCGACTCGCGCAGCGTCGCCAAGCTCTTCACCCAGGCCGACACGGGTATTTCGGCGCGCATGACGACGGCGCTCAAGACCTACACGGATCCAATCGATGGGATCATCGGAGGGCGACAGAAAGCCCTCGGCGTCCGAGTGACGGACGCGGACAGCCAGATCTCGCGCATGCAGGAGCGGCTCAACAAGCTCCAGTCCACGATGCAGCGCTCGTTCAACCGCATGGAGCAGACGCTCGCCGGTCTCAAGCAACAGACCGCGTCGCTCAGCGGACTCACCGGATACTCCGGATAAACCCCGTCGAGGAGCCCTTTCATGGTCGCCCAGATGAAAGCCTATCAACGCGTACGCATCACCACCGCCACCCCGGGCGAGCTCGTGGTGATGTTGCTCGAGGGCCTGGTGCGCTTCACGCTGCGCGCCAAGGAAGCCATCCTCGAGGACCAGCCGGTCGACACCGCCGTGGCCGTCGAGCGCGCCGGCGACATCATCGTGGCGCTGCGCGAGGCGCTGAACCACGACGCCGCGCCGGCCATGTCGGCGACGCTCGACCGCACCTATACGGCCTGGAACGTGTGCCTCGTCCGCGCCCACGCCGAGCGCGACGTGGAGTCGTTCGACGCCATCGCGCAGCAGATGAACGACCTCGTCGACGCCTGGCGCACCATCGTGCGCCAGGGCGCCGGCAAGACCCTCGAGGTGGTGCGATGAATCACCAGCCCATCGTCCCGCTGGACGTCGCCCGCCAGGCCACGCTCGAGCGCTTCCTCGACTTCTACGACGAGCTCGACCAGGCCATCGAAGAGGTCGAGGTCGATCGCATCGCCGACCTCGTCGCCGCGCGTCAGCCCATCGTGGACGCGCTGGTCGCGGCCTGGCGCGGCGAGCACCTGCCCGAGCCGCTGCGCCAGCGCATCGTCGCCTCCGAGGCGCAGTTGCGCGCGGCGCTGGTGCGGCTCCACGACATCCTTTTCCGCTCGCTGTCGACGCAGCGGCGGGTGGCCTACGCGGTCGGTCGCTACGGCGAAGCACCCTGAGGAAGCGACCATGATCAAGCTCACGCGACTGAACCAGCACACGGTGGCGATAAACCCGGACAACATCCTCTGGGCCGACGCCTCCCCCGACACGACGCTGTGCCTGGTCGGCGGCGAGCGCCTCATCGTGCGCGAGTCGCTCGACGAGCTCATCGAGCGCGTCTCGGCCTACCAGACCAGCCTGAAGGTGCGCGCCACGACCGGCGTGTTCGGGCGTCCGGGCCAATCCACGACGACCATGGCGCCGGGATCCATCCCCGTGCGCGAGGTGCTGTGACATGGACCTCGGCATCTTCATCGGGCTCGCGGTCGCAGGTGGCGCCATCATCGGCGGCAACGTCATGGAAGGCGGTCACCTCGAGTCGCTCATCGGCATCCCCGCCCTCATCATCGTGCTCGGCGGCACCATCGGCGCCGTGCTGGTGCAGTTCCCGCTGCCCGTCGTGAAGAGCGCCATGGGCATGGGCATGAAGCTGCTCAAGCCCGCCAAGACCAACCCCGCCAAGCTCGTCGACGAGATCGTCGAGCTGGCCCAGAAGGCCCGGAAGGACGGCATCCTCGGGCTCGAGAAGGCCGGCGCCACGGCGTCTCACCCCTTGCTCGCCAAGGGCATCCTCATGGCCGTCGACGGCTGCGACTCGACCGTCATCCGCGACACGCTGGAGACCGTCATCGCCCAGGAGGAAGAGCACGCCGAGAACGCCGCCAAGGTGTTCGAGGCCGGCGGCGGCTACTCGCCGACGGTCGGCATCATCGGCGCCGTGCTCGGCCTCATCCACGTCATGAGCAACCTCTCGGACATCAACGCCGTCGGCGTCGGCATCGCCGGCGCCTTCGTCGCCACCATCTACGGCGTGGCCGTGGCCAACATCGCCTTCCTGCCGACCGCCGGCCGTATCAAGGTGCGGCACCAGGAGGAGGGGCGCGTGATGGAGCTCATCGTGAGCGGCATCCTGGCCATCCAGGAAGGCCTGAACCCCAAGCTCGTGCGTGAGCGGCTCGCCGCCTACGTGCCGGCGCACGGCAAGAAGGGCGCGAGCGGCGCGGCCGCCGGCGCCCCAGAGCATGCGTGATGATCACGCGTGACGACCCCGCGTGACGACCCCGCGCGCGCCGACAGCCTGGCGCGCGCTCGGACCAGGTGACCCATGGCCAGGAAGAAGAAACATCCGGAGCACGTGAACCACGAGCGGTGGCTCGTGAGCTACGCCGACTTCATCACGCTGCTCTTCGCGTTCTTCGTGGTCATGTTCGCGGTGTCGCAGACCGACGCCAAGAAGGTCGGGCGCTTCCAGGAGTCGTTCTCGCTGGCCGTGGGCATGACCCAGGGCGAGCACGGCTACCTGCCGCGCGAGCCCGACGGCAAGCCGCCCATCCAGGCCAGCATGCAGCCGCTGCCGCCCGAGATCGCGCGCAACGACATGCCGCCCGAGTTCCCCTCGGTGCTGTCGAAGGTCGAGAAGGACCTCACCCAGAAGATGGCCGTCGACCCGATGCTGGCCAAGCTGAAGGTGGTGCGCCGCGGCAACGAGCTGGTGCTGCGCATGGACGCGACCGCGCTCTTCGACAGCGGCGACGACAAGGTGAAGGAGGCGGCCATGGCCACGCTCGTCGCCATCGCCAACGAGGTGCGTGAGCGGCCGGTGCAGATCCGCGTCGAGGGCCACACCGACAACCAGCCCATCAAGACGCTGCGCTTCCGCTCCAACTGGGACCTGTCGACGGCGCGCGCCACGAGCGTCGTGGCGGTGCTGGCCGACCCCGGACCCAAGGGCGGGCATATCGATCCGCACCGAATCATGGCCTCAGGCTATGCCGAGTTCCAGCCGGTCGGCAGCAACGACACCTCCGAGGGCCGCGCCATGAACCGGCGCGTCGACTTCGTGCTGTCGGTCACCATCGTGCAGCTGCCGTGGAGCGAGGCCGAGCTGCCCGACGCCGAGAGCGACGCCCTGCCGCCGCCGCCTCCCCCGCCCGCCCCCGAGCCGGTCGCGGTTCCGGCTGCAGCGCCGGCTGCGGCCGGGCACGGCGAGGGCGACGAGAGCCACGGCGAGGGCGAGGAGAAGGCCGAGGGCCACGGCGAGAGCGAGAGCCACGGCGAGGGCGAGGAGAAGGCCGAGGGGCACGGCGAGAGCGAGAGCCACGGCGAGCACTGAGCTCCTGCACCGGGCTCGTGCTCGTGATCTCGGGGCTCGTGACTCGTGCTCGTGGCTCGTGATCTCGGGGCTCGTGACTCGGGCTCGTGCTCGCGGTCGTGGCTCGGGCTCGGGCTCGTGCTCAGGCTCAACGGGTGAGCGGCAGCGCCAGGATCGACGCGGTCGGGCGCACGTCGGCGAAGCGGTCGGCGAGCGCGGCTAGCGCGGCGCGATGCAACACGTCCGCCGCGATCGGCGGGTCGCCTCCCGGGGCGTCGGGCAGCGGGCGGGTGGCGGCGGCGTCGGCGGCGACCACCACGCGGTAGCCCAGCACCGCTCCGTCTGCGCCGTCATGGCCACCGCCAGGTAGGTCGCCGAGGCCGCCGACGATCAGCGTGTCGACGCCGGCCGCGCGCAGGATCAGCGGGATCGAGGCCGGAGGACGTGAAGGCGCCGCCGGTGGGCTTGGTCACCACCGTCTCGCCGTCGCGCGGGGCAGGCGTCGGGACGAACGCGCTGGTCGGGGACTCGGGCGCGAAGAGCTTGCTGCCCGGCTTGGTCACGTTCTTCACGAACACCACGCCAGCCCGGCGGCGCGCGCCCACGCGAGGCTCGGCGGCGTGCGCGGCGGCCGCTTCGGCGCCGGCCAGGGCAGGCCCGCCGCCGAAGAACTCCTCGTAGATCGACCAGTACCAGCGCGGTCTTCTTGGCGTCGAGCCAGGCCACGGGCGCGATGCCGTAGAGCGCGCGCAGCGTCGGGGCGGCGGGCGGCGGCGCTGTCGCGCAGCCGAGCGGGGTCGCGGCCAGGCACAGGCCGAGCGCGATGCGCGACGCGCGCGAGGGTCGACGCGGGCTCATGGCGTCACCGCACGTCGAAGGCGATGACCACCTTGCCGAACGGGCGGCCGTGCTCGAGCCGACGATAGGCGTCGAGCGCGTCGGCGAAGGGCACGACGGCGTCGACCACCGGCACGATGCCGCCCGCCTCGAGGGCGCGCACGAGCGCCTCGAAGCTGGCGCGGCTGCCCACCGACACGGCGCGCAGCGTGAGCGCGCGGCGGATGGCTGCCCAGCCGATCGAGCGTCGCCTCGGCGCCGCCCACGAAGCCCACCAGCGCGATGCTGCCGCCGACGCGCGTCGCCGCGATGGCCTCGCCGAGCTCGGGCGCACCACGTCGACCAGCAGATCGACGCCGCGACGGCCGGTGCGCTCGAGCAGCGCGGCCGCGAGGCGCGGCGTCGGCCGCGACGAAGGCCTCTGCGCCGAGCGCCGCGAGGCGCGACAGCCGCGCCGCGTCGCGCTGCCGACCAGGACGCGCGCGCCGGCGGCGTGCGCCAGCTGCAGCACGAAGGCGAGACGCCGCCCGTGCCCTGCACGGCGACGACGTCGCCCGGGCGGATGGGCGTCGCGCCGGCGCCGAGGACTCCCAGGCGGTGACGGCGGCGATGGGCAGCGTCGCGGCGTGGATGGCGTCGAGGTGGCGCGGGGCGCGCACGGCGTCGTCCTCGTGCACGCGCACGCGCTCGGCCAGGACGCCGTCGTCGGGGGCCGCCCAGGCAGCGGCGCACGACCTCGGGCGCGGGCGGGCCGGCGCGCCAGTCGGGCACGTAGACCGGGCACACCAGGTCGCCGAGCGCGAGGGCGGGTGACCTCGGGGCCGCGCGCGACCACGACGCCGGCGCCGTCCGAGAGTGGCACCAGCGGCGCCCGGAAGGCGCCGTAGCCGTCGCGGGCGATGGCCAGGTCGCGGTAGTTGAGCGACGCCGCGCGCATGGCCAGGACGAGGTCGCGCGGGCCGGGTTCGGGGGTGGGACGCTCGACCACCGCGAGGTCGTCGAGCGCCAGACGTTGGCGGAAGGTGTAGGCGAACATGCGCCCGAGGATGCGGTTGCCGGGGGCGCTGCGGAAGCCTCCGAAGTTGCACGGCCAGGCTGCAGGAACGCAGCCCCAATCGGAGATACGTGCGATGATGCAGGCATGAGCTGGGACGACCTGCGCATCTTCCTCGCCGTGCAGCGCCACGCGAGCCATGCCCGCGCCGGCAAGGCGCTGGGCGTCGACCCCACCACCGTCGGCCGCCGAATCGCGGCGCTGCAAGGCCGTGGCGCGCGCCTCTTCGAGCGCACGCCGCGCCGGCCTGACGCTCACCGACGCCGGGCGGGCGCTCCTGCCACGCGCCGAGCGCGTCGACGCCGAGGTGGCGGCCGAGCGCGAGCTGCTCGGCGCCGACGAGCGCGTGCAGGGGCCGGTGCGCATCACCGCCGGCGACAGGCTCGTGGCTACTGCTGGCGCCCTGCTCGGCGACCTCCTGCGCCCGCACCCGGAGCTGGTGGTCGAGCTCCGGGCCGACACGCGGAGCCTCGACCTGTCGCGCCGCGAAGACGACGTGGCGGTGCGGCTCGGCCGCCCGACCGAGGCCGCGCTGGTCGCGAAGAAGCTCGGCCCGGTGCGCTTCGGGCTCTACGCCGCCGCCGACTACCTCGCGCGCAACGGCACGCCCGGCGCCGCCAAGGGCTCGCCGGGCATCGCTTCATCGGCTTCGACGCGAGCCTCGACGCGGTGCCGCAGGTGGCGTGGCTGGCCCAGGCCGTGCCCGACCTCCGCTACGCCGTGCGCGCCAGCGCCACCCTGGCCCAAGGTCGCGGCCTGCGTCGCGGGCCACGGCGTGGCGCTGTTGCCGACCTTCGTCGCGCCGCGCGAGCCGGCGCTCGTGCGCGTGCTGCCGCGGCTGGCGACGCCGGCGCGCGATCTCTACGCCGTGACGCACGGCGACATGCGCCGCCACGCGCGCGTGAAGCTGGTCGTCGCCTGGCTCGCCGAGCGCGTGGCCGATCAGCTGGCGCGCTGAGGGCGCGGCGCGCGCGCCGAGGTCGCTGCGCCGACGCGTGGCCGCGTGCTAGCCGTACGAGGGCGACGCGCGAGGCCAGCGGAGGCGCAGCAGATGGGGGCATCAACGTCGGGACCGCGCGCGCTCGTCTGCGCCGGCCTCGCCATCGTCCTCGGCGCGGGCTGCCGGCGACGGCACCAGCGCCGACCACGTCCGGCGAGACGCGCGACGACCGCGACCGGCGACAGCGTCGAGGACCCCGGCGCGGCATGGACCCAGATCCCGTTTCCTCGACGGCTTTCCACAACAGGTGCTGCCCGCCTACCCCGAGCTGGCCTGGGACGCGGCCGCGGCGCACTGCGCCGGGCTCGTGCTCGGCGGCCACGACGACTGGCGCCTGCCGACCATCAGCGAGCTCCGGACGCTGCTCCGCGGCTGCCCCGACACCGTGAGCGGCGGCCCGTGCGCGGAGACCGACAGCTGCACCGGTGCAGGTCCGACCTGCTACGACGGGCAAGCGTGCATGGGCTGTAACGACGGCGACGGCCCGGGTGAGAACGGCTGCTTCTGGCCGACCGAGATGGGCGCGGGCTGCGACTGGACGTGGTCGAGCTCGGCCGCCGACGACGTCGCCGGCTACGCCTGCTTCGCGCACTTTCGGAACGGGCACCTGAGCCACGACGACGAGCGCAACGAAATCGGCCACCACGCGCTGTGCGTCAGGCGCTAGGCTCGTTCGCTGCTGCGGCGCACCTGGCTCACAGCGCCAGCGCGTAGCCACGGCTGCAGCGCGCGCCGCGGATCTGCGCGTCGTCGCGCACGAAGCCGTGGCGCTCGTAGAAGGCGATGGCGCGCGTCATCTGCTCGACGGTGTCGAGGACCAGGTGGTGGGCGCCGGACGCGCGCGCGAAGGCGATGGCCTCGGCGTGCTGGCGCTGGCCGAGGCCGAGCCCGCGGGCGCGCGCGTCGAGGTACATCTTGCGGAGCTCGAGCAGGCCGTCGCCCACCGGGTAGACGCCGCAGGTGCCGAGGATGCCGTCGCCATCGGCGGCGACCCAGAAGCGGCCGCCGGCGTCGCGGTAGACGGCCGGCAGGTCGCTCAGCTGGCGGTCGCTCTCGCTGCCGACGCCGAAGGGGATGCCGTGCTCGGCGAGCACGCGCGCGACGATCGCCACGACGGCCGGCACGTCGTCGGCGGTGACCTCGCGGACGATGGCGGCCGCGGCGCTCACTGCGGCTCCACCGTGGCGCCCTGGCAGGCGTTCCACAGATCGGCGCAGTCGTTGTTCTGCGCGCGGAAGAGGCAGGTCGAATCGATGGTCGGGCCGCACGCGTCGCGCACGCAGTAGTAGTAGAAGCCGGCCTGCACCTGGGCCTCGGCGCTACCGCGCCCGAAGCAGCCCTCGGCGCAGAAGACGTCGCCCGCGTCGCAGGCGAGGATGCAGTCGCGGACCGACTTGCACTCGTCCGTGCCGGTGGCGCCGCCCCCCAGGCACTGCGCGCCCTCGCTGGCACAGCCGGCGGCGACGCACGAGGAGATCTCGGCGTAGCTCGGCCAGGGGAAGAGCTTGCCGCACAGGATGGGCCAGCACAGGTCTTCGCACTGGCACTGGTTCAGCGCGCCGATGTCGTCGATGGCCTGCACCGTCGCGTCGTCGGTGCAGCGCTTGCCACAGTCCTTGTCGGTCTGGTCGCAGTCGAGGCTGCAGAGGAAGACGCCGAAGCAGGTGTTCTTGCCCTTCTGGCAGCTGCCGGTCGAGCGCGTGCAGATCTGGTCGGAGTCGCAGCGCGTCTCGGACCAGGTGCCACCTCGCAGGTGCGGGGCCAGCTCGTACGAGAGGCACTCGCGCGCGCCCTCGCTGCTGCACGGCTCGGCGGTGACCTCGGGCGTGGTCGAAGTGTCGGTGGTCGCGGGCGCGCGCGACTCGCTGAGGCAGCCCGTCGCGACGAGGCAGGAGCAGACGAGCGCGCGGAGGGAACGACATGGCGCGAGGCTAAGGACCTCGCCGTTGGATTCAACGGCGAGAGTCGCGGCCGCGTGCGAGGTCACTGCTTGAGGTTCACCACCTCGGCCAGCATCTGGTCGGCGGTGGTGATGGTGCGGCTGGCGGCCTGGAAACCGCGCTGCGCGAGGATGAGTTGGGTGAACTCGTTGGTGAGGTCGACGTTGCTCTGCTCGAGCGAGTCGGCGAAGAGCTCGCCGCGCCCGCCCGACCCAGGAGCGCCGATCGCCGGCTGGCCCGACGCGAAGGTCTCGGTGAAGAGGTTCTGACCGATGGCGTTGAGCTCGGCCGGGGCGTCGAAGCGTGCCAGCGCAACCTGTCCGAGCAGCCGCTGCTGGCCGTTGGTGAAGGTTCCCCTGATCTCGCCCGTGGTCTCGATCTCGATGAAGGAGAGCGCGCCGGGACCGAAGCCATCCTGGTCGCTGCTGAAGACCGCGCTGATGCCAGAGTTCGAGGTCGAGTCGGGTCCGGGAGTGGTCGGGTCGCCGAAGTCGAAGTTGACGGTCTGCGGGTCCGCGCCGAAGTAGGTCATGGTCGCCGCCGTCGTGGTCGGGCCGAGGAGGTTGCCGGCGCCGTCGAAGGCCATGGTGCCGTTCGCGACCTCCTGCGGCACCGTGCTCGTGGAGCCATCGAGCTCGCCGGTCGGCGAGAACGCGTGCCACTCCCAGTTGCCGCCGCCGTCGTTGTAGAAGAAGACGTCGAGCTGGTGCGCGTTGCCGAGCGAGTCGAACACCGTCGTCGTGGTCTGGAAGCTCGCGGTCGCTCCGGGGTCGAGCGGGTCGAAGGGAGGCGTCGGCGCCACGGGCGCGTTCGAGTCCAGGTTGACGGCCATCGTCACGTTCTGCGTCGGGCTCGGCTGCGCGCTTGCGTTCTGGACCTGGAGATCGCCGAGGCCGGTGCCGAGCACGCCGTTGTCGTCCGCCGGGAAGCCCTGCAGGCGCAGGCCGTCGACGGTCGTCATGAAGCCTTCCTTGTCGACCTGGAACTGGCCGTTCCGCGTGTAGAAGCGGTCGCCGTTCGGGTTCTCGACCATGAACAGGCCGTCGCCGTTGACGGCCAGGTCGGTGGTGATGTTGGTGCCAAGCAGCGCACCCTGCTGCACGAGCCGCTGCACCGACGCGACCGCGGCGCCGAGGCCCTGCTGCGACATGCCGGCCGTGCCGAGGACCGACTGGCTCAGCAGGTCGGCGAACACCGCGCGGCTCGACTTGAAGCCGATGGTGTTGAGGTTGGCGATGTTGTTGCCGATGACGCCGATGGCGCCCTCGTTGGTCCGCATGCCGGACATGCCGATGTAGAGTGACGAGGTGAGGCTCATGGTTCAGTGGGCTCCTGGCTGGTGCTTTCGTCGGTGTCGGTGACGGGTTGATCGTTGGATGCGGGTGTCGGGTTCGGCGTGGTCGCGGCGCCGGCCAGCACCTCGATCACCTGCGAGAGTCCGATGGTGCGGCCGTCGGCCAGCATGAGCTGCGGGTAGCCGCCCTCGAAGGTCACGCCGCTGACGCGGCCGGTCGACTGCTGCGCGACCTTCAGCGTCTTGCCGTCCTTGTCCTTGGCGTCGACCTCGATGTGGTAGGTGCCGTCGGGGATCTTCGTGCCGTCCTTCTTCAGGCCGTCGAAGGTGAACTCGGTGGCGTTGGCCGGGACCGGGTAGGTCTCGATGGTCTTGCCGTCCTTGTCGACGACGTGGACCTCGACCTCGGAGGGCGACCCCGAGATCTTGTAGGTCGTCGTCACCGGGTCGTCGCCCTGCTGCCAGACGACCGACGAGCCGTCGAAGCGCACGTCCTTGCCGATGAAGGACACCATCTGGGCCGACGTGCCGGCCGTCTGCGTGACGGCCAGGAGGTCCATGCCGTCCTTCATGTTGACGAGCTGCTCGAGCGACGTGAACTGCGAGAGCTGCGACACGAACTGGCTCGGGTCGGACGGCTGCATCGGGTCCTGGTGCGCGAGCTGCGCGACGAGCAGCTTCATGAAGGCGTCGCGGTCGAGCTCGCCACCGCCCTTGGTCGAGCTCGTGCCGCCGCTCGTCGCGGCCGCTCCCGCGGCGCTCCACGGCGCCTGGGCATTGATCGTCGTGGCCATCAGAGGAGCTCCTTGAAGACGTCGTGATCGAGGTCGGCCGGTCGACGCTGGCGCCGGTCGTTGGGGTCCTGGCGCTCGCCGCGCCCGTCGGGCGACGTGCGCACATCGAGCGCGTCGAGGCGGACGCCGGCCCTCACGAGCGCGTCGCGCACCTCGGGGACGCGCGCCATGAAGGACGTGCGCGTGCTGGGGTCGTCGGGCACGAGCCGCACCGACACGCCGAGCCCCTCCTGGCGGATGTGCGCCGTGAAGTTGCCGAGCTCGCCGCCCTTGAAGCGGACGACGCCGTCGTGCGCCGCGTCGGTCATGAGCTTGGTCACCGCGTCGGCCACCTGCTCGCCGATGGGGCGCGCCGCATGCACCGGCACCACGTGGCCGTGCTCGGCGCGCTGGATGTGGCCCGCGTCGGCGCCGACGCGCGCCGCCAGCGCGACCTCGCTGCCGTCGTCCTTGTCGTGCTCGCCGTCCTTGCCGTCGCCGAGCCCGACCTCGAGCCCGACCTCGACGGCCGGCGTCTTGGCGAGGCCGGCGCTGGCCAGGAGGCGCGGGTCGAGCGCCGGCGGCAGCGGCGTGTTGGCCGCCGAGGTGGCCGCGGCCAGCGCCAGGTTGGCCTGCGCCGAGAGCGCCGCCAGGGTGACCGTCGCCGGGCTGCTCGCGGCCGCGCCCAGCGTCGGCAGCGACAGCGTCGCCACCGCCTCGCCGCCCGGCTGGACCCCGACCGGCTGCGCGCCGACCGCGGGCGCCGTGCCCGGAGCGACGCGCCCCGACGGCGCGCCGGCGTGCGCGTGACCGGCCTGAAGCGCCTCGGCCGAGAAGCGGAAGGTCATGCCGCCCGGCGCCTCGGCCGGCGCTCGCGCCGCGATCGCTCCGGCGTCCGGCGACGGCGTGTGCAGCGCCAGGTGCTCGGCGGTCGACGCGAGGTGCGGCAGGCGCCCGTCGCCTTGCGCGTCGCCGTCGACGTTCGCGCTGGCCGCGTCGCCCGCCTTGGCCCATTTCTGCGTGTGCGCGGCGCCTTCGGGCAGCGCCGTGCGCGTCGGCTTCGGGTCGTGCGGCGGCTGCGATGCCGGCAGCACGAACTCGGCGTTGGCGTCGTCGTCGTCGGAGGTCCTGCGAGCGTGGGCGTCGTGCGCGGCGTCGCGGGCCTCGCGTGCGTCGCGTGCACGGTCGACGGCCGGCGGCGTGTAGCCCGTCAGGCGGGACATCGTCATGGTCGGACTCCCGCTCGCATGCTGGCGAGCCGTGCGGTGATGCGCGCCGCGGTCTCGGGCGTCATCGCGCCGAAGACCGGCGCCGAGATGCGCGGCGCGAGGCGCGACATGACATCGGCCGCGAGGCCGTCGTCCCACAGCGAAATCATCGCTGCGGCGTCGCTCGGTTTCATGTTCTTCACGATGAGCGCGACCTGGTCCTTCCCGCCGATCTCCTCGGGCGAGGGCGATCGGTCGACCGCGGCGCCGGTCGGCGTCGTCGCCGTGGGCGCTCCGCCGATGGGCCCCAGCGGATCGATGACGGGCGGCGTGCCCGCGGCCGGGCGCGCGGTCGCGAGGTCGAGCTCGGCGCTCGCCTGCTCGAGCGACTGCTCGCAGCGGTCGAGCGCGCTGCCGCACGCCGCGAGATCGTAGGGGTCGTCGGGCGGCTTCGGCGCGCTCGGCGCGGTGGGCGCGCTGACGCCATCGCCGGCCGGCGCGGCGTCGCCGCTCGCGCCGGCATCGCTCACCGCGGCGTCGCTCGCGCTGCCGGCGTCGCTGCCGGCGTCGCCGCCCATGGGGCCGATGACCGGCGGCACTGTGGTCGGCGGCTCGTCGGCCGCGGCCAGCGCGCCGGTGGCCAGCGCCACCAGGCTGCCCGAGGCCAGCGCCACCAGGACCGTGATGAGCTCCGCGCGCCTCATGCGCCCCCCTGCCCGGCCGCCGCCGCCTTGCCCTCGAAGGCGCGCGCCAGCGCGATGAGCTTCTGTCGATCGCCGTCGAAGGTCCGGATGTCGTTCTCCGAGGCCTGCGTGAGGAGCCCTTCAGCGGTTGCTCGAGGGCCAGCGCCTTGTCGAAGCGCGCCACGTCACCGGGCTTGTAGGCGCCGAACGACAGGAGCTCCTTGGCCTCGCGCAGATCGGCCGCCAGCCGGCGCACCGACGAGGCGGCGCGGCGGTGCTCGTGATCGACCACGTCGGACATGACGCGCGAGATCGAGGCCAGCACGTCGACGGCCGGGAAGTGGCCGCGGTCGGCCAGCTCGCGCGACAAGACGATGTGCCCGTCGGTCACCGCGCGCACGGCGTCGCCGATGGGGTCGGCCAGGTCGTCGCCCTCGAGGAGGCAGGTGTAGAACGCGGTGATCGAGCCCATGCCGACGGTGCCCTGCCCGGCCCGCTCGAGGAGGCGCGGGATGATGGCGAAGGCCGACGGCGGATAGCCGCGCGTGGTCGGCGGCTCGCCGGTGGCGAGGCCGAGCTCGCGCTGGGCCATGCAGACGCGCGTCAGCGAGTCCATCAAGAGGAGGACGCGCTTGCCCTCGTCGCGGAAGTACTCGGCCAGCGACGTCGCGGCGTAGGCGGCGCGGATGCGCAGTGCCACGGCCGTGTCGCTGGTCGCCGAGATCACCACCGAGCGCTCGCGGCCGCGCTCGCCGAGCTCCTTCTCGACGAAGCGCTTCACCTCGCGCGAGCGCTCGCCGACCAGCGCGATGATGGTGACGTCGGCCTCCGAGCTCCGCGCCAGCATGCCGAGCAGCGTGCTCTTGCCGACGCCGGCGCCGGCCATGATGACCACGCGCTGCCCGTCGCCGGCGGTGAGCATGCTGTCGATGCACGAGACACCCATGGCCAGCGGCCGATCGACCATGTTGCGGTCCATCGGGTTGAGCGGCGGCGGCTGCAGCGGCCAGCGTCGCGACGCGCGGATGGGGCGGCCGCCGTCGATGGGATTGCCCCAGGCGTCGACCACGCGACCGACGAAGGCCTCCGACACCGGCACCGCCGAGAGCTCCTCGACCGGCTCGATGGGCGTGCCCGAGGTGATGCCCGAGATCTGCCGGAGCGGCATCAGCGAGCAGGTGCCCTCCATGAGCGCCACCACCTCGGCCGGGATGCCGTCGGGCTCGCCGCGCACCATGAGGCGGCACAGCATGCCGAGCCTCGCGCGCGGCAGCGTGCCCTCGACCACGAGGCCGTTCACGCGCAGGACGCGCCCCGACAGCATGACCGGCTGCACCTCGCCCAGCGCTTGCTGGATGCGCTCCCACGGCATGCGCGTCGGTCGCAGCGTGCTGCTCGCGGGCTCGTTCCGGGCGGGCTCGCTCACTCGGCCACCGCCGCCTTGACGGCCTCGACGATGCGCTCGAGCCGACGCTCGTTGCGCGCGTCGACGACGCCGCCCTCCCAGGTCAGCACGCAGCCGCCCGGCTGGATGTCGTCCGAGGGGCGCACGGTGACCTCGACCGGGCGGCCGGTCTCGGCGCGCGCCAGCCCGGGGGCGCGCTCGCGCAGGAGCTCGGCGTCGTCGGCGTTGCACTTAATGGTGACGTGCTCGAGCGGTCCGGCCAGGCGCAGCGCGCGCTGGACGACGTCCACGATGAGCGTCCGATCGAGCTTCACCTCGCGCTGCAGGAGCACCGCGGCCAGGCGCGCCGCCAGGTCGACGATGTCCTCGTGGAGGCGCGAGACGAGCTCGTTCCGCGCCTCGTCGAGGCGCTCGGCGGCAAGCAGGTACGGCTCGCGCAGGAGGTCGATGACCTGCTGCTCGTGCTGCTCGAGCTCCTCCTGCGTGGTGATGATGGCGCCGGGCGGCAGCTCGACCTGCGGCGGCGGCGGCGCGGCCTCGCCAGCGCCGAGCATCTGCCCCGGCGGCGGCGGGATGGGCGGCTGCGGTCGCGACGGCACCTGCGCGCGCGGGCGCTTCTCGGCGCGCGACTTGGGCTGGCCCGGCGGCTTCGGCTTCGGCGCCTCGGCGCTCGGCCCGCGCTCGGCCCCGGCCCCGCCGGCCGGCGTCCACGCCGCCACCGAGTCCGCCGCCGACTTGGCCCACGGCGGCACGCCCTGGCGCACCTCGCGCGGGCCGGTCAGCGACGCGACCGGCTTCACCGGCTCGCTCATACGGTGTCACCGGGTCGGATGTTGATCCGGCCCGCCGCGGCCAGCGCCAGCACCTGCTCGAGGATCTTGCCCTGCGCCTCCTCGACCTGCGACAGCGTCACCGGGCCCATGGCGCTCATGTCGTCCTTCAGCATCTCGGCCGCGCGCTTCGAGACGTTGGCCAGCATCTTCTGCTGCAGCTCGGGCGACGCCGTCTTCAGCGCCAGCGGCAGGTGGCGCTGATCGATCTCGCGCATGACCGACTGGATCTCGCGGTCGGTGAGGATCTTGATGTCCTCGAAGGTGAAGAGCTTGGCCTTGATGGCCTGCGACATGTCGGCGTCGGTCTCGGCCAGGCCCTCGAGGATGGGCGTCTCCTCGGCCGCGCCCATGGCCTTGATGAGCTTCACCACGGCGTCCATGCCGTCGATCTGCACCGGGCCCTGCTCGCTCGGCCGCGCGAACTCGCGCCCGACCTTCTCGGTGACCTCGGCCAGGACCGTCGACGACACCGTGCGCAGCTTGGCCACGCGCCTCAGCACGTCGATCTTCTGATCGCGCTGGAGGAACTTCATGACCTTGCCGGCGACCTCGGCCGGCAGCATCGACATGATGACGGCGATGGTCTGCGGGTGCTCCTTCTCGAGCGTGCGCGCCAGCAGATCCGGCTTGTCGGTCGCCACGGCGTGGAGCTGCATGGCGATGCCGGCCACCTCCTTGTGGCCCGAGGTGCGGATGAGGTCGGCGCCGAAGACGGTGACGGCCGCCTCCTCGATGCGGTGGCCGTGGCCGCTCACGCCGGGCACGCCCTGCTCGAGCTCCTTCACGAGGTCGCCGAGCACGATGACGACCTCGTCCTCGGTGACGCCGCGGAGCTGGTTGGCCGCGGCCAGCAGGCGCCGGACGTCGTCGGGGCGGAACTGGCGGAAGAGCTTCTTCGTCAGCTCGTCGCCGAGCAGCAGCGCCGCGATGGCCGCGCGCCGCATCGACGAGATGTTGCCGGGGGCGCCGAGGCCGGGCGTGCCGGGCATGCTGGCGGCGGCGCCCCAGCGTCCTGGGCCGACTGGGCCGCGGCGGCGGCCTTGGCGCTCGCGACCTGGCCGCCGCCTTGGCGGCGTTGGGGCCCGGCTCGGCCATCAGGCGGCCTCCTGCGACGAGGCCTCGGCCTGGCGCCTTCCTTCGCGCGCTCTTCATCGAACTCAGCGCTCGAAGATGACGGTGAGGTTGATGATATCCTTGTTGCCGAGCTCGACCGCGCGCTGGCGCAGGCCTGAGCCAGGCGGAGTTGCGCGACGATGTCGGCGGTAGCCGAGGGTACCGATGTCGGCCAGCGCTTGATCGACCATTGGTGATCTCGGTGTCGGTGTACTGGCGCCTTCTTCTTGCCGCCGAGGAAGAGCGCCAGCAGCACGCCCAGCACCAGCAGGCCGGCCGCGCCGCCGACGATGAGCGTCACCAGGCTCGGGCCCTTCCTGCCCGGCGCCTCTTCCGGCGGCAGGTTGGCGTCGCCGATGCCTGGCCCGACCGGCGCGAACGGCACCGAGATGACCTCGGCTTGCCGCCGCGCGCGTCTCGTCGATGCCTACCGGCGTAGGCTCATTGAGGCGCGTAGCGATCGAGGTTTGCCCTTCGAGCGCGCTCTTCTGCTGCCTTGAGTCCCGATCGACCAGCAAGGCGACCACCGACATCTTGGTGACGCGCGCGACCGGCTTCTCGGTGCGCGTGGTGGTCTTGTCCATCTCGTAGTTCTTGGTGAAGTCCGGACTTCGTGCACGCCGCCGGCGCGCGCTGCGCGGACCCTGGCGTCCGGGCAGTTCGTGGCGGTTGCAGCGGCCGCGGCCGTCGCGTTCTGGTCGTTCTTCTCCGCTCGCGCCTGCTGGACGACCTGCTGCCGAAGTCCTCGCGCGTCTCGACCACCTGCGAGAAGTCCATGGCCAGCGCCACCAGCGCACCTCGGCTCCAGCCCGGATCACCGGCTCGAGCAGCTCGATGATGCGCCGCCGATCGAGTGCTCCTGCTCGGTCTCGTCAGCGCCTGCCCGAGATGGCCACGCCCCGCCTGCTCGGGCGCGCGCCAGCATGGTGCCGTACTGATCGACGATGGCCACCTGGCCGGCGAGGCGCTCGACCGCGCCCGCTGCACGGTAGCGCGGATGGTCTGCGCCTGCTTGGGCGTGAGCGACACGCCCGGCGCCAGCGTCAGGACGACCGACGCGCTCGGCTGCACGTTCATGCGCTCAACACGCGCTGCCGGGCATCACCAGGTGGACGCGCACGCCTCGATGCCGTCGAGGTGGCGGATGTCCGCGCCAGCTCCGCCCCTGGCGCGCGGCAGTTGACCTTCCTCTGCCGTCGAGCCCGGCCCATGCCGCCCTCGTCGAAGACCTCGAAGCCGACGGCCTTGCCGCTCGGCATGGTCTTCGATGGTTTCCAGGCGGCGTCGTGGATCTTGTCGGGGGCCACGAGGATCGAGCCGTCATCGCCGAGCTTGTAGACGATCTTCTTCTCGTCGAGGCCCTTGGTCGCGGCCTCGAGGTCCTCGGGTCCGAGCCCGCGCGCGACGACCTTCATGTCACCATTGGGCCCGCTGCCCGAGAGCACCAGGAAGGCCAAGGCGCTGATCACCAGCACGCCTCGCCACGGATGATGGTGATGGTGGTACGGGCGCGGCATCCGCACCCAGGTCTCGCGGAAGCCCGTCCATGAAGCTGCGGCGCGTTCGCCTTCGTCGGCGGTGCGCCTGCCATCGAGCGCCGTTTCCTCCTCGGAGCGGATCAAAACCCGGGGCCATTGTCGGCAAGAATCGCCACCGCAGGCTGTTCCGAAGGTCCAGCGCCGCCAGGGAGCAGCGAGACGAGCGCGAGGGTGCACGAAGGCCCGGCCCGCGGTCTCGGTTTCCGGCGCCGAGCGAGCGCCGCGACACGCCGATACCGAGCAGCCTGCTCAGATGTCCATGCGCCGATCTCCTGGTAGGCCTGGATGGTTTTGGCGGCGATCACTGGCCGGTTCACGGCGATCTCGGCCTCGGTCACGGCCACCACCACGCCGTGGATGTGGATGTCCTCGCCCTGGAGAGTGCCATGGTCTTGGCGTCGGCCGTGCTCCTGGTGGCCTCGCCGACCTTGTCGAGCGCGCGACAGTAGTTGCGCCGAACCGGGCCCCGGCCGCTGGCGTTGAGCGGCGCGAGCGCGCCTGGCAGGTTGGCGTTGCCGAGGGCGAGGTCGTCGGCCGCGCCTGGCGGCTGCGGCATGAGCGCCTGGAGGCGGCGCGCGCCGAGATCGGGTCGATGGCCGCGACTAGCTCCTGCCGAGGTTCAGCGCCTGCTGCGCCATGTCGCGCACGGTCTGGAAGGCGTCGTAGACGTTGGCCTCGAAGGACACGCGATGCCGGCGGGTCGACCATCTCGACCACGTTCACGTTGGGCAGCTTGACGTAGCCGTCGGGGCCTGCGTCGGGGGCCCGGGTCGTAGATCATCGGGCCTGGCGTTTCGTGTCCTTCTCGATGCTGGTCACCGCGACGCCGCTCTCGCTGTCGTCCGTGCACCGCCTGGAAGATGGCAGGAAAAGTGCGCCGGCTGCCGTCGGCGGTGCGCGCGTGGTCTCGGCGTTGGCCAGGTTCGAGCTCACGGCGTCGAGGCGGGATGCGCTGCGCGTTCATGCGCCGCTCGCGAGGATGTCGAAGCCACGGATCGTGCCCCTACCCCCTTTGCTCGTTCAGCCGTGGGTACGGAGCGCCGGCGCGCTCCCCCGAGCCGCTGCCTAGATGCGGCGAGAGGTCCGTCAGCGTGGTCTTCACCGCTGTAGCGTCGGCGCAGGACCCTCCATCGCAGCCTGGTATTGGGAACGCTGCTGTCGGCGATGCGGGCCATCTCGTGGTCGCTGTCGACCGAGTTCTCGTCCAGCGTGTCGACGATTTCCGGCCTCTCTACGACCTCTGGTGGTTACGGGCGCGGTCGACATGAAGGACGGCGAGCTGCCCCGACCGGCGCCATCGGCTCGCTGGCGATCGCGTCCTGGAGGATGCCCTCGAACTCGAGGTCCTTCGGCTTGTAGCCAGGCGTGTCGGCGTTGGCCACGTTGTGCGCCAGGATCTCGTGGCGGCGCCAGCGCAGATCGAGCGCCGCGCGCAGCGAGAGGTTGATCGAGTCGCTCATCGCGAGCCTCCTTCGATGCGGAGCGCGTCACGCGCGAGCGGCGCGCCGACCTTGGCGGGTGCGCGCGTGGGCGGCGTCACGGCCACGCCCTCGTCGCGGTAGTCGCGGAGCCGGTTCCGCAGTGTGCGGACGCTGATGCCGAGCGGCGCGCGGCGGTGCGTTGCCGCCGCAGAGCGTGAGCGCCTCGAGGATGCTCTGGACGCTCCTGCTCGAGCGAGCGCGGCCGCGCGGCGCTGCCGGCGGTGCGGCGGGAACGGCAGCACGTCGGCTCCGGGGCCGCCGCCGTAGCCGCTGTCGTCGTCGAGGACGATGGCGTCGGCCTCGATGAGGCTGTCGACGGCCCGCGCCAGATGGTGGCGCGCTCGAGCACGTTGCCGAGCTCGCGCACGTTGCCCGGCCAGTCGTGGCGCGCCAGCCGCACCAGCGCCTCGGGCGTCAGGCGCCGGCCGACGCGCGCGGCAGGCCGAGGCGACCGAGGATACCGCGCCAGCTCGGGCAGGTCCTCCATGCGGCTTCGCGCAGCGGCGGCACCGCCAGCGGGAACACGTTCAGGCGATAGAAAAGGTCCTCGGAACTCGCCGGCCGCGACCATGGCTCGGAGATCGCGGTTGGTGGTGGCGACGAGGCGCACGTCCACCGAGATGGTCTTGCTCGAGCCGACGCGCTGCACCTCGCGCTCCTGCAGGACGCGCAAGAGCCGCGTCTGCAGCGGCAGCGCCAGCTCGCTCACCTCGTCGAGCACCAGCGTGCCGCCGTCGGCGGTCTCGAAGTGGCCCTGCCGGCGCTCGCCGGCGCCGCTGAAGGCGCCCTTCTCGTGGCCGAAGAGCTCGCTCTCGGCCAGGTGCATCGGCAGCGCGCCGCAGTTCACCGCCAGGAACGTCCGGTGCGCGCGCCGCGACGCCGCGTGGAGGTGGCGCGCCAGGACCTCCTTGCCGGTCCCGGTCTCGCCGGTGAGCAGCACCGTCGTGTCGGTGGCCGCGACCTCGTGGGTCAGCATCAGCACGCGGGCCATGACCGGGCTCCGGCTCTCGAGCCAGGCCCGCTCTTCATTCGACTGCTCCGTCATGCTCTGGTCCACCGCGGCGGTAGAGTGCACGACGGATGCCAGCGGCCTCACCGTCCTCCTGCCCACCTCGCGCCCGGACCCGGCGTCAATCTCATGACGCCCGCTCCCGATGCGGCCGCCATGCAACTGACACGAGCCACTTTTTTGACCTCGACCGTCAAGCCGCCGAGGTTAGGCGCATGACTCGTCTCGTCCACGCTCCGGACTCTCCTCTCAAGTCGATCATCGCTTCCCTCGAGCGCGTCGCGCGCAGCCGCGCCCCGGTGCTCGTCGTCGGCGAGAGCGGCACCGGCAAGGAAGGCATCGTGCGCCTGGTCCACGACCTCGCGCCCTGGGCCCACGGCCCGTTCGTGCCCGTCAACTGCGGCGCCATCCCCGGCCCGCTGCTCGAGAGCGAGCTCTTCGGCCACGTGCGCGGCGCCTTCACCGGCGCCGATCGCACGCGCATCGGCCGCTTCGAGGCGGCCGGCGGCGGCACCCTCTTCCTCGACGAGATCGGCGAGATGCCGCTCGAGCTGCAGGTGAAGCTGCTGCGCGTCCTGCAGGAGCGCGTCTACGTGCCGGTCGGCGGCTCGAGCCCGAAGACGGCCGACGTGCGCGTCGTGGCGGCGACCAATGTGGACGTGCCCACGGCCGTGAAGGAGGGCCGCTTCCGCGAAGACCTCTTCTTCCGCCTCGACGTGATCCGCATCGAGCTACCGCCGCTCCGCCACCGGCCCATGGACATCGTGCCGCTGGCCCGCCACTTCCTGGCCATCCACGCGGTCCCGAACCAGTCGCGCGTCGAGGATTTCACCGCCGCGGCGCTCGACGAGCTCAAGCGCTACCCGTGGCCGGGCAACGTGCGCGAGCTCGAGAACGTGGTGCAGGGCATCCTCGTCCTGAAGGAGCACGGCCAGGTCGACCTCGACGACGTGCGCTCGAAGCTCGGCGGCCGCGCCGCCACGCTCGGGCTGACCAGCGTCGCCGACGCCCAGGTCGGCGCTCATGCGCATGGGCTCGGGGCCGCCTCCGGCGCGGCCCCGAACGGCATCCGCCTGGCGCTGCCCGAGGCCGGCATCGACCTCAAGCACACGCTCGATCGGCTGGAGAAGGACCTCATCCGCGAGGCGCTGTGCCGCTCCAAGGGCAACCGCGCGCGCGCCGCCTCGCTGCTCGGCCTGAACCGCACGACGCTGGTCGAGAAGCTCCGCCGCTGGCCCTCCGACGTCGACGGCGCCGGCGCGGGCTCGGACTTCGAGGGCGGCCGCGAGGCGCCCGACGCCGCCGACCGCCGCTGGATCGGTGCCGGGCCGACCGCCCGCGCAGTGGAAGGATGAGCGCACGCTACCCCGGGCAGGACGAGGACGATCGCCTCACGCTCGAGGAGACGCAGGCCATCGCCGACCTGCTGGGCGGCGCCGTCCCGGAGCGCACGGCCATCCTCGGCCCGTCGTTCACCGGGGCCGCCACCGGCGGGGATCCCATCGTCCTGCGCTACGACCTCGTGGCGGGCGCCGGCCGGAAGGCCGACGACCTGCCCGGGCTGCAGCTCATCCACGAGCGCTTCGCGACCGAGCTCGGCGGCGAGTTCCGGCGCACCGTCGGCACCGAGGGCAGCTTCATCGCCGAGCGCGCGAAGTATGCAAAGTTTGCCGAGATCTATTCAAGGTTGCCGACCCCGTTTGCCGTGGCCATCGCCAACTTCTCCGGCATCGGCGGCCAGATCGTCATCGCCATGGAGGTGGAGCTCATGCTCCACTTCCTCGACCTGCTGATGGGCGGCGAGGGCGGCTACGTGGTGCTGCGCGGCGACCTCGCCACGCGCGGCTTCACGCCCGCCGAGCGCGGCCTCGTGGCCCACGTCACCGGCATCCTGTCGCGCGCGCTGGCGCTGGCCTGGAGCGAGGTCACGCCGGTCTACCTCGACCTCGTGAAGGTCGCGACCGACCCGCGCCACGCGGCCATCTTCGAGCCGTCGGAGGCCATGGTCGATCTGTCGGTGCGGGTCGACTGGGGCGTCGTCAGCGGCTCCATCCGCATGTTCTTCCCGTCGGCCTTCCTGGCGCCCTTCGAGTCGTTCCTCACGCGCACCGCGGGCGGCCCGAGCCAGAAGGGCGAGAGCGCCTCGACCGAGGTCATGCGCAACAACCTCGACCCGGTCACGGTCGAGATCGCGGCCATCCTCGGCAGCACCGAGATGACCTTGTCGCGCCTCCTGAACCTCGAGGTGGGCGAGGTCCCGCCTCGACGCCGACCCCGACGAGCCGGTCGAGGTGCGCGTCGAGGACGTGCCGAAGATGAGCGCCTACCCGACCGTGCAGCACGGCAACGTCGCACTGACCATCGCGACCTGGCTCGCCGACGACGACGCCGCGCCGGGCTCCAATCGACCCGCCGGGTCTCCGCCCGGCAAGGACTGACCATGGCCGACCCCAACGAATCGCCCCGCTCGGTGGAGTTCCTGCTCGACGTGCCGCTGCTCGTCACGGTCGAGCTCGGCCGCTCGAAGATGCGCATCGCCGATCTGCTGAAGCTGTCGAAGGGCTCGGTGGTCGAGCTCGACAAGATCGCCGGCGAGCCCCTCGACCTGCGCGTGAACGGCCAGCTGGTCGCGCGAGGCGAGGCGGTCATCGTGAACGACAAGTTCGGCGTGCGCCTGACCGACGTGCTCAGCGCGACCGAGCGCGTCCGCTCGCTCCGCTGAGGGCGCGGCGGGATGTTCGACTCGCTCGACTTCGGCCTGGGGATGCCCTGGGTCATGGGCGCGCTCTTCATCGCGCTCCGCCTCGGCGCGGCGCTGGCCATGCTGGCCGAGGTCGGCCGCGGCATCGTGCCGGCGCGGACGCGCCTCGCCATGGTGCTGGTGCTCACCATCTGCCTCGACCTGTCGCTCGGCGGCGTCACCGTCGCGGTGCCGACCGGTCCGGCCTGGCCGGCCTCGCTCCTCATCATGGCCGCGCGCGAGGTGGTGCTCGGCAGCTCGCTCGGGCTGGCGGTGCGCCTCATCAACTCGGCCGTGCAGATGGCCGGCGACCTCGTCGGCCTGTCGATGGGCCTGTCGCTGGCGACGCTCTTCGATCAGACCGCGGGCGAGCTGCCGCTGGCCACCGGCCGCCTCTTCGGGCTCGTCGCCTCGCTCATGTTCTTCGCCATGGGCGGGCACCTGGTGGTGGTGGCCGGGCTCTTCGCGCACCTCAAGGCCTACCCGGTGGGCGTCGATCACATCGTGCTGCCGTCGCTCACGGCGCTGTCGCAGGCGCTCTCCGACAGCGTCGAGACGGCGGTCATCCTGGCCGCGCCGGTGCTGGTCGTGAGCCTGCTGCTCAACGTGGCCATGGGCTTCGTCATGCGCCTCGTGCCGTCGGTGAACCTCTTCAACATCGGCGTCGGCGTCCTGATGGTCGGCGGCTTCGTGGCGCTGGCCTTCGAGAGCGCGGCCATGCGCGTCAGCATCGATCGCCAGATCGAGGAGCTGCCCGAGCGCATGGATGATCTCGCAGGTCAGGGGGTGCCTCCCTGATGGCCGAGGACGCGTCCGCAGAAGACAAGAAGTTCGACCCGACAGCCAAGCGGATCAAAGAGTTCCGCGACCAGGGCCGGGTCGCGCTGTCGAAGGATCTGGCGAGCACCATCCAGCTCGGCGCGGTCATCGTCGCCTTCCTGGTCGTCGGCAACGCCATCCTGGCCGGGCTGTCGGGCTCGCTCACCTGGATCATCGATCACGTCGGCGACGACGGCGGCCGTGGCCTCACCGTCGGCGCCGCGGTCGAGGCCGAGCTCGGCGCGCTCCTGCCGCCGACCATCGTGCTCTCGGCCATCCTGCTGCTGGCGACGCTGGTCGCCTACTTCGCGCAGACGGGCCTCCTCTTCTCGAGCCAGGCCATCGCCTTCAAGCTCGACCGGCTGAACCCGCTGAAGCGCCTGGCCGACCTCTTCAACCCGAAGCAGGGCGCCATCCGCGTGCTGCTCACGGTGGGCAAGCTCGGGCTCGCGACCATGTCGGTGTCGATCATCCTGGCCCAGGCCATGCCCGGCATCGCCGCCCTGGCGCTGGCCCCGGTCGACGCCTCGGGCAACATGTTGCGCCACGAGCTCTGGCACCTGCTCATGGTCACGCTGCTCCTCCTCGCGGTGGTCGCGGCCATCGACTACCTGTGGCAACGGCGGCGCCTGGCCGGCGAGATGCGCATGACGCGCGAGGAGATCCAGCGCGAGACCGAGGAGGACGAGGGCAAGCCGCAGGTGAAGCAGCGCCGACGGCAGAAGCACCGCGACCTCATGTCGAACCGCATCCTGAAGGAGGTCCCGCTGGCCGACGTGGTCGTCACCAACCCGACCCACTTCGCGGTGGCGATCTCCTACAAGCCGGGCAAGCACCGCGCGCCCGTGGTGGTGGCCAAGGGCGCCGACGAGATGGCGGCCCACGTGCGCGCCGTCGCGCGCCGCCACGCCGTGCCCATCGTCGAGCACCGCGCGCTGGCCCGCGCGCTGTTCCGCGGCGTCAAGGTCGGCCAGGCCATCCCGTCGTCGCTCTTCCAGATGGTGGCCGAGGTGCTGGCCAAGGTGTTCCGCGCGCGGCGCGGCGGCGGTCGCTCGGCCGGGGCGCGCTGACGGGCGTTTGACGCTGGGGCGCGCTCGGCCGACCATGCCGCGCCATGACCGACACCACGACGCCGCGACCGACGACCGCACCCGACAAGGCCTCGCTGCTGACCGCGCTCGATCGGCTGCCGCACGGCGCGCGCCTGGCCCACGTGGCGCGCCTCGGCCGGGACGGCGTCGATCGGCCCGGGCTCGCCGCGCTCGTCGACGCGCTGCTCGCCGTGGACGGCGACGGCGGCGACACCTACGAGGGCTTGCTCGGCGTGACGCTGGCGCAGGCGCTGGGCGACCTCGAGCGCGTGGCGCGCGCGCGCTCGCATCCGTCGATCGTCGTAGCGGCGCGCGCCATCGGGCACCTCCTGCGCATGCCCGAGTCCGACGCCGCGCTGCGCGTGGCGGTGCTCGACGCGCCGCCGGCGTTCCGGCCGCGGCTGCTCGCCGGTATCGTCCGGACGAAGCGCGCGAGCCTCGCGGCGGCGCTCTTCCCGCTGCTGGTCGCGCGCGGCGACGGCGCCAGCGCGGGGCGGCTGCTGCCGTTACTGTCGCCCGAGGCCAGGCGCGCGGCGCTGCCCGCCCACGCCTGGCAGGCCCGCGGCTGGCCGCTGCTGGTGCGCGCCGAGCCGGCGCTGTGCGCGGCCATCCTCGCCGACGAGCTGACCCGGGCCGGCGCCGACGTCGCGCGCGTGTGGCGTCAGCGCGCGGGGCTCGTCGGCTGGCTCGCCGAGCTGGCGCCGGCGGAGCTCTTCCCGCTGCTCGAGCGCTGGCTCGACGGCGTATCGGTCGCGGCGCTGGCGCCGCTCGCGAAGCCGCTCCTGCGCCACGACGCCAACCGCCTCATCGCGCTCGCGGCGGAGCCCGGGCTGCGCGCGCTCATGACGTCGATCGTCGCCGCCGGCCGTGGCCTGCGGCGCCTCGACGACGATCAGCTCGCGCGCCTCGGGCGCCTCGCGACGTCGCCCGCCGAGCTCGTGCCGCTCTTCGAGGCGATCGGCTGGCGGCGGCGCGCGACCCTCTTCGAGGCGCTGTGGCCCGAGGCCGCGCGCGCCGGCCGCGACGACTTCCCGGTGTCGCTGCTGGCGCTCCTCCCCGCCCCGCTCCGCCACCGCGAGGCCGCCCGCCTGCGGGCCATCCCGGCGCTGGCTGCCGCCGCCGACACGGCGCGCGCGCTGCTCGCGCTCTCGCCGCTCGGGCTGGCCGAGCCCGAGCTCCGCCGCCTCGCGCGCTCGAGCGACGCCAACGTGCGCGGCGCCCACATGGCCGCGCTGGTCACGGCCGCGACGCGCGAGCGCACGCCCGACGAGGTGCTGGCGTTCCTCGCCGAGCGCATCCGGAACGATCAGGATCCCGTGCGCCAGCTCGTCTTCATCGCGCTCGCCGATGCGCGCCCGTCCGCATGGACCGAGGCCAGCGCGCCGCTGCTTGCCGGCATGGTGGCCGACGCCTGCCGCGCGCGCGACACCTCGCACGCGACGCGCCTGGCCATGCAGCGCCTGGCCCAGCGGCTGCTCCGCAACTTCGCCGGCCGCGGCCGCGACGCGCGCGTCGACGCGGCCATGCAGATGCTGGTCGAGCTCGCGGCGGAGACCCATGGCCTGGCGCTGCCGAAGCTCGAGAAGGAGATCTCGCAGGCCGTGGCGTCCGAGCTCTTCGCCGCGCTCGAGGCCACCGCCAGCGCCTCGACCCAGCTCGAGAAGTGCGGCGTCGCCGTCGCGCTGGCGCAGTCGCTCGGCCGCCGCGCCTTCGGCATCGAGCGCCTGCAGGCGCTGCTCGAGCGCCTGGCCCTGGACGGCAACCACGGCGTCGCGGCCCAGGCCATCCCGGTGTGGATGGCCGACCCCGCCCGACGCGAGGCGCGCGTCGAGCGCCTCCTGGCGAAGGACCCTCGGCCGGCACGCTGCACGCCGTCTTCGCGCACCTCGATCGACGCCGCCAGGATCGCCTCGACCCCTACCTCACCGGGCTGCAGGTGCCCGGCCGCTTCCGCCTCGGCAAGGTCATCCCGCTGCCGCCGGTGACGTCGCGCTGCTTCCGCTGGCTGCCGCGCCAGCAGCACGCCTACGCCGCCATGCTGGCCACCGTGGCCGCCAGCACCGGCCAGTCGCACGTGTCGCGCGCCTACGTCGTCGGCCAGCTGGCGCACCTGCCGGCGGTCGGCGCCGACGCCTTCGAGCGCTACCTGCGCTCGACCGACGTGCCGACCTGCGAGGCGGCGCTCGCCGCGCTGTCGCGGACCGATCGGCCGGCCGCGGCGCTGCCGCGCCTCCTCGACTTCCTGGATGGCGACCGCGCGCGCGTGGCCATGTACGCGGTTCCGCGCGTCGCGCGCTTCCTGGCGCCGAGCGCGCTCGAGGCGTCGCTGGCGCCGCTCGCGCGCGCGTCCGAGCGGAAGGTCACCGTGCGCAAGGAGGCGCTGCGACTCCTCGGCATGCATCGGACGCCGGGCGCGCTGGCCGTGCTCGACGCCCTCGCCGCCGACGCGACGACCCACCCCGACGTGGTCGCGGCGGTCGTGCACGCGGCGCGGAGCCTGGCCGATCGCGCCGAGGCGCGGGCGCTGCTCGGACGCCTGGCGGCCTCGCCGCACGCCAGCGTGGCCCAGGCGCTGCTCGCCGGCTCGATCGACTCGCTGGCACCCGAGGCGCGCGGCGAGTACGCGCGCATCGTCCTGGCGCTCCTCGAGCACGACGACCCGCGCACGCGCCGCCTGGCCGTCAACACGCTGCTGCCGTTCACGGCCGGCGTCGAGCCGCAGGCCGTGGCCGCGCTGAGCCGCGTCATCCAGCGCCTCGATCGCCTCGAGAGCTGGGCCGACGCGGTGCGGGTCACCGTCGCGTTGGCCACGCGCCAGGACCTCGCCGACGGTGTCGCCGATGCTCTGCACGAGCTCGTCGTCGGGCTCGTCGCCGCGAGCGACGCCGAGCACGCCGCCGGCGCCGCGTGGCCCACCGACGCGCGCGACCGGCCCGCGACCCCGCGG
Organism: Myxococcota bacterium; assembly: GCA_046351155.1. GTDB lineage: Bacteria > Myxococcota_A > UBA9042 > PHBI01 > PHBI01 > JAXLYZ01. The sequence continues at coordinate 32,141 of JAXLYZ010000064.1, forward strand.
CTCAGCCAGCTGATGGGCGCGCTCGCGGCCGCCGACCTGCGCCGCCGCCGCGCCGTCGTGCGCCTCTACGATCGGCTCGCGGCCGCCCTCGCCTCACCGGGCTGGCACCCCGCGCGCGCCGCGCTCGCGCTCGCGGCCGTCGACCTGCACCATCCCGACCGCGCCGCCCCGCGCCTCGCAGCGCTGGCCGACGACCCGAGCCTCGCGCCCTACGCCGAGACACTCTCGCGCATCCTCGAGGGCGTGCGCGAGGTCGAGATCGACGCGGTCGCCCTCGTCGACGCGCTCGCCGCCCGCGGCTCGCTCGGCGCGCGCCTCGCGCTGGCGCTCGTCCGTGCCGTCGGCGGCCGTCACGCCGGGCCGGAGCCCGCCGTGGCCGCGCTCTCGCGCCTGCGCCAGAGCCCGGACGAGCCCACCGCCTACGCCGCGCGCCGCACCTTCGTCCGACGCGAGGTGCCCACCGCCTAGAGCTGCGGCCTACTTCAGGCCTTCGACGACCTGCGGCAGCTGCGAGGCCTGGGCGATCCAGTCGCGGATGACATCCTCCTGCGGGATGACCGGGGCCAGGTTCTGCACGTCGTTGGCGACGCGCATCTTCTCGCGCAGGTCGGCCGGGCTCGACGCCTTGAGGTCGCGCGTGTGCTTCACGCCGGCGGCCTGGAGGAGCAGCACCATGCTCGGGCCGAGCCCGCTCACGCGCAGCAGATCGACCTGCGAGGCCAGCGTCGAGAGGCGCACGAAGGTGAGGCCGGTCTTGGCCGCGAGCTTCTGCCGGCTCTGCACCTGGGCCACCTGATCGAGCAGCGCCGCCGTCGTGGCGACCCCGGCCTTGCCGAGCGCCGACGTCTCGGCGTCGTTCACGAGGTTCTCGACCGGCAGGCGGTAGTGACTTGCGACCGCGAGCGGCGCGGACCCGAGGAGCATGGCGAGTGACAGTGCCGAGACGATTCGCTTCTTCATGGGCCTTCGATCTCCGGGGTCGTCGGGAAGGAGAAGCCGATCGATAGCCCGAAGAGCCAATTGTGGTCAAACGAAGCGCCCGGAACCGAGCCGTCGCGCCGCGACGCCAGCGCCCGGTTCACGAGGTAGTCGCGCAGCTCGAGGCCGATGGAGAGCCAGCTCGTCGGGAAGAGGCGGAGGCCGGCACCGAAGTTCGGCGCGATGGAGATCGAGTCGTCGATGCGCCCGTCGCCGGCGATCATGGCGATGCCGAAGCCGAGCGTGAAGTGCACGTCGACGCGGATGAGCGCATCCGAGAAGAGCAGCGCCTTGCCGCTGAACGGCACCAGCTCGACGGCCACGTCGCCCAGCAGCTGGAGCGAGCTCGTCGAGAGCTGGAACGGCCGCCCCGGCCGCGACAGCTCGCGGTCGATGTCGTCGGTGAGCGACGTGTCGACGCCGCCGCCGGCCCACACGTCGAGGCCGATGCCGAACCACGACGTCAGGTGGTAGCGGTAGTAGATGCCCGCCATCAGGTTCTGCTGATACGGGTCGTCGAGCGTCATGCCGAACTGCGGCGCCAGGATGTGGCGCCCGTCGAGCAGCGGCCGCACGTGGAGCACGGGCGGCTGGTCGTCGATGAGCGGGTTCTCGGCGCGCGCGGCGCTCTGGCCGATGACCAGCGCCGCGACCGTTCCGATGGAGAGCATCGTGAGTCGGGGCATGGTCATTTCTCGTACTCGTAGTCGAAGCCGAACGGGATGAAGAGCGTCAGGCCCACCTGGCCGACGACGTCGTTCATGAACTCGTTACCGGCGTTGAACTTCTCGAAGAAGATGTGGTCGCGGAGCTCGAACGACATAGTGAGCCAGTCCGTCAGGAACAGGCGCAGCCCGACGCCGATGAGGCCGGCCGGCTTGGGGTCGGTCGAGCGGCTGGTGGCGATGACGCCGCCGCCGATGGAGGCGTAGAGGTCCCAGTAGGCGATGGTCGCGTCGAAGACGGAGAACTTGCCCTCCATCGCCACGACCGACACCTCGCCGCCCGCGTACCACTGCATGCGCGAGCGCTCGGGGAAGACCTCGAAGTCCTGCGTGACGTCCTTCAGCAGCGACGATTCCTTCGACCAGTACTTCTCGTAGGAGGCGCCGATCGACACCCACTCGCTCACGTGCACGCGACCGGTCGCGGTCGCGAGCCAGTGCTTGTACATCTGGTCGCCGCCGACGATGCCGGCGCCGGCGAACAGCTCGAAGCGCCCGGCCTTCAAGATGGGCCGCTGCTGCACGATGCGGATCAGCGACTCGAGGTCGGTCTTGGTCGGCTCGTTCTCGTCGGGCTCGTCGGTGTTGTCGTCCGGCGCGTCCGGGCCGGGCGGCGTCGGCGTGGTCGGCGTCGGCGCGGCCGCGGCGGCCTGTGGCCCGCCGAGCACGGATATCGGCGCCGCGGCGGCCACCGTGGCCAGGCCGAGGAAGAGCGCTCTCAAGATGTATCGCGACATGGTCACGCTCGCGAAGGCCCCAGAAGTGGTCCGCATGCGGGCCGGAGGGCCCTGCGTCGTCGGTCCGGGAATCTAGCCCGGGGTCCGGAGGTGGTCAAGGCGGCCTGGCGAGGCCGGCGCCGAAGGGTCGGCGCGCTCATGACCGAGGTGGCGACATGGCTCACGACGGCGGCTGGAAAAGCTCGTCGACGAACTCGCGCGCGTCGAACGGGCGCATGTCGGCCACGCGCTCGCCGACGCCGATCCACTTGATGGGGATCTTGAGCTCGTCGCAGACGCCCAGCACGACGCCGCCCTTGGCCGTGCCGTCGAGCTTGGTCAGGATGATGCCGGTCACCTCGGTGGCGTCCTTGAACATCTTGGCCTGGGTGATGCCGTTCTGGCCGGTGGTGGCGTCGAGCACCATCAGCACCTCGTGCGGCGCGCCCTCGATGGCGCGGCCCATGACGCGGCGCACCTTCTTGAGCTCGTCCATGAGGTTGACGTTCGTGTGCAGGCGGCCGGCGGTGTCGACCAGCACGAACTCGGCCTTGTCGGCGAGCCCCTGCTTCACGCCGTCGAACACGACCGAGGCCGGGTCGGCGTTCTCCTTGCCGGAGATGACCGGGGCCCCGACGCGGCGTCCCCAGTGCTCGAGCTGCTCGGTGGCGGCGGCGCGGAAGGTGTCGCCGGCGACCAGCGTCACGCGCTTGCCGTCGGCCAGGAGCTTATGCGCGAGCTTGCCGATGGAGGTCGTCTTGCCGGTGCCGTTGACGCCCAGCACCATGGTGACGAACGGCTCGCCGTCCTTGGGCGTGCCGACCTTGGCGCCGGCGTTGGCCTGCTCCAGGATCTTGGTGGCCTCGAGGCGCAGCACCTCCCAGACCTTGTTCTCGTCCTTCAGCTCCTTCTTCGAGAGCGCTTCCTTCACCGCGCCGATCAGGCGGTCGGCCGTGCGCACGCCGATGTCGGAGGTGAAGAGCACCTCCTCGACCTCGTCGAGCACGTCCTGATCGATGGCCTTGCCCGCGAACAGGCTGCCGAGGCGCGCGATGAAGCCCTCCTTGCGCGTCCGGCCGAGGCCGTCCTTGAGCGTCTTGGCAGGCGGCTCTTCGGGCGCCTTCTCGGCCGGCTTGGCGACCTCGGGCGCCTTCTCCGGCGCGGGCGGGACGACCTTGTCGGCGGGCTTCTCGGCGGCTTTCTCGGCCGCCTTCGAGGGCTTGGGCGCGGTCGTCGCGACGGCCGGCGGCGCGTCGTCGCGCAGCTCCCAGGGCGTCTCCTCGTCGTCCTTGGCGGCCTTCTTCTCGGCCTTCTCGGCAGCCTTCTCCGCGGCCTTCTCGGCCGGCTTGGCGGCCACCGGCGGCGGCTCCGGCGCCTTCTCGGCCGGCTTCGGCGCCGCCTTCTCGACGGCCTTCTCGGCCGGTCGCGCCGGCTCGGGCACCTTCACCGGCGCGGGCGCGAACGTCTCCTTGCTGGCCGGCACCTTGGGCGCGGCGAGCTTCGGCGCCGGCTTCTTGTCGTCATCATCCTGATAGAGGCGCTTCCGGCGACGCCCGGCCATGATGAGCAGGACGACGAGGGCGAGGACGACGATCGCGATGACGATGGCGGCCGCATTGGCTTCGAGCAATGTCGCGCTCCTGGGATACGAGAGGCCGGGACCGATTATCAGGCCGGCGCCCCGTCGTCCATCCTTCGTAGATGGGCCATCGAACCGTTGACCGCGCAGGGAGCGCCTCGCATCATGCGCCGATGTCTCGTGGGGTCCTCGCGTCGTGCCTCGTGTGCGCGCTGCTCGTCGCAGCCGACGCGGGCGCCGTGCCCATCGGCATCCGCGCGCGCACGGCGGTGACCCTCGAGCACCGCCGCGACGGCAAGGCGCTCGTGCTGGCCGGCCGCCTGGTCGACGATCAGGCCGAGCCCATCGCCGGCGAGAACCTGAGCCTCGAGATCGAAGGTATCCCGCCCGAGACGCGCCTCACCGACAGCGACGGCCGCTTCGAGGTGCGCATCCCGAAGGAGGCGCTGCTGCGCCTCGAGACCATGCACGGTCAGCGCCTGCCGTGGACCGTGCGCTTCGACGGCAGCTCGCGCCTCGGCTCGGCCACGAGCCAGGGCGTGCTCGACCTCTCGAAGATCGCCACGCGTCTCGTGGTGACCGTCGCCGAGCCCGAGGTCACGCGCGACGACCGCAACATCGCCATCGACATCGCCCTCACCAGCGCCGGCGGCGCGTCGGCCGGGCCGGCCTCGGGCGCGGTCGTCCCCGACGCCGAGGTGCGCCTGCGCGTCGGCGACGGCAAGGAGCTCGTCGGCAAGACGGGCCAGAACGGCAAGGCCGCCTTCGTGCTGCGCCCGACCCTGCTCGCCGGCGCCGGCACCTACCAGGTCGTGGCGCGCTTCCTGGGCGACCACCTCTACGCCGGCAGCGAGGGCTCGGCTGCGCTGAAGGTGCTCTTGCCGACGCGCCTCACGCTGCGCATCGCGCGCGAGGGCGACGAGCGCCACGGCCGCTATCGCTTCAGCGGCCGGCTCTCGGACGAGAACGGCCCGGTGGCGTCGGCCGCGGTCACCATCCGCGCCATGCCGAGCCCGCGCCCGCCGCCGCGGAAGGGCGCGCCGCAGTCGCGCGAGCCGGACCGGCCGGTGTTCGAGGTGCTGGCCGCGACCGGGCCCGACGGCGTCTTCGTGGCCGGGCTGCCGACGCAGGCGCTCTTCGACCACGGCAACGAGGTGGTCGTCGTGACGGCCCAGTATGCGCCGGCGGCCGATGACCCGCGCCACCGCGGCACGGCGTCGCGGCCGGTGAACCTCGAGGTGCCGCCGCCGCCGGGCGTGCCGCTCGGCTGGTATGGCGTCGGCCTCGGCCTGGTGGCGGCCTTCGCGGCGCTGGCCCACGCCATCCGCACCAAGCTCTTCGTGCGCGCCTGGGAGCAGGTCGTGCTGGCCTTCCGCGCCTTCCGGCTGCGCTTCCGCCGCCCCATCGCCGACGTCGGCCCGCGCGACACCGACCCGCCGTTCGTCACGCGCGTCGACGACGCCGACCCGTCGCGGCAGCGCGCGACCGACGTCTTCGCCGGCATCATCATCGACGCCCACCGCCGCCTGCCGCTCGTCGGCGCCGTGGTGTCGGCCTGGAGCGACGCCGGTCCGGCCGCGCGTCGACGTCCGCGCCGGCCTGGATGGCCGCTTCGCGCTGGGTCCGCTGGCGCCCGGCGCCTGGGTCGTGCGCGTGGCGGCGCCCGGCTACTGCGCGCGCGAGATCGCCGTCGAGGTGCCCCACGGCGGCGACTACGACGGCGCCTACTACGCGCTGGTCGCCATCAAGCGGCGCATGCGCGAGCTCTTCTCGGACGCGACCTCGTCGCTCGGCGCGCCCATCGCCTGGGGCTTCGACACCCCGCGCGAGGCGGCCGGGAAGGCGCTCGCGCGCGCCCCCTCGCCCACCATCTCGGGGCTGCCGCTGGGCGAGCTCACCGGCCTCGTCGAGCGCGCGCACTTCGCGCCCGAAGGCATCGCCGAGGCCGACATCGAGCGCGCGCGCGTCTTGCGCGAGGAGCTCGGGTGAGCGCGCTCGCGGTCATGGCCGCGCTCGTCCTCGGCCAGCCGGCCGGCGGTCCCGCCGTCGGCGGCGGCGCGCAGGCCGAGCCGGGCCAGCCCAAGGACTACGCCCTCGACGCCGACTCGTGGAACGGCTTGGGCTACCTCATGACGACGGCGCAGGAGGCGCGCGTCGATCTGCAGATCCTGCCGAGCCTCGACCTCGACTCGATCGAGCCCGACGACACCGTGTTCCTGCTCTACCCGACGGTGGCCCTGCCGGTCGACGACCTCATGGCCTTCGTCGACTCGGGCGGCTTCCTGGTGGTGGCCGACGATCACGGCACCTCCGGGCCCTTGCTGGCGGCGGCCGGCATCGAGCTCGACGCGCGCGGCCCGACGCAGCACGGCCGCTCGTACCAGGACCTCGAGGGCCTGCCGATCCTCCGCCCGAGCGGGCAGCACTTCCTCTTCTTCAACGTCGACGAGGTCGTCGCCAACTACCCGGCGGTGCTGCGCACGCAGTCGCGCGACGTGCGCCCCATCCTCTCCTTCGACGGCGGTCGCGAGCACCTCATCGTCGAGAGCCCGCAGGGCAGCGGCGCGCTGCTCGCCATCGGCGACCCGTCGATGTTCCTGAACGAGATGCAGCGCCGCTTCTACGGCAACAAGCAGCTGGCGGCCAACGTGCTGCGCTTCTACTGCCAGCGCGAGCCGTGTCGCGCGCGCATGCTGCTCCCGGGCGGACAGCTCACCGGCCACTACGACGCCCGGAAGCACCGACTCGGCACGCTGCCGCGCGATCTCGAGGAGGCCATCCAGACCGTCGACGACGCGCTGGCCGACTTCTCCGAGACGCTGGCCGAGCCGCCCTGGGCCTGGATCGTCGCCGGCGTGGCGGCGCTCATCGCGCTCGTCCTCGGCCTCCGCGCCATCGCGCGCTTCCGCCGCCCGGTGGCCGTGCCCATCCCGAGCGACGGCCAGACGCGCGGCTCGCCGCCGGCGCTGGACGAGGCGCGCGGGCTCGTCTCGCAGCGCGTCGAGGCCGACTTCGGCGGCATGGCCCAGACGCTCGGCGAGCAGGGCCAGGACCTCATCCGCGCCTACGACCTCGAGGGCGTCGTGAAGGACGAGGCCGCGCTCGGGCCGCGCGAGCGGCAGGTGCTGGCCGATGCGATGTTGCGCGTCCGGGCCGAGGCCGCTAGCTTGCGGTCCCGCCAACCGCCGGTCGTGTCGGCGGACCGCTTCCTCAAGCTGCACGCGGACGTCGAGCTGCTCACGCGCTTCTCCCGCGGCCGCCGCCGGGTGCGGGTGGCGCCGTCCCGAACCTCGTCACGCCCGGATGATCGAGACACCCATGCCTGAACAACCTCCCTCCGGGCAGCCCGGCAGCGCCCAGAGCCCCGACGACCGCCACCCGGCGCGCCTCGCGCTCGAGCTGCGCGGCCGCCTCCACGCCGAGGTCGGCAAGCACTACGTCGGCTCGCGCGAGACGATCGATCTCCTGCTGGTGGCGCTGCTCTCGCGCGGCCACGTGCTGCTCGAGGGCGTGCCCGGCATCGCCAAGACGACGCTGGTGAAGACCTTCGCGCAGACGCTGGGCTGCCACTTCTCGCGCATCCAGTTCACGCCCGATCTGCTGCCGGCCGACATCACCGGCACCTACGTGCTGAACCTGCGCGACCAGTCCTTCGTCCTCAGGAAGGGCCCGGTCTTCGCCAACATCGTCCTGGCCGACGAGGTGAACCGCGCGCCGGCCAAGACGCAGAGCGCGCTGCTCGAGGCGATGCAGGAGTCGCAGGTCACCATCGAGGGCGAGACCCAGCGCCTGCCGCGCCCGTTCATGGTGCTGGCGACGCAGAACCCGATCGAGCAGGAGGGCGTCTACGTCCTCCCCGAGGCGCAGGTCGATCGCTTCCTCTTCCGCCTGCTGATGGGCTACCCGTCGTTCGACGAAGAGCGGCGCGTGCTCACGACCTACAACGTGCCGGTGTCGCCGGTGAGCGCGCTCTTCGATCCGAACGCCATCGAGACGCTGGCCGATGCCGCCGAGCGCGTGCACATCGCGCCGACGCTCATCGACTACATCGTGCGCATCATCCAGGCCACGCGGAGCCACGGCGCCGTGCGCCTCGGCGCCAGCCCGCGCGCGTCGCTGGCGCTCATGCGCTGCTCGAAGGTGCGCGCCTTCATCCAGGGGCGCGACATCGTCCTGCCCGACGACGTGAAGGACCTCGTGCGGCCGGTGCTGAACCACCGCATCCTGCTGAACCCCGAGGCCGAGCTCGACCAGGTGCGCATCGACGACGTCATCGGCGAGTGCCTCGGACAGACCTCCTACGACCGCGACACCTGAGTTGGCGACGCTGGGCCCCGACCGCGCGCGGCATGCGCGCCCGACGCTGCGGCCGACCGCCGAGGCGGGCTGGCTCTTCGCCAGCGCGCTGCTCTTCCAGCTGGTCGGCATCCTCGTCGAGGTGCCGGCGGTGACGACCATGGGCGCCTTCCCGCTGGCCTTCCTGGCCTGGGCGCTGGTGGTCGCCATCGTGGCGCGGCACCGCATGGGACACGGCCGCGCGCGCATCGCGCTGACGCCGGCCGTGGCGCGCAACGAGGCCATGAAGGTGTGGGAGGGGCGGACCTTCGAGGTCGGGGCGGCGCTCGAGGTGGGCCGCGAGGTGTCGGTCTTCGGCGCCGAGCTGACGCCGGTCGCGACCGAGACGCTGCACGTCGTGACCACCGCCAACCAGGGCCCGGCCGGCGTCGGGGCGACGCTGGCGGTGACGCCGCTCCGGCTCGGCAACGGCTGGATCCACGGCTTCGATCTGCGCGCGCTGGTGGCCTGGCGCATGTTCCGCGTCGAGCTGTGGCTGCCGGCCTCGCTCGAGGTGCTGGCGCTGCCGCGCCACATGGCCGACTTCGGGCGCGCGCCGCTCCAGCCGACGCGCGCCGCGCTCGAGGAGCGGAGCGATCTCGTGCATCGCCTGCACCGCGGCTTCGGCCTGGAGATCCGCGAGCTCCGCGACTTCCAGCCGGGCGACCCGTTCAAGCACATCGCCTGGCGCGCCAGCGCGCGCCGCGGAAAGTTGATCGCGCGCGAGTTCGAGTCGGATTTGTCACTCTCGATCTGGCTCATGGTCGACGCCTCGCCGAGCATGTTCTGGGGCGCGCCCGGCGACGCGCGCATCGACCACGCGCTCGAGCTGGCGCACGACATCGGCCGCGTGCTGACGTCGGGGCGCGACCGCGTCGGCCTCATGGTGCACGACCACGCCGTGCGCCTCGTGGTCGAGCCCGACGTCGGTCCGGCGCAGTTCACGCGCATCCTGCAGGCGCTGCTCGAGGTGCCGCACATGGTGCACGAGGATCGCACCGAGGTCACCGACCGCGAGCTGCTCGACCGCGTCGGCCACTGGTTCGAGGCGCAGGAGAACCGGAGCTTCCTGCTCGCCGACCCGGCGCAGGCCGGCCCGCGCGGCCCGCGCCAGCTGGCCTGGGACGAGGCGCAGATGCTGGGTGCCTGCCAGAACGCGCTCGACCGGCAGTTCGCGCGGCGGCGCCCGGTGGTACCCTTCGCCGACTACGCCGTCGATCCGCGGCGCGCCATCCTGCGCGCCTTCTGCCGCTTCCGCGGGATTCCTCTGCCGCGCGATCCGACGCCGCGCCCGGGCGGTCAGGCGCACGGGCTCGAGGCCGGCATCGAGGCGCTGCTGGCGACGCACGGCCGCGCGCGCAGCGGCTCGCACCTCTTGCTGTCGGTGAGCGACCTCTACACCGCCGACGACCTCGACGCGCTGCGCCGGGTGGCGCTCGCCGCGCGCCGCCACCGCCACGGCCTGGTCTTCGCCATCCCCACCGGCGACCGCAACCTCGGCCGCGACATCGTGTCGCGCGACCCGCGCCTCTTCCGCGCGCTCATCGAGGTGAGCGCGCTGCGCGCCGCCCAGAGCCTGCGCACGGCCGAGGCGGTGCTGCGCCCGGCCGGCGCGCACTTCGTGACGGTGCGGCCCGACGACCCCCTGCCGCGCGTGCTCGCCCGGCTTCGTCAAGTCGCTTGACGAAGGCGCTGGCCAGTGACTGGTCGCTCTGACCAGCCGCTGGTCGCCGACGCAGGTCCGCGAGCGCGGTGGGAGGCCGTCGAGGGCGGTGCGCGACTTGCAGTCCGCCCCGGCGACGGAGGGCGCGATGCGCATGCGATGGGCGTGGGCGGCGGGGGCGGCGTGGGCGGCGTGGGCAGCGGTGGGCCTCGTCGGTTGTGCCGACGCGGCCGGGAACGGGACGACGGCAGACTCGGCGGGCGAGGTCGGCACGGACGACCCCATGTGCTCGTTCGACTGCTGGCCTTGGGTCCGCTGCCTCGACGGGGTGGTCGAGACCGCGGGCGGAGGCTTCTGGGACGGCCCGTGCGGCTCCGAGCCCGAGCACTGCCCGAGCCCACGCCGGCACATGTGCCAGGGAGGCTGCGGCCTGGCGACGCGCTGCGACGCCGACATGAACTACCTCTGCGGCGACCAGGGATGCGACCTCGATCAGTTCTGCGTGTCGGGGCGGCCGGGTCGCCTCGGCGACGAGTGCGCGAGCGACGCCGACTGCCGCTGGACGTGCGCGCCCATCGACCCCGCGGTCGGCAAGCTCCACCAGGCCTGCGACGCGGCCAGCAACACCTGCGTGGCCGTCGCGCCGCCCGCCGCGGCGGACATCGGGGCCAGCTGCGGCCTCGGCGACGTGGACGTCGCCGCGGTGGTCTCGCCGTGGCGGCCAGTCGTGGTCGGCGGGGTCGCGGCGTGCGCGAGCGGCCTGTGCGTCGTGCGCACGGCGCCCGCCGGCTCGCCGTCGACCGCCGAGCAGACGTGCACCGCGGCCTGCGACGGCGATGACGCGTGCCCCGGCGAGGCGTGGTGCGTGCCGGCGGTGACGGTCGGCGATGGTCGGGGTCTGAGCGTGTGCGCGCTGCCGCGCTGAGCTCGGGCTCGTGACTCGTGGCTCGTGACTCGTGACTCGTGGCTCGTGGCTCGGGGCTCGGGACTCGGGACTCGGGGCTCGTGGCTCGGGCTCGGGCCCGAGCGAGGCTGTGCGCTCAGGCCCGCGGCCGGCTCGCGACCCGAGGCATGCGCCACCCCGTCGCCGTGTTAGGGGCCGGGCCATGACCCGCAATCGCCTCATCGTGACGCTCGCCCTGTTCGCCGGTCTCGTCGCTTGCGACCACGGCACCAAGATCGCCGCCAAGAGCCAGCTCGAGGGGAAGCCTCCGGCGATGCTCGTGCGCGGTGCCATCGACCTCAGCTATCACGAGAACTACGGCATCGCCTTCAACCTCGAGCGCGTGGTGCCCGAGCCGGCGCGCCTGCCGGTCTACGTGCTCTTCACGTCGGCCATCATGATCGGCCTCGGCGTGGCCTGGTGGCGCCGCCGCAGCGAGCTGTCGTGGACCACGGTCGGCTACGCCTTCATCGCCGCCGGCGCGGTCGGGAACCTGCTCGACCGCATCGTGCGCGGCTACGTCGTCGACTTCGTGCACATCCACGGCTGGCCGGTCTTCAACGCCGCCGACGTGTGGATCGGCGTCGGCGTCGGCTGCCTCGTGGTGGCCATGCTGCGCCAGCGGCGCGCTCCCAAGCCGCCGGTGCCGCCGGCCGTCACGACGCCCACGGCGACCAGCTAGATCGAATCCGCGCCTCGCGCGTAGCGCCTCGGGTCCCGCCGCTGGTGGAGGTCCCGATGTCCCGTCGCACGCCGCTCGCCGCTCTCGCCCTCGCCGCTCTCGCCGGCCTCGCCGGTTCCTCCGAACCGGCCCGCGCCGCCGAGGCCCCGCCCGCCAAGGAGGACATCCTGGCGCAGGCCAAGGCCTGGAACGCCAAGCCGAATCCGCCGCCGCCCACGACCTTCCGGGACGGCAACGTCACGCCCCGCCAGCTGCCGCCGACCGCGCTCTCGTCGAAGGCCGCCGGCTTCGAGCTCAGCCTGCCCTCGGGCGCGCCGGTCACGACGCCGACCGTCTACGCCGGCAAGGTCTACACCTCGGGCGGCTTCCACTCGCGCGAGTTCTACGCGCTCGACGCCAAGAGCGGGAAGCCGGTCTGGGGCCTCGACCTCGACGACGACGGCCCGTCGACCGCGGCCTGCGCCAGCGGGCGCTGCGCCTTCAACACCGAGTCGTGCACGCTCTTCACCGTCGACGCCGAGAGCGGCAAGCTCCTCTGGTCGCACTACCTCGGCGACCCGCTGACGAGCTCGCCGACCATCGCCGACGGCAAGGTCTTCACCTCCTACCCGGCGCCCGGCCACCCGTCCGCCAGCCACGTGCTGGCCGCCTTCGACCTCGAGACCGGCAAGATCCTCTGGCAGCGCTGGATCGACAGCGACGTCCAGTCGGCGCCGGTCATCTCCGGCGGCAAGCTGCGCGTCGCGACCTTCGGCGGCGCGCTCTACGAGCTCACCCCCGGCGACGGCAGCCTCGTCAGCGCCGAGCGCGCCCGCGCCACCTCGGCCCCGACCGTGGCCGGCAACGGCATCGTCTACAGCCAGCGCAGCGACGCCCACGGCGAGGCGGCGGCCGAGGCGCTGGCCGCCCGGGTCGCGGGCCAGAAGGAGGTGGTCATGCGCTCGAAGACGGCCGTCTACCTCGACGAGAAGGTGCAGGGCGAGAGCGAGTTCGCGGCCAAGGCCAAGCTCCTCGACGCCGGCAACGGCTTCGCCGGCGGTGCGCCCTCGTCGGCCAACGCGCAGGCGGCGCAGGGCAACGTCGGCAAGGGCAGCGTGGCCAGCATGCAGTCGCACCAGGGCTCGCGCGTCGTGGCCTACACCGACGGCGTGGTGGCGGCCATGGGCGACGAGGTCGTCTGCACCGACCCGGCCGACGGCAAGGTGCTGTGGTCGCGCAAGATCGACGGCGACATGAGGAAGGTCGGCGGCGCGCTCGTGACCTCGCCGGCGGCGGCCGGCGACTCGCTCTTCGTGGGCACGGTCGGCGGCGAGGTGCTGCGCCTCGACCCGAAGACCGGCGAGGTGCGCCAGCGCTGGACGGTGGGCGGGCCGGTGCGCTCGCAGCCGGTCATCGAGGCCGGCTGGATCTACGTCGGCACCGAGAACGGCCGCGTCGTCGGCATCGACACCAAGAACCCGAGCTTCACCGGCTGGGCCACCTGGGGCGGCGACATGCAGCGCTCGAGCGTGGTCGGCCACGCGCGCTGAAGCGAGCGCGCGGGCGCGCGGCCGTGCGGTCGACCTCAGCGACGGAGCGGCCGCCGGCACGCGGGCGCGCCCGGGTCGAAGGCGCACCACCACTGGCAGAGCTCGCTGCCGCGGAGCGGGCCGCGGCAGGCGCGCTCGAGGCCCGGTCCGTCGTCGCGCGCGCGCTCGCGCTCGAGGGCGGAGCAGGCGCCCGGGTCGCCGTCGTGGCGGCAGGCGTCGACCAGCAGCGACAGGCCGACGTGGCGCTCGCAGGTCGGGCCGGGGCAGGCGACGAGCAGCTCGCCCAGGCGCGCGCAGCCCGGGTTGTCCTCGAGGCCGCAGGCGCGCTGGAGCAGGACGCGCGCGTCGACGGGCCGGCGCAGGTCGGCCAGCATGACGCCGCCGAGCGTGCAGGCCGGGCCGTGGCCGGCGGCGCACCAGATGCGGGCCAGCGTCAGCGCGCGCGCCGGGTCGGGCGAGGTGCCGCGGCCGGCGCGGAGCCGCTGGGCCAGGACGGTGCAGGCCTCGGCGTCGTCGTGGCCGCAGGCGGCGTCCTGGAGGCGCGTCTCCCACGCCGGTCCGCCGACGCCGTCGTAGCCGGCGCGACCATCGCGATGGAGGCGCGCGAGCTGTACGGTGGCGTCGCGGTCGCCGCGCGCGAAGCCGGCCGAGTAGCTGGCCGCGGCGGCGGCGAAGTCGACGTGACCGGCCAGCCCGAGCTCGTGGTAGAGGCCGGCCTGGACGCACGAGCGCGCGATGCCGAGGGCGCAGGCCTGGCCGTGGCGGACCAGCGCGGCCGGCAGGTCGACCGGCGGCGGCCAGCCGCTCTCGAGCCAGGCGGCGAGCTCGGAGCACGCCAGCCCGAGGCCGAGGTCGCAGGCGCGGGCCAGGTTGTCGGCGCCGGCGAGGTCGTTCTTCACGACCCAGTCGCCCTCGTGCAGGCACAGCGCGTACTGGTAGCAGGCGAAGGCGTTGCGGTCGCGGTCGCAGGCGACGCGCAGCATCGGCACCTGCTCGCAGTCGATCGAGGGTGCGGTGGCCGACGGCGGCGCGGTCGAGGGACCGGCGGCGCGAGCGACGCCGAGCGCCGCGAACAGGAACGTCGAGAGCAACATCGAGACGCGAGCCAGCATGGCGGGCCTCCTCGCAAGCGAGACCGCCGCCCGATCGTGCATCGGCCGGGCCAGGCGCGGAGCCGCCTCCCACGCGGTCGCGAGCACCTCCGCCTGGGCCCGACCGCCCGCGCCCGAGCCCGATCGTGCGCTCGAGCCCGAGCACGAGCACGAGCCCGAGCCCGAGCCCGAGCCCGAGCCCGAGCACGAGACACGAGACACGAGACACGAGACACGAGCACGAGCTAACGGAAGTCGCGCGACCGCGGCGTCGTGTCCCCGAGCCGCGCGGCCGGCACCCACAGCTCGTCGGCGACCAGGTGGACGACGCCGTCCTGGGCCTGCAGGTGTCCGGTCACGCCGAGGAACGACACGGTCTTGGCGATGACCGGGTAGCGCTCCTGGACCTGCTGCCACAGGACGACGTTGACGAAGCCGGTCTCGTCCTCGAGGGTCATGAACATGACGCCCGAGGCGGTGGCGGGCCGCTGCCGGCAGATGACGAGGCCGGCGAAGCGCGTGCGCTTCTGGTGGGTCATGGCGTTCAGCGTGCGCGCGTCGGGCAGCTTCTGCGCCGCCAGCGCCGGCCGGAGGTGCGCCAGCGGGTGGCCGCGCGTCGAGTGGTCGCTCGTGCGATAGTCCCAGGTCACCTCCTCGGCCGGCCTCAGCCCGCGGAGCAGCGGCAGGTCCTCGTGCTCGTCGAGCGGCAGCGGGTCGAGCGTCTTCACCAGGCCCTCCAGCGTCCACAGCGTCTGGCGCCGATCGAGCCCGAAGCCGTCGAGCGCGCCGGCCTCGGCCAGGAGCCGCAGCGCGCGCAGCGAGATCTGCGCCGATTTGACAAAATCGACGAGCGAGCTCGTGGCCCAGGCCGCGCGCGTCACGCGCTCGCCCTCGGCTCTGGAAAGTCCCTTGACGAAGCGCAGGCCCATGCGGATGGCGAAGCGGTCGCCGCCGCCATCCAGGCGCTCGAGCGCGCAGTCCCAGGTCGAGCTCATGACGTCGATGGGGCGCACCTCGATGCCGTGGCGCTTGCCGTCCTCGACGATGGTCGACGGCGCGTAGAAGCCCATCGGCAATGCGTTCAGCAAGGCGCAGGTGAACTCGGCGTGGAAGTGGCACTTCAGCCAGGCGGTGGCGTAGGCCACCAGCGCGAAGCTGGCGGCGTGGCTCTCGGGGAAGCCGTACTCGCCGAATCCCTTGATCTGGTTGAAGATGCGCTCGGCGAAATCGCGCGCGATGCCCTTCTTCTCCATGCGCGTGACCAGCCGATCGTGGTGCTTCTCGAGCGACGTCGAGCGCCGCCACGCCGCCATGTCGCGCCGCAGCTGATCGGCCTCGCCCGGCGTGTAGTCGGCGGCCACCATGGCGAGCTTCATCACCTGCTCCTGGAAGAGCGGCACGCCCAGCGTCTTCTTGAGCACGCCCTCCAGCGCCGGGTGCGGGTACTCGACCGCCTCCTCGCCCGCCCGCCGCCGGAGATACGGGTGCACCATGCCACCGGTGATGGGCCCGGGCCGGACGATCGAGACCTCGATGACCAGGTCGTAGAAGGTCTTCGGTCGCAGCCGCGGCAGCATCGCCATCTGCGCGCGGCTCTCGATCTGGAAGACGCCGACGGTGTCGCCGCGGCCGCACATGTCGAAGGTGGCGACGTCGTCGGGCGGGATGGTCGCCATGTCGACGTCGAGCCCGCGATGCAGCTTGAGCAGCCGGAAGGCGTTGTCGAGGTGGGTGAGCGCGCCGAGCCCGAGCAGGTCGACCTTGAAGAGGTCGAGCGCCTCGACATCGTACTTGTCCCACTGGATGACGGTGCGGTCCTCCATGGTGGCGTTCTCGATGGGCACGAGGTCGTGGACCGGCTCGTGGCCCAGCAGGAAGCCGCCCGAGTGGATTGACAAATGACGCGGAAAATCCTGGATCTCGTGTGCCAATTCCAAGAGGAACGCCCAGCCCGGCTCCTGCGTCGAGAAGCCGGTCTGGGTCAGCTCGTCGTCGGAGAGCGCGCCCCAATGGGAAAGCTGCTTGGCCATCCGGTCGAGCTCGCTCTCGGGCAGACCCAAGGCCTTGCCGACCTCGCGCAGGGCGGACTTGCCGCGGTAGCGGATGACGTTGGCGACCATGGCGGCGTGGTCGCGGCCGTAGCGCTTGTAGACGTGTTGGATCACCTCCTCGCGCCGCTCGTGCATGATGTCGAGATCGATGTCGGGCGGCTCGGCGCGCTCGCGCGACAGGAAGCGCTCGAACAGCAGATCGAGCCGCACCGGGTCGACGGCGGTGATGCCGAGGCAGTAGCAGACGGCCGAGTTGGCGGCCGAGCCGCGGCCCTGGCAGAGGATCGCCTGCGCGCGGCAGAAATTGACAATTTCATGCATCGTCAGGAAATAGCCGCAGTAGTCGAGCTCGTCGATGAGCGCGAGCTCCTTGTCGATCTGACGCGTGACGTCGGTGGGCAGCGTCTCGCCGTAGCGGGCGCGCGCGCCGAGGTAGGTCAGGTTCCGCAGGTGCTGGATGGAGGTGGTGCCGTCGGGCAGGGCCTCCGACGGGTAGCGATAGCGCAGGTGGCGCAGGTCGAAGCTGCAGCGCTCGGCGATGGCGAGCGTCTGGCGCACGGCCGCGCGGTCGTCCTCGAACAGCGACACGAAGGGCTGGATGGGCTTGAGATCGTGCTCGGCGTTGGGGCGCAAGAGGCGCCCGGCCGACGACAGCGTCACGCCGTGGCGGATGCAGGTGAGGACGTCCTGGAGCGGGCGCCGCCGCGGCGTGTGATAGAGGACCTCGTTGGCGGCCGCGACGCTGAGGCCGTAGCGGCTGGCCGTGGCGCGGAGCCGCGCCTCGGCGGCCGGCTCGCGGTCCTGGCGGTGGCGCGGGCACAGCGCGAAGAGGCGCTCGCCGAAGGCGTCGACCAGGCTCGGCACCTGATCGTGCGCGGCGAGGTCGGGCCCGACGAAGGCCATGAGGTCGTCGCTGTCGCCCATGACCTCCTCCCAGAGGACGAGCGAGCTGCCCTTCTCCGAGCGGCGCCGGCCGCGCGTGATGATGCGGCAGAGCTGGCTGTAGCCGCGCTTGCCCTGAGCCATGACCAGGAGGCGCGAGCCGTCGTCCATGGTCAGCTCGGAGCCGACGATGAGCTTCAGGCCGAGCTCGACCGCCTTCACGTGGGCGCGCACGATGCCGTGGACGCCGTCGCGATCGGTCAGCGCGAGGGTCGTGAGGCCGTGGTCGTGCGCGGTCTGCACCAGCTCGTCGGGGTGGCTCGCGCCCTCGAGGAAGCTGAAGTTGCTCTTCACCCAGAGCGGGACATACGAGGAGGAGCCCGTCATTCGACCGTGCCTTCTTCGAACCAGCGCCGTCGTCGGCGGTCGTAGTAGATCCAGAGGAGATCGCCGCGCGTCGTCTCGGCGAAGAGGTACTCGCGGTGGACCTCCGAGCCGGGGCGCTGCCACCAGCCGCCCGACACGATGTAGGGCCCGTGCATTCGGACGATGGGTCCGCGGTCCGGGTCGCGCGACGGCCAGCCGTCGTTCCGGAAGTCGCGCGGGCGCGCCGGCATCGGCTCGGCGCGCGGGTGCAGGCGACGCACGAGCGGCGGCAGCGCGGTGGCGTCGCCGTCGCTCGGGTCGTCGGCAGCGCTCGGATCGTCGAGCCCGGCCGGCGGCGTCGGGTGCGGCGCGGGCAGCTCGCCGTCGAACGGCTCGAAGACGTGGCGCGCCTTGGGGAGGTGGCCGTCGCGCATGGCCACGCGCACGACGGCGCCGTCGCCGAGCTCGGCCTTCACGCGCGCCAGCGCGCGCAGAGGCGGCCGCGGTGTCCTGCCGCGGGCCGAGCTGGAAGAGGCGGATCTGCTCGGGCGTGGCCGGATCTCGTGGGCCTCGAGGCGCACCTCGACCACGCCGGCGCGCAGATCGATCGACTCGAGGCGCAGGCGCACGAGGTCGATGAGCAGCGTGGCGTCGAGGGTCGGCGCGGCCGGTCGGAAGCGATGGCGCGTGAAGGTCGTCTTCTCGCGCTGGGTCGCGCCCTCGAAGCCGAGGTCGAGCACGAGCTCGGCCACGACCGCCTGGCGCGCAGCGATGATGGGCACGAGCGCGTCGAGCAGGCTCTTGGTCCGGAAGAGCAGCCGGTGGGCGTCGTGCTCGAGGAAGTCGAGCAGCATGCGCCCGGCCGCCGGCTCGATCTCGGGCGCCGGCTCGAGCGGCGTGAAGAGGTCGCCCTTCGCCAGGCGCTGGAGCCGATGCGCCTCGGGCCCATAGCGCTTGAGGATGCCCGCCGTCGGCAGCGCCACGAGCTCGCCGAGCAGGCGCACGCCGAGCCGATCGAGGCGCTCGCGCACGAGCGGCGGGACCGCCAGGTAGGCGAGCGGGACGCGGTCGGCCAGGCCGCGCTCGTCGGCGCGGGTGGGGAACACGCGGAGCCTTGTGCTCGGGCTCTCGTGCTCGGGCTCGTGGCTCGTGTCTCGTGGCTCGTGCTCATGGCTCGTGTCTCGTGGCTCGTGGCTCGGGCCCGCGGCCCCGGCGCCTCGCCGATCGACCTCGACCGCCAGCGACTTCACCGCGGCGTACGAGCCGAAGCGCGTGAACCCCACAGCCAGCACCGCCTCGAGCCCGGCCTCGGCGAGCGCCGCGAGGATGGCCTCGCCCCACTCCACGAGTCCCGCCCACAGGCCGACCAGGCCGCTGGCGTCGAGCCAGAAGACGCCCGGCTCCTCGCTCGACGGCTCGATGTTCGGCGAGAAGGCGCGGAGGCGCGCCAGCACGCGGCTCACGCCCGCGCCCAGCGCGGCAGGCGGCACCACGCTCGCGCGCAGCTCGCGGCACAGCCCGAGCGCGGTGGCGTAGGTCTGCCCGGGCAGGACGCCGTGCGCCCGCGCGCGCGCGTTGACCCACGTCACCGCCCCCTGCGGGCGGTCCTCGGCGATGACCGCGACCGGCAGCTCGCGCCACTCCGGCCGCTGCCCGAGGAGCAGCTGGAGCGGCAGCGCGGGCACCTCGAGGCAGCCCAGCCGATCGCTCTCGTCGACACCGGCGTGCGCGAAGATGTCAGGCTGCCCTGACTGATCACCCGAGCCCGTCGGGAGCGCGGAAGTGCTCGCAGTGGGTCCATCCGGGGCCATGGCGCTTGTCCTTCGTGATGTCGATCAGAACCCCCCGGACCTCCGTTCGCTCGGCCATCCGAGCCTGCGATGCAGGCTCGGATGCCTCACGAGGTCGGTCCGCCCCCCAGTCCCGCCCTGGCGGGACCGGGGGGAGTGACGCGAGAGGCACGGCGCGCCCGACGTGCGCGTGCAGCGAGACCAGCGAGCCGAGGCTCGCGGCGTCGGCGGCCTTGTGGGTGAGCGCGAGGAGCAGCGTGCCGTGCTTCTGGGCGAGGCCGGTGAGGCGCGACTGGAGCGGCAGCGGCATGAGATCCTCGCGCTTGTCGGCCTGCGAGAGGTCGAGCACGACCAGCCCGAAGGCGCCCGAGCGCAGGAGGTGGGAGGCCGCGCGCCCGGCCTGGAGCACCGCCGACTCGGGCTGCCCAGGCTGGCAGAGCCGCGACTGCGCAGCACCCGGCGGCAGGACGAGCGGCAGCGCGCTCAGATCGATGCCGTGCGCGACCGCGTCGCAGGCATAGAAGGTGGCCGCCGAGGTGCCGACCCAGACCGCGTTCTCGCCGCGCCGCTGGGCCTCGAGCACGAAGCGCAGCGCCACCGACAGGAGCGGCGCCGCGCCGACGCCGGACAGCTCGACGAAGCGCCCGGCCAGCGCGTCGAGGGCGAAGCGGCGCGCGGCGGGAGCGGCCGGGGTGAGCCCGGTCGACACCGCCGAGAGCGCCAGCGAGCGGCCGCCGGCCAGCACCTGGAAGCGCGCGGCCGAGGTCATGGAGGGGCTCGCATGCAGGCTCGGAGCGGGGATGGACGCGGTCATGAGGACTCCCTGGGCGACTCCGTGGGGCGAACCATACTGAACATCTGTACAGCTTGTGTTTGTGGCGGGCAAGGGGAAAAAGGGTCGCTTGCTTCGGAGCCGCCAGCTCGGCGCCCGCGGCACGGGGGTAATCGATGTCCGACGGAAAGTGGTTCGCCCGCGATCTCAAGCCGACCGACCGCGCCAAGCTCACGGCGCTCATCGAGCAGGCGCGCCGGCCCGAGTCGATCTTCGTGCGCGCGGCGCTCGAGCGCTTCCTGGCCGGGCCCGAGCCGAGCGTGCGCGACCCGAACGCGCCGTGGTGGTGGGGCGTCTTCCGGAACGCCACCGAGCTCGAGGCGGTGATGGTGGTCGAGAACCACGCCGCCAGCATCTACGCGGCCAACGAGGACGCGATGAAGACCTTCGCCAACGAGCTGTACGCCTCGCAGAAGCGCATCAGCACGTTCGGCGGCGCGACCCACCGGCACCAGCTGCTCGGCGAGTCGAAGGGCATGGCCTACCTCTGGAACATCATGAAGGACCTGCCCAACCGCAAGCTGGTCACCGACCGCGAGTGCGACCTCCTGTCGGGCGCCACGCGCATCGAGGCGAGCCCGTCGAGCCGGGTCACGCTCGAGCTGGCGACGCGCGCCGACGAGCGCGCCGTCTCCGACTACACCGCCGAGCTGCGCCTCGAGCAGTTCCAGATCGACCCGAGGAAGGCCAACAAGGACGCCCACGCGCAGCGCTGCCTCGCGGCCATCATCGAGGGCCGCCAGCTGGTCGCCAAGGAGAAGGACACCGGCCGTCCGTTCTTCGTGGCCGAGCTCACCCCGCTCACCAAGGACGCGGTGCTGCTCGACCAGGTCTACGTGCCGCCCCACTACCGCTCGCGCGGCAAGCTCATCGGCGCCGCCTTCTGGTCGGCCGCCGCCCTGCCCCAGACGGAAGGAAAGGAGCTTTTCTATCTCGCCAGCGACCCGACCATGTCGGGCGCGGCCAAGGCCGCGGGCTGGAAGCGGCAGTCGGGGTACCGGCTGGTCGTCACCATCGGCTAGCCCGAGCCACGAGCCCGAGCCACGAGCCACGAGCACGAGCCACGAGCCCGAGCCACGAGCACGAGCCCGAGCCACGAGCCCGAGCACGAGCCACGAGCACGATTTGAAGCGGCCGGCGAACGGCGCTAGAAGGTCGTGCACCTCGGAGGCCCGATGTCCCGACCGCTCGCTTCCCCTCCCCTGGCTCGATGGTCAACCGCCTTGACCATCGCGCTCGCCGCCACCGGAGCGTGCGGCGACTCGGGCGACATCGGCGGTCGGCCCGGCGGCGGCACGCTCGGCAACCAGACCAAGCCCGAGTGCGGCGCGCTGGGCCAGGTGTGCCTCACCGTCGGCGTCGACGCGCCCATCGCCAAGGGCAGCTCGCTCGAGCTCGTGCTCGACGTCGACATCGCCGGCAGCGGCGGCTCGACGCTCGGCCTCGAGGTCGCCGACCCGACCGTGCTCGGCCTCGACGGCACCCGCCTCGAGGCCTCGGGGCCGGGCCTGTCGGCGCTGCTCTTCGTCGACTCGCAGGGGCGCGTGCTCGACTTCCTCCACGTCTTCGTGGCGGTCGCCGACGAGCTGCGCATCCTCGCCTACTCGCGGAACGGCGACCTGCTCGGGCCGGTGCTCGACCACGTGACGCTGCTCCCCGGCGACGAGGTCCTCGTCTCGGTCGAGCCCTTCCGCGTGGCCCAGCCGCTGCTCGGCAGCTTCGAGCTCACGCGCGACATCCAGGGCTCGGGCGTCATCATGGTGCCCGACGCCGTCGGCGGCCTCTACCGCGTCATCGCCCGCACGCCGGGCACCTCGACCATCACCGTGCGCGCGCTCGGCCTCGAGCGCACCTGGACCGTGGAGGTGCTGCCGTGACGTCCGCCCGCGTCTCCCTCCGCCGCGCCGCCGGCGCCCTCGCCACCCTCGCGCTCGCGGCCACCGGCCTCGGCGCCGACTGCAGCACCACCACGCCGCACGAGGTCGCCATGGTCAACCTGACCCAGCCGCCCGCCGGCCGCGTCGGCTTCATCACCGAAGAGGATCGCGACCTCGACACGGTGCGCGCGGTGAAGCTCACCCGCGGCGTGGCGCTGGCCGTCCGCTGCTGGGACAGCTGCGACTATGTCTGCACCGAGCCGACGCT
>JAXLYZ010000065.1:0-53611 GCA_046351155.1 Myxococcota bacterium
ACCAGCGTCGGATCTCACGCAGGCCATCGAGCCCAGCGTGTATGCAATGAAAGGAGTGCGAACATGACGAAGGCAGAGCTCATCGACCAGGTGCACGGCGGACTCGAGGGCGTTTCGAAGAAGGACACGGGCGAGATCGTGCAGGCGGTCTTCGACGCCCTGGCCGGGGCGATCAAGAAGGGCAAGCGCTTCTCGTACCCGGGCTTCGGGACGTTCAACGTCAAGGAGCGCGCCGAGCGCCGCGGCCGCAATCCGCGTACGGGCAAGGAGATCAAGATCCCCGCCTCGAAGTCGGTCGGCTTCAAGGCCGCCCCGACCCTGAAGGACGCGCTGTGAGATTGTGAGGGCTCCCTCGGGGGCCTTCGCGGCGCATGCGTCGACGGAGGCGATTCGAGAGAGCTCGCGGGTCAGGCCGCTCGACTCCGGTCGAGCACGCCTGGCGAATCTCGAGCCGTCAGCGATGCTGATCGCGTGGCATCGGTTGCGGTGAGAACCGCAGCCGAGGCCAGCCACGAAGCTCAGCCCCCGGACAGCAGCCGACGCACGCGCAAGAGGTCGTCCCAGGCCTGGCGCTTGGCGCTCGGCGTGCGCAGCAGGTACGACGGGTGGAACGTCGCCACGACCGGCGTGCCGAGGAACGACGACGTGTCCTTGCGCAGCTCGCCCATGGTGGCTTGACGACCGATGATGTTCACGCCCGCGAAGCGACCGAGCGTGAGGATGACCTTCGGACCGATGGCGCGCACCTGGCGATGCAGGAACGGACTGCAGGTGGCGATCTCGCCGGGCAGCGGATCGCGGTTGCCGGGCGGGCGGCACTTGATGACGTTGCAGATGTAGACGTCGCTGCGCTCGAGGCCGATGGAGGCCAGCATGCGCGTGAGCAGCTGGCCCGAGCGGCCGACGAAGGGCTCGCCGGTGGCGTCCTCCTGCTGGCCGGGCGCCTCGCCGATGAGGACGAGCTCGGCCTGCGGGCTGCCGACGCCGAAGACGAGGTGCTTGCGACCGGTGGCGAGCGCGCAGCGCTGGCAGTCGCCGAGCTCGTCGCGGACCTGGCGGAGTCCGTCGGCGCCCTTGCCGACCGGCGTCGTGGGCGGCGCGCCGACGGTGCCGGAGCCGGCGGCGGGGCGCGCGGAGGGAGCCTGCGAGCGATCGGAGGCGGCTGCCTGCGCCGATGGGCCGGCCGGTCGCGGGGCGGCCGGCGCGCGCGGTGCGGTCGTGGCGCGCGCGGGGGCGGTGCGCGGCGGGGGCGGCGGCGCGGCGACGACGACCGGGGTGGGATCGGCCGGCAGCTCGAGCGAGCCGGTCATGGCTTGCCACTCGAGCCAGGCGCGGAGGCCCGACGCGATGTCGTGGAGCTCGTCGTGCGGCGCGAGGACGGGCCTCTCGGTGGGGTCGCTCATCGCGAGGGCCGCGCGTGGCGATGCGCGAGGCGCGGGGCGAGTAGGTCGGCGATGGTCTCGGCGAGATCGCCCTTCGAGGCGCGGCCGAGCTGCGTCTCGTCGCCCTCGCGGGTGAGCAGCCAGCCGGCGTTGTCGCCCTTGCCGAAGCCGACGCCGGGCGCGCCGACGTCGTTGGCGATGATGGCGTCGAGGTCCTTCTCGACGAGCTTCTTCCGCGCGTAGGCGAGGACGTCGTCGGTCTCGGCGGCGAAGCCGACGAGGCTCACGCGCGCGCGATCGGGGCGTCGCGACGCGGCGAGGAGGACGTCGACGGTGGGCTCGAGCGCGAGCGTCAGCGAGGTGCCCGGATCGCGCTTCTTGAGCTTGTGGGCCGACGGGGCGGCGGGGCGGAAGTCGGCCACGGCGGCGGTCATGACGAGCACGTCGAGATCGGGCCACAGGTGATCGACGGCGTCGGCGAGATCGCCGGCGCTGGTGATGTCGACGCGGCGCGCGACGCCGACCGGCGTGCGCAGCTCGACCGGGCCGGCGACGAGCGTGACGTCGGCGCCGCGAGCGGCGAGGGAGCGCGCGAGCGCGAAGCCCATGGTGCCGGTCGAGCGGTTCGCGAGGAGGCGCACGGGATCGATCGCCTCGTGGGTCGGGCCGGCCGAGACGGCGACGCGCACACCGGCGAGCGTCTTCGGCGTCAGCACGGCGGCGGCGGCCTCGATGATCTCGGGCGGGTCGGGCTGGCGGCCGGGCCCGGCGATGCCGCAGGCGAGGAGGCCCAGGCCCGGCTCGAGCACGACGTAGCGCGAGAGCGCCGCCAGCGCGTCGATGTTCTGCCGCACCAGCGGGTTGTCGAGCATCTCGCTGTTCATGGCCGGGCACAGGAGGACTGGCGTGCGGCAAGCCATGATCGTGGTCGTCAGGAGATCGTCGGCGAGGCCGTGACGGATGCGGCCGATGAGGTTCGCGGTGGCCGGGGCGAGCACGATGAGGTCGACGTCACGGCCGAGGTCGGTGTGCACGACGCGGGGCTCGCCGGGGCGGGCCTCGGCGTCGGCCTGCCAGAGGTCGGAGAGCGTCGGGTGGCCCGAGACGATCTCGAGGCTAAGCGCCGAGACGAAGCGCCGGCCGGCATCGGTGAGCACCACGCGCACGTCGGCGCCGGCGTCCTTCAGGCGCCGCACGAGCTCTGGCGCCTTGTAGGCGGAGATACCTCCGCCGACGCCGAGCAGGATGCGCTTGCCCTCGAGGAGCGGCATGTCGGTGTCATAGCCGCGCGACGCGGCCGCGACAAGGCGCGCGAGCGCGCTCGAACGAGCGACGTTTCCGCTTGCCAAAGGATCGGACCGCCGCTAGAGAACCGGCCGCTGCCGATGTAGCTCAGTTGGTAGAGCAGCTGATTCGTAATCAGCAGGTCACCGGTTCGAGTCCGGTCATCGGCTCCAGTCGCAGGCGCTCCGGAGGCTGAGGTCCTCGTTCACGAGGACCCAGCCTAGCGGCTTCCGGGGCTTGCGACCGTCTCCCGATGGACCGGCAGCGGCATCCGCGAACCCGAGGCGTAGGGTGGCGGCCGTTCGACTGCGCCGCGGGATGCGCGACCGCCGGCTGGCCTCGAGGGCCAGGCCACGTTCACTCAGCGGCGCACGGCGGCGTGATGCCGGCGGGCGCGGCGACGCTCAGCTCGAGCGCAGCGGGCGGGTGGTCTTCGCTTCGAGGGCGTTGCCGTACACGGTGCTCGAGGTCCGGTCACCGTGGCGCAACACCTTCCGGCCACCCCCCATGAGACGGGTCGGCCCCGCGTCGAGCACGAGGGTCTCACTGCCCTTCACGACCGCGCCGTTCGAGTCCACGCCCTCGAACGAGAACTCGCACCTGGCCTGCCACGCCACGGCCACCCCGCCGATCGCCAGTTGGGAGTATGTGGCGTGCTGCACGGCGGCGGCGGTCCACTGCCCCTTGACCGCCGGCTCGACCGGGACCTGGCCGACACTCGACTTCACGTCCCCGTCGACGGCGACTGACGTCGTAGGCATCACTTCACCCGCGTCACCAGCATCGCCGACGCTCTCCAGCCCGCAACCTCGGCGGCCGACACGCCGCTGCTCGCCAGCGCTCGCTCGAGACGCGCGCGGTCGATGCCGGCGAGCTCGCCGATCGTGTTGACGCCGACGCGGGCGAGGGCGTCACGCGCGGCCACCGGCAGCTGGGCCAGCGAGCCGAGCGGTGCGCGGTCGGGGGTCGTCCCGGCCGCCAGTTGAGGCTCGTCGCGAGCAGCAGCTCGCCGCCGCCGCGATGCTTGATGGTCTCGAGCCCGTCGGCGACCGACGCCTCGATCAGGTTGCCAGGCCCGCGGACGCCCCGGGGCAGCGACGCGATGATGCTCGCGAGCGTGCGACCGCCACCGACGTCGTCGTCGCCGAACTCGCGCGCGAGCTCCTCGACGGTGAAGCCGGCAGGGAACTTGGCCTTGACCTTCGGCGCCGCTGCCGCGCTCCACGACGCCACCGCCTCGACACGGTCGACGAGCGGATCGCGGTACGCGCGCCGCGGGACCTCGCCGCTCGGCTCCGTGACGACGAAGCCGGCGGGCGTCGACCACACGTCGCGGTCGCGGCCGAGGAACGGCTGACGCCTCACGAACGTCGCCGGCATGCCGGAGATGAAGGCGTCGACCGGGCGCGGGTCCTGCCCGAGCGTGGCGGGCTGCGCATTGGCGCCGCCGGCCGCGAGCACCCAGGTTCCGGGGCTTTGGCCCGTGAGCCAGTTCCAGACGCCCGGCCCCATCGGGTTCGGGTTGACGAGCGGGCCGGTGGGGAGCGGTCCGAGCCCACCGTTGGGGAGCGGAAAAGGGATGTACGGCGTGTGCGGGGTGGGCTGCGGAATGATGATGGGATCCCACGGGATGACGGTGCCCGGGTTGATCGTCGTGGCGCTGCCCTTGTTGCAGCAAGCGTAGACGTCGCCGTTGATGAGGTTGAGCTCGGCCTTGACGTCGGCCAGCGCCTGCGCCAGCTGAGCGCGCAGCTCGGCCAGACATTCGAAGGTCTTCCTGGTGTCGGCGGCGAGCGCGTCGAGATCCGCCTCGATGCGGTGAAAGCGCAGGTTGAAGCCGTCCTCGCCCGAGGTCTGCTCGGCCTGCACGACGCTCTCGCCGTCCGTCCAATCGACGTGCTGGAAGCTGCGCGCGAAGGCGGGCGCGCACGTCGGATCCTTGTCGGCGACGGCGCTGCTGTAGTCGAAGCTGCGCCGCACCTTGCCGAGCTGCTCGAAGATGAGCAACCCCAGCAGCTGTTGCTGCGCGCTCACGGGGAGCCCGAGCTGCTGGGCCTTCAGCAGGAACGACTGGGTGTCGACCGCGCCGATCTGATTGAGTGCGTCGAAGGTCATGAGCTACTCCTGTTCGGAACCGGGCTCGAGGGTCACCGCGGCAGCGCCGACGTGACGCGGGCGCCGGAACGGGCGGAAGGTGCGGGCGCGCGACGGTCCGAGCGGCTCGGCGACGCCGTCGCCGTCGAGGTCCACGTGCGCCTGGCGGATCGACCAGGTGTTGACCTCGACCCCGAGCGGGTGGAGGTGGTCCAGCACGTTCATCAGGTACTCGTACTGCGCCAGGTCCAGCTGCACCCCGGCCGGCGCCTCGGCGCGGACCTCGTACGGATCGGTGAGCCCGATGCGCGCGTACGCGATGCACACGATGGCGGTGAGCCCGTGGCCCGCCGGGAGGAAGCGGGTGCGGCTGCCGAGCGCCCCGATGCTGCCGCCCGGCCCGGTGATGGGCACGGCGTACCAGCGGAAGCCGGTCGCGCGCCGCGCGCCGAGATTGGAGCCGATCTGCGGCAGGCCGATGACGCTCACGACCAGGTGCACGTCGCCGCTCGCGTAGCCGAGCGGCACCGCGGCGACCATGCCGGCGTCGCGCAAGGCCGCCACCAGCTCGCCGCGCTGCGTCTGCGACAGGCCGCTCACGACGAGGGTCGTCACCAGCTGCGGCGGCAGCTTCGCCAGCGCGACGCCGAACTGCGGCTGGGTCACGACCGGCAGCGCGAGATCGCGGAACGACTGCGCGACGCCGGGGCTGGGGTTCACGGCGCTCTGCCACGCCGCGACCTGCGTCGCGTGATCGCCGAGCTCGCTCCAGGCGCCGGCGGTGGCTGCGCGGGCCTGGGTCAGGGCGCGCGCGAGCACGACGTTGAGCCCGCTGTCGAGCGGACCCGCCAGGTGCGCGTCGAGGTCGACCGGGTGGGGTCCGGGGGTGTCCGCCACGCCGCTGATGGTGAGCCCGAGCGCCGGCATCGCGCTCACGTAGAGCCAGTCCTGATCGATGCGATGCACGGTCGCGAGACCGCAGGGATGCATGAGCCAGCGGCAGTCGGGATCGGTCGCGACCGGCGTCGGCTTCATCTCGGCGAGCAGGGCGCCGACCTCCGCGTCGGCCACGTTCACGCGACCGCTCGCCGCGAGGTACAGGGCCTGCTTGGTAGCGTCGGCGAAGTCCGCCCAGTCGACGCCGATGCCCAGCTCGTAGCGGCTGCCGCCGGCGGCGTCCTGGCCGCGGCGGACGCGCAGAGCGTCGTGGACCCCGAGCGCGCGCACGCAGCGGGCGAGGCGATCGAGGGCGAGCGCCAGCGCCGGCGCGATGTGGGTCTGCGCATCGAACTTGAGGTCGCCGGCCAGGCGCTGACGGAGCGCGTCCTCGCGCGCCCGCCGAGCCTTCGGCAGGAAGCGCGCGGCCGGCACCGCCGCGGCTGGCTCGAGCAGCCGCGTGCGCCGCAGGTGGGCGAAGAAATCGCGCTTCTGGGCCTTGGCCGCCGCCAGCGATGGCGCCACCGAGACGAGCCGCACCGCGACCGCGAACGGGTTGTCGGCCTCGACGAGGTCGATCGCCGCGAGCCCCGCATCGCGCAGCAGCCCGAGCGCGCGACGCCGGTTGGGCACCAGGAACGGCCGGTAGATGCCCAGCCGCCGGCGATATGACGCGTCGTCCTCGCGCGCGCGCGTCGTCACGATCTCGCTCCCGTCCCAGGCCATGCTCTCGGCGAAGCGCGGCACGCCGAGCTCTTCTCCGGTGCGGTCGAGCGCCTCGTCGCGCGCCGTCGCGAGCGAGCGCATCGCGGTCAGCTCGCGGGCCGCGCGCCGGATGCGCTGCTTCTCGGCGCCGAGCAGGAACACGGTGCGCCCGAGCACGCCCTCGACGAGGCGCAGCTCGACCGCCCCGGCGACGGCGTTGGGCGCGAGCGCGACGCCCGCCGCCGTCAGCGCGAGGCCGAGGGTCACGGGCAGCGGCGACTGGAACAGCGGGTCGCTCGCCGGCGCCAGCAGGAGGAAGGAGCCCCTCTCGCTCCATCGATCCCAGGTGAGGCTCGCCAAGCTGCGCGCGCCGACGCCGTCCGGGCTCACCGTGACCGTGAGCGTGAGCGTCTCGTCGCCGAGGTCGCGCCGCAGCGCCGCGACCAGCAGCGGCTCGCGCGGCCGCCACGCGAGCAGCGCGCGCGCGTCGGCGCCGATGGCGATCGGATGGTCGACGGCGCCCGCCGCGAGCGGTCCGCTCAGGTGGGCGACGATGTTCCGATGCGAGGCCGCCGCCGGCTCGTCGGGATCGAAGGCGCTCACGCGATCACCAGGAATTGCGGGTCGTCGACGAAGACCGCGATCTGGTTGACCTGCACCGGAGCGTTGGCGTTGCGCTCGAAGAGCTGCAGGTCGCCCGCGGCGGCCGACCCGAGCTGCGCGAAGGACGGCGGGTAGCGCACGAGCTGCAGCTCCTGCACGTCGGCGATGCCGGGCTCGTTCATGATGGCCCAGATGACCTCCGACGAACGCACCGGCTCGCCGAAATCGAGCGTCTCGACGTAGCGCTGCACGCGCACGAGCAGCCGCTCCTTGAGAGCCACGGCCGCGGCCGAGTCGTTGATGGCCTTCTTCGTGCCGGTCGGCAGCGGCAGTCCGCGCACGACCAGCTTGGCCTGGATGCCGATGGCGATCTCCTCCGCTTCCTCGATGCGCGGGAAGATGCCCGTCGGGCGCACGTCCTCGAGCGCGGCGGCGACCTGCGCGCGCAGCCCGTCGGGACCATGCCAGATGGCCGCCTCGGTCGCCGCGACCAGGACCGTGAAGTAGTAGGGCGAGCCGAGATCGCGCTCGGTACCGAAGAGGCGCTCGGCGAAGTTGAAGTTGCCGAACAGCGACTGGTTGATGTCGAGGCCACCCCAGCCATCGCGCACCAGCGCGCGGCGCACGCCCGGCACGAGCGACACCGATGTCTGGACCGCCTCGACCGTCCACAGCGAGCGCGGCGCGCGCAGCAGCAGCGAACGATAGCGCGCGTCGGGCCACAAGGCCGCGCCGCCCGTCAGCGGCGCCTTGTGGTCGACCTTCACCACCGCCTCGAGCGAGGCCACGCCGGCGAGCTTGGCCACCGCGCGCATCTCGTCGAGGGCGAGGTCGGCGTCGTTCCACCGATCGATGCGCTCGCCCGCCTTCGTCGGGTCGAGATCGTGCTCCGGCCCGGGATAGAAGGCGCGCACCGGCACCGTCAGCTTCGTCGTCCCGGCGCTGAGCGTCACACGCCGATCGGTGGCCACGTGGTGCCGACCGGCGGTCGTCATGCGGGCGCCGCGCGGGATGTCCAGCTTGGTGACACCGTCGGGCAGCTTCAGCGCGAGCGACAGCTCGACCGCGCCGACCGCCTCCTCGTGCGGGCGCGGCAGTCCGAGCTCGTCGCCGAGACGCGACAGCGCGGCGCCGGTCGCGGAGACCACGAACTGGTCGTCGTACATCCCGGCCAGGGCTGCCCAGGTGCGGGCATCCTCGAGCGCGCTGACCTCGAGCAGCTTGCGGATGACCGAGCCCGACGTGAGATCGACATCGGCCCCGAACAGCTCGCGCGCGAGCGCCACCTTCTCGGCGAGCAGCTGCGCGAACGGCTTCGGAACGAAGCCCGCCTGCGTGACCCCGTAGCGGGTCGACCCGGTGCGGCGAGCCACCTCTGCCTCGATCGCCAGCACCTCGGCGGTGTCGATGCCCATCATGCGTTGGTCCGTCATATCCCTGGCTCCTGTCGTGCGCTGGCCTCGCCGCGCTCACGCACCTGTCGCGACCCCGCCCAGCGCGAGCGTCAGCTCGTCGCCGCTCTGCGCCTCGAAGCGGACGTCGACCCCGAGGGCGCGGGTGCGCGCGCCGCCGGACTGCCCGAGCTCGATGTCGATGATGCGGCGCACCCGCGCGTCGCGGCGCAAGACCGCCATGACGGCGAGGCGCACGCGCTCGCGCTGCATCACCGGATGCGTCTCCTCGACCAGCGCGCGCAGCCCATCGAAGCCGAAGGTGGTGTCGAACGGGTCGCTGCCGAGCGCGGTCGAGAGCGCGATCGTCAAGTCCTGCCCCAGGTTGGCGATGCCTTCGACGCGCGCGAAATCGATCCGCCCGTCGGCGTCGGCGACCACGCGCAGGTCGCGCGAGATGTCGACCCCCGGCATGATCTCGGCGCAGGCGATACCCCATCCGAGCACGCGCTTGCGCGCGTCCGCGCGCGCCTTGCCGTCGTCGCCCATCACCCCTCCACGTCCATGTTGCCGCCGCTGGCGAGCTTCACCTTCACGTTCTTCGCCTCGATCGCCAGATCGCCACCGGCCTTGATGGTCATGCCGGCCTTGGCGATGATCTCGATCGAGCCGTCGGCCTTCATGCGGATGCGCGAGCCGCCGTCGACGTGCTCGATCGTGACCGCCTTGGCGTCCTCGTCGTCGAGCGCCGGCCGCGTGCCGACCTTGGGCGCGCTGTCGGACGAGACGCGGATCGTCAGCTGCTTGAGCTCGATGTGGCGACGCCCCTGTGCATCGATCAAGTCGTTGGACGCCTCGCGCTCGTCCGGCCGCTCGACCGCGTCGGCGCCGTCCGCCGTCAGCGCCTCGTCCTCGGGCCGGTCCGATGGCAGCGCCAGCCACCAGTCGCCGGGCTTCGCCTCGCTCGGGCCGTCGTCGATGTCCTTGCCCGCGCGCCACAGCGCACCCACGTCGACCGCCTCGTCACCCTCGCCGTCCCGGTGCACGAGCAGGACGCGCATGCCGGGGTAGCGCGGCAGCACGAGGCCATAGCGACCCCACGCGAACGGCGTCGCGTAGCCGATCCCCGCCGGCGTCGAGGGCGTCTTGCGCTCGAGGTCGATGCGTCGGACGCGCTGCGCGTGGCCATCCCCGACGGCGAGTCCGCGCAGGTAGTCGGCCGTCAGCCGCGGCGGATCGTCGTCGCCGCTCGCCCGCACGTTGCGGACCTCGGCGACCTCGGCGCCGCGACCCGCGGCCAGGCGCGCCACGCGCTTGATCTCGGCCGCGACGTCGGCGGCCTTGCTCGCCTGGGACGCGGGTTGCCGCGACGCCTTGCCCTTGTCCGGCGCGTGCGAGTGAATGTCCCAGAAGTCGTCAGGGCCATCCACGCCGACTCCGACGACCGTCGTCGCGAAGGTCGCGCGGTCGAGCCTGTGCTCGACGCCCGAGACGTAGAGCGTCACGGCCTTCGTCCAGTCTTCGACCGGCGACGTGACGACCCCGCCGATGTGCGCGAGGTCGTCGTAGAAGCTGCCCGTCCGCGCCTGATCGATCTCGGCCGGCACGAACACGACGACGTCCCCCGGCTTGAGATCGGGGCGGCCGTGCAGCGCGAGCTCCCAGCTCGTCCGCGTGGGCGCCTCGCTGGCGCTGTCAGGGTTCGCGACGGCGAAGTACGGGTCCTTCGGCGTCGTGCCGGTGCGCTTCGACGAGATCAGGCCCGCCTCGGCGTCGAGGCGATACAGCTCGCCCATCGGCACGGGTCGGCCCGGCCCCACGTGGAGCTCGCCGTCGCGGATGAGGAACATGCCTCGCCCGCGCTGGTTGAAGCGCTCCTCCAGTCGCCTGGCGATGCCGGCCAGCGCTTCCAGCGCGAGCGCGCCCGGCTCCAGCTCACCGCCACCGGCGCTCGTGTCCGCCGCGGTGGGCGACGAGTAGACGCTCACCGGCACGTCGACGGCCTCCGCGATGGCCTCGGCCTGCGCGAGCAACGATTTCTCCGGCAGCGTCGCGACGAGCGAGCGCTTGAGGCGCGTCGTGGCGAGCGCGTCGTGGACCCGCTCGCGCGCCCGGATGGTCGCGTCGTAGCGGACCCCGGCGGCGATCCGCACGACCTCGGTCGGCGCCAGCAGCGCGACGCGGAAGCGATCGAGCTCGCCGCTCGGCACGTCGGCGCCCAGGCCGACCAGCTGGGCCAGATAGTCGCCGAACCCGGTGTCCGAGTCGCGCCAGTAGAGGTAGAGCGTGAGGCTCACGGCCTCGGCGACGCGCGCGTAGTGCTCGTCGCTCAGGCGCTCGATGACGAGCGTGTAGGCCCCGCCGTCGAGCCCGCTCGGCAGGCTCGCCGTGATGCTGGCGTGGTAGTCGCTGCAGCCGAGGTGGAGGCCGGCGCCGTCGGCAGGCGCGACGTAGAGGTGCCACCCGGGGTTCCGGCCGATCGTCATGACGGCGCTCCGGCCTCGTCGGCGGCGAGCCGGGCGAGAACCACATCGGGGACCGGCGGCGCGACGAACGGCTCGACCACCCGATCGAGGCGACGCCACGCGAGCTCGACGAACGCGCCGAGCTCGCCCGGGCCGCGCGCGTTCCCGACGCGGAGGTCCCAGCCCAGCACGATGAGCTCGATGGGAGGGGCCGCCGCCGAGGAGGTCGCGTGGCCCGGCAGTCGATGACGCACGCCGAGCGTCAGCGGCACGCTGCCGATGACCTCGCGCTGCCACAGGGCGATGAGGCGCAGCGGCGCGCGCGGCGCGGCCGGCGTCGTGGTGTCCGCACGCGGGGCGAGCTCGCTGTCCGACGACGCGATGGGCGCGAGCGGATCGCCGTCGAGCCAGGGCCGGATGCGGCCGGTCGGCAGCACCAGCACGAGACGCAGCTCGGGGTCGAGGACGATCGACGAGGGCAGCCCGCCGACCGGCACGTGACGCACGCGCGCGAAGCCTGCCGGCGCCGCGCGCTCGGGCGCGGTTACGAGGAACGACAAGTTCGGGAACGGGTGCGGCAAGGGATCTCCGATCAGGGCAGGAACGGTCGCAGCGTCGACGCGGCGACCGCACCGAGGTCGAGCAGCAGCGCCAGCGATCCGGGCGGCGGCTGGTGCACGAGCGTCACGACGACGTCGATGGTCTGCCGGCGCGTCGTCGAGACCGAGAAGGCGAGGGACTGCACGTACATGTCGGTGCGGATGGTCATCGACGTCAGCAGGAAGAGGCCGCCGACCTTGCCGCCGGTGATGCGCGAGAGAGCGCTGCCGCGCACGCTCGCGTCGGCCAGCAGCTCGAGCGCCTGCTTGAGCGCGAAGCGGGTGGGGCCGACCAGCAGGCCGTTGAGCGTCACGGTGTCGGCAGAGGACGCGGCCATGCGCTGGGCGGCGCTCGAACCGACCGGCGGAACGTGGAAGGACTCGTTCAGCGTCATCGCCGTCACCGCGTGCAACGGCACGGTGATGGCGGCACCATCGGAGAGGAGCGCGCTCGGCGGCGTGAGCGACGGTATGCCGTCGGTCACCTCGCCGAAGGTGATGAAGCTCTCGCGGCTCATCGCTCGGCTCCGAGCCAGCCGAGCACGACGTCGGGCAGCCAGCCCAGGACGGGCGCGACGGCGATGTCGACGCCGGGGGCGACGGCCAGCACCTGCTCCGGCTCGAGGTCGCGCCAGCCCTGCCCCCAGGTGAGCGCGAAGCGCGTGCCGTCAGGGGCGCGCGCGAACCAGAGCGCCCCCGGTCCAGCCCACCCCGGGACCTCGGTCCCGGGCACGCGCCCGAGCTCCGCGGAGGGCAGTAGGACGATGCCCGACTGCGCGAAGCGGAGCCCGTCCGCCCGCCGCAGGATGGCGACCAGCACTTGGGGGAGGTCGAAGCCCAGCGCGTCGACGTTCAGATAGACGCGGAGCGTGTCGTTGCCTGGCTTGCCATCCCAGGCGTCGGGGTGCGCGTCGAAGGCGGCATGCATGCGCGCGATGGCCAGGTCGGTGAGGGATGGCCCGTTGGTCATTCGCTCGCCGGCGCGCGCCCGGCGCAGGAACGCCACGAAGTCGTCGGCGCAGCGCACGCACTCGCGCCGGCGGTAGCTCGAGCGCGCGGTCCAGTAGACCGTGCCGGGTCGACCCTCGATGCCGCCCAGCGCATCGATGAAGTAGAACCCGGACCCGCCGTCATCGGCGACGAACACGACGGGCGGGAGATGCCCCACCGGAACGCCATTTACCTCGACATAGGACTGCGCGCCGAAGAGCTCGACGTCATCGCTCAGGCGGCGATGACCGACGGGGCCGCTGCGGCGATAGAAATGCGCGAGCTCCGCCGGCATCGGCAGCGGCCCGGTCGTCATGGCCTCGGCGAGCAACGCCGCCACCCACGGAACCGTCACGTCGAACTTCGGGTCGTGCTTCAGCAACCTGGGGTTCTCGGCCAGGAAGGCGTCGATGGCTTCGATCATGGGTGCTTCGGCCTCCAGCTTCCGAGCAGCGCGGTGAGGGCGGCCTCGTCCTTCGGCAGGCTCGGCCAGATGCGCTTGATGAAGTAAGCGTCCATGGCTCCCATGTACTCGGCGATCTTGGCGTCGGGGGTGCGCGCCAGGGCGAGATCCTCGACGGCCCACCGGCGCAGGTTCTCGTAGTTCAGCGGCCTGCGCTGATCGAGCTTCGCGTTCTGGTTGTTGCTCGCGAGCTTGTGCGGCGAGCCCTCGACCTGGTCGCGCAGCCAGATGGTCGGGGCGTCGTCCTTGGCGTAGCCGAAGGCGCCGAACGCCTTGGCCATCATCGCGTCCATGACGCCGTGATGGGCCTGCACCAGTCCGCCCGTCGTCGGCTTCCGGCGATAGGCCGTGTGGAGTACGTCGTACTCCTCGAACGAGTGCACGAAGCCCTCCTGGTCGGTGGTCGTGACGCGGTACTTGCCGCCGTGGACCTCGAGGACGACCGTGCCTTCGTCGAAGTGGCCGACCGCCTTGTGAGGACCGACGACCTCGAACTGCTTGCGGGCGATGCGCGCCGTGCCCCTCTCGTCCACGGCGAAGTCGTCGAAGATCGATCGCACCACGCCGGGCAGCGGGCTCGGCGTCGCAGCCTTGATGAGCGCCCTCAGATCGGCGGCGACGTTGGCCGGCCCCTCGAGGAGGTCGCCCGGCTTCGCGGCCAGCGCCGCGAGCACGTGGTCCAGGTTCCGGTAGAGCTGGTCGATCTCGGGGCCGGCGGCTTCGAGCTTGCGCGCGAACTCGCCGGGCGCGGCGCCGCGCAGGTCGTGGTAGAGGTCGTCGAGGCGGTTGCGCAGCTCGGTGAGGCGCTCGAGGTCCTTGCGCTTCATCGCGTCGAAGTGGTCGCCGAGCTCGCGCAACGCGACCGTGAGCATGTCGAAGACGAGGTTGTCCGCGGCCTCGTCGCCGACGCGACGCGCCAACGCGGCGCGAAAGCGCGCCATGCGCGGCTCGCGCGCCACGGCCAGGTCGAGGTCGATCGGCGCGGACTCCTCGCGGAAGCGGAAGAAGCGCGGCAGCTTCATGGCTCGCCTCCCGGCGCGAGCTTCTCGTGCACGAGCGCGGCACCGACCGGGCTCGCGGCCGGAGCGTCCGACGCGAGCCACGAGCCCATGTCGTACTCGCGATAGAGCACCTCCATGACCGGCGCGAGGAGGAGCTCGGCGGCCTTGCCGACCACCTGCCCCGAGATGACCTCGGTGATGAACGCCTTGACGACACCGTGCGCCAGCCGCTCGGCGATCGACTTCATGAGCTGACGCCGGAGGCTCTTGCCCAGCGCGCCGAGGCCGCCACGATAGAGGGCGCGGCCGCTGCGGACGGCGCTGCCGATGATCTTCCCCGCGTCCGGGATGATCGAGAGCGCCATCTCCAGCTCGGCCAGGAACAGGTCGAGCTCGACGTCGGACCAGCTCATGAGCGCGTCGGGCTGCACGAGCGCCTTGTAGAGTCGCTCCTGGCGGCGCGCGTCGACGTTGTGGAAGTAGGCAGTAACGACGCCGAAGGCGACGCCGAGCGGCGGGCAGACCACCGCGAGGAGCACCGTCCCGACGAGCTCGAAGAGCGACAGGAAATCGCGTCGCCCCTCCTCGAACAGGAACAGCCAGTTGAGCCCGGAGCCATAGTGCGGGTCGCCTTCGAATGCGTCGCCGATGGCCTCGTGGGCCAGGAGATGCACGCCGGACAGGGCGAGCGACGTGCCGGGAACGGTCCGGTCCTTGAACGAGTGCGAGATGCGCCCCGAGCGGAACGCCCAGTAGCTCGACTCGCTCGCGCGCCCCTGCATCTCGACGTTGTTGCGGCGCATCTCGTCGAGGAGGGCCTTGACGTAGGTCCGCGCGATGATCGGGTCGGCGCTGAAGAGCGCCACTACCTCGGGCATGTCGATGAACTGGCTCACCAACGGATCGATGGACCTGGCGACGTCGACGCGGCTGGCGATGGCGAGCTCGAGCTCCTGCTTGGACCACGCGCGACCGTGAGCGTCGATGACCACCCAGCCGTCCAGGCGCAGCGCGAAGGTCACGAGCGGAGTGTTCTGCGGCAGGTCCTCGTGGCGCTCCAGGATTTTGTCACTCTCGAGGCCGGAGAAGTCGCGTCGGACGTCGCGCCAGCTCCGATACATCGAGCGCG
Organism: Myxococcota bacterium; assembly: GCA_046351155.1. Lineage (GTDB taxonomy): Bacteria > Myxococcota_A > UBA9042 > PHBI01 > PHBI01 > JAXLYZ01. The sequence goes on from JAXLYZ010000065.1 coordinate 15,043, forward strand.
CCGCCGCTGCGACGTCGGCGCCGCCGGCGTGTGTGGCGATGTGCTCGTCGAGCGCCACGCGCAGCCGCTCGAGCTCGGCCGGCTTCGCCAGGAGCCCGCTCACGAGCTTGTCGAGGAGCTCGAAGTAGGCCTCGCCCTGCGCCAGCCGCGCGTCGATCTGCACCAGCGAATATCGCAAGAGCTGCAGCATGACGATCTGGCAGGCGCCTACGAAGATGCTGCCGACCGAATCCGGGTAGCGATCGGCGACACGCGAGTAGAAGCGCGACAGCCAACGGATCGGGTCGTTGGCGAAGTGCCCCTTCAGCAGCGCCCCTACCGCGGGCGTGTCGTAGCTGCGACCGACCAGCGTCATGAGGCGGGTGATGAGCGGCGTCGTCGCCGCCAGCGCGCGCAGGAACTGGAGCGCCGGTGACGGCGCGGGCGTGAAGTCCATCGAACCGAGCGCGGCCGGGCCGGAGGGGACCGGGATGGCTCGGTCGACGTGGCCGACCGAATATCGCATCGCGCCGCCGGCCCGCCGCCCGAGGACGTCGATGGCCAGCAGCGTGAACGCGCCGGCGTACTTGCTCGGCGGGATGTCGAGCCGGTACGCGATGCGCTGGATGAGGCGCCGCATGAGGTCGCCCACGGCGCCGAGCTCGTCGATGCTCGGCTCGCCGTCGAGCGGGCCGGGCTCGAGATCGACGTCCTCGCGATCGCCGGCCGACGGCCATTGCGCGCTGCCGTCGTCCTCGGGCGAGCCACCGCCGCCGGCCTCACCGCCGCCGGCGTGGTCCCCCGCGCCCGGCCCCTGAGCGCCGCCGAGGCCGGCGCCGCTCTCGCCCGCGCCCCCGCGGCCGCGACCTTCGGCCTCGTCGTCCACCTCGACCGGGGCCTGGGCCATGGCGATCGGCAGGACCGGGAACGACTGGGGCGCGTCATGGTGTGCGAAGACGAGGGCCGCGCCGTCGCCCGACTCGAGGTGCGCGATGCCGCCGCACCAGGGCTCGTGAGCCTGGCCGGCCTGCCGAGCGATGGCGTCGATCTGCGCCACGACCGACTTGCGGATCTCGCCGTCGGACGGGTCCGCGGCGTCGCCGCGCTCGGCGATGAGGTTGGCGATGACCGACTCCATGCCGGCGCGGTTGTAGTCGCGCATCGCGCGCTCGAGGCCCGCGGCGCTGTGCGTGCGCGTGACGAGCCGATAGGTGTAGACGCCCCAGGGCTCGATGCGCGTCGAGGTCTTCTTCGCGTCGGTGCCCGCGGCCTTCACGCTGAGCTCGACCGAGGACGGATCGCCGATCGGCCACCCGAACCCGCGGCTCGCAGACAGGCCGTGGACCTCGAACGAGAAGACGAACAGCTCGCCCCGGCGCAGGAAGAGCCCGCCGACGCGGCCGTCGACGACGTGGCCGGCGGCGCGCCGCTGCATGACCACGCGCGCCAGGGCGCGCGACATGAGCGAGTCGTCGCCGCACTCCCAGAACCCCGCGACGAGGTTCCTGGCGGCATTGCGATCGGCCAGGTCCTGGGCGGCGTTGGCATCCTCGAGGTAGAGCACGACGGCGGTCGGATCCGAGTCGGGGCCACCGTAGGACGCGAGCGCATAGCCGCCTCCGCCAGGAGTCACGCGCCGTCGATCGAGGGCGGCCGCCGGACCGCCACCGAGCACCTCGGGCGCCTGCGTCACCGCGTCGCCGAGCTCGCCCAGGGCCGAGGTCGCGATGGCCTCGGCGATGCCGCGCGCCACGCTCTCTTCGGTCGCCACGCGCAGGGCGTGCGGCGCGCGCGCCGCGGCCGCGCCGACCCAGTGGATGTCGGGTCGATGCAGCCTCACCTGCACGTAGCTGCCGCGCGGGCGGAGCACGACCTCGCGCGAGCGCTCGAGCGCCTTCCGGACGCCGCGAGTGACCAGCTCCTGGAGCAGCGCCGCGGGCGGCGCCGCCTGCGCGCGCAGGTCGGCCCCGATCCGCAGTCGCAGGGGGATCTCGACGGTGACCGGCATGTCAGGCCAGGTTGCGCAGGTGGTCGCGGAGCTCGGCGAGGATCGCGCCGGCCTCGGGCTCGACCGGCGCGGCCTCGGTGCCGTGGACGATGATCTCGACCGGGAAGTGGTAGTGGATCTCCTGGCGCGCGTCGTCCATCACCCGCGTGGCCTGAGCCTCGCTGCCCGCCGCGGGCAGCACCACCTCGCCCTCGTGCACGAGCGCGATGCCGGTCTCGACGACGCGTTTGGCCGGGCCGCCGACCGGGCTCTTGAACGACGTACGATCAGCCACGCGCGCCTCCTCGTCAGGCCGGGTTCGCGGACGCGGCGAGGCTGAAGCCCGAGAACGTCGCCGTCGGCACGCCGCTGATGTTGGCGGCTGTCGGCGCGGCGTTGGTGATGACGCAGTCCTTGAGCACGACGCTGCGGAACGACCACTGACCGGCGTCGCCCTGCTCCTCGAGCACGACGGTGAAGCGCTTGCCGGCCAGCGCGAGCTGGGTGAGCTCGGCGGCAGAGGTGCCGATGGCCTTCACGGTCATGCTGAAGCTGATCTGCTGCGGCGTGTAGAGCACGCCGATGTGGGTCTGCTCGATCGAGTGGATCGGCTCGGCGCTGAGGCTGAAGGACGGTTGGAAGGAGTCGATGGGCGAGATGACGCGGTCGGGCTCGCCATTGGCGGCGACCTTGACGACGAGGCGTGACTTCCAGTCGGGCATGGTTCTTCTCCGGCTGCGGGGGCGGGCGGCTGGCGGCGGACGTCGCCGGGCGCGAGGTCAGAAGGTCGGGACGAGGCGGACGGTGAGGCGGTGGACGGCCGGGCCCAATGTGACCACCGCGATCAGGTCGACGGTGCGGTTGCCGCGCGCCGCGACGATGGTCTGCTGCTCGCCGGCGGTGCGCGAGGCCTCGGGGATCTTCAGGAGGTCGAGCACCGGGATCGACACCGCGAAGCCGTCGATCATGCCGGCGCGGTGCACCTGCTCGAGGATGCCTTCGCAGCGCGTGAGGACGCTGCCGAGCCCGGCGCGCGTGATGCGCGCGTCGCCGATGGCGCCGATGAGCCCGGCCTTGAGCCGGAAGTCGATGTCGTCGAGCAGGCGGACGACATCGATGAAGGTGAGCTCGCTCGCGGTCGAGAAGCACCGACCCTCGGCGAAGTGCAGGCTGCTGCCGACGATGAGCGCCGGGTCGATGATCGGGTTGACGTTCAGCGCGCTGAGCTCCCTGATCTCCGTCGGCGAGTACTGCTGCTCGACGGGCATCTCGAAGCCGTCGATGCGCTTCAGCACCAGCGACACGTGCGGCGGATAGCCGGCGATGGCGGCCATCGCCGCGCTCGCGACGTCGGCCGCCTTGCCATCGCGCAGCGCGCCGCGCGCGGCGACGAGGATGGTGCGGCCGGTGCCGGTCATGAGGGGGCTCAGCGCCTTGACCTTGTCGACGTAGGCGTTCGACTTCGCAAGCGTCGTGTCGACGTGCATCACGCCGATGCGCGGGAAGCCGGCGGCCGACATGTCGACGCAGTGGTTCTTGAGCGCGACCAGCGCGGCGTTGGCGTCACCGTCCTTGGCCGGCACATTGGCGAGGCCCACGAACGTGACGTCGTGCACCGCCTCCAGAGCGGCGAGGCCCTCGTCGTGCTTTCCCGCCGCGACGGCCACGCCGTAGATCTTCGATGGCCGCGGCGATTGCAGCAGAGCGAGCGCCAGCGACGCGTGCAGATCCGAGCCGGCGCCGAACTTGCTCTTGCTCTCCTCGATGTCGGCGATGGCGAAGGGCGTGTTCGCGGCCGTCGCGCCGTTGGCGCCGACGCCCACGATGGCGATGACGCCGGGCGCGCGCGTGGCGACGACCTGCAGGGCGGAGAGGTCGACGTTGACTTCGACGAAGGGATACGCGGCGGGAATCGCAATTGCCAAAGGTGTTCTCCTCGATCACGGTGGAGTGCGGGTCGGAGGCCAGGCCATCGGCGCGAACGCGATGCCCTCGGCTGCGAGCCAGCGCGCGGCCGCGCGCAGGTTCGTCGTGCGGTCGTTGCTGCCCCAGTGGGCGTCGTCGAACCACGCCGCGGGGACGACCCAGATGGCGGCGATGGGCTGGCGTCGGGGCAGCGCTGCGGCGGCTGGCGCCTCCGCGCCGCTCTCCTCGAAGCGCGCCTGGGCGCGCTTGGTGAGTGCCAACAACGCCTCGAGCGAGAAGTCGCGCGCCTGCGCATCGCGGATGAAGATCGCCGCCGCCAGCGGCAGCGCGATCGGGCTCGCCAGCGCGGGCCCGCCGGGGTCGGAGAACGTCAGTCGCAGCGTGGCCGGACGCCGGCTCGACGGCGCGAGCAGCTCGGCGATCGAGCGCGTGCCGGCGTGTCGCAGCAGTCCATCGAGGCGGGCCGCGTCCATCGCGTCCGGCCGCGTCAGCGTCGCGCGGATGCGCGTCAGGACCTCGGCGCGGCGCTCGCGCTCGAGCGTGTCGGCGTCGAGCGGCAGGGACCCGAGGCGCGCGGTAACGGCCGCGTCGAGGGCGCCCAGATCGGGCCACGCGACCTCGGCGGTCTCGATACGGCTGGCCGCCGGATTCGCGCGCGCGATGATCGCGCCGCGCCACAGCGCGCTGGCGCGGAGCCCGTCGTCGCCGAGGCCGTCGATGCGGACGCTACCGTCGCCGCGGAGGCTTCCGTCGCCCTGACTCCAACGGACCTCGCCGGCCGCGCGCGGTGCGAGGTGCGGCGTGAGCGCGACGTTGTCGAAGACCGCCGTGTAAGGCCCCTGCAACGGCATGCGGTCGGCCTCGTACGCGGCCGCGGCGACGTCGGCGAGCACCGTGTCGCTGAAGATCGACGCACGCCGCGTGGAGTCGGCGAGACAGGCGAACATCGCGTCGGAGAATTCCATGGATGGACAACGGCTATGGCAGGCCGTCGGTGCTTGTCAATGCGACCCGAGGTCGCGCCGACCACCGGCAGCCTCGAATTCTCCGATGAGGACCAAGCCGCGCGGCACCATCCGGAGGTCAACATGCGTCGGCTCGCGCGCCGCGACCGCGGACGCAAGATTCGCAAAGGACCTTGACCAAACGACGGTGCGGCGATCGCGATCGGAGCTCGTGCGGCGCCGCGCGCCGGTGAGACTCGGCGGCGGGCGTCGCGCGCCGCGGCGAAGGGCTGCGCGAGCCACGGCGGGGGCGTGTGACAAGGCGGCGCGGGCCGCCTACTATCGCGGACGGAGGCCTCATGTCGCCGCGCCATCGCACGTTCATCGACCTGCCGAGCGCCGTGTTCGCGCTGGCGCCCGAGCTCGAGACGACGACGCTCCCCGAGGAGACGCACGCCACCTGCGAGCGCTGCGTCATGCTCGGCGAGGAGCATGGCGACGGGCCGTGGCCGCCGTGGGCGTTCAGCGGCAAGACGCGCTGCTGCACCTACTACCCGCCGCTGCCGAACTTCCTCCTCGGGCGCGCGCTGCGGCGCGGCGGCGAGGGCGCCGAGCTCATCCGGCGGCGGCTCGCGGAGCCCGACGGGCGCACGGCCTGGGGCGCCGTCGCGACCGCCGACGACCAGGCGCGCTACCACACGCGGCGCTTCGGGAGCGACGTCAGCATCCGCTGCCCCTACTGGTCCGAGGCCGCCAACACGTGCGGGGTCTGGGCCGACCGCGGCGCGATCTGCCGCACCTGGTACTGCCGGCTCGACGCGGGCGAGGCCGGGCGACCCGACTGGCTGAGCGTCGCGCGCACGCTGACAGCGGCGTGGGAGACGCTGGCGCGCTTCTGCCTCGCGAGCGGCGACGCGCCCGCGCCCGACGCGCGAGGAGTGGGAGCGATACTACGTCGCGTGCGCCGACCGGGTCGACGCGGCGACCGACGAGGATCTGGCGTCGCACGTCGTCCCCGAGCTCGCCGCGGAGCGCCGCGCGCTGAGCCGGCGGCAGGCCGCGGCGCCGGCGTCGATCCCGCCGCGGCTGGCGGCGGTGTTCTCGCACGTCGCGCGCGGTCCGGGCCAGCGCTGGGTGTTCGGCGCGCAGGAGCGCGACGGGCTGACGCTGCCGACCGAGGTCGTCGATGGCCGGACGCCGTGGCGCGAGGCGCTCGCGGCGGCCCGCGCCGAGGGGGCCGCCGACCTCGACGAGGCGGTGGTCGTCGCGCTCTGGCAGCGCGGGCTCCTCGGCGCGGACTGACCGAAGCGACCGTCGCGATGCGCCATGCTAGGCTCGACGCGTGAGCGTTCCCGCCGAGGGTCCCGACACGAGCGGTGACCGGCCTCATCCGCTGCCCTCGCCGGCGCGCGGGCACAGGCGCGGGCTGTGGCTCGGCGTCGGTCTGGCCGCCATCGGCGCCGCGGCGCTCGCACTCGCGCTGGCCCTCGGCGGTGATGCGGCGCCGACTCCCCTCCCGGCCGACCCGGCCGATGCGCCGCCGATCGCCAGATCGGCCGACGTCGTCGCGCCCGAGCCGCGCGCCACGACCTGGGACGCCATCCGCGCGCGCGGCGAGATCGTCTGGGCCGCGGACCGCGTGAGCGGCGCGCCGTATGTGTTCGAGGATCCGAAGGACCCGAGCCGCGTCGTGGGCTTCGAGGTCGACCTCATGGACGAGCTGGCGCGGCGCCTCGGCGTGCGCCAGCGCCTGGTGCAGGTCGCCTGGTCCGAGCTGATCCCGGCGCTCGCGCGCCGCGAGCTCGACCTCGCCATGAACGGCCTCGAGGCGACCGCCCAGCGCAGCGCGCGCGTCCTCTGGTCGCGGCCCTACTACGTCTTCGGCGAGACGCTCGCGGTCGCGAAGGGCAGCGCCTGGCGGTCGCTCGACGACCTCGTCGGCCGCCGCGTCGGGACCTTCGATCAGAGCCGCGCGCGGGACATCCTGCGCGCGCGCCGCGTCGACGTGGTCGCGTACGAGGGCAGCGAGGAGCTGTACACGGACCTCGTCAGCGGCCGGCTCGACGGCGTGCTGCTCGATGATCTCACGGCCGCGCGCTACGGCTGCTCGCGGAGCGGGGTCGAGTGCCTGCCCGGCGACGTCGCGCGCGGCACCTACGCCGCGGCGATGAGGCCGGGCGACGACGCGCTGAAGGCCGCGGTCGACGGCGCCCTCGAGGCCATGCAGAAGGACGGTCGGCTCGAGGCGATCCTGCGTCGCTGGGACCTCTGGAACGCACGCCAGGCGGAGCCCCTGACCGCCCCCTGAGCGGCGCGCACGACTCGGAGGTCCTCAGGTCGAGGCTCGACCCGACGCCCGCTTGCCGGGCTCGATGCGCACGTGGCCCGGCGCCGCGAGGTCCAGCACCAGGCGGGCGCGCGCGCCGGCGACGAGGCCGTCGAGGAGGCGCGTCTCGCCCTTCCGGAAGAGGCGCTCGCCCTCGTCGTCGGGGAGCCGCAGCCCGAGCGGGCCCTGCTCGAACCAGACCACCAGATCGCAGCCCTCGCGGTAGCGGGTGCAGCCCCAGCCGCGGTGGCCGACCATGATGCGCCCCTCGCGGCACTTCGGGCAGCGCGGGCGCGGGTCCTTGGCGGGCGCGGCCCTGGCGGCGCGCGCGCGCGGCGGGCCGCCGTCCTCGCTCGGGGCGCCGCCCTTACCGAAGTCGAGCGTCACCTTGCCGTCGTCGCCGAGCACCAGCACCGCCGAGAAGCGCTTGCCCTGCTTCGAGCGGAAGCCGGGCAGGAGCTGCGACCGGCGACGCGCGAGCAGGACCTGCACGAGCCCGGGCGAGATCTTCTTCTTGGCGATGGTGTCGAAGATGACGAAGGCGCAGTCGCGGCCGGACGCGCAGCTGTAGGCCTTGCGCCCCTTGGTCACGGGCTTCCCGCACAGCGGGCAGCTTCCGAGGATGCCCACGCCGTCGTCGCCGTCGGCGGCGGCCGCGGCCTGCATCGCGGGCGCCTGGGCGACGCGCAGGGCCTCGACCGTCTCGGCCGTGAAGCGCGCGATGCCGGCCATGAAGGCGCCCGCGTCGCCACCGCCGTCGGCCATCTCGGCGAGCGCCGCCTCCCAGCGCCCGGTGAGCTCGGCCGAGGTCAAGGCCGGCACCGGCAGCGACTTCACCAAGAGCCGCCCCTGCGCCGTCGGCCGCAGCACCTTGCCCTCGCGCACGATGTAGGCGCGCGTGAGCAGCGTCTCGATGATGGCCGCGCGCGTGGCCGGCGTGCCGAGACCGGAGGCGCGCATCACGCGGCGCAGCTCGGCCTCGTCGAGGTCCTTGCCGGCGCCCTCCATGGCGGCGAGCAGCGTCGCCTCGGTGTAGCGCGGCGGCGCCTGGGTCGCGCCCTCGGCGACCTCGACCTCGCCGACGGTCGCCTCCTCGCCGGCCTTCACCAGCGGCAGCGCGCGCCCCGCCGACTGCTCGGCGGCGCGCTTGTCGGGCGGCGGCTCGGCCAGCTCCCAGCCCTCGACGAGGCGCGTCGTGCCGCGCGCCTCGAAGCGGTGAGCCGCATCGGCGGCCGCGACGAGCGCCGTGATGGTGACCTTGGCGAAGACCGCGGCCGGCAGGAACACGGCCAGCGTGCGGCGCGCGACGAGCTCGTAGACGCGCCGCTCGTCGGGGCCGAGGCCGGCGAGGTCGGGGATCTTGCCGGTCGGCAGGATGGCGTGGTGGTCGCCGACCTCGCTCGCGTCGACGATGCGCCGCGTGGGGCGTGGGCCGCCCGCGAGCGCGGCGTCGGCGATGGCCGACCACGGCGTCTGGCGCAGCGCGACGAGCACCGCGGGCAGCTTGGCGGCGACGTCGTCGGTCACGAAGCGCGAGTCGGTGCGCGGATAGGTGATGGCCTTCTCGCGCTCGTAGAGGTGCTGGGCCGCGGCCAGCGTGCGCTGGGCCGACATGCCGAAGCGGCGGTTGGCGTCCTTCTGCAGGCTGGTCAGGTCGAAGAGCGCAGGCGCCTGCCGCGTCTCGCGCTGCTCGTCGACGCGCTCGATGCGCCCGCGGCGGCCGTCGACGGCGGCGGCGATGGCGCGGGCGCGGCCCTCCTCGGCGAGGCGATCACGGCCCTGGTCGTCGACCCAGTGGGCGTCGAAGCTGCGGCGCCCGGCCAGGTCGAAGCGCGCGCGCACGCGCCAGAACGCCTCGGGGACGAACGTCTCGATGGCGTCCTCGCGCCGCGTCATGAGCGCCAGCGTCGGCGTCTGCACGCGCCCGACCGAGAGCAGCACGCGGCCCGCCCCGCCGCGGCGCCCGAGCAGCGTCATGGCGCGCGTGGCGTTGAGCCCGACCAGCCAGTCGGCCTCGGCGCGGCAGCGCGCGGCGGCCGCCAGCCGATCGAAGTCGCGCGCGTCGCGCAGGTGCGCGAAGCCGTCGCGGATGGCGCGATCGGTGAGCGACGAGATCCACAGGCGCGAGAGGCGCGGCCCGCGACCCGACGGGCGCACCGCGTCCCACACCCAGCGGAAGATGAGCTCGCCCTCGCGGCCGGCGTCGCACGCGTTGACGACGTGCTCGACGTCGCGCTCGCGCGCCAGGCGCCGCAGCACCGCGAGCTGAGCCATGGCGCCCTTGCGGGGGCGCGTCGAGAACGCGCTCGGCACGATCGGCAGCGTCGCCGCCGACCACGTCTTCCACGCCGGGTCGTAGTCCTCGGGCTCGCACAGCTCGAGCAGGTGCCCGACGCACCACGACACGCGGTAGCCGCCGCCCTCGAGGTAGCCTTCGCGGCGCGCGCCGGCGGCCAGCACGCGCGCGATGTCGCGCGCGACGGAGGGCTTCTCGGCGATGACCAGCGTGACCACGCCCGAGCCCTACCACACCGTCGCGCCGACGGCTTGACAGGCGCGCGCCGGCGACGGACGAGAGGGCATGCTGCTCGCGACCTGGAACGTCAACGGCGTGCGCGCGCGCGAGGCCCAGCTGCTGGCCTGGCTCGCCGCGGCGCGCCCCGCGGTCGTGTGCCTGCAGGAGACCAAGGCGACGCGCGAGCAGCTGTCGCCGGCCTTGGCCGAGCTGCCGGGTTACGCGTGCTATTGGCACTCGGCGCCGAAGGGCTACTCCGGCGTGGCGCTGCTCGTCGCGCGCGACGCCTTCGCGAGCGAGCCCCGCTTCGCGCACCCGGCGCATGATCGCGAGAGCCGCCTCGTCACGGCCGAGGTCGATGACGGCGACGGGCCGCTGGTGCTGGCGTCCTTGTACATGCCGAACGGCGGCAAGGACTACCCGGCCAAGGTGGCCTTCATGGGTGCCATGACGGCGTGGGTGCGCGAGGTCCACGCCGCGGGCCGACGCCTCATCCTGTGCGGCGACATGAACGTGGCGCGCGCCGACATCGACGTCCATCCGAAGCTGCGCGACCCGCGCGTCATCGGGCAGAGCCCCGAGGAGCGCGCGCTCTTCGCGGCCATGCTCGCGGAGGGCCTGGTCGACGTGCAGCGGAGCCAGTCCCCCGACGACGCGACGCTCTTCACCTGGTGGCCGTACTGGCGCCAGCACCGCGAGCGCAACATCGGCTGGCGCCTCGACTACGTGCTGGTCTCGAGCGCGCTCGCCGCGCGCGTCGGCGACTGCGCCGTGGCCCGCGACGTCGGCACCAGCGATCACGCGCCGGTCGTCGCGACCCTCGCCGCGCGGGCGTGAGCCTGACCGATCGCTGCTGAGACGGCCGGCGGAGGCCGCGCGAACGCGTCGACGACATGCGCGTCAGATCGATCGGCCGAGCCGTGCGTATCCAATCGATGGACCCCGTCCAGTGAGGTCGGTCATGAAGCTCCTGTCCATCGCCTTCGCGCTGTCGGTCGCCTTCGCCAGCTCCGGCCCCGCCGCCGCGCACGTGCCGCGCCCCCGCCCGATCGCCGTGGACGTGCGCCTCGACTGCGAGGGCGCGCCGTGCTCCGAGGTCTGGAGCGGCGGTCGGCGCTACGTCGTGGGCGAGGCCGGCCAGCGCTACTCCATCGTCGTGACGAACCCGACCGATCGCTGGGTCGAGGCGGTCGTCGTCGTCGACGGCCGCGACGTGCTCGAGGGCGAGCGGCCTGGCAGCCGGACCCGCGGCTACCTCGTCCCGCCGCGCGATCGCATCGCCGTCGAGGGCTGGCGGCTCAGCCGGCGCGACGTGGCCGCGTTCCGCTTCTCGAGCGTGGGCGACTCCTACGCCGCGCGCATGGGCGACGCCAGCGACGCTGGCCAGGTGCGCGTCGCCATCTACCCCGAGCGCTTCGAGCCGCCGCCGGTGTGGATCCCCGAGCCCGAGCTGAACGGCATCGACGACGGCGATGGCGGCGCGATGCGCAAGTCGGGCCGCGCGCCGGCGCCCGCCGCGACCAGCGAAGCCGAAGGGCGCGCGCGGCAACACGGCGAGTGGTACGCCGACGACGGTCGCAACCTCGGCACCGAGCTCGGCGAGTCGCGCTGGCAGCCGGTCGCCGAGCGGCACTTCGAGCGCGCGAGCGATCGACCCGCGCAGGTCGTGACCATCGGCTACGACGACCGCGCCGGCCTGGTCGCGCGCGGCATCCTGCCGACGCCGTGGTACGGCTTCGACGACGACGGCGAGCACTGGGTGAGGCCGCCGTCGCGCTAGCGCGAGGCTCGGCTCCGCGTCAGCGCGATGCGTCCGAGCGAACGGCGAGTTCGGGCAATCGGACTTGTGGCCCGCCAACGCGGCCGATACGACACGACATGACCTCGCGCCGCCGTCACGTGCTCGTCATCGCCATCGTCTCGAGCCTGGGCGCCGCCTGCGACGACGAGTCGCGCGACGCGGATGTCGACGTCGACGCCGATGTCGACGAGGGGGCGGAGGTAGGCCCCGCCGACGCGGATGACGGCAGCGATGGCATCGACGACGTACCGGACGCGATGGCCGACAGCCTGGGTGACGCTGCAACCGACGCGTGCACGACGACCGACTGCGCCGGTCCGGTGTGGGTGCCCTGCCCGCTCTACTACGACCAGCCCGACGGCACGCCGGCGGAGTGCACGACCATCGACGTACCGCTGCGCTGGTCCAAACCGGACGGCCCGACGCTCGGCGTGTTCGTGCAGCGCCTGCGCGGCAGCGACGCGCCGGCGCGTGGGCAGCTGTGGCTCTTGAACGGCGGGCCGGGCGGCTCGGGCGCCGACTACGACAGCTGGATGGAGGCCTACCGCGCCGTGGACCCGACGCTCGATCTGTACACCGTCGACCATCGCGGTACCGGCCGGTCCGCGCGGCTGAGCTGCCCCGACCAGGAGGCGGGCGCGAGCGACTCCGGCTTCTACCTGACGGCCGCCGAGACCGGGCCCTGCCATGACGCGCTGGCGGCCGAGTGGGGAGACGACCTCGCCGAGTTCACCACCACCGCCGCGGCGCGCGATCTCGGGCGGCTCATGGAGCGCACCGCCGAGCCTGGCCAGGTCGTGTTCGTCTATGGCGCATCCTACGGGACCGACTGGGCGCACCGCTTTCTCCAGCTCTTCCCCGACCGCGTGAGCGGCGTCGTGCTCGACTCGATCGCTCCGCCCAACGAGGACTTCGTCGACTACGACCGCGCCTTCGACGCCGTGGGCCGGGACTTCATGGACCTGTGCGCGGCCGACCCGGTGTGCGGCGACAAGCTCGGGCGGCACCCATGGGAGCGGCTGGGCGCGCTCTTGCGCGCGGTCGCGGACGGCCACTGCGCGGCGCTCACCGAGCCGTGGGGCCTCGACGCCTTCGGCGTGGGCTCGCTGCTCGCGAACATGCTCATGAACGTCGAGACGCGCACCTACATCCCGGCCATCGTGTACCGCCTCGACCGCTGCGACGCGGCCGACGTGGCCGCGCTCGAGCACCTGCTGACGGTGATCTTCGGCGACGCCGAGGTCGGCTACTACGACACGCTCGGCTCGGACGCGCTCTTCTACAACGTGGCGCTGTCGGAGCTCTGGCCGAACGAGCACCCGACCCAGGCCGCGGTGGCCGAGACGGCGGCCGACCTCTACATCAGCACCGGCCTCACGAGCGAGATCGCCGCGAGCCAGGACGGCTGGCCGCCCTACCCCGACGACGCCTACGTCGGCGCCTGGGCCGACACGGGCACGCCGCTGCTCATGATGAACGGCGACCTCGACCCGCAGACCCCGTTCGCCTCGGCGAGCCAGATGGCGCCCCACTTCACGCGGCCCCACCAGACGTTCGTCAGGGTGCCGCGGGCCGCCCACGCCGTCACCGTGCGGACGCCGGTGGCCGACGGCGAGGTTCAGTGCGGGCTGCGCATCATGCTCTCGTTCCTGGCCGACCCGAGCGCCGAACCCGACCTCGGCTGCATCGCGTCGATCCCGGCCGAGTCCTTCGTTGGCGACCCCGAGCTGAACGAGCTCGTGCTCGGCACGCGCGACCTCTGGGAGAACGCGCCGTAGCACCGGCCACGCGCCTCACTCGGCGCGCGGCGGCTCGCACCACCAGGTGACGGTCACGCTGCGCTGGCCTACGGCGGCGAGGCAGCTCGCGCCGAAGAGGCGGAGGCCGCCGTCGGTGAGACCGTAGCCGTCGTGAGGGTCGGCCGCGACCGGCTGGCCGTCGATGCTGACGTCCATGCGGACGAAGGGGCCGTCGAATGGCGCGAGCGGCGCGGAGCAGCCATCGACGCCGAGCGCGATGCGCATCAGCGCCTGGGCCACCTCGTCGCCGTTCTGGGTGGCGTAGTAGGCTGGTCCGCCGTCGCCCGTCGGCAGCGCGGTGCCGCCCATGCGCGCGATGGCGTCGAGCACGTCGGCCGCCTCCGACGAGCCCTCGATGCCGACGACATAGGTCGGGATGCCGCTGTCGGCGAGATCGCCGGCCGCGTCGAGCGCCTCGGCGCGGGCGCAGGCGTAGTCGTCGCCGCACTGGCCGCAGACGCCGTCGACGCAGTCGCCCTCGTCGTCGCCGGTGCAGCTCGAGCAGTCGGCCGGGCACGTCGGCTGCCCGTCGGTCGCGAGCACCACGACGCGCCGATCGGCGTCGGGGGCGTCGCTCCGGAGCAGGACGCCGGCCGCGCGCAGCGCCGCTCCGGTGGGGGTGCCGCGCAGCGTGTCGGAGGCGCGTGCGACGTCGGCGATGAGGGCGCCGGTGTGGTACGCCAGCGGCACGTCGGGCTGCGCCACGACGCTGCACTGGCCCGCGACCTGTGGGTACATGAGCAGGCCGAAGCGGATGACGGCGTCGTACCTCGCGAGCGCGACCTCGACGGCGGCCTGCGTCTGGAGCCACTTGCCGTTGCGCGCCATGCTGCTCGAGCGGTCCATCACGAGCATCACCGCCACGTCGGTCAGCCCTGAGACGGTCGCGCTCTGATGGCCGCACTCGACCAGCTCGATGCCCGGCTTCGCGTGGCGCAGGCTGCCGACGCGCGGGTTCTCGCAGCCGAGCTGGGAGCTCGAGATGACCGCCAGCCCCGCGAGCGCGAACCACCGCATGTCGACAGCTTGCGAGCATGTTGCCGCGGGACGCAAGCGCCGGGGTGAGGCGACACGAGTGAGTCGACGGGTGCATCGCGTGCAGCGCGGCGCGGGACCGCCCCATCGACGCGAGCGGCGTCGTTGCTGGGGCCGCCGGGGGTGGGCCGAGAAATCCGGATCAAAAACGCGCGAGGCGGGAACTTGAGAGGACGGAGGTCGAGATGTCGAAGCCCCGTCCGATTGTGCCAGGAGTGGTCGTGTCAGTGACGCGTCGTACGGTCGCGCGCAAGTTCTTGCTCAGGCCGGACCCGTGGGTCGCCGAGGCCTTCGGGTACCTCCTGGCGCACTACGCCGCGGCCAACGACATCGGCGTCATCGCAGGCGTGATGATGTCGAACCACTACCACTTGCTGGTGGTGGACCGGGCGGGGAAGTTGCCGAAGCTGATGAACGAGCTCAACGCGGCGATGGCGCGGGTGGTCAACGCGAGGCGGGGGCGCGAGGGCTCGGTGTGGGATGGGCGCGAGCCGCACTACCAGGTCATGCTGGACCCGGCGGTGACGCTGTCGATGGCAGCGTACGACCTGGCCAATCCGGTCGCCGCGGGGCTGGTGGAGCACGGGCGCGACTGGCCGGGGTTCCGCACGACGCCGAATGGCATCGGAGGGTCGCGGCGGTATGCGCGGCCGGCGGTGTTGGAGAGCGAGTCCGAGACGTATCCGGCGGTCGCGACGCTCGAGCTGGTCGCGCCGCCGTGGTCGTCGGTCGAGGGACCGGAGCGTTTCGGCCAGGAGTTGGCCGCGCTCGTCGCGCAGCGCGAGGAGGCGGCGCGGAAGCGCATCTGGGCCGCGGGGAAGGGGTTCGAGGGCCGGCGCCGCGCGCGGTCGGTCGACTGGAACGCGGAGGCGACCTCGACGGAGGCGCGCGGCGAGCGACGCCGCGTCGTCGCGGCGTCGGATGTCGTTCGAGAGAGCGAGTATCTGGCTTCGCGCCGGTCTTTCCTCGAGAGGTACGAGAGTGCCAGGGACCGCTTCGTCGGTGGCGTCCGCGACGCCGTCTTCCCATTTGGCACATGGCTGATGCGCGTCCTATTCGGAGTTTGCGTCCAAGAGGCGCCGTCCTGAACGACGCCGACGTCCGCGCTCGCCACTGCCTTCGAATCCGAGACCCACGAAGCGCCTGCCCACCGAGGCAGGTCTGGCCGCGCCGTGCCTGGATCTCGCCCCGGGCCTGCCTCCGAGCCTCATCTCGCCCGGATCCCCCGCACGTCTCGGCTGGCACCCCCGGTCCCAATTGGCTGGGTCCGCACGTCTCGGCTGGCACCCCCGGTCCCAATTGGACGGGTCAATTGTCCCGTCAATAGATGCCCGTCAATAGATGCCCGGGACGATGCGCCAGCGCACACGCCGGCGGTACTCCTGCCACAGCGCGCCGTACTTCGCCGCGCAGCGACGGTCGTCGTCGGCCTGACGCGGGAAGAGCAGCGCCACGTAATACACCGGATAGAGCCACGGCAGCGGGTCGAGCGGCCATCCGAGCGCCAGCGTCAGCCCGACCGCCATGAGGATCTCGCCGAGGTAGTTCACGTGGCGCGAGAGTCGCCAGAAGCCGCTGCACAAGAGCGTGTGCGCGCCGTCGCTGATCGTCTGCGGCGCGAGCAGGCCGAAGGCCTTCGCGGTCGGCCGCGTCTTGAAGGTGAACTTCTGCAGGTTGGCGCCGCGCGACAGCCCCCAGCCGGCCACGAACACGAGCCCACACACGACGAGGAGCGGCGCGGGCATGCGCGGGTCGGGTCGGTCGGCGACGGCCCACAGCCCGACGGCGTAGAAGAACGGGTAGAACGTGAAGCAGCGCCAGCCGAGCTTGAAGCCCACCCGCTCGGCCACGAAGTCATACGTGTAGAGGTGGACCTCCTCGAAGAAGAGGTACTCGCACACGAAGAAGCTGAAGAGCCCGACGTACAGCGCCACGCTCGACGCCAGTCCACCCGACACCAGCGCGTGGTGCGCCGCGAACGACAGGAGGTTCAGCTCCAGCATGACCGCGCCGATGAGGTAGAGGTACATCTTCGCGTCGACCCGGCCGCCCTGCCACTGCGGGTTCGGCCGCCGCCCGAAGAAGAGGTCGGCCAGGAGGCCGCGCCCCGTCGGCGCCGCGCTCAGCACGATGGCGGCCGTGAACACGAGCCCCGCCGTGCACGCACCAGCGAGCGCCTCCCAGCGGTGCGTCCAGAGGTAGTCGGCCGGTACGAGGCCCGCGTAGACGGCCGCGACCGCGAGCCCGACCACCACCAGCAGCACGCGCAGCCCGTTGAGCCGATAGCGCAGCGGCTCGCCGCTGCGGTCGTCCTTCACGTAGCCGACGACGCGCCGCGCCGGCACCACCAGGTGCAGCACCAGCACCAGCGCGTAGACCAACACGGGCGCGAAGAAGCCGCCGATCACTCGAGGCCTCGCACCGAGCCGGCCATGATGCGGATGGCGCGCCGACGCGTGAGCACGCGCCGCATGACGAACGCGGCCAGCTTGTTGGTGGCGCCCGGAACCACCACCGGCCCGCGCCCGAGCGCGGCCAGGGTCGTCGCCACGACGCGCGCCGGATCGAGCGTCCCCGGCGCCTCCTTGGCGCTCGTCCTGGCATAGCCCGGCGTACGGATGGCGCCGGCGCACGACACCACCACGTCGACCCCGCGCGGCCCGAGCTCACCCCACAAGCCCTCGCCGAGGACGGTGTTGAAGGCCTTGCTGGCGGCGTACGCCGACAGCCGCGACGAGCCCTGGAAGCCGGCCAGCGACGACATCAGCACCAGCGCGCCGCGACCGCGCGCCAGCATCGCCGGCACCAGCGCGTGCGCGAAGACGAGCGGCCCGCGCACGTTGACGTCGACCACGCGCAGCGCGTCCTCCAGCGGTCGCTCGAAGAGCGGCGCCACGAAGGAGTCGGCCGCGTTGTACACCGCGACGCCGACCTCGATGTCGCTCGTCGCCGCCGCGAGCTCGCCGGCGAAGGCCGGGTCGGCGAGGTCGCACGCCAGCGTCCGCACCTCGACGCCGTGCGCCGCCCGCAGCTCGGCCGCGACCGCCGCGAGCACGTCGCCGCGCCGCGCCAGCAGGACGAGCCCGAGCCCGCGCGCCGCCAACGCCTCGGCGAAGGCGGCGCCGAGCCCTTCGGAGGCGCCGGCGACCACGGCCCAGCGGCCGTAGCGCTGGGCGAGATGGTGCGTCGGAGTCATCGCCACCGTCTTACCGCCGCGGCGCGCGACCCGCCACTCGCGACGGGCACGCGCGCGCGACGCCGCTCAGTAGCTGCCGAAGATGGTGCCCCAGTACGGCGCCGTCTGGCCGGTCGAGACGACGAGGTTGTAGTTCCAGTCGGCGCCGAGCGGCCCGACGTTGTTGGTCGACTCGGCGCCCTGCGTGCTGAGCCAGCCGCCCCAGAACACGTTGAAGCCGAAGTTCTGATGGTTCTTCACGACCGCCGTGTCGCCCGAGCAGAACGACGCGCCGCAGGCGAAGCCGTCGCCGTCGCCGTTGTCGCGGATGAGCGCGCCGTTGGCGCTGATGAACGACTCGCCGACGGCGCCGACGCCGCCATGCGCCTGCTGCTCGACCAGCGCCGTGTCGATGGTCATGCCGCTCAGCTGCCCGGCGACCGCACCAGTCCCGCCGTTGCCCTTCAGCCAGATGCCGTAGGCGTCGGCGAACGAGCCCTGCTGCACCGACAGGCCGTTCTGCGTGTTGGCTTCGGCGCGGCTCCGGTGGCCCGCCGGAACGTCCGACGCGCCGGCCGAGAGGTAGCTCCCCTGCATGACGGCGAAGCCGTCGCCGCGGCAGTCCTCGGCCACGCTGTCCTGGGCCCAGACCCAGCCGCGGTTGGCCAGGAAGAAGCCCGCGCCGTTGGCCTCGGAGGCCGTCGCCTGGCTGGCCGTGAGCGACGAGTTGCCCCACACGTTGTAGGCCTGCTGACCGCAGCCGGTCGCGCTCGACTGATCGGCATCCATGACGCTGCCGACCCAGACCGAGAAGCACATGGCGTCGGCGTCGGTCACCACCGACTGCGGCGCGTTGATGACCGTGCCGAGGCTGCCGCTGATGCCGTTGCCGCCGGTCTGCCCCATGACGTGCGCGCTCGAGATCTCGAGTACCGAACCCACGTCGGCGTGATACGCGTCGAACGCGCTGCCGTTCGACGTGCTGTTCTCGGCGCGCAGCGTCGAGCCCTGGCCGGCGTAGAAGCCGTTGCCGCCGCTGCCGGTCGAGACGGCGTTGTCGACCTGCAGCGTCGAGCCCATGAAGGCGTTGAAGCTGCCGCCCGGGTTGTTGGTCGCGGTCGCGTCGTTGGCGATGAGCGCCGAGCCGATGTTCGACACGAAGGCGTTGGCGTCGGTGGTGTTGCTCGCCGTCGCGTTGTGGGCCTGCATGGCGGTGCCGGTCTCGGCGTTGAAGGCGCTGAACTTGTTGTCGGCCGCGCTGCTGTTGCTCGCGTCGATGGCGCAGCCGATGTGGCCCTGGTAGCCGCCGCCTTCGCTCGAGCCGCTCTGGGTCGCGTTGGAGGCCTCGATGCTCGAGCCGAGCCAGGCATTGTAGCCGTCGTGCATGCTCACCGTGCTCGACGAGTAGCTCGCCTGGATGGCCGAGCCGAGGTTGGCCGTGAAGCCGCTGCCGCCGCTGTGGTCGGCGCTGGCCGACCAGGCGTCGAAGATCGAGCCGAGGTAGGCGCCGAAGCCGTCCTGTCCGTTGGCGCTGGCGCTGGCGTCCTGGACCTCGAAGGCCGAGCCGCCGTTGGCGCTGTAGCCGCTGAGGTCGTTGTCGTGCGAGACCGAGCCGTCGGCCTGGACGGTCGTCCCGAGGTAGCCGGCGAAGCCGTTGCCGTCGTTCTCGTAGGCGGTCGCGGGGATCGCCACCGTCGCGCCCGACGCCAGGAACGCGTTGGCGCTGATCGAGCTGCCGACGCCGGCCGTGAAGCCATCGCCGCGGTTGTTGTGCGCGGTCGCGCCCGGGGCCTGGATGGCGGCGCCGAGGTAGGTGTTGAAGCCGTTCGACCCGTTGTTGTCGGCGAGCGCCGCCTTGCCGGTGGTGAACCAGGCCTGGGCGTTGATCATCGACGACAGGCCGGCGTGGAAGCCGTTCTGGCCATTGTCCTTCGACTGGCCCGCGGTGGCGTCGATGGCCGAGTTGCCGTAGCTGGCGTAGCCATTGCCGCCGTTGCCGATCGACTCGGTGCCCTGGCTCGCGCCGCCGTTCACGTTGGCGTTCATGGCCGCGCCGAGCGAGGCCGAGAAGCCGTCGCTGGTGTTGAGGTGGGCCGAGCCGGCCTGCGCGTCGAGGCCGCTCGCGAGGTAGGCGTTGAAGCCCTGCTGCTTGTTCGAGTCGGCCACGGCGAAGGCCGCGTTCATGCCCGAGCCGAGGCCGGAGAAGAAGCCCTGCTGGGCGTTGTTGGTGGCCGTCGCGTGGTTGGCGTCGACGGCGCTGTTCAAGTACGAGTAGATGCCGCCGCCGGCGTTGGTGCCGCCGTTGCGCGTGGCGGTCGCGTTCGGGATGTACATGGCCGCGCCGGTGCCGGCCGAGAAGCCGGTGCCGAGGTTGTCGCTGGCGGTGGCGCCCGGCGCGTACACGGCGCCGCCGTCGAAGGCGTTGACGCCCTGCGAGCTGTTGGTCTTGGCGACGAGCGACTGGCCGTCGATGGTGCCGTTGATGATGGCGCTGTAGCCGTGGCGGACGTTGCTCGTCGACGTCGAGCCGACGCCGTAGATGAAGCCGCCGTCGACCGCCGCGAAGCCGTCCTCGCCGCACTGCGAGACCTTCACGTTCTGCGCGAAGACGCTGCCGTTGAACTGCGCGCGCACGCACGAGCGCCAGAACTTCTCGACCACGACCGAGCTGCCGAGGCGGATGGCGCCGGTGTCGGTGGCGATGATGCCCGACTCGTTGGGCACGCCGGTCGGCGGGGTGACGTCGGTCGCGAGGCGGCGGCCGCGGATGGTGACGCCGTCGATGAGGCCGATCCTGCCCATGCGCACGGCGATGCCGCCGCCGCCGACGCCGTTCACGGCGCCGTTGGGGAAGTAGAGGACGACCTTCGACGGATCGGCGGTGTTGCCGACGATGTTGATGCGACCGCCGTCGCGGTGGGTGAGGTTCAGCTGCGCCTGGTAGGTGTAGGGCGTGTCGCTGTCGGCGATCTTGAAGGTCAGCGTGTGGCCCTGGGCGATGCTGAAGGCGTCGGCCCAGGTGAAGGCGGCCTGGAGGTCGGGGAAGTCGGCCGGGATGTTCTTGAGGGTGTCGACGCTGATGAGCTTGATGCTGCCGTCGGTGGCGGCGGTGACCTCGGCCGTGGTGGCGAGATCGTCGAGGTCGCTCTGCAGCGCGTAGGCGTCGAGGTCGGCGAGCTGGGCGTAGCCGGCGAGGCTCGGCAGCTGGGTCTTCAGCGCGAAGGTCGAGAAGTCGGGCAAGGACGACGTCAGCGCGTAGACGTTGAGCTGCGACTTCAGCGCGAAGGTCGAGAAGTCGGGCAAGGACGACGTCAGCGCGTAGCCGGCGAGGCTCGGGATCTGCGACTTCAGCGCGAACGTCGAGAAGTCGGGGAGGTCCGCCTTCTTGGCGTAGATGCTGAGGTCGGGGAGGTCGCCGGTGCGCACGTAGCCCGACAGATCGGGCAGGTCGACGAGCTTGGCGTAGCCGTCGAGGTCGGCGCTCGTCAGGAGATCGGACAGGTCGGGCAGGTCGGCGGTCTTGGCGTACGGCTCGAGGTCGGACGGCTGCACGCAGCTCGCGACCTCGCTCTCCTTGGCGTAGGCCTCGAGGTCCGAGGTGTGGGCGTAGCCGGCCAGGTCGGCGGTCGTCACGGCCGCGTCGAGCTGGGCCTGCAGCTCGGCGTTCTGGCTCTCGAGCACGGTCAGCCGCGCCTCCATCGCCTTCCAGTCGACCGTTTCGACGGTCGAGCCCTTGTCGCAGCCGACCGCGGCCAGCATCGCGCCGAGCGCGAGGCCGCCGACGATCCGGGAACGGATGCCGTACGAGTACATGGTCTCTCCTTGGCTGGCCGACGCATGACGGTTCGGGTCGGCGACGGCGCGCAGCATAGCGCAGTCGGTGGAATTGCGAAGTCGACATCGACGCCGTCGGCCCGGCTCGCCGCCGCGTCGCCCGCGCGGGTGACGCGAACGCGCGCACGGCGCCCGCCCGACGCCCGTCCCGGCGGGCGTGAGGTTGCCCTGGCGCAGCTCTCGAGCTCACCGCCGATTCGCCGCGCCGAGTCGGACCGCGTCGCGGCGGCACCGGAATTTGTCACTCTCGCGACGCCGCGGCGCGCGCGGCGCCGACCGCCACCCGCGGGCGCCCGCGCCAGGTCCGGCTCGACTTCCTCGAGGCGCTTTCGCCGGCGCGCGATCCAAGGTAGCGTGCGCGCGTTTCGCGCCTCCGTCGGGAGCCCCCCATGTCGTTGCGTCCGTCCGTCGCCGCCCTGCTCCTCGCCCTCCCCGTCGTCGCCTGCGACGACAACACCACCACCGGCAAGGACACGTCGACCCCGCCCGACGTCACGACCGAGCCCCCCGACACGAGCGGCGACACCGTCTCCGACATCACCGCGCCCGACACCGACGTCGCCGACACCGCCCCCGACAAGCCCGGCCTCGGCATCGACTACGGCTCGACCGCCGCCGGCGCCAAGCCGCGCTTCGACCTCGCCGGCACGGACTGGATGGCCATCGGCTGGCCGTCCGACCACTGGCGCAAGGCCGACGGCCACGTCACGCTCGGCAACCTGCCGGCCGGCATCGCCGGCCTCATCGACACCTACATCGCCTTCGGCGAGAACGTGCTCGACGGCTTCGGCCTGAACGGCGCCGTCTACTTCCAGCTCGACCAGCTCGTCGACCCGAGCACCTGGCCGGCGCCCGACGACACCACCGCGCCCGACTCGCTGGTCCAGCTCGTCGACGTCTCGGTCGGCCCGCACCGCGGCGAGCGCATGCCGCTGACGCTCCACTTCCACGGCCTCGAGTTCGATCCCTTCTATGATCCGCTGACGCTCGCGCTGCGCCCCGTCAACGGCTTCCCGCTCAACGAGGGCGACACCTACTGCGCCATCGTCACGCGCGCCCTGAAGGACGCCGAAGGCCGCTATCTCTCGCAGGGCGACGGCTTCGCCGAGGCGCTCCACAGCGAGCCGTCGCTGGCGCCGCTCGTCGCCTGGCTCGTCGACAGCCCGCTGGCCGACAAGGACATCGCCGTCGCCACCTGCTTCACCGCGCAGCACGCCACGCGCGAGCTCTCGCAGGTCGCCGACTACATCGACTCCATCGAGTCGCCCGAGCTCGACTCCATCTTCGAGCCCAACGTCTGGGGCGAGTTCCAGGGCACCTACACCGCCCCCAACTTCCAGGCCGGCGACAAGCCCTACAGCAACGACGGCGACGGCGACATCCGCTTCGACACGAGCGGCACGCCCATCGTGCAGGCCGACGAGGAGATCCGCTTCCTGCTCATGACGCCGCAGGACCACGCCATGCCCGCCACCGGCTGGCCCGTCACCATCTACGCCCACGGCACCGGCGGCGACTACGAGTCGTGCCGCGGCGACACGCGCGAGCTGGTGCTCGATGGCGTCGCAGTCCTGTGCATCGACCAGCCGCTGCACGGCCCGCGTGGCCCGAACGGCGCCGCCGGCCCCGACCTGAACGAGGAGCAGCTCGTCCTCTACTCCTTCAACTTCGTGAACCCCTACGCCGGCCGCTCGGCCTTCCGCCAGGCCGCCATCGACACCATCCTGCTCTCGAAGATGGTGGCCGACGGCCGCTTCGCGCTCGACGCCGGCGGCACCAAGGCCAAGCAGGCGCTGGCCCTCGACCCCGACCGCATCTCGTTCTTCGGCCACTCGCACGGCGGCCTCTCCGGCACGCTGGCGCTGGCCGTCGACGACCGCCTCAAGGCCGGCGTCATCTCGGGCATGGCCGGCCTCATCATCGAGACCATCCTGCGCCGCACCGATCCGGCCGACCTGCGCACGCTCGCGGCCAGCCTGATCGGCGTCGACCCGACCCAGCTCAACAACTTCCACCCGGCCATGACGCTCATCCAGATGCTCGTCGACGCCACCGACCCGGTGAACTACACGCGCTACTGGCTCCACCCGATGCCCGGCCGCAACGCGAAGAACGTGTTCGTCACCGAGGGCACGCTGGATGCCGACTCGCCGTCGGTCGGCACCGACGCCGCCACCGCCGCCGGCGGCGTGCCGCAGGTCTTCCCGATTGCCAAAATCAGCGACGGCCACCGCCTGCGCAACATGACGCCCGAGACGCTGCCCATCTCCGGCAACATCGACGTCGGCAACGGCGAGGTGCGCACCGCGGCCATGCGCCAGTGGCAGGGCGGCAGCCACTTCACGGCCTTCACCATGGCCGACGCGCGCGCCCTCTGGCGCCACTTCCTCTATACGGCGTCCTACGCCGACGTGCCCGAGCTCGGCACCGGCGACGTCGCGCTCACGCGGCAGACGCCGGTCTCGGGCGCCGACGCCTGCGCGGACGTGCGCGACATCCCGAGCGACCGCGGCTTCCCCATCGAGATCCGCGCCAACAACGCGCTGGCCGACGCCACGATGGACGCCGGCGGCTGCCCGTCGGCCGCCGTCGGCGCCACCCCCGGCGCGCCCGGCCGCGACCTCGTCTGGCGCTTCACGCCGCCGGCCGACGGCACCTACCGCTTCCGCATCGCGCTGCCGCCGGCCATCGACAACCAGCACCCGCGCTTCGGCCCCGACATGGTCACCGTCAGCAAGGCGTGCGCCGCCGGCTCGGCGTCGCAGTGCGTCGACACGAAGACCGACGGCAACCTCGACCTCACGCTGGTCGCCGGCACGCCCGTCTTCGTGACCGTCGACGGCTCGAGCGTCACCGACGTCGGCCCGTTCACGCTCGTCATCGAGCAGCGCTGCCACGCCGTGAGCTGCGACGGCCGCGAGTGCGGCACGCCGGCCGGCGCCTGCGCCAGCTGCGGCAGCTGCGGCGCCAGCGAAACCTGCACCGCGGACGGCCAGTGCGAGGCGCGCGTGCTCGGCGACACCTGCGCGAACCCCATCGTGGCCACCACCGTGCCGTTCGTGTGGACCGGCGACTCGCGCCTCTTCAACAACGACACGAGCTACGAGATCGGCTGCCAGTCGTTCCCGTTCATCCTCGGCCGCGGCTCGGACGACGGCGTGGTGCGCTTCACCGCGCCGGCCAAGGCCACCTACGATTTCACGCTCGAGGCCGATTTCGACATCACCCTGTATGTCGCCAGCCAATGTGACAAACCCAATGAGACCTGCCTCGGCGCCGATCGCACCGGCGGCCGCAGCGTGCACACGCCGATCAACCTCGACGCCGGCGAGACCGTCTACGCCATCATGGACGGCACCGCCAACAGCGGCAACGGCGCCGGCCACATGGCGCTGCAGATCGACACCTGCGTGCCGCACTGCGAAGGCCGCGCCTGCGGTGACGACGGCTGCGGCGGCTCGTGCGGCGAGTGCCCCGACCACGGCAGCTGCGTCGAGTCGCCGGGCGTCTGCGAGATCCCCTACGACTGCGCCCCGACCACCAAGTGCGAAGCGGTGCCCGGCGACACCTGCGACCAGGCCTTCGACATCGGGCAATTGCCATATTCGGATCACAAAGACACGGCCAAGTTCCACCCGCAATATGGCTATGGCTACTTCTGGTGCCCGGGCGTCGATCAGACCTACGGCTTCGGCGCCAGCGACGTCGCGTACCACTTCACGGCGCCGAAGGACGGCCTCTACCGCTTCCTGCTCGACACCGGCGAGCCGCCCAACGTCTTCGACGCCAACCTCTACCTGACGACCGCCTGCGACGACATCGCCGACAGCTGCCTCGCCGCCGACGAGCGCGACCGCAACGAGCGCCTGTTCCGCCGCTTCACGGCCGGCGACGAGGCCTACGTCATCGTCGACGGCTGGTCGAACTTCGGCGATCAGACCGGGCAGTACACGCTGGATGTGCGCGAGTGCGTGCCGAGCTGCCAGAACCGCGCCTGCGGCGGCGACGGCTGCGACGGCTCGTGCGGCGGCTGCGGCAATCAGCAGGTCTGCTACAACGCGCAGTGCATCCCGACCTGGGGCCTGGTCTGCGACAACCCGCGCGGCGTCGGCGACCTCCCCTGGCACGAGGACTTCGGCACCGGCGGCTACTCGCCGAACCGCGACAACCCGTGCGTCGACGCGCCGAGCGGCGCCGCCTCGAAGGACGTGGTCTACGCCTTCCAGTCGCGCGGCGCCGGCGACTACACCTTCCGCGTCACGGGCAACTTCCCGGTCCAGCTGTACGTCACGCGCGGCTGCGGCAACGGCGCCGAGTGCGTGGCCAGCGGCGCGCGCGCCGACGTCACGCTCACGGCCGACGAGGTCGTCTACATCACCATCGACGGCATCGACGCGCCGGCCGCGGTCGAAGGCAACTACACGCTGGTCGTCGAGCACACCTGCACGCCGCAGTGCGACGGCAAGAACTGCGGCGCCGACGGCTGCGGCGGTAGCTGCGGCACGTGCGCCGTGCCGGCCGACGTGTGCAGCGCCGAGCAGGTGTGCACCAACCCGGCGACGGTCGCGGGCAACACCTGCGCCTCGGCCTTCACCGTCGGCGCCCTGCCCTTCAGCGGCGGCGGCGACACCAGCAAGGCCTGGAACGAGTACCTCGTCGACGAGGCGCAGTGCCCGGGCTTCGTGTCGAAGGGCGTCGGCTCGAGCGACCAGGTCTGGAGCTTCACCGCGCCGGCCGCCGGCGACTACGTCGTCGAGGTGGTGCCGCACGGCTGGGACGCCATCGTCTATGCGCTCGGCGACTGCGCCAACCAGGCGGCCACGTGCCTCGCGGCCAGCGACACGCAGGACGTCGAGACGATGCATCTCACGCTTGGCCAGGGCGAGACCGTGTCCATCGTGGTCGACGGGGCCGAGAACATCAAGAATGACGCCGGCCCGTACGAGCTGGAGGTCCGCGCCGCCGAATGATTCGGCCGCGCGACGGGCGCCCGAGCCAAGGCCGGGCTGCCCGGCTGGACGACCTCGGCGCGTAGCCCCCAGTCACGGCTCAACCGCATCGAGGAGACCCATGAAAGTCGACGTCGGCTTGGACAAGGAGACGCGCAAGCAGCTCGGCGAGAGCCTGGGCCGCGTGCTCGCGGACACCTTCACGCTCTACCTGACGACCCACAACTTCCACTGGAACGTGACGGGTCCGATGTTCCAGACGCTGCATCTGCAGTTCGAGACGCAGTACAACGAGCTCTGGCTCGCGGTCGACGAGATCGCCGAGCGCATCCGCGCGCTGGGCGCGCCGGCGCCGGCCACCTACGCCGAGTACGCCAAGCTCACGTCGCTGAAGGAGCCGGTCGGCGTGCCCGCGGCGAAGGACATGATCCGCCACCTGCAGGAAGGTCACGAGGCCGTGAACCACACCTGCTCGACGGTGCTCGACCAGGCCGACGGGCTGCATGACCAGGTCACGGTCGACCTGCTCACGCGTCGCATGACCGAGCACCAGAAGACGGCGTGGATGCTGCGCAGCCTGCTCGAGTGATGCGGCCGAGCGGAGGACCTCGCCGCGGCGCGGCCCTCCCCGTTCGGCTCACCCTTCGAAGCCCTTGTCCGCCACGTAGAGGCAGCGGTCGATGATCTCGAACGCCTCGTGGAGCTGCGCCTCGGTGATGCACAGCGGCGGGATGCACGTGAAGCTCGCCCAGCGGACGAAGCTGAAGAGGCCGGCCTCGTCGAGCGCCTTGGCGAAGTTGGTCATCGCCGGCGACGTGCCGTTGTAGGGCGCGAGCGGCTCGCCGGCCGAGTTCTTCTGCAGGTCGATCATGCCGAAGAGGCCGATGACGCGCCCCTCCTTGAAGGACGGGTGGCGCGACTTGAGGCGCGCGTACTCCTCCTTCACGACGCCTTCCATGCGCGCCGCGTTCTCGATCATCTTCTCCTCGAGCATCACCTCGACGTTGGCCTCGGCACACGCGAGCAGCATCGGGTGCGAGTTGTAGGTGAGGCCGCCGGCGAAGACGTTGTCCTTGAAGAAGTCGGCGACCTTGTCGGAGAGGCCGACCGCGCCGAGCGGGAGGTAGCTCGAGGTCAGCCCCTTGGCCAGCGTGACGATGTCGGGCACGATGCCGAAGTGCTCGAACGCGTAGAGCTTTCCGGTGCGGCCGAAGCCCGCCATGACCTCGTCGCAGATGAGCATGATGCCGTGCTCGTCGCACATGCGACGCAGCCCCTGCATGTAGCTCGTCTCGGGGATGAGGATGCCGTTGGTGCCGGTGACGGTCTCGACCACGATGGCGGCGATGGCCTTCGGGTTCTCGTACATCAGGATCTCCTCGAGGTAGAGGAGGTTCTGCCGGGCGGCCTCGGCGGCGTCCTTGCCGAAGCTGTACTTGTACGGCTGCGGGTCCATCACGCGGATGATGCCGGGGGCGGCAGGCTCGTTCGGCCAGCGGCGCGGGTCGCCGGTCATGTTGAGGGTGAGGTTGGTCGAGCCGTGGTAGGCGCGATGCCGCACAATGATCTTCTGGCGGCCCGTGAAGAGCTTGGCCGCGCGCACCGCGTTCTCGTTCGCCTCGGCGCCGCCGAGCGTGAAGAAGAAGGTGTTGATCGGGTCGGGCGTGATGTCGGCGAAGAGCTTGCCGACGCGGGCGCGCACGGCGGTCGCCGACTGCGGGTGCGCGAAGACGAGCTCGTCGGCCTGGCGCTTGATCGCCTCACGCACCTTGGGGTGGTGATGGCCGATGTTCACCGACATGAGCTGGCTGTTGAAGTCGATGTAGCGCTTGCCGTCGGGGGTCCAGAAGTAGATGCCCTCGGCGCGCGCGATGGGGACCGGGTTCACCGCGGACTGCTTGGCCCACGTGTAGAGCGTGTGCGCCTTGCACAAGCGGACCATTTCTTCGGACGACATCGGTTCGGTCATGCTCTTGCCTCGTAGCGACAGGTCGATGCACTGCGCGGTGCATAGCCCGGTTCGATCGGGGTGTCGACGCCTGCGCGCGGGCCGCCGCGCGGGCCCGGGTGGTTGACACTCCGACCCCACGCGCCCATAGTGTGCGACTGGTTGGGGTCAGTCCGTGTGGGGCGCCGCGCGCGCACGCGGCCCACAGGAGAATCATCGTGCCTCCGCAACATCGAGTAGGGGACAACGGCAAGGTCGACAGCGACGCCCATGGTTGTCCTGCGTGCCCGCACCCGGCCGTGGGTGCCGCCGTCGGCGGCTCGCCCAACGTCATCGTGAACAAGCTGCCCGCGGTCCGCGAAGGCGACCCCGGTGTGCACGCGGCCTGCTGCGGCCCCAACACCTGGGTGGCCAAGGGCAAGTCGGGCACGGTCAAGATCAACGGCAAGGGCGCCCACCGGAAGGACGACGCGCAGACGCACTGCGGCGGCAACGGCAAGTCCATCGCCGGCTCGCCCGACGTCATCACCGGCGGCTGAACCCGAGCGCAGCCTGAGCGCGGCCGAGCGGGATCGCCCCGACTCGGCGGCGCGCCGTTCGAGCGCGCGCGGCTAGAAGCCGACGGTCGCCGAGAGGCCCGCGCCATCGGGCGACATCCACGGCGTGACGTGCGCGCCGGTCGTGGCGGGCGCGACCTCGGGGCCGTCGTCGACCAGCACCAACGCCAGGACGCCGCCCACCACGAGCGCGCCGCCGACGATGAAGGCCACCGTCGAGCGCGTGTACTGCACGTCGGCCTCGTGCTCGAGCGCGTTGAGCGCGGCGGCCTTGGCGCTGCAGCCCGAGCCGGGCGCGGCGCAGGCCCTGAACTCGTCGTCGAGGCCCGAGCCGTTGGCGAGGAACACGGCGCCGGCCGCGAGCGTGCCGATGCCGGCGGCCACGCCGACGACACCGAGGGTGCGGAACACCGAGTGGTGCGTGACGGTCTGCGGCGGGCCGTCGGGGTCGTCGTCGCCGTCGGGGCCCTTGGGCCCGCCGGGCCCGTTCGCCCCGCCCGGGCCGTGGCTGTCGGGGCCGCCCTGGACCTCGACCACGACCGAGCCGTTGCCGTGGCCCATGCCCGGGTCGCCGGTGTCGGCGGCCGGCGTCTGGCCGCGCAGCGCCGGGCCGGCGCCCTCGATGATGCCGTAGTCGGTGGGCGCGCCGGCGCGGAGGTCGGCCTTGAGCTCGAGCGTCTGGCCGGCCTCCACCGAGAAGTTGATCTCGCGCGACGCCTTGGTCTCGGCCGAGAACAGCCGCACCATGTGGCTGCCCGGCGCGAAGTAGTGGATGGTCGGCGTCTTCTGCGTGCTGCCCGGCACCAGGATGGCGCCCGACACGATGGTCACCTCGGCGCCGTCGGGGATGCTCGCGATGGTGACGCGCGCCTTCTTCTGGAGGAGCTCGGTGTCGAGGCGCGCGATGGCGGTGCGCGCGTCGTCGCGCTGGTGGCCCCAGATCTCGCCGAGGCGCTGGCCGCGCCGGTCGGCGGCGTCGACGAACTTCGAGTAGCCGTTGACGGCCTGCTCGCGGTCGCCGCCCTTCTCGGCCGCGAGCGCCATGTCGAGCCACAGCTGCCAGCGCTCCTCCTCGGCCGAGTCGAGCGCGCGCTGGCAGGCCTCGGGCGTGGCGCTCCGCGCCATGCCGGCGTCCATCACCGAGCGCGCCCGCTGGCAGACCTCGCTGTCGTCGGCGCGCGCCACGGTCGTGGCCATCAAGGTTGCGAGCAGGGTGATGATGACCTTCGACATGGGCAGCACCTTAGAGCTTTCGCGAGGGCACCGCAATTCGCCCCCGTGCCGCTGACGTAGGCTCGCGCGAGAGGCGCGAGCTGGAGGAAGAGGGAGGATGAGGGCGGCCGGAGCGAGGCCATCCGATCCACTCAGTGCGGCACCTCGAACGGCAGCCACACCTTCACCATGGCCGGCACGAACAGGTGCTTGGCCGGCGGCAGGTCGGGGTTCCAGGCCTGCGCGAGCCGCTGCACCAGCCCGTCGCAGGCGCGCCACGCGGCGCGCGTGGTCGAGGCCGGGGTCGCCGGCGGCGAAGTGCGAGACGTCGACGCCGTCGCGCGCCTCGTTGTCGTGGATGCCGAGCGCCGCCTCCTCGACCGCGCGCAGCTCGAGCACGCGCGCGCCGTCGGACTTCTGGAAGGCGTCGATGGTCTGGTCGATGTGGTCCGGGCTCTTCGCGTCGGTGAGGATCGCCGTGGCGAGCCGGCAGCGTCGGGCCTGGAGGTCGGCCACCAGCTGGAGCTCCTCTTCGGTGATGGGCGGCGGGGCGGGCAGCGCGTCGGGCGACGGCGCGGCCTCGGCCGGCAGGCGCGCGAAGGCCTCGTGCGCCAGCGCGCGCGCCGCGCTCATGACTGGCTCGGTCCAGCGCGCGCGGTCCTCGCTCTGGGCCGCGTCGAGGGCGCCGTCGGCCAGCGCCGCGAGGCGCCCGCCCTCCTGCGCCGCGAACGCCACGCGGTGCGCCGCGAACGCGCGCGCTCGCGCGAGCAGCGCCGCGTCGTCCTGGCGCACGCGCGTCGACGGCCTGCAGCGCGGCCGCCGCGTCGGGCGCCGCGTGCACCGCCGCGAGCAGGTGATCGACCACCTGCTTCTGCTCGGCGAAGCGCGGCAGCGGCGGCAGGTCGGCGCGCAGCGCCGGGTCGGTGGGGTCCTTCGGCGCGTCCGCGGTCGGCGTGGCGGGCGGCGCATCGGGAGCCGCCGGCGGGGTCGTCGCGGGCGCGGGCAAGGGCCCGCCGGACGGCGCTTGTGGCGCGCTCGGCGGGCCGCCGTCGGGGGCGGCCTGGGGCCGCCGGCCCGCCGCAGGCGGCGATGACGAGGACGACGAGCAGCAGCGAGGGTGTGCGTTCCACAGGCGGGTGATACCCGCGCACCGCGGGTGTCGCAACGCCGAACCTCGACCCGCCGTCCGTGGTTGGCACTCGCGCCGAACGATCGTAGGGTGCGCCTGGCATGTCGTCCGATCGCCTTCGCAGTGCTTCGATCCTCATGGCCCTCCTCGGGCTCGGCGGCGCCTGCGCCGTCGGCGTCGGCTGCGCCTCGACCGCGGACACCGACCGCGCCCGCGCGGACTACGAGCTGGCCGACCACTGCCTCGAGACGAAGGACCGCGACGCCTGCGCCGAGGTCTGCACGCGCAAGGTGCCGGCCGGCTGCTACGCGCTGGGCGTCATGCACCGCGACGGCGCGGTCGGCATCAAGAAGGACGGCAAGGCCGCGCTCGAGCGCTTCGACGAGGGCTGCCGCCTGGGCGACGCGACCTCGTGCGTGGAAGCCGGCATCATCGTCGAGCGCGGCATCGACGTGCCGCCCGACGCGACGCGCGCCCTGCGCTACTACGACACGGCGTGCACGCGCGGCCAGTCGAACGGCTGCGCCAACCTCGGCCTGGCCTATCAGCTCGGCGAGGTGGTGCCGAAGGACGAGATCCGCGCGAGCCAGCTCTACCAGCGCGCCTGCGTCGACGGCGACCCGTCGGGCTGCGCCCACCTCGCCTTCCTCCTGCAGTGGGGGCTCGGCGTCTCGAAGAACGACAAGCGCGCGCGCGAGCTCTACGCCGACGCCTGCGGCCGCGGTCAGGACCAGGCCTGCGGCAACTGGGCGGTGATGCTGCTCGCCGGCCGCGGCGGCCCGAAGGACGAGGCGCTGGCGCATCGGCAGTTCGAGCGCCTGTGCGCCGGCGGCTCGATGGAGGCGTGCAGCAACGAGGCGGTGCTCTACGAGTCGGGCACCTTCGTCACGCGCGACCTCGAGAAGGCGCGCGCGCTCTACGAGAAGTCGTGCGAGGCCGGCCAGCTCGAGGCCTGCCTCGGCCTCGGGCGCATGCACGAGACCGGCGCCGGCGCGCCGCTCGACCTGAAGGCGGCAGCCCGCCTCTATCGACGCGGCTGCCTCGCCAAGGACCCCGACGCGTGCGCCCGCTGGGAGCGGGTCAAGCGCGCGCTCGATGCCACTTCGCCGAATCCCTGAGAGAGATGGCCATGCGGAACATGCACAAGCGCACTTGGGTGGTGATCGGCACGTTGGCCGCGTTCGGCGCCGGCTGCGTCAGCTCCGGCCGCTACGAGCGGCTGGAGAAGAAGTACAAGGACTACAAGGCCGCCGCCGAGCAGAAGGACGCCGAGCAGCAGGCCCAGATCGACGAGTTCGTGCGGACGCTCGCCGCCGAGCGCGACAAGTGCGCGGCCGACATCGCCACCCTCAGCAAGCAGATCGAGAACCTCAACGCCGAGAAGGTCGGCCTGGTCGGCGACAAGGTCCGCCTCACCGCCGCCGCCGCCGAGCTCGAGGCCGCGCTGGCCGAGGTGCAGAAGCGCAAAGCCGCCGCCGAGGCGCGCATCCAGGAGTTCCGCGATCTCCTCGCGCGCTTCAAGACGCTCATCGACTCGGGCAAGCTGCGCGTGCGCATCGTCGACGGCAAGATGGTCGTCGAGCTCGCCACCGACGTGCTCTTCGGCAGCGGCTCGGCCGTGCTCTCGGCCGAGGGCAAGGCGGCCGTGACCGAGGTCGCCGGCATCCTGAAGACCATCGGCGATCGCCAATTCCAGATCGCCGGCCACACCGACAACGTGCCCATCCGGACGGCGGCCTACCGCTCGAACTGGGACCTCGCCTTCGACCGCGCGCACTCGGTGCTGAAGACCATGATCGACGCCGGCATGCCGGCCGATCACATCTCGGCCGCCTCCTACGCCGAGTTCAAGCCGCGCGCCTCGAACGCCGACGACGCCGGTCGCGCCCAGAACCGGCGCATCGAGATCATCGTCGTGCCCGACCTGTCGCAGCTGCCGGGCTCCGAGGAGCTGCAGAAGCTCGACTCGGGCAGCTGAGCCGCGTCCGCGCTTCGATTGGCGAGAGTGACAAATTCCGAGCGAAGCGCGGCGGAGCGAGGCCACGTGAGTGACGCTGGCGAAGCCAGCGGTCGGAGCGATTCGGCCTGGCTGGCCTGCGTCGACGTCGACTATCGCGGCGACCTGGCGGTGGCAGGCTGCGTCCTCTTCGAGCGCTGGGAGGACGCGGCACCCGCCGCGACGCGCGTCGAGGTCGTCCACGGCGTCGCCGCCTACCGCAGCGGCCACTTCGCCGAGCGCGAGCTGCCCGCGCTGCTGGCGGTGCTGGCGAGCGCGCCGTCGCTCGCCGCCGTCGTCGTCGACGGCTTCGTGTGGCTGGCCCCCGGCGTTCCCGGCCTGGGCGGGCATCTCTTCGAGCGCCTGGAGCGCGCCGTGCCGGTGGTCGGCGTGGCGAAGCGCGGACGGCCCGGCCTCGAGCGCGACGCGCCCATCGCCCGCGCCGTGCTGCGGGGTCGCAGCGCGCGGCCGCTGTGGGTCTCGGCCGCGGGCATGGCGCTCGACGACGCCGTCGCCGCCGTCGAGCGCATGCATGGCGAACATCGGCTGCCGACGCTCCTGAAGAGCGTCGACAGCCTGGCTCGGACCTGGTTGCCACCCGGGTCCTGAGCGTCCCCCTCCCCCTATCGTCAGCTCACGGCGTGAAGTCCAGCGGGCACAGCTGGGCGTCGGCCGGGATGTCGAACGGCTCGGTGCTCTCGTCGATCGACAGGAGGAAGGCCGCGAGGTCCTCCTTGTCCGACTGCGACAGGACGAAGTTCGGGTTGCCGGCGATGAGGTGGTCCTCGAAGCGCGTGGCGTCGAGGACGTCCTCCACCGTGGCAGCGGCGCCGTTGTGCAGATACGGGGCGGAGAGCGCAAGCGCGAGGAGCGAAGGCGGATTGAAGCCCTTCGCGCCTTGCGCCTCCGTCCCGTTGTCGCGCGTCTCCGCCGCTCCGCCCGCGGCGGCGAAGGTGCCGACCGCGCGGAGGTTGCACGCCTGGCGACGCAGCGCCGGGAGGCCGGTGCCGTCGTTGCCCGCGACGAGCGTCGCGTCGACGTTGATGTCGTCGGGCAGCGTGGAGAGGAGGGTCGCGGATTTGGTCGACTGGAAGGCGCGCTGGACCTCGAAGCGGCGATTCGGGGGGTCGCCGAGGAAGACGTCGGGCTCGTAGAAGGTGCGCGACACGGTCCACTTCGGGCCGGCGTGGCACTTGGCGCAGCCGCCGTCCTCGAAGAGCTGGCGCCCGTTGGCGACGTCGCCTTCGCTGTTCGACTTGCCGCGCGGGCTGCGGATGGTCTGGATGTAGCGGTCGACCAGATCCCAGTCCGGGCAGGTGGCGGCGTTGCCGCAGATGGCCGCGGTGTGGGTCAGGAACTTCATCGAGCCGTTCAGCGCCTGGTGGTTCTCGATGTTGACGCCGTCCTCCACGGTGATCTGCGCGAACGCGGCCGGGGCTCCCACCGGGCTGACGACCGGCGTGCCGTCGGCGCGCTGGATGGCGCCCTTCCCGCCCGAGGTGCCGCGCACGTTGTTCTCGAAGTCGTGCGTCTCGTCGAATATGGCAGTCCAATTCAGCGCGCGCATGTCGGTCGAATCACCGCTGGCATATTGCCCGTCGAGCGACACGGTCGAGCGCGGGCCCGCGCCGAAGGCCCAGGTGACGGTGTCGGTCAGGCCGAGGAAGTGGCAGCCCTGGCAGCTGCCCCAGCCTTCCTTCGACCAGATGCCCGTCGAGGTGTTGAAGAAGCGCTTGCCCTTCCAGACCTTGAACTCGTCGGTCGCGGGGTCGGTCGGCTGCGGCGTCGACGCCAGCGTCTTGGCGACGTTCTGGTCGGCGAAGGACAAGACCGACAGGTTGCGCGAGATGAGGTTGGCCACGAAGGCGTCGGGGCCCTTCTTGTTGCGCGTCACGATGCCCTGCGGATTCTGCCCGACCGGGATGTTGAAGTTCGTGCCCGAGCCGACCGAGACCGAGTCGTCCTCGTTCCACACCACGCGCAGCACCACGTCGCTGGCGGCCGAGATGACGTAGCCGAAGGCGCGCGTCGGGTTGTTGACGAAGGCGATGGCGACCGGCGTGTTCATGAAGCGGCGGCCGATGCTGTCGTCGAGATCGGTGTCGGGCTGCTGGTCCTTGATGAGCTGGTTCAGGTTCTTGGTGAGCGCGACCGCCTCGGTCTCGCTGGCCAGATCGATGACGCTCACCAGCGCCTGCACGTTGTGGTTGAAGGCGATGGGGCCCTTGGGCGAGGCCGCCTGCGACACCACGAAGGCGCGCGTCTTGCCGAACGCGGTGTGGATCGTGATGCCCTGGAGCTGGTTCGGGAAGCAGGCGGTCGTGGCCACCGCGCCGGCGAGGTCGCCGGTGAAGCAGCTCTCGAGCGGCGCCAGCAGGATCTCCCGCGGCGCCGAGGTGCCGTCGAGCGGCACCACGTGGACCACGCCCTTCCGGCCCTGGTCGTCCATCTCCTTGCCCTCGGGGCGGCCGAAGAACTCGGTGACGAGCGCTAGCTCGTCGCTATCGTCGGCGTCGCCATCATTGGTCACGGCTATCGCGTAGGGGTTGCCGCCCAGGTCGAGCGTGCGCTCGACGCTCAGGTCGGAGCTCTTCACGACCAGCACCGTGCCGTTCACCCAGTCGCTGACGATGAGGTGCGCGCCGGTCGGCGACAGCGCGACGCCGACGCACTCGGCGCACAGCGCGGCCTCCTTGGCGACGGTCGGCGTGGCGGTGTCGATGCCGGTGATGCGCGAGACGGTGCCGGTGGCGCGGTTGGCGACGAAGGCGGTCTTGCCGTCGGGGTGGATGACCACCGCCATGGGCTCGCTCTTGGCCGCGGCCAGCGAGGTCGCGATCTTCACGGGCGCCGGCGGCGTGGCCGTGCCGAGGTCGTGGAAGAACGACACCGAGCCGTCGTCGCTGTTGACCATGGCCACGACCGCGTCGTTGACGTCGATGTCGACGGCCGACGAGCGGCTCGGGCGGAGCAGCGTCGCCGGCGGCACCACCGTCTGGCAGGTGCAGCTCGCGTCGCAGGCCTGGTCGGCGGCGCAGCCGGCGTTGGGCCCGCTGCCGGCGCACTGCGGCGCCTCGGGGTCGCAGGCCGGCACGTCGTCGAAGCACTGGCAGCCGGCGCCGCAGAACTTGCCGGTCGGGCAGCCGTCGTTGGGCCCGCCCTCGTCGCAGACCTCGGCGCCCACGACGCACTTCGGAACGCAGCTGCAGTCGCCGTCGGCATACACGCAAGCCGAGTCGGCGCCGCAGCCTGGATCGCAGACCGGCGCGCCCTCGGTGCAGGTCGGGCCGGTATCGGGAAGGTTGGTGTCGACGACGTTCGTGTCCTCGGTGGTCGTGTCGGCGACGCTGTCGGCGACGGTCGTGTCGGGGGTCGTCGTCGTGTCTTCGGGGGTCGACGTGTCGGTGGCCGTCGCCGTGTCCTCGGGCGTCGAGGTGTCGGCCGTGGTCGACGTGTCGGCGGTGGTGCCGCCGCTGTCGCCACACGCGGTCATCAGGAATCCGAGCCCGAGCCCGAGCACGGTGCCACATAGTGAGCGGTCAAATCTCATCGCGTACCTCCAGCAGACACACCGCGGCGTCGACGCTCGCCGCGCTCGGGCCACACGGTCCGAGAGCAAGCGGGCGCCACGCGATACCCAGCGGCTCCGGTGCCATCATGCGAACCGGCACTGGGTCGGGTCCAATAGGGCGTGCCTATCCCGGCCATACCGACGGCGCATGGAAAGGGCTTGGCAGTGGGGCGGGGTCGTGGCAAGGCTCGCCCATGCATGAAGGCCTCCCGGGTACCGTCGTCCTCCTCGCCGAGCGAGGTGAGCTCGGACCCGCGTGGGTGGCGGCTCGGGAAGGCTCGCGCTTCGTGCTGCAGAGCCTCATCGGCGAGCGCTTCGCGGTGGCGCCGCAGCGCCTCTTCTGGGTCGGTCGCCAGGTGCTGGGAAACCCCGACGAGCTCGCGGCGTACTGGCAGGAGGTGCAGCGCCTGGCCGCCGTGGCCGACCTCGCCACGGCCTGGCGCGACGCGCCCGACGCGGCCCCGGCCACGGTCGCGGCGCACGCGCTCGGCAACGCCGGCCCGGCCGCCGAGGACGCGGTCGCGCTGGCGGTGTTCCGCGACCCGACCTGCTACAAGATGAAGGAGCGCACCCTCGTCCGCGAGTCGGACGAGGCGGTGGGCGAGACGCGACGGAAGCGCGCCGAGAAGGAGGCCGCGGCCGAGAAGCTGGCGAACGCCAGGGCGGCCATCGAGCGCGCGCTGGCGGGCGAGCCGCTGACGCTCGACGACGACTATCGCGCGGCGCTGGTCGACGTGGCGGCCCACGGTCGCGAGGGCACGGGCTTCGCGCTGGCCGAGCCGCTGCTGACGGCCCTGAAGGTGCCGCTGGCGCTGCCGGCGCTGCCGACCTTCGAGCTGCTGGTGCGCCTCGGCGTGTTCACGCCCGACTCGAACCTCGCGCCCATCCGCGCCGGCATGACGCTGTCGTTCGCGCCCGAGGTGCTGGCCGAGGCCGAGCGCGTGGCACAGCAGCCGCTGCCGATCGGCAAGGACCTTTCGCATCTGATGGCGCTGGCCATCGACGATCCCGAGACGACCGAAATCGACGACGCGGTGGCGCTCGACCCGAGCGACCCCGAGCGCCTGCACGTGCTCATCGCCGACGCCGCCGCCTGGGTGACGCCGGGCTCGCTGCTCGACAAGGCCGCGCAGGCCCGCGTCTCGACCTTGTACCTGCCCGAGGGCAAGGTGCCGATGCTGCCGCCGGTCATCGCCGAGGGCGTGGCGTCGCTCATCGCCGGTGCCGAGCGCAGCGCGCTCGACTTCTCGTTCCGCATCGAGGCCGACGGGCGCCTGCGCGACCTCGACATCACGCGCGTGCGCATCCGCGTGCAGCGCGCCTTCACCTACGACGAGGCCGATCGCCTGCTGACCGGAGGCGAGGCCGAGGCCGGGGCGGCCGACCTGGCGGGGCCCGAGGCCGCCGCGCTCAGGCGCGTCGCGGAGCTGGTCGAGCGCCATCGCGCGGCGCGCCATCGCCGCGGCGCGGTGACGTTCCAGCGCCCCGAGGTCTACTTCGTGCGCGAGCCCGACGGCACCATCCGCCCCAAGGTCGGCGACCCGCTCGGCCCGGCGCGCCAGCTCATCTCGGAGCTGTTGGTCGCGACCTGCGCGGCGGCCGCCGAGTACTGCGTCGACCGCGGCATCCCCTGCCTCTATCGCACCCAGGCGGCGCCCGACGAGCCGGTGCCGGCCACCGATCCGCGCACCGGTCGCATCGACGATCCCGCGCGCCAGTACGAGCTCCTGCGCCGCCTGAAGCCGTCGCAGCTGAAGACCACCGCGGACGCGCACTTCACGCTCGGGGTCGGGGCCTACACCCAGCTGACGAGCCCCATCCGGCGCTACGCCGACCTGCTCATGCACCAGCAGATCGCCGCCGTGCTGCGCACCGGTCGGCCATGC